>JAQXEZ010000007.1 GCA_029250605.1 Candidatus Thalassarchaeaceae archaeon
GGCAAAGGAACTTATGGAATCTGCAGTTCTAGTGGCTAGAGAAACAAATTGTAAAGGTCTGATTCTTGAAACCACCGATGATAATACAAATGCTCAATCACTTTATGAAAAACTTGGATGGGCCGAAGAATCTGGAGTAAAGCACTACTTCCTGAATGTTTGAATTATGGGTACCCGTACTATACTCATGTGTAAACTAGGGGTATAGGTACAACGAAAGAGGCGCTCTCAGCCTGGTCCAGATTTTTCACGGAGGCCTTAGGGCGCCACGGACGCTAACCGGGGAGCAGCCAGTCTCGGCGAGTCCCAACTACGAGAAGGGCGTGGAAGAGGAGTGCAGGGGGCTCTCCGACTCAGAGATACACGAATTAGCAATGTCATTCGGAGAGGCTGCCGGAAGATGCGAGAAGGCTGGATTCGATGGAATAGAGGTTCACGGGGCCCATGGTTACCTGATTTGCCAATTCCTGGGGACCAGGACCAATCGCAGAGAGGACCGCTGGGGAGGCGATCTCCAGGGGCGTTCACTATTCCTAAGGGAGGTTTTGAGAGAGATTAGGAACAGGACATCCGAGGGTTTCCTCGTCTGTGTCAGAATCTCGCCCGAGCATGACGTGGGAGTAACCATGTCCGAGAGTCTGGAGCTTTCCACCATGATGGTCGACTGGGACGTAGACATGATTCACATCTCTTGCTGGGATGCATTCACTGGAGCCCAAGGGGATCCGGGTGACTCTCGAACCATCACGCGCAGGTTCAGGGAGGAGTTGGGAGAGGAGGTACCTCTAATCTCGACTGGTTCTATATGGGACGGTTCCGATGCCCAGTTCGTCATGGATGAGGGGGCTGACTTGGTGGGCGTGGCAAGGGTCGCCATCGCTTACTCTGACTGGGCATCTGAGGTCGAGGACGACGGATATGCCCCAGAAAGACCACCATTTACGCCCGAGCACCTCATCGAACAGGGACTCAGTCCGACCTTTGTGGACTACATGAGGAGATGGAAGGGTTTCGTCACTGATGGAAGACAAGGGACTTGAAAATGGGTAAATCCTCGTGATGGGGTCTATCAACTCGAGAAAGATTTTCTTCCCAATTTCATTAGTGTGTCGACAACTGTACAATAACGTTCCATGGCCTCTTCAATGGCGGTTCCCCGAAGCTTGCGCCAAGCCCGCCATTTCGCCATACCTACCATCCCTTTAGATATCGGTCTCGGGCTCTTTGCATCACCTTCAGTAGCCTGTTTGTAAAGAGCGTATAGTTTGAGCAGAGTCATTTCATCGGGTTTCTCCTTCAATCTCCAAACTCGCTTAATCGCCTTCTCAAACCTTTTTTTCAAATCCATCTCAATCATCTTCTTTATTTTCAGTGAGACGTGGTCCCAGCCATTCATCCACTACATCCCTACGGATCTGCATGTCCACCGCCGATGTGTGCGGTATGTCAAGGATGCAAATCTGCGAATCAGCACTCTTATTGGGATCGAGATGCTCGACCAATAGATCAAAATGGACTCTTCCAAGTACCTCATCCTTATCCGACTGAATGGTCAGAATCGGTACTTCAGGAAGTCCCCAGAAAGGTAATTCCGAGTTTGCGTAGCGCACGTTTAGGTCGGGGTGGATACGTTCGTATTCGCGACGCAAGACATGCCTAACCCATGGTTTTGACATGACCATTCGTCCGGGGAGTTTCTCATCTATTATCTTCGGGAATGACGTAACCGGCGATTCGAGGATGATCCCCATGAGGCAGCCTTCCCACCATCCGGACTGGTGACTGGCCAACCGAATGGTGATGAATCCACCCATCGAGTGTCCGTAGATTAGAAGTCTGTCAGGCGTGAAACCGAGTTGTTGAGGGACTGCATCGAGCACTGCTTCGGCGTCGGCGATTACCTTGAGAAGTGTCCAATCCATGCGACCTGATTGCTTTCCAAAGCCGCGCTGATCGAGGCTGACAATATTCATTCCAAAAGAAGCGAGATGCTGGCAGCGAGTTTCGCCTCGGCCTAGGTTTGAGTCATATCCATGCAGATATAGTGCGAGATCCGTCGACTGTGTCTCGGACTTGAGCATGAATGCTTCCATCTGCTCGCCCCCCCAGCCAAGGAATTTGAACTGATGCCAGCGTGGATCAGTGATTTCGGTGGAGGAACCGTAAGGACTCGTGAAAACCGAGAGATAAATCTTCCAATAGACAATAAGCCATCCACCGAAGGGAATGGACAGTCCTACGACGGCAATAAATAACCTGTTCACAATTAATTCCGGAAAGACTGCAAGTGCTAATATTTCAACAGTGAATAAAATAGATAGGACGGTTGGAATAGAAGGTGTCCAATATACAGGTGTCTTCGCATAAGCTGCCGCTCGACGAGCTCTGAGTTTAAGTTTCAAACGGCGACTTTGGTGCATCAAATCATCGCCTCTGGATATTCCATGAGGTGTTTGTGACCTGACTGGATAGAGGCTCCCAATGCCACTGTTTCAGGGTATATTCGTTTGAAGAATACTCGCGCACTGGCGAGTTTAGCCTGGTGGAAATCAGAGTCTGGTTGTTCGATGCAGACACGTGCTATCTTTGCCCACATATAGGCGAGCATGATGTTTGCGAAGTAGCGACAGTAATCGGTCGCGCCTGCGGCGAGGAAGTGAGGATTGGCCATGCCTTCGGTAATCATGAGTAAGGTAAGCTGCTGCAATCCACGTACCCCCTTATGCAGGGGTTTGTTAAATTCGGACATCTCAGGGATTTCGCGATTCTCCTCAATGAATTCTACAAGAGGCCACATCAGGTAGCGGAGGTTTCTACCTAGGTTTTGTGTGATTTTGCGGCCAGCGAGGTCGAGCGCTTGGATTCCGTTCGTTCCTTCCCAAATCTTTGATATTCGAACATCACGATAAAATTGCTCGACTCCGAAGTCGCTACAGTACCCTGCACCACCCATTACCTGCATGCAAATGCTGATGGTCTCGCAGCCGAGATCGGTGAAATGGGCTTTGACGACAGGTGTCAATAGTGAGATTAGAGCTTGCGCACGCTCGCGGATATCGTCATCCTCGCTGTGCATCTGATCGAGCAATATCCCGACCCAGACTCCAAGGGCACGGCAGCCCTCGTTGTTGACCTTGGCTATGAGTAACATTCGACGAACATCGGGGTGAACAAGGATATTGTCTGCAGGTTGATCTGGATCGCGGATACCAGCAATATCACGTCCCTGGCGGCGCTCTCGTGCCCATGAAAGCGCGTTCTGGTAAGCGATTTCGCCGAGTCCCAATCCCATCATTCCTGTGGCAAGACGTTCACGATTCATCATCTCGAACATATTCGCCATACCTGTATTCAATTCACCTATCTGCCAGCCGATGGAATCTTCGAAATTCATCACACAGGTCGGTGATGCGTGCAGTCCCATCTTCTCTTCGATACCCGAACAGGTGACGCCGTTTCTGATATTGCTCAAATCTTCAGATAGTCCCCCTACTCCTCCCGATTTCCAGTCCTTTGGAAGGAGTTTTGGTACTAGGAATAGGGAGATTCCCTTGGTGCCAGAGGGGGCATCCGGAGTCTTAGCTAGAACCATGTGGACGATGTTTTCCGAGAGGTCGTGCTCCCCAGCGGTGATGAAAATCTTCGTACCTGTCACACGGTAAGTACCATCTTTTTGTGGTACTGCCTTACTTCGAATAATTCCCAGATCTGTACCTGCATGAGGTTCCGTAAGACACATGCTCGCGCACCAATGTCCGTTAGCAAGATGCGGCGCGTAGTGGTCAATTAGGTCCTTACTACCGTGTTTAGTGAGCAATTCGTAGACACCCAGCGCCAATGCTGGAATGACAGATATGGCCATGTTAGTTGAAATCGCGATTTCATCGACTCCGTTACGTACAAAATGTGGCAGGCCCATACCTCCATGCTCGGGCATGCATGAGGTAGCGAACCAGCCCGCCTCGACGCCTTCCCTCCAAGCTTCCTTGAATCCGGAAGGGGTCTTCACCTCGCCCTTCTCAAACTTGAGTCCCTCTCTATCTCCCACCTCGTTAAGCGGGAGTAGGACTTCTTTGCAGTAACCACCCCATCCTTCCATAATCATTCTTATGAAATCGCGGTCGAGATCATCGTGTCCTAGATTCTTGGCGATATCAATCACATCAAAGACTTCGTGAAATAGAAAATCGTATTCCTCGTAAGGAGCATTGTAGACTACCATTCAATCATCTCAATTCCTCAATGGCTTGCCCTTCAGAACCATGTGCTCCATCCTGGCCAGAGAATCTTCGTGCCGGGCTAATTTCCCTATCGCAGCAAGTTCCATTGCAAGGATATCTTCCTCAGTGAGGCTATCGAGAAGGTTGGTATCTCCTCCAGAGAGGATGTGCGCGAGCTCGGAGGTCACCACGACGTCGTGTGGTGTAGCCTGTCCTGACCGGGCGAGGTCAGCGACAGCCATGTCGAGAGCATATTTGGCGCTAGGTCCGGGCAGGTTGTATGAGTGTGGTTCGGGGGGAGTATATCCCTCAGCAAGTTCGAGGAGGGTGGTTTTGGCATCTGCAATCAGACGATCACGATTCATACTGATACGATCACTCGGACGCAGGAATCCCATTCTTCGTGCCTGTTCTGCTGATTTAGCGACTTTCGCCGTACCTATCATCTCAAAGGCCTTCATTATGGGAGTCATCGGTCCGCCTTCTACGAGTTCAAAATCAGAGAGTCGTGCGAGCAGTTCCTTGCACCCACCCCATCCAGGGACTATTCCTACGCCAACTTCTACAAGTCCGATATATGATTCAGCGTGAGCTTGAACTGCATCGCAGTGGAGTAGCACTTCGGCCCCGCCACCGACACAGATTCCTGTGGAGGCCGCCACAACAGGAACTTCTGCGTACTTGAGGGCCTGGTATGCCTCTTGGCCGAGGGCGATGAAATCCTCGACTTCCGTCCATGCAGCGAGGTTTGCAGCGAAGAGTGCGATGCCAAGGTTCGCGCCAGCACAGAAATTCTTGGAATCGTTGGCGATTAGGATACCTCTCCAATCACCGAACTCAGCCATGTCAACCGCTGCGAGAATGATTTCCATCGATAGCGGATCCATCGCATTCATCTTAGAGTGGTATTCGATGAGGAGGACCCCGTCGTCCGCGTCCCATATGCTCGCTGAAGCGTTTCGCTGAAGCGGTTCGCCTCGACGCTTGAGATCGGCGATTGTGAGAGTTTCTACTGGTCGATTAATCTCGATGTATTCTCCAGAGGGAGTCAATCGGTAAATCTCGCCATCTTCGAGCCTGTAGAATAACCCGGATTCGGCTGCACGTGCCAGAAATGGTGGAATCGGTTTGTTCAACGCTTCGAGGCGGGAGATCAAATCGGCTGATCCGAGTTCGTCCATCATCTCAAATGGACCGCGCTTCCAATTGTATCCCACCTTCATGGCGTTGTCGATAGCGAAGATATCATCGGTCACTTCGGGGACCAAGTAGGCTGCATAGGCGAGTGTGTCTACGAGAATGTCGGAGACGAAAGCGGCACCCTCGTCGTGGTGGTTGAGCATTCGAGCAAGGCCCTGCTTGGCCATCTTAGTAGACTGAAAAGCCACCTTGCGATTGACTGGTGCATACTCACCGGTGACTAGGTTGCGGGCCTCCTTTATCTTCGTAGCACCGTCATGGTTGAGTCGATAGAAACCTCCCTTGCCCTTGCGACCAGTGTATCCATCTTCAATCATCGAGTGAATGATTTGCTCTCCCGCACCTGCAATCTGATGGAATGGGTCATCCGGATTCAAGTGAGCGAGCATGCTCTCCATGATATGGGGAATGAGGTCTACTCCAACGAGGTCAATCAGGCCAAAAACTGCTGTTTTTGGTAAACCAATCGGCCCACCCAGTATGGCATCGGCCTGCTCGACTGTAAACTCGTGATCAAGTGTCGCCGCGATTGCGCGCTGGACGAAATATACTCCAAGTCGGTTTCCGATGAATCCAGGTGTATCGTTGCAATGAGTGACGTGCTTGCCGAGTTGAATTTCTGCAAAATCAGCGAATCGCGAGACGACAGATTCGTCGACTTCCGGTCCTGCGACGACCTCTAGTAAAGGAAGATATCTTGGTGGATTAAAGAAGTGGGTGATGAGGAATCTGCTGGCAATATCGTGTGGCATTCCATGCGTCAAAGCAAAGCGTGGTAGAGTGGATGTGTTCGAGGAGAGAATCGTGTTGGTTCCGAGATTTTCGGCAAGTTTTTCGTATAGATCCTTCTTAATCTCAAGGTTCTCTATGATGACTTCAATAACCCAATCGAATTCTTTCAAGCGAGATAGGTCATCCTCAATATTACCTGTAATGATTCGTTTAGCGTATGATTTGTGCATCAACATCTCTGGATTTGAATTGAGTATGTTTGCGACTGCACCCTTGGCTAGAACATCTCGGTCCTGGACTCTCTGATTCCCTTTTGGTATGATGTCGAGAAGCAGGACTTCGCAGCCGGCATTGGCACAGTGGGCAGCGATTCCAGCACCCATGACACCACTACCGATGACTGCTACGCGTTCGATTTGTCGGGCTGTAACATATGTAGTATCGACACCTTCGACGAACTTTTGCGACGATTCTTCCAACTTGTTCTTTGTCATTCTCTAACCTCATTCGTACTTCTCAAGAATAGTGGCTATGCCTTGTCCGCCACCTACACACATAATTGCGAGGGCCCGCTTGGTGCCATTGCGCTGCAATAGACTGGCCGCCTTTCCTGTAATGCGAGCTCCGCTGGCTCCCAATGGATGTCCAAGAGCGATTGCCCCCCCGTCGATGTTGACTTTTGATTTATCCAAACCCAACTCTTCTATGACGGCGAGCGATTGGGCTGCGAAGGCCTCGTTCAACTCTACAATGTCGATGTCTTCGAGTTTTAATTCAGCACGCTCGAGAGCTTTCTTTGTAGCCTCGACTGGGCCGATTCCCATGATCTCAGGCGCGCATCCGCTAACCGCCGTTGATAGGACGCGCGCAAGCGGCTTAATGCCGTGAGACTTGGCGAAATCCTCACTACATACAAGGACAAAAGCCGCCCCATCAGTGAGTGGAGAAGATGTACCAGCGGTCACCGACCCGTCTACATCGAAGGCGGGTTTCAACCCGGCCAAGATCTCAGAGTCAGTACCTGGGCGGATGCATTCATCCAAGTCAACCAAACCTTCCTCGGTTTGGATGCCAACGATCTCTTCAACGAAATGGCCGCCTTCGAGTGCACGCGTAGCGCGAGCGTGGCTTTCTACCGCGAATTCCTCCTGAGTTTCTCGCTCAATGCTGTATTTCGCAGCCAGATTCTCCGCTGTGATTCCCATTGATGTGAAAGCATCTGGAGCAATCTCGGCCATTCGTGGATTTGGCATTGGATTGAATCCAGTCATCGGAATACGCGACATAGACTCGATACCCCCCGCGATGAAACATTCACCAGAGCCCATTGCTATACGGCCCACGGCATCGTGTATGGCCTGCATGCTTGAGCCACAGAAGCGATTGACTGTGACCCCTGGAACAGAATCCGGCAACTCTGTGAGGAAGGTGAGCATTCTAGCGAGGTTGAATCCTTGCTCCGCCTCCGGGAAAGCGGTTCCAACAATTAAGTCCTCAACCAGAGCTGGGTTGATTTCCAGTTTCTTGAGCAGCCCGTTGACGACTGCAGCGGCGATGTCATCAGGGCGTGTGCGGGCGAGTTTTCCTTTTCGAGCGGGGGTGAAGGGTGAGCGAGAATATCCAGCTATTAGAGCCATGAAGTAATCAACATTCAATGTAATAATTAAACAGTGGAGTGATAATAATCACAACGACTACAAAATATAACAGTCGGTGTATTTAGTTACACCGTCGCAGTCTATCTTTTTCCATTCTCAAGAGCGTAAACTTCGGGAACTGCCAAAACACATCGTGAACATGTTTCGGACAAAACAATAGTTTCATGGCTGAGGATCAAAGACCAAAGTTTCACGATATTTTCCTGAATCTCGTGAGTCCGGGATGGCGTCAGTCCCTGACCATCGCCTGGAAGATGCGACGGTTGGGCTCTTTACGAGCCCATTCTGATTCACAGGCTACGCCACCTTGTAGCCTCCACCCCTCCTTTATGTGAGCCAATACTTGTTCTCTCAGCCTATTCGGACCGCGGGCGCGGAGAACGATGTAATCCATGAATCCGAAAGGGGGTTCCATCCTTGAACAGTGCGCTAGACTCTCGTGAGTCCGAACCTACGAGGACTCAGAGGGTAGGCCCTGTTTCGCATACTGGAACCGACCCTTCGTATGT
>JAQXEZ010000012.1 GCA_029250605.1 Candidatus Thalassarchaeaceae archaeon
ATGACAGGATTTTACCCCTACCCTGAGCGTACCCCACACCTCTCCCGGTCCCAAGTCTGGCCGTGCTCGCAGAATTCAATCAGTTAAGCTGGTTGATTTACCCACGAATGTACCAAACAGGCTACGGACGTTTTAGGCCCAATAAAATCGACTACCACTTGAGGCGCCGGTATTACCGCGGCGGCTGGCACCGTCCTTACCCACCCCTTATTCCAAGACCTTTGAAGAGTCAAGAAAAGCGTAGGTCTTACCCTACGCACTTGGAGTTCCCTGGTCACGATTGCTCGCATTGCCAAGTTTTCGCGCCTGCTGCACCCCGTAGGGTCTGGATTCGTGTCTCAGAATCCATCTCCGGGCAATGTCTCCCAACACCCGTACGCGTTGATGGCTAGAGGGTACTTTACACCCCCTACAACCTGATACGGCGCAGGCCCATCCTATGCCGCCGGAGCTTTGACCCACTCACCGTTCCAGGCGTAGTGGGCTATGGGGCATTATTCTCAGTTTCCCGAGGTTATTCCCCAGCATAGGGCAGGTTACCCACGTGTTACTGAGCGGTGCGCCGAGTCCCTAAGACTCTCGACTCGCATGGCTTAATCGAACTCCAATAGCGGTAGCCTCCGGCAGGATCAACCGGATTTCGCGTGAGCGGAATCACTGATCCTATCAGAGTCTGTTCGTCACAAGTTTCACTTATTTTGGTTATTGGCGCAGGTGCACTTCATTTCGTTTCATGAAATACCCTGCTCTTGCACCCCCTATCGGGGGCCAAGTCATAATTGTGGTTAACCTCCTAAACCACGAAAAGTCTCGTGGCCGCACTTCCTCGGCAGCGTCCAGCCTGATGGAAGACGTCATGGCACTAGGTGCTCGGTCTCCAACGCCAGCTTGACGCAGCGTCTCGCCGACCTTCATGCCGTATAAGAACGTGACGAGGGGTCGGATGACTCGCATCTGCGCAGTGCACTAGTCTGCGCCGAAGAACTCTCGCAGCACCGGATGCATCTCCATGGCCTGCTCCTTCTGTATCTGCTCGTATGTCCTGAGTATGATTCCGACTGCCAATAGGAGTCCTGTTCCGGTTGCGTTACCCACCGTGCCGAGCAGGTCTGCTCCCGCGGCGAGGAGTCCTACGAAGGCACCGGAGAACAACGTGACTGGTGGTATGTAACGTTCCAGAATCCGTTCCAGGACCACTGGGTTCTTCCGGAATCCTGGGATCTGCATCCCAGTCCTCTCGATCTGCTTCGCGACGTCCTTAGCACCCATGTTTGTGGTCTCGATCCAGAACTTCGCGAACACTGTCGAGCCCGCTGTCATGAAGAAAACGTACACGAAGACGTGCATCATTATCTGGCCGAGGGAGTGACCATGGACGTCTCCCTGCTGCTCCAGAAGTGGGATCAGCCAATCGCCGACCCCGTTTACCATCGAGCTGTACCATGCGAACCCGTCGTGCGGGGTCGTAGAGCCCTCATAGTAGGAGCCGAACCACTCGGACCTGCTCCACATGCCCTCTGAGCCCACGATGGGTACGGTCTGCAATGTGGGATGACTGTGGAAGAGGAGTGTGAACATGTTGACGTTCGCGAGCAGGGCTGCCATCAGGATCACTGGGATGTTGCTGGCGTACACTAGCCTGATCGGGTACTGACCCCTGTGCCCTCTGACCTTGCCGTGCGTCAGAGGCAGCTCGAGCTTGCTCGACTCGGCATAGGCGACGACCAGGAACACGATGATCGATGATATCAGGGCGACGATTGGGTTCGCGTGCTCAAGGAGCATCATCTCGAACCCGTTCTCGCTCACCAACTGGGAGTTGCTGGCGGTCCTTAGGGTGTAGAAGATCATAGGCAGTGTGCCTGAAGGGGGGTTTTCGAAGGACATTGGCTGCCCGTCGTAGGTGGGCAGTGGAGACAGAGTCCCCACGAATGTCGATTGGGCGACTCCAGCGGCGATGAAAAGCGAGATTCCGCTCCCTATCCCCCACTTGCTCACGAGCTCGTCCAGGAGGAACACGAGAAGCGAGCCCAGGAAGAGCTGGACTACGATTACCGCACCGGCCCAGCCCTCTCCGTAGTCGAGTATCAGTGATGGCGATGGGTCGAGGAAACCGTACACCTGTGGTATCGACTCGATTGGGATCATGATGAGTACCAGAATCTTCTGCACCCCTTGGTACAGCTGCTTGTCTGCGGAATCCTGTAGGTCTAGTTGGATTATCTTGGCCCCGGAGAACAGTTGCATTATGATAGACCCGGTGACTATGGGGCCTATCCCCAGGTGCATGATCGAACCCGATGCTCCGGCCATGATTGCCCTGAATGAGGAGAAGACATCCAGAGTGGTGTCTGACAGACCGTAGATCATCACGTTGGTCATAATGAAGTAGATGATCAGGACGAGGGTTGTGGTCCAGAGTTTCTGGTTGAATCTGACGTGACCCTCTGGCTTGGAGATGCTGGGATAGACGTCTACTAGGCGCTTCAGCCCGTACAGCCTGCTGCCGCCATCGCCTGAGTACAATAGGCACGACAGTGCCAGGCCGACTGCTAGGCCGAACAGTGCGACTCCCACTAGAAGGAACCCCATTGCTGCCTTGTCGACCCATCCCCAGTAAGAAAATGCAAGGACTATGGCTAACCAGGAGTAAGCCTTTGCGTACTTGCCTACCACTGGAATCTGGCTCACCGACTCGGGTAGGTCGGTCATCGTACCCCACATAACGAAGGCGATGTAGGGGATCGATGTTGCAAGCAGTATCAGAGCCCAGCTCTGTTGATCGCCACCTGCAGAGAATGGGTTTAGTGACCAAACTAGGTTCAGCTCATCCTTTACCCAGTAGTAGAGAGCTCCCCAGTACATCGCACACATGGCGATGACGCCGAACCAGTTCGGGCCTCTGTTTGCCATTCTCTAGCCTCCAATGGGGAGAAGCTACTCCTCTTCCCACTCACCCCAGTCTTCACCTTCGCCGATCTTGACAGATCCACCTGCGGCCTCTACTTTCTGGATTGCCTTGGCACTGGCCTCGTTGACCATGATCGTCAGGGGCCTGTCTATGCCACCCCTGCCCAGAAGCTTGTCGAATCCCATCTCTGTGAGGTTTATCGAGTCTCCCTCGGCTATCTCGACTACCTGGCCGAGGTTGATTGAGGAGTTCACCACTCGTAGACCTGGGTGGCGGTTGAACCCGTGCATACCCCAGTGGCCTGGCATGTACTTCAGCCTGGTCATCACCTTGTGCTTGTTCAGGCCGGCGTTTCCTCTGCCGCCCCTCTTGCCGGCCCCTCTGCCAGCCTTCTTGCCACGGCCGTGGTATCTGCTCCCCCTGAATTTGTTAGTCCTTGAAACCATGTTATCCCCTCAGAACATCCTCGCTGCTAGTTCGCCTATCCCGTCTCCACGGAAGCCCAGCGCCCCCCCTATGGAGTACGCCCTCTTGATTCCGCCCCATCCCTTGGACCCCCTTGGGGGATGTAGCCTGAAAACTGGCTTCATTCCCTCGACGTCCTTTGTGGTGGCTTCACCGGAGGCGATGGCCTTCGAGAGTGATTTGATCGTGGAGTGCTCGCTGGCAGACTTGACCAGTGAGTCGGTGACTCGGTGGTTCCCGACCATCCTCCCCCTCTCCTTGATCAGGGTGCCAATCGTATCTGCATCTACCTCTCCCCACGTGACGTAGTCCTTTACCTTCTGCAGCATTCCATCATAGGAATCGGTCTTTGGGACGAGGACCGCGTGGTTGACGCGAGTCAGGTTGAGCATCGCCATCGTGTCGCGGATCTTCTTCGTGACTCCGCGGTCGCTGCGGACTCTGATTACCATGTATGTCATGCGTTTCTCCTCCCTATGGTGATGTGGAGCTTCTCCCTTACCTGGTCGTTGACCTTTGCTCGGCCGAGAACCTCCAATGCGTTGAATGTGGCCTTTGCGAAGTTGATTGTCGACCTGGTCTGTCCGGAGGAGCGTGACCACACGTCTTCCACGCCGGCTAGTTTCAGGACCCTCCTGCCGTAGTCGCCGATGACCAGCCCCTTCCCTGATGGGGCGGGTAGTAGGGTCACTCTGGTTGATCCGGAGCGTCCCGTCGCCTTGAATGGGATGCTGTTTCCAGGTCCCTCGGCCGACTCCCAAGAACCGTTGCCCCTGAATACTGGGACGAGGTTGAGTTTTGCCTGCGTTATCGCCTTCTGGATTGTGCTAGCTACCTCCTTGCCCTTGCATATTGATAGTCCCACGTAGCCGTCCCCGTTTCCTACGGCGCAGAGCACGTTGAATCTCACGCGCCGACCCGAGTCGGTCATCCTCTGGATCATGTTGACGCTGAGGACGTCGTCGTCCATCTCGGGGAGTAGTGCGTCTACTATCTCCACCTCTCTGATTGGGAATCCTGTTGCTAGTGCCTCCTCGTAGGTGAGGATCTCGCCGTTCATGACCATGCGTCCAAGCCTGGTCCTCGGGGTCCAGTTCCTCAGTGCCGCTAGAGGGTCGGGGCCGCGTCTCCTAGGGGCGTCTTCATCGACCGGTGCGAGAGCCAATGCTATCCCCGGTGCTATTGGTGCGTCCTTCTCTTCGGTACTGGTTTCCTCTGTCATCACTTTCCACCTCCTATCGACTTCTTTGTAGTGGCCACTGCCTTGGCGATTCCCTCTCCGATGTGCTCGCCGTTGATCCTTCCTTCCGAGGGAAGGACCTCGTCCGAGTGTGGGATCTCCATGCCGGCATCGACCATTCCCTTCAGGGCAGCATATGCCCTGTTTCCGGATGAAGATGCTGCTAGCCCGATGTCCAGGATGGCCTGAGAGTGGCCGTTCGATATTGCCGAGGTGGCCATTGCGAATCCGGCTAGGTAGCATGCAGGGACTGACTTCCTTGAAGCGTCTGAGGGCCACTTGTGCGAGTCAACGAGGGACTTGCCCGTGATTGACGCCAGCACTCTGTCACCTTCTGGCTCGTACGCCACTAGTTGGCAGGTTACTTGGGTGTTCGAGACACGTACGACTGCCCGGGGTGCCCCTCCGCGGAGCATCCTCGACCTTCGGTGGTAGTCAGTCTCAGCGTTTCTCCTTCTCTTGAATCTAAGTCTCTGGTTTCTTCCCTTTGCCATCACTCATCACCTCCCAGTGAAATCCCATCCAGTTCTATGTTGCTCCTCAGGTGAGATGTGGAACGGTAGGATCCGCCCTTCGCCTTGCGGTAGAAGTACCTGTATTGCGAGGGGGTGATCTTGCTCCCCTCCCTGAGTTCCTTGAGGACCCTCCTCTGGGCCCTTATCTTGGACATCCACCTCTGCTTTCGGGGGCTTCGGGAATTCGCGCTACCGCTTCTGGAGCCATGGCCCTTCCTCCTCCCCTTGGACTTCTGGAATGCGGACTTGCGAGCCCTGGAACGGCTCGTGCCCTTGATTGGCTTAGCCTTGATTATCCCATCTTCTATGAGGAGCCTCACGTCATTCCTCTGGACTGCATCAGCGACTTCGCTGAGGTAGTCGGGGTTGACCCATATTCTGTGGATTCCCACGGTCTTGCCCTCCTTCCTCGAGAGGATCTCGGCTGCCATCCTCTTCTGGTTTGACAAGAACATCAGAGATCACCCCTCTTGTCTATCTGGCGCCGATTCAGGACCCTCAGGCCCAACTCGTCTGCCCTGTCGTGGATTCGTGATCTCTTCCTGTTTCCTACGCTCGAGCCTATTCTCACTGCTTGCTTCTCTGGGTCGAGCCCGTCTAGGTGGTCTGCCTTGTGGACGATGACCTCCTCGAATCCAGAGGGGTGCAGTCCTCTAGCGGCTGCGACCTTGCCGTACCCTACGCGGGCCATGGGGGTGCGGTACTTCCTGTTCTTCCTCATGCTCGAGTCATCCCCCTTCGGCTTCCTGTATCCGGTCTTGGATAGTCTCCTGTACCTGAACCACTCTTGCCTGCGGAACGTGGGCTGCTTCTTGCTCTGCTCTGAGCGCATCTTGAGTGCGGATTTGGTGGATTCGTCCAAGACTGGCTTCTGCCTTGCTGTGTGCAATACGTCCCATTCCTCGAAGTCGCCCTCTTCCTCGAAGTCGCCCTCTTCCTCGTCCGGGGATTCTTCCTTGGGGATCTCTTCCTTGGGGATCTCTTCCTTGGGTTCCTCTTGGAGAGTCTCATCGGGAGTCTCTGCCGTGGTGTCCTCTCCCTCGCTTAACCTTGCGATTAGATCTGCCTTCTTTCCAGAGACTGGTAGGCCCCTTTCCCTGAGTAGTTCCTTCAACTCAGCGACTGTCAGATTCTCGTATGCCATTCTCATGCCCCCTTGGAAGTGATGTATATTCCGTCCTGGAATACTCTAGGATCCCTCTTCTTTACCTTGCAGGCCTTCTCTATGTTTGCCGCTGACTGGCCAACCTTCTCTCGGTCGGCCCCTGTAACAATTACGTCGGATTTCCCCTCGATCTTCACTTGGACCTCCGAGGGAGTCCAAGGTAGCTTAGCCACCCTAGGGACCTTCTCACCGAGCATATTGGTGATTGTGAACTTGTTTCCATCGACCTTGAGGGTCATCGGGAAGTGGCTGAAAACTGCCTTTAGGCGGTATTCGAATCCCTCGTCTAGGCCCTTGACCATGTTTCGGAGATGTGCCGCCCAGGTTCCGGCTATTGCCTTCTCGGACCTTCTTGGAAGTTTGCAGTACACCTCTATCCCGTCATCAATCTGCCTCAGGGAGACGCTGTTGTGTGTGAATTCTCGAGAGAGGCTGTTGCCGTCCTTGTTGAGCGTCACGGAATTGCCATCCATGCTGGCGCCCATTCCTTCGGGCAGGATGATGCTGTGGGACACTATAGCTACTCTTGGCATTCTTATTCCTCCTAGAAAACATATGCGAGCAGTCTTCCGCCCACCCTCTCCTTCTTCGCTTCTGAGTGATCCATTATCCCCTGGTTAGTTGTCAGGATTAGGAGGCCGAAGTCCCTTGCAGGCAGGTACCTTGACTCCCACTTGTCGAAGTCAGACCTCTTGACCGAGTGCCTGGGCTTGATAACCCCGCACTTGTTGATGGCCCCTATCAGGGAGACTCTGAATGCCCCTCCCCTGCCGTCATCTAGCTTCTCGAATTCTCCGAGATAGCCGGATGTCTGCATTATGGAGAGCATGCTGCCGAGGAGTTTGCTAGCGGGTCGCACGGTTACTTCGTACTTGCCTGCGCTCTCAGCGTTGTATATCGTCGTGAAGGCATCATTCAATGGGTCAAACTGCATCTTTCATCACCTCATGAGTATTTCTTGAATCCTATGTTCGGGGCCACATCTCGGAAGCACTGTCTGCAGAGCCTCAGGCCATGTCTTCGAATCATTCCTCTCTTTCGGCCGCAGCGTCTGCAGCCGATGCTTCTTCCAATCTTCTCCCCGTGATCGCGTGCCATACTATTACTCCTCCACAATTTTCAGACCGAACTTGCCTGCGAACCAGTCCTTGGACTCGTCACGGCCGACTCTATGAGGGAAGGAAACCCTCGACTTCCTCCGCCTTCTCCTGGATACTCGGTGGCCCGGCCTCTCAAGGACGACATTGATGTCCATGCCGAAGATGCCGATGTCGGGATCGTACTTCTGGTCGGGGAAGTCGGTGTAGTCTGAAATGCCGAATGAGAGGTTTCCTGAGATGTCGAAGTTGTATGCGGGCAGGGTGTGGTCTCTGACCCAGAATGCGTCCTTGAGGAACGACTCGACCTTGTCATGGCCGCGTATGGTCACCTTGCATCCAATTGGTGCGCCCTTCCTTGTCCCCAGGTCCCTGTTTGTCTTGGTGGACAGGGTCCTTGACGGGGTCATTCCAGTCAGTACTTCCAAGACCCTCTCGGCCAGTTGGAGGCGCCTGCCTCCCTCTCCGACTCCGATGTTCACCGTCACCTTGGTGATCGAGGGGGAAAGCATTGGGTTGGATGATTCGCTCATGACTCATCCCCCAGTGGTATGTCAGTCTCCTTGCTGATGATGAAGACGTAGTCCGTGATAGTCCCGAACTCCTCGAAAATTGTCTCATTTGGCTTCGATGACCTCTTGATGTCTTGGTCCTTGATTACAGCGGTCTCTCCGATGTGGCTCCCACCCGTCAGGTATGCCTTGGCACCCTTCTTCATCTCGATGTGGGAGGTTATCTTCTGATCTGGAAGGGATATCACTAGTGAGTCCCCGGTCTTGTAGTCTGGAGACTTGTCCAAGACGATGTTCCTTCCATCGTGCAGATGAACCTGGGTCTTGCCGCCCTTTACGGTGGTCTTGCCCTTGACTCTGCAGATCTTGCTTCCTGCTGCCTTCTTTGGGATCGACCTGTATCGCAGCTTTCCATTGGTGTCGAGGATGCATCGGAAGTTCTCCTCACCAACGGTGAGGACGTCCATCAGACCAACTCCACGGGCTCTGTCTGTCTCGACCTTGCCATCCACCATCACGCTTCGTGCGTGAAGAATCCTCTTTGCCTCCCTCATGTTATGAGCGAGGCCGAGGACGTCTCTGAGTATGATTCCTAGTGGCATGCACATCTCTATCTGGTGACCGCTTGGGTTTGGCTTCTGTGCCCAGATGTTGGTCTTCCTAGTCAGTGGCCAGGTCCTCGGCATGACTAGCCTCTTGTGGTGACTTCTGCTCATTCTGAGTCACCTCCTGTGGACCTATCGACGATCCTCTTGATTCGTACTGGATCTCCCTCGAACAGCTTCGTCACTATGACGTTTGATGGGTTGACGGGGACGGCTTCTTCCTTCCCATCGGCAGTGGTCTGAGTCAGGCCGTCGACGAAAATGAGACCTCTCTTTGTATCTACTGATGCGACCTTGGCCTTCACTCCAGCCCTCCCCCTTGGCTGTCCGAGCCTCTTTCCTCTGGAGTCAGACTTGACACTGTTCGGGTGACTGAAGTCACCTCTGGTAACCTCGACCTCGTCCCCGACCCTGATGGTCACCGAACGTACCTGTCTTAGGTCTGGATCGTCGGAGACGAGACGGGCTCGCATCCTCTTCCTCTTTACGTGAGTAGGGGCATCCCTCTGGGACATTCTCTGCTTTCCTGCTTTCTTGCTTACCATTCTAATCACCTACACTATCTGTTTGGCCGTAGCCGCTATCCTTGGCCATCTCTCAGCAGCTTCCCTACTGACTGGACCCTTGATGTCGGAACCCTGGACGTCCCCTCTATCATTCGTGATAACGCAGGCGTTGTCCTCGAACTGGACCCACGTCCCATCGACCCTTCTGAAAGGTCTGGATTGACGCACGATCACTGCAGTGTATATCTGTCGCCTTGTCTCAGGCGTACCTCTCCTGACAGTGACCCTGATCATGTCGCCGACCCCTGCTGACGGGTACCTTCTGGCAACTCCACCCTTCTTCAGGACGGTGATCAGTTGCACAACCTTGGCACCGGTGTTGTCGACGCACTCAAGACGCGCCTGAGTCGGGAGGCCGGATGTCACTCTGCCGGCTATCCCCTTCATTCGCTCCCCTCCTTCTCGATTACGCAGAACTTCACGGTCTTGGAGAGTGGTCTGCATTCCATGATGCGGACGTTGTCCCCGGGGCTTAGTTCCCCGATGCAGGTGGGCAGGTGGGCCGAATAGCGCCTGGTGCGCTTCTCGTACCTCTCGAACTTCTGCATGTAACGTGTAGTTTCCCTCTCGATAACAACTGTGTCCGTCATTCCCTGTGAGGAGACGACTCCGCTGATGATCTGTCCACGAAGCCTCAGAGTGCCATAGAACGGGCAGTTCTTGCTCCCATCCCACTCGCCTTCGGGCTTGTTGACGTCTACACCTATGTCTCTCATTTCATGACCTCCTGTATGCCTTGCCGATTCTTTCCTCGGGCCTCTGCCCGACGAGAGTCCCGTCGATCTCCTCGTCTTCGATTGTGAATCTGATGGTGTTCTTGGCAAGAGTGACTTCATTGCCCCCCGTGTTGACGAGTATGGTACGCCTGGTTTCGTCAACTACCGTGCCTGAAATACCCACTAGGGTCGGATCGGTGGAATCTGTGACCTCAAGGTTCCTGGAAAGCCAAGGGAGGTTGATGATATGACTCATTCAGCGCACCTCCACCTGGTAGCCATTCTGCTCGAGGACCTTGGCTGCCTTCTTTTTGTGGTTTCCTTGAAGCTCGATTGTCCTACCCTTGACCGTGCCACCGCTGGCGCATGCGCCCTTCAGTATCTTTGCCAGTTGGCCGATGTCGATTGCGGTATCCTCTATACCCTCCACCATTGTGACCATCTTACCGTACCTTCTCCTAACCACTGAAATCACCGCCTTCTGCTGTTCTTTGGCTATCTCCTGACAGATACATAGGTCATCTGGAAGCGCACACATGTTGCAAATTCCCGCCAAATCACTCCTCCTTTTCCTGTTTCATCTTGGTTAGGAGCCTTGCAATGCTCCTTCTAGTCTGCTTGTATGCCCCTGAGTTTGAAGAAGAGCCGCCTAGTGCCTGCTGGGCCCTTAGTTGCAGCATCTCGTCTCTGAGTTCACCGAGGGTGATCTCACGCTGCTCTTGGTTCATCTCGTCAATCTCCTTAGGGCTGATGTGTGACAATTTCACTCCTCCTCCCTTGCTGCCCTCTCGAGGGCTTCCTCTAGGTCAAGAGGGACGAATCCGGATGCCTCTACCAGTTCAGGTAGTCCGGATTCGCTTCTATCCTGGATTGTGATCTCGTGAGGGAGTTTTGACCCTGGCCTCATGATTCTCACGGTGCAGCCAACTGTTCCCAGCTTCTTAACTGCGGTTGAGAATCCGACGTCCATAAGCTGGAGGGCAGTCTCTCCACAGTACTTGATATGCCCCTTCTGGAACTTCTCAACTCGGTGCCTAGCTCCGGTTATCTTCCCACTGAGTGTGACGATGCAGCCTCTGGCTCCCGCGTCCATTATGTTCTGCACGGTGCTGTGTCCTGCTCTTCGGAAGAACCATCCCCTCTCGAGTGAGCTTGCGAGTCTGCTAGCCATAACCTGGGCATTGGTTCGTGATTCCCCTATCTCCTCTACCTCGAGCTGGGGGTTGGTCAGGTTGAAATCCTCTTGGAGGCGGCGCTGGAGTTCGTGGATGACCTTGCCCCTCCTGCCTATGACGCGCCCAACTTGCTCTGCTTGCAGGGTTACCTTGGTCCCCTCGGGAGTCCTGTTGAATATTAGTCCGCCGAAGCCTGCCCTCTCTGTTTCCTTGAGCAGGTACTCTCGGACTAGTTGTCTCTCGACGTTGCGATTGATCATCTTCTGGATTGTGTTCACCTTCATGCAATCACCTCAGAACTCGTCTTCTCCCATTTCCTCATCATCCTCTCCGAAGTATTCTAGGAAAATCTCCAGATTGACTTGGTAGTGGTTGCTGGGGGTTGCCCTGCCTTGGGCTCGAGGCCTCATGTTTCTGGATACTTGGCCACGATGAGCAGCAACGTGCGTAATCACCATGTCCTCGGCATCGATGTCATCGAATCGCTGCCTTGCGTTGTCCATGGCGCTGCTGATTAGCTTGATGAATTCGCGGGAAGCCTTGTTTGGGAACTTGCCCGGGCCCATCTTGCCCTTCCTGTGACCGGCCATCGTGTTGCCTCCTCGTCCCTTTCTGGATCTTCTTTGGTACGGTATTGCCCTCTTCTTGGCAACTACGTCCTCAAGGTAATCTATCGCTACTTCCGCATTCATGCCCCTGATTGCCTTGGCGATGTGGTAGCAGTGCTTGTGATGGCAGTCCAAGTTGACTGCCCGAGCAGTCACGAGGTTGGATCCCTCGAGGAGCTGGGTGTATCCGTTCTGCGACCTTCCTAATCTCCTACTCATTCATCTCACCTCACTTTAGTGCCACGTGCTGGGAAGATCTGGTTGCACCCACACCGGGGCCGGTGTGTGTTACAGACTTCCTTGTAATTGCGAATTCGCCCAATGCGTGCCCGATCATTGGGGGGATGATTTCTAAGTTTACGAATTTCTGACCATTGTGCACCCCGACTGTAGTGCCCACCATCTCAGGGAGGATGTACATCCCTCTGCAGTGTGTCCTCACAGTCTTACCATTGCTGTTCCTTATTCTCTCTAGGAGTTTCTCGCACTCGATATTGAGCCCCCTCTGTAATGATCTCTTGACTCTTGATGGCATCAGGGTTGCGATAGAAATCGCATCTGGATCGTAGTCGTCGTTCTCAGGCTCAGCACTGTTACCCCACGGGTACAGTGGAATATCCTTCAGCTCATCGATCGTGTAACCCCTCCAGAGGAACTCCTTCTTCCTCCTCTCGGAAATCTTCGATCTCCTCTTCCTGGCCTGGCGTCTGGCCATCTTTGCTGTCCTGAACTGCTTCCTCTTCCTAGCCATACTATCTACTCCTTCTTCGACCTTCCACGGCCGGTTCGCCTAGGTGCGATGTTCCCGACCTTCTGGCCGGGGGGTGAATTTCTGCTGACTGAGCTTGGTCCGTGCACTGCTTGGTGGTTACCGCCGCCGTGTGGGTGGTCTACCGGGTTCATTGCGACGCCGCTGACTGTCGGGTACTGCTTACCTCGTGCTCTGGCCCTGTGGTGAGCGGCGCCGGCCGTCATCAGGGGCTTCTCGGTCCTACCATGGCCGCCAAGAACCCCGATGGTGGCCCTGCACTTGGCAGGGAGGTCCTTAGAGCGCCCACTGGGCAGGATAATTCTGACGTAGTCTCCCATCCTGGTGTCTATCATGCCCGAGTTACCGCCTGATCTGGCAATCTTGCCACCATCTCCCGGGCGCAATTCGATGTTGCAAATCTGAGTACCCTCTGGAATCTGGCTTAGGGTAGTGACGTTTCCTGGCCTCAGTGAAACCTTGTCACCAAATGCGACTGTCTGTCCGACTGAGAGTCCCTCTGGAGCACCCAGATGTGCTATTTCTCCGTCCTCGAACTTCACCTTGGCTAGAGGTGCGGTATGAGCTGGGCTATGGATAAGGTCGATGACTTCCGCAATCTCTCCACTGACTCTGGGAAGTCTGTTGGCAGCAGGGAACCTATGGCTGGAAACCTTGTTTTTGGGGCTTGACCCCTGCCTCTGTGAACGTGTCCTCTTGCCCATGATATCACCTTCTAGAACGCTCCTAGTTTGAGCGCTGCCTCCTCTGCGTCATATCCATCTGCTAGACGAATGCTGGCATGTTTGCCAGTTCTGTTGATTCGAACGTTTACCTTAGCGACCTTGACCTCGAGAAGGGCCTCTATTGCCTCTTTGATGTCTTTCTTTGACGCCTCCCTTCTGACAATGAACTCGATTCTGTTGTTGTTCTCTCTGTGGCCGCCGTCTGGATCTGCGGTCCTCCTCGCTTCGAGGGTCTTCTCTGTAATCCAAGGCATAATAATCACGTCATATGGATCCATCTTAATCACTCCAGAGCCTCTATTGCTGACTTCGTCCAAACCGTGAGCCTGCCTACGTCCCCACCAGGTGCGAGGTCTTCGGCACACAAATCCTTAGCAGTGACTACGTCGACTCCCGGGAGGTTCCGAGCTGCCTTTTCCAAGCCTCCCTTCTGGGCCACGACCAAGAGGACGCTCTTTGGGGTCCTGTACTTCCTACCCCTCATTGTCCCCTTTCCAGCTCTTATCGATCGGCCATTCTTGGAGCGAGTGAGATCTGCTGAGACTCCCAGACCCTCCATCATCGCAACGAATTTTCTAGTAGAATACTGGTTAGGAATTGACTCTATGTCGTACTTCTCGTCCGAACCGCCCCTAGACTCAAGGTAGCCATCAATGATGATTGGGAATCTGAGGCCATCGTCGAACTTGTGACCTCTGGAGGATACTGTGCTCGAATCGCATGAAGCTGTTATGGCAGAGTCGCGGGCTATCTTCTTCTCGCGGGAGTTTATCTTCTGGGACCATTCCTTATCCACCTTTGGCCCGTGAGCTCTCCTGCCCCCTCTGGTGTGAGGGTTCTGTGCTCCGGTCTTCTGCCCAGCCTTCCTCATTATTCTGGAGACTCCTCGGCCCTTGCCCCACCACTCTACGGAGTGCTTCATACCTGGCTGGGGAGCACGCTTTCCACTATGTTCCCTGTGCCCGTAGGACTGCCTCCTGTTTGCCCTTGATGCATGAACGGCGGAACGGACTAGGTCCTCCCTGATCTGCGAAGTGAATGGGGATGGGAGTTCGATGGCCTTGCCGTCCTTGGCCACTACGGCGAATGATTCGGCCAATAGACCTGCGTCCATCTCCTCTTGAGCTACAGAATTGACCAAATTGTATGCCTTAGTCTTCATATTATCACACACCCTGCTTGCTTGAGGTACTGACGTATGTTAAGTCAACTTCTCCAACGACGTTCCTCGGACGAGTTGGGTCTCTGAATCTTAGAAGCCTCTTTGCTGGTCCCGGAAGGCTTCCTTGGATTATCATGTAGGGATTTCGAACTTCGCCGTAGTTCAGGAAACCACCAGAAGGTGTTATTTCTGACTCATCGGGATTTGAAATCCTCAGGATCTTCTTGTTCAACTCAGTCCTCTTGTGGTAACCTACCTGCCCAGCCTGCCTGATTGTCTTTCTGACGTATCCAGTTCCGAAGTCTCCCATGTTACCTCCCTGGCGTCTCCTCTTGCTGTTCTTGTGGCTAAGTAGCTTAAGTCCGAACCTCTTAATCGAGCCTTGCCAACCCTTACCCTTGGTCACGCCTACGACGTCAATCTCCTGTCCGGCTTCGAAAACGTCTTCGAGACCGACTTGCCCCCCTAGGCGATCCACGGCCCAGTCGAGTTTTGCATCTATGTCCCCGCCTGTTAGTCCGATCTCCATTATCTCTGGAGTCTTCGAAGGGATGCCGCGAACTAGGTCTGGTTGAGTGCATACTATCAAACGGACCTCGGTTAGGTCCTGCTCCCTCAGAGAGTTCAATGCGTCCTCCGATGGCTGGGACAGCCTCTTTGGAATTCTTCCACCGCGAGTTGCTGGCTTCCTTCCTTCCTCAACGTCCCTTTCGCCTCGAGTCTGGTTAGCTAGTCGTGGGAATAGGTTGGCAGGGGATTCCGCGGAGACGTCGGTCCAGACTTCACCCGCTGTCTGCTTACCGTACGAGGTCATCTTGTATCCCCTTACTGCTAGAACGTTCATTGGAGGGGTCTCAACCACGGTTACTGCCTTCCTGACTTCCTGTCCAGCAGAGGTCGATTTCGGATTGGTATCCCTCATCAGTATGTGAGTCATGCCTGCCTTCCAGCCAGCGAATCCCTGAACTCGGACCTCTGATGACTCTGTTTCTGGCCAGGAGGTTATTCTTGCGAATTGCCGGATAGCACGCTTTCTAGGGCCATAGCCCATGCTACCACGGCGGGGTTTGGATCGGTCTGCCATTGCATTTCCTCCTGTATTCCGAAATCGGTCGCGGGCGACCAATGCCGGGCCTACTACGCCATGGAGACACCGTGACACCGAGCCAGATCCACGAATGCGGATGCGGTTTGTGGGATGCTAACAGAGCCCTTTGGTGTCTGGTACCTCACGTAGTGAGCGGCCTTGCGACTAACATACCCTATTTGAACGAATCGGGGTGCCAAAAACACACCCCTACGGGGTGGCGAAGGTGAAAATTGTCAATGCAACGATTTTGAACCCTGACTTCAGAGGCCCCTGTCCGTGCCCTCATATGTTGCCCATCCGGGATTGGTCTCAGAAACGATTCAGGCTAGGGCATACCAACTCCAAGCAGTAGATGATGCCATGGCTGGGTCGATGCTGTTGATTCTACCTACTGCTGCTGGGAAGACTGCTGTCGCGTGGTTATCCATAATCGAGAGATTGGAAAGAACAGGGGGATGGGCATTGGTAATCGCCCCGACCGTTGCCCTCTCGAATCAACATCTGGAAAATGCAATCCCCGTTCTTTCCAATATTTCCGAATTGAATCCAATTTCACTTAGTGGGCAGCAAACAGCATCCAAGAGACCCGAACTATGGAAGGATTCGAGATTGGTGTTCGCAACCCCACAGGTCGTTAGGAATGATGTGAGAAAGGGAGTTCTTTCTCTTGGCGATTGTAGTATACTTGTTGTCGATGAAGCACATCATTGCACGGGAGAACATGCCATGGCAGAGGTTGCTGAGATGTATATCTCCCAGTCCCAAAGTCCACTGATTCTAGCAACTACGGCAAGCCCCGGCTCTAGAAGGGAGCAAGTACAGGAGATATGCAGGAGGTTGGGAGTCCAAAAAATACACATGAGAACGAAGGAAGATCCCATGGTTGCAGAATTTCTCTCAGAGCTTGATGTTGAGGAAGTTGGAGTGGAGGTTCCTAGCGAGATCAGAGAACTGGCAGAGCCGTTCAGGATTTGGCAAGAAGGGATAGTCGACAGAGAACGTAGGAGTGGAAGGTACGTGATGCCGGGAACGATTAATCAGGCTGGTTTATCGAATGCAATGGAACGTGCTCAGGCGGCCATCGGCAGGGGGGATAAGAGTGGTTTCAGATCATCTTCGCAGATAGCAACTGCAATGAGGCTCCATCATCTGATTAACCATCTCCTCTGTCAAGGGATAGCCGCATCTAGGCATTTCCTCTCGAGGATGGAGGGTGGGGAAGAGAAGAGTAAATCTTCGAGGGATTTCCTCAGAGACGGGAGAGTAAGGAGGCTGTCTGCCAGCCTCAAGGGCATGGCCGAGGTACATTCCAAGGTCGGAGCAGTGAGGAGGCTCGTCAGGGAAAGGATCCGGAGAGACAATGGGTCAAGAATCATTGTTTTCGCCAACTACAGGGACACGGTGGAAGCTCTCGAGGGTGCGCTGTCTGACCTCAATGGCATCAGGGCGATTCAGTTCATCGGACAGTCGCGTCGTTCCGGTTCGGGAGGACTAACTGCGAAGCAACAGATATCAAGACTTTCCGAGTTCAGGGAAGGAGGGGCAAATGTACTGGTTGCAACTTCAGTTGGCGAAGAGGGTTTGGACATCCCGAGTGCCGACCTTGTCATTTTCTATGAACCTGTATCGAGCGAAATCCGGACCATCCAGAGGAGGGGTAGGACTGGTAGAAGGAGGCAGGGAGAGGTGGTTGTCCTTGTTGCCGAGGGTACAAGGGACGAGGGGGCCAAAGACTCTGCTAAGAGGAAGGAGGAATTCATGCACAAGGCCGCTAGGAGGGTCGCTAGAGAGCTTCCCGGTAGCCCTCACAAGGATTTATCGAACTTGGAGAGGTTCTCCGTATCCTCTGATGGAGGGATCTGCTCAGCAGCCGAATTCGTACTCGAAACCAGAGAACGCCACAAGAGTGACCTTTCTGGGACCGACGCCACCACTGCCAAGGACCCAAAGAGGTCCCCCAATGCTGATCCCCCCCCTGGGAACTTCAGACCCGCGGGACAGACGGGGCTGGACCAGTTCTAGTCACCGATTACGGCTATCCTAGTGCGGAGCTGGGCCAAGCGGTTGTTGTAGTGGCCCATTGCGAATGCGAGCATCTCAGTCAAGTGGATCACTGGGATATTTGTGGATAAACCGGCTGCCCTGCCTGCCTTTCCTTGGTATACGTCGAGTGCGGTGTGGGAAAGAGTGCATGCGCTGACGATCATCGCCGCCCCCTCCGACTTTGCATCGTCGATAGTGGATGCAATCTGGCGCAGGACCGTAGCCTCCTCCGAGAAAAGACCCGGTACGCCAACGCTTTGCGTCCTGCTCTCCCAGAGAATCGGCTCCCCGCCCAGTGCTTTGATTAGCATCTCTAGGTACTGGGGATCGAAAACATCGTCTTCGCCACAGGCCCCCGCCTGCTGCATATTTGGACCATAGAATCCGGCTATCGGGAAGTCGATCGGATTGCGTACATTCTGACTCACCTTGTCCAGGCCAATCTCATCGACGATGACATGCAGTAGGTGATGCACGCCTATATCGCCAGACATCGTGAGACCTGTGGTGCGCTGTAGTATCTCGTTGGTCTTTGCGAGAAGTAGGGAGTCCCGCTTCAACCTGGCAAGGTCCTCGTTGAGGTTCCCCGCTGTTGCTGCACACGGGGTGATGATGTCCATGCCCATGGATTCAGCGATCGCGAAGTTGCGTGCGTTGAGAGTCACTTGAAGCAAGTCGTTTGCTTGCCTGATAATCCCTGCTCCGCAACTAGTTGCACCATGCATGGGAAATAGTTCGATGCCAAGGGAGCGGGCGGTGGGCTCCATGGTCTGGGAAACCTCGGTGGCGCTGCTGTGGGCAATGTTTCCAGGGTGATATGCGTACTTCAGTGCCATCAGAACCTACCATCCATCTCGTTGAAAATCGCAACTACCTCGTGATGATTCTCTACAGAGGAGTTGAATTGCTTGGGCATCTTTCCTATTCCGGCTGGAGGGGCCACCATTCCCAGCATCCCGTTGAAAACGTTGCCACCGGTCCTTGTGAAGCCCAGGACCATTCGAGCGGTAACTCCCGAGAACAGGTTGCCGAGAAGCGCAAAGGGACCTAGGGCTTGCCTATAGATTACGGTGTCATTGACCATTCCGCTGCTCTTAACAGTCCAAGTGTACCACCAAACGTGCTTACCGTGCTTGCCGTTGAAGCCATCTCCGGTTAGTACTGAGTTCTTCGCGACTAGCAGTGAATCGGAGACGGCCCTCGGGACAGAAGGCTGACGATTTATCGAGGCAAGGTCGGTCTCGGCCTTAATCCCATTAGGGGAGGATAGCATTTTGTCGATTTCCTCTACCTTGTAGGGGGAGGTCCTAGGGTCGTTCCTCCTGGACCATGTGGAGGCAATGACTGCGGGTCCGAGGTACCCATTTGCATGAGGGACAGCGTCAGAACTGGAGTGGAGTATGTTCTGGCTGCCGAAGTCCTTCATCGAGTGTAAACTGGAGGCGATCGGGGGGTCCATCGTCCCCATCACGCCTTGAGGCGTGTTGGCCCCCTCCCTAGTGGCGGCGACCATCCATGGATCGCTTGATTCCCTCTTCCTCTCTAACAACCATGGGTCTATGGCCAAGTCCCTGATTACCTCGAATCCCGGGAGGGGCTCAATCCTCAGGGAAACCGAGCCTTCCCTCATTGGTGCGGCAGAGTCGAGGCGGCAGAGTCCTGGTAAAACTAGGCGGCCGTTAATCGAAATCGCTGTATTGGAATCGTCTGGATAACCATCGCGGAATGTCAGAGTCCCATCTTGGGTTGCCTTGAGTGTCCTCAGGACCTCCAGTACCGACATGTGCCCCGGTAGAGAGCATAGCCAAGTATCGGTTCCTGTGCTGGAAGTCTCTGGATCATACCTGAAGACACTGACACTCGCCTGAACGGGTTCGGATTTGACCTCAGGCATGGAGAAGCCATCCTCCCCCTCTGCACCGGCTGAAGAACCGCTGGCGTACATCTTGATCGCATCCACCATTTCCTCGTGGAAGCGTCCGGTGCTATCCACAGCAGCTAGCTTTGGAAGGGCTTCCAATATCCACTCAGCCGCTGGTGCATCATAGTCAACATCGCAGTCTAGCCGGTCAATTATTCGGGTAGCACCGAGTTTCTCCAACTGGCCATCCCAGTCCTTGCCAGACTGGCAGAATAACTCGTAGCTCGTGTCTCCCAGAGCGCAAATTGCGAAGTGGACCCCTTCTAGGCGAGACGCTGAGTCGGAGATTGCGAATTGCCAGAGATCCTCTGCATTGTCGGGCATCTCCCCCTCCCCCCAGGTGGAGCAAACAATTAGCACGCGCTTCTTCCCAGAGAGTGAGTTGAAGTCGAAGCCATCCATGTCGTGGACCTCTCCCTCAAGGCCGTATGACTTTGCATCCTTCGAGATCTTAGCGGCAAGTCCCTCTGAGTTTCCAGACTGGGACCCGAATAGCAGAATTAGCGACCTATCGCCCGAGGATACTAGGCCCTCCAGGTCACCGCTATCTGTTTCGACCTGAGATTCCGATTCCCCGTCCCCTGATGGTTCCTCAGATTGGTCAGAAGGTTCCTCTTCGGAAGGATTCTCCGCCCCGGTTCCTGAGGACGCAATCAGAGAAAGGGCATTGGTCGTGAATTCTGCAGCTGGATCGTCATATTCGACATCGCAATCGACCCTGCCGAGGAGCCTGTTTGCACCTTGCTTCTCAAACCAGCCATCCCAGTCCTTGCCGGACTGGCAGAAGAACTCGTAGCTCGTGTCCCCCAGAGCACATACAGCGAAGTTGCACCCCGACATTGACGGTGGCGAGTCCCCGTTGGCCGCTTCCCAGAGGTCGACTGCATTGTCTGGCATCTCCCCCTCCCCCCAAGTGCTACAGAAAATCAGGATGTTCTGGTAATTGGGTAGGTCCTCGACTTCGACTTCGTCCATCCCCTTCACGGAGGGAGTCAAGCCGAGAGATTTGGCCTGCTTCTCGGCTATGGTTGCCAAGTCTTCAGAGTTTCCTGACTCGGATCCAAACAGTATCAACAGAGGGGGGACCGACAAGACATCACCTACCCAGCCTTAGGCTGGGTATTCACCTCGACCATAATCCGATTATTGAATATGCTCATTGGGAAGTGTGTCGACAGTGACTAAAGTTAGGTCGCTCACATGTCCATTGCATCGAAGTCTTCTGGCATTGGCCCTGCTCCCTTGCTGGAGATCACATCGTCAATTCTCAGAATCATCACTGCTGTCTCGGATGCGCTCTGAATCGCCTGCTCTACTACACGGCTGGGTTCGAATACCTTGGCCTTGGCCATGTCTACTACTCCACCCTTGTAGACATTCACCCCATGAGTTGACTTGCCCTCTGAATGCGCCTTCCTAAGGTCGATTATCGTATTCACGGGATCTAGTCCGGCATTCTCGGCGAGAGTCCTGGGGATCACCTCAAGAGCGCTGGAGAATGCCTCTATCGCCATCTGCTCCCTGCCACCGGTTGACTCCGCGAATAATCTGAGGTCCCTGCTAAGTGCGGCTATCACTGAGCCTCCCCCGGTTAGAACTGCCCCGTCCTCGTGGGCCACCGCGACCACTCCGATTGCATCCTCGAAGGCTCGCTTCACCTCGTCGACCACGTGCTCGGTACCGCCCCTAAGAAGAACTGAGACGCTCTTTGCTTGGGGGCACCCTTCAACGAACACCATGTCCGAGTCGCCTATCTTCCTCTCCTCGACCTTAGAGGCTGAACCGAGATCTCCCTCGGAGAGGTCATCCAGATTGTTTACTATCCTTCCACCGGTCGCCTTTGATAGGGCCTCCATATCGCTCTTCTTCGCCCTTCTGATTGCAAAGATCCCAGACTTTGCCATGCAGTGCTGGGCCAAGTCATCGATTCCCTTCTGGCAAATTACCGTGTTTGCTCCGCTTTCTACAATCTTGTCTACTAGGGACCTCAGGAATTGCTCCTCTTCGTCTAGGAACTGAGAAAGCATGTTCGGGTCTGTGATCTGGATCTTTGCGTCCACCTCTGTCTTCTTCACCTCGATGGCAGAGTTCACAAGTGCAATCTTAGCATTGGCCACGCTCCTGGGCATGCCGCTGTGAACCCTCTCTTTGTCGAGAATGATTCCGTCGACAAGGGTGCTATCCCTGATGGAACCTCCTTGCTTCTTCTGGACCTTGATGTCGTCCAAGTCAACAATTGCTCGATCGTCACCCTCCTGGGCAACGGACAGGACAGCCTTCACGCTAATGTCCGAGAGGAATTCCTTCACAGCACCAGTGCTCTTTCCCGTCAATGCTGTCTTGGCTACCTCTGTGAGCATCTTTTCGTCGACTCCGGCCCCGTGCGAGTCGATCAACTCAACGGCCTTGTCAGAAGCCAGCCTGAAACCCTCGCAGATGACTGTTGGATGTACATTCTGGTCGACCAACTCCTCGCTCCTCTTCAGGAGCTCCCCCGCAATCACAACCGCGCTAGTTGTTCCGTCGAAACAGTGCTGCTCCTGTGTCTTTGCGATTTCGATAATCATCTTGGCTGCGGGATGCTCGATTTCCATCTCCTTCAGTATTGTAGCCCCGTCATTGGTGATTACCACATCTCCCATTGAGTCTACGAGCATCTTGTCCATGCCCTTCGGGCCCAGAGTCGACCTAACTGCGTCGGCTACTGCCTTTGCTGCGGCGATGTTGTTGCTCTGGGCTCCCTTTCCGCTAGTCCTAGTTGTTCCCTCTTTCAGAATGAAGATTGGTTGTTGTCCGTTATACATGCAATCACTCGCCTTGGTTCGACGGACGAGGCAACGGAGGGGGGGTCATAAGGCCTCCCAATCGACTTTGGAGCCTGCGTCTGGCAACTATTCCTTCTGAGATTCAAGCCACTGCTTTCCGTAGTACTGCCACTGCTCCATGGTCCATCCCTCTGGTAGCCCACCCTCTGGTACAGGTGGCCCGTTTGATTCCTGAGTCGTTGCAGTGTCCTGCTCCACAGGGCCTGGCAGAGGTGGTGGCTGCTGGAAAAGTTCCTTTGAGCCCCCATACATCGAATTGGCTATTTCGTCTGCGGATGGTAATTGGCTCGGGTCATTCTTTTCCCCACTCCATCCCTCAACAGTCATGCTGTAGTCGCCCAGCGAGGAATACTCTTCCAACGGAGCGCGAGCACTCCTCAGTACCCTGAAAGAAGAGAACAGAACGGCACCCATAATCACAAGTCCTACCGCGACAAGGGCAAAGTTGGCTGCGAGCCAACCGACCTCCTTGACATCGGTACCTTCGGGTATGGGATCTGGCTTGTAGAGGGTGATCTCAGTTGTCTTGGTTGTCGTGTCCAAGTCGCTGATGACCACGAGAGAGACGTTGAAGTCGACGATGTTGGCTGCAAGATTCGCCAGTTGCTCCTCCTGGACTTCGATATGTATTGTGACGTTCCTACTCTCCCCCGCAGCGAGAACGAAGTTCCTATCGTCCTCGTCGACCCTCGCATTATAGAGTGTCCAGAGGTTGTCCAACTCGACATCGGCCCTGATCTGCTGCTCCAGTTCCGGATGAGCGCTTCGAATGGTGAAGACTAGGACGTAGTCATCTCCTGGTTCGTAAATCTCGGCTGCATTGGACTGGGAAGAGGGAGGGAGTACCAATAGGAATCCAACAGTCCCGACCTCGAACCTTGCCTCTCCCTCTGCACTGTTGCCAGATTCGGTGCTAGTGGCCTTGAGTTTGATTATTCTGGGACCCTCGACCCCTTCGGCGAAGGAGTAGCTGACACTCAGATTGTAATCCTCCCCAGGTGCTATGTACGGCGTCTTCCCATTGGAAAGTCCTGCCACAAAGGCGGAAACGTCAGATGGGAAATCCAGTTCTATTCTGTAGGAGTCGTCCTCGTTGCCCGTGTTGGAAATCTTCCACTTGAGGGTTCGAGGGTCGGTTCCGGCTGCGAAGACCTCTTGGGATAGGTCCCTGTCTTCGACTTCCACAAGGTATGTCTTTGGAACGGTGAGGTAAAAGTTGGAAACAGACTGGTAGCTAGGATTCATCTGACTCGTCCCGATTATGGAAACGCGGTATGTTCCGTTATCCACCCCTTTAGGCATTGGGAGGAGGAGCGATAGGGTGATCTGTCCACCGTTGGCCTCCAAGGTTACTTCATCCGAACTCATGTCGGCTTCTAGCCTCCAGTTATCCGTTTCCACCCTGATGTCGAAGGTGTCCTCAGTGTTCCCATAGTTGAACAGGAAGACCTGGACTGTGCGCAATTGTCCATCCGCGGGAGCGAGCATCGCATTCTTCACTGGGGCGATAGCCAAGTCATGATACACAGGGACCTCGATGTAAATCTTCGATGAAGCTTGGAATGTGTTGGGGAGACGGGGATTTGCGAGAAGGGTCAACTCATATGTCCCAGGCTCCATCCCCTCCGGAATAATGACCTCGACGTGCAGTGAGACCTCTTCCACCGGAGTCATGTTGATTATCGAGACCTCGTCACCTCCGATCTCGTACCACTTCAGGTTGTCAGAGGATAGTTGTGAGTCCGAGAATAGACCTCCGAGGCTCCACGAAGAGTACTGGTTACCGGTGTTCTTCAGATCCATCGTGATGTTTGCTTTGCCCCCTGGCAATATCGTCGCTGCGGGATTGGCGGGAGTCTCCTGGATCAGAGTCATCCTGTAGGTTGACTCTACACTAACAGGGAGTTCGACGAAATACTTCGTGTCTTGGAAGCCCATGATCCCATCATTGATCCAAGTGTACCAGAACAGATCCTGGACGGGGGCGCCATCTGGAATCGTTAGGTTAAACCATGCATGGGTGTATGTTCTCGCCTTGATGGTATTTGTCTTAACCTCATTATCGTGGTCATTGAAGTTGTTCGAATCAATCCTAAGGGGGAATTGGGACATCCAAGAGCTGTTGGAGACCTCTGTGAAGAATCTGAGGGTGGTGTCGATGTAGCCCTTGTTGAATATTCGGCAGTGAAGTGAGGGAGGGTCTGGATCGGCTGCTTCGACAAGAATCGTATTGCCCCCCTCGGAATCGGGGTCGTATACAGTAGAACCACCGAAGTTGTCTGGGAAATCGCATTGGGCGTCCAATGTGTACTCATCCCCGCGTTCTATAGCGAAGATGATGAATGAGTCGATGTGTACACCCTCATCGGCAAAGGATGAGTTGGATCGGAACAGGAAAGATAACGTGAAGCCCTCATTCTGGTGCATTCCCGTTGCATTCCAAACTAGTCTAGACCAGTCTCCCTCTGATGAGGAGAGGTTTCTGGCAGAGTAGTTCAGATACTCTACGCCACCCCCTGCCCCGGAGTTGGTCTCGAGCATGATAGTGTCACCTGCGCCCATTGTCCCCCAAGCGTCAGTTGCAATCTGTATCGAGTATAGGAGTGGGCTATTCACCTTGACCAGACAGAGGTTTGCCCCGTGTATCGAGGACACAATCGGGTCATGCTCGCCATAGCCGAGGCCATGGCTTTCATCGAAGACCTGATCGGAGCAACCGTCGTTCGAATTGTATCGTTGCCATGCCCATCTCAGTCTGTCGTAACGGTTGGAAGCGTAGTTGTCATTGTCCCCAGAAACCTTCCAATGCCAATCTCCGGTGGCGCTGGAAAGGTTCTCCATTCTCCATGTGCCTGTTGGAAAGTTGTTTGTGTCGGGTTGGTAGCCATCGGTGTATCCTGCGGCGAACCATGTCGGTTCTCCGAAGGGAACTGCGTTGTTGGTGCAGTACTTTCCTTCATTGGCCTCGTCGTTGCAGAAACCATTCTCCATTGGATCGTACCAGAAGGCGATGGGGACGTCCCTGTCTAGGATGTCATTTGAGTCGTCGCCGTCGATTCCGATTCCCGCATCGACAATACCTCTAATCGTAACCCCACCAGTTAGCCACCCATCGTCGCTGAGTGTGCTGTGGGCTAATGATGGCGTCCATACGAATGGCATCCGAATAGACTGGCCAGCTGCCAGTGTGATATTGAATGTCCATTCTTGTAGAATTGTCCCAATGGGGTGCCAAATCTCTAGTTTGGCGTCTGCAGTTACCGGCGAGGGATCGACTCCCACTTGACGGAATGTGACATTGACTTGGATCGATTCGCCCTTGGTCATGTACTCCAGGGTGCTGGAGTCGGGCTGGTCCCAGACCCTTGGCGAATAGCTTGAGTTACCAAGCTCAATTCCAGTTACTTCGAAGTCGACAGGGTTGTTCCTAGGGCCTACCTCTGATTGCCTAGAAGGAGTCTCGGGAGTCTGAATTGCGACATGGGAAAGGCTCACCGCGATTAGCAGAGAAGAAAGGAGGAGTGCACGAATCGAACTCATTGACACCAAATTGCGGAGTTAAATCGTGTAAGAAGGTTGGGGACTGTGGTTCGATTGAGATATTAGCCGGTGGAACGGATTCTGTACTCTAACGAGTCTCTTCATGTCTACTTCGAATGAAGTGCTTATGGTGCGATGCAGGACCGTAGTAGATATGGTTGAGAGGGGAAAAGTTGCCAAACAGTTGTCCCTTGCTCTGTTAGTGGTTTTACAAATCACAATGGCCCCTATCATCCTCTTCTCCCTTACATATCTGATTCATGTCGACTATGAAGCAGCGCAAGTAAGCGTTCGGACCGAGTTGATTCACTGGGTTGTGACTGCCGGACTTTCTTATGGCGGTATCTCCATAGCATTGGCACTTGTTTTTGGTGGCTTCAGGCCCTTCTTCGTCGCCAATCAGGGAGGAGTCTTGCCCTTTCTCAGATTGAGTCCCAGAACAGGGGATCCCGAGTTGGTGGACAGGGCAAGACTGCATCTGCAAGGAACACCCTATGGGAAGATGGCCAAACTAGTCCACTCGAAGAATAAGGACGATGGTTTCGACCTCATGGCAATACATGGCGGGCTTCAACTCCTTGCGGTCCCTATGCAGGTCATCCTAATAGCAGTCCCACTTGTCATCATGGAAGGGATACCTGATTCCGTTGTTAGGCCCAGTAGGGCTTTCGACCTAGGGATGGCAGGTTACCTGGTTGCCCTATGGATAGCAGTTAGAGTTCACCCTCTTGTGTCATGGCACCTAGTCGGAATAGCAGCGATGTTCAGGAATGTGGTTTGGAGAGTATCCAGACTATCCTGGATTCTGCCAATCTTTCTCTATTGGCTTGTCGCCAGACTAGTGCTTCTCTTCTCTCTCGATGTTCTCAACGTGAACTACGAACAATGGCATGAGATGCAACTAGAGAAGATTGTCCTCGAGATGATTGCTCCGGATGCGGAAATGCCTGAAACTGCGATCCTAGATTTCATAGTGGCGATTTCCGTCCTACCCATGGCCACCTTCACGACGATTTCAGTCCTAGGTGGCTCTCAGTCAATGCCTGATTGGATGTTCGGACAAGAGGAGAAACTTGAGTCCCTCAGGACGAAGGAGTTAGGCGAGGGAGGTGATGCCCACAATTCCGATGCGGAAGAAGAAATAATGAACCCCGAAGAGGAGATTCATGAAGCAAACGACGGTGAAACTGAAGGTAGCGAGATGATTGACATGCCCTTCAATCTGTTCAAGGACGACTAGTCACCGAGTGAGGGCGCAATCAGCTCCTTAGCTCTCTCAGGACTCTTTCCACTCTGTCCATACCCTTGGAAATGTCTTCCCTGCCAATTGTGTATGCGAATCTGAGATGGCCCTCACCCGCATCACCAAATGCAGTCCCTGGGGAGCAAAGTACCCCACCTTCAAGGAGCTTGAGGGCTATTTCCTCACTATTCATTCCAGGAATCTCTACCTTAGGGAAGACGTAGAATGCGCCGGTTGGCGTGTGACACGAGACCCCGGGCATGGAATTCAACCTCTCGCAAATCAAGTCTCGACGAGTCTGGAACTCGGCGCACATCTCTTCGGGGTAATTTGGGTATTTCTCTAATGCCTCTAGTACTGCGTGCTGCATAGCATCGTTGGAACAGGCGGTTACGTAGTATTGCATCTTGGTCAACTCGACCATAAATTCGGGATCGGGAGAGAGTAGATACCCGATCCTCCACCCAGTCATGGCAAAGGTCTTGGAAAATGATTGGACCATGACCAGTTTGTCATAACCAGCCCCTAGGAAGGAAACATGGGGGGAGTCGTACACTATTCGGTCGTAAACCTCATCTGTAATCAGCCACAGGTCATTTTCCCTTGCGAATTCAACCAGTTCGTCCCTTTGCTCCTCATTCACATTTCCTCCGGTTGGGTTGCTTGGGAAGTTGTATAGTATTGCGACCGTTTTCTCATCCACGATATCCTGAAGATCCGAGATGGACGGAACGAAGCCATTCTCGAATTTGCATGGATAGAAGGATGGCTCCCCTCCGCAGATAACCACATCAGGAGGATAGAGGGGGAAGTATGGCTCCGGGATCATCACCTTATCACCAGGATTTACAATTGCTAGGAATATGTCAAGCAAAGCATTAGTCCCACTCATTGTAATGCAGACATTGGATCCATCCAGAGTGGGGATTCGATGATGCCACATTTCTGCAATTTTTTCACGTAGTTCTGGAAGTCCCGCGGTAGTTGTGTACTTGTTCCTGCCATCCCTCATTGCATTGGTGAAAGCTTCGATAGCTATGTCGGGGGGTTGGAAGTCTGGTTCTCCCAGGCCGAATTGCACCGCATCGTCACCTGCCATGTCGAACATACGCCTTACGCCCGTTGGACGAATGCTGTTCGAACGGTCGGAGAATCTCACCATGACCCGCGGACTTCTGTTCTAGGATTTTAACAAGGCGGCTCGGGATGCTCCGATTTCCAATTCAGAGTCTTATTATTCGATTATCTCAGCGTCGATAACTTGTTTCTTACGACTCATGAAAGAAGTCATCATTCCCTCAATCTGTTCATCCGACCGGAATCTAATAAGGACCAGTGATCCGACCCAGGCTAGAGCGACTAGTGCGACAAGGCCAATCACCGAAGATGGTATGCCATTGGCTGATGAATCTGAGCCAGATCCTGCAACTTCGTAGAATACTGGCAGGGAGTGGAAGCCTCCAGAAACAGCATGGACTTCTATAGTGTGATTACCACTTGATAGTTTATCCGGATCTAGAAGAACATGCCAAAGGAACGGTGTCAGCGCTCCGATTTCCCCTATTGTTTCCGAGTATGTTGCCTCTTGCCAGATTCCTTCACCAATTCTGAATTCGACGCTTTCGATTGACCCAGATTGTCCCCAAGCATGCCCTGTAATGTTGATTATCTCGTCCTGAGTGAAGTTAAGTCCGTGGTTCTGTAGTTCCGGATTAATTGACTGAGATTGCCCGGATCCATGGAGGAAGATTGCGAGTTCGACGGCTGCCAATGCATCTACCATCCCATATCCGAATTCTCGGTTCCAGTATGGGTCTACTTCAGGTGCACTTGGCTCGCCCCTAAGCTCTGAGGTATGCTTCAGAATCTCCTTGACCTGTAGTGGTGCCAGGTTAGAGTTGGCTTCCAAAACCAAAGCAATCACTCCGCTCACAGAAGGGGTGGCGTATGAGGTTCCGCTTCCCCTTCCAGTGTAGGTATTCTGGGATGCATCTCCCCCGATGAAATTGTTGCAAGTACCACTGCTGACGCAACCCTCCGCCTGGATGATGTTGGACCCAGGCGCACTAATCTCAGGAATCAGTTCATTGACCGGGTTCCCGTCACCATTGTCCTTCCTAGGGCCTCTGGAAGAGTAGCCGGCGATCTCGTCATCTGCCCGGTCGACTGTATTCTTGTCATCTGTCGCAGCAACGGTAATGGAGAGAGAAGAAGAGCTCATCCCGGAAAGGCCGTCATTTTCCTCGCCATCGTTACCAGCAGCGTTGGACACCACGATACCTGCCTCCATTGCCTCATCCAATATTCGGCTATGCATGTCTGATCCGTCAGAGCCCCCGCCTTCGTGACTGGTGATCCCCCATGAAAGAGAGATGATGTCGATCCCGTGGCTCTCCTCGTCGACACCAGGCCATGCGTCATCCTTGTGGTCAATGATCCACTGGAGGCCGTTCATAGCGGACTCATAGGCCTCCTGTTCAAGCAAGTAGTTCTCGAAGGGGCCCGCCCCAACATCAGTACCTATCCGAACATCCACTAGACCTGCATCTGGCGCGGAGCCATAGAAGGAAGATTGCGTCCCATCAGCCTCCAGCCCAGTTGCACTAGCCATACCCATGCACGCTGTGCCATGTTGATTCCCATCGTCCGGATCGAAGGAGCCGTCCTCCGCCCGTCCACCGGCAAGGACACATTGGGGATCGCTGTGCAAATAGCAGACAGCATCGTATCCAGACACAAACTTCCCTTCCAGACCGGGGTGCTCGTTATCCACGCCAGTATCGACCATTGCGATATTAATTCCCTTGCCCGATAGTCCGAGGTCCCATGCTCCAATGGGGTAATCGGAGGAGTTGCTGGCCTTCACGGCAGGGGTCTGCACATCCCCATAGAATGTAACCGAGCCGTACCTCTCGACCATTGCCACCCCGTCTATTCCTGCGAGCACAGGGATCTGAGAAGAGTCAACATCGCCGAGGAGAACAGCATCAACTATGGGCAACTCAAGATGGATGTCGAACCCCATTGATTCCAGCGTCTTCCTATCTTCGCCGGAGAATTCACGAGAAAATGAGAGCCCGATGTTTACCGGCCCGGAGGCGGTCTGAATTGAGTCGTGGACGCCATCCCTGTCTTGGTCAAGGGTCGAAACATCCCACCATTTTACATTGGGATCCCACCATATTTCGCCCTGCTCCGGGACTTCAGTACTTTGTCCGTGGCCAATTAACTGTGGGCCTGTTAGGTAATTTGTTTCAACGGTGGCCCCCGAACTCGATGCAGCGATGCTTCCAGAAAGGGGAGATATCAGCAAGGCAACCAGAGCCAAGGCAATCGGGGACCTGTTCATCGACTCCATGCGAACATGCGTATGTCTTCAATCCAACCGAAATTGGAGTGCCGGGGATACGCTTCGCAGGGACAGTAAAGTGGTGGGGGCACTGGGATTTGAACCCAGATCAGCGGGTTTCTTCCGCTTAGCGTGCACCCGGCTCGCGCACGCTCTCGGTTTGCGACGGGTCGGTGCTCCAGTTGGTCATCAAAGCCATCAGAATACCTCCTCGTCGTCATTCCCGTGCAACTGGAGCCCGCGGTACTACCAGGTTATACTATACCCCCAAGGGTGGTTCAGAGAACGGTTTCCCTCTTATGATGCTCTCGGTCGGAGGATATGTCAGAATGTAGACGCAAAGGGACCCATTGAGACGCTCATAAGCGTCCATAACCCCATTATTGCAATAGATACGCCCCAAGCTCTCGGACGTACGCCGACACTGAGCAAACCGATAATCGCAGCGTACTTCCCAAGCAATAGGGGTATTGATCTCAATATTGCGACCACCAAACCTGCCGAGACTCCAAAGCCTATCAGCATCAATGGGGAAAGAGATACTCCAATTAGGCCTGATCGAGCCATCGAGCCCACTCCTTGTGCGATCATGGAGGGGTCGATGAGCCAAGAAATCCAAGCAAGCCATAGTCCGAGATAGACGTCTTCGGAGAATCTCTTGTACCCCCTCCAGTCCTTGTATTTCTGACTCATCCTAGAGTGAAGCAGACGAGACAGGTGCTCGATTTCGAAAACCCTGCCCTTAGTCAGCATCGAAACACCATGGTAAACCAGAATGATTGACAATAATATCTCGAGGGTGATCCAATAGGCTCCCAAGCCCAATGATGAGAGGATTGCGATTGGAGCTGCCCACACCAGGAATCCAAAGGATGAGGCCCACATGGTCATGAAAATCCCAACGCCGGGAATCAGTGCATCTTCAGGTGCCTCGTAATTCCTCTCACTAGGCATGGATAGAACTAGCAGAGGCAGAAGGGAAAGGCCTGCGGCCATTGAGAGTAACCCCATAGGCGACTTGCCAGAGCCGAATGAAGCATCTTCGGAAGCAGATTGGATATCTGAAGGAGACATCGAACCAGGAGACCATGAGGCGATGAATCCGGCTGAGTCAATGACAAAAACCGAATCAGTCGGTCCGCTTGGAAGAGATTGTCCAACTGTTCCATCATCAAGTAGCAAGGGCCAAGAGCCATTAATCTCCTCCGAGAAATCATCCAAATTGTATGCCTTAACATCCTCTCCAGTAGCTATCTGTGCGAAGGAGGCAGAAAGACCGTCAATAGCCAGAACCGTCTCGGCTGACTCAAAGTCAACCATCTGTCTCTTGGCGTTGGGCGAACCAGGAGTGAACAGCCCTATCACAGCCACGTCTGAGTCTTCCAATAGGTCCGAAAGGGATCCGGCTCCGGAATCTGGATTATGGGAAAGGAGGATGAAATTTGGCGCTGCCCCCCCTTCCCTATAGTTCTCTGAGTCGATATCTGGGAGGCTGAGTGCAGTAACGGATGATGCCAAGGCAAGGAGTAAAATCGCACCGTAGGCAGGCAATGGGAGTTGCCCCCCCCTCATTGAAGCACCCACCCAGGCAAACATCCCAATGAAGACGAATGCCGCTGCGGCTACAGAACCGAGAACGGGGGGTTCGTCGGCAGGAACACTGAATCTCAAGAGCACCCACGAATGACAGGTCTCGCCCGGATCTTGATCGGAAAGCACCAAGCACGCGTCAAGCATATAATCGCCCGGAGCTAGGGGCTGGTCGGTTATCCAATTGAGAACTGTTCTGTTCCCCTCGCCCTTGGAAAATCCATCTGGAAGCTCGAAGTGGTCAACCCAAGTATCTTCGTAGTGCTTGCCATGCCTCATTTCCGACCATGGCATCGGACCAACGAGCTCAATTGACTGGGCAGAGAAATCGGTTGCACCCCATGGTGAGAAAGGTGTGAATTCAATTCTCGCCATACGATTCTGGTCAACAATTACATCCAACTCAGTCTCGACAATGTGCCCGTCGAAAACTACTCCTGTTCTGGCATCGTACGTACCCCACCATAGGGTGCCGGAGACTGCACATTCGTGCCTAACCTGGATGGATAATCGTATTTCCTCGCCTGAATTCATCGAGATGTTAACATTGTCTGCTCTGACCTCGAAGATGTGTGGATCGGTCCGATCCTTATCCATTACGATAGGATCCGTATAGGCATTAGAAAGAGCTGATATTCCACCCATAGTTAGGGAGACGGAGAATTGAGTCTCAGAACCTAATGGGCCACCCACTGGAAGATCCGACATAGAGCAGATGTTGCTAGCCGACTCAAGGGAGGCGAACAGCCTGATGGAAATGTTACCTTCGAAGTTGAATGGCTCTTGGGTAGGGGACGAAAAGGCATCCACTATGGTGGGAAGTGTGAATGAGCTGGTCTTGGAAAATGTCGCGCTTCCTGATGGGAGGCCAGTGACTGTGGTCCAGTTTCTGTCCAGAAAGTGGTTTTCCTCTACGCCCTTGAGGAACAACATGTGGTGTTCGGGATATTCAAAGTCTAGTCCGGGTCCCTCGTAGGCTGTTTGGTTCTGGGCGATTCCGGGGGATGATGCCACAAGAGTTAGCACTAGAACTATGGAGGCTAGTAGTGGCACCTGTCCCGAATGCATCCTTTCCATCATTATGTTCTGCCCCAAACTGAATGTTCAATCCTTCGTCTCCGTTTTACAAAAGCCTCGTTGCTACAAATAGTGCCATTATGGATCCAGAAAGTGTGGAAATGAAGTTAACACTATGCTTTCCCAGGAATCCTCGATTCTCAAGAAGGGCCCCCAGGATCGAGTCAACTTGACATCCTAGCCAGCCAAACAATATCACTGCCGGGAAGAAAATTGCAAGGGGGATTCGATCTCCGTTAATCGCACCCAGAATAGAGGATACTACGGCGATAAGTAATGCTCCGTAAAATGCAGCAAGCGTACCAGTAGGGGACATTCCCCCGTTCGTTCCTGCTGGAACGGCCTCCAATGTTGTGATGATTCGCGTCCTAGGATCTAGGCTGCCAATTTCCGAGGCAAGAGTATCAGAAGCTGCAACAGAAACCGCTGCGCAGAGAAGGAAGTATGACCATTCGTGGCCGCCGACGAAGAAATGTCCAATGGCGACAATGCTGGCCATGCCACCGTTTGCCAAGACATTCTTCCACCCTCTGACTCCGTCGTTGGCTTCCTCGGCCGATATCCTTGCCTTCTCCTCAAATCTCCATTTGGTGGCTAGGGAGCCGACAATTAGGAATGTCATTAGGACCACGAGCCAGGTCCAATGCCCTAGAAGAGAGATTGTCAGGCCCACTACCAGTGCTGCCAATAGTCCGCCACTGTCTAGGAGATCTTTGGTCATGGAAATTAGCAATAGGCCCGAAACCAGTGCGAGCGAGATTATCAAATCGTCCCCAAGTTCCACCATATTGACAAGTTGTCGTTATCAACTGCGGTCATGAAATATTCGGAATAGTTCGGAGTGAGAGTGAAATTTCAGTAGTAATCCTACTCGAGAGAGTTTACCCCTCTAATTACGCCCCTGGTGACTAACAGGACAGAGCAAATCAGGAAGATTATCCACGAGAAGGCTGCCAAAGTGGACCCCACCTCCCCCATCCCAAGTGACTCGGCTGCAGAGAAAGACAGGAAAGAACTGCCATTCCAGAATGAGTGCCCTGCTATCGATAGTGCCAGTGCTGGTGCGACCCCCCGGGGAGTATGAATGCCCGGATGATTTTGAGCAATGGTATTCTTCTCATAAGTTAGAGAGAAGGCTTCCACCCCTAGTTTCGAGTCGGGTACATTGGCCCCATCTTTTTCCTGGCCAAGGATCATCCATGGCTTGGTTTCGTCGATTTCTTTGGATGCTTGGTTCACTGCCTCCTCCAAAGTAGGCCGTGACCCATCGAAACCTGAGAGGTCGCCATCTCCGTCAGTATCGATACCGATTCCCTCTGCGATGTCAATTGCAGAAATTGCCATCGAACGGGCCTTCCACGAGAGTTTTGCCTTGAGTTTCTTGTCGGTGGCCATCCAACCAATGGCAGTTCCAGAAATTGCCGTCCATACTGCATGTCCGGGGATTGAGCCTATTCCTCTGACCAAGATTGTGAAGCTCAATCCGACAGGCCCTCCAAGCAGGGAGATGCCAATGTACTGAAAGTTCTCAATCAATGCGAATCCCAGACCTACTGTGAATCCAACTTGGAAACCGTGTTTAGGACCTTTGATGTAAGGCAGGAAAAGGGCAACTGCCATCGCTTTGAAAATCTCCTCGCAGAACGGAGCCCCTACTGCCAGAAGTGAGAACTCGGTCCAGTAAACGGAATCGAACGGAATAATCTCGGGCGCGATTAGTGAGTTGAAGATGAAGGCTGGAAATGCGGAAGCCATCCCCGCCATTAGCCATGCCTCTGCATCCCTCCTCCTAGTTGGGAGTCCTAGCAGCTTGTTCGAAGTCCCCCACCATGCTAGAACCGGTAGGGAGAACCCGATGAACCAAATTGGTATCCCTATCAGGATGAAAGCCAGCACGGCGATTACTTCCAAGGACTCAACTTCCGAAAATAGCATTGCGCTTAGCGAGGCCCCCACTAGAATTACAGCTGAGAAAATCCCCCACAGCTGCCTATTCGGGGGGACGTCCAATATTGAGTCGTCCTTGACTAGGAATCGTGAGAACTTTGTCCGCATCGGAGTCCTCAGAGAAACACCGGGAGATATGGCATGGGCTTCGGATCCCATTTCATCAGGAACGGCAAGTTGTACGTGGACGAGTCGTGGTTTATGCAGGCTCAGGATGAAGAAGATAAGGGGAGCGCTGCAGAGGCCGGAGATGAGTACAATTCCGGGTTCAAGGAGGGCCAAACCAATTACAAGGAATAGGAGTACGTACATCAGGAAGAAGGCTGGAATTACCGTACCAAGCATTCTGCGATAAGTCGCCCATGGCTTGCTAGTTCTTGCAATTCTGAGGTTGTTTGGGGGTTCACTGAGGGGGACTGTTGCCTTGATTCGGTACATTCGCCCAATCTCGTCTATGTACACCCTCTGGTCTTCCATTGCCTCACCCGGTGCCACTCAGATCGCCCATCACTCGCGGTGCCCGGAGCACCCGGTGCGGTTCCTCATCACTGTGGCGTTACATGGAAGGGGGTTTCGATATTGGGGTTTGCCATTAACCTATTACTCCACATGAGGTACAGAAGGTCTCACTTCTGGATTCGTCCCTCTTCATGCTCCATTGCCCGCAGGACGGACACCTAGGAAGCCTCCTTTTCTTTGGGTCGCTGGACCTCCCTGGTCTTGGCCTACGAGTCTTCGGGGCGGCCCATCCCTTCTTCGGTCGCCTGACCTTGGGCATACCATCGGAAGGGGGGTCTAACTCAAGAAATTGACGGACGAAAATTGGAGTCGTTTGCTAGAGTTTAATCATAAGCCAGACGTGTATCCGAACATGCGCTTTACAATAGTAGGGGCAGGGGTATCCGGACTGTCTTCAGGGATTAGACTCCTGGAGAGAGGTCATGACGCACACATCGTTTCGGACAAGTTCAGCCCAGAGACAGTATCTGATGTCGCTGCAGCAATTTGGTACCCATTTCTAGTGAAGCCTGCAGAGAGGGCGGACACCTGGGGCATCGTGACTTACGATGTTCTCGAGGCCCTTTGCGATAGTGCACCAGAAGCAGGAGTGAGGATGATAGACGGGCGAGAGTACCTTAGGAACGTTGTTGACCTTCCCCCCTGGAATGATGAAATAGCCGCATTCAGAATTCTTGAGGATAGTGAGATTCCCGATGGTTATGTGTTCGGTTGGGAATTCAGGGCACCGGTAATCGACATGCAGTTGTATATGCCATGGCTCAAGGATAGGTTCGAAGAACTTGGAGGTACATTCGAGAAGAGGTTTGTAGAAAGACTGCAAGACTTGGAGGGTGATATCGTCGTGAATTGCGTTGGCCTAGGAGCAATAGAGCTCTGTAAAGACGAAGAAGTCAAGCCAGCGAGGGGTCAAATCATCTTCATCGAGCAGGATCCCGGAGTTGGCCATTTTGATCAACAGCCGGAGACTCTGACATACACAATCCCTAGGACAAATGTCACAGTACTCGGAGGTACGGCCCAGGTCGGCGACTGGGGGCTAGAAATCAGGGATGAGGACAATGATCTGATTCTAAGCAAGGTCGAAGCGATCTGGCCCGACTTGGATAGAAGCAAGATCGTCGGAGGGACTGTAGGCCTGAGGCCCTCTAGGTCCGAAGTCCGCCTGGAAGAGGAGGAAATTGACGGCACCAGGGTGATTCACAACTATGGCCACGGTGGTGCAGGCGTGACTCTGTCATGGGGATGCGCGGATGAAGTGGTTTCAATTGCTGGGACCAGAAAGGAATCCTGATGGTGGAAGAAATCTCCGAGGTCAGATGGTTCTCTGGTGAAAGCGTGGACCAAATGCTATTGGAGGAAAGGGAGGCTTTTTCTCCGGCATTCGCACTGGTGTGGCAACTACTAAACCAGTCTTGAGATGGGATAATGATTCTCAGGCAGTAGCCATACTCACTGATTCAGCATCAGCGCCTACTTCTGTTCCTAAGTAAGCAGACTTGGTTGTACTAATTACTACAGCCCCAATTTTGTATGGGTCGCCATTAGATGATGGCCTTCTGTCTTCGAGGCGCCCACACCACCCGTCTTCCACTGTTCCAATTGGAATTCTAATAGATGCCCCCCTATCGGAAACGCCATACGAGAATTCGTGGATTGATTGGGTCTCATGCAATCCAGTGAGTCTCTGATCGTTGTAAGCCCCGTAAACATCCATGTGCTTCTTGATATTCCTGCCGAACCCCTCACAAACCCGGGAGAAGACCTTCTCATCGCCACAAGTCCTTAGGGTGGTGTCTGAGAAGTTTACGTGCATTCCCGATCCATTCCAATCAGTTGCCCCCAATGGTTTTGGATGCCATTCAATTGTGAGACCATACTTCTCTGCGTTCCTCTCTGCAAGGTACCTAGCGACCCAGACCTCGTCTCCGGCGTTTTTTGCACCCTTAGCAAAGATTTGGAACTCCCACTGGCCTACGGCTACTTCTGCATTTATTCCTTCGACATTTATTCCAGCCTCCAGGCACATGTCTAGATGTGCTTCGACTACCTCTCTTCCGTATGCATTCTCTGCCCCGACGGAGCAGTAGAACTGACCCTGCCCCGTGGCATCATTGGGGAAACCCAATGGGAGATTAGTTTCAGGATCCCAAAGGAAGTATTCCTGTTCGTAGCCGAACCAGAAGTCATCGTCGTCCTCCTCAATCGTCGCACGCCCGTTTGTTGGATGGGGTGTGCTATCGGCATTATACACCTCACACATTACCAGATATCCGTTCAATCTGTCTGGATCTGGGTAAATTGCAACTGGCTTCAGGAGGCAGTCTGATGCCCCCCCCTCAGCTTGCTTTGTCGAACTTCCATCGAACGACCACATCTTGCAATCTTCTAGTTCCCCGGAGAAATCAGTTTCAATCATTGTCTTACTTCTCATACTCTGGGTTGGTTCGAATCCATCTAGCCAGATGTATTCTAATTTCGACTTAGTTACCATACCCCTCCGCCGGGATAAGGCAGTATATAGTCTGAACGATTGAGCATTATTTTAGATGGAATATGAATATTATAATTAAAATATCTAATATTTGTATACATTTGACTTATTATTTAGATAAATAATCAATATTTGTATATTTTTAGCCGTAAAAGTTGTTTCTTTTGGTTCAATTGAACAATCGCATTAACGTCCGTTCTACCTCATCATGGACAAATGCCATTGAAAAGGGAAAGGCGCGGATGCCAATCCATGAGCATGTCGGAGGCATGGGGGATACCTGAATTCAGGAGACTAGTCATTGGCAATGGTGTCAACATGGTTGGGTCTGCAATTTTCTTCATTGGAATGGGGTGGACGGTGGCACAAATCGGAGGCCCCAAGGAATACGGATTGATTTTCACGTCGTATTTTCTTGGCCACCTCCCTCTGCTCCTCTTTGGCGGGATGGTAGTTGATCGAATGCCAAGGAGAACGGTAGCTCTGATGGCGGACTTTGCCCAGGCATTAATGGTCACGATTGCTGTAATCGCTCTGGCAATGGGTTTTGGAGAAATCAAAACCCTACTTGTTGTTGCATTTTTCACTGGTGGAGCAGGGGCATTCTCAATTCCAGCTATTGGGGCCCTAGTCCCCGATCTGGTTGAGGAGGAACTGCTACCCCAAGCCAATGCGATCAGGGGCGTAGCCATGACAGGGGCATGGATGCTTGGGCCACTTATTGGGGGCTTCTCGGTCGGTACATGGGGGATTGAAGTATGCCTAATTCTGGATGTTCTGACTTTCGCCTTCAGTGGATTGGTCCTCTGGACAATCTCGGAGATACCAGTTGAGAGGGAAGAAAACGGAAATCTCCGAGAAGAGGTCGCTGAGGCGTGGTCCTTCGTTAAGACCCAACCGTGGCTTTTCGCGGGGATTGCGATGTTCATGATTTGGCATATTGGAGACTCCGCTATCGAGATTGGGATCCCATTCATCATAGAGAACAATGGACTTGGCGCCAAGGAGTTCGGGGTCTTCGGAGCAGTTGGAGCAGCTGGTGCGATGGTGGGGTCCGTCATTGGTGGCATCAGACCAGTCTCAAAAGAAATCAGAGGGTTGGTTTTCTATGTCCTAATCGGGGGAATAGCATGGTGCATGCTGATGTGGGCAATGCCGATCCCATTCATTTTGATACTTGTCTTCGTACTTCTGGAAGGAGTTCTCGGTGGTACTCTGGGAGTAATCTGGCGGACCACTATGTCAGATAGCGTCGACCGGCACCTAAGGGGGAGAGTGAACTCGCTTGACGCGATTGGTTCCTTGGTTTTCATCCCGCTTGCCCCTCTAATGGGCGGTTGGATGATTGAGGAAACTAATGTCCTCACCACATTTGCAGTTGCAGTCTCCATCATGGTCCTCACCACTATGGCAGGTCTAATCGTGCCCTCGTTCAGGAGGTTCGAGAGGGTAGATTCGGAGTTGTTTCCCATCAAGGGCGATTAAAGTCAATCTGGCTGATATCAACTGCGAACCATTCAGCATAGAGGCGGCGCTGTAACCTGATCGCCATTACGAGAATGAGGATGTAGACAAACCATGAGAATGATGTCCTCCCCATCCTTACTGGTATCTCAGAGAGTATCAATCCATCGAAAAGAATGCATGTGGAAATATAGATGACCCTCCCCAGGGTGCTGGCCAGACCTTCTTCCTCCTGAGCCATCACTCTCTTCAGTCGGTTCTCTCGCCATTCGTCCGAGGCCCTCTTGAGTCTCCAGAAAGATGATTCTGCCTCCTGTCTACTATCGAAGAATGGTGGCCTTTCTCTGTCATCGGAGTCGCCTATGCTCTCGGCCATTCATTCCCCTCGCGCCCATGATGGCGGTTTACTGTATTCTTCTGAGTCTCCCCTGGTCTGCTTCGGTTCGGGCTCATCATCGTCGGAATTTCCTAGGGAGTAATCTGTGCAACATGGGCATGGCTGCACCCAATGACCAGGAGAGACCTCCCTCATTGAGAGGTTCATCGTTATGCTCTTCTCCCATTCAGGATGATGCATGCGATGCCCGAAAGCACATCCCGGAGGGGGGTCCACGGGAGAAGGGACGTCCCCCTCAACTGGTGCCTTATCCCTCCTGGAACTGGGGTCTGGATTGGGTATTGCGGATATCAGGACCTTGGTGTAGGCATGCCTTGGATTTCTATAGATCTCATCAGCATCTGCCAACTCAACAATCTTGCCAAGATACATCACCGCGACCCTATCGGAAATGTGCCTAACTACAGCCAAGTCGTGAGAAATGAAGACGAAAGTGAGGTCTCTGCTCTTCTGGATGCCCTCGAGTAGGTTGAGCACCTGTGCCTGTACCGAGACGTCCAATGCGCTGGTCGGCTCGTCGAGCAAAATGAACTCGGGGTCAAGTGAAAGGGCGCGTGCCAGTGCTATCCTTTGTTTCTGCCCGCCTGAGAACTCGTGAGGATATCTGGTCATGTGCTCGCTCTTTAGGCCGACTGAATCCAGAAGTTCGACGACCCTCTGTGTCAATTCGACACCATCCATGAGCCCATTCACCAGGAGGGGCTCACCAACGATCGAGCGAACTGCCATCCGAGGGTTCATCGAACCCCCGGGGTCTTGGAAAACGATCTGCATCTTCCTTCTGATTTCCTTGTTAGGTATCTTCCTGATATCCTCTCCGGAATAGCGAACCGAGCCATCTGTAATCGGTATTAGCCCCATGAGAACCCTGCCCAGTGTAGTCTTGCCGCATCCTGACTCCCCCACGATTCCCAGGGTCTCGCCTCGTTGTATCTGCAGGCTGACTCCGTCAACGGCCCTGACGAACTTCTTAGTTTGGGAGAGGAAGCCCCCTTTGATGGGAAACCACTTCCGCAGGTTTTCGATTTCTATTAGTGGTTCTTCGGCCATTTTCTCACTCCCACTTGTCCTCTGACTCATCCAAGCAAATCGGACATGCCTCAACCCAGTGGCCTGGGCTTGACTCGATCATCTGGGGACGGGTGATGAGTGTGTCCCCATACCTCTCCATCCTCTGACAGAACCGGCACCCTCTGACGAAGTCGGAAGGGTTCGCGACTTGTCCAGGAATTGCTGGCAGAATCGATTTCCTGGTTGATGCGATGTTTGGGGTGCAAGCCATCAATCCCCTGGTGTATGCATGCAATGGATTGGCAAATAGCTCTTTCACCGGGGCTCTCTCGACAACCCTACCGGCGTACATCACCGTAACGTCGTCGCACATCTCTGCGATTACCCCGAGATCATGGGTGATTAGTAGGATGGATGTGCCCTTATCATCTCGAAGGTCCATCATCAGTTTGAGTATCTGGGCCTGAATCGTTACATCGAGGGCCGTGGTAGGCTCGTCTGCTATCAGTAGCTTTGGCTCGCAGGACATCATCATCCCGATCATTACTCTCTGACGCATCCCTCCCGAGAGCTCGTGAGGGTACATCTTCACTACCGCCTCCGGATTGGGTATCCTCACATCCTCCAGAATCTCTTGGACCTGTCTAGAATGGGCTGGATCGAGCCTTAGGAAGTCGAGCCAGACAATTACAGGCAACGCCAGAAGGGATGAGATAACGACCATGCCCATCAAGGAAGAAAAAGGCATCCACAGCATTAGGAAGACCACTATGGTGACGGCTAGTGCGGCAGGGAGTCCTTGTAGGGAAACTCCGAATCGATGGAGGGAGAGCCAGACGTACGGATTCTGACTCCTCAGCCACATTTCATAACCAGTTATCTCAGCATCCAAATGCCTGTACTCTGAGAAAACCGTCCCTGTGCTTGGATCTATACTATCCATGGAGAAACCGGACCCTGAGAAGCCCGTCTCCATTGACACCCTCTCTTCAAGCGTCATTTCATCCGTAAATAGTGACTTTACCTTCCAGATGCTCGAGACGGAGTACAACAGTGGGACTGCCAGCAGGAGGGCCCATGTCCAAGATTGGGCCTCGTCGGCGAATTCCCATCGGTGCGCAAGGGTCACGAAAGCCATGATGGAGAGGAAAGCAGCTGAGGACTGTGGCTTGGCCACCAATGTCCTGTAGATTAGTGAGAATGGGCTGATAATCGCCTCGCCGATTCGATTGATTGTAGGAGTCTCCGGGTCCACGAGTCTGTCGTGCTCACGCATCACCTCGGAAATCTGCTTTTCCACGGAATAGAGTGGGTTCAATGCAGTCATCGGCTCCTGGAAAATCATGCTAATCTCGTTGCCTCGGACCCAACGCATGAATTTCTCATGGGCACGTGATTCATGTGCGAAGAAGAAGCCGACCCCCCAAGAAACGGAAGAAACTAGTCCGAACCCGAGTAGAATGTTCCTGCCTTGTATCGGATCGATGAGGATAGTCCAGAATCCTCCGAATATGGAGAGCAAGACCGATGCCACGACTATGTAGCCAGAGATTTCCTTGATCTTGTTGATTGATTCCGGGTCTCTGAACAGGAGTTCTTCGCCCTCGTACTTGACGCTCCCCTCGTCGACCTCGCAGGTGGCAAGACCTATCGTGACAAGAGAAGTGACTGATTTGCCGCATCCAGACTCCCCGACTAATCCCATTATCTGACCCTTATTCACCTCCAAGTCAACAGAGTTGAGTGCCTCCACTTGCCCGTCGAGTGTATCGAAATGAACTCTCAAGCCGCTAATCTCCAGCAATTTCTCAGACATCCCATCACCTCCTGTTCTTTGGGTCCACTACGTCCCTTATTCCATCGCCGAGGAGATTGAATCCAAGGACGGTGACGGCGATAGCCAGCCCCGGATAGAGCATCAAGTGAGGGTCGTTGAGGAAGTAGCGGCGGCTCTCGGATACGAGGATGCCCCACTCGGCCGTCCCCGACTTTGCACCGAGTCCGATGAACGAGAGCCCTGATGCGGAAAGGATCGTCCCCCCGATATCGAGAGTGAATGCGACAAGGAGGGGTGCCCATGCGTTTGGCAGTATGTGTCGGAACATTATCCTCCCAGAGGGGGCTCCGACGCTCCTGGCGGCCTCAACGAAGTTCATCTCCTTCACGTAAAGTACCTGGCCCCGGATTAGCCTAGCATAGCCGGGCCATCCCGTGAAAATCAGCGCGGCCTGAATCTTCCAAAGTCTATCGAAATCCTTGATCAGGGTGATTTCCCCCCCGTCTGCTCCCGAGAACCGGAATAGAAGGACGATTGCGGCAGAGACCACAATCGTCCTCATGGTCAGGTAACGCCATGGGTTTGTCCAATCAAAGGAATTAGAGATCCTGTTCGTGGCGCCATCGAGTTTGGAATCCTCGATGAACTTCCTATCTGCGAATGTAATCACCCCGACCACGATAATGATTGAGAGAGAGGCGATTATCCTCCATGCCCTGCTATCGAATTGTTCGAAGAAAGACGACCATAATTGGAAGTAGAGGATGATCACGAGTATTGGGAGGGTAAGCCAATATCTGTATCCAATCGCTATGTTCATCGTTCGAGATTTGAGTTCCTGGACCCTGACGTCGTCGAAGACGGTGTTTGTGATATATGATCTGAAAAACGATGCTAGCAACAATATCGGAAGAATGACGCCCAACCAGACAGGAATCGTCAGGCTCGTGACAGAACCCATTGCGGCTACGAATGCCATGGCCAGAATAAGCCCTGGAACGGCGAAGAAGATGTCGCATATCCTCATTATCACCTCGTCTGTCCTGCCTCCATAGTATCCGCTAATACTCCCAACTATTGTCCCGATAGTAACGGTTAGGACTGCGACTGTGAAGCCGATCTTCAGTGAGACACGGGAACCGTAAAGCACCTTGCTGAACAGATCCTGGCCCGTGTCTGTCGTTCCGAAGATGCAGACATCATAGCCATCGGGAAGCCACCAGTGGTGCATATCACTATTGTCGAATTCGTAGGTAACCCAGACTCCTAGATTCAAGGAGGAGTTGTCGTAGAGTTCCTGGGTTAGGACTAGTATCGACGAGTTGTCTGGGTGAATGTAGAGGAGAGATGAGTTCAGATCATAGCCCTTGGAGTCTTCAATCTTGATTATCTTGATCGCTGAGAGTGTTTTCCGATAGTACCTATTGTCGTCCCCGACCTTATCATCTGACTCAGCGACAACCTCTTCCGAGAATAATGCTGATCTGGTGTTCGTGATGATCTTCTGCTCGTGCCAATCGCATCCCTCATCGAATGGCGCCAGCCTCCTTGGCTCGTAGTCTATGGACCACAAATCCTCTGTGTCCTGGAGATTCCGGTATGGATGCTCGACCGCTATATGATCTGCGAATACGGAAATCAGAGTGACGGAGACTACCATGAATAGTCCCAACATGGCTAGGAGGGAGCGCCGGTAAATCTTCCAACTTCGCCTCAAGTCGCTACCGGACTGGATGATTGCGAGCAGAATCCTTCGCTGACTCTCCTTGCGATCCTCCCTCCCCCTCTCCCACGCACCTGTTTGGATGGTGGTTGATTCCTGTTGGTCATTTTCGCTGACCTTGATCCCCGTAATGGGGTCTATCCGGTCGGACTTTCCATCCCCTCGACTCATTCCAACCTCACCCTCGGGTCAATAATGGCATACGTGATGTCGACGATCAGATTGGAAAGCAAGAAGATAATCGATGTGATTAGCGTCACACCCATGATCACGGTGAAGTCCAGATAGTTGATCGACTCGACAGCCACCCTCCCCATCCCATTGAATGCGAAGATTGTCTCGGTCAACACTGCCCCTCCTATGGCCCCTCCAATGGAGAATCCCAGTATTGTTACGATGGGGACAAGAGCGTTCCTGCATGCGTGAACTAGCACCACCCGAGATTCAGAGAGGCCCTTCGCACGGGCGGTCCGTACGTAATCCTCATTCAGAACCTCGAGCAGGCTTGCCCTCATGTACCTCAGCAGCGAACCTGCTGAAGAAACGCCAAGTGCGATGCAAGGGAGTGCCAGATGCATCAGCGTGTCCTTGAAGAGGAGGCCTCTCGTACCGAATTCCTCTGGGAGAGTTGATAGTTTAGTGTCAGTCACAAACCAGCTATCCACCAAGTGGAATCCGGTGCCTCCGACAGGATAGAACCAGGCAAATCCGTCTTCGGGATATGTGAAGCTCGGGTCGTGTCTGCCATAAATCGGGAAGCACCCGCCGTCAGTCCCCAGGATGGGATCGCATATGCCACCGTTCTCGGTGCCTGTTGCGAAGTATAGCTGTAGCATCATTGCAAACCAGAAAATCGGCAGGCTGACGAAAGCGATGCCGAAGAATCTCATAACGTGGTCGAACATCTGGTCCTGCCTGACGGCGCTGAGTATCCCCAGTGTTATCCCAACTGGATAGGCGATCATCAGTGCCATGAACGACATCTCCAGGGTTATCGGAGCAGCATCCTTGACGACGTCTAATACCGGCCTGTGGTATGTTATCGATTCACCCCAGTCTCCGTCCAATAGCCGAGTGATGTACTTCTCGAACTGAACGCTGACTGGCTGGTTCATCCCAAGTCTCTCTCGATTCGCCTCATATGCCGAGATTGGTTCTCCCTCATCCGTGTAGTCCACTACGATGCCGCACTTGTCTCCGCATTGCGCGGCCGCAGGGTCTGCAGGAATCAGATGGGCTATTGCGAATGTGAATACCACCACCCCAATTATCACTGGGATTAGCAACAACAATCGGCGGACGACGAACTCGTGCAGCTTCATCTTCACTCCCTCTGTCCGGCCAGGACACAGACCTATGACAGTTGCCGCAGGCCGGTTTCAAGTCTTTGTTCTGAAATTGATTTGTTTCGGCTCGACGGCAGGCCCCTGAGGGCCCGCCGCCGGCCTTACGTTTCTCTAACTAGGGTTGCCTAGCAGGAGCCGACAAGTGCGCCGTCGACCATTGGCAGCTTGTCGTAGTCGAACCAGTGGGCCGACCCGATAGCTGCGTATGGTGGGCTGCAGATGTCGTCGTGCTTGACGCCGATTCCGTTGTATTGGCCGATGATGATCATGTTTGGATCAGCGGTCCATGCAGCGAAGGCATCCACGTACGCCTGCTCACGCGTGGCGTCGTCCTGAGAGGTCCTTCCTATTACGAGAGCGTCATTGACTGCCGAGTTCTCGTATCCTGTCCCATATGCGTCTCCGCCGATGGAGTGGCCGCCCGCGAACGGTGACCAGTAGTTGTCAGGGTCTAGGTAGTCAGGAGCCCATCCGCTGAAGCGGATATCCCAAGTGCTGGTGTAGTACATGGTCAGGTACTCTGCCCATGGCTTTGCGTCACCAGCGGTGGCGACACCGATGGTTCCCAGCGCCTCTGCGATCTGTCCTGCCATGGCAATTCGGTAGTCGTTGCCCTCGTTGGCCATGATGCGCAGGATGTTCGGTAGGCGGCACTCGTCGCCGGTTCTGTCGGCTTCAGCGACCACGGTAGCTGCGCCGCTAACGGATAGCGAAGCGCAGTCGTACTGGCGGATGAATCCTGCATTCTCCAGGATTGCCTCTGCATTGGCCAGATCGTACGTGAATGTCTCAGTCTGAGTATCAGCGTACAGGAAACCGGTTGGGATAGGTCCGTACTGAGGAGCCAACGAGTTGTCGTAGGTCTCCCTTCGGTGAGTCTCGTAGTCGAAAGCGTACGAGACTGCCTCACGAAGTGCAGCCGTCTCCATGACGTTCATGTCCATGGTTCCGTCTCCGTCGGAGTCGTGGTTCAGCACGAGTGACGAGTTAGCGTCAGTGTTGGATGTATCCTCTCCAGCGTCTAGGGCCTGCGGGTGCAGGTTGAAGGCGGCTAGGGTCGTTGTGAAGGTCTCCCTGTAGGAGCAGATGTATCCATCCTTGCTGGCTACGTTTGGCTTGTCGTCTAGTGCAGCGTCCTCTCCGGAGTCTAGTGCGCCGTTTCCGTTTTCGTCGATATAGCAGAAGTTGATCAGGTCCTCGATGTTGACGCTGCCGAAGTCGACCTCGCCATCGGTGAAGGCCAGTAGCCTCGTCGATGCCTCAGTGACTATGGAGACTGTGTGGCGGTTGATGTTGTAGTCGCCACTCTCCCAGTAGATCCAGTTTGGAACTAGTACGAGCCTGTCCTCACGGACCCAGGACTGTACCATGTATGCGTTGGTTCCGGCTCCGTATGGGCCCTCGTCCATCCATGCATGGCAGTAGTCGTCGGAGCTGACGTTTCCGTCGGCATCCAACTCGATTACTCGGTTAGCCTCGCAAAGATCTGCGTTGATCACAGCGCCCACGGTGTAGGCGATTGTGGAGATAAACGCAGACGATGGCGCGAACAGAGTAACGCTGAACGTGTTTGCAGCGTTATCGTACGTGAAGCTTGCTCCACCCATGTCGTGGTGGTTGCCGTCTGCGTCGTTGCAGTCGAAGCTCTGCTCCAGAATCCATCCAACGTGGCTGTCAGGGGAGCCGTATCCTAGAACGCGGCACCATGAGTACACGACGTCGGAGGCCTCCATCTTGTCACCATTGCTGAAGTAAACATCGTCACGTAGAGTGAAGGTGTAGGTTAGGCCATCAGTGCTGACGGAGTACCCCGTAGCGAGCCTCTCCTCGATGATAGCGTTTCCAGTACCATCGCCAGCGTACCTGTACAGAGTGTCGTAGACCTGCTCGATCACATCACCAGAGGCTGAGTCGTAGGCGTCATGAGGATCGATTGTAGAGGCGTCACCAATGGACATCTCGACTACCTCGCAAGGGTTGTTAGAACCCTGCTCACGGCACTTTCTGGACTTCTCTAGCTCGTATGTAGCGTTACCGAAGTCCATGGTTCCTGCAGCGTAGGCAGCCATGATGTCTGCCTGTGCCATCCCATAGTCGCAGGAGTTGTCGTTTTCCTCTGCGGCAGCATCGTAGTTGTTTGCTGCCATGTCGGTACATCCTGGGACCTTGTTCACAGTCTCCGTTACGGTCTCCGTTACCGTCTCAGTCACAGTTTCGGTTACGGTCAGGACGCATGCGTTGTTGCCGCTGTCTAGCGTGTAACCGTCTCCGATTGCGTCGCAGTCAGCTTGTGTCAGCGTCCTTTCCACATCCTCCCCAGCGCATCCCGCTAGGGCTGATGCAATCATCAGTGTGCATAATAGAAGAGCATTCGCTTTAGTCTTCATCGAGTCATTGAGACTATGATGTGTATTTAGTATCACCCGAAAAAACCCCGCTTTTGGCCATTCAGAAATGGAAATGGCGCAATAATGGCTGAGAAATGAAGAGTATGTGGTTGATTTTCACATCATTGATGATTAGGTGGTGGACGTGCCGAGATTTGAACTCGGGGCCTCTTCCATGCCAAGGAAGCGCGCTTCCAAGCTGCGCCACACGCCCAGTGACCTGACGAACTACGACGCCCATTTAAGGGAGACGTGAGGAGGGGTTGATGTGGCAACCGAGAGAAGTGAAGAGCGCGCGCCTACTATTCCAGATGGACTGATGGAAGAGCTGTCCATGGAGTTGGAGGGAGAGGATGCCCCGTTCGCCAGAAGTATGGAAAGGGACTTGGAACTGAAGTGGCTAGATGATGGTGAATCGAGGTTGGGATTCACAAGATTCGAGTGCGACCACAACGAAATATATCGTAGGCGCAGGCTTGGCGTCCCCCCTGGCCCAGTGACAATTGCCCTGAACCCAATACTGTCAGATGACCCGGTACTTTTCCGGCACACCCTTGCGCATGAGCTCCTGCACGCTGCCGGTTTACTCGATCACGATGATTTGCATGCACGGATAGTTGGCAAGATCGCACCGGCTCCCAAACTTAGGGACTCGCCAGTACTGATGAGGCTGCGTGAGCAGGTTCTGGAAGGCCTTCCCGAAGGGCAGTGGATCTGCGGAAAGTGCGGACACGCATGGGAGAGGCGAAGGGTGACTAGACCGACAAGGTGCCCTAAGTGTGCAAGCAGGTTCGAGGCGAAGTGAGGGTTCATCTAAGTGAGGCTCCCGCAGGGGGTCACGGGCGATTGGTGTAGTCTGGATATCATGCTGGCCTTCTAAGCCGGTGACACGGGTTCGAATCCTGTATTGCCCACCACCTATTCTAGGTATGTATCACGAATCTCTCATATACGCGAGGCAGGTCGGATGGACTCGCAAACTGGAGGATGATTCACAGTGAAGAGAGGTTCCCGTGCTTGGAAAAAGCAGGGGAAGCAACGCTGGAAGTGGCGAAAGAAGAAACTCCGAAGGCGGAAGGCAGCAAGGAAGAGAGCCAAGCAGCGATGACGTAGGGTCAGCGTGAATAGGGGCTGCCTAGTCTCAGCATCATGGAAGAGTCGTCTCCTGTCGATGCGGAGATAATCTTCGAATCTAGCGATAGTAGGGTTCTATTGGCCGGCACGGGAGCAGTTCTGGTCGTAATAATCCTCATTTTCGCTGCTACCCAATACTTCGTCTCTCCTGCTGGTTCCGATTCTAGTATCGACGGAGGCAGCAGAAGTGCCACCATAGTTTGGGATCAGGGCATATACATGCCAAGGCACGAGGAGTGTGTTGACGATAGTAATGGCCAGAATCTGCCGGAATTCGGGATCGGGTACGAACCTAGCATCTCCATAACCAGCAATGGGAACATGTTCATCACAGCACACAAGGATCTGAGATGGGGTGGCGAGGACTCCCCCATCCCGATAATTCTGGATCCAGATGACCCCGGTCCCTGGTGGGCCTGCACGGATGGCAGAGAGACGACCTGGGACTACTGGGCATCTTGGTTCTGGACCTCTTACGACAACGGCACCACTTGGGGGCACGGGGAGAACTTCGGGCCGACGCCCGGAAACATGCTCTTCGCAAACTACCTAGCAGGAGGTTCGGAGTGCCTGGGTGACGAGGGCGACATCTCCGTTGATGCGATGGACACAGTCTACTACCTGGACACGACGCTCGAGGACAACTGGTGGCACACCCTGGTCGACCACGGCACGGAATACTCCACGGGAGTGTGCCAGAGGATGAACACCATGGCGGCAGATGACCGTCCGTGGGTCGCAGCGCAGGGGGATGGCATCATTCACTACCTAGGAAATTCTGGCGCGTCCCCTCCGGAATGCACCGGCGATTCTGGGAGGTACTGGTACTATCACTCCGAGGATGGCGGGAACACATTCTCGCAGTGCTACTCGGTTCCAGGGGGCTGGAGCACGATCTCTAGCCAGAGGCATGGCTCGTACGTCTACATCGCCCAGGAGAACGCTGACACACAATCGGGGACCGTGACTGTTAGGATCAGTGATGAGTATGGGAGGGGGACGGGATTCGGAGACGGGACCTGGGCCGCCCCTATCGACGTAGGCCCTAGGGAGGGGAATTGCCCCGAGGGTTACCCGGTGGTGAATAACAACGAGGGCGGGACGGTAGCGGTGGTCTGGGCAGACTGCCCGAATGGCAGTACCGGAACATGGGACATCAGGTTCGCCATCTCGTACGACTACGGTACGAACTGGTCCACTTGGAACGTCTCGCACATCAACGGGATTCAGATGTACCCTTTCGTCAGCATCAGCGATGGCGACATGGTCTCACTGGCATTCTACGGACTGGACTTCGAAGACGGGGGGCTGGATGGGGACTACGTGGAAGGAGAGGAGTGGTTCCTGTACGCAGGGGCGCTTCAATCTCCGATCGAGGGGGACAGTTGGGATTTCACAATAGCAGACCCCGAGCCTTTGCATGTGGTGACCGCATACGAGGAGCAGTCTGGGGACGTCCATGCGCTGCACGACTTCTTCGAGACCGTGCTAAGTCCGGATGGCACGTGGTTTGGTATCGCCTACCAGCAGAACCTGGGGCAGCACCCGTTCGAGGAGAACGAGGAGCAGCGCTACATCAAGTTCGTCAGGGGCGACCTCTCAACCGCCTGACGAGACCACCACTAGCTCGAGTTTCGTGTCACTCTTGATGATCGAAGTATGAGGGACGATTGTCTCTCCGTGAACGGCTAGGACGGTGGATGGGGGAACGCCCATCCTCTCAAGCACATCGCTGACAGAAATAGGCTCGCTTGATTCGACCTCGGTGCCCTCTCCAAGGTGCTCAACTCGGATGATCATGAACGGTTGGGGCCGGGTCAGCCTTATGTCTGATTCGCAGGTGGCCGTTCCGCTGCCGAGATCGCATAGCCCGGTATTGCGGTGGATTCGAAATCCACTGTCCATTGGACGCGGGGGTTCAAATCCCTCTCTCGGCGCCATCATCCTCCTCCCACCAGCCTACTTCCTCGGATGGTTCCCCAGTGGTTTCTGAACTCTCGTCAGCATGCTCTCCCGAGTATTCCTCGGGTTGCTCTTCTGGTTCCTCTGAGTGCTCCAGCCAATCTGCCTGGGGGAATCCAAAGCCTATCTTCTCCAGCTTGGTCCTAATTCTGGCGTTTGCATTTCCCGCCGAACCTAGACCGAGGAATAGGAGGAAGAAGTTGCAGCAAGATAGGATGGCTATGTTTGTGATAGCCCCGGATCCTATGGAGAACCCAGTAATTAGTACGCTTCTTTCGAGGTTATTTGGGTCAACGTATACATCGATGGTGGAGAAGCGTGGATGGGCTCTCTCGAAGTCCTCCTTCCATCCGAGGCTGCTGTCGGTTGAGTCTTCCCAATCTACCAATGAAATCTGGTCGCTTTCGTAGACTATTCCATCTACCTCGTAGCTATAATCGACTTTCAACCCATAGGTGCAACCATCCTCCCCACCACAGTCCTCCCAGATGTAGATGTCATCGACTGTACCCGGTGTCCTGTCCCAGTTTTTCGTTTGCCACTGCTCATAGTGCAACGGGACGGCAAAAATGTCGACGACAAGCACGATTGTCAGACAGACTACGGCAACTAACATACCCCTGGGATCACCGGGTTTGAAAGTCAGTGAGAAGGTCGCCATGGCAGTTCCGCCAACCGCCGACTTTTCGTTCTTTGTGGTTGTTAGTTCGACTATTATTGTTGAGGGCGCGAATACAAGTAATTAAATTCGTTTTTCTGGGCGAGTAACTATGGAAATAGAAAAAGAATTCGATCCGGCCTTTACTATGATGACTGCAAACCTCTCACCAGGAGAACAGATTAAGGTCGAGCCGGGAGCCATGGTCGCTCAATCGAATGGAATGGAGATGAAGACAGGAATGGGCGGCGGAGGGGGCTTTGGAGGATTCATGAAGAGCATGGTTAGGAGCCTAGCCGGTGGTGAGTCTTTCTTCGTCAATACATACACCGCAGGGCCTACGGGTGGCTGGATCTCATTGGCTCCATCTGCACCGGGAGATATCAATACATTTGACCTCACTCCTGGCGAGTCTTTCTTCATGCAAGGAGGGGCATACATGGCCTCTGAAGTAAACGTCGAAGTATCGACGAAGTTCCAGGGCGCTAAGTCCCTCTTCTCTAGAGAGGGGGCTTTCTTCCTAAGGGCTGAGGCGATAGACGTCCCGGGCAAAGTCTTCTACACCTCATATGGGGCCATGAAGGAAATCGAGGTTACTCCTGACAAACCCATCAAGATCGATAACGGCCATGTAGTTGCATTCACAGAGGGACTGTCGTACAACATCAGCAAGGTCAAGGGACTAGGTTCCTTCATGTTCGGAGGCGAGGGCTTCACCCTTGACTTCCAAGGTTCTGGAAAGGTCTGGATACAAACGAGAAACATTAGTTCGCTTGCGACACAGTTGATGCCATTCCTGCCCAGCTCTAGCCAGTAATGTCAGAAGTCGATGGTATCCTCTGCGTGCTTGAGGATGACGACGCGTGCACCGGGTCCAATACGGACCTGGGGCCTACCGGCCCATTCGCCTACCTCGCCATTCAGTATTGCGATCTCATCCCCTCGGCAGATGGCAGCGGCCGATACTGGGATGAACTGCTTGAAGGCAACGGAGGCGGCCGAACCAGTCTTGTCCATCAGGGTGATTGACCAACGGCGTACGTTGGCCCCATCTGGATAGGCGTCGATGGACCACACGCGGCCCACTACGCTGACCCTGGTCTCCACCTCGACCACGGGGGCGATATCATCCTCCGTTGCAATGGATACCGACGATCTTTCGTCCAGATCGAACTGTAGCTGGCCCCTCCAAATGGATGGCATCCCCCCATCAACTCGTACACGGGAGCCTTCGGAGATCCCCCTGGTGACGTTGCGTGGGTTGCCCTGCCTGGAGGGTCTGACGCGTGCCCTGTCATAGCCATCCTGGAGGGTAAACTGGAGGCTAATTGTCCCGTCATCCATGAGTTCTGGGCCTTGCAGGCCTACGACATCCCCCACTATGCTGGCACGCGTGATTATCCCCCCTATGGGCGTCACTGGCCATGCGTGTCCAAACCTCTCTATCCGTTCCTCCAAGGGAAGTTCCAACTCGTAATCCGATCCCTCGCAAATCCCTCGGTAGTCGCATCTTGTGCATCGCGCCCTCTCATCAGGGTGGATGGGAGTTTCGGACGGGATGCCTCCCTTGTCGAAGAATCTCAGTGGTGATGGCTCTGGAGGGCACATCGAGATGTCGGGGTCTTGGGCATGGATCTGTTTGTAGAGCCCCTCTAGTTCATCGTTCATGATCCCCATCTCCTCCGTCGATGGGAGTTGGACTTGCTTCACTGTGCCCGTACCCAGATACCAAATCTCGAGGCCCTCGACCACCTCGTCCCTGTCGTGCGTCTCCCACCATAGCCAACCGTACATCCGAAGTTGGTCCAGATAGTCGCCGGACCTGTCCCCCTTGCCCACCGATGCCTTTAGGTCGACTATCGTGGTCTTACCCGACCATCGGTAAATGAGGTCGTACTCGCCTTGGAACCAGTCTTCGGGATGTGCGCTTGTCTGGGTGAAAGACTTGGCATCGGGATCGACGAACCATGGTCTGGTGACCTCCCACGCCTCTGCCCATGTGATATGTCCGCTTCCTGCTGCTGGGTGTGGCCCTTCCCACTCTCGGGGGAATCCGTCTGGGGCTGGCCAGTAGGGCCTAGCGCCTGACCTCCATTCGTCGAGGTCTGGCCCTCCGCTGGAGTCGATGCACGCCTGAACCTGGTCCAAGTGGAGTGATAACGCCGATTCGACCATCTGCCACCCTTCCTCTTTGTCCACGTCTTCTGCCAATCCTACCCTGTTTGGACTAGCCTCCCAATCACTAATCGCCGAATCCCAGCATCGTTCGAAGTGCGCTTCCGCTCTTGCAGTGGCCCATTCTAGCATTGATTCCCTGTCATCGGGGATTGATTCCCTTGGAAGAGGGCTTAGCCCTGGCCCTACCCAGTAGTCCTGGCTGTCCCAGTCTGGGGAGCCATCTTCGGCAAGGGGCGTGGTCATCGAGGAGCGAGAGTCATGAACCAGCAGGGCAGGGGATTCACGGAGGACCCTGCACACGCACTCTTCAACGGCATTGCCCCTCAGTATCTGAGGTGGAAGAGGTGACTTGAGGCGCACCATCCAACCATAGTACCACAATCTCGGGCACTTCCTCCAGGCATTGACTTGCGAAGCTGATAGCCTCCGGTATGGATTGACCTTGGAGTTCTCTGCGTCTGGCTTCCTAACCGGCACGATTCCAATTGGAAGTCGGGGACATATCAACTTGAGGAGTGTTCAGAGGCCGAAAAGCCACCTTGGTTGGGCGAAAAACCAACCCATCCTCGTCTTGCAGGAGCGGAAGAGGTTCAACCTGTGGCGACCTACCCTGACTAGTTCGACTCCTTCCGATTCGAACCGGGAGCGCCACTCGTCACGGGTTTCCTCGGGGAAGCTCCTGGAGAACCTGATCGGAGTGGCCATCGCCTTCCATTTTCTCATCTTCGAAATAGTTTCCAGGACTTCTGAGCGTGCCTGATCAGTCTCCAAGTGCTTGATCTCCACCATTACTGATTCTTCCCTATCTCGTAGATGCTCGCAGACCTCTGTGAATAGGGGGATTGAGATGCCTTGCTGGAGTCCTGCTTCATGGATTTGCGAGAATGCCATATCTGTTGTCTCGGAGAGTGACCCATCGACTGTTATTGCATCGTCATGGAATACGAATACCTTGCCATTGGAAGACTCCTGGATGTCGAATTCCCAGTACCTGAAGTCACTTCTCGATACGTTTTCCAAGGAGCTCTGTAGACCCTCTATGGTGTTCTCGGTTGACGTACCAGAGGTGCCCAGCCTGTGACCGGAGTTCTTCATTCGGGATCAGCCTCATTGTCCTCGGCCCCGTTTAGGAGAACCATGGTGACCTCTAGCCTCTCGTGAGTAGGCAGGACCTCGACCATGAAGACGGGTTCGCCTATCTCCTCTGCTATGTCCTCTGCCACGACAAGGGGCATCTCGATGCGTCCATTCTCCTCGTCCCAGAGAAGGAATCTGCGTGGCAGACCGGTCTCATCGACGAGTTCGTCCATCCAGTCTTCCTTGGAATCAGCATCCGCATCGATGGCCCCGAAGATTAGTGTCCCATCCTCAGTCAGTACCTCATGAGGAGCGATGGTGGACTCGCCTCTCCTAAGGAAGCGCCTCCTAAGTTGGCCGGCGTCCTTGAATACAGCGGTGCAGAACTTCAGGTGGAAGCCGAATGGTTCACGGAAAGTTCCGTCCAATGGGTCAACATCGCCCTGCTCTGCTGCCATGACCCTGGACTTCATTTCATGGGCAAGCTCGTTCGAGCCGGAAGCCCCTGCGGTAATCTCGGTTGAGAGGTTGAAGCCCCTCAACTCCATGTTGTCGTGATTTCCTACTGTGATTTCGAGCTCGTTGAGATTCATGAATGAGATGTCGAAATCCCTCAAGACATCGAGAAGTGAGAGGAGTTCTTCTCTCTTGTCCGGTTCGCAGGGAATCTCCACGCCAGTTAGGATGCCTGCATCTGTGCATGCAGAAATCGACGAGCGGTATCGCTCTGCATCCAGGCCGAGCAAATGGAATCGTATCTCGTCCAGACCCGCTTCGGCGAAGTCACGGGCGACTTCCGGCTTGAAGGGAATGCTGGTGTACATGTGCAGGTGGAAGCCGGACCCGAACTCTTCCTTGAGTCGGGATATTCCATCTAGAGTGCGTTCCTTCGCCATCAAAGGGTCCCCTCCAGTAATGCCAGCCCCTGTGGCCCTCATTGCGCGGGCCTCCTCAATCACCTCGTCGAAAGTCTCGCACCTCCTCTCGTTTGCATACATCCAGTCGATGTCTCGACGAGTCTCGGAAAGAGGGCAGTAGTCGCATTGCCAATGACAGTTTCCAGTGATGAACAGCACTAGCTTGCTACCCATCTGGCACTGGATGCAGCCCTCAGTGTCAGAAAGGTCTGGTGCTTCGGCGAGATTGGGGACCTGGGGAAGGGAGAGCATCTACGACTCCACCCCTTGCTTGGCTGCCGTCTCCAGTAGCCATTCATGGAATCCTGAGTCATGTGACAATTCCGGATGGAATGTTAGTGCCATGCGGTTCTGAGTCATGACTCCCACGGCCTCATCCCCGAGTCTAGCCATGACATGGGCATCATCGCCTATCTCGACAAAGCGTGGCGCTCGAATGAAGACGCCGGGAAATTCCCTGTCGAGCGCTATGGCATCGATCTCTGCTTGGAATGAATCGGCTTGAGAGCCGAAGCCGTTCCTCTCTACTGAAGCGTTGACCAGGGGGACTCCCCCATCTCCGGGTTCTGCGAGGAGTATCGCCCCAGCACAGGTGCCCAGAACCGGTCGCATCTGATCCTCCCTTATCCACTCGAAAACAGCGGGCAGAAGTGAGGAGATTGCATCGTTCCCAGTTAACCTCATGGTGGTTGACTCCCCCCCTGGCATCACGATTGCGTGAGGTTCGGATGACTCTAGGTCGGAGGCCTTCCTGAGTTCGAGGACTTCTATGTCGATACCCGTCTCACTGGAAGCCATCTCGAGAGCCGAAATATGCGAGTTTCGAGCCCCTTGGAGCATAACGAGGCCGATGCGTAGCACAAACTCCCGACTTGACAACGAGAAATGAACCCTATTGCTGCTCCGATGGGCTGAAAGACCGTCTGCGGTCCCGTGTCTATGTGGGGGCCTCGGGTCGCATTCACAACTTCGGGGCAGGCCCCGCTGTTCTCCCTCTCGAAGTAGTGGCCGAGGTTGCCGAAAATCTGCCTAATATGAATGGCAGCGGTTTTGGAGTGATGGAAATCTCACATCGCAGCCCTGCATTCCAGGAAGTGATTGACTCGGCCATGGACAGGATGAGGAGGATCCTCTCTATCCCCGATGACTACGAGATACTGTTCCTCCAAGGGGGTGCATCGACCCAGTTCTACATGACTGCACTGAACCTACTGAGCCAAGGCGACGCGGCGGACTTCCTGGTAACTGGCATTTGGGCGAAGAAAGCCCTGGCAGAGGCAAGCAGAGTCGGGGATGGCTGGGCTGCATGGGATGACTCCGACAATGGTTTCAAGTCCGTCCCCAATGACGACGAATACTCGGTTCGAGATGATGCCGAGTATCTCCACTACACCTCCAACAACACCCTCTTCGGCACCCAGTTCCATCACCTTCCCGATAGCAACGGGAAGCCGCGAGTCGTCGATGCCAGCTCCGACATCTGCGGAGCCCCCCTTGACGTTTCCAAGCATGACCTGATCTACGCGGGGGCCCAGAAGAACCTGGGGCCGAGCGGGGTGACGGTCGTCATCCTCTCGCCTTGGGCTGCCAGCAGGGGCAAGGAGGGGCTTCCGACCATGCTGGACTACCAGACCCACATCTCCAAGGGATCGATGTTCAACACCCCCAACACATACGGCATCTTCGTCCTGGACAAGGTTCTCTCCTGGGTCGAGAGGAATGGCGGCTTGGAGGGAGCCATCCAGAGGAACCAGAAGAAGTCGGGACTCATCTACGACATGCTGGACGGGAGTGACTTCTGGAGACCGCATGCCGGAGTCGGTTCCAGATCGATGATGAACGTCACATGGAGGTTAGCCGACGAGAGCCTAGAAGATGTGTTCCTGGCTGAAGCGGCGGACAACGGAATGGGTGGCCTGAAGGGCCACAGGAGCGTTGGCGGTATCAGGGCGAGCCTGTACAACGGATGCCCGGTGGAGAGCGTGGAGGCACTCGCTTCTTTCATGGCCGAATTCGAGAGTCGCCACGGATGAGTGACTCGATGGAGAAGAGGGGTATCCTCGATCTGCTGGACTTGACCCTGCTTGACTTGAGTGCCAGCGAAGAGGACCTTGCCGAGATCTGCGATCTTGCCAGCAGGCATCGGACGGCAGCAGTCTGCGTTTTCACCGAGCATGCCGGGTTCGTCAAGGGGCGGATCGACCCCGTTGTTTCGCTGGTCCTGGTTGCAGGCGGGTTCCCACGAGGCAGCGACTCCCCCGACGAGATATTCGATGCGGTCAGTGAGGCGGCATCGAAGGGTGCCGATGAGATAGACTGCGTTTTGGAGCCGAATGACGACCCCTCGTTCCCTGGGCATTCCGAACTAGCCAAGCTCATTGCAATGAGGGAGGCTTCACAGGGGCTAATCCTGAAGGTCATCTTAGAGGCTCCGTTACTAGATGAGAGGCGTTTGAGGGCAGTTACCAGGATGGCCCTGGCAACCGGGGCCGACTTCGTCAAGTCTTGCACGGGCAAGAGAGGAGGATGCAGTGACGAGGTCGCTGCCATAATGGCGGAGGAGGTCAGCAGGCACTGCCTTTCATTCGAAGGGAGACCGGGGGTCAAGGTATCGGGCGGGATCTCGAAGAGGGAGGATGCTGAGAGGCTGATTTCCATAGTAGAGGAGAAAGACGGCTCCATCGCCGGCAAGGGACGCTTGCGCATAGGAGCATCCTCCCTTATGCAAGAGTTGGTCGATGGTGGGCTCGGCAGGAATTGAACCTGCGATCTTCGCCATGTGAAGGCGACGTCATAACCCCTAGACCACGAGCCCGGCCAATTTGCCAGCAATCTCCTGCGGATAAGATTGGTGACAGGTCGGCATCATATCCCCGCCGGTGTCAAAAGAGGCAGAGGGCTCGGAAACCCGTGGCAGAGGGCATCGATATGGGGGTTTTGCGCGAGCAAGACACCTGGAAAGCATTCGGAATCGGCGTCGTCCTTTTCTGCATGATTGCCTATGCATCGCTATCGATTTTCGGAGTCTCGTCTTCGCTTTACGGAGTATCTGATGATGCTGAGCTTGTTCCTGACTTCGAGGTGATGACCATGAACAGGACTGGAATTGACGATTCCATTGCTGACGATGGAGGGATGGTCAAGCTCTCCGAACTGAGGGGGAGTGTGGTCATCCTCGACTTCACCGCAGTTGACTGCGCCAACTGCCACTACGTACAGGGGCACATCGAGGATAGTCTCGACTCGTGGCAGGACTCTGGCCCCGGGTACCCAGTCGTGGTGTTATCAATCGGATCTTGGTACGGATACGAGTCATTCGAATGGATCAACGAGACGTTCGGAGATCCTGTCTCGGACAAACACATGCGTTGGCCACTGGCAAACGGTGCCACTGACTCGGTACTCCTGGATAACGGTGCCAGGGGAGACCTAGTGGAGCACTTTGCGGCTCAAAACCTCCCGATCGTGTACGTGATCGACCATGAGGGTTACGTGGTGGCAAAGGAGGGCACTGGGACGCCTCTGGATGGGTGGTCGTCATTCGACAGGGCCGTTGACAGGGCGATCGAGGGGGATGCGGAGAGCCTTCGATTCGGCATCGAGAAGGCAGACAGGTCATTCTCTGGGGTCTTCGTAATCGGACTCTTCCTTGGCGTCCTTGTCTACTTCTCGCCCTGCGCGTTCCCGGTTCTACCATCCTACATCAGCTACTGCCTTAGCCTCGGGGTGAGGGAGGACGAGCTCCGAGAGGCGGGGAAGCTGGAGGGTGCTGCACCTAGTGCCCTTGAGGTGGGTGCATTCGCGGCTCTGGGCCAACTGACATTCTTTGGTTTAGTGGGAGTCGTGATCTTCGGTCTTGATGGTTTTCTGAACCTGTCCGGAGTCCTACATGACATTGCAGTGGGAATCGCCCTCCTCCTAGTTCTGCTAGGGGCATTGATGCTCATGGGGTGGACAACGCACGTGCTGTCACGGGTCCAAGGGATGCTGGACAGGCACATGACCACGGAGGATGACGAGCGTTTCACCCCCCGGAAGAACATGTACCTGTGGGGGATCGGCTACAGCGCTGCTTCGGTGGACTGCACCGCGGCTGCGGTTTTCCCATTCGTGGCATGGCTGGCAGTGGTTGGCGAGGGCGCACTTGTGATGGGGATGGGTGGGCTGATGATATCCGTCTCACTACTGATGATTGGGGTGACTGCCATGGTTGGGATGGGCAGGGGGGCTCTGATCGACTCCCTGAGGAGGCACTCGGCTATCGTGAAGGCTACGGGATCTTGGATGATGATGTTCGCCGGCATAGGTCTCTTCGCCTACCTTACCCAACCGGATGTTGTAGCCGGAATACTGGGCTAGTTGCCACCTATCGGCTGTAGCATATGCTCCACAACAGGTCTGACTGAATCCCATATCTTGTCATGGACCTCTTCGACAGTGTGCCTAGTGGGGATGAGCGTCGCACTGGCCTTCTTTCCGGCCTTCTGGAATTCCTGCCTCAGGATCTTCTGGTACTGGAGGAAGGAAGAAGTGATGGAGGTTGATAGCGCTAGGTCCATTCCGGACTCAAAGTGATTCAGTGCCTCCAATCGCTCTCCGAACATGATTCGGTTCAGGAGTCTCCTAGGACCTGCATGTAGGACTATCATGGCATCTGGATCTGGAGTGTTCGCGTAGAGCGATTCGATCCAGTCCCCGTCGCCGCCCCTGACCTCCTCCCTGATTCTGGGGGTGAGCGTGTAGCGATCGGCGATGACCACGAATCCGGCACCTAGCAGAGGCTCGGCCTCATGCTTGATCTGATCATGCAAATCGGTGGCGTAGAGAAGGGACCGAGTACGCCAGTTTAGCTGATGGATGTCCGCGGTGCGAGACTTGACTAGGGGGCCCATCAAGTCGGAGCGAGCCAGCCCGATTGTGTGGGTGGCAATCCCATTAGCCTTCAGCCTGGCAGATAGAAGGCGGGCATGGAGGGTCCTACCTACGTGGTCGGGGCCCTCGATTACAATCAGCTTGCCCGCGTGACTCACTTTCCACCCCCTCCCGAGTATGTGAGCCAGTCAATGTCTGATTCACTCAGGTTCTGAGCAAGCCTGTCGGACTGATCAATTACCTGCGTAGATGAGAGGTCGATGTGCTTGTCGAATGCTTCCCTGACTCTGGACTGTACCTCTGCGACCGACCCCTGAGCGTCCAGGCGTACGATTCTACCTTCTTCGACTAGTGCTGAGTATATCTCAGAGACCTTTCCTTGAAAAATCCTGTATGACTCGAAGGGGTCGGTGGTCCATCCCATGTCCATCCCTGCTTCGTAGAACTTCAGCTTGGGCCTACCCTTGGCTATACGATCGAAACTGACATCGACGGGGACGTCGAAGTACAGAGTTAGGTCTGGCTCCCTGGCGAATGAGTAAGTGTCCTCGATAATGCCCCTGGACACGTCTCGAGAGCCATCCCTAGCCATAGCTGTGTACTTGTAACGGTCACAAATTACGATGCCCCCTATCTCCAGGACCGGTTCAATCTGCTGGGCCCATCTGTCGGCGAAGTCGGCTGCGTGGATCATGTGGAATGTGATGGGCAGGAGGCGTCGGGTGTTCTTTCCTACCTTAGTGGCCTCCTTCACGATCTTGCTGGAGTTCCACTCGGTATGGAAAACGGGCAACCCCTTGGCTCGGAGCCAGTGGTAGAGTAGCTTGGCTTGGGTGCTCTTTCCCGAACCGTCCATCCCCTCAACTGCAATCAGGAATCCCTTTTTTGCCAACCAATCACCATCCCTAAAATTACGCCTTGGCGCGGTTTTGGGAATAGGAAGAGACGTATTAGAGTGTGGTTGGGCGTGATTGCCTAATTATCCCCAGGACCACCAGCCATGTTATGCGCAACTAGGCCGTAGAGCGCTAGTCCCGATAGCAGAGCAAGGGGCTCCTTCATTGCGCCCATTTCTGAGCTAGATGGGAGTAACCCTGCCTCTTGTGCCCATGGTAGTACGACGAACATTATGCCAAAGGCAGATAGGACAAGCCATAGCACGAAGAGTCGTTCTCTTGTCTCGGCATTGATTATTGTCATCCTACAAATAACAGGGAAAAATAGAGCTGTAAGGTTTGTCAAAATAAATTCTCAGAATCTTCTGATGGAGTCGTATGCTAACATGTTTAGAAGAATCTCTCCGAAATCTCTTGCATATGCGCATAGTCTTCGAGTTGATTCGGATAACCTATCCTCGAAGAGAAGGGGTGCTGCCTTGCGCTTTCCTGACCAGAGGCCCTCCTCGTGCTTCTCTAGTTCTAGTTGGGCAGCTTTGAGTGAGTTTCGAGCAGCCTCTATCTGATGGGCATCCCTCCCCCTGAGGTTAATCATTAGAGATTTGATTGAATCGAGCCAAATAGGGAGAATCGATAGTGGCATTTCTTGAGACGATAGTTTTGGAATCGAATCTGCATCTAATGTTAATTTGGCCATCTGATTGGCATGATCCATCATCCTCTCCAATGATCGGGCTAGGTTTGCATGCTCGACCCCCTGCTTGCGACTAAGGCCAAGCGACTTTACAATCTGAGATGAAGAGAGCATTGACCCCACTTGCCTCTCGATGAGATACTGTAGGCCGTCGACTTCTCTCTCACGCTCTTCGTGATCGGATATCATCTCCTCATCTCCACCTCTCAAAACTTCCAATATGTCCCTGACAAGAGAAGAAAGTAGGAGATACATCCTGTTTAGACTGGAGTGCAACGGAAGTTCCCCTGCATTCAGGAGGCTGATGAGCCGGGCGCTGGAGTCATCCTGCTCACCAATCTCGAAACCGCGTGTTGAACGCAGGAAGCGCCTGATTACGCTACGAGTATGTCTGCCCAATAGACTATCGCTAGTGACAAGGATCCCTTGAACTCCCGAGATATATGCCCCCATTAGATGGTCATATAGTGCCCCCTCTGGAAGGTGATCAATTTGGATGATGATCTCAGTATTGCCCTCTCCTACATCATCCAAAGGAGAGAGCATCAATTCGCCACTTGTCCTCCAATCAACACGGATGCTATCGCGGGCGGAGAGATTGTTTGCATTCACCCACGGCTTAGGTAGGCTCAGGGTGAATGTTGCCCCTCCTGTTAGCTGCAGTCTACGTACATCATTTTCCCCGGGTCCAATGGGCATGATGTTGCGAATCTAATTATTAATATATAGATTACCGGAGTTCTCTATCAAATACCCCAGTGGAATCGGAAGTTATTGTGGAACTGACCGGATTGATGTGGTTGGTACTGTTTGTCTCATTGGCTGTTTGTGCATACATGGCATGGAACATCGGTGCCAACGACGTTGCAAATGCAATGGGGACTTCGGTCGGATCTCGTGCTTTGACTCTAAAGCAAGCGGTAATTATCGCAGCAATTTTCGAGTTTGCGGGAGCGATGATTGCAGGTGATGCAGTCACGGACACAGTTCGAAAGGGAATATTGGTTGTCGACTTCGATGATCGTGAGATGGTTGATGCGATGTCTGATGATCTAATGTACGGATTCATTGCTGCTATGATGGCAGCTGCCCTGTGGCTCACCACTGCGACAAGATACGGCCTTCCCGTATCCACTACCCATAGCATAATTGGTGGGATTGTCGGAATTGGCCTAGTTCTAGAGGTTCAACATGATACGTCTCTAATTGACTGGGACGTGGTCGAAAAGGTTGCATTGTCTTGGGTGGCCAGCCCGGTGATGGGGGGTCTATTCGCTTTCTTCACTTTCTGGATTATTCGTGAGACTATTCTCGAAGCCCCCGAACCGGAGGCCAGAGCCCGTTGGATGGCGCCAATTCTGGCAATTCCTACGTTCTTTGTCCTTGGGCTAGCGCTCCAGTTCAAGGCCCTTAAGGGCCTGTTCAAGAGACTCGATAGATCTGGTTTCCTCGAAAAGGAAGACTGGTTGCCGGCTCCCGAGGCGGGGGTCTGGAACCCAATGGAAGCCAATGCTTGGTTTCCGATAAACAGCCTCATCCTCGCAATGGTCGTTTCCATCATCGCTTCTGTGGCTCTAGCATATGTTCTGAGGAACTACGACTTCAAGGGCGAGAAGGACGGCTTCTATGGCGTCGAGAGGATTTTCGTATGGTTACAAGTCATCGCAGCGGCCTACGTCGCCTTCGCCCACGGGGCTAATGACAGGTCCAATGCAATCGGCCCGATGGCTGCTGTTTGGGATGTTTTGAAACACGGAACATTAGACTCGGAAGTTGCCGTGCCAACCTGGTTGGTACTCCTTGGAAGCGCGGGCATAGTGATTGGCGTGGTAACATGGGGTTGGAGGGTGATGGAGACAATCGGGAGTAAAATCACCGACATCACTCCCACTCGCGGTTTCGCCGCGACTTTCGGGGGCGCTACGACCGTCCTAATCTTCTCAATGCCCTTCCTAGCCGTACCAGTTTCCACTACTCACACACTAGTCGGAGCCGTGGTCGGAGTTGGTCTGGCGGGTGGTGCCAAAGCTGTAGACTTCAGAGTGTTCGGCAAGATCATCGCCTCTTGGTTGGCGAGCCTGCCTGCTGCAGGATTTGGCTCGATTGTGTTCTATGTCGCTGTCGGTTCTGATCCCATCAAGTTGCTCATCGTCATACCAACCGCACTTGGAGTGGTTGGATACGTGATTTGGAATACGCGTGATGGCGAAATTTTCGTGGAAGATGCATTGTCTGATGCAGGCAGTGTGGATGGTAATGCCCCCACACACTTCGAACTCTTCCACGCCCATGCTCTGGCTGTCGAAAAGACCGTTGAGCACATGCTAACTGCTGTGAGTGCTGCTGCAGATGGGGAGGACCCGAGTAAGCACATCACGGCCACCGTCGAAGCAGAGCTCCGGGCTGATGAAGTGAAGAACGATATCCGAAAGAGAATAGGGGCCGGGCAAATATCGGCCCTCCAGGGCAGGGATGAGTTACTCCGTATGCTATCGAGGCAAGATAGGATTGCGGACTATGCACAGAACGTTGCGGAGCAGTTATCGTTCAGAGAGTTGTTCACTGATGGAGAGGCTAGGAAGATGCTCAAGGATATGGCGGGAGCCGTTTCCAAGACCACATCACTCTACGAGGATGCGGTTTCCCAGCTAAAGGAAGTTGCACTATCGGGATATACAAAAGCAGGCAGGGAACGTCTTGGAGAGTTAATCGACGAGGTGAACCTTGCGGAGCATGAGGCCGACCTAGTGGAAAGTAGGGCAGCAGCATACGTGTTCAGTCACGGAGATGATGCCCCCTTGGCTGCGATGCACATGTACCGAGTCCTACAGAGGATGGATGACGTGGCTAATGCATGTGAAAAGGCGGCTAACGCCCTGCTGTCGATAGTCTACAACTAGTCTGCCCAACCGCATTCCTCGGCGAACGCCGATGGTCCCATAGACCCGACCTCGTCGAGTGTCCTCTTGGTCGCGACCCATGCTAATTGCGCGACGGCTATGCCTGTGAATAAATCGAACAGGTAGTGCTGCTTAGTCGTCAGAATGCTAATGCAGAGTAGCACCCATTCCAACCACAGTATGACTAGGAAGGCCTGCCACGCCCTGGACTCCTGCATTTTCCTGGAAGCCCATACTGTCATCAATCGAGCGAGCAGGTAGGAGTGAACGATGTGTAAGCTAGGCCATGCATTCCACGGATTGTCTGAGAAGTGAATGAACTCGAACAGAATCAGTTCCCAGCCACTAAGAGAGTCCCAGTCTATCTGGTCACGGAGGTCTATCTCCGCTGGAAGGACCAGGAATATGGTGCAGCAGAAGGCAGTGACCATGATCAGCGTCTGCATCCCCACAGCCAGCTCGGCACGGCCCCAATCGTCCCTCGGGCAGAGGATCAGTGTCGCTGGGTAGAACATGTACAGAAGCGTGTATGGGAGTATCATCCAGTTCACGACTGGGAACTCCCTGTCAATTTCGATCTCGGGGTCCCACACGGTGTCTAGGAACATGCTGGCGATGTTGTTGGTAGAGAAGTAAGGGACCGCCACTAATAGCAGGCCGAGCACGAAGACCTCGAGAGGGAACCATGCACCACCGAGTCGCTCCCTCCGTGACCATGGTCCGGCCCAGAAGCGCTTCCAAGGCCTAAGAGGCGTGACCATGGTGCTACTCGTCAGGTAGAGCGTATGAACCTACTACCGTGACCACTGTGGAGCCGACGATGGCCGATACGAATGCCCAGAGATTGGTCAGCCCGCCCTCGCTTGCTGGGATGGCTCCCTCTGTTGGGTGAATTACGTACATGTAGAAGGCGGAGTCGGTTGGAGGGTCCGCCAAACCGTACAACACCACGGAGGTGAATCCAGCGAGGCAGCCGAGGAATGCGCCGCGTGAGGAGACCCCTCCCCAGAGGGTCATCAGAACGGGGGAAACCGTGGCAGCTGCGAGCATGTCCGCGAAGAGGAAGATTCCGAATACGCTCCCCGCGTTGAACTCGAAGCCAAAGATCGTGGGGCCGGATGCCAGGTAAATCGCAAGCGGGATCATCGCCACGGTCGCCACCCTGGACGATATCAGGCCCATCTGACCGTCAGAGATGTCGCGTGAGAACGACGCAACAATAGCGTTCTGAAGAGTGTCGGCGCTGGAGCACACAAGGGAAACCACCAGCACTATGAGGGCCGATGCCACCAGTAGGCTGGATTCGTCTATCACGTAGAAGAACGCTATCGACGGGTCAGCGATCCCCCCTTGGCCAGCTGCCACCGTACCCAGGAATCCCATTGCGAAGACCAAGGGGAACACCATTGCCGCGGCGAGTAGCGCAGCCCTCCTCAGCGAGTCGTCGTTCTCTGATGCGTAGACCCTCTGCCAGTTCCCCTGGGAGAACATCTCGGCTGCTGTGACTGCTATGACCAGTGCAAGCCCCGATTGCCATGAGCCCATGTAGCTCATGCTACCCAGCAACGACCAATCGTCGTCGGTGTTGTACGCCCTTGCGTCGTCGAACATCTGACCTGGATCCTCGCCAATTATGGTTAGGAGAATCACCGTCACCAGGAGGGCTATCACCCACGCCTGAGTCCTGTCGGTCGCCAAGGATGCAGGAAGCCCGCCATAGGCGGTGTAACTAGCGGTCACTGCACCCACCATGACCATAGGCATCAGCGGGTCCATCCCCGAGAGGTGATCCATGACCTTCCCAATCGCCGTGAACTCTGCGAATAGGAAGGTGAACATGTAGAGAATCGAGATGGAACCGACGTACACCTGCATGAGCCTGCCCAGACGATGTCGCGCGTAGTCTGCGAGAGTGATTCCGTCCGGCAGTCTGTCTCGAATCATGGGCCCGACGTAGGCCAGCAGTAGGAAGGGCGTCACAGAAGAAGCGGCATATCCAGCCACGTCCCAGAAACCGCCGTAGTATGCAACCTCTGATGGCGCCAAGAGAACCCAAACCCCCATTCCCGACGCGAAGAGGCTCAGGCCGATTCCCCACTGGCCCTGTGTCCCCCTGGATGACAGGTATGCGTCATCGTCGATTTCCCTCGTGGCGGCTTGGTAGCCTATGTATCCGAAGGCGGCCAGTATGCAGGTGGTCAGGATGTATGCGGTTTTCGTTTCCATTTTTCTTCCTCCGCTGGAATTACCCAGATCAGGTTCTTGGGTCGTCGCCGTGGCGACCTCTCAGCAAAATGCTCCCCAGTGTCGAGTCGGGGATGGGAGAAATAGTTCAACCTTGCCGAGTCACTCTGGCTGCATGAAAGGGTATCCCCAGTCCTGTGGGATTTCCAGGGTTCGCTTAACGGAACGTGGGCTGACCCACCTCAGCAGGTTGAGTGGCCCTCCTGCCTTGTCATTTGTGCCGCTGGCCCTAGCACCACCGAATGGCTGCTGGGCGACTACAGCACCAGTGGGCTTGTCGTTGATGTAGAAGTTCCCGGCTGCGAAGCGAAGTACATCGAACGCCCTCTGGACGTCCTCCTCCTTGTTCGCGAAGATGGAGCCCGTGAGAGCGTATGGGGAGCCTGCGTCACACATCTCGAGAGCCCCCTCAAAGTCGTGGTCGTCGTACACGAAGACAGTCAGAACGGGACCGAATATCTCTTCGCACATCGTCTCCGAGACGGGGTTGCTGGAGACTATGATGGTAGGCTCGATGAACCAGCCCGTTGAGTCGTCGGAGCCGCCTCCGACGACCACCTCGCAGGAGTCGTCTGCCTTTGCTCTCTCGATGTAGCCGGATATCTTGTCGAATGCCCTCTGGTCTATGACCGCGGTCATGAAGTTGGAGAAGTCTCGTGCGTCGCCCATCTTGATCTTGGCAACCTCGGAGCACAGGTCGCCCCCTATCGACTCCCATACGGAAGCGGGGATGTAGGCCCTGCTGGCTGCACTGCACTTCTGCCCTTGGTACTCGAAAGAGCCCCTCAGCAGAGCGACCAGCAATCCCTGCCTGTTGCAGTCCGGGTGTGCGACAATGAAGTCCTTGCCACCCGTCTCCCCGACAATCCTCGGGTAGGAACGAAGCGATGGCAGTGCCTTAGATATCTCCTGCCACAGTCCTTGGAATGTAGCAGTGGAGCCAGTGAAGTGGAGGCCTGCAAAGTCGGGGTTAGAGAGGGCCACCTCGGTAATGCTGGCGCCTGACCCGGGCAGGAAGTTGATCACTCCGGCTGGGAGCCCAGCCTCCATCATCAGCTGCATTAGTACGTAGTTCGAATGGTACGAGTTTCTGCTCGGCTTCCAGATCGAGGTGCAACCGACGATGGCTGGCGCGCTGGGCAGGTTGGCTGCTATGCTGGTGAAGTTGAATGGGGTTATGGATAGGACGAATCCCTCCAATGGGCGTATCTCCGTGGAGTTCTTCACCCCAGTCGGGGAGACCAGTGGCTGCAGTTCGTCATGGAAGCCTCGGGCGTAGTGGCAGTTGAACCTCCAGAAGTCGATGAGTTCGCAGGCCGAGTCTATTTCAGCCTGGAATGCCGTCTTCGATTGATTGAGCATGGTCGATGCGTTGACTCGCATCCTCCAGTCCCCGGCAAGAAGGTCGGCACACCTCTCGAATACTTGGCACCGCCCCTCGAGGCCGAGAGCAATCCAATCATTCTGGGCATTCACCGCCGCTTCGCAGGCAGCCTCCATCTCTGCCTTTCCTGCTAGGTGTACGTTTGCGAGTACGTGACCGTGGTCGTGGGGTACTACCTGCGTTACCGTGTTACCGGTGAAGACGAGTTCCCCGTTGATGACGCAGGGTATCTCGATGACCTCGGCGAACTGTCGGTCTATCTCGTTCTGCAGCGCTGTCCTCTCGGGACTTCCCGGAGCGTATCCCATGATGGGCTCATTTACTGGTTGGCTCATGGGGTTCTGTGGGAGAAGAATCGTCTAACATAGTTTCGCAGAGGGGATCTGGTCTACTCCCACTCCTTTGGCTGGCCCTTGTTCTCCTTCTTCCATGCCCTGTAGCAGGGCTTGCAGAGTGAAATCTTGCGGACCTTCCGAGAAACTCCGGAAGACCCCCAGACCTCGACGGCTCTGTCGTACGCCATCTTCCTCCCGCCGGCCTTCTTGTCTGCCCAGTTGTCGCATCCTTTGATGTCGCAGGGGACTTCTCCGACGAATTCAGGCTTCTCCTCGTTAGCGGATCCGCCTTTGCCACCCGCAGAGACTTGCCTCCTCTTCTTGGCTCTGGACTTGAATCCCATTGAGGCTGCGGTAATGGTGGCCGATTAGAAGGTTGCTTCGGACAACTCGATGTCGAAGGGACCTCCGGAGCTGGCTATGGAAGCCAGACGATCCGGCCCCACGCCGACGCTGACAACCGGGACACCGGATATCTCCTCAATCCTAGAGAGATAGGACCGAATCTCACTAGGTAGCGAGTCTATTCCCCCTCCATTCCTCGATTCCTCGGCGATCTGGATCCACTCATCCTCCCCCATAGCCGGGAAACCGGGATGGGTCTCGTAGACTGGTTTGCACCTACTTAGTTCCTCCGAGGAGGACGGCAGATGGGATACTTCCTGGCCGTCGAGCTCGTATGAGGTGCATATCTTCAGCTCGTCCAGACCCCCTAGGACGTCCAGCTTGGTCACCACCAGGCCGGTGTAGCCGTTGAGTCTCTGGCTCTCGTTCAATGCCACTGCGTCGAGCCACCCAGTTCTACGAGGGCGACCAGTGGTCGTCCCGAACTCGTGACCGACCACTGACATCTGCTTTCCTGGGCCCTCTTCGAGCGAGAGCTCGGTCGGGAACGGCCCGTTCCCCACACGAGTAGTGTAAGCCTTGGTGATGCCGTAGCACTGTTCGATGTGCCCAGGGTGTATACCAGCACCATGCGTCGCATTAGCCCTGCAAGTGATTGAGGACGTCACGAATGGGTATGTTCCTTGGTCGATGTCGAGCATTGCCCCTTGGGCTCCCTCGAGGAGAACTTGTTCCCCCCGGTTCAGAGCAGTGTCGAGCATCGGGCCAGTAGCACGGATGGCGTTTGAGAACCTCTCATGAATCCAGATTAGTTCGGAGCCCAGTTGCTCGGGATCGATCCTATCCCCTACCCCTACTGTGGCCAGCTGATCGTTCATCCGCCTTGCCATATCCCCTATCTCGGAGTCTCGCCCCAACAGGAGTCCGATGTCCACGAACCTGATGCCGACCCTCTCGGTTCGGTCCCTGTAAGCCGGGCCGATCCCTCTACCAGTTGTTCCGACGATCTTGTCGGCCGAGTCGTATAGCCTATGGAATGGCAGTATGACCGCAGCCCTCTCGCTGATGAAGAGCCTCTCTCCCTCGGGTTGTTCCCCCGTGAGTTCGGCCCACTCCATGAGTTCCCTATCCAAGACCCAGGGGTCAACCACCATCCCACAACCAAGTACAAGTTTGCAATCCCTAGAGGTAATTCCCGAAGGCAGCAGGTGCATCTTGAGGGTGGTCCCCCCTGCTACGATAGTGTGGCCGGCATTATTGCCTCCTTGGAACCGAACAGCCCACTGGGAGTTGGGTGCTAGCTGGTCTATGGCCTTGCCCTTACCCTCGTCCCCCCATTGGGCACCGAGCACGACGCTGGCTGGCACGTGACTAGTAACACGGCCAGAGGTGTTTGAATGCTTTGGAGGGAGGACATGGGGTGAGGAAGCGTGGGAAGCGGTTATGAATGCCGGGCAGGTCGCCCGACAACATGGCACAGAGGCATCCTGAGGCGGAAGCGAGGCTCCTGATCAAGTGGATCTGCATGAACTGCTCCGCAACTCACCGCGCTCACGGTGGAGTCAAGCCCCCCCGATCATGCAGAAAGTGCGGTTACACCAGACTTAGGAAGAAGGCTGCAGACCGCAGGTCGACATGAGCATGGGCCTTGGGTCTGCTGGACTCGAAGGTTTCGCTCTGAGTTTGGGACTAATCCTCGCAATAGGCCCGCAAAATGCGTTCGTCATGCGACAAGGCCTGAAGAGATCGCATGTTTTCGCGACATGTCTAGCTTGCTCATTGGCTGATGTAAGCCTGATTGCAGCAGGAATACTTGGCGTGGGGGCATTGGTCTCCAGCATAGGTGGTGCTGAGAAGTTGATTGCCTTCGGGGCGGCCGTCTTCCTGACCGGTTATGGTTCCCTTAGGGTCAAATCATCCATGAACCCAGAGGCGATAGATATCGAGGGTGAGGCGGAGGGAGGCTTTTCGGCAACCATGGCGGCATTGATGGCGATAACTTTCCTGAACCCTCATGTCTACTTCGACACCCTTCTTCTGATCGGCGGTGCTTCCACTGGTTTCATCGGGGACGAGCGAATTGCCTTCGGGGTCGGTGCTGCAACGGCCTCATTCGTCTTCTTCTTCTCGCTTGGTTACGGGGCCAAGAGGCTGTCCGGGGTCCTGAACAGGCCGGACGCATGGAGGGTCATCGACCGAGGCATTGCCGTTGTGATGTTCGTGATCGCAGGCGCCATAATCCAGCCTTATCTATGAAGGATTTCGCCCAATGCCGATACCAGTGACTCAATTTCTCCCATGTTGTTGTCGATGTGAGGAGATACGCGAAGCAGTCCAGATCTGCTAGTTACTAGGATGGAGTAGTCAGATTGCAGTCGGTCTGCGACGGTCGCGCTGCTAATGCCGTTGGGGAGCCTCAGGCTGACTATGGCGCTCCTCTCCCCCTCCGACATAGGAGAGGCGATCTCAACACCCATGCCGCTGATTCCTTTGACCAGTGAGTCGACTAGCTCCAGGTCATGCCTCCAAACCTCATCCATACCGATCTCAACCAGCTCTTCGATGGCAGCAGCGAGTCCGAGGGCGGCCCCGAAGTGAATGGTGGTGTATTCGAACCTGCTCGCGTCATCGGGCAAAACGAGCCTGTCTGCTCTGAGATCCCATAGGTCGGCGTTGCTCCTAAAGCCTATCAGGCCCGGATTGAGGTCGCTCACCACAGAGGGAGAGATGAACCCGACAGCCGCACCGTAAGTCCCCCTCAACCACTTGTATCCGGAGGAGACGATGACGTCTGCCTTGGTGGAGTACGCGTCGATAGGAACCACCCCCATCGATTGGGTGGCATCCACGACGATTAGTGCCCCTACTGAGTGGGCGGTTTCTGAGAGCTTCTCGAGGTCGTACCTCTGGCCATTGGAGTACTCCACGTGTGAGATTGTTACAACCGAGGTCTTCTCATCGATTAATGACAAGATGTCATCAGGGTCAGTGTACAGAGAGTCATCGTGTTCGGCGAGTCGGATTTCTGCGCCATTGGACTCACAGACCCTAGCCCAAGGATAGACAGTGGAGGGGAATGCCACTCTGCTGGAGACCACGTTGGATCCCTCGGACGGCGATATCGCCCAAGCGAGCGAGCAAAGGAGTTCGGTCGCGCTGGAGCCGACGCATACGTCCTCGACCCCACACGACAGGAGTTTCGAAGCTGCCGTCCTTAGAGGCATCATCCCCTTCTTCTCGGCCTCCCCGTCGAACTCTGCAGCTCCGCCCCTAGCGAGCGAATCGGCCCACTCAGAGGATATGCGATGGGCCCTTGAGGAGGTCGTGGCGACGTTTGCGTACGAGAGGTTGATCCAGTGAGGCATGTCTAACAGATTTTCTGAGGGGGTCTGGCTCTTCAATTCTCAGGAGCGGCTTACTTCGTTCAGCATCTCCTCCAGTGCAGCCTGAATCTGAAGGCATAGCGGCCCGTAGTGCCCTGGAAGATTGGGGTCGTTGAAAATCTCATCCAGTATCGAGGCAGTCATTCCGAGCCTAACGTCCATGTCCTTCCCTGCATTTAGGAGCCACTTCTCCACCGCATCCTTCGAGGCCGACCTGATGTTACGGGGAACCTGGTTGTCGTCTAGTTGCCCGAGGACCTGCGCAATCTGCTTGATGCGAGTATCGATATCTGACAAGGTCCCATCTCCGGTTCTTCCAACGTAGGCCCCTCCTTAAGCACATCCCAAGTGAGCAGGTTTACTTCCTTGCGATCCACGATGACCATGGCATGTTCTTGCTATTGGCCAGACCATGCCCAGTGCCCTCCGAGCCAAGCGCTATTATTCCCACCTCAGCATCATCCTCCAAGCATTCTTCCAGTGCCCAGATCATCGACGCCTCGAGGTCTCCGACGTCAAGGATCCTCTCTGCCACTCTGAAGCTGAGCATCCCCCTTGTAATCGCCTCGCCAATTCCGGTCGCGCCAACCCCGACTCCATCTTGGACCCAAAATCCGCATCCCGGAAGCGGCACGTCCCCGACCCTGCCGGGTGGCCTGTCACTGCACCCCCCCGTGCTTGTAGCACAGGCAATGGAGCCTGAGCGATCCCTAGCAATCACTCCGACCGTGTCGGTAGCCTCCTTGAATGGAGGTCTGCCCTCAACTGGGGCCTTTTCGATGCCCTTGGCATCCGCCCAAATCCTTGCCCCTTCCCCGGTTAGGCCGTTGATTTCCTCGTCGAGTAGGTTGGCTGCAACCCTAATCGGGTTAGGGGTGTCTTCCATTGCAATGACGAAGCCCATTCTCCCGTCCGAGACCTGAATAGAGGCATCGAGAAGAACGGATCCATCGGTCCTGAAGACCGAGCCCGTTCCGGCATTGAAAACTGAGTCATCCTCCAGAACTACGCAAGCCTCCACTGCAGCTTCCACGGCAGAACCACCGGACTCAAGTATTCCTGCAGCGATCGCCACGGCCCTCTCCACATTTGCTAGCCTCTCTGGACCCGCTCCTGCACCACCATGGGCGACAACTGCTGGTATGGACAACTCAGGCACCTCCTGGTTGGAGGTTTCCCTCCCCGGGCGCCCGTAACCGTAGTTGGAGTAAAAGTGCTGCTAAGAAGAAGAGTCCGGAGACCCTGAAGCAAGTGTGGTAAGACCAAAGCCCAGCCCCCTCAACGGTGGAGGACCATATCACTGCTGAGAGTAATGGCCCGATGATCCGGGCCAGAGCACCAAGCCCCTCCTGTGCCCCCATAATGGTCCCCAACTCGTAGCCCCCATCCTTCGTAGCGAACGTAAGAAGCGAGCTCTGTGTGGGCATGAAGACCCCGTTGCCAATCGCGAAACCGGCGCAGGAACCGAATATCAGCCAACTGACCTCGGACGAGGCGTAGGGAATGCTTGAGATCCCAAGCCCAGTGAGAGCGGTTCCGACGATCATCATCCCCCTGAGGCTGAACCTCCGCGTGAGCGGCCTGATCAACCCCCCTTGCACGATGACGCCGAGCAGACCCACGAATGCGAATGCCCATCCGTTGTCCCTCTCGCTCCAACCTAGTCCGCCACTTTCCGGATCCATCGATGTGAAGAGGATGAAAGTTCCATGCATCATGGTGAATCCGATCAGGAACAGAAAGTTCACGTTAACCAGTGAGGAGATGGTTGGCATACGCATCACAGATGTGATTCTTGAGAACGTCTCCCCGAGGTGAGTAATTGGCGACTTCTCGGACTCGGACCTAGACTCTGGAGGGAGACTCTCAGGGAGCTTGAAGAATGCAAGGAGAAGTGCAATCGAGGACATGGCACTGGAGAAGATGCAGGGGAGGAGATAGGGGTAATCCATCCAGAACTGGTTGTTGAACGGTCCACCGAAGCCGGTCGCGGGGTCGGAGAGGACCCCACCGATGAATGGCCCGATCATGAAGCCGAGCCCGAATGCTGCACCCAGCATGCCCATCCTGCCTGCTACCTCTTCGTCCTCGCTGATATCTCCGATGTATGCCTTGGCTACGGCGATGTTGCCGTTACCAGCACCAGCTAGGAAGCGGGCGATGACAGCCATTGCGAGGCTCCCTGACAACCCGAAGACGATGAAGAATACCGAGTTTGCCGCGAGACCGAACATCAGGACTGGGCGCCTTCCCATGCGATCCGAAATCGCCCCTAGTATCGGAGTGGAGATGAACTGAGCGAGGGAGTAGGTAGCAATCACCATTCCAACCCAGAAGTCACGGGACCCCGTGTCCACGATCCCCTCTGCTGTGGCCAGGTCTTGTACGAAGTATGTGAGGAAAGGGATAACTAGGGTTAGCCCAAGCATGTCCACTAGGACGACTAGGAACAGAATTCCCATTGGGGAGCGTTGTCTGGAAGGCATTGCTACCGGCACCGCTGCGGGAAGTGGCACTTCAAGAATTGGATAGTTTTCACGCGGATGGCTGCTTGTCCGTTCCAGTGGAGATTGTGTCGATTACCTTGGCTAGCCTCTCAACTAGGCTCACCTTCTCCTCCTTGCCGACTAATGCGTGCTCGAGTACCTCGTCAAGGGAGTCTACCGCCAGAATCTCGACCTGCGACTCGTACTTCTCGTCGATCAGGACATCGTTCATGTTCGATCTCGGTATGATAACTCGCTTGATTCCAGATTTCGCTGCGGCCTCAATCTTGGCTGAGACGCCACCTATCGGGAGGACCTCGCCGCGAACGGTCAAGGATCCTGTCATCGCTAAGTTCTGATCTATTGGCACGCCCTCGAAGGCACTGATGATTGCCGTGGCCATAGTTATCGAGGCGCTGTCGCCGTCTACGTTGTGTGTGCCTGGGAACTGTACGTGCAGATCGAAATCCCTGATGTCCTTGCCAGTGAGCTTCTTCACTACTGCGCTGATGTTTGTAACGCTCTCCTTGGCCAAGTCAGAGAGTCCACCTGTTGCGATGACCTGCCCTGACCTGCCCTGCGTGGGAGTGACCATGGCCTCAACTGGAAGGACAACTCCTGAGTAGTCTGACAGGCCTGTATCCGCCCCCAGGACTGCTAGCCCATTCACCCTGCCGACCCTGGTGCCCTCGTTAACCAGCATGGCGTACTCTGATTGCCTCTCCAGATACCTATCTGCCACTTGCTGCTCCAGTGGCTTTGCAATTGCCCTTGCCCTAACCACGTGCTTAGACTGTGTAAGTGAGGAGGATTCCTCGGCAGCCAAGTCTCCTGCGATTCGAACAAGACCCCCCAGTTCACGAAGCCTGAGGGATAGTTTGCCCCTCCTCCCGCTTCTCCTCTGAGCCTCCTTCAGTACTAGTGAGATTGCCTGCTTGTCGAAGTGGGGAATTGCCTTGCCTGTGCCCTTGGACATTTCGTTCCTGACCTCCTGTGCGATGAATCGAATCAGCCTCCGTCTGTTCCGCTCAGTATCCCTCATGTCGGTATTGACGTATACCTCGTATCCGTACCCCCTTATCCTACTCCTAAGTGCTGGATGCATGTTCTGGATACTATCGAGGTTCCCAGCTGCGACCAAGATAAAGTCTGTCGGGACTGGCTCTGACTTCGTCAGGGCTCCCGAGGACCTCTCGGAGCGCCCGCTGATGGAAAGTTCCCTCTCCTGCATGGCAACTAGAAGGGCCTGCTGCTCCTCCATCCTGAGCATCCGGATCTCATCGATGTAGAGTACGCCCTTGTTGGCCCTGTGAACCGCCCCGGGTTCAACTCTCTCGTGTGCCGGGGTTGCGAGGTCGGCACCGGATTGGAACGGGTCGTGCCTAACGTCTCCCAGAAGCGCGCCTGCGAGGGTCCCGGTTGCGTCTATGAATGGCGGTTCGTCGCTTCTCTCATGCTTGATCAGGAGCTTTGGGATGTTGGATTCGTCGCCTGCAGTGAGCCTGGTCCTGAGGAAGAAGTAACCGAACACTAGAATGAATGACCCGAAAATGAACGTGAGTATCTCCCCCGAGGAGATGGTCGCGAGTAGGAGAGCTGCGCCGACAACCAGAGCAATGAACAGGAGGGTTCTGTTGGTGCGCTCCCTCTGCTGACGCACATGGGCCCTTCGCTCGGCGATGAGCCTGGAACCCCTGCCCGCTGGAACCGTTCGAACCTTCGGTTCGTTCTCGTCCTCATGGTTTCGGTAGACCAATATGTCCTCTAGTTGCTCTGGAGGGAGGAACTCGGTCATCGAGCGAGCGAGCATGGACTTCCCGGTGCCTGGTTCCCCGACCATTATCATGTGGCGCCTCTGCTCGGATGCCTTCCTGACGACTATCGATGCTGCTTCCTGGCCAATCACCTGATCGACTAGTTTTGGAGGGATTGGTACCTGCTTTGTGGACTCGATGTCCAATCCGTCCATCCATTCCTCGACCGGAGTTTCGCATACCGGGTCAGAGTCATTGGAGACGCCGAATGCAGAACCCTCTTCCCATGAATCGAGTGGATCCTGTGAGGGGTTTTGTCCTTCTGCGTCCGGCTGGTCCTGTTCCGTCATGGCTATCCCTCGGGACTTTCCTCTAGTAGCACCTTCTTGAAGGTGCGTCTGCTCAGTCTGGGCTCATTCTCCCTAGTTCTGCCTCTCGAGATACTGCTCGCCGTAGTATTTCCATTGCTCCATGGTCCAGCCAGAGGGCAGGCCACCTTCAGGCAAGGGAGGATGGATTTCTTCAGGTTGCTCGAAATCCACGGTCTCTTCCTGATGCGGATGACTGAGGTTTTGAGGAGGGGAATACGAGGGCTTGGATTCTTCTTCCCTGCTACTACCCATTGCCCCTGAGAAGTACAAGCCGGCCATCGTCCCACCGCCGATGAAGACCATCAAGACCAGTATTCCCACAACGATTTCCATTGCAGAAAGGCTCGAGTCGTCTCCTCCGGACTGCTGGTCCGCTTCCGTGTCATCTTCCTCCTCGACTTCCGGAATCGTGGTTTCGGGCTCAAACGTGGTTGGGACCAGGATATCCATCGGCTCCGGGGTCGACCTGTCCCAACCATCGGCATCTACCGCCTTCACAGACAGTGTCAGGTAGTCCCCGATTGAGAGCCCGGAGTTGACCGAAGAAACCGCCTGGAATGACCCCAGCCCTTCGGATGCCCCTGCTGAATGGCAGATTCCGACTATTCCGTTGCAAATAGACCACCGGACCTCTGAATCAACCAGTTCTATGTCCCCATTATATGTGATCGTCACTGTAGGATTGGAACCGATTACGAAGTCCTCGAGTTGGACCTCGAGGTCGCCCTGATCAAAGTCTGTTTGCCATGATAGGGGCTTTGCGTCGAGTATGGTGACGATGAACTGCGATGCGCTCCAGTCCCCATGGCTGTCAATCAGGGTAAGTTTGACGTTATGCTCTCCTGGCACTTCCCACATCATATTGAGGACACCGTTGATGTGATCGAATTGAACTGAGCCCGGGACTGAGGTGTCTACGTCGACCCATATCTCCTCATCCGGGTCATCAACGTCGGACATCAGTGGCAGGATTTCGACTGATGCTGACTCGCCTGACTTCATGGTTAGTCCTTCGAGGCCGGAGATGTCTATCACGGGGGCATCGTTGACGTTGATCACGAAGAAGACGAATGATGTCTGGGACGACTTTGCCCCATCGTCCGCCATTACCACGACCTCTGCGACTCCGTTGTTATCCTCGTTTGCAGTTATCGCAGTTATGGTTTGGTCCGCTATCGAGACGTGAATGAGGTCCTCGTTGCTGTTCGAAACTATGGAGAGCGCCAGATCTGATGCAGGGAGAGAATTGCCGTTGTCATCCGAATCCGACAGGAATCCGGTGAGTATTGTGCTAGCGGAACCGCCTTCGAATACGGCTTGCGTGGGTATTGGGGACCATCTGGGGGCTCCGTTCTCGATAACGTTGAACAGGAGAAGGCCGCTGTTTACGTCCTCCCCATCGTCGATTGAGATTGAGATGCTCTGTGGGATTGGATTGCCCATGGAATCGTCCAGTATTGAGTCGAATAGAACGGTGATCTCCGAAGAGGCTGAGTTCCATCCCTTGAACTCGGGGTCAGAGCTAGTGATTGATAGCATTGACAACGGGGTCTCGGCGTCTCTGACCAGGCCCACGAGGGAAATCGTCTCTGTAGAGTCGATCTTCACAGTAGGAATCCCAACGAATCCAGCATCGTTGCTGCTCAGGACCCTGGGGAGTGCATTACTGAGCTCGAAGGCTTCGATTGTGAGGAGCCATTCGCTCTGCTGGCCCGCAGCGTCCTCCCACATCACTCGGGTGTCATACTTGCCAGATTCTGCATTCGGAGGGGTTTGTATCGTGTGGACGTATACCGAATTTGCACCCGAACCCTCCATAACCGGTTCGGAGATCCAAGAGGACTCCCAAACGTTTTCTCCCGACTTTGAGTACTGCATCTGCGGAGACATTGAGGACATATCGTCTACCAGGTCATTGGGCAAAGCGGACGTCTCGAATTGGACTCTGTCCCCTCGTTCGAAGTTTGTTGAGCCAGTAGCTGCTGGTTGCGAGGGGATTGGTGGCATGTCGTGTAGTGCGACGTCATCGACATAGTCGTTCGAAGAGTTGCGATCGCTGCCCATGTCGAACAGTTTTGCCCTGAATGTGGACACGCCCGATGGGATTCCCTCTAGTTCCGAGGTGTCGAAATCAATCTGGTGAAGGAAGGAGCCTGCCACTCCGATAGTTCCAATTGACCGCCCCCCGATGTAGACCTCATCCGAGCCGCTGATGATGTAGATTCCGAGTTCCCCTCCCCCCGTGTATGATTCGACCCCGTTGTTTGAGACTCTGGCTGAGATTTGGAGAATGTCTCCAGGAATGAATCCGGGCATCTGGTTTGTGTTCTCCACCTCGAACTCCAAGACTCCGACGTCGATCAATGGGGCCATGTCAGGATCAATCGCGACCAGGAACTCATTGTAGGATGTGTGTGGGCCGTCCATAAGGGCGAATACTGGCCAGAAATTCTCCCACTGTGTGTTTCCCCCACCTGCCCTCACCAGGCTTAGAGGGACGACCCATGTGTGTGATTCCCACGCCCCCTGAGTCAAGGTCAATTCCTGGAATCCGGAGTCGTCACCGTTGAGGAGCCACCCCCTCCAGTTGTGGTGGGGTCTGACGCCATTGTCATAGGAGTCGGCGCCGGTCTTCTCGGTCACAGCGCCGTAGACGAAGACGTCGACTGAAGATTCGGAGCCGACGTATTTGGCTTCAAGTGTAATTGAGACCTCTTCGGTGCTAGAGTTGAGGGACATTGAGAGTGCTAGCTGAAAGTCGTCGGTGGATGCATTCATGCAACCGCCGTTTGAGAAGTCGCCGTCGTAGTAGTTTGTTCCCGATGCACCGACCTTGTAGCATGACCCGGATTGCTGGTCAGCGAACGAGAATGTGGGGTAACCGGAAGAAGCCTGCATTATGTGTGACTGCCGATTAATCGGACCGTCACTAGGCCACCCGCCGCTACTCGACTCGAAGAATGAGACGAAGGTAAACTCCTCTGGGTTAGAAGTCTTCAGATTATCGAGCGATGGGGAGGCACTGCTCATGCAGGGAGTGCACCAATGCGCTCCAACGTACTCTCCAAAGACGGAGTGACCGGGACTAGAGGCATACCATGGAACGGCCTCCTGCTCAAGCTCAATCCTCTGGAAATCCTCTCCCTCGGGAACATCGATCATGGAAGAAAGCGGGGTGGCTGCGAGGAGGATGCAAGCCCAGAGCGAAGGCTGGAATAGTAGTCTTACGACTGATGCCATCGACTTTTCAGAAGGTATGGACAGTATAATCATTCTCCCCGCCCTTTAGGGCGAAATAAATGGTTGGCGATTGAATGACTTGAAACGTCCGTCTCATTCCGTCGGAATGGGGCGAGAGCATCGGCGAATGGGTTGCACTGAGAGAGGATGACGGCAGGGCTTACCTTGTCCACAGGGTTCCTGGCGAAGTCAAGGTGAAGGGCCTAGGGAGGTTTGATGCCGAGAAGATGCTTGAAGGATTTTCAGTAGGGGATCGCATCACAGTGGGGCAGAAGTCACTGTCGGTGGTTGGCCCAAGGCTACCCGAGGCTAGGAGGAACATGTCCCGAAGAGCCCAGGTTATCGGTGTGAAGGACGCTGGCTTTCTGGTTTCATGGATGGGTATTGGAGTGGGTTCCAAGGTGCTCGAGGGCGGGCATGGTTCTGGGGGACTTGCAATGCACCTAGCTAGTGTGCTAGGAAGTTCTGGGACACTGATTTCCGTTGAGAATCGAATTGAGCATGCAGAAGTCGGCTCTTCGAACATGAGGAGGCTGGAGCAGATCCTCCCGGAGTTTCCAGACTGGCACCTTATCGAAGGTGACCTAGCGGGTGCAAGCATCGAGGCAGCGGGGATATGCGACGCCCTAGATGCGGTAATTATCGACATTGCAGAGCCTTGGTCTGTTCTCTCGGAGATTGCCCCACTACTTCGGATTGGGGGCAGAGTGGCCTGCTACTGCCCGACCACTTCCCAGTTAGAGAAATCATGGGATGAGGTTGAGAGGCTAGGGCTAATCGTCGAATGGAGTGGAGAGATGATCGAGAGGAGATGGGTCAAGGCGAGCAAGGGAGGAGTTAGGCCTGGGAACCAGCCGATGGGGCACACTGCTTTCCTCCTGATTTCCGCCAAGGTAGCAAGCGAAGAAGAATGAGTTGCACTCAAAACCTTTCAAAGGCACTGACCGTCACGTGACACCATGAGAGACAGTTCAAACTGGAAGCCGACGTCGTATCGGACGCATACCATCGGCCAGGTTGTTGAGGGGGGGGAGTCCTTGGTTGGTTCAGAGGTCACCGTCGCGGGTTATGCCGAGACAGTCAGGGGAAGGGGTGCGATATGTTTCCTTATGCTCAGGGATGGGACGGGACGGATCCAAGCATTCCTCAAGAAGGACAACATGGAAGAGTCGTTATTCGAGGCCATCCAGTCAGCGACCAGGGAGTCAACGATCCAAGTTACTGGAGTGGTCGCCAAGAAGCGTCCCCCGAAGGTTGCAGAAGGTGAGCCGATGCCCCCTCCTGAGTTCGAGGTGAGTGTTGGATCTGGAACCATCCTGGCCGAGGCTGCTACACCCCTCCCCGTGGGAATAACTGACGAGGTCAACGTAGGCCTGGACGTGAGATTGGACAATAGGCACTTGGACCTAAGGAGGACACATGTCAATGCGATGTTCCAACTCAGGAGCAAAGTCCTACAGTATGGCAGGGAGCACTTGATCACAGAAGGATTCCAAGAGATCAATTCACCGAAGATTATCGCAGCAGCCGCAGAAGGGGGGACCAACCTGTTCCCCATGAAGTACTTCGAGACGGATGCATACCTCTCACAGAGCCCTCAGTTGTACAAGCAGCTCGCGGTGCTCGGCGGATTGGAGAGGGTCTTCGAGATCGGCCCGGCATTCCGGGCCGAGAAGCACGACACCTACAGGCATCTGAACGAGTTCGTCTCATTCGACATAGAAGGTGCATGGATGGACGACGAGGACGTCATGGGGGTGCAGGAAAGAATGATCCACTACATCTGGAAAGAGATCTCCCATAACGACATGTCGCTAATTGGCGTCGTGAACGAATACAGGGAGTCCCAAGGCAAGGGCCCGGTAACTGTTGAGGCTCCTGAGCTCCCATTCCCGCGCATACCGTACTGCGAGGCTATCGAGATAGTGAAGTCGGGAGGTGGAGAAATCCAGTGGGGGGACGACATAGAGAGCCACCATTGCGACATCATCGCATCCCAGTATCCAGGCTTCCACTTTATCCCTCGGTGGCCCATGTCGATGAAGCCATTCTACATCCACCACAAGCAAGGAGAGGAGGGTTCCGAAGGGGGTCAGTTGAGCCGTGGATTCGACCTGAACTTCGGTCGAGACGAAATGACCAGCGGGGGCGCGAGGGAGCATAGGGTGGAGGTGTTGGAGCAGAATCTCAGGGACGTGGGTCTGGACCCGGCTGATTTCACATTCTACACCGACGGTTTCCGCTATGGAGCCCCCCCTCATGCTGGATGGGGCCTCGGAGTGGCTAGGCTGCTGATGGTTCTAACCGGTGCAGGAAACGTGAGAGAAGTTGTTCTCTTCCCGAGGGACAGGAGCCGAGTAACCCCCTGAAGTTACGATATAGAAAAATATCAGGGATAGCCAAGTGGCGATTCCCATGGCAAGAGATGGAAGAGCGATCGTGCAAAGAAGAACCCATGCTAGTGATTAGCAGCATTTATCCATGCATACCCCCATGAGCAATTGATGAAGAGAGAGACGGGGCAGACAGTCGTCGAAAACTTGGGCGGCCAAGACCTGAATCTCGATGGATCCGTAATCAATCTCGCGATCGTAGGCAGCAGCAGGTTCTACGACTTCGAAATCTTCGAGGCGGTTTTGGATGAATGGATAGAAGAGAACACATACCCTGACCTGATCATTGTCGGCGGTGCTAGTGGTGTTGACTACATGGCCGAGAGATGGGCGGACAACAACCTGATTCCGATAGCTATCTTCTCAGAGGAATGGGATGACCCCCTGAGGAGCCTGATAGACAGGAACAGGGGGGAGGCCCCGAACTCACTAACTGAGAAGATTCTGTCTGCTGCCACAAACATCCTAGCAATGCCATCTCCGACGAGCAAGTGGACGAGGATAGTCATCGATCGGGCAGAGACGGTTGGAGTTCCAACGCATGTCGTAGAAGTCGAGTAGTTGAGTTCAGGTCCCCCTGTAGTAAGGGTTGCCCATATGTGTACGTCCGGATAAGCTTGGGTACTCTAGATTACTCCCGTATCATGAAGGACCCCCAAGTGGCAGGAGGGCACATGGAACACACCCTAGCCATGCAAATAGTGGGCGGCGTAGCGCTGCTTATAGGACTGAGAATGAACATCGATCCGGTAGGATTTAACAAGAGCATCTTCGGAGACGTCGAAGGCATCGAAAGTGGAGAATCATCTGCCATGAGGATGGCGATTGGAGGGGGTTTACTGGCCCTCGCGATGGTCAACATCTACTGCAGCTTCAATGTCGAAGATGCTGCCGGCGAGGCCATTCTGACTGGTACTGCCATGGGTTTGGCCGCCTTCTTCGTTACAGTAGCGGCCCCCAAGTTCAGAGGCTACACGGACAGTATCCCAACCCTCCCGATGGTTGTGCTTCCGACCATGATTGCTATCTGCCTATACTCGGCTCTGATGTAATAGGCCAATAGGGGCATAGACTAAATCCCACTCGCGTGGCGGCGGTCCGATGACAAACTGGATCAAGGCAATGACTGAGGGCGGAATGACGAGAATAAGATTGGATGCTATATGTGCATACCAAAAAACGAATGGTGGAAGCAAACTATTGGTTTACACCAAGGATAACTCACTTTTCGAAATTGTAGAGGAAATTGAGGCTACGGTAAGCAAACTAGACTCTGAATTCAGTGTAAAATGAACGACTCCATCCTCGATGATTTATCAGTAGTGACAACCGTAACTAGTGTGGGACAAATACCTACGAGTTCATCTTGGCTGCAGTAAGGAAAACCCTTGGGCCGGGGTAGTCTGAGCAGTATTGGTATGCATAGGATGTGCGAATCATGCCCGAGGGAAGAACGAGGAACTCACCGGTTGACATCCACGGATTGTCGACTAGAGGTCGGTTCATGGCTCTAGCCATTCTTTCTCCGCAGCTTCTGTTAGCCTATCGGCGTCTTCCATGCAATCGAAAGTAGGGAGTGCGCTATTATACGTCCGGATTCCTTATTTTCTTCTTTGGGGCCTCATCGATAATGCATAATTAGTGTAGGTTTTTCTCCATTCAGTCGAAGGCCCATTCCCCTCTGCGCATTACTGGCGTCCTCTCCCCGTCCTCGGAGATTCCGTCTATGTCGAGCTCGGCGGAGCCTATCATCCAATCCACGTGGATGTTAGATGAGTTCCCCCCAGCAGCAGCCACAGCGTCCTTGTCATTCCCGATGTCGCCCTTGAAGCACTTTGAGTAGCATTGTCCCAGTGCGATGTGACAAGACGCGTTCTCGTCGTAGAGGGTGTTGTAGAATAGCAGCCCCGATTCGCTTATCGGGGATGAGTGTGGAACCAGGGCGACTTCCCCGAGCCTGCTGGCGCCCTCGTCCGTGTCTATCAACTCCAGAAACACCGCCTCTCCTAATTCTGCCCTCGCCTCGACGATCTTCCCCTCTTCGAACCGAACCTCGATCCCATCTATGATGGTCCCCATGTGGACCAGGGGCTTGGATGCCCTCACGGTGCCCTCTGCCCTCTCAGCGTGAGGGGTTGTGAATACCTCCTCGGTCGGGATGTTCGGAGTGCAGGAAATTCCATTCAGAGATGTGCTAGCACCCCCCTTCCACTCATGGTCGTCGGCTAGTCCGAGAATGAAGTCAGTCCCGGGGGCCTTGTAGTGGAGGGAGTGGAAGTTCTTCTGATTGAGCCAGTCCTGCCTCTCAGTAAGTGTCTCCTGGTGAGCCTCCCATGCAGAAACCGGGTCGTCGCAATCGACCCTAGAGATCGAGAATATAGCCGCAGCCAGAGCTGCGATGGCGTCATCCTCGTCCTTGTCCGGGAACACCTGCTTTGCCCATGCCCTTCCGGGGTATGAGACGATATTCCAGTTTGTGGCGAAGTTGGTAATAGGCTCCATCGCTGGCTTCGCTGCCAGCGAAGTCGCCTTGGCCGCCCTTGCCACCCTAGCTGGATCTTGATCGGCCAGGAGAAGGGGGTTTGCTGCCGAGACCGCGAGTCTGGCTGTGTTGTCCTTGAATGCCTCGCCCATTGCCTCGAACATCCAACCTGGGGCCCTGTCTAGGCTCTCGTCCGTTGCGTTCTCGAATCGAGCCAGTGCCAATTGGTCATCGGAGAGGAATGTAGTGACCACGCCTGCCCCTTTCCTGTATGCCTCGGCTGCCAGCCTTCTGACAAGAGGGAGTGCCTCTACAGGGGCGGAGATGATCAGATCCTGTTCTGGTTGGAGATTGAGTCCGACTCGGATGGACACCTCTGCGAGGCGATCGAGCATGCTGGCATCGTAGGGCAGGTCTTCGTCCGGTAGTATTGTCATGGCTGATTGTCGGAAAAGAACCCTATTAACCCTTCAACTTCATATTTCTGAGTTCAGAACACTCCAGAGTTCTGTTGCATCCTGGCGTACCAACCGGACACTACATGATGGCCCTCGACGATGTCGAACCCATTCAGGCCCTGCATCGACCTGAGGATTCCGAAGTTAGCGAAATCGGCTCCGTTGGGCTCTTCGTCACCGAAGAAGTCCCCCCTAATACCCTCCGACATGATATCCAGTTGGTGTTGGAGGTTCTCGCGAGGGGGGAGATCGAACATCTTGGCTCTGCTCTTCCCCACCATCCGCATTATTAACCCACCTAGCCACTTGTTGATCAAGCGGCTTCCGAATGAGAATCTGTCCACTCTGGTGACATAGTCAAGTGCTTGGACGGAGGTCCTGTACGAAGTGTAAATTACGGCCACTATAGACTTCCCTAGGACATTGTTTGAGAAATCCATCCACCTGTCCTGCTCGGGATCCTCTCCCATTCTGGGGAACGCACCAGGGCCATTGGAGTCGATGTAGTGGAGGATGTGGTTGGAGTCATTCACCTGCGTCCCATCCACGTCGACGAAAACTGGGACCTTGCCCCATTCAGACCACTTGAGCTGCGTCTTGAAGGTAGGGTCAACCTCGACCTTCGAATACTCTATCCCGCGAGACCCGAGTAGGGCCTTGACTTTGAAGCAGAAAGGGCAGGTCTCGAAGCAGTACATCGTGGGGAGGCCGTCGACAACCCTCTCCGGAACCAGATTATCCTGTGCACCGGAGGATTCCTTCTTCTCCTCGGTTTCTCTTGCCATGGCAGTTCGCAGTTACGATTCCTTGTGAATCCATCGAAGCGGAGTTATCATTCCGACCTAGGTTGCGAGGGTGCGCTAGATGTGAGTTCTTTTCTGGGCCCCTATCGGGCGCTCCGAGAATATCGCGGAGCACCCGTAAGGGGTTATGTTCGGCCATTGCCGATCTGACTCGAAGTACTAAGACTTCAGAAGTCGCTTGCGCGAACGGTCTTTCGGCCGTTTGCTTGAGCCCTTGCTACTGCATCGGACACAGCGGACTCTGCTAGAGCGTTCATTGCGCCCATTGCGTCTCCACCGGTGTTGCAGCCGTGTGCCTTGAAGGCCTCCTTGACCCTACTAGCTACGACCATAGCGGAGCCTGAGCTTCCGCTTCCGATGTCGTGTGCGCGGATCGTCTTGCGGCCATTAGAGCCGCATCGAGCCACTGCTGATGCAACTGCAGCTTCCACTGCTTCGTTTAGAGCGCCCGAGGCGTCTCCAGCGGTGTTGCACCCGCCAGCCTTTATTGCTTCCTTCATCTTGCTGTTGTATACCATTGACATAGCGAGCCGGGCGAGCCAAAGCCCCATTTTGAAGGTTGGGGAGGCGATTAATTGCATCTGATGGGGAATTTGAGCCCTTTTGACCGAAAATTAGGGGTATCAATGACCCCTGCGAAGTTCAGTATCATGGGCAAACCGAAGTTCGCTTATCTTCTCCTAAAGGAGCACCCATACGGCAGGGAGATGCTGATGCAGATCCTCTCAGAGGGTTTCGTCCCGGAGGTGATTATCGAGGAGGACTCGGGGATTGCTGACGAAGAGAGGGAGAAGTTCCTGAAGAGGATAGAGGGCAATCCGATTGCACCCTCCATCGAGGAGCAAGCAATGGAGAATGGGATACGAGTCATCTCAGTCCCTGTACACAAGTCCCCAGAGGTAATGCCGCACTTGGAAGGGATGGACCTCGACCTGATCGTCTTCGGGGGGACTCGTATCATCAGAGGTGAGATTCTCGATTTCCCCTCGGACGGGGTGATCAACTCACATCCTGGACTTCTCCCTGAGTGCCGTGGCTCTGCTTCCCCGGCGTGGTCCGTCTACCACGACATACCAATCGGTTCCTCCACCCACTTCTGCGACAATGGCATTGACACGGGAGACCTCCTGATGAGGAGGGAAGCACGAGTCGATAGGGGGATGACGTACGAGGACCTGTGCTACCAGACCCTCGTCCTCGCTGGGGTGCTAATGAAGGAGGCCTTGATGGCCTACGAGGACGACAGGTGGTCCGAAATAAGGAGGCCACAGGGCCAAGGAGAGCACCCGGCCTTCCGAAATGCACCGGAAGAGGTTCTCGAAGTCGTCCGGCAGAAACTTAGGGACCAGACTTATGCGCACTACTCGGACTAGGTGATTAGATGGGAGTGGGGCTTGCAGGTGCAGATTTTCCTTTCGCGGAAGGAGTTCTGGAAGGGAGGACGGCCCTGGTCTGTGGCTCATCGAAGGGAATCGGTCGTTCTTGCGCCCTGATGCTGGCAAGGGCTGGTGCCAGAGTCATAGCATGCGCTAGGACCGTAGATGACCTAGACTCTCTGATCGAGGATATGCACGGGGGCGGTCATAGGGCTATCGAGTTGGACCTAGAGGACATAGAAGCGGTCGAAGAAGTGGTTTCTGGTTTGGGCGCAGTGCACATCCTAGTGAATAACTCCGGAGGACCCCCTGGGGGGCCGCTCCTTGAGAACGAGTTGGATGACTTCGAGGGGCCTTTCCGGAGGCACCTACATGCATCGCACACAATAACCAAGGCGCTGGTCCCGAAAATGGAATCCGAGGGGACAGGTCGGATCGTGAACATCATCTCAACCTCAGTCAGGGAGCCAATAGACAACATCGGACTCTCGAACACCCTCAGGGGCGCGATGGCATCATGGGCCAAGTCCCTCTCAAGGGAATTGCCCCCCTGCATCACCATCAACAACATCCTCCCCGGGTTCACTGACACGGACAGGCTTGGGTCGCTGGCCGAGTCTATTTCCCAGAGAACCGGCAGGTCGGTGGATGACGTCCAGGACGGGTGGATGAGCAGCGTCCCCATCCAACGCCTAATCGACCCGATGGAAACCGCAGCCGCAGTAACCTGGCTCTGCCTGCCCAGCAGCAGTGGCGTTCGGGGCATCAGCCTGGCAGTGGATGGCGGTCGAATGCGCTCGATTTGAGGGGTCCGATGGAGTTCGACATTTTCTTCTCGATTTCCCAGACCCCGGACACCTCTGGGTTCAAGCCATCTGAGCGCGAGATGTTCGCGAGCTTCTTCGACCAAGTTGTTCTTGCCGACGAGTTGGGCTTCGGAGTTGGTTGGGTGGCTCAGGCTCACCTCTCAACAGAGGTTCAGAAGGGGAACAAGTCTCCAGTAGTCCCCCACTACCCTGGCGAGGTCGGGCTGTGCACAGACTTCTTCCAAGTCGCACGAGAGATGTTCTCCAGAACGAAGAGGATGGATGTCGGCAGCGCTGTTATGTCCATCCTGGCCTCAGGGGGACCGATTGCCCAAGCGGAGAGGGTGGGATCGTTCCTTGCGCTCCATGGAATGGATCCGGACGAAGGTAGGAAACTCCACATCGGCTTCTCAGCAGGACGTTTCGAGTTCATGGCCAGACCCTATGGGATAATCCCCCGTGATGCGGTCGAGGAGGCGGCATGGCCCGCCCTAAGAGGGCAGGTTTTCTCAGAGGCGTCGGAGATTTTCCTCAGACTACTGAATGGGGAGGTCGTGTCGAGCGAATCGATCCCCTCGACAATCCTCACACGAGCCAACTTCAGAACTGATAGCGATTGGGGGGCAGTACAGAGCGCAGCAGTTCTCCAACATGGCCTCGAATCATCCCCGGAATCGGTCGAGATCGGGAACAGGTACGTCTTCGAGGAGATCAAGACCATCCCCCAAGACTGGCGCAGGGACCTGCTAAACCTAGTGATTGGGAGCCACGACCCGAAACTCCAGGAGAAGGTCAACAGGTTCAGGCCCGTTCAGGTCTTCAACCTCAGCATCACCCCGCCGCATGTCATCGAGGACACGCACGAGCGAATGAAGAGGAGTTACCACGAGGACGGGGGGCCTTGGAGCAGGAGGATGATGCCTCGGACGGTGATGGTGTTCGTAAACGACGAGGGGGGGTTGACGAGGGATCAGCAGGACGAGGCTGCAATGGATGAGGCGCGTTCTGCGCTTTCGACGTACTGGAGTGCCTTGGAGGGCACAATCGATCCGGACAAAATAGACCGGGCCACCGACAATGCCGTGATCGGGAGCGTCCAAAGCGTAAGCGAGCAGATTGCCCAGAGATTCGACCCAGAGGACAGGCTGATGTGCTGGTTCGACTTCTTCAATCACGACAGCGAGAGGGTGATGAGGGACATGACGGCATTCATGACCAAGGTGGCGCCCGGGGTCAATGGGGGTTCGTGAATGGTCGGCGAAGGGAGTTCAAGGCCATCGAGCGTTTCCCCAGGAAGACCCGGCTCCTCGATCTACCCGACCAATCCCCTCGGGGAGAAGCACGAGGGGATAGCAACGGGCCGAGACGTGGAATGGGAGCCCCTGGTTGACTTCCGCAGACTGGATGTCTCGGAGAACACGATCCATGGTGCGATCTCGTGGTCGCACGGGACCGAGATAGTGCACTCATTCGGGGGGAACGTCCTGGTCTACGGGCGTTCGATGATGAAGCCCCTGATGATGAAGACTTTCGCAGACGTTCTGGAGGCTGATGGCCTGACTTGGGAGCAGAAGGCGATATCTTGCTCCTCGCACAACGGTGACACGGAGCACGTGGCTGCCGCCCAGTCTCTCCTCTCCGAGTCGGAGTGGGGCCTGATGCAGTGCCCTCTAGACGTCCCGCTAATCCAATTCGGCAGGCAGGTGAGACGTCCCCGAAGATGGTTCCACACCTGCTCAGGGGAGCACGCGGCCATGCTGAAGGCACTCAGGAGGATGGGGATCAACAGAGCGGGTTACACGCTCCCCAACTCTCCGTGGTTCCCGATGTACCTAGACGTACTCAGGGACATCATGGGCAAGCCGGACTGGGAGCCTCAGAGGGTTGCCAAGGATGGCTGTGGCCTGCCGACGGTGTCCAACACCGTGGACGAGCTGGCAGTCATGTTCGCCGGGCTCGTGAGGGAGAAGGACAAGGACTGGATCTGGGAGTCGATGAACAGGCACCCGGACCTCATTGGGGGATTCAACAGGCTGGACTCTACGTGCCTGAAGGCAGGTGAGGGCACCCTGATCGCAAAGGAGGGGGCCGATGGACTCCTCGGACTGGCCATCGAGCACGAGGACTGGCCGGAAGGGCTGGGAATCGTGATCAAGATAGCACACGGGTGGAACTCGCAGGCGACGTGGTACGTCGCCAGGGCGGTCCTCGGTGTACTTGGCATCACGCTGAGGAACCCGTACCCGCTACACAGGCAGAAGGCCTTCATCGTCCCGAGGGTGGTCCCGGAGATGTACCTCGAGGACCTTGAACAGGTGGTGACCTGGGACGAGTGGGACCCGAACAGAGACGGTTTCTCGATTGACTGGAAGGACTACTCCGAGGGCATGACCAGGCATGACCCGTTTTCCAACGAGGGTGCCCTAGATGGATGAGGAAGTCACTCAGACCCTCAGAAACTACGTTGGCGGGAGTTTCGTCGAGCACGGTGGCACCGAATGGATGGACGTGTTCGAGCCTGCCACGGGAGTCCGGTTCGCCAGACTCCCGCTATCCGGATCGCATGACGTGGATGCGGCCGTAGAGGCCGCACGCGCGGCACAGCCGGGATGGGGGTCCCTGAGCATGGGAGACAGGGCGGGGTGGTTGGACAAGATAGCCGACTCTCTCGAGTCCTCGTTCGACGAAATAGCGGAACTCGAAAGCAGGGACACCGGGAAGCCTATCTCGCTCGCGAGGGCAGTCGACGCAAACAGATCTGTTGCGAACTTCCGCTTCTTCGCAGGACTGATCAGGGAGCAGGAACAAGAGACCTTCGAGATGGACGATGCCACGAACTACGTGGTCAACAGACCCGTCGGAGTCGGTGCCCTGATCACCCCCTGGAACCTACCCCTCTACCTCCTCTCCTGGAAGGTGGCTCCTGCCATCGGCATGGGGAACACAGTGGTGTGCAAGCCAAGCGAGCTCACCCCGATGACGGCCGACCTCCTCATGAGGGTGATCGACGGAGTGGGCCTCCCCGCAGGCGTGGTCAACCTAGTGCACGGCGATGGGTCGGGCGCGGGCTCGCCACTGGTCGCGCATCCCGGCATCGACCTCGTGTCCTTCACGGGTGGCACGGCAACGGGGGAGAAGGTCGCAGCATCAGCCGCCCCCGCGTTCAAGAAGCTCAGCCTGGAGCTGGGCGGGAAGAACTCCAGCATCGTGTTCGCCGACTGCGACATGGAGAAGACGGTCGCCGGGGTGGTGAGGTCGGGCTTCCTGAACCAGGGGCAGGTGTGCCTCTGCGGCTCGAGGGTCCTTGTGGAGGAATCCGTGTACAGCGAGTTCGAGGGGGCTTTCGTGGAGGCTGTCGAGCAGATGCGCATCGGCGATCCCGCAGATGACTCGACCGACCTGGGGGCGTTGATCTCGAAGGAGCACCTGCAGAAGGTCCAGAGTTACATCGACCTCGCAATCGAGGAGGGTGGCACGATTCTAACAGGAGGCACGCCCTGCCTACCATCTGGTTTCGAGGGTGGCAACTGGATGGCGCCGACCGTCATAGCGGGACTGGCTCCCGAGTCAAGATGCTCGACCGAGGAGATATTCGGACCAGTGGTAACCCTTCACAGTTTCAAGAGCGAGGAGGAGGCAGTCGAGATTGCGAACGGCACGCGATACGGCCTCGCAGGGAGCGTTTGGACGACCGACATGGGGAAGGGGAAGCGCGTCTCGGAGGCCATGGAGACCGGGATGGTATGGGTCAACACATGGCTCCACAGGGACCTTCGCGTCCCGTTCGGAGGGGTCAAGGACAGCGGCGTCGGGCGAGAGGGCGGAAGATGGAGCCTGGGATTCTTCTCCGAGGCGATGAACGTCTGCTTGAAGCACGACTAGGGCAGCAAGAGTGAAAGTCCGCTATTCGCGGAACCGTAGGTATGCCGCCTGCAGGTATAGTGGGTCTCGGGTCGTACGTGCCCCCCAGAGTGATGACCAACGAGGACTGGGCGAAGCTCGTCGAGACCAGCGACGAGTGGATCACCACGAAGACTGGGATCAAGGAGAGGAGGATCGCCGACCCGGGGATCTGCACTAGCGACCTGGCGGTGCTCGCCTGCCAGCAGGCGATCGAGGAGGCTGGTCTCTCTCCCGACGACATAGACATGCTGATCCTGGCTACTAGCAGCCCGGACGTACCGCTCTCGTCAACGGCAGGGATAACCCAGCACAAGCTGGGTTGCACCAAGTCAGCGGCATTCGACATAAACGCGGTCTGCGCAGGATGGGTGCATGCCCTGGACATTGGCTCCAGGTACGCCGGCACTCCCGGCTACGACAACGTCCTGGTGGTGGGAGCCGAGGTATACAGCAGGATACTGAACTGGGAGGACAGGGGGACATGCGTCCTGTTCGGGGACGGGGCCGGTGCTGCCGTCCTCTCCGAGGTCGACGAGGGCAGGGGCGTCCTCGGCAGCTGGATGATGTCCGACGGCAGCGGCTCGGGCGTGATCGAGATCCCAGCGGGCGGCGTGCGAACGCCGATCCCATCATCCGATTTCTCCGAGGGAGACCAGTACTTCCAGATGGACGGCAGGGCGGTGTGGCGCTTCGCCATCGAGGCCTTCCCCCAGGCGGTCAGGGGCGTCCTCGGCAGGATCGGCAGGGACCTGTCGGAGGTGGACCTGATCATCCCCCACCAGGCGAACCTGAGGATAGTCGAGGCCGGCATGGAGAACCTCGGCCTCCCGATGGAGAAGACTTTCACCAATCTGGAGAGGTATGGCAACACTGCCGGGGCCAGCGTCCCTATCGCACTCCGGGAGGCTGTCGACAGAGGGGTCCTGAGCAAGGGTGACCTCGTGGTAACCGCAGCCTTCGGCGGCGGTCTTGCATGGGGTGCGAACGCATTCGTCTGGTGAGCCCTAGAAAGAACGAAACCAGAGGACACCTCTGCGGAGTCATGCAGGACCCCCAGGACCTATCCGAAGGCGGTTTCGGGCAGATCACGTACCCATCAGCGAGCCCGTTCGAGATCCACCACATCCTCTGCAAGATGGACGAGGCCGTGGAACACCCTGTCTTCGGCTCCCTGCTCGTCCCCGAGGAGCCTAGCGAGGGTCCGATGCCGTGCGTGGTCGCGGTCCACGGAAGCCTAAACTGGCGCGGGCACCACCACGAGCACATAGTCCGCTGGCTCGATGCCGGGATCTGCGTTTTCAGAGTCCACTCCTTCGACTCCAGGTCTGTTTACTCCGTCGTGGAGGACCAGATGCAGGTCACCCACGCGATGATGCTTGCCGACTGCTACCAGGCCCTGAGGATGCTCTCCACCCACCCGTCGATCGACGAGAGCAGAGTCGGCATAGCGGGTTGGAGCCTCGGTGGCACCGTGGCTCTCTACTCTGCTTGGGAGCCGATAGCCGAGTCACTGGCTCCCGCCGGGGAGAGGTTCGCAGCCCACCTGCCGTTCTACCCCGCTGCCCACATGAGGACCGAGGTCCAGAGATGGTCCGACAAGCCGATCCTCGCACTACACGGGAGCGCTGACGACTGGGTCCCCCTGAAGCTACTCGAGGGGCTGGTCGATGACCTCTCGCCCCATGGGGTGGACCTCAGGGTGCACGTCTACGACGGGGCGCCGCACTCGTTCGACTCTATCGAACCCCTGGACTTCGACCCGCGTGCCATCAAGCTGGACGACCACCGGACGGTGACAATCGACTCGGATGGCAGCATGTGGGGGGAGATCGAGCCCGGCGTTATCATGCCACTCAACGAGCCAGCCGATAGGCTGGCTGCCTTCCATGCCATCGGCAACCTAGGTGTTCACAAGGGAGTCGACTGGGGAGCCAGGAAGCACTCCCTTGAACTAGCTGCGGAATTCCTGGAAGAGTCCCTGTGCAGGCAGGGATAGCAATCCGGGAAACCCGCAATAACCGGGTAGGCTTTTATCCGCCCCACTAGGGCATCAAACGATGAGGCGCACAGCAGTATTACTAGTAATACTGATGCTGACTGCGGTTCCAGCTTCGATGAACCTTGAATTCCGCCTAGATGAAAACCCGCCCCAAATGGGCACTGGGTCAGGTGCTGACTGCATCAATCAGCCTCACACTGGTGGTGCCTTCTACGCTGACTTCTCGGCTGGCAACGACTCTTGGAACGGGACCCAAGACTGTCCCACATACTCCATCCAGGCCGCTGTAGACCTGGCTTCGGAGAACGACACGGTGATCGTCAGGGAGGGGGCCTACCACGAGGTCGTCACGCTGGACGAGAAGGGCATGAGGCTGAGGGCAGCCGATGGCGAGAGGGTGATCCTCGATGGAAGCCGGAGCGTCACAGGCGACCTCGAGGGCTCTTGGTCGGTGCACGACTCCTCGTCGATGGAGGGGGTCGTCTGGAAGGCCGACCTTTCTCAGGACGCATGGCAGCTCTTCGTCAACTACGAGGAGGAGATGCCTGCCAGGTGGCCCAACGCGAACTTCTCCGACGGGACCGCCCTGAACGACGACGAGTACTGGGCGCACGGCAGCGTGGACGTGGATGACTACGAGACTAACTCAACCGCCACCTGCAACGATGGCATGGTCAAGTACCAGAGCGGCAGCAAGTACTACTGCCTGAACTACCTCAATGGGGAGCTCGAGGACGACAACGCATCATACCCAGGGCACAGCGGCCTAATGGACAGCGGCGTGAACGCCACCGGTGCGATAGCGGTCCTGAACATCGGCTCCTTCAGGACCTGGAGCCGGAACGTGACCTCCCACAACACGAGCAACGGCTCCTTCACATTCGATGATGTCCCCAGCGACAAGTGGAAGTACAAGCACCACATGTACTTCCTCACCCAGAAGCTCGATCTGCTGGACGTACCCGGAGAGTGGTTCTTCGACCACGAGTCCCCGGCCAACACCGTCTACTACATGCCAAGGGACGGCAGCGACCCCAACGACCTGGACATCAGGATGAAGACCCAGCCGTACGCCATACTGTGCTCGGACGACGATGGGGTGGTGGTCGAGGGCTTCGACTACTTCGCCACCACATTCAGCCTCGATGACTGCGACGGTTCGGAGATCAGGAACTCCACGCTCCTCTACCCCAGCACCTCGAAGAGGTCCCTCGGCCATGCCGGGGAGGACATGGACAACAGGCACGTCTCCAGGGTCGACGACTGCATTGGCTGCCTCATAGACAGCTGCGACTTCCTCTACACCGACGGGGCGGCCTTCGAGGCCCACGGGGGAGCGTCCAGCTCCCAGAACAACACCATCAACAACTCCTACTTCTACCACATCGACTGGTCGGGCTCCGACCAGAAGAGCCTGATGACGACCATCATGATGGACGGCACGACCAACCGATTCACCAACAACACGATGCACAAGACCGGGACCTCCGCGACGATCAGGATAGGCAACGCGCCCCAGATAATGTTCAACGAGATCTACGACACCGCATACATCCAGTCGGACGGGACCGTCGTCCAGATGATGCAGGCGGAGCAGCAGGGCGCCACTGTCGCCTACAACTGGATACACGACGTGCCGAAGTACGGGATAAGGATGGACGGCCCGTTCGGAGGCACGAACTCCGGCAGGAACGCCAGCGTCCACCACAACGTGCTGTGGAACGCCAACGGGGCGATTGTAGCGAAGGGGGATTACCACAGCGTGACCAACAACACGGTGCTCCTTGGGTCGGAGGGCGACAGGAACCACATCATCGTCCTCTACGACTCGACTGGGGGCAACGAGAACTCGACGATCATGTCCAACGTGGCGGACTCGATCAGCGGGCACAGGACCAACTCGAACGAATCAACCCCGATACCCGTGAACAACACCACGATCGGCAACAACTGGAACGGCTACGACGCCCATAACGCGAACGAGAGCGTCCTCGGGATGCTCGTCTCGGCCAATACCAGCAACTTCAGGCCCGTGTTCGGTTCGGAGATTGACCTGATGGGAGCGGGGGCGTACTCCAGCACCCAGAACGCCACCATCCCATCCGACCCGTCGGCCTTCGACCCGTCGACCTACTACTGGCTGCCCGGGATCAAGAGGAACTCCTCGAGCCCCTACGAGCAGACCAGCTTCGACCTGCCGTGCCCGTCGGGTCAGTTCCAGTCTGCATCTGGGAGCTCCTGCGAGGCGGCCCCGGCAGGCCATTTTGCCCCCCTATGGGGGTCTGACTCTTCGACAGAGTGCTCGACTGGAACATGGCAGTACGAGATAGGTCAAACCAGCTGCATCGAGGCAGATGCGGGTTATTACGTCGACACCAACGGGTCAATGCTTCAGATGCCGTGCTCCACCGGTTCGTGGCAGAACCAAACAGGCCAGTCCAGCTGTATGAACGCGAGCGCGGGCCACTACGTGGGCACGAACGGATCCACGTCACAGACGCCCTGCGATGCGGGGACGTGGAACAACATGACGGGGCAGTCCAGCTGCATCGATGCCAGCCCGGGATACTACGTCGACACCAACGGGTCTACGTCCCAGACGCCCTGCGATGCGGGGACGTACAACCCGAGCAACGGTTCCAACTCCTCCTCCGACTGCGGTGACGTGCCTGCTGGGAGCTACTCCGGGCCCGGGGCATCGGCCCCGACGCCATGCTCCATCGGCACCTGGCAGGAC
>JAQXEZ010000005.1 GCA_029250605.1 Candidatus Thalassarchaeaceae archaeon
AGGTTGTTCGAACTGAGTCAATGCTCTGTGATAGAGATCGACAAAGGATGTGAAGCGAGATGGTTCACCTCCTATGATAGCAAGGCAGAGGGGGATTCCGTGTCTTGCCGCACGAACAACAGATTCGGGACTTCCTCCAACGCCTATCCAAGACCGGAGGCTTCCTCTTTCAGTGGTCGGGTAAACTCGTTGCTTGATGAGGGGGCTGCGAATTGTTCCTTCCCAATCGAATTCATCTTCGTTTCTGAGCAAAGAAAAAATTTCTAAATTTTCTTCAAAGAGCCTTTCATAATCTTCCATCCTATGTCCAAAAAGAGGGAATGATTCGGTAAAGGAGCCCCGGCCCAGAATCACTTCAGCTCTGCCGTTTGAGAGCGCGTCTAGTGTTGCGAATCTTTCGTAGACTCTAATCGGATCGTCTGAATTCAGCACTGTAACGGCTGTTCCTAAACGAATCCCCTCCGTTCTACTGGCGATTGCTCCCAGAACGACCTCTGGTGCAGTGACCGCAAAGTCGTCTCGATGATGCTCTCCAATTCCAAAGAAATCCAAACCTAATTTATCGGCAAGCACCGCCTCTTCAACGACGTTTCTCAAGACTACATGATGCTCTTCAAATTGCCCATCTTCAGCTCTTGTCACATCACCAAAAGTGTTCAATCCGAGTTGAAACATAGATTTTTCATTTTGCAAATTAAACACCTTCAGTTTGACTTCTCTTCTGAGTGATTAAGGCTCTCATTCATCCAACTAAATAGATCAGATAGTATCTTTCCTAACCCCTTCCCTTTTTCTGATTGAGAATACTCAACCCTTAGTGGAACTTCTGCAAAGATTTCTCTATTGAGAAATCCAACATCGACTAATTTTTCTAATCTTCGACTTAGAGTAGTGGATGTAATGTTGATACTGCGCTTCAATTCATTGAAACGAATAGGAGTGTCTCTTTTGCTTAAAGTATACAATATTTCGAGGACATGTGATTTACCCAGTAGGATGATTGTCTCTTGGGCGACGGACTTGAGGCAGATTGGTTGCTCGACTGTTCGTGTTGGTTGCATATGAATACCAAGTATCGATTCTATATCAATATGCAAGTATCGACTAAGATACTAGACTTCGAGTGTGATACTCGATGCTTCATGTATTGAGGTGTAATGCGACAGTCATGACGAAATGTGGATGCGGGAGATCACCGACCGGAATGTGCAAAGGTTGGCACGGTCTTTCTAAAGAAGAATATGAACAAAAACTTGCGGAATATGATAACGAAAACAAGAACGAATGAAGATGGCCAAGAATTGGAATACCATTCTTCGTTGGGTTCACCTAATGTTCGGGTTTTGTTTCTCAATATATTTTGGTGCAATAACCTTCACGGGGAATATCGACTATTGGGACGGACAACCCTGGGTCACAATGATCATGGGGACCGTTGTTCTTGGCATCGTTTTCTGGACGGGCATCATCAAGTGGCAATTACCTCGTATCAAGAAGTGGAATCGTAACAGAAAGAAATCCAAAGCAGCGACAAATTGATTCGGATAAGCTGCAAGGGGTTATCCGAAACCCCTTTGATTTTATTTTCTGATTCAAAGGGGATTCTGTGGGCCGATACAGACGCTAGCGTAATTGATGGATAGCAATGCAACGGTTAGATTGTTACATATCCGTCAATATGGGTTCATACCTTAGACCGATTATGATACGATCTATCTACAACGGGTTGTACCTATACCCCTAGTTTAGGCATGAGTATAGTAGGGGTACCCATTATGACGCATACTTCATTCTGAAGACTTCGAGAGTATCCATCCCATGGCCACCGGATCGATGTAAATCCCGAACCAACCCTCGTGCTCGCCGTCGACCACCGTTCGAAACTCGATTTCCGCACCGAGCCCATCCAGAATATCGGCCATCTCCACCGCCATCTCATACGAGGAGGTGTTGTCGGAGTCCCCATGACTCATCCAAATCGGTAGATGAGACACATCCTCGGCCAGCATGGTGTATGGGAAGGGGTCATGATGAGGCGATAGGGGCATCAGGGCTGCGAAGTAATCTGGCATAGCTGCAGCGATGATGAAGGTCCCTCGGCCACCCATGCTGAGGCCGGTCAGGTACAACCGGGAGTCATTTACGTTCATGTTTAATTTGACATCCTCCAGAACATCGAGAGCTTTCTTCGGATCCCAGTCAACCTCCTTCTTAGCAGGCTGGACTATGATGTATCTGTCGTCAGTAGGCATGTAGAAGTTACCTGTCAGGAACCTGAAGTAGAACTCCAACCCAGAGGACGTGACTCCTCCATGGAGGAACATCATCACAGGGTAGCTTATGTCCGGATCGTAACCGACGGGGACTTTCACCTCATACTCGTACCCACAACTCCAATCCAATCCGGTGGAGACGACTCTTTCGCCGTCCCCCTCACTCTCATTGCTCTCCGGACTACCATTTACGTTCACATCTCCCCACCCCACACTAGGGGATATCGAGTCCTCGTAGTAAACACCCGATAGACCCGCGACCTCCAACCAAGCCCCGCTCGATATCTCCGGCCACGGCTGGGGGTTTGCTGTCACATTCATACCCTCTGCCGCGGTTATGTTGCACGATGGGACGAACTGGGTCGTCGAACCCTCGTCAAGATATTCATCAGTCTCCGAATATAGCGGTTCAAGCACTCCTGCCTTGCAGACATAGGACTGCCCGTCGACAGTCGAAGTCTCATTCTCCTCGCCATCGCACCTTCCGGTTAGTTCATCGGGAGTGGGGAGGGGGGGGCGCTCGTTATCTGAGCCAGACAAGTCTTCACTAACCACTGACTCCTCGTCAGACGTATCTGTTCCTGAACAACCAGACAAAATAGGAGACAGAAATAAAAGAGCCAAAAGGAAAAATTTCGATTCCAACATTCCGAACAATATTGCTTAGGATATCAACGTTTGTCGCTTCAACACGAATAGTAAACCGTAGGGATTATGATGCCTACGAATACCAGGTTGCTTTGTGACGTATCCATAACCCTGGGTTCTACCTAGCAGCCCATTGATTCGGCGTTGACTCAATTCTGAGATTCCGTATTCAGTACTGATCGTTCGCAAGGTCGAGAAGCCCCAGCTCGTCAAGCTTAGCAGAGGGTGCCAAGAAGGTTACTTGTACAACTCCTGGGTGCCTGCCAATCTCAATCGAGCCGGTGATAGTGGCCCTATTCCTGATCTCTGGTACAGGTACCCCAAGTAGTTCTGCGGCTCTCTCCAGTCCGTTCTCCGTCGCTGCATTTAGATCGGGACCGGAACCGACTATCGAAATTGGGACAGAATCCTCTACTCCAGACATCCCCCAGCCTTTGGCGACCTTCTCTGCCAGAGATCTTTCCTCTTCGGAGATCGGCTTCGCGAGGAACGGTAGATCCTCCTCTACTGGGAATATGATGGGGCCATCGATATCCAGGCCCTTCAAAACGTGAACCTGCAATGTCACGGTTCCCGAAACGTCAGTCGTGTGGCCCGCAATTTCACCATCGCCCTGCATTGCATGCATGTCACCCATGTATACTCCTCCTCCTGGGACCTTTACCGGACAGATCAGTATCGATCCTGCCCTAACAGCATCTATATCCATATGGCCGTCAGTACGATGCTTCAGATCTTCCGCGGTGATGGCCTGGGGGTGCGGCGCACCAACCAGGAAAGTACCGAAGTCTCCTGCATTATGGGAATCAGGCATGGCGATTGAGGGACAGGTCCCTAACTGTCCCATGAATGGCCTAAGCCTTGCGACGAGGCCAACAAGGTGATGGGGGCAGAATGTAAGAACGGAATGCTGGATGGCATTCTGTGGCATAGCTGCGTAGTGCTTGGCATCATGTGCAATCTTCTCCGCGGCACTCTTGTCCAGAGTCACTCCGAGGCTTCTGTTGTTGTCGAATGCGATAGTATAGCCGTTAGTGAACTTGAACGGGCTTGCTGGCTTACCAGTCGACTTGAATTTGACTGCGTCCTCCCCTATCCCTTCGACATAGCTCTCCGGGTTCAACTCCTTGTTGTCCGGATCGTACTTGGCTACGTATGGGTCGCCCATATACAGGCCGTCGACCCAGTAGTCATTCCCTGAGGAAGTGGCCACAGATGTCACGGAAATCTCCTTGATCCTGATTGCTATCGCATCGCCTATCTCTGCACCTTCGACTTCTACAGGTATGGTCACCTCGTGACCACCGCGGAGCTCCGGCGTGATCATTGGGCCCCAACAGCCCGGGGCGGTGTTTGCTATGATGTGCCCACCATCCTTGACCGGCCCAAGCATTGGCTTCTCTGGGTCCAGGACTCCGTCGGTGAACTCGTTCACGTACACTGTTTCTCTTCCTTTTGTTTCTTCATTCATTTCATCATCTCCTCTTCATTCATTTCATCATCTACTATTATCCGCCAGCAGCAGGCATTAGGAGGGTAATCTCCTGACCCGTACGAATTTCCTCACTGGCACCCCTGTGATTACCCGAGATGAAAGGGATCGCCTCGCATAACGTTCTGGAGGACCCAGGGAATCTGGAACTCATCTCGTCCAAGATATCCTGGATGGTCGCAGGCTCTGTAACTTCGATACTAAGTCTCGAAGCCCCAATTTCCTCTGCCAATTTTCCATTGACACGAACAGAGAAGGCAGCCTTGCCGGGCAGCATCATGAATCGTCATGGGGCGAAACGCACATAAAATTGGTCATTGGCAAATCTCTACGCAAACCAATGATGAGGAAGAATGAGAACCCTCTGACCACAATGCGAATCACAGATACCGTCTGACTGCGATACCCCTCACACGCTACCGATAATTACGTACTCAGAATAACTGATTAAGGTAGGAAAACTCGCTAATCTGTGAGCACCCCCCTCCTCCTTGGCCTCGTCATATTGGGCGTAGTTACCTTGGTGGTAATCCTCATCATGGTACCATTCGAGAAGATCTTCGGCAGGGGTGGTAGAGAATCCACGAACTTTCATTTGCGTCCACCAATGCTTATCAGTATCCATTTGAAAAATGCTTGGACCCGGTCTGAACAGCGGGTGGATGTAACTGCGTCCTACGAGGTCGGATTTATTCCCAAGGCCTACGCCCATGCGCGTCTGTCGGGCTTATCTGACCGCCAAATTGAGGAAGTGGCAGAGAGTTTGTCTCTGGAGGGCCTTGAAGCTGCCCTCAGAGAACTGTACATCCCACAGTTACTCCCAGGAGGCGATGGTAGGCACCTACAGGAAATCGGGCCCAAGACAGACGATCTCCTTTTCGGATTCGGGTTATTCCTAGTCGATGTCAAAATAGAAACCGTCACCGATTCGGATGAAAACGGCCACTTCGCTTCCATGGGGAAATATAAGATGAAAATCCACACTTCATTTAGGGGCATGCTCGCTAAGGACAAAATACGAATTAGCTTCGATGCTATCTGGGAAATTAGCACCCCACTGCTCCTAAGCCCAGAGCACCGATTACAGATTCATGAAGAAGCGAGAGAAATCATCTTTGGAAAGGCTCGTCTTCTCGTTGCCAGAACCACCACCAAACAAATCAGCAATGAACCAGGCCGTTTCTTTGAACTGCTCTTTGATTCAGTCAACGACGGACTGCTTGAGGGCCGACTTTCCAACGGATACAGAAAAGGACTCGGGCTCGTTAGTATCGAAGAAATCAATGAAATCACCAGCAGAGAAGGCATCATCTATCGTATGATCTGATTACGCATACATCATAGAGCAGACCCCAATTCGAAATCATGGATTTCAGTCCCCCATCTAGTCCTCCTGGCGAACCCTCGAAACTAGGAAATCTGCATATTGCCCTATTCGTTGGTCTCGTCGCATCCATTCTTTACTGGTTCTTCTAATCCACTACGATGTATGCGTAATTCTGGGGTTTGCCTTTAGGCCCACTGAATGCCCATTGATTGGCTATATCCAATCGCACGGGTCTAAGCAGAAACCATTGTATCGTCTGTTAATCGGTTAGACCATCTCATGTCCGACGAGTAGCAGAATCACGACTGCGGCGGAGAGCAGGCGCTGCATGTGGAGCAGTCTCGCACCCTTCTTGACCTCTCTAGGAGGCCACTTCCAACGCATCAGTCCTCCGGATATCGACAGCACCCCCATCAGAGCAACGGCAATCCAGAGTATCAGTGCGTCCTCATCCATCATCAAGCCATGAATGATACCCGTTACCAGTGCGGCTACGCCGAGAAGAGTGTGGATGGGGAGCACCTTCTTGTTCAAGGTATTGAGGCTCTTGAGACGATCCTTCTGCTCAGTCTGCTTGAGGTGCTTGCGGATAGTGGGTAGGACTCTCTTCCAGCCGAAGTAGGCCAGAGTCAGGCCTAGGAGCCAAGCCGAGACAGTCCCGACATCCTCTCCTAAATCCTCAAACTCATCATCATCGTCGTCTGCATCATCCGCATCATCATCGTCATCGCTTAGGGCGGCAACTGGTGAAGCCAGAAGCAGTATACCGAGTGCGATTGAAAGGACCTTAAGGAGCCTAAATCGCATTTCTAGGAAATCATTGGAATCCGCATCACTATCGGACATGGTGTGTGATGTGGAACAAGATATGCAAACCTTTCGCGAAAAGCATCTACTTCGATTAATCGGCCATGATGTCCACAAAAGCCAGAATGATTCTAGATGGAGCAACAATCACGGGAGATCGGTACATTTCCCTCCTCAGTGAGGGAGGGATCATCACTTCCATCGCATATGTCTGCGACAGTGACCGCGTCTTGGTAGAAACCATCCGGGTACGCGCAGCACACAGCTATGATTCCCTCCGGTGCTCGTAGGACCTTGCCGGAGTAATCTCTCTCATTCAGATAGTCAATCGCACCTTCTACCGAATCGAAGTATCTCGTGCACTTGCTGGCCACCCATTTCCCCCATCTGCCCTCCATGGACAAGTGTGTCGACAGGGTGCTTTGAACTCATCTATGACGGATTCATCCCATTGTAACTCTATCAACTGTGGGTGGCAACTAGGATAGAGATTGCCTGACCCCTTTGATAACCCTCTGATTCAACTTGACTCACAGGGTAGCCTCTAATTCGGCCCATTGAAAGCCCTATATTTCAGAAACGTCAATCGGATGGGCCGTGAAAACGGATAAGGTCCAGAGGGGTTGCTGGAAAATATGGGCGGGGAAGAAGAGCAAGGCGGGGGTGCGCCGGCATTTCCTAAGGAGAAATTAGAGAGTCAACGTCGGTTATGGGGTATTAACCGAATATTCAATCC
>JAQXEZ010000006.1 GCA_029250605.1 Candidatus Thalassarchaeaceae archaeon
TCTGACCACAGTACGAATCAAAGGGACTAGGCAACCACCCCTCTGATCAGTCCAGTTCCTCCAACCTGTGTGCGTAGACCCCAGTGTGCTCAGAGGCGTGCCTCACCCAACGGAGAATCCTCTTGGCATCCTGGGGGTGTATCCTGAGTACCATCTCGCCAGTGGCCTCGTCCCAGTCGGCAGTTATCGGGTCGAACTCGAACAGCACGGCCCCAGAGTGGGTCGCCACCAGCCTCTCGTCGTTGGACATCCACCCCTTGGTCTGCCTGGAGTCGTATATCCGCTCGTCCAGCCTGAAGGCCTTGGCCTCGGGTATCGGGATTCCCTTGGGAGCGGGCATCAGCAGCCACCCCCCAGCTCCATCTCGAGCACGGATATGGCGGCCTCGACCCTGCCTGAGCGGAGAAGCGCGTCGATGGCGACAAGCAGCGTCCTGTCTGACGCTGCACGGTCCGCCATTAAGTACGGTTCTAGAGTGCCTCAGTCCTCATTTGCCTCATGACTTGCTTTGGCCCCGTAAAGGAGTCCTTGTTTCACTAACATCTAGGGTAGCAGTATTACAAATACATCATAGAGAGGACTCAAGACCCCATAATGTAGCGACGACTCATGGATCCAACACAGGTGTTCGTTCTACTGCTCCACCCCTTCGCGGCACTGCTTGCCATTCGAGAGTTTGTTCGGCAGCGCGAATGGCGTAAACAGAGCACAGCACTGAAGGGCGCTGAGAGGGTTGCTGCGCTTGAGCGCCACGAGACCGAGGGGGCGCGGCTTTTTCGCCTAGTTATTGCTGTAATCGGCCTCGCTTTTTTGGCTCGCATCGCATCGACTTTTCTGGCTGCTGAAGACCTTGGGACCAGGACCTTGCTACCCGGTCATTTCCATGGTTGGAGTGGTTTACTTGGGCTTGGTTTGATGACATATTTGTGGAGTCTTGGGCGTAAGACCAGCGCGAAGAAGGCTGCTGGTGAATCATTCGCACGGATGAAGGATTTGCACGGCAGGTTATCGGATGTGATGTTGGGGCTAATCCTCATTCACGCTTTCCTAGGTTTCCTATACCTGCTACAACTAATCGGATGAGAAGAGAAGAAGTTATTCCCGACATAGAGGGTAGGGCAATTTTCTCTAGGAGGAGTGATGAAATTCAACTTCTCGTGATTCTGAGAAGGTCAGGCCGACTGTAATGTCCACTGTAGTCAAAGTTCTGACGCTCCTCCAGGACGGTGCGCCTGTCCACATCCGCGTATAGGATGCCTTCTTCGTAATCTGGCAGGGGTCCCGCGATAATCTCGCCAATCGGATTTGCAATCAGGGAACCGCCAGAGTGGATGCCTCCGACCTTCATCATTTCATCTCGCATCGGGAAGTCATCAAGTGAGAGGTGTCCGAAATCCTCTCCTCGGTAGACGCCGCACGCTGACAGGATCCATGATCTTCCTTCTAGGGCCATGAATCTGGTGATGTCCTTTGTCAGGGAGTAAGATCCGGGCCAAACAGCTACGTGGATCATCTCTCCTTCCTGATGCAATGCTGCCCGAGTGAGCGGAATCCAGTTCTCCCAGCAGTTCAGTCCGCCTATGCGACCCTCTGGGGTCTCGTAAACCCGCAGACCCTCGGTGTCACCATCCGCCCAGAGCAGTCGCTCATCGAATGTCGGCTTGATCTTGCGATGCCTTCCGAGGATCTCTCCTTCAAAACCGATTGTTAACAAGGTGGCGAAAACACTGCTCCCCCCACCTTCGAGTATACCCCCCATCAGCATGACACCATGCTCCGAGGAAATCTTACGCATCTCGGCTACAATCGACCCATCGAAGCTGACAGATTCTCTTACATAAGTGGCGTAAGCACGCTTCTGGTCAGGATTGTCCCAGCGTGCTGAATCGGTCAAACCCATCCAGACCGGATATCCTGGAATGAGTGTCTCGCCCCATGTAATGACCCTAGCACCTTCCCCAACAGCTTCGAGAATCAGAGTCTTGAGTTTTTCCCAAGAGGCGGATTTGTCCAGAAAAACTGGTGACATCTGGATGACTGCGACCTTCACGAGTAGGGCCTAGGTGCCTCCGTTTGAAAACATCTTCTGGACCCGGAGGGTGCTATTTTTTTTCGATTGATTTGAATTTGCTCACGGCGGATGAATCCACGAGAATCCGACTCATTCAATTCAGGTTTCTTAGAGAAAGCTCGATAGTGACCGAGTCTGGGATTGGGATCCTGAGAACCTTCCTCAAGGACTTCTCGTCCTTCGCGGTATTGGTAACTAGTTCCAGTAGTCGCTTGTGAATCCTCATCTCCCAGTGATCCCAAGTCTCAGAACCCTCTCCGTCAGGGCTCTTTCTACAAGGAACTACCAACCTACGAGTTGGCAGGGGGATTGGTCCCCTTAGTTTGACACCGGTCTCATCTGAGATCGCCTTTATCTGCTGGCAGACTAAGTCAACGTCCCCGTGGTTGTCGCCGGTCAGCTTGATAGTCGTGACAACCGGCATTCACTTCACCAGTGTCTGATTACTTCTTCTCGATCTTCATGCAGACGCCAGCGGCAACGGTCTTGCCCATGTCTCTGATCGCGAATCGAGACAACTCTGGGAATGTATCCATCTGCTCGATTGCCATTGGCTTGGTAGGTGCGAACCTAACCAGTGCAGCATCCCCAGTCTTCAGGAAGGCTGGGTTAGCTTCCTTCGTCTTCGAGTTCTCAAGAAGCTCCACGAATCGGACTGCAACCTGTGCGGTGTGAGCGTGGAACACGGGAGTGTATCCGACGCCTATCGCCTTCGGGATGTCCATTAGCTGGACTTGACCGACGAATGTCTCGTCGTGCCTCACGAATGCAGGCTCGTTGTCCTGGTATCCAGCGACGTCCCCTCTTCGGATGTCGTTTGCAGCCAGTCCACGGACGTTGAACCCGACGTTGTCGCCTGGCTCTGCCTTCGCATGGCTTGTGTGGTGCATCTCGATGTCCTTCACCTCTGCAGCCTTCTGGCTGGGGTTGAAGATAACCGTCTTCCCTCTCTCGAGGACACCGGTCTCTACCTTGCCGACTGGGACGGTCCCAATTCCACTGATTTTGTAGACATCTTGGATTGGTAGCCTTAGTGGCCTGTCTGTTGGCTTAGGAGGCATCTCGACAGCGTCGATAGCCTCGAACAGAGTAGGACCTTTGTACCAAGGCGTGTTTTCACTCTTGTTGAAGACGTTGTCACCAGCCAGTGCGCTGCATGGAATGAAGGGGATGCTATCGATCTGAGCACCGAAACCTGCCATCTTCAGTAGGTTGGAAACCTCCTCCACTGCACTGTTGTACTTGTCTTGCGACCAGTCGACTCCGCTGATGTCCATTTTGTTGACGTTGACAATAAGTTCCTTGACTCCCAGAACCTTAGCTAGGAATGCATGCTCCTTGGTCTGCGCGTTCACACCATCGTTGGCGGCAACGTTCAGGACCGCAGCGTCTGCCTGACTCGTCCCTGTGATCATGTTCTTGACGAAGTCACGGTGACCAGGTGCGTCGATGACTGTGAAGTAATACTTCGGTGTGAAGAATTCCTTGTGAGCGACGTCGATGGTTATTCCTCGCTCCCTCTCCTCCTTCAGTCCGTCCATCACGTAGGCGAAACCGAAACCGGCCTTTCCTCTCTCCGATGCATCCTTCTCCAAACCATCAATCACGTGTTGTTCTATGTGGCCGCTGTCTAGCAACAGTCTTCCGACAGTTGTCGACTTTCCGTGATCGACGTGACCAACGAAAACGATATTCAGATGCGGCTTCTTCTTGTCTTCCCATTGTGAACCCATTGTTTACACCTCTAAGGTAGGCCCGCCGACCGGAGAGGCGTATATGAACCGTTCCCTGCTGTTTTCGGTATGCTAGTCCCAGATTGCTACTTATTCAGCAAATCCGAGGGTTTTGGGGCTATCGGTACTGCAACTCTATCACTAACTGATTTACCTCAGTATTGTGATTCTCGGCATTCTCCAAGTCAACCGTCCAATCCCCTGGCTGGAATCCTCTGACGGTGGATCCACCGATTACCATCCACACACAATACTCGTCACTACCGCAATCCCCCGCGTCCCGGTTGTCGTTCTCTATCCCGGTTGTGTTCGAAATCTCCTCGTCAGTGCTGTTGTACATGTAGAGATCTAACCTGTTGCTAGTGGTCTGTCCGGGTATCCCACCTCCAACCTGGTCATCGTCCTCCTGAGGATAGGATAGTTTTGCCCTCATGTACCGAATCCTGTCCTTGGCCTCCTGGTCGTATGTTACTGGGTACTCCCAAGTCATGAGGACTGGGTTCGGTTGGGCTCTGTCTATGACGAAGTCACTCCACACCCCTCTGTAATTGACATACACCATCGAATCGGTGCTGTCCTCGAATCCATTGTTATCGACAACTGTCAGTCGTACCTCCCATGCGCCAGCTGGGCGAGAGTCCCATGTGTAGGTCTCCCCGGTAGCATCAACATCGTTGTCAGCGACTCCATCGTTATCCGAGTCTGTGTATGTGTCAAGGTCCCACCTCCATTCCACCAGATACTCCTCTGAGTAGCAACTGGAGTCATCTGGATCGCATCCTGCCCATGAGTCCGAGCCATCGAGAGTGATCGTTGCACTAACTTCTATGTCACGATCGTTGATGTCGTTGTCATCCTCGCAGACCCATACTATCACCATGTCACCATTGGCTGATGACTCCTCGCCCTCGCAGTCGTCGTCCTTGCTGGACGTAATCTTGGCCTTTGGCTCCCTTGCGGAAGAGTCGACCACCGTGATTGACATGCTCGTAGTTGCCTCATGGGTGCCGTCTCCCACGGCCAACTCTGCGACGTAGTCTCCAGGTTGGGCGTATGTGTGGCTCGTAGTCAGACCAGTTCCTGTGTTCCCGTCACCGAAGTCCCATTCGAAAGTGAGGGAATCGCCATCGGGATCCGATGACCCCGCTGCGCTGAATGTGATTGAAGAGCCTGCCTTGACGGTCCCGCTGGGGTCCACTGACATGGTCGCAGTTGGCGTGCTATTGCTTCCGAGAACATCTGTGCACCCAGCCAGCATGGGTGCTAGGAACACTATCGCCAACACGCCTGCTAGGCCTCTGGTCGTTGCCATTCTGGTGTGTGGGCCAAGTGAAGTAAAATCAATCCTACGGCTCTTTGCATGTGTGAGAAAACTAAAACCACTTGTCGAGGGAATCCTGCCTAGTTCCCTTCAGTAGGTTCTTTTCATCCCATCCGAATGCATCTGTGACCCTTCCTAGGGACTTAGCTAGCCTACCGGCATAGTATTCCTTGTCGTAATCTGGTGGTTGCCCACCTATCTCGTCAACCAACCATGCCTTGACGCCAAGTTTCTTGTCGCCATCATCAGGCTTGGTGACGATGTACCCGACCTTCATGCCTGGTGTGAACTGCAGACCTGCTGCAATCCTCTGTTTGGCTGCACGCACATAGGGCAGACCGTCCGGGTTTGCATACACGCTATCGAAGTCCCATTCGTTCTTCTTGGAGTCCCACCTGCCCTTGCAAGATCTACTGATAACCAATTGTGAAGGGTCTACGTCTCCCTCTCTGACCCTGTCTATCACTGACTTGGTCATATCTACCGCACCTATGGTGTTGCCATCAAGAATCATCTCGAACATCTGCGTCATAGTATCTGAGAGGATCTGGAAGGAATCTGTCCTCCTGACCTCGTACCCTCTGATTAGCATCTCTTCTCTGGGCCAGACGACCCTGCCCACGTAACGCTTCTTGGCCCCGTGGCTGAAGAATGATGAGAGGGCGGTCTCGAATTCGAGTTCAGCCCCTTCCTTGGTGAATCTCTCTGCTAGAGATTCCCCGAACTCCATGGAGGTGCTCATTGCCCCCTCCCATTTCTCCAGATCTTCCGAATCAGTAGGCCTGTTCTTGGGGGAGCCCTCGTCTACCGGGGCGCGTACGAATATCGAGTCGGTATCCGAGTAGACCACGCTGTGCCCCTCGTCCTCGACCTTGGAGATGATCGATTTGATGTTGTAACGAGCCCACTCAGTGATGCTCGCACCAAGGCTTGGGTGTGTGAAGCGGTAGAAGTTCGAAGCGAACACACCGTAGAAGGAGTTCATGAGTATCTTGACGGCATACTGCAACTGGTCCTGTAGGAAAGCCTCCTCCTCGTCTCCCTCCTCATTTGCCTTCGCGAGCGCGGCCTTGTGGCTGTCTCTGCTTTGCATTAGGCCATCGAGGAGTTGAGGGACCAAACCAAGGCGCTCTTCCTTGGAGATGTACCGAGTGCTCGTAGTTGGAGATACGCTGTGATTCTCGTCCTCGCTGCCGTCCTTGACAAGGGTCGTTGAGCAGATGTTGTTCGAGATCATTATCGAGGGGTACATCGACTTGAAGTCAAGCACCACCACCCATGGTTCGACACCGGGATCCACCTCATGCACGTATCCTCCTGCTATCTTCCCCTGCTTCCTTGGGCCTTGGTTTGTATTGGGTACGGCGACACCTTCCCTGTCTGCTAGGCGTATCACGAGAGAGTCTATCCATCTACTGGTCGTACTGGTCGCTGCTATGTCTACGGTAGTCAGTGATACGGAGGCTAGTGCCTCCTTCCTCGCTATCGACTTCAGATTGTCAAGAATGTCCAAGGGGAGTACGGTGTCCCTGACGCAGTACTCCAGGACCTCGTCCGGCCTCGCGGCCCACTCCTCGTCCATCTTGCTCGCATCGATGTCCATCTTGTGCATCTCGTCGTCATCGGGCCAGAGAAGTTTGGAGACGTACTTGAGGGACTCTCGCTGTGGTCTCAGGGTCTGCCTGGCTTGCCACCAGGCATCGAGAGGTATCCGGCCCTTGATAGTCCAAGTCCTATTCTGATTCCTATTGGGGAATATCCTGCCCGGACCCCTCCATTTTTTCTTTATCTCACTCTCCGACATAGGAACCCTGCCCCAACCGAGAAGGGGCGCGCGATCGCTTTCTGAGTTCGGAGAGATCACTTCTGATCTCTCTTCCATCCTGGGCAAGTCAAAGTTGTCGATGTTGTAACCAGTGATGAAATCTGGATCCTCCGCTCTGACTACCTCGGTCAGCTCCTCGAGAATCTCTGTCTCGGCTCCGGTAATCGGGTACTCTGTCCTCTGACCGCCTCTGTCTACAATGGCCGCTGCACAGAGTATGGTGTTGTCAGCTATGCTGGTCTCTAGATCGAATGAGAGTGTGACGAATGGAGCAGGGAACGGGGATGCCCGCTCAAGGCCAGTGATGTCGCAGGAAACTATCATGTCGAGAGGGTAGAGGCCGGAGCCCCCGACCGCTAGGATCCTACTTTGTGCAAGCCCTCTGTCGGTTGTCTCTGGAGTCTTCGCTTCTTCGGGTGCCCGATCTCCTGCCCAGAGTACATCTCCGCTCATTCGGACGTGTGGACCTAGGTCAAGATCTAGCAATAGTCTCTGCACGAACAGTATGTCTGCACTGGTAACCGTCCATCCAAGGCCAGAGAGGGCCTTTCGGACACCACGGACCTTGGTGGTGTCCCTCACGAATACCTTGTAGTGTGGCCTCATCTTGCCATCCCTAGTTGAGAGCTTCATTCCACTGGACTCGGGATCACCTCGTACATCCTTTGTCCTAGATACATCTTCCAGGGATAGAGATGAAGGAGTTGGCGCATCACCTTCTGTTGATGGATCGGATATCTCGATGTAGGGCTTGAGACCGTTCACAAGTAGCAAAGTCGAGTGACCATCCCTGGACCTGCACCAGAGCTCGATCACGGTCTTCGGTTTGCCTTCGTCCTGCCAGGCACGATTGTCCCCCGAGACTATGCAGACATTCTCATCCCATTGCATTATTTCACCTATCCACCTGCCAAGGCTGTTGCTCTACCCCACGTCCTGTTGCTCTACCCCACGTCATCGTGAGGGGCCATAACCATGCCGGGGGGGTCCTCAGCGGAACCGTTGAAAGCCGAGGCGTTCCCCTCTGCAATAATTGGGGTGCGGGAATGGGTGAGGACGCTGGACCAGAGATAGACTGGGACTCACTCACTTTCAGTTTCACACAAACTGATCGCATGTACATCGCGACCTGCAAGCAGGGAGAAGAGTGGGATCCAGGGGCGATGCAGGACTTCCAGAACCTGAGCCTATCTCCAGCCGCGGGCGTAATCAACTACGGACAGGGCCTGTTCGAGGGGATGAAGGCACAGTATGCGGAGGATGGTAGTGTAGTCCTTTTCCGACCGAACGACAACGCAAGGAGATCTCGAGAGGGCGCTCGAAGGCTGGGAATGCCACCGGTTCCCGAGGATATGTTCCTTGATGCGGTGAAGAGGACCGTGAGGGAGAACATCCGATGGGTCCCACCGATGGGCAAGGGGGCTCTGTACGTTAGGCCCCTTCTCTTTGGGAGCGGGGCCATCCTAGGCGTTGCCCCTGCCCCAGAATTCACATTCCTAGTCTACGTCTCTCCTGTGGGGCCCTACTTCAAAGGAGGCATCAAGCCTACTTCGCTTAGGGTTTCTGATGAGTTCCACAGAGCCGCTCCGGGAGGCTCGGGGGGAGTCAAGGCGATTGGAAACTACGCACCGGGGATGGTTCCCTCGAAGATGGCCAAGAAGGAGGGCTACTCTGAGATAATTTACCTCGATGCCGTCAATCACAGGTACGTCGAGGAGGTGGGCGCTGCCAACTTCTTCTGCGTCAAGGACGGAGTCATTTCCACCCCAGAGCTGACCGGAACAATCCTTCCAGGCGTAACGAGGGCATCTGTCATGGAGCTCGCGCAGTCCAAGGGCTACGAGGTTAGGGAGGAGAAGGTCGATGTCGAGTACGCGCTTGACGCTGACGAGTGCTTCTGCGTCGGAACCGCAGCCGTAATTTCCGCAATCGGAACGATAGAGCACGGAGATAGGGTGGTCGAGTACTGTGGAGGGGGTGTCGGGCCTGTAGCCATGGAGATGTACGATGCCCTGACGGCAATCCAACAGAGGCGTGCACCGGACGAGTTCGGCTGGACCGTCTCTGTGGAATAAACTAGATTCTCAGAACCATTCCTCTCGAATCTGGGAGAGAAGGGACGAAGCCCCACTTCTCGTAGAATCCGTCCACGTCTGCCATGAGATTGATGTATGATTTGGGGGATGCTTCTCTGAGTATGTATTCCATCAGTGCATTCATGATTATAGTGCCGCCCCCCTTTCTCTGGAATTCCTCGATTACCAGCATATCGCAGATCACGAAAATCGTCCCCCCGTCCCCTATGACTCGGCCCATTCCCACGATGTCATCCGAATCCTCGAGTCGCAGAAGCACTGAGAAAAGCTCCTGTCCCAAGCCCTTTGTCGCACCTTCCTGTGAGCGCGGACGCATACCTGCTCCGGCCCTGAGGCCAAGGAAGGTCTCGGTATCGGGAAAACCCTCTTCCACCCTGAACAAGGACTCACTTCCGGCCGAACTTCTTCTTCCTCTGACCGCTCTTGCGGTGCTTGAACGACTTACGCTGAGAACGCCCCCTCCGATCGCCCTTGGCAGGTCCTCTTGTTGCATCCTTCCCCTGCTCCTTTGCATCCTGGGACCTCTTCCTGAGAGCAGTTCCGATTGCCTTCATCACTCCTTCTTTGCTACTAGTTTCAGTCACTTCGAAGACGTGCCTCGGAGGCATAACCAACCTCCCCTCCTTTGCGTGTGGCCTGGAGGGGTGGCTGGCCTCTGGCTCCTGCCTCATCTTCCTGATCCCAGCACTGCGAGCAGCCCATACGACTGATTCCAGGGTTGGCTTTGGAATGCTGGCTTCCTTCGGGACCCTTCGACCGTCCGAACGGCTAAGTCTAGAGTCGAAGTATCCGGTCCACAGGATCATCTCCTCCCTCTTTGGCGCCATGCTATCGCCCTATCCCTGAGTGATGTGTGACTTGAGGGCTTCGTGACTCATTCTTCCACGAGTACGCCGCTGACTACGCCATGCATGCCAGGCCTGCTTGTCACCCTGACCAGACCTTTGTCCGTTTCCAGGACCGCCCCCTTGGTCACGATATTCCTTCTCACGTAGTTGGAGTCCGCATCGTTTCCGACTACGTTCTTTACAGTGGCTCTGACTGTCTTCCCGTCCTTCGTGTTGACGTTGACCTGGTTTACTGCGAGGAGTCTGACTGTCTGCAAGCCCGCCCTCTTCCGGTAGTTCTTGCGAGCATCGGCCTCACCCACGTAAGCGAGTTGCTCCTCGCTGGCGACTTCGGTCTTGCGCTTGCCCCTGTAGCGGCTCGGACGCTTCAGGCGTCCGCCCGAGGGCTTCCTGCGTGAAATGCCGTGCCACTTCGCCATGCGTCCCGCCGACCTGCCTGCCTTATTTCAAACGATTGGAGGTCGAGATTTCTACTTCCAATGCTCACCTAGGTCCGAAGCAGCAGACTCAATTGCTTCTGTGAGCTCTGAATAGTTCATAGCTACGGGGAATTGTGGAAACTCATCGACCACATTATCTGGAGGTCTGAATAGGATTCCTGCACTCGCAGCCGATAGCATTGAGGTGTCGTTGTAGGAATCACCAGCAGCGATTACGTGGTAGTTCATCCCCATTAGAGACTCCACCGTCTTGCGCTTATGGTCCTCGTACCTAATCTCCCAGTCCTCTATCCTCCCGCTATCGTCGATAACCAAAGTGTGACACAATAGGGTGGGGTGCCCCAACTTTGCCATCATCGGCTTGGCAAACTGGGAGAATGTGTCAGAGAGGATTAGCGACGGACATCTCGACTCTAGTGATTGGAGAAACTCGAGTGCTCCGTCCATAGGCTCCATGGAGTCTATTGTCGAGGTGATATCCTCTATCTTGATGTCATGCTGATCTAGAATTCCAATCCTGTAACTCATCAGGCGATCATAGTCCGGCTCATCTCTGGTTGTCCTCCTGAGAGCTTCGACCCCCGTTCTCTCTGCGACATTAATCCAAATCTCGGGTATCAGTACTCCCTCGAGGTCTAGGCACACGGCAAGCATCGAGCAGCGCTGAGGACGCTGCGCTTCAAGTATGCGCTTTCGGCATGTTCTTGCGCCTCACTGCATGTGATCAATCATGGTGGACAAGAGGCTCAGGAGGAGGACCCCGGTAAGAATCAAGCAGATCAGGGGCGTTGCGGATGAGTTGTCCTCTTGGACAGGTCATGAGGTGAACCTCGACGGTTTTCTTGAGCAGGCGCATTATCAGGAAACTGATCTGATTCTAGTAAATCGAGTCCCTCTCGCGATGAAGATTGAGATTAGCGGAGAAATGGGTTGGTACCCTACGCTAAAGGGAATTTCCGAGTGGAATGTCGAGAGCTCATGGGTAGCTGTTGACGGAGGTGCTATACCATTCCTAGAAAATGGGGCCGATTGCATGGGCGCCGGAATTCATATTGCAGATCCATCACTGCAGAAAGGTGATTTCGTCTGGATTAGGAACCAGGAGACTGGTGAGCCAATTGCATCGGGTACAGCATTGCACGATGGCGAGGAGATGATGTCGATGACAAAGGGGAAGGCGATTTCTACGATTCACTGGATAGGTGACGACCTTTGGAATCTTGAGACATAGTGCCTCACCATTGATGAGTGATGGTTTCCACGACCATTCGTGCGAACGGTCTTGATGTCACTAGTTCTACTCGTCTCGATGGCATCTGCGGCTGCAGCCTCTCAAGGAGGCGTCAATGAGGAGGCTTCGATAGAGGGAACCGGAGTCGAGAGTGTTTTGCACCCCAGTGCCACATCCGCAGGGGAAGTTTTCGAAGTTAGAGTATGGCTAAATGAGGAATCAGCGAGCAACGTCTCGACAGTAACCTGGGTGACTCAGGTATGCATTAACTCAGGCATCTGCTACCCACCAGAGACACATTCAATGACTGGTGATGGTGATGTTTGGGAGGGCGCAATTGTGCCAGAGGAAACAGTGACCTACGTAAACTGGAAAATCGAGATTCAATGGGAGGATGGGAACTCCACAAGCATCCCGGAAAATGGATTCGGCTGGAAGGTTTGGTCCGACTGCTGGTACGACAATGGGATTTGGGGGGGCGAGTCTACCGAATGTCAGGAGGGTGACTCGAGTTTCATACCGGGTTTCGCGTCTCCTTTGGCAATTGCTTCCATATCCTTGGCGACATTGATTATTCGACGTGAGTGAGAAGGAACATGGTAGGGGTCGAAAAGGAGCCTGGCTTCATTGACTTAGACTTCGTCGAGGCCGACAGCGAAACCATGCTTTCCAAGGCGCGCTCATTCTACGAGCAGATGGATCGTCGGAGGACCACTCGGCACTTCTCCAATAGGGAGGTCCCCCGTGAATTGATTGAGCTCGCAATTAGGACAGCAAGCACAGCCCCCTCCGGAGCCCATCTCCAGCCTTGGACATTCGTGGCAATCTCGAACAAGGAGTTGAAGGCGGTAATCCGAGAGGAGGCGGAGAAGGAAGAGGCTAGGTTCTACGAGGAAAGGATACCCGAGGAGTGGGAGGAAGTTCTAGCACCACTTGGTACTGATCAGTTGAAGGAGCACATCACTGAAGCTCCATGGGTCATTGTTCTGTTCAGGCACTCGAAGAGGGAAAGAGGGGATGGTTTCGCACCTACATACTACTCACAGGAGTCTTGTGGCATTGCAGCCGGCCTGTTCATCTCCGCAGTCCACAACATGGGTCTGGCGACGCTACCTCACACGCCCTCTCCGATGGGTTTCCTGCGGGAAATACTTCAGAGGCCTAAGCACGAGCACGCAATGCTGCTACTCCCTGTCGGTTACCCTGCAGAGGGGGCCAAAGTTCCCGACTTGTCGAGAAAGGCGTTGGATGAGGTCTCGGATTTCCGAGATTGATTAAGTATCGCTGCGACTCCCGATTACCCATGAAGAGTACCAGAAAGAACGCCTTGGCGATTCTACTAGCCCTACTGATGACTGCCTCTGCCCTATCGGGCTGCTCAGGAACCGATGACGATGTGGATGACGAGCCTAGGGATCTCGAGGACTGGGACGTTTTCCTGGTGCAGGGCTCGTCCAATCTCCCTTCATGCGATTCAACAACAGAAGGAAGGCTCTACTATGTGTCTTCTGAGTCGGGATTCCAAACCTGCTCGAATGGCTCGTGGCAGTCGATTGATCTAACTGGCCCGAATGGTGACCAGGGTCCAGCGGGCCCAGCGGGAGCAGACGGAGAAGCGGGTCCAGCGGGCCCAGCGGGGGAAGCCGGGACATCGTTCTCGATTATCGGAACCGTGGAGGAAACTTCTGATCTCGGAGAGATATACATCGGCGACTCAGGGGACGCTTTCATGGTAAAATCAACCGTACACATCCACGTTTGGAGTGGCTCTGAGTGGATTGATCTCGGGAACATCTCAGGCCCTGAGGGCCCTCCCGGGCCACAGGGGAACCCCGGAGCAAATGGTGCTGCGGGCTCGGCGGGAGCTGATGGTGAGTCGGGGCCGACGGGACCAGAGGGTCCTGCTGGAGAGGATGGGGCCGCTGGTTCGATGCCTGTGATGATGGAGATGGAAGTCATAGTCTCAGGCATGAAGTTCTACATAGATTCCATCCTGCAAGCAGATGTAACTCTCTACAGGGGCTTCACCTACACCTTCGATCAGTCGGCTTCTAGTAACTCCCCCCATCCTCTTAGAATATCCACCACCAGCGATGGAACGAACGGTGGAGGAATCCAGTACACTGATGGGGTGACATACACGGGGAGCCAGGGTTCGAACGGCCTGCTGACATTCACGGTTCCTTTGGATGCTCCAGACACACTGTACTACTATTGTCAGAATCATGGAAACATGGGAGGGGAGATTTCTATCCAATCCCTAGGAAGCGTCTCGTGAGTTCTGGCTCTGTCGTGAGGCATCTTCCGGGGGGACAGCAAACACCAATGCCACTCCTGACCCAATGATGAGCAGTCCGCCCATCCAGTCAGCAGGATCGAGAGTCTCCCCGAAAATTGCAAATCCGTAGAAAGTTGCTACTATTACAGTGAGGTAGGAGAAGGCGCTGACCCATGCAGCATTCGCCTTGTGGTATGCCATTGTGATTCCGATCTGACCTCCTCCTGCTCCGATCCCTACTCCAACCAGAGAAGCGATTGTTGCGGAATCTAGAGATGGGACATCGGGAGCGGCTTGGATGATGCTTCCACAGACAGAGAAGGCTGCGAACCAGAACACTACAGTAGCAGGCGAGTCAGTCTTCCTGAGTTCTCTGACGTACATGTATGCCAGAGCAGCGAAGAATCCGGATCCCAACGCCAAGAGCGCGTCTGGCTCGATGCTACCCAGTTCAGGTGAGATAATCAGGACGATTCCAACAAATGCAGTAATGACGAGCATGGCAACGCCGGATGAGACGCGTTCTGCCAGAATCCTTCCCGAAAGCAGCGCTACGAAAAGCGGGCCTGTGTACTGGAGAGTGACGGCTTGGCCTATGGGGATCCTGCTGAGGGCGGTGAAGTAGAGAATCATCGCCAGAAGTCCTACGGAGCATCTGAGTAGCATTGTCTTCCTGTCATTGACCCTCAAGCTGATTCCCCGGGATGCCGCGAAAGCGGCCACTGCGAACGCAATCACCGCAGACCTGACCATGATGATCATCCACACATCAGCATGGTCGCTCGTCCATTTGACCAACGCATTCATTGTCCCAAAGCAGACGCTGCCGAAAATCATCCAGAGGACAGCGGCCTTCGGGGAGTCCGGCATCTCTTCCTCGGTTACGAATGAGGATAGGTCGGGACCTTCAGTACTGGAGTAGATTTCCCCCAAACCTCTTCCCAGCCCGCTTTTTGCCATCTTAAGACAGACCCCAACGATGTTGCAATTCCGTGGTAATTGCCTGGTAGTCCTTGCCTCCGGCACTGGAGGGGTCATGGAGGTGAATTGGAACTCCGTGGCTTGGTGCCTCTGCCAATCTCACGTTCCTCCTAATAGCGGGCCTGACGACTAAGTCAGGGAAGTTTTCCAGGACCTCGCCTGCAACTTGTTTGTTCAGCAGTGTCTGCGAGTGCATGGTCAGTAGGACTCCATCCACCCCCAATCTATCGTTCAGCAGACTCCTGACTTCCCGAATTGTTCCAGCCAATAGGGCCAATCCCTCCAATGCGAAGTATTCGGTCTGAACCGGAACTAGTACCCCATCGGAGGCCACCAATGCGTTGATTGTCACTAGGCCCAGTGAAGGGGGGGTGTCAATCAGTACGAGGTCGTAGTGAGCAAGCAAGGGTTCGAGTGCCTCCTTCATCCTCTTCTCCCTCCCGAGTTGCCTCATCATCTCCTGTTCCAAACCAATCAAACTCTTGTCTCCGACTATGATGTGCAGATTATCCACTGCTGTAGCGTGCCTGGAGTCGACTGCAGTCTCCGGGGTTAGAATCAGGTCTCGTGTGGTAGTCCTGACCCTACTCTTATCCACGCCTAGCCCGGTTGCGCAGTTTCCCTGGGAATCAGAGTCAATCACAAGGACCCGGAAACCCCTCAGTGCAAGTTGGGCTGCGATGTTGATGACTGTGGTAGTCTTACCAACTCCACCCTTTTGGTTGATTACGGTGACTACCCTTGCCCTACCTTCTGGAGTGGGCAATGAAAGCGGGAGCTCCATCGGGCTTCGTGACCTATTTGCCCTGATCTCCTCCGCCGAATCGAGAGGTGGTGCAAGGTTTTCGTCTTCCTCCTCCAAGAATTCTACGTCGATTATCAATGGAGCATCACCTACTTCTGGCAGTTCTTCGTCGCCATCTGAGGAGTTCATCCGAGGCAACGGCGCTAGGAGCCGTGTTGAACATGACGCTTGCTTGGGGGATGGAAATGCGTGTTTGCTTTAGCCCGTGGAACGGTCGATGAGATACCATAGAACCATCTCACCGGTCTCGGCATCCATTGCCATGTCTAGTGACTTGTCTCTCCCGTCTTCTTCCCAATTCCTTGTTGTGGCCATTGTCACCTTGCCATCTCCCAGATCTCCAGGAAGGAAGCTAAGGATCTCATTGTCCTCTGTGACAGAAAGCCTGTAGCCAACCTCTGCTTCTGGGTTCCAGGAGCTCCCGGATTGAATGAATGGGGATAGGTCTGGGTATCGTTCGGGGCTTAGGATTCGTTGTTCCAACAGAGACAACGTCTGTGTGCTAGGGATTGAGTCGCGGTTCCATGAAACATCGCCCCTATTGTTTGAGCCAGAGGAGATGACATCGCAACCCTCTGGAGACTGACGTAGAACCAACCATCCTGAGGCATCGTCTTCATCCACCCATGACATATTCCACTCGCCTTCGCCGGTGGGTTTGGACCACGATGCCTTCCAGATGTATCCCCCAGAATCTAAGGCCTCGGTTGCTTGGTTGTTTGGATGACTTGATTTTAGACAGGTGACGGCCTCTTCGAGATCGAACTGCCTGATGTCGGACTCGTCCCACATGGAATCAACCCAGTTTCTCTTGGTTGAGGTCCCGGGCCTATCTTCTCCATCTGTGGGGCTTGTTGTGTAGTCACGGTTCCAGTCTATTGGTTTGCTTCCAGGTGAAGAATCAGTCCGAGAGAATGTTGTGGTGATGGAGAGCGTGCCTTGGGGTAGAATCTCGTCGGACAGCGAACTAACTAGGAAATCACAGTCCTTTGTCTGCAAGTCCTTGTCTAGGAGAATATCAGACATCTGCTTTACCGGCCAAGAGCTACCGCTCTGAACGTAGATCTGGATCGTTGCATGCCCGAAACATCTTCCGATTTCCTCGTGTTCGAGGAAAACCGGGTAGACGAGCCCGTGGATATCGTCTCTGAACTCCTTCTTGACCTCCCACTTCCAGTCTGAGTTCCAATTGATGTCGGGGTCCGATGACCTCGCTCCCTCCTTGATAACAACGTCACCAAAGAAGCCGTGAAGCTCTATCGGGGTCATGGGGAACGATAGGATTGGGAGGAGTTCCGCCAACCCTCCGAGACCCCCTGCATCATAGGTTACGGCTCTGAGGTTGGTGGTCACGGAGTCAACGTCGCTGAAAGAGACTGATGTGTGGGTCCTCTTGACCTCTGTCTTCTCTATCTCCACCCAACTGGTTGAGTCTACCGACAGATCGTTACCCGACATTACCCATCTGATGTTTCCACAATCGGTTTCAGCATCGTCTCTCCAGGTCCTTCCCTCGAAGTCAACGTCAAGATCCATGCTAATCGTCTTCTCAACTGATAGGAAACCGGACCTCCCCAAGCTATCGGTGGTTTCTACGGCACCCGATTCGGGGCCATCTGCTACCAGAACAGTCCCAGTTCCATCCATTTCCATTGAGAATTCTCCACAGGACGGATCTAGGATCCCACCAGCCGAGTCTCTAACTATGCTGAGCATCTCCTCACCATTGATGCTGACGCTAGAATCGATTACCTGGAAGTCCATGTTCTCTCCGAATCTCAGTTTCGAGACTGTGAAACCGGAGCTCCTCTGGAGGAAAACTGTAGCAGCGGCGCCGACGAGGATTGTAACAAGTAGGACAGCAACGACCGCCTTCCATCGATCACCCAGAGAAGATAGGGTAGGCATTGAGATGACCAGTGATGGCTGATCGTCCTCACCAAGGATAACCGGTTCTAGGGTGGCGGGGGTTTTCTCTGGATCGGGAGAAACTACCTCGGCCTCTACGATTTCGGCCTCTACGACCTCTCCTATCCTGGATAGGACCTCGTCCACCTTCTCTCGGGTATCGGGAGGATCGTCATCAACGACAAGAGCATCTTCTCCCCAAGATTCCTCTTCTGGAGCCTCGTTTGGGTCATCTAGGATTCCTGCATCCTCAAGAATCCTATCGACTAGTACGGACTTCTTTCCCGATACTAGGAGTCCTCTATCCTTGCAAATCTCCCTTAGCTTCGCTACTGTGTTTGAGGTAAGCGACTCTCGGTCAATTGAAACATCTTCGGTCATGCTCTGTGACTCAGTCCGGCCCTGAGGCTTTCAATCTCTCCGACTTCGTGGGCCTCCGGGGGCATACTCCTCGTGTTGCCACGAATTCCCGAGGGAAAGGGTTGAAGATGACCTCTTGGACGGCGCAGACCATGGAACCAAGGGTCGTACTCCTCTCGAGAGGCCCCGAGCTGTATAGCACTAGGAGGCTTGCAACCGAGGCCGAGAAGGGTGGATGGCTGGTCGACATAATCGACCCCCTTGCACTAACCATAGTGGTCGATGATAATGGAGGGAGGGTCTTCCACAGGGGTTGGCCTGTGGAATGTGAGGCGGTACTCCCGAGGATTGGTTACTCCATCACTAGGAGAGGTGTTTCTATAGTGAGGCAATTTGAGCAATCTGGAGTCATCGTTCTAAACTCGAGCCAAGGCATCCTCAGGAGTAGGGACAAACTTGTTGCATGCCAAATGATGGCCGAGGCTCGAGTACCCGTTCCAATCACTGCTCAAGTTGGAGCTTGGGAAGACACCGACCGCGCAATTAGAAGGGTCGGAGGCGCTCCTTGCGTGGTCAAGTCAACGGAGGGCACCCATGGATCAGGGGTCTTCTTGGTTAACTCGGCACAGCAGGCAAGGCAACTAGTCTTCCAGATGCTTGAGAGGGGGATGAGGCCATTGGTTCAGGAATACATCAAGGAATCCCATGGCAGCGACATCCGCGCACTTGTCGTAGGAGGGGAAGTGGTGGCTTCGATGCGTAGGAAGGCCCATGGCAGCGAGTTCCGTTCCAACTTCCATCTTGGCGGTTCTGTTAGCAATGTAGAATTGTCTTCGGAGCAGAGAGAGATTGCGATTCGCTCTACAGAAACACTGGGACTTGAGTTGGCTGGGGTCGATATGCTAGAGTCCGATCGAGGACCCCTGGTCCTGGAGGTCAACTCCAGCCCCGGGCTGGAAGGAATAGAGGGCGCCACGAAGATAAACGTAGCAGAGAAGGTTGCGACACGAATGAACAAACTGTATGAGGACATCTTAGTGGATGAGAGCGAGGTCGAGGAGGCCCCCAATTCCAACGTAAGCCACCCTGAGCGATCTTTCTGAGCACTTCGGCGAAGAACAACCCTCCTGTTAACCTGCTTCAACTGCTCGAGGTTTGGAGAAGCATTCAAGTCCCGATACGTCTCGTTGCCTTCGTCCTACGGGACAGGGATGCACACGCCGTTAGTGGCGGGAGGCGAGATGGGTTGACTGGAGAAGGGGGCCGGAAAGAGATTGACAACCCGCTTAGTGGGCGTTTTGGCAGGAGGTTCGATTCGGATGAGATTGGCCTTGCAGACTCGCTTCCATCTAGGTTGAATAGGCTAGCAGACCTGAAATGGCATGATTGCTGGATGCAGCAATTGCGGTCTGAGAAGAAGAGTTCCCACACTATCAGGGCATACGATGTTGCAGTGAGGTCATTCTCCACCACGTCTCTTCCCGGTGAAGATTCCATGAGTTGGGAGGAAGCGTCAGCCACCCCTGTCAGGTCTTTCCATCAGTTCGTGGACCCCAACAATGGAAGGATGGATGCGTGGATGAATACTCTGGGAGAGTTGAAACCCTCAACGATCAATGCAAAAATTGCGGCTCTAACCCATCTTCTGAAGTGGTTAGGGCACACCGTTCCAGATTGGATACAACGCCCCACGAGGAGCCGTTCACTTCCGAAGACCCTCGGTAGGAGGGAGTTGGCTAGGCTTAGAAAAGCCGTAAGTGAGTCTGAAGACCCCCTGGCCATGCCGGTCTCCACTCTGATGCTGGACACCGGTCTGAGGGTCTCAGAGCTTTGTGCACTCGATATCGACGACATAGACAAGGAGGACCTGTCTGCATTAGTTATTGGAGGAAAGGGGGAGAAGGACCGAACCGTCCTGTTCACGCAATCCTCTGTCGAGGTGTTAGAATCTTGGGAGCCAATTAGGGAAAGAAGGCTCAGCGATGTCGATGACAACGGACTCAGGGCAGTGTTCGTATCCAGCAGAGGGCGGAGGATCAATCCCCGTTCGATTCAGAAAATGATGGACAGGCTTGCCGATGCAGCTGATATTCCAAAGAGTCGTTTGAGCCCCCATACACTGAGGCACACGTTCGCTACAGGACTATTGGAGAGGGGAGCAGACCTGGTTACCATCCAGAGGCTCTTGGGGCATTCGAGCATAGCTACCACCAGAGTTTACCTTGAGATAGGGGACCAAACACTCAGGGAGATATACCATAGGGCTCAGAGGAACCCCCCTGCTTCCGGAGAGCATCAAGTGGAAGAGGAGGAAAAGGAACCCTCTGCCAAGCCGAGCGAGAAGATAGTTGAGAGGCCAGTCACCAAGCGCTAGTCTGAGAAGCTCACATTCCAACCGTACTCGTCCAAGTGGAACCAGTTGACGATGAACTCATCATCCTTGTACCCGAACCATGCTCGAGTCGGCACGATACTAGTATAGCGCTCATGTTGAACTCGTTTAATCGTGTCAGATATCTCCGAGTCGAGATATCTGAAGCCTTCCCACAGCCTGCCTTTCTTGATGAGGAATTTCTCATTCGGTGGCTGCTCTTTGAAGTGCATCCCCCTCCAGAGAAAATATGGCCATCCATCCGGATCTTCCAGATCTGCAATCTTCCCGAACGAACCCCTCCTCGATGGCCGACTATCCACTAAGTGACTGACAATAGGGAGTTCCGACCCATCCCTGCCCAATCTCAGGATGATGTAGGCGCATGTGTGATATGGTGAATGCGGAAATCCATCCTTCGGGAGCATCAGAGGGCGGATGGCACCGAAGTCAATCTCCTGGAAGTCGGAAGTTAGTCGGACGTATTCTCGCAAACCTTCCTTCCCCCCTTTGTGGAGTACTTCGATTTCCCCGAACTGACTCATCCAATCCTCATCTGCCTTTATCTCGAGAATAGCATTATCTAGAGGCCAGTCCCAGAATGTCATTGACCTCTCAATTTGAACCGGCGTGCTCACCCCAGATAGATTCGAGCTCACGCTCCCATCGAAGGAGCTCGTGAGTCCAGCGTTAATTCGAGCGATTATTGGAGTGCCAGCATTCCTCACCTCAACATCCGCTTCCAATTGCATAGGCGACTTGAGCCTCTCACTATCGAATCCGAAAACTATGGAGAACTTGTTTGGCTTGGAGAAGAGCTCCTCACTTGTGATCCTCAGAGCATCGTACCTTTCTCCCCTCTTCTTGGAAACAATTTCTACGTTGACTAGAGGGGCCCTCCCTCCTTCCAGACCCATCACCTGTGCTGTACAGGTCAAATCTGGAAATCTATCTGAGAGGAAAATCTGCTCGAAGAAGAAATCAGCCACATATGGGTCGATCTCTATTGAGTTCTCACCGACGTCGACGATGCATTTTATTCGCCCTAGATTCTTACCTGAATCATCAGGCACTGATGAATTACCCATCGATTCGGGGTGGGGCTGTGGGTCTTAATCTCACCTTCTGGCCGGATTCTTCTTGTTGGTCCTCTTTGCAACCGATTCTGGCCCCTTCCACTGCCTATTGGCTCCTTCTTGATACCCCGGATGTCCTTCGATTGGGCAGTGCTTCCCTGCCCTGCACCTACTGCAATTGTCGAATGGTGGCCTCTCGACGACCTTCTGCAGCTTCCCGTACTTCCTGCGTGGCATACAACTGTTCTAGAATGGGAGGGACTTAGGGATTGCCATACACGGAACGTTGAACCATTCGTGCTATTTGTCGGATTCATGCGAGAGGGGGAGGGAGAGGTTCCCGAGCCAGAAGGGGTGAATCCGCAGCGTTCAGTCCTGTATGCACAGGTGGCTAGTTCGGATCCAAGGATGGCCTTCGACGAAGACGGGGCCATGCAACAGTTCGGCACCAGAGGATCGTTCGGCAAGGTCTACTTGGGTGATGTCGCCAGGGCATCATTGCGATCTCTTGGGACTCACGATCCACCGGTATTCACCCGGATGCCGAGAGTTGACGAGCAGAACTGGGAACTATCCTGTGAAACGGACGAGGTCAAGATGACGATTTCCAGCAGTCACTACTGGGGCTTCGGTCTTTTCGCGAGGTGCTTCCTAAACAGGATTGTCATGGAGGGTTCGCTTCCGACTAGGGCCAGATGCGCAATGGACATCGTTTCCTCCCTGGGCAGAAACCCTTGGGAGCCTATACGGGTAAAGGCGTTCGAGAGAGCCACATCAGGCTCGATGACGGCGCATACCTCCAGCTGGGACAGCCTGATTTCACTAGCTAGGGAGAGCATGAGCGATGACATCACCAGGCTCCAGGACTCTGTTCATCGAATGAGGGGGGTGGATGAAGCTGGAGACATGCATCTCGATTCCGCTGATGAGGCCCTGGAACGTGCAAGGGAGGCTCTGTCTGACAAAAACGCCCCCGCGGTCGACAGAGCGTTGAGCAGAGCTTCCAGCGCAATAGTGAGAGCCGATCCTAATTCTGACTTGGGGAGCATGGAGAGGGAGCTTCTGGGGAACTAGAGTCCCAGAGTATCCCACATCCACTTCCAGACGTTGTTTTCGGGGCTTGGCTCGTTGGCCAGATAAACGACTACGCTGAAGACTACGCAGACGAAGTAGACAGTGCCCTTGGAGATCTGAATTGCATCCTCCGACTCCTCGTCGAAGTACCTAATCAGACCTGCAGCCTGCTGAATGCCGCTGCCCTTCTTCTCCTTAGCCATCTGAGCACCGCACCTACAATCCCTATTTCAAGTCCACGAGAGTGGGAATCTATGGTTCTAGCGTCTCAATGAGGACGCAACCACCATCCAACTCCACGATCATGGAAGCTGCTCCCATTGCTGTTTCAAGCCCCTCGGTCATCAGAATCTCCCTCCTCATCCCTGCGTCTGACTGGAAGACCAATCGATGGCTGAGCTTGTCCAGTACATCCCTATCGACGACCTGCCAAGTCCACTCGTTCTGGTCCACCGTCATCAGGGCCTCGATAGGCTTGAGGGGGCCTGTTGCCTTGCCGAAGTTTCGAGCCCTCTTCACCAAATCGCCTAACTTCATCTTGGTACCGATCTCATCTGTCTTTGTTGGTTCTGAGGACTCGTTTGAGATCCTCCTTCTATATCCGAATCGTGTCATGTGCATCCCTTGCGACAAATGCCGCAACACTCGAGCGAGTCGAGCGAGGTTTAACCGTTGTTGGTGCTGACTAACCTCAGGAACGCAATATTCCGGTTGTTTTGGAATCCCAAGGCTCAACGTGCACTTGATGGAGGGGCATTCGGACGCATGGTCGTGGAGAGCAGAGAGAGGAGTTGGAGGGAAGAGGCAGAAAACAGCGTCCTTCTGAAGGCCGTTTCTCACTGGCGGGAAGACCCCAAGTCATGGTTTGCGGGTTCCTACGACAGGCTCCCAGAGACTCTGAGGGTCAATCCACATAGTCCGGAGAAGGAATGGGTCGAGTCTTGGCTGGATGAGATTGGGGCCACTAGGATTCCGTGGTTCTCCGGAGCTGGAAGCGCGTGGGAGATGCCATTCGAGAGGGGGGCAGCGGTCGGTGAAACCAAGAAGATAATGACTGCTCTTCACGACACTGGCAGGGTTACTCGACAGGAGGCGGTGTCTATGCTGCCCGTTCTCGGTCTCGCCCCTTCTCCAGGAGAGTGCATACTGGACCTTTGTGCCTCCCCTGGTTCCAAAACTACTCAGATTTGCGAGCACCTTGGGGACTCTGGTGCAGTAATCGCGAACGAAGTAATCAGTGGCAGGGTGAACACCCTCGTGACAAATGTTCAGCGGCATGGTTCCAGATCTGCTGTGGTAGTCCAACATGATGGACGCCATTTTCCGAAAGTCCCGGGGGACGGTTTCGCCGGAGTCCTGGTTGACGTTCCGTGCACCGGCTCGGGCACCACAAGGAAGAATCCGGATGTTTGGAGCAAGTGGCGACCCTCTTCCGGACGATCCCTTCACTCACTGCAATTCGATATTCTCAGACGTGCGATAGCAGTCACCAAGTCCGGTGGCAGGATTGTCTACTCGACCTGCTCACTAGACCCAGTGGAGAACGAAGCTGTTGTGGCCAGGGCATTGGCCGACGGGAAGGTTAGAGCCGTTCCAGCCAGAGAACTACTACCAGGTGTCCCCTCGGAGGATGGGGTGAGTGACTGGCCATGCCTGGATGATTCCGGCGTGTTGTCAGAATGGGACCCTCTCGAGGAGAACCTGATGCCTCCGCAAGACGGGGCGATCGCCTCCCAGTTGGGGAACTGCCTCAGGGTATGGAACGATGCTATTGGAGGCGGGGGATTCTTCCTCGCTGTTCTAGAGAAGACGCCCAAGCCGGGAGTGGGCGTAGAATCGGTTCGAATCCCCGTCCCATCGCCAAAACAGTACGTTGACCCGGATTCGTCCCCGCGCCCGATTAGCCAGAAGCGGATAGCTGAACTCGAGAGTGAGTGGGGCTCTTCCCCAAGCAGCATGTGGTCCAGGGGCAAGAGCCTGCTATGGTCTACCGACGAGGTGAGGGGGATTTGGGAATCAGACAGAACTCGAAAGAGCGGTAGAGAATTGATTCCAGGAGGGAGATGGAGGCCGCTGAAAGTCATCCACCTCGGCCTGATAGCGGCTAGGCTACGAAAGGGAAATCTGGATAGGGTCGTTTCCAAGGCATCCCACAGACTACGTGAGGAGGTCTCTGGGCCATTCTTAGACGTCGAAGACAGAGTGATCGATGACATCCTCGGAGGGGCAGAGCCTCACCGGGATACTTTGGAGGCACTTGGCGATGAAGGGCGTGGTAGTCGGATTCTGGTTGGCCCGGATGGGCACTGCCTCGCAGTGTGGGTAGGTAGCAGAGTCACTCCCATGGTGAGCGAGTCAGAGAAGACAGTCATGAGAGCAGCCAGAGGTTTGTCAATCGACCCACAAGAAGAGGAATGAGTGTAATAATCTGCTCAAACGAGCATTGATAATGGCATTTGACTAGCATATGTTCATGGGCCGCGCAAGCAGAACATGATGCCCCGGTGATAGTATGGACGACGTAGACAGGAGGATACTCAGAGTTCTAGAGGCCGATGCTAGGACATCTCTCAGGAAAATTGCCGAGGAAGTCGGAGTAGCCCTCGGAACCGTCAGCAATCGAGTCAGGAGGCTTGAGAGGCTAGGGGTTATCCGAGGGTACACGGTTCTGCTAGACCCGGACAAGGTTGGATGGGGGTTGAGCGTGGTTATCGGGCTACGGATAGAGAAGGGGAGGCTTATCGAAATCCAAGAGAAGATCGCCAAGGACAACAGGGTCTACGGGGTCTACGACGTAACGGGAGACTACGACTCGATGGTTCTCGCTAGAGCCAGGGACAGGGATGACTTGGACAACCTCACGAAGAGCGTGATGAGCATTTCGGGCATCGAGCGCTCCTTCACCCACCTTGTTCTGAACTCGGTCAAGGAGATGCCTCCCTCGATTCCCGAATGACCCCCCTCATTCCAGATCTGACACCAGACGCCGCACCAAGGGCCCGAGTGACGGTACATGCGGCAGTAGGGACTCAACTGTCCTACCCTCTGGCTTCATTGCCCTCAATAGGGTGTTTCTGAGGTTTTCATCAACGGGTGAGTCCATTGCCATCAGTCGATCTCTGAGAGCTGTCTGGATCCTACCACCAGTCCTATCCCAGTCCATTAGCAGGATTACAGGTGGGCCTCCGTCGGAGGTTCGGACGGTACAGTACTTGGAGTGCAAGTATGCTACCATCCTAGGGCGATCCCATCCCCTGTTTATCTTCTCAATCGGTCCTGTGAATCCCAACCCTCGGAGGGTTTCCTCGTCCCGATTTCCCTCCACTACGACGGGGACACCGGACCCCCCTTGGTCAACTGTCCTGTTTCTGACGAGTGCTTCCGCAATCGCTCTCGATGCCTTCTCGAACCTAACGACTATGTCTGCAGAGCCCGCTATCCTCTCCCTCTTCGATTCCCAATCCGGTAGTCTGAATTCGTCGGACATCTAAACCCCTCCAAGAGCCCATTAGTAGCGTTTTTGCTCATCCACTTCATTGGCATGATTGACCATAATGTTGGGGCATCAAGCAGAAGACTTACCCGCGACCCTTATGAATTGAATTTACCCGCGTACAGTTAGAGATAGCCATGTCAGTGATGACTCCCATCTTCGAAGGTCTGTGGGATCACTACATTTTGTGGTCGGTAATCGTGGGCGCGATTGCTTTCGGGTGGCTCTATCACCACTCGTTCTGGTTTACCTCAAAGGATGGGGAGAAGTTACCAAACGTGGATGGAATCGAGGTTGGGGTTTTCCCCAAGCACAACGACGACATGCGTCTAGAAGTCGCTTGGACAATCCTGCCATTCTTGCTGATTGTGTGGCTGACCTATTACTCGTGGGAGCCTTTGGATGCCATGTGGACATCGGCGGATGGCGGAATACACGGCTACGAATGCGATTACGATGACCCGGAATACACCGGTTCGAATAACGAAATGGACTCGAACGGCATAATCTCGTCTGATTGCTACCATGTGATTGAGATCACGGGCCAGCAGTGGTTCTGGAGCTTTGACTGCCTTGAGTTGGAAACCAGCCTCTGTGACACCGGTACCGAGAGTATGGAGGTTTACGGAAGCGTCCCGGTCCTAAGCCTGAAGAAGGGCGAGACGTATTTCGCGGTCATGGATTCGATTGATGTCACACACGCTCCATGGTTCCAGCACCTGGGCACCAAGGAGGACACCGTGCCCGGGCAGCAGACCACCCTCTGGCTCCCAATTTCTGATTCAATGACCGAGGAGTCAATGGTTCTCTGCGCGGAGTACTGCGGGGACGCACATTCGATAATGGCCGCGAAGCTGGTGACGCACAACTGAGGTTAGAACTATGTCGAAGGCAAGATCAAAGGTGGCAATCATGGCTCTTGTGGCAATAGCTGCCATGCTTGCATTTCCATCGGCCCAGTCACTACCCGGAGGAATCTCTGGTGTACAGCAGTCAGGCTGCAACTGCCATGGAGCTGTCCCCTCAGATTCAGTGATGGCATCGATAGATGGCCTTCCGGAGAGCTACAACTACTCTGAAGAGTACGAGATAACCGTCTCCTTCCAAGGAGGCCCCAGCCAGGAAGGCAACGTGAACCAAGGCGGCTTCCACCTATGGGCGAGCGAAGGCACTCTTTCCGTGAACGACGCGACCGCACAGGTGTACAACCAGAACGAGGCGGGGCACACGGATGCGGGCAACGACCAGGTGTCGTGGACAGTGATGTGGACGGCACCTGCTACGGATAAAAACGTGGATTTCGTACTCCATGTCAACTCGGTCAACGGAAACGAAGACGGAGCAGGAGGAGGCACTTCGGGGGACATGTGGAGCAAAGCCGCAGTTTCCCTAGGAGGTCCGATAGAGGTCTTGGAGGCAGCCGATCCGTTCGTCGTTCTCGGTGTTCTGATAATCGTCTCCGCGTCACTTCTTGCCATAACCCTCGCATACGTCTTCTACAGAAAGGACCCCGATGCTTTCGACTGGGACAACTTCGCACCATGGCTCGCTGATTGGATGACTAGCACCGATCACAAGAGGATAGGCACCCTATACTTCGTCGCTGGACTGTTCTTCCTCGGGGTGGGCGGCATCATGGCGATGATCATCAGAATCCAACTCGCAGTTCCCGGTAACGACTTCCTAACCCAGGAGCAGTACAACCAGTTCTTCACCCTCCATGGGACGACCATGATCTTCCTGGCTGCTATGCCTATGATCAACGGCTTCGCAAACTGGATGATTCCACTTCAGCTGGGAGCAGCTGACTTGGCACTACCCAGGATCAACGCGATGTCATTTTGGTTACAGCCATTCGCAGCCCTTCTGATATTCACAGGTGTCTTCTCGGGCCACGGCGCAGACACGGGATGGACGGGATACGCTCCCTACGTGGTAAGCGAGGGAGCTCACCATGGTACGACCATGTGGGCAGCAGGGCAGATCATGCTCGTGGCGTCTTCGACTCTAACTGGGATCAACTTCCTTACTACCATGGCCGTGATGAGGGCCCCTGGGATGGGATGGATGCAGATGCCTCTCTTCAGCTGGTCTATTCTGGTAGCCAACGTAATGCTATTCCTCTCAATTCCTGCTTTCGGGGTGGGGCTGATTCAGGTCTACCTGGATAGGGTAGTGGGAACCGCCTTCTACGACATTGCGGCCGGGGGTGACCCATTGCTGTGGAGTCACCTGTTCTGGTACTTCGGTCACCCAGAGGTCTACGTGGTCGTGGTTCCTTCGTTCGGGATTATCTCAGAGGTTATTGCCACCAGTTCCAGGAGGTCCGTCTTCGGATACAGATCGATGGTTTACGCGATGGCGGGCATTGGAATAGTTGCCTTCATCGTATACGGCCATCACATGTTCACCAGCGGGATGAGCCCTACACTCAGATTCGTGACGATGCTAACGACGATGCTGGTTGCCGTACCAACCGGAATCAAGGTGTTCAACTGGCTGATGACAATGCATGGTGGATCACTGGTATACAGGACGCATACGCTGTGGGCCCTAGGATTCCTAGTAACCTTCACCCTTGGAGGGATCTCGGGCATGTTCTTCCCCTCGATAGCGATGGACACCCACCTGCACGAATCCTACTTCGTAGTGGCTCACTTCCACTACGTCCTAGTTGGGGGGACCGTATTCGGCTTCTTCTCCGGGATCTACTACTGGTGGCCCAAGGCTACAGGGAAGATGCTGAGCGAGAAGCTCGGTGTGCTCCACTTCCTGACGGCTTTCGTCTCCTACAACGCCCTCTTCTGGCCAATGCACAGGCTGGGAGTCTGGGGGATGACACGCAGGCACCACACCTACTTCGTGACGACGGAGGAGGCCCTCGGCTCGTTGCCGATGGAAGCGGCGGGCTGGAACATGTTCATCTCCGTCGCCGGCTTCCTCTTCTTCTTCTCGAACTTCATACTGGTGTTCAACATGATAGCCTCCTCAATCAGGGGGGAGGATGCTCCTGACGACCCATGGGGCGGATGGTCCTTCGAGTGGATGACCAGCTCACCACCACCGGCTCACACTCTCTACAAGCTAGATGACGGAAGTTGGGGGATACCCACGCTCAGGGATGCCAATGAGCACATAGCGAACGAGCCTGGTTGGCTATCCACGTGGTTCGGGAAGCTATTGGTATCAGATGACGACACAGAGGAGGCGGCACATTGAGCCAAGACGACCACCATCATCCCAGTGCATGGGGACCGCATGACTGGAACCATGGAGCGCCCCACAACTCATGGGCGCCATTCATCCTGAGCATGGGGGTGGCCATCTTCCTATTCGCCCTCGCCGGAGCCTTCGAGTGGGGCGAGTTCCAAGGATGGGGCAACGTCCCACTGATATTCGTCGGTCTCGGTGTGGTAGGATTCAGCCTGCTTGTCTGGTGGAGGCAGGACATGAGCTTCGGAATGAACGGAGAGGTCTTCGAGCCAAAATCGACTGGGACGCCGTTCCAGAACATAGACATCAGGAAGGTGGCGATGTGGGTTTTCCTTATGTCCGAGATGATGGTCTTCACATCCTTGTTCAGCACCTACATGAGGTACAGGTTCGGGATCCCCAACTGCCAGACCGTATTCGAATCCGGTGAGTGGGTGGAGGGGACTGCAGTAACCTGCTTCGAACCAGCCAGCCACCTGATTGCCTCCAGTTGGTTCCACATCGCTCCCGGGGCCATCAACACATTCGCCCTGATCATCTCCTCCTTCACCATAGTTCAGGCACTTCGCTACGCGAAGATGAAGGACATCGAAGAGGATGTGAGGAGGAGGAAGATCACTCGCTACCTGGGAACTACCTGGTTCCTCGCCATACTGTTCCTGACCATGAAGATGATCGAGTGGTTCCTGGGCTTCCCTCTACCCGACTTCTTGCACGAGTTCAACCACGGGGACTCCTCCATCAAGTCCCTGTATGCAGAGGGCTACCTGATCAACGCGGACCACTACCAGCACCACGCATACGACACGCACTACCTGGAGTCGCATGGGCATGGCCTTGACCATGATTCGGAGCTCTACGCCATGATGGAGGCCGGTACTCATCCAGGTGGCCACATGATGGCTGACATCCAAGTCAGCGCCACCACCTTCTACGTCACCACGGGCACCCACGGCGCCCACGTCTTCGGTGGCATAATCGGGCTTAGCTACATGACCCTGAAGGCCGCCAAGGGAGGTTACACCCCTGACAACGCGGTCTCCATAGAGTACTTCGGCCTCTACTGGCACTTCGTGGACCTGGTGTGGGTCCTGGTCTTCCCGTTCTTCTATCTATACTGAGGTGAAATGAAATGGCGCATTACAAGATTATGGGGCAAGACCCCTACTGGATGAACTTCTACGGACTGATGATACTGACCCTGATAGAGGTCCTCGCCGTCGGTGCTGACCTCGGCCCGGTGGCAGACTCACTCGGTACCGAGGAGAATGTGGTTACCCTCTGGATCCTTACGATAATCGCGATTCCGAAGTTCATCATGATCGCTGCTATTTTCATGCACCTCTATGGTGACGAGGACTCGGGGATACTGACCATGACCGCCCTATTCCCTGCCTTCTTCATCCTCATCATGGTTCTGTTTGTCGGACTTACCCACCCAGACGCCCCCTCTAGCCTGCCGGACTGGTGCAGGCCAGGCAACTACGGACTCTAGGCTGCAAGGTTCATCCGTGGTAGTCCTCACGCATACTCACTGCAGACGTCGCATAGCCTGGTATTGCGCCGGATTTGAAATCCGGTGTCCTAGTGACTCGGGAGTTCAAATCTCTCCGTCTGCGCCAATAATACTGTCTCATGGGCGGGAGCTAGAACTGAGATGCCGAGGAGACGTATGCGCAGTGGTGACAGAACTCGCCCGCTTCAGGGGGCTCGGGAAGGTCCAGGCATTCCTTCGCACCTCTGACCAAACCGTCTACCCAATCTAAGTCAATCCTCTCGCCCTCTATCACAGTGCTGGGGTCGGCAGTGTCGATCTCGATCACCAACGCAGGCTTCAGGGGGATTCCCCGTGGGCTTCCCACAGAGCCATCCCGAAGCAGCGAGGATTCGGAGACGTTGCCGTTCTCGTATACGAAGAACCCGCGTGTGGAAACCGGGTGCCCCAATTCCCTCAGGAGCCACTGATAGATTGCCATCTGTCGGACGTAAGACCCTTTGTATATGTCCTCGAGGAACAAATCTGCAGTCAGTTCTGCCTTTGTCGCCGTTGACTTGTAGTCGACCACGTACCACTCCTCCGAATCGCCGTCCTTCGACATCCAGATATCATCGACTGCTCCGAAAACCTGCAATCCGTGACTCTGCACCCTGACTCCCTTGAAGTTCTCCCTCCACTCGTCCATCATATCGTGAGCTAGTGGGACCATGTGGCCTAGGCCCTTCTCTGACATGTACGGGTGAGGGGTTCCCGCCTCTCTGTGAACATCGAACTCCCTCTTCAGTAGGGTGTCGACTAGCGTGTTGAGGAGGAAAGATGGGATTCCCGGGGTGTCCACCCCCATGACTCTGTCAAGCCAGAAGCACCTGGGACACGCGTGGAACTTCTCGAGCCTAGAACGGCTGATTGGGAACGGTTCTGGGGCCTCTTCCGTTCCGTACTTCGATTTCTGGGTCGAACGCTCCTTCCACTTCTTCCTGTCCTTGGTGACCACGTGAACTCGTGGGGGGGCTGTGCTTTGAAGGTGTGTAGAACTACTCGTTAGGAATCGTAGCAGCCCCTCTTACCGTGAGTTGGTCATCATGGTACTGCATTGAGACTGGGGTCGTGATGACTGCCTCGCCATCGACGTTAACGAACAGGGGCTCCCCCTCGGAGACATCTAGTTCGTACCTCTTTGCCGACTCCATGGTGACTCCCCACTTACCGACGTGCTTGCCCTTCTCCAGTGGCCCCATCAGCATCAGCATCCTGATCTTGGACAGGCCCCAGGCCATGACCAGGGAACAGTGGCCCTGCGTCGGCCTGGCTCCTGGCGCGACTCTGTAGCCGCCTCCGAAAGTCTGGCACTGGCTGAGGCAGAATAGTCCCGAGAGGTCAACATCCATCTTCTCGCCCCCATCGATCGAGAACGTGCCACTCTGCTTCTTCCAGAATATCACCGCCTTAATCGCCAGGGCCGTGTACTTAGCCTGACCTCTGATCCACTTGAACTGCCCCTCGTCCTTCAGACGGTTGACTACCGAGGTCACGCCGGCATCGCACTCGAGGAAGCTCCATCGGACCAAGTTGCCCTCGACGTCAGGCTGACCGTTACAGGAGAAGTGCTCTGGAGCTGCCTTGGTGGGGTGCTCTGGAGCTGGAGGCCCCTCGACCCTGACCGAGCCTACCCTGCGATCCTTTCCATTGGTTAGGATGTCGATTGCCCCTTGCATGTCCTTGAACTTGTTTCCCTTCGGCGTCGGAATCCCGTGTGCCCTCGCGTAGTCGTTCCCACTGCCAATTGGGAGTATGCCGAGGACCTTCTTCGAGCCCCTGAGTCCAGATGCCACCTCATGCACCGTCCCGTCTCCCCCTATGGCTACGACGAGCCCGTGGTCCTCCTCCCACAGGCTCTGCGCGATGTCCATCGCGTGCCCCGGGCCCTCCGTGTGGCGGAGGTCGATATCGAAGCCCGCCTCCTTGAGGGCCGGTTCGAACTTGTCCCACTGGCGCACGGAGAGGCCATCGCGGGCATTGGGATTGAGTATGCAGGCTATGCGAGTCACGCACTCCGAGAGCCCCCTTCCGACTTCAATCCTGCCGAAGCGAGGAATCATGAGTAGGCCCCACGACCGGTCATCACATGCCTGAGGGAGAGTCTCACATGCGGAGGGCAATCGAATTGGCCGAGAGGGGCCGACACCGAGTGATGCCCAACCCACTAGTCGGGTGCGTCCTAGTCAAGGACGGGGAGGTGGTCGCAGAGGGATGGCACGACCACATCGGCGGGCTCCATGCAGAGCAGATGGCGATCGCGGACGCTGAAGCCAAGGGAGTCACAACACGGGGAACCACCGCCTACGTGACGCTAGAGCCATGCAATCACTTCGGCAGGACGCCTCCTTGCACCGAGTCTCTATTGTGGGCAGGTGTGGAGAAGGTGGTGATTGGGGCAATGGACCCCAATCCGACAGTCAGGGGGGATGGTGCCATTATGCTAATGGAGAATGGCGTTGAAGTAACCACAGGACTCCTCGGAGAATCCTGCGAAGAGAAGATGGGTGAATTCATACATTGGTGCAGGGAGAAAAGACCCCTTGTGACTCTGAAGGCATCTACTGACTCCAGAGGCAGGGTGGATGGGGGCCCCTCCGAACCTGCGAGAAGATTCAGCTCTACCGAGTCTCTTGAGATGTCTCACGCTTTGAGAGCCGACTCCATGGCAATTCTGGTAGGGGTGGGCACTGTGATCAGGGACAACCCATGCTTGACCGTTAGGGGGCCGGAAATCAATCCTAGGGACCACCCGCTAAGGGTTGTTCTGGACCCAAGAAACAGAATACCAGAAGGCTGTAGATTGCTATCGGACGGGGAAGCCCAGACCCTGCTGGTGCAGTCTTCTGAATTCGATAACTCACTGGATGCCCCCAATGTCAGCCGTGCAGTCATACCAGGTCCAGACATTCCCATACCAAACCTCCTCCATATGCTGGGGGACATGGGAATACAGTCCCTCCTGGTCGAGGGAGGGGTCGAGACCTGGAAGAGGTTTCTTTCTTCAGAGCTAGTGGATAAGGCGAGAATATGCGTCTCTCCCCTGGAGCTTCCATCAGGCGGACAGGAATTCGACACAGATTTGACCGAGTTTGGGATGGAGAAAACCTCGGGGAGCAACGTCTCGGGCGATACAATTCAGTGGTGGAAGAAGGGGAGATAATCCCCCTCTATTCTGTGAATTGTACAGGGTCTACGATTAAATATGACGGGTTAGCGGCGTCCATTTACATGTATAGCGAAAGCACTACACGAATGACTAGAACACTGAGCATCAGCCTGATAATGCTGGTATCTGCACTTGCGCCTCTGGCGGCACCGGTGTCAGCAACCACTCCGGCATTGCCAGAACCACTCACCCTGGAGATGGATGATAATGGAACATGGATCGGTGTCCCGCATCACTCAGATCCAATGACAGACGGCTTCATGGATGCCGGGACCTACGAGTTCAGGTTCACATCCATGAACCTGACCTCCAACGACAACTACTCCTTGGAGTGGATGGCCGAGGTCTGCGAGTTTGGCGGTAACTGCTCGGAACCCGTCTTCGAAAATAGGAGCTGGACTGCGATGAGCGATTCCAGCGCGGAGCATTGGAACCTCACTCTCGGAGTCATGGATTGTGACGTGGAAATCAGCGCCAACCTGCAGAACGAGACGTCCGGTGACGAGTGGTGGTTTTCATGGAAGATCTACGGGCCATGCGGCAACACCGGAGACATCACCCTGGTAATGGACCTAGACGGGGATGGAACGGATGAATCCGTCGACGGTTTCGAATTCGACCAGAACATATCTCTCGACGCAGGCAACTACGATGCACACTTCGCGGTGGCAAATCTGACATCCACTGGCTCATACTCTCTGATGTGGATCGTTGAGGCGGGAGGGGAACAATTTTCTGAATCGATGGCCAACTGGAGCGGCACCGATCCCGGATCACTGCTCGACTTCGACTTCGACGTACTGCTTATGACTTGCGAAATATGGGTCCAAGCAGTTCTGATGGACGACTCAGGAGACGCAATCGGAGCCTTCGTGGCTCTCATGGAGGGTCCATGCATCGACCCCATAACGGTGACCGTGTGGGACGAAGACGCTGGAGAGTGGAGGGACCTCGGTGGCTTCAACAACGAAGCCGAGTGGTATTCGTTCTGCTACTGGTCCGATGAGGACACCTTCTGGTTGTGCGGCGATGATTACGATGGCGACGGCGAGCTAGACTACGATGGAGATTGGTGGTACTACTGCGAGGAGACCAACGATGGGTGGTTGTGCACCGATTCGTTTGGCCAGAGCGAGGATCACGAGTTCACGGAGAACAACACACTCCTGACCCCGACCATGTTGGAAGAGGGAGTCTATGACGTAATGGTGAACATCACCACCCTCAACACGAGCACTCACTACGCAGTGGTCATGGATCAACTTGACCCAGGATACGTGGAGTTCAACAGCACCTCAGAGAACTACTCGATTACGGCCGAGCTGGAGGTTTTCCCTCACGACTGCGAAGGAGATATCTTCATCGGAGTCTGGGATGACCCCAGCAACTTCCCCAACGAGCGGCCAACCATACACGATGGAGCCATGTTCATGGGGCCGTGCGAGGAACCGGTCTCCCCATTCACCCTGACCTACGACGGTATGGAGTGGGAGATGGACTACGATTACATGTCGTTCGAGGACTGCACCGACAACGGTGACCAGTGGGAGTGCGAGGTCGAGTACGACTGGGACGGCGACGGCGAGACCGACGAGTACGGGTACTACTACTTCGAACATGAAGACTGCGAGTGGTCCGAGAGCGACATGGTCTGGCACTGCATCATCGGTGGGATGCAACCTCACATCGAGGAGGGCAACCACACGATGGTGCTCACGGTGGGGGACCTGATGGTCGGAACCAGCTACAGAGTTGATTGGAACACACAAATCTGTGAGTCCATGACTGGGTGCGACTACGATTCGGACTCGTTCGAGTTCAACGCGACCGCCGAGGAGGTGTCCGAGACATTCTACCTGGAGACTGACAACCACACCTGCTCGATAAACATCGGCGTCAACCTGTATGCGATGAACGATGACGGCTGGTGGAACTACATCGGCTGGGACAACTTCGGATTCGGAGGACCATGCGAGCAACCGCCCTCCAACATCGACCTGACCTACGAGCTAAACGGCTCCATGGTCGACTACGAGATGGACTACGATTACATGTCGTTCGAGGACTGCACCGACAACGGTGACCAGTGGGAGTGCGAGGTCGAGTACGACTGGGACGGCGACGGCGAGACCGACGAGTACGGGTACTACTACTTCGAACATGAAGAATGCGAGTGGTCCGAGAGCGACATGGTCTGGCACTGCATCATCGGTGAGATGCCTCCGACGATCTCAGAGGGAGACCTCGAGATGACCTTCGAGATAGTCGAGCTTGACGCCAATAAGGAATACAGGCTCGAGTGGACAGTCGTCACAATGGGAATGATGTCATACGATTATTTGCACCAAGGGGAGAATTTCACTGCGACCTCGGATGAGCACTCCGTAGACTACACTCACTGGGTGGACAACTCCACCTGCGGGCTGAATGTCCACGCTTCGCTGTACGTGGCCCATGACTGGGACGGCGACGACATCACGGACGACTGGAGTTACATGGACTCCAACGACTGGGTCTTCAGCGGGCCCTGCGAGGTGTCTTTCCCGGTGGAAATCACCCTGCAGATCGAGGACGACGGCACGTGGGAGGACGTCGAGGGCGTTGACCTGGCGGAACTCTTCTCCTCTGACGAAGAAGGCAACGAGGACGAGGGCCCCGAGACCGAGATGATACTTGGCTGGATGGGCTACCAAGTCGAAGATGCAGGGAACTACGCGATGAACCTGACCCTAGACGGACTCGAGGCTGGTGACCACTACACTCTGGTGTTAGGGGTGGGCCTACCGAACACAGGAGGCAGCACCTTCGTCTGCGGCAACGGTGACGAGATCCCCTTCGACTACGTCAACGACGAGGAGGAGGACTGCGAGGACGGAGCCGACGAGCAGCAGTACGACGACAACGGCGACCCGATCAACTGGTTCGACTGCAACGACGGGTCAGAGGTCTGGATTTACCAGGTCAACGACGGAAATGATGACTGCCCCGACGGAGAGGACGAGGCCGGCGGCCAATACGAGCAGGAGATCGAGTTCAACGCTACAAGCGACGTGATGCACGAGGATTTCGATATTGAGTTCAGCGACGACACCTGCCTCGTGTCGGTTGAGGCCAGAGTGCTCGGCGAGGCCATGGAAGATTTGGATGAGGAGGGCCCGATGCTGGGCATGTTCATTGCCATAATCGGCGGCCCCATGATGAGCGTGGACGACGACGGAGACGGAATCCCCGACTGCCTCGCTGACATGGAAGACGGACCCGATGGCCCTGACGACAATGACGGCCCTGACTGGACCTTCGAGGACTTCACAATCCATCAGGAATTCTCGGCTGATCTGGTGCTTGTCTCTGAGAACCAGTCTGTGGTGGTCCTAGACGCATGGAGCGATCTGGACCCCGAAATCAGGATTAAGATCGACTACGACTACTTCAACGGCGACGAGATCCTGAACGCTTCCGAGGCGTTGGATTTCGAGGAGATGTTCATGGAAGGGTGGAACACCGAAGAGTGCCTCGAGGAAGGAGAGGGTCCCGATGGATTCTACCTGAACGGAGTGACTCCAGATTGCATTATTGTCTACATGGAGATACACCTCACAACCACGGACCCAACCGAACCGGCCGGCCTAATGGTTGCCTACGACCTGATATTCGACCTATCGACGATAGGGGATATCTCGGAGTTGACTCTCAGCTACGAAGGAGACGACCCCGAAGAGGATGATGGCCTACTAGTGGACTCAACCATGTGTGGTGCACACACCGACGGATCTACTGGATACGCAGTCTCGTCCTGGACCTACAACGAGACCGAAATGGCCGCCGACGAGTGTGTTGAGCTGAATGCCGGCGAGCATCTCGCCTCCATGGAGATGGTCTTCACTGCTGACGTCGACTCAGACGATGACGGATACAACGACAACGACGACAGGTTCCCAGACGACCCAGAGGAGTGGGCCGACTCGGACGACGACGGAGTGGGCGATAACCACGACATGTTCCCGTTCGATGCCAACGAGACCTGGGACGGGGACGGAGACGGCGTCGGCGACAACGGCGATGCCTTCCCATGGGACGCAAGCGAAAGCGCGGACTCCGATGGGGACGGATGGGGCGACAACTCCGATGCGTTCCCCGACGACGCTACCGAGTGGGTGGACACAGACGGCGACGGCGTGGGTGACAACGCAGACACCGACGCTGACGGAGACGGAACCGATGACACCGACGAGGACAGCGACGGGGACGGCGTGAACGACGACCAAGACGACTTCCCGTTCGATGCTAACGAGACCACGGACACAGATGGTGACGGAGTGGGCGACAACGGAGACGACTTCCCGAACGACGCCAACGAGACCACCGACACAGACGGCGACGGAACCGGCGACAACTCGGACGACGACGCAGACGGCGACGGGACCCCGAACGACCTAGACGACTTCCCGCTGAACAGCGGCGAGTCCACGGACAGCGACGGTGACGGCGTCGGCGACGAGGAGGACGTATTCCCTAACAACCCGAACGAGTACATCGACTCCGATGGAGACGGAACAGGGGACAACGCGGACACAGACGACGACAACGACGGAACGCCTGACACCTCAGACGCCTTCCCACTGGATCCGAACGAGTCTAGCGACACCGACGGAGACGGTTACGGAGACGTGGCTGACGCATTCCCCAACGACGCAGGCGAGTGGAGCGACTACGACGGCGACGGCGTGGGCGACAACTCGGACGCATTCATGTCCGACCCATACGAGAGCAGGGACTCGGACGGAGACGGGACCGGCGACAACGCGGACTGGGCTCCCAACGACCCCAACGAGAAGGTGGACTCGGACGGCGACGGCGTCGGCAACAACGCTGACGCGTTCCCGACCGATGCCAGCGAGACCAAGGACACCGACGGCGACGGAATCGGCGACAACGCAGATGACGATGCCGATGGCGACGGAATCCCAGACGAAGTAGTCGACCCAGTCGACGATGGCGACAGTGGAGGGATCCTACCAGGGTTCACGGCAATCACAGGCCTGGCATCGGTGCTGGGCGCGGCGATACTAGTCGCCGGAAGACGCAAGGACTGAGCGGTCCTCGCCATTATTGGCGAGGGCCCTCGGGGCCATGCAGGTGAGGCTGTGTCTGGTTCGGTACCCACCGAGTGGACCTTGCCTCGAACGGGAGTCAGCGTACGCAATAGGACTGTCCTAGCTGCTATGACCAACAAGCAGTCGGAAGAGGACGGGACCCTCTCTGACGACGAGATAAACTGGCTTCTGATGCGTGCCGAGGGAGGCTTCGGCATCGTCACGACGGCTGCCAGCCACATCCATACCAGCGGGAAGTCATGGGAGGGTGAGATGGGAGTCTGGGGAGACCACCAGATACCTCGCTTGAAGGAGCTAGCCGAGGGAATCAGGCTGAGGGGGGCGACCAGCCTCGTACAGATATTCCATGGTGGCCTGAGGGCACCTCGTTCGCTTACGGGGGAGAAACCAGTGTCAGCGAGCACCAACTTGGAGAAGGGCGTGGAGGAGGAATGCAGAGAACTATCCGACTCCGAGATTCGCGAATTGGCGGTTTCCTTCGGAGAGGCAGCAGAGAGGTGCGAGAGGGCGGGATTCGATGGGGTGGAGGTTCATGGTGCCCATGGATACCTGATCTGCCAGTTCCTGGGTACGAGGACAAATCGCAGGGAGGATCGATGGGGAGGTGGGCTCGAAGGGCGGTCACTCTTCCTGAGGGAGGTACTGAGGGAGATCAGGAGCAGGACTTCGGAGGGCTTCCTGGTATGCGTCAGGATCTCCCCCGAGCATGACGTTGGGGTGACCATGGCCGATAGCCTCGACCTCGCTGGGATGATGAGTGACTGGGGCATGGACTTGCTCCACATATCCTGCTGGGACGCCTTCACCGGGGCACAGGGGGATCCCGATGACCCTAGGACCATCACACGCAGATTCAGGGAGGCTCTGGGGAATGATGTGCCAATCATCTCCACCGGTGCGGTATGGGATGGTGAGGATGCCCAGTTCGTGCTGGACGAGGGGGCAGATCTAGTTGGCGTAGCAAGAGTCGCCATCGCGCATTCCAACTGGGCATCCGAGGTGGGGGCAGAGGGATATTCTCCAGAAAGGCCCCCTTTCACACCAGAGCATCTGATCGAACAGGGCCTTAGCCAGACCTTCGTGGACTACATGAGGAGATGGAAGGGCTTCGTCACCGATGGTAGACTGTAGAAGAACTTCCAATACTGGAGACGTATCGTGAAATCATCAAGTCCGACGTGTGATTTGATGGCGGAACAAGTTTCATACAGTCCGGTCAGGCTTCAACGGAGGACTGAGGTAACAGAACTCTAGAAGAGCGCCTCATCTCTGGCGAGGGATCCCATGGGATCCCATGCTGGAAGGACCACAGGGTCACCATCTAGGCCCGCTGTCATCTCTTCCGTCAGGTAGTCCCTTGGTGCTGCGATTTCGAACATGTGCTCGTCGAACCAGTTGTCGTTCATCGTGTAGAATCCCTTGACACCGCTCTCCTCGGAGCCCCATGAGTTCTCCACTCTCCACCTTCTGGGGCTGCCATCCACGACATCAACCCCAGTGAACAGCATTGCATGCGTCATCATCGTCTGCCCGAATCTCAAACGGTCCGCCTTCTCCATTCCGAACTCAACCCCATACAGGCCCTTGAAATCGAAAAGCTCAGCATCCCAGAGCCCCTTCTTTCGAGCCATGTGCTTGCCAACATCGCAACCCATCCAAACAGGGATTCCGTCTTCGAGGAGCCTCTGAGTGACTCCCTTCATCTCGTCCGAGGGGACGTTGAGGTATACGACTGGAGGTCCTCCAGCAACATTCTGAAGGAAATCCACGGTATACGTCTGGTAGTACTCGTTCCTCGGATCGTTCACAATGCACACGTAGTTTTCCCAATCGACATCCACATACTCATCCACGAACTCCAATGGGGTCATCTCCCCCTTTCTGTGGAACTCGTTATCCTTGTCTCGCCACTGCCAGTCGAACTTCTCTGGAGGGGTCCCTAGGTGGATGCACAGGATCCTCCATATCTCTCCCATCCTCGAGTCCTTGTGGCCCCTGGCCTCCTTCTCCGAGCCACCATTGTCCAATATCGCCCTTATCTCACTGGCAGTCGACCTCAAGACGTCTTTCAGAATTCCGTTCATCGATCTGGTGCTACTGCTGCTGTGCGACTCTGGGTATGCAGACATGGGGACCAGCCCGTGCTTCCTGATCAGATTCATCGCCATGTTCCATTGGCCACCATCTCCGATCGGGTCACTGAGAAGGAAGTGAATGGTCCGGTCGTCCACCGGTCGGTCCGACATCTCCAGGATGGCCTCCAGAAAGTGATTGGCTCTCTCCAACTTGTCCCAGAAGTGAATATGCGCCTGACTGAATTCGAAGTCCTTCACATTCATCTTCTTCATTGCCCCTACCCTGAAGAGATTCAACGTAGCGAACAGCCAACACCGACCACTCCTCCTTTGGTTGGTGACGCTCCACTCATCCAATTTCGTGCTGAACGAGAAATCCATGTTCTGCACCAGGTCTCTACGAAGAGTGAGCGTCGACAGATCCGCATTGCTGACAGCATTCTGCGCTACCCTTGCCGATGAATCGGACTCGAAAGCCTTCCTGAATTTCTTTATCTGTCCGTCAGTTACTCCCCTTGCCATCGTTCAACCCTCATCCACGTGCGGCGCCGGAGAGAGTTAGTAATTGCCCTGCTATATCGGAGCAGCTTCGGCGAGACCGGCTGCGATGAGAATCTCAGCTACCAGGGAAGGGCAGTTCTCGATGTCCCCCTCAGTTAGCGCCACTTCAGTCCCGTCAGCCATGAGAATCGGGTCCTCTACATCCTTGAGGACCCTTATTCTGAGAAGTTCCGATGGCTCCTCGCCAACCTCCTCATCCAGCGTCCTCGACTCCGAGGGGGATGCTGCGTGTTCTGGGAATTCGTCCATCTCCCTGATCCTGTCCTCCTCATCGAAGTCTGGCTCTTCCCACTCCGGCTCCTGCCTCGGAGAGAGTGGTGTGGTCGCAGGGATATCCTTGCCATCCTCACCAGAGAAATCCTCGAGCGTCTCAATCACCTCGTTCACCACTGAAGCTGGGCCAGCTTCAGTAGACCCGAGCATGGAAGACCATGATGTGGAAACCTTGTACTTCTCAGCAAGATCCCTGATTCCATTGTAGAACACTCTCTCGGATGGGTCGTGCCTGCTCCAGTCAAGGGTTTGGAATCCAACCAAACCGCCGTTCGCCGAGCTGAGCAGATTTGATGAAACCGCGTGCCTAGTGAAAGAGGTAAGCCGAATCCTAGTCAGATCCCTGACGCACGTCCGTGCAACCCCAAGCCTCCTGGATAGCAATTGGGCCTTGGCCGTCATCCCTTCGTCCCTGACCGTCTCCGATAGCTCGGTTTCCATGCTCTGCAATAACTGTCCTACTGCGTCCCAGAAGACCACACCCTCAGCCATAGCGACGTCAACTGGAGTATCACTGCTCTTCTGCTTCCGAGTCACTTCTATCAGTGTCTTATGCACTCCCTCCAATTCGTTCTTGGAAAGCCTACGAGGATCAGAACCGACTGCCATGAACGCGACCTATCCAGCATCCCACAGAGGAGATACATCAACAATTCCTTGCCAAAGTAGCAAGACGCTCTATCCGCGAGAATAAAATCCAAGCCTTCCTTCGGTAAGGCGCAGGTGTACCCGAGTGGTCAAAGGGGGAGGGCTCAAGATCCTCTGCATAGCGCTTCGCAGGTTCGAATCCTGCCGCCTGCACCAAATAGTGGCTAACCAAGTAGTGCCTTGAGAAGCTCTATCGAACCACTCTTCCCTTTTTGCTCAGTGATGGTGTCGGCAGAGGACACAACTTCAGGGTAGAAATCACTCACTGCAACTGAGAAGCCAACTAGATCGAACATCGGTAGGTCGTTGGGGGCATCGCCACATGCAATTACTCGCTTCGGATCGATACCTCTCTGCTCCAAGGCAATCCTCAGGCCTAGAGACTTGTTTAATCCCGGACTGGCGATGTGAACTGCAAACCCGGTTGAGACCACTTCGAGATCCGACCACTCACTATCTGCAATCAGCGTCTTCATCAACTCAAATGAGTCGGTCTCACTCAGACACCACTCAGTCTCCCTCCATCTGTTCGACTCTATCCCACTAGGGTCCAGTCCTTCGATTTTGGTCGCCAACCATTCCGCAGCATCCTTCGCCCTGGAACCATCTGAGAGTGATTTAATTTCGTGTCCCTCTATACTGTCCCAGACCATCCCTCCATTCTCAGCTACAATAAAACCCGAAGAGCCAATTGATTGCATAATCGGAGTTACGTTCGGCAGAGTCCTTCCGGAAGCAAGTGACACAGGCATCACTTCTCTGTCAACTCTTCTTGCCAGACTCACCAATTCGTCATGAAACCCATCTCTATCTAGCAGCGTCCCATCAACATCAAAGACAATCATGTCCCATTCTCCAAGATTGGGTACCTCTACCATGTTCCTTCGAATTGGCGTACATTCAAGATACCACCGACAGGGTAGCATCATGTTGAAGCGATACCAGATATTGGGAGGTCCATGGTAGAGGACTCCGAGGATTTCCTTTACCTCGATGACGAGGAAGGAGACGACTCTTCGAAAAAGTCTGCATCTAGGAAAATTTCACTCCCCAAAATAGCAATCCCGAAGAGGAATACGACAAGAAATGACCACCCCTCCAGCCCTCAGGTCGTAGATGCTCCAGACTCTGAGGTCATTGAGATCTCATTGGATGGCATTTTCCAGTTCGACTGGGGGATCAGGGGTATGGATTGTCCCGATTGTGCAATGAAGGCATCACGAGCAGTCAATCGTCTACCAGGCATCCAGTCTTGTAGGATCTCAGTTGCTGAGGGTACGGTTGAGATTTCCCAGGACATTTCTGATGGAGCGGTTTCCCGAGCCTCTTCAGTCCTCACTAGCCTAGGCCATGAACCAGACATAGGGTGGATGAGGGCGGTTGGAGCGAACCCCGAAAGAATAGCTCTGAGCCTAGGAGTAGACAACAGGGGCTTGAGGAACTCTATACTCAGCATCCCTGGGACCTTGGACGCAAGAATCGACAAGGGGCACATCGATGTCCAGCAGGTTTGGATTTCCGATCCGAAACTAAGGGCGGCATCTGAGCAGAAGATGTCCGAGGTACTTGGAGAAGGGCATAGACTGTCACCAGTTATTGAATCTGGGTTCAGGAAGGACCAGATCCAACTCCTTGCAGCGGTTCTGACAATCCCCCTAATCATGCTCGTTGCCTTCGTAGAGTCATCCGAGCAGATTCCCTCAGTAGTGGCTTGGGCCCTAGCACTCGTAGGTGTAGCCTTTGCAGGAAACCAATTGTTCCAGGAAGCCATAGCCGGACTGAAAAATCGTGTTGTCGGATTCCAGGTTCTAACATCTCTGGCAGTATTAGGTGCAATTGCACTTGGTGAGCTGATAGAGGCCCTGATGGTAGTCTCTCTCGTCGCATTCGCATCCCATCTCGAGAACAGGGCATTGATTAGAGCGAGACTATCAATGCAAGGGGGACTTGACAGACTCCCACGGAGAGCAAGAGTAGTCTCCAATGACAAACCCTTGGAGATGGGGGGGATCAGATCTCTCAATGTGATCAACACCGTCCCCTTGGATCCATCCTCTGCCAGAGACTGTGACAACGACCTAGTTCCCGTCGAAGCACTAGAGGTAGGAGAGATGATCGAGGTAAGATCTGGAGAGACAGTTCCCGTAGATGGAGTAATCGTAGAAGGAACTGGCGCAATAGACAGGGCACCTCTGACTGGAGAACCAATCCCCATTCCAGTAAAGGTAGGAGATAGGGTAGAGGCCGGCCTGGTTTTGGCTCGCGGACCTCTCGTCATCAAGTCAGAGGCTACTGGTGATGGCACCAGGCTTTCCAGTTTGATAGACCTAGTTAGACATTACAAGGACCAACCAACAAGGACACAGAGTGTAATTGAGAGGTTCACTCTGGTTTGGACTCCTCTTGTCGTATTAGCATCCCCGATTATCGGATTCTTGTTCACCAATTCTACTGAACAGGCAATTCTGACAACCTTGCTCCTCTGGGTAGTTTCATGCCCTTGCTCTCTCCTACTAGCTTCCCCTGTTCCCCACGCAGCCGCACTTACTGCTGCCTCTGGTTTCGGATTGATAGCCAGGGGAGGGGATGTTCTAGAATCAGCAGCAGAGGTAAAAATCGCCTTATTGGACAAGACTGGGACACTTACCAGTGGAAGACCCACAATCTCAGGAATCTCAGTCGCTGAGGGGGTGGACGAATCCAGAGTTCTGAGAATTGCAGCGGGATTGGAGGCTCGCTCCAACCACCCCTATGCAAGGACGATTATCCAGGAGGCCGAGGGTCGCTCTCTGAATCCAATGAGTGTTACTCAGATCAAGGATGGAGATGCCGGAGTTATTGGGGTTCACAGGGGCGATTCTGTGATGCTGGGCAGAGCTGACTGGCTTCGCTCACAGGAAGTATCCATCCCAAATGAAATCGAGGAGGCACTAGAAGACTCCAGGAAAGCAGGAAAGGGCGCAAGCATCCTTTCTGTAGGCGGCTCAGCCGTTGCGGCGATTTCATTCGCTCACGACGATGCCAGAGAAGGAGTCCTGGATACGGTCAACGAACTGGGTTCCTATGGCGTCAAGGTTGAGATTCTCAGTGGCGACGAGCAGGCAAGTGTCGAGGCCTTCGCTATGGAGATAGGAATTGACCCATCACTCTGCAAAGGGGGAGTCGATCCAGAGGGCAAGGCAGAATACGTAACTAAAATCTCCTCAGAGAACCGGACAATGATGGCTGGAGACGGTTTCAATGACGCCGGTGCGCTTGCGGCAGCTGACATAGGAGTGGCAGTGGGAAGCGGAGACCAGGTCAACCTAGACGCCGCGGATGTCCTAATTCCCGGACAGGACCCCAGAGTACTGTCTAGGATGGTGGGACTAGCAAAGAGAACCCGACGAATCGTGTATGCCAACATAGCCATCTCTGTGATAGTCACAATGATTCTAGTCACTGCAGTTTTGGCGGGCTTCGAGATGAATTTGGCTGCTGGCATAGCCCTTCACGAGGCGAGTGCAATAATCATCATCCTGAACGGAATGTGGGTATCTGGAACTGGGACTCAGAGACTATCCTCACTAGTCGACCTAGCTAGGGATATTTTCTCTGATCTCACAGAGATTTGGGCTATTTTGTCTAATAAGAATGGCGAAGACAGCTCAGCGACCGCTTGATTAAGTGGTATTATTTCCCGATTACATGGCACCTCCCGACGTCGAGTCCAGGGTAGCACCCCCTTTGGTCAACTGCGCCCAGTGTGAGGGGATGCTCCCCCAAGGACTAGGGGAAATCGAATGCGCACTCTGCGGGGCTCTGTGCCGAGTCTCCCACCAACCAACCGTGATTGCCCTCAAAGAGGAGAAGGTCCAGTGTCCTCATTGCATGACAGCAGTCGAAGCAGGTACCGAAAAGAGGCCAGTAGAACTGTCTTGTGGAGCCTGCTCAGGAATTTTCACACTAACTAGAAAGACAGTCAAGGTAGAGGTTCAATGCCCTTCCTGCGAAGCAAATCTGAGAATCAGACCTAGACCAGGGAAGAGGGAATTGTCGTGCCCGGGGTGCCAGAACGCTTTCTTCGTGACATTCTAGATCCGAGAAGCCAATAGCCGTTAGAAACTGGCATTTCTAGTCATTTTCAACCCTCTTGTCTCAAATACCCCAAAAAGGGCGTCGAATCGGGGATGGGCACGTGAGTGAGAGCAAGCCGGCAGACTCGAGCGAGTCAGAGGGTTTGGACGAACTAGATGCTCTGAGAGCAGAGCATGCACTATCCTCCACAGCAATGGGGGCTGCAGCAAGAGCCCGAGAAAGACTGGATGAAGAGTCAACACTCCGCTCCGGGATCAGGAGAGAGAGGAGGATGAGAATTTCTGAGATGACGGACAGAGTCTCGGGGATGCAAGGCGCAATGAGGAAGGCTAACGAGATTCTATTCGAAGAGCAATTACAGCAGATTGAGGCTGACCTCAGGGACGAGTTGGAGGATGAACTAGAGAGACTAGAGAAGGAGGCATTGGAGAGGGAGGAGAGACTCCTCAGGGAAGAAATGCTGCATCGCCTTCGCAGAGAGGAGAACAGACTTCGCGATCAACTAGATCTAGAGAGGGATAGAAGGACTGAGGCCCATTCATCACGGATCAGAGACAGGCTCAGAGGGGAAATGGAAGTCGAGTTCACTCGACGGAAAGCGTTCCTCGAGGAGAGGCTAGAGCTGGAGGCCAACCAGGGAATGGAGAGAATGGAACGCAGGGTTGAGATGGATCTCCGAGAAGCAATGGAGTCTGAGGTCCATCGAAAGGCCGAGGCATTTAGGCTAGAGCAGGAAATTAAGATGCGAGACAGCATTGCCAAGAAGAGGCGGAAGCATGAGGCAAAGATGGAGAAGCAGCTTGAGAGCGAAAGAGAGTCCCTCGAGAAGGAATTGAAATCCGACATCAATGTCAGGACCAAGGCGCTGCAGGAAGAATCCGAAAGAGCATCCATCGGAGATCTTGACCGGAGGTTTAGGGCTGAGAAGGAGAGTATGGAGGCAGCACTAGGCCTCAGAAGACAAGAACTGGCTCTAGAGAGCGAGGTCGAGATGGAGCAGAGAGTTGCCGATTTCGTCAAGGAGAGGGAGTCGGAGATGATGTCAAACCTGGAGAAGCAGATGTCGAAGAGAGGAGACATGTCAAAGAAGGACATCAAGGAGATGCTCAAGACTCTGGAATCGGAAATCCGACTAAAGATGGAGACAGCCCTTCTTGACGCAAGGCATAGGGTGATGGACCAATCCGGCTCATAGTAGCCCTATGGTTCAGTAATTGCCCTAATTCTCTCATCCGCTTCTCTAGCAAACTCCCAGTATGATTGACTAGCGGGATTTGACTTGTTTGGCTTCTGTGCAATTACTATGGGGGCACCCTCCAGGGGAGACTCTGCTATGGCTACTGATCTGGGAATCTGCGAGTCAAAGACCCTGTCTCCGAAGTGCTTTCGAGCATGCTCGGTTACCGTTTCGCATAACTTGCTCCTCGATTGGACCATAGTCATCAGAATTCCCAACAGGCCCAGACCGGGATTCACCGATTTCTGCACCTCTCTAATTGAGGAGATCAGTTGACCCATACCTTCCAATGCATAGAACTCGGCTTGGATGGGGATCAAGATACAGTCTGCAGCACATAGGGAATTTACAGTAAGCAGACCAAGAGAGGGGGGAGTGTCGATAATTATCACATCGAAATTCTCTTCTGCCTCGAGAAGGGCTAGTTTGAGCCTATTTTCCCTGCCAACCCTTGTCGCTAGGTCAACTTCGATTCCAGACAGATCCAGATCTGCTGGGAGGATCCACAGGTTTCGGATTCCAATGTGCTTGGGGGGTCCCCTCGACTTCTCCGGGTTGTTCTTCTTCCATGCAGATTTCATCGATCTTGAGAGTAGATCCGGCCCAAGTATACAATCCTCCAGTTTTAGAGAGTGATCGTCTAACCCCCGAGAGAACAACTCGTTCATTGTAGGGCCAACGCTCCTCTTGTCAATACCGAAGGTCGTTGCTACGTTTCCCTTTGGATCCATATCCACTAGCAAGACCTTTCTACTTCGGATTCCGTAATCTTCACTCCCCAATGCCAGAGAAGAGGCCAGATTAACTGCAGTGGTTGTTCGAGAACAACCGCCTTTGTGATTCACACAGGCTATCACCACCGCCATGTGGGTGACTATGGCATTCGGTTAATTGGGATTCCCGATTACTGTATTACTGGGACGTTAACTTCACTGAGGATCTTATTCACGATCCTCCTTCCTGTTACCCCTCTAATCTTCGACTCAGGCTTGAGTACAATCCTGTGACTGACCACATCCAGAGCGACTCCCTTCACGTCATCAGGTATCACGTAGTCCCTTCCATCAATTGCGGCAGATGCTCTTGATGCTTTGAAAAGACCCTGGCTAGCCCTAGGTGAAGCTCCGGCCTCTATCCTTGGATCCGCCCGGGTCCTCTGAACGACTTGAACGATGTATCCTAGGATACCCGGATCGATGTGAACGGTCTCCAGGGCCTTCTGCATCGCCACAACCTTTCGAGGCTCGACGATCTGTTCAACATCGTAGGAGTCCTTACCTCGTAGCTTCCTTCGCTGCAATATCGCCTTCTCTTCATCCATCGACGGGTATCCCATACTCATCTTCATGAGGAATCGGTCCATCTGAGCCTCGGGGAGAGGATAGGTCCCCTCCTGCTCAATTGGGTTCTGTGTTGCCATTGTTACGAATGGTGCAGGGAGTTTGTGCGTTATACCCTCAATTGTTACTTGTTTCTCCTCCATAGCCTCGAGGAGAGCGGCCTGAGTCTTCGGAGGGGCTCTGTTAATCTCGTCTGCTAGGAGTATGTTGGTGAATAGTGGACCGAACCTAGGCCTGAACTCCCCAGTCTTCTGGTCATACATGTAAGTCCCGATGATATCCGCGGGAAGAAGATCAGGAGTGAACTGAACTCTCTTGAACTTGCAACCCAGTGCTTCAGCGAAAGTATTCGACATCAGAGTCTTTGCCAGGCCTGGATTGTCTTCAATCAGGATGTTCCCGTTCGCCAGAATTCCAATTGCAACCTTTCGGATGTTTTCCGGCTTGCCAATAATGACCTTCGCAACCTCGCTCATGAGATTGTTAGCATGCCCTGAGACCGATCTAATGAGGTCCTTCGAGCTAGAACCACCACCCTGAGCAATCGTCACACTGAACCCTCTTGTCTCCTAGGCCGATTCCATGAGTACTTGAGTGTTAGGTGCCTTTGCACATCCGATAATCTTGTCTTATCTGCCCCAGAAGTGGTCGTCCTTCCTGTGAACCGCCAGCAACTCCTCGTAGACATCCCTCTCCATGGAGGTCATCTCCATCTTCCTTAGTTTCCTAGCATGAGATTCCGGAATGTCAACCAGGAGGACGTCTCCCTCGTCAATCTGCCTTCCGACGGTAACCCCATCAACCGAAATTGCCACCTCTGCACCCTGCTTTGCTTCCTTTAGGCTCTCTTGTCCCGATCTGATGGATTTTATTCGGCCTACCTTTACTCCATCTTTGAGAAGACCTTGCCCAATGTGTATTCTTCCACCGAGAACCCTTACCCCAACAACAGCCGGTTTCGAGATTCTGAATGTATGATCGGGGAGGAGCATAATTCTGCCAGGATATACCACCAATTCTCTTCTCTCTTCTTCAAGTTCAGATTTCCTGGCTTCTACCCATTCTTCTCGTTCTTCCAGAATTCTGTAGATAATGTCGGATCCAATGTGCTTTACTCCGGCTTCGGAGGCTGCTACTTCTTCCTCCGCCTCTTCAAGAATCTCTGTGCTGAATGCCATAATCAATCGGTTTAGTGGATCTGAAGATGCCTCAGCGCTACGAACATCCCTGCGGCTGACCTTACCAATGGATGCCTCCCTAATTGGCACTCCTATCTCCCTGAGCTCCTTTGCCAGGGCCTCGAGACCTCCAACCGTGTCCGACTTGATGCAGACGCCTTCTTCTTCGAGCTCAATCGAGAGGTTCGCCTCCTCGTCCGCTGCTGCCATTGCATCATCCCTCTCTTCGTCGGATGAAACTACTCTAAGCGTGGTTCCTACCAGGACTCCCTCCAAGGAGGGTGCGCTAATCTTGATTCCAGCAGCGGCGTAAGCAGCCTCTGAGTTATCCCATCTGTCACCGGCATCTCGCATTTCACTCATACCTCTTGGCGAGAAGAGGCCCTTCACATGGGTGCTAATCCCTCCCCTATCACCGACTAGGACTATCTCATCCCCCTTGCGGATAGAACCCCTATGGAGGATCAGGTCCAGCGTCTTACCAAGCCCCCTCTCCTCCTTCATCTCCAATACGGTCGCTTCCCCAGAACCGTCAACATCTGTCAACTGATCAGATAGGTATCGTTCTGCTAGACCTATTACAACCGCTAGCAGGTCCTGAATCCCCTCTCCTTCCCTAGCAGAAACTGGAACCATTGCTATCTCCTTAGTGAAGTCCTTGATTCTCTCATACCTTTCTAGGTTGAAGCCTTCCTCGGCAAACTGACCTACGAGTTCCCAGTATTTCTGATCGAATAGGCCCTTTACCTCCTTCGTCTGATCCCTCATCGAGATGGCCATCGACCTACCTTCTTGGCACTGCCATCCATGGATCCTGTCGACCTTGTTTCCAGCGACAACGAAAGGGGTCTTCGATTGCTTCAGGATTCTCAGTGATTCTCTAGTTTGAGGTCTGCAACCTTCCATCACATCAACAATTAGAATCGCAATATCTGCGAGAGAGCCTCCTCGAGCACGTAGCGAGGAGAAGGAATGGTGACCCGGAGTATCAATGAAGAGGAGGCCTGGTGAGTCGAATGTTTTCCCCCCTAATAGAGGCGCACACAAGTCATTCAGGATTTCCGACGGAACCTCGGTTGCTCCGATATGCTGGGTGATGCCCCCAGCCTCCCTGTCCATCACCGAGGAGCGACCCTGCTCCCCTAGGGATCTCACGTGATCTAGCAAGGATGTCTTTCCATGGTCAACATGACCTAGGACAGCGACGATGGGTTGTCTACGTTCTGACATTTCTCCCACCTCATGCTCCTTCCCCTTCAGAATTGATTTACTCACTCGTAGATGTGCGCCTCTGCGTCACGGGTCCAGTCGACAAGCCCATCTGGGAACCACAACCCCAACTCGAAGGCGGCCGTGTCCTCCCCATCAGAGCCATGAATCACATTGTGACCGATGTCCATCGCGAAGTCCCCTCTTATGGTCCCAGGGGCGGCAGTAAGACCGTCGGTAGGCCCGATTATGTTGCGAGCCACGCTGATTGCGTCGACCCCGGTCCATGCCATTGCTACTACAGGGCCGGATGTGATGAACTCGATGAGGCCAGCGTAGAAGGGACGCTCGTTGTGAACCTCATAGTGCGCTTCTGCTAACTCCATAGGAGGGGTCAGCTGCCTCAGTCCGACTAGTCGAAGGCCCTTTGTCTCGAATCTGCCAATAATTTCGGCTACCAAGCCTCTCTGTACGCCATCAGGTTTGATCATCACGAAGGTTGTCTGCATTTCTCCCATGTCCCGGTCGAAACACCCTCCCTATTTCAACGAAGTCACCAGAGCAAATGCTTGATGAGCCTAGTATCAAGTCGGAATGCCATGAAAATGCAAATACCGTTACTTTTGACGATTTGTCTGTTGCTGCCAGGATGCGTGGATAGCGTAAATGATACAGTGAACCCAGAAAGAGAACTCTTCGATGACAACACATTCGTCAACGAGGACGAGCACATCAAGCTAACTTGGACAATCGAATCAACATCTACCATTAGGATCGCCTTGGAAAAGCAGGAGGGCCCGAACATCGACCTCTACACCATGACCGAGGTGAATTACCAGAAGTACGAGGATTGCGACAGCTTCGTCTATCTTGCTGACCTCAGTGATCCAAACACCGATGCGGCAAGCCTGGAGGCCACCATCGACGCTGGGACGTACGTCACCGTAATCGACAATACAGACTGCGGAGATGCCCAACCTCCCGGACCACAGGGCCCCCTCGGAACCAATGATGCGAACGACAGGGCAAGGGTAGACTACAGGATAACTGCTCAGTGACGTAGGCAGACTTATTTTTTCTCCCAGACATGGGGAAACATGGTAGTACAACTTCTCGAGGTGTTCTGCTGCTTACTGGATGTCTTCTTCGCCGGGGCCGCCGGTGCGGGCGCATTACCTGCATTCGGTGAATCGAAAGCCCCTGTCACCCTTTCAAACCATCAGAGGAGCAAGAAGTGCGAATTTGACAGTTGCCGAACCCTCACATTTAGGTCGACTGATTACTGTTGGAAGCATCAGGATGGGAAACCTCACGAGTCCGATGGCCCTGCTACAATTCCAACTAATGGGGAAGCTTCCTGGTGGGAGCCGAAAGACGAGTAATCCTCGAGATTAATTGATGCCGCCCTTCTCGTAGCGACGAGTCCACTTCAGTCGCCTAGCGTTCCTCTTCAGCTTGAGCATGTTCTTGCGGGACTTGCTGTCCTTGAACCAGTAGACCGAACCATCCCTCTTGACGAACATCATGCCAGTACCGGGCTCAATCTCCTCGTTTGTGAAACTGCAAATCCGCTGCTCTGGCATCATAATCACCTGGAGCCTATCCTTCTCGCCTCTCGACCCGTATCTCTGAGCATTAGGATGTCTCCACCATCCCCAGTCACAGGATCAGGTCCTCGAACAGGACCTAGTACGTTCCTTGTGATGATTCTTCCAACGTCTCTCGGGTTGTCAGAGTCTAGCACTCTTACCTTGACCTGCATCGCCTCTCCAGTTAGGCCTGTTCTGCCTACTATCTCGACAACTTCAGCGGGCCATGCTTCGGTTGCCATCCTTCAAACCTCCAAATCATGACGAGAGGGTCTCGAAGTGCGACTTTACCTCGTTGAATCGATCCATGCCCTCTTTCTCGACCTGCATTACCGCAATTGCGGCCGTCCTGGTCCCAGTGCTCATCCCAGCAGCTTCTGCTAGGTATGCCTGATCCTCAACATAGATGAATGGGATTTCCTTCTCCTTGCAAATCATCGGTATGTGTGCAAGCAACTCTCCCGGATTTACATTCTCAGCCATTACGACCATCTGCGCAGTTCCTCTCTCTGCAGACTTGGTGACCTCATTGGCTCCCTTCTTTAGTCGGCCCTTGCCATCCTTGCCTAGGCTCTTGACCATCTCGTAAACTTGCTCTTGTACGTCTTGGGGTGTTTCGAAAACAATATGTACACTCATTGGAACATCTCCTCGTGTTAGTAAGCCGCCGCACGGCATGACCGATATAAACGCAGCGTATTCCCTCCAGTCAGCCGTTATGTGTGACTTTCTCCATGAGTCTACTCAATCCCCTTGCCAATGCGGGTGCTGCAGACACGCTAGCCCTAGGATTTGGTAGAGAATCAGTTGTGTATACTCCATCCACATGATTTGCTAGTCGGGACAATGCCCCGCCCGTGAATAGGCCATGCGTGCATGCTGCGTGGACCTCTGTAGCACCCTGTCTCCTAAGTGCGTCACTAGCCCTGCAAATCGTGCCTCCGGTGCTGATCATGTCATCCACTATCGCTACAACCTTGCCAGAGACGTCTAGATTCTTGGGGGTGTGCTCAATTGTATGGGCATCAATCCTGGTCTTTTCGAGATAGGAAAAATCGCACCCGATTAGGCCAGCTACCTCCGTCGCTCTGGAGATAGCACCCTTGTCAGGGCTCAGGATGAAGTCTGGAGACACTCCGTTCTGCAACCTCTCCGCTATCTCCGGCATCGAACTAACGAACTCAATTGGCACGTCCATCCCCTCCAGGACCTCTGGAGCATGCAGGTCCAGTATTGCAATCCCATCACAATATCTTGAAACAACTTCTGTCACCATTTTCGCCGAAATTGACTCACCTGCGGAGAACCTCTTGTCCTGCCTAGCATAACCATAGTAGGGAATTGCCAAGAAAACACCAGGGCCAACGTCTTCGGTATCTCCCGACCACTCCCCCTTCAAGCTAGAAAGATCCCCTTTCCTAACGTCTCGAATTGCCCCCAGGAGTAACAGAGTCTGCATTATCCCTGAATCGGGGAACGTATTGGATACCAGAACAACTGATTCCGATCTGACAGACTCTATTGATTCGGGAGGGATCCTGACATAGGCTTCTCCGTCAGGGAATCTCCTGCTTTCTAGAGCCACGTGCTCCATGTCAAGGATTGGGGCTAGTTTCTCAGCAATCCCAGCACCTGAGGCGCCGCTAAGAACAGGCATTTGATGACAGGGACAGGAGGTCCCTTCATGATGCTTCTTATTCATCTAGAAACCTAGAAAATGGTGAATTTTGGTGGGCACGACAGGATTTGAACCTGTGACCTCCCGGTTATCAGCCGGGTGCTCCAGCCAAACTAAGCTACGCGCCCTTGAGCATCATCGGCACATGGGATTGTGATTTGAAGGCTACTCAAGGATTGACTCACTCTTCTTCGTAACCTTCGTCATTCAATTTCAAGAAACTGGGCAGAGTCACTAACCTGGAAAAGGTGCACTTCAGAATGACTTCATCAAGTCTAGAAGTAGTCTTTGCCAATTGCCCACAGGGTACTGCTATTGTCTCAGGAAGGCCATGCCTGGCTCTAACCATGAAATGGGGTTTCACCAGGAGACCCTTGTATGTGCGCTTTATTTTGATAAGCTCCACGACATTGCCAATGTCCATGCCATCATTGTCTAGCACTGCTCTATCCATCAACTCATCAGGAGCATAGAGATCTTCTTGGATTCTAACCGTGTTCCTCCACCTTCTCTGCAATTCCCTCATTGATTTTGAAAGCTTGATCCCACCGTCTGGTCTAATACTGTGAACCAACTCTTTCGCCAGAGGGGCCAGATCTGCAGGTTTCCTCATGAATTCACTAGCCACATCGTCCTCCACCTTGATCCTCCAGGACCTCACGAACTCGTCTCTAGGATGGAATCTCTCACTAACCACCACTCCTACGTGTTTTTCTCCAACATAGACATCTCTGTGTATCATTTCCTGTATTTCGTAATCTTCTACCATTTCTCTCCCTCAGGGAGGAGTGCACCCCCGTTGCTTCTCCTGAGCCTCAGACACTGGAGTGGCACTTATATTATTCGTTAATCAAGACTGATAATCCAATTGAAATTTTTGAGTAAGAATGAATTTTTCAATTGGAAAATTGATTTTAGTTTAATTTTTTTAATGATTATCAGAAAACCGAGTTTTCACGTTCCGACCATTATTTTCGTGAACTCAGACCATTTCCGGAGAATGTTGATGTGCATCCCTCCTTTGCCCTGCACGTGGATGGCAAACTAGCTGCCCTAGCCGAAATTCGCTCTCGATCAGGTCAAGCACAGACTAACGGCCTAAAGGACTCAGTTATCTCCGATTTCCTAGAGACTGATCCATCCCTTAGTAGGGCTATAGAGGAGGCAACTGAAAACTTCCAGAGTCTAATCAACGACATGGGTGATGAACTATTCTCCATGAAAGAGAGTGATTTAGTTGCATATCTTCAATCTGATTATGTCAACTTCTATTCCGCCGCCACTATTAATCCGTACGTGGCAATTGCTGCTCGAGGGCCTTGGATAGTTACCTCTCATGGGGCGGTCCTTCACGATAATGGAGGATATGGGATGCTTGGAATGGGGCATGGACCTGATGACGTAATACAGTCAATGCAGCAGAATTGGGTGATGGCTAATGTCATGACGCCCTCATTCAGCCAGAAGAGACTCTCTGAACGTCTTAGAAAGGAAGTCGGCCATACTAGAGGCAGCTGCCCATTCTCCAAGTTCGTCTGTTTGAATAGCGGTTCAGAATCTGTAACAATCTCTATTCGAATTGCAGATGCAAACACTCTCAGAGTTACTGGCAAGGGAGGAAGACACGAGGGCAAACCAACCAAGATGCTGGCGCTAGTTGAGGCATTCCATGGAAGAACGCAAAGGCCTGCTCAGATTTCAGACTCGTGCAGTGAGAAGTACGAGAAGAATCTAGCCTCATTCCGTGAGAGGGATAACGTAATCTTCGTACCAAGCAACGATCTAGACTCACTCAGATCTGCTTTCGAGCGTGCGGATAAAGAGGGCTTCTTCATCGAATTGATGGCTATGGAACCCGTGATGGGCGAGGGCAATCCTGGGCTCTGCGTAACTAGGGAGTTCTATGATTTAGCCAGAACTCTTTGTTCGCAGCATGAGAGTATGCTAATCGTTGACTCAATCCAAGCCGGACTGAGGGGACAAGGATGCCTAAGTATCGTTGATTATGATGGTTTTGAGGACTGTTTGGTTCCAGACATGGAGACTTGGTCAAAGGCCCTTAATGCCGGCCAATACCCACTCTCAGTCGTCGGTCTCTCCGAGCAGGCAGCTGAATTATACGTCGTAGGAATTTATGGGAATACTATGACGACGAATCCAAGAGCTTTGGAAACTGCAGTCTCAGTCCTTGACCGAGTAACCCCAGAATTGAGGAATAACATCAAGGAAAGGGGTGTTGAATTCGTTGCTAAATTGAGAGCACTCGCCGAGGAGATACCTGGTACGATTACTGAGGTTCAAGGAACAGGGCTCCTCCTTTGTGCAGAATTAGACCCAGAGAAACTCCCTGTGGTTGGATTCGGATATGTGGAAGAATGGTGCAGGAACAATGGTCTCGGAGTAATCCACGGGGGCCAGAATGCTCTGAGATTCACCCCCCACTTCTCAATAACTTCCGAGGAGATAGATATGATCGTGGATATTTTGAGGGAAGCACTCCTGAATTTCACGTCTAAGGCTATCGAGGCTAACTAAACAGATGCGTTTCCATGCCCAGAAGTGTGCATGTTTCAGGTTCATCAGACGGACTCAGAGAAGCCCTGGAGGCAAGGCTCGAGAGGTCTGGAGCACGACTCGTCGCCGAACCAGAGAGGGCAGATGTAACGATTCAGATCGACAGCCAGGAGAGCAGTGACATCGCAATCGTCCCTCTAGGTTCTAGATCCCCCGATTCAGGAATTGTATTCGAATTATCTGATGTCATAATCCCAAATGGCCGAGGGAAATGGGGAAATGCGGTTATGACCGATTGGATTGAGAAAATCATGAGTGGAAAGAAACCAGATCCGGAATCCAATATCAGATACTGGGTTAACGTACGGGATGTAGTCGACGCGATTTCTACAATTTGCTTGAGTGAGGAAGAAAATATGCCCAATGGAAACTATACGATGTGCGGCAGAAGGGCGTGGGAAATGGGAGATGTAACAGACGAAATCAGAGTATTGTGGGATCGTTACAATAATTCAATCAATCATTCTCATACCATTCAATCATTGTCCGAAGTCCCCAGTCCAGTTAGGGGGCTACATTCGGAGATTGAAGAAAGACCCGACCTAAGCAAACTCCACGAAGCTCTGATTAGATCCGGAGGAGATGGTTGGCATCCATTGACGCCAATGAGAGTTTCTTTGATGGAAATGATAGCCAGCGCAATAAACTCAACGTGAGTTTTTGTCACCTTGAACCTTCACTCTAACATCTTGGGCAAAACCTTTGCATGTCTGCATTACCTTTCGAATTCGTGTACCTGCAGCATTATTCCCAGAGTCATGCTTCTCGGCGTCACCGAGAGCATCGGTCAATTCGTTTATCATGTCCTGAATCATTCCTCTAACTGACATATCATCACATCGAAAAAAGCAGATTTATAGCCGTTTCTCCGGCAACCCCTCAATCATTCCGAAATAGATCAGATCCGAGTAGTGGAAGAATCAGACTCGCTTCTCCCTCAACGACAATCTGATCCGCCTCAGGTCTGATTTTCCCCCAAGAAATCGCTTCCTTGAGTCTAGCACCAGATAGTGACCCATCATACTCCGGTGCAGTAGTAATAGAGACAGCCGAATCCATTCCAGAGTCCTCCCTGAATTGGTTCCACCAAATTACGTGATGCTTCGAGATACCTCCTCCGATCATTAGTCCATGACTTTCATTTGCAGTCCAAATAAGGTCAGATAGAACCTGCTCATCTGCTAGGACGTCTACCATGAAGTCAGGGCTTCTTTGCCTATGCATGAATAATTGTGATCCTATTGAACCATCAGTGAGGCCTGGGATAACCATTGGGATCCTGTTCTTTGCAACCCAGTGCAATAGTGAACTTTCATCATCTATCCTGTCTCCTATTGCCCAACAAAGTTCCACTGATCCGAAACCCCTCCAGGGGTTGATACTATCCTTCGCCTTCCTCTCATCCTCAATCTCACTTAGCCAAGGAAGCAGGACCCTCTCTAGTATCTCTCCATAGCATTCGTTAGGAATCACTACATTGCCCAATCTGTTCAGGCCTTCTCTGCCCAAGGCAATGTCGTCCAGACTGAAATCACCATGGAAGTAGTCTCTGAATGTCCTTGCTATGTCATGATCAAGAGTGCCACATGTGGTGACAACAACGTTGTATGCTCTTCTCTTCAATGCCTCAACGAAGAATCCCCTGGTTCCTGTGGCACAAAGACAGGCTGGGAATGAAAGCCAATTGAGATTCCCTTCTTCATTAGATTGCAAAATCGCCTTCCTCAGAATATCTCTGGCACGAGACAACTTCGATGCTGTGAAACCACCCGCCCTACCCATCTGGTCAATCAGACTGCGAACGTCGGATACGCTTGAGAAGTCATAGTCCTCGACTGGAACATCAAAGTCGTCTCGTGAGTATCCGCCCATGGGGACCGCACTGGACACTTGGCTTCAATTGGTCGCATTATGAAGATTGAAGATTCTGTCCCTCAGGTTAGCCGCTCTCTCGAAGTCAAGCCTATCCGCCGCTTGCTTCATCTCCTTTTCCAACCTAGAAATGAGAACTGTCTGATCTTCGCCCTCGTCCCCCAATCTTTCAGGGTCCCCGACCCATTCAGGCTGGCTGACATTCTCAAGTACTGAATCCGAAGAATTCCAAACCCCTGCACCCAGGCCGAATCTCTTGGCAAGGCCTTCCAAACCCTTCTTACCCGGGGGCTTGGCAACCATTCTCCGACCTCCGCTGCTCCCAGTTCCTGCAACACCTGAGAGTAGGTCGGCGATCTCGGTCCCCATTTCAGGGAGTGCCTTCTGGATGGTCTTTGGTACGACCCCATTCTCTTCGTTGTGCTTTCTCTGGAGGGACCTTCTCTTCACAGTCTGGTTGATTGCTGCCTCCATTGCAGGAGAGACCGAGTCTGCATACAGAATCACGGATCCATCCACATTCCTAGAAGCCCTTCCTATTGTCTGTAGCAATGATCGTTCGTTTCTGAGGAAACCCTGCTTGTCAGCATCGAATATTGCAACCAATGAGACTTCGGGAATGTCCAAACCCTCTCTCAGCAAATTGATCCCCACAATCACGTCAATCAGCCCTAGTCTCAGTGCCTTGATTATCTCTGTACGTTCTAGAGTGTCAATCTCACTGTGTAGATAGTGTGCTTTGACTCCCATTCTCTCCAAGTACTCTGCAACTTCCTCTGCAAACTTGATCGTCATCACGGTGACTAGAACCCTCTGATCCCGACTTACTCGATCACCGATTTCGCTTAGCAGATCCTGAACCTGCCCTTCAGTAGACCTCACTTCAATCCCGGGGTCAAGAAGCCCAGTCGGACGAATTTCCATCTTCGCTATGCCGTCTATCTCGTCAAGCAACTCCTCCATACTGTGCTTCGATTTGGGTTTCCCAATCTCGGACTTCTTAGCCCCCCCTCCCCCGTCAACATGAATCAGCCCCTGAGGTACTTCTTGCCCAGTAACCTCTGCCAAGTGCCTCAGTTCCCTCTCACCTGGAGTCGCGCTGACATACATCATCTGGGGAATCAGTTCCTGGAACTCGTCAACTCGAAGCGGACGGTTGTCATATGCCGACGGCAACCTGAATCCATGATCGACCAAGTTCTTCTTCCTGGAGTAGTCCCCACCATACATCCCTCCAACTTGGGGCAGTGTGACGTGCGATTCATCCATGATGACTAGATATCTATCCGAACCACCATGGAATTGCTCTCCGTTGCTAGCGAAGAAGTCCAGCAGACAGTACGACCTCTCCCCTCTGGTCCGCCCATCGAAGTGCATGGAATAGTTCTCCACTCCCTTGCATGAGCCAACTTCGTTCAGCATTTCTAGATCGAATCTCGTTCTCTGCTCGAGCCTGTGTGCCTCCAAGCCCCCGTCATTTGACTCGAACCAGTCTAATCTAGTATCCAATTCGTGCTCAATGTCCTCCAGTGCTTGATTGAACCTCTCCTCGCTCGTCATGTAGAACTGTCTAGGATGAATCCAAGCCTCTTCGAAGTCATCCAGGGGTTCCCATGAGACTGCCTCGCAGACTTGGATCCTCTCAATTCCTTCCCAACCGAACCTTACCCTGAGTGGGTCGTCTCTGCTTGGCATCCACACGTCAAGTACCTCGCCCCTGAGTCGAACATCCCCTCTGGCAATCTCACCGGTTGTCCTCCTATACTGCAAATCGACTAGGCCTCTGACGATTTCCTGGGGGTCTGCTTTCTGGCCAACGTGCAGCCTGAGGTGATTCTGCTGGAATACCTCGGGCGGGTTGAGGCCGTAGATTGTGGAAACGGTTCCGACCGTGATGACATCGGGTCTGGAAACTAGAGAGGCCACTGTCGAGAACCTCTCCTGTTCGATGCGTTCGTTCATCTGGAGTTCCTTGTCGATGTATAGGTCTCGACCGGGGATGTACGCCTCTGGTTGGTAGTAGTCGTAATAGCTAACGAAGTACTCAACCGAGTTTTCTGGGAAAAGTCCCGACATCTCTTGCCAAATCTGTCTTGCCAGGGTCTTGTTGTGCGAAAGAATCAATGTCGGAAGTTGCAGTTCTTCGATTACCTTGGCCATTGCGAAAGTCTTCCCCGATCCAGTCACACCAAGGAGAACGCATCTTTCCTGCCCTTCATTCAATTGCTTCACTAACTGGTCAATAGCCTGCTGCTGGTCACCAGCGGTCTCATAATCTGCTTGAAGTCTGAACATCCCAACGCCTCAATCAAGCAACCCGTCACTGAAGTAGTCTACGTATGCCATACTGGCGAGCAGAATCCACCCTGTAAGCATGGACGAACGGAATAGTATCTTCTGATACCGCTCCATGCTTTCATCAGATTCTGACGCGGACTCTGCAGTTTTCGCCATCACGAAGATGTTTACCAGCGCCATGGAAATAACTGACACGATCCAGAGAGTATGTCGAAACCTCCTGGTTTCGGTGAACTCATGCATCCCCGTAAGGAGGAAGCACACCATCCACCCTATGGTCAAAGCAACGCTAAGATTCCTAGTCGCTACATCTCCATAGCTGGCAGGGAATGAGCGAATCCCCTGTTCCCTGTCTACATCCTTGTCCATTAGGGCGTAGTTGATATCGAAAGCAGATATCCATAGAGCCACTCCCAATGAAATGAAGAAGACCTCAGGGAACCATAGGAACTCAGTCCGACCGTCATGCATTCCTGTGATGGATGCCCAACCATGTGTGTCCGCTGCGATAGCGACCCACGCACCTGCTGGAGCAAGCGCCAAACAGAAACCTATCCAGAAGTGACAAATCCACGAGAACCTCTTCGTATAAGGGTATATTACGAATGCAATCACTGGAAGCCAAGCCATCTTCAAAGCCACTTCGTTCAACATCCATGCAGCGAACAAGAGCATCCCGAGAAAAACCGCTGAGAGAATCCAAGCAGTCTGCATCGACATCGTACCCGATGGCAAATGCCTGGAGGAAGTTCTGGGATTGGAAGAATCGATTTCTCGATCAATTATCCTGTTCAGCGCCATTGCAAGGCCTCTTGCGCCGACTGCTGCAATGATTATCCAGAAGACATCCAGGCTCTCGCTTCCGAATTGGTCGACCGCTAGTACGAATCCCATCAGAACGAAGGGTAGGGAGAACAGAGTATGTTCAACCTTGACGAACTCCAGTATCTCATTCAGGCCCATGCTACAACCTCTTTGAAAGCCAGGAATCGATCCTCTGAACGAGTTCAGGGTCATGAAGAGTCACTGCAGGCCATCTTCGAACCGGCAAAGGTCCCCCTTCTGATGGAATGGGAGCAGTCGCATCCCATGCAACCCTCGTCTGCGACTCGTCGAAGTGCAGATCTCTTCCGACGTCGAATCTGCAGAATAGCTGCCATAGCAGCCTCCTCCTCCAATCTTCACTCTCCAAGTCCGCATCCGAGTCAGTAATGAAAAGCCATCTCAGCCCCTTGGATGCCTCCAATCCCCAAATAGCATTCCTGATTGTAGCGATCCTCTCTCTCTGGAGATTGGCCATCTGCTCGTTGGCATCCTCCATGCTCTCCTCTGGCTTGGGGCCTCCTTCGATTTCAGTAGTTATCACCATCATAGAAGGACGTAGCATCCTGGCCTGAGCAACTCCATCAATTGCTGAGGCCGAAATGACCAGTGATTTGCTTACTGGAACCATCTCGACATGTTCTATTGGGTCTCCATCTACTGGTGATGTCGCATCGACTATCAGTTTGTCATGGATATTCTCCCACGGGGAAGTGTGTGCCAATGAATCAGCTACCATTCCCTTGAGAGTCACTAGGTCATCAGGGATGCTGACTTTCATTTCTAGGGCATCAAGCAGGGAGTCGAGATTCTTCACGATATGATCCTCATCAACAACTACTACCACCTTGAGAAACATCATCTGACCAGCACCTAGTAGTCCCAACGCGGTCTTCCTTGCCTGACGAGGGAATCTTTGTCTGGAGGAAACGATGGCTAGATTGTGAAAGCCAGTCTCCAGTGGTAGGAATGTGTCAATAACATCTCGATGTTGGAACTTCAGAACAGGTAACAAAGCATCCCCAATCGCCTCACCGAGATAACCATCCTCCATGGGAGGGACTCCTACTATTGTCATCGGAACTGTCGGGTCCTTCTTGTGAGTGATTGCAGTTACGTGCATTACTGGGTACTCGTCTTCAAGCGAGTAGTGTCCGAAATGATCGCCGAATGGTCCTTCTGTCCTAGTCTCACCTGGAATTGTGTATCCTTCGATAACGAAGTCACAATCCGCGGGAATCCAGAGGTCGTTAGTTAGGCATTTTGTGATCCTCAACCTCTTCCCGCTTAGGAGACCTGCGAATTCGTATTCCGTTAGATTATCCGGTAGTGGTGAGATAGAGCTGAAAATTATCTGTGGCGGCCCTCCGAGGCAAATTGCCACCGGCATTCTGCCTTCCGAGGAATCTGCATGATCCGCCCCATGTTTGTGCTTCTGCCAATGAAGCCCGACTTCCTTTGGTCCGAAGACCTGACTCCTGTACATCCCCATGTTGTGTGCTCCGGACTTCGGATCCGCTGTTACAACCAGGGGCAGGGTCATGAATGGCCCCCCGTCATCTGGCCAAGTGACAGGGATTGGAAGCTTTGTCACATCAGGGTCATCGATCCTTACTTGCTGGCATTTTCCTCTCGAGACCCTATTGGGTGCCATCGAGATTCCTTGCCTCAGTAGTTTGATTCCAGTCCAAGGCCTCTTCATGATGGCACCTATGTCGGGCTTCATCAGACCAACCATCATTTCCCCAATCTCACTAGGATCATCCACCCCCAAAGCTAGGTTTGTCCGCTCCCTAGTGCCAAAGAGATTCATCGCAAGAGGGAATCTACTGATGCTCCCATCCTCCAGTCTTGGTTGATCGAAGACCACTGCTGGGCCACCCATCTTGACTAAACGGTCTGCTATACAACCAGCTTCGAACCTCACGTCAACGGGATGGCCGACCCTTAGCAACTCGCCCCTAATCTCTAGGGCTCTGATGAACTCCTCTAGACTCCTCCAGCCCATGGTGATTCGTGATGCCTCTGGCATGAGAAGGTTCGCCTCCTAGGGGCCCCTGCAAACCGACGGATTCTTTGATGGGTGCTCTACCGATAATCCGTGGGCGAGGCAGGAACCGTATGTGACGTTCTTGTTGTGGGCGCAGGTCCGGGTGGTGGTAACGCTGCTCTACAGTGCTCCCGGCAGGGGCTCTCGACTATCCTAATCGAGGATCACCCAGAGATCGGGACCCCAGTCCACTGCGGCGAGTGCATCTCAGAGATTGCCTGCCAGAACCTCAATCTGGACCTACCTGACGAAGTGATTAGCAAGAGGGTCAGGGGTATCCGGGTGATATTCCCCGATGGCACTGAGAAGTGCCTAACAGAGGAGGGGTACGTCTTGGAGAAGCACCTGTTCGAGAGGTGGATAGCCGAGGAAGCGGTTGCCGCCGGCGCTAGCCTCCATCTTCGCCACAAGTTGCTCTCAATGGAGAGGGTGGAGGGGGATCCATTCGGAGGTTGGATATGCGATGGCAAGGGGGACCAGTTCCCCATCAGAGCCAAGATCGTGATCGATGCCTCAGGAGTGGCTGCTGTCTGCTCGCGTTTGGTGAAGCCAGATTGTGACGCCCCATTGAACGCAAAGGGCAAGGTCGTCGCAGGGATGCAGTACGAGTTGCTGGAAGTTCCTACTGATGACTATCTGGACTTCTACATCTGGCCAAAATATGCTGAGAAGGGGTATCTATGGATGATTCCGAAGTGCGAAGGACGTGCAAACGTGGGTCTAGTGACAGAGGATAAGCCCAGGACCAAGAAGGCCCTAGACGAGTTCATCGCTGACACCCACTTCTCAGACTTGGAACAATCCCTGCCCCCCTGGAAAGAGAAGGGCAGTCCGGCTTTCGGCGGGACAATCCCCATCTCCGGTCCATTCGACAGAACCCACCACGATGGACTAATGCTGGTCGGTGACGCTGCTGGTTTCACTTCCCCCCTATTCGAGGGTGGGTCCCACCTCGCACTGAAATCAGCGGTTTTCGCAGCCCAGACTGCTGCGAAGGCAATCTCGGAAGGAGACCTCAGTTCGGAGAGACTGTCAGAGTATACCAGACTGTGGAAGGCAGAGTTCCCACCCTACGACAAAATCCTGAGGGGCAAGACTGCTCTCTTCGAGCTGTCTGACGATGAGATGTCAGTGATGGCTACATGCTTCCCGGATGAGATGTCAGACATGGGAGCAACGGGGAAGGCCATGGTAGGATTCAGGCTATTGCTTAGAAGGCCCGGACTATACTTCAAGAGAATCGTCCCAGCGATGCTGGCCTTTGGATACAGCAGGGCGAAGTATTACGGATGGTGAACAATGCTCACCTTCCTTGGATACACCCTAATCTTCCTAGCTCTGCTTGTTAGCGTATACCTAGTCTTTCGTCCCGAGGCTAGTTCCGACCCCCTCGTCCGAACAACGTCAATGGCTGCACAATCAGCGCCATTCCTATTTCTTGCTACATCCTTCCTAATCGAAGCGACGACACTGGACCTAGTCTCTAGATATGTAGGAGACGGACTACCACTTTTCTATCGTATTTCTGCAGTATGGGGGAGCAGATCCGGACCCCTTCTGATGTGGGCCTCAATGATGAGTGTGATCACATGGGTGATGTCCAGAGATCACATGGTCGATAGTACGGCAATTCGAGTCATGCACTCATGGACAGCCTTACTCCTCCTAGTCTCAGCAGGCCTCCGCCCATTCTCCCCTGCCATCCCTGGATCTGCTGGAGAAATCAGCCCTTTGCTACAGACGGATCTGATGGTTATCCACCCGCCAGTAGTTTTCGTATACTACTCCCTTTGTCTGGCAACCGCTAGCATCGCCCTGTCTGGTCTGATCATGGCTCGCCCGTCGAAGGAGACGCATGCCTCGATGATTCGATGGGCTCGGTACTCATTCCTAGCGGGCACCGTGGGAATAGGGCTCGGGGGTCTTTGGGCCTACACGGTTCTGGATTGGGGAGGATACTGGGCATGGGATCCAGTCGAGACCGGCTCCCTGCTTCCATGGCTAGCACTCCTAGCGATCCTGCACTCCAGGGCCCGGGCTCAGGCATCCAATCCATTTGCATTCACACCTGCATTGGGACTGATATGTGGGGCCCTAGTCATGCATGCGACCCTGGTGACAAGAGCCAATGGGGTCTGGGCCTCAGTCCATGCCTTCGTTGGCGATGGGGAGAACTCACTTCCGCGAGACCCCTATGTCCGGGTCGTCGAGATCATCGACTTCACCGCTGTTGGTTTTGAGGTCTTGGTCTACCTACTCGCAGTCATGGGACTCCTCTGCCTATCTGTTGCTCACGTCCTGAGGGAGCAGAGAGCCCAAGTGGCCGCGATGGGCTCCCAGACCTTGTTCGAGACGAACAGGACCCTAGCCATCTCTCTGCTAGTCTACTTTGCTGCAGTGGGTCTGTGGATTGGCTCATCGGCAGTCCTCTTCTTCGGACTTGCCATAATGATTCTATTGATCTTCGGAGATCGAGACGAACCGCCAGTGCATTGGGTCTCCATGGGGGTCCTGCTGATGCTTTTCTCAGGATGGGGTTGGGTTTCCGAATGGTATCAGTCATTGGCTGGAATAGTACCATTTCTGCTAGTATGGGTCATTCCTGAGGAAGAGAAGGATGACTTCTCTTGGATAATTGGTGCAATCACTGATGCTAACAAGAGAGCTACTTTCTCTCGCTCGTTCCCGTGGTACCTGTCAATGGCATTTCTCTTGTTGACATGGATACTATTGACAGTTGAGATTGAGGGTACCAATATTGCAGCGCACGAGTACTACGGAGCCCCTCTGATTTCATTGCTAGCAATTGGTTTGGCACTGTATGCTTGGGGGGAGAAAATCAGTGGTAAGGCAGGAACCGCATTATTGGTGTTTACGACCATAGTATCGGTACTTCTGGCAGCTAACTCTGGAAGCCTCGAACTCCCAGGAAACCAGAGTCATCCTATAACCGATAGCATTTCCAGAGGGGCCTTGTCCGTATTCATCCTAACATGGCTAGTCTTCGCAATCCCCCCAACCCTCGTGAGACTCTGGCACAAATCTAGAGAGATCATTCCAGAACTACTCAGAAGTGGCGGCACATCTCAGCCATCAAAGGCCAGATTACTAGGGACCCATGTTGCTCATGCTGGAATTCTTATTCTCCTAGTTGGACACGTTCTGACCACCACTCTAGTCGATCGGACAGATCCTTCTCATTTCGTTACCCTGGAGAAGGATGTCCCCACCGAGCATCAGGGAATGGAGCTAATGTTCACCGAAGTAGAAATCTTCTCTGCCGAAGAAGATGGATATGATTATGAAATTGGGGATGGTTACGTTGGAGTTGTAATCGAAGTTAGAGACGAAGGTGAGATTCTTGGAACGATAAGGCCTGGAATGCTAAGATTCGATTCCCCATCGGGGGCCGTATCAGCCAGGTCAGAAGTGGATAGAATGTCCGGGATGACTGGAGACACCATTGTAATTCTAGATCTACTTCAATCCAATGAACTTCTTTCTTCAATGATACTGGGACAGACCGATCAGGTCGAAGAGGTAAGGGTCACAATTCATCACCTTCCGGGGAGCCATCTAGTCTGGTCAGGTTGGCTTCTGGTAATCTTGGGCAGTGCGCTCTCATCATTACCAAGACCTAGCGTTGGAATGAGAAATAACACACCGTTTGAATGAAAAAGGGGGAGCCGGTCGCGAGGCCCCTGAGGTGCTATGATGGATAATGGCTCAATCGTTCATATTGACTATGATTTGTACAATGCTAGCAATGACAAGCTGATCGAGACAACTAGGGAAGAGGTTGCCAAGGAGCACGATTCCCATGACGAGAACAGAGAGTACTCGCCGATGATTACCACTGTTGGTGATGGGCGGTTGATTCCCGGTTTCGAGGCACACCTGACCGAGGCCGAGTCTGGTAAGGACTACGAGTTCGACATCGAGCCTGAGGAAGCTTATGGGGACAGGGATCAGAACAAGATCGAGACAATCTCACAGAACGTACTCCTTCGTAGCGTTAGGGATCCGAACACACTCGGAATTGGCGCTCCAGTGGAGATTGGCGGTAGAAACGGGATCCTTCAGTTCATGAGTGCTGGTAGGGCAAGAATAGACTACAACCACCCACTTGCAGGCGTCACCCTGAGGTACAGCTACCAGATCGTCAAGGTTGTTGAGGACAGGGAAGAGAAGGTCCAGACGCTAATGAAGATGAACACCGGCAGGGATGACTTCGAAATCGAATTCGATGGCGATGATCTAACCATGACACTCCCAGAGGAGATGGCATATGATCAGAACTGGGCATTCACCAAGTTCTCATTGGTCACAACTCTGAGGGAGAATGTCGGAGTGGCCAAGGTAGTCTTCCGAGAGGTACACGAGCCTAGGAAGATCGATGAAGAAGAGTGACTAGCTAGATAATCCACGGAATAATAACCGGGATCAATAGCACTAGAAGAATGAAGATGCTGCTAAGGCTGCTGATTCTATTGGACAGCATCTCTATGCGCATCGGATGAGAATTCTTGCTCACCTTCCTCAGGAAGGAGTGAACCCCATCCCGAACCAGATGCCCGCCATCGAAAGGGATCATTGGAATCAGATTAGCGAAACCCAGTAGGAAGTTTATCCAGACTAGCCAGAAAAGAAAGTCGAATATCATCAACATCCCATCAGTTCCTAGCATGGATGCAACCGCCCCATCGCCTGCAATCAGCATAACTCTCTCCTGTGGAATCATCGTCTGGCCATCATTTGCAATTGGAACATTCAGCATCAAAAGAGGTCTGACGGCCGTGCTTAACACCGTCCCGAATGCTGAATATTCTCCCTCGACAATATGGGCATAACCATCCACTCCCCCTGTTGAGGACACTAGGTTGGAAACACCCAAGAATGCGTCTCCAGGTTTAACGCCCCAGAAATCGAGCAATTTGTTGGTATCCTCGATGCACGCTTCGTCTCCATCGCACTCATCGATGTAGTATTGGTATCGATCGCCCATTGTGACCACCAATGCCCTCTCAGACCACGACTCACTATCATCAGACCACGATTGAACTGTCAGCAAAGCCTCATCTCCAGCAGCAATGCCATCCATTTCAGTAGTGAAGTCCGAGTATCCTCCAATTTTACTCCCATCAATGTGGGTTATTGTCTCGAAGGGGAGCAAGCCAGCCTCTTCGGCACCCCCTCCAACAACTATCCCCCTAGCATGGACGCCTTCGTTTTCTGCAACCATTCCAGTGGCGACAGAAGATAGGAGGATCAGTACGACGTATGTGGCGAATATATTGATCGAAGGTCCCGCCGCAAAGAGCCTCAACCTCTCTCTCCGGGGCGCTCTTTCCATCTCCGACTCCTCTGGTTCTGCGAATGCTCCTACCGGCAACGGACCCAATTGCAGGACCCCGAAGCTCCGCAGCCTCATCCCATGCGCTCTTGCCTGGATGCCGTGACTATACTCGTGAATCACAATCGCCATGATTAGAGCTAAGGCCGGCCACCAGAACGGCACGAAGCTTGTTACACCCGGAATCAGGAGCAGATCACTCGCGGGAAGAGGGTCATCTGGGGGGTCTATTGCTACTGCTATAGCACTCAGAATCAGTAGCAGAACCACCATGAACATCACAAAGAAGCAGAGCCAAATCGAGAGTTCCCCGTAACCTCGCCAGAATCTCTTAGGCTTAGAGACGAAGTCTAGCAATCTCATCCCCCTCTTGGTTCTAATCATCAGAATCACGCCCAGAGCTCTGGTAGCATCGAACCTGTCCAGGACTCCCGTGGACTCAGCGTAAACCAACCCAGAATACCACATTCCTAGCAGAATCACCAACCAAATCGGAGCACCTAGGGAGTAGGCAAGGAATAGTAGCAGAAGTGGGACGAGAACTCCCCGGCTCTCTGCTTCCTCGGCCATAGCAAGGCACGTCCGCCCTTCTTTCTTCAACCTGCTCTCAAACGTAAGAGAGAATACTGTCAACCGTTTCCGAGACACATGTCTCTTGGTGCAACTGATTCCTCACGGAGTGCTAATAGAAGGATAGACTCCCTTTCCAGAGAGAGAGAAAGCATCAGCAGGATACTGGCCCAAGCCGGTTTGGATCGGATTGAACAAGATATCGAGATGCTGAAGAAAAAACTTGATTCGATTGAAGCACTCCTTTCTGGACGTTCTAACTAGCCTAATGCCGACTCTTTCGCATTGTTAATCCCTGATTCCGAAACAATACCGCCAGCTCCGTTTGACTTGCAAACCAAAGACAAGAACCGATGAACTGGCATACCCGCATTCCAGTCCAGATGCGGAGTTCCCCTGCTCGTTAGAGGGAGCGGGGGGATGCTCCTTGAGAGGTGCCTTAGTTTCCCAGTCAAGCCCTCAACCTCAACTCTCATTATCCTCCAACTGTCGCCCCTGACGCCCTTTAACCTGAATGCGTAAAGGGGGAGGAGGCCACACTTCTCTCCAGTAGATTTCAGTGCCTTGTACTGAACCATCGTCCTACCCGAGAGGTAAATCCTGTCAACCTTCGAGGTCTTGACTTCGATGGGGAAGCACATGTCCCCCCTCAGAGCGAGTAAATCACCCGTACCCTCCGAACCGCTACCCGGTGCCCTGACCACTAAGAAAGGCCTCTGCATCACCTTCATCGCCCTAGCTCTCTCAACCTCACTGCATGACCTAGTAACTGCACGAACACCCTTCAATTCACCAGCTAGAACCGAGCGCAGTTCTCGCTCATAGCTGGTTCCCACGGGTCTATCCAATTCTCAGGGTTATTGAGGACACCGGTCCCAATCACTGAAACTTTCCCTTTCTGTAGTCCCTAGTCCTGTCTACACCAGGGAACTGGTCCTCACTTTCTCTGTAGACCGTCTTCATGTTATTTAGAAAATTGTCTTCGTTAGTAACAATCAGCACCATGTCCACCCCCGGATCTTTTTCCCCATCCATCCATGGGAGGATGATTTCCATAGTCATCCTGGCTCCTTCTCTGTGAGGGTACGCGAACACGTCCATTCCCAGAGGGGGTAGGACCAGGGTCTTCCTAGGCTTGAGGCTCTCCACCGCTCCGAAAAGAGCATCATATGAATTCCTCATCAATTCCCTCCTGAAATTATCCTGAGTCGGTCTCCTACAATCAGGACCAACTACGTGCACAAGATTAGATGCGGGTAGGCCAAAGGCAGGTGTAGTCACTGCTTCCCCCACTACGCATGGTTGTAGATTCGACTTCCTCTTTTCCTTCGCAATGTTTGCACAAGCCTCCCTCAGTTCTTCTCCAGCAGCTTCCTGCATCCTTTCATCTAGACCTTCTCTTCCAGCGAGCCTGCTATTCGCAGGAATGACCATTACATCTCCTTCGACACCAATGATGTCCCCATAGAGTACACGAACTTGCCCGTGTCTGCACTCTCTCACGATTACTACGTCGGCCATAAGTGTGCGAAGAGCGGCCATCTGATATGTATCCATCGTAGACAAAATCTTCGAAATTCGGGAACATTAATCGTCACCGACCTCTTCCCGAGGTCATGTCAACCGGGTACGTTTTGCTTGATGTGGAGCCAGGCACAGAGTATACGGTTTTCGAGAAGGCCTCTTCTCTTCCCTTTGTTTCTGATGCGAAAGTTCTGTTTGGCGATCATGATATGATTCTCAAAATTGAGGCAGAGAGCATGGGTGAAATTGCGAAACTAGTAGTCGATTCTGTTCGTTCAATCCCTGGAGTAACCAATACAAAGACACTGGCATGTGCCGAGTTGTAGAATTCGGAATATCCCAATATATCGCTAACCTTGCCCCAGTATCCCGAAATTACGGCTCAACTTTATTATCTATGCAGGACCTCATGTAGCCGGAGGAATCCAATTATGGCAGACAAGAAATATTTCGTGTTGATGCAGAACGGCAAGGACACTGCTCAAGTGTTCCACAGCAAGCAGCCCAGAGGAGCAGCTCTGAAGGCTGCTTCAAGAGGTGTCACAGACATCCACCTCAGGGAAAGAGGGACCAACAGAGTTCATGTGTTCTCTGGCTCTAAGAGCAAGGTCCCAAAGGGGGCAAATGCACCCGACTGGCTACCTGACATGATCAATAAGGCCAACGTGAAGAAACTACGAATTGACCGAATCTGAGAATAGTCGGTATTCCGACAGCAGAAGGTCTTCGTCGTAACTCAGCGTATGCTTTAGAATGAGTCGATATGACAATTCCTACTCTGATTTGAATCTCTTTCGAGCCCTTTCTGCCCTCTCGGAATCCATCTTCTTTGCTTCTTCGATTCGATCGCGCTCATCCTCTAGAGCTGCCTTTGCCTTCTTTGTATTTCCAGGATCGGCTGACTTTGAGAAATCGTCGGTAAAGTAGCTCAAAACTCCAGAAGTGAGATTCAATGCTGTATTCAACGGGTCTATGATCGGGTCAAAGTATTCGGTCACCACTCTTTCCTTTAGTGGGATGATTGCATTGTCTGTAATCTGAATGCCTGCAGGGCAAACCTCAGTGCAACACCTGGTAATGTTACAATAACCAATCCCGAAGTCCTCTTTGATCTCTGGTATCCTGCTCTCATTGTCTAGTGGGTGCATTTCTAGGCTGGCAAGGCGAACGAAGAACCTAGGCCCAGCAAATTCTTCGAACATTTGATGCTCCCTGAGTACGTGGCAGGTGTTCACGCATAGCATGCACTCGATACACGATCTGAACTCTTGCAACCTGTCAGCTTCTTCTTGATGGAACACCCAATCGGGCTCTTCGGGTCCATTAATCGGCTTAATCTGACGATCGGTCCTGTAAGCCCACGAAGTATCGGTAACTAGGTCCTTGGTAAGTGGAAATGCTTGCATCGGCTTAATCAGCACAGGCTCATTGCTGGGGGTCTCTTCTAGGATATCCTCCATTCTAGTCATACACATTAGTCTCGCCTTTCCATTCACCTCTGCACTGCAAGAACCACATTTCCCAGCTTTACAATTCCAACGGCATGCGAGATCTGGTGCATGTTCAGCTTGAATTCTGTGGATAACATCCAACACAACCATTCCTTCGTCAAGGTCGACTTTGTAATCAACCATTTTCCCAAATGGGATTCCATCAGAGTCCGGCTCTCCTCTGAATATCCTAAAAGTCACCTTCTCAGACATTTCACTCCTCCTCCTGCAGATCATCAGAATCAAGTAGCGATCTCAATTCTTTCGAAATCTTCGGATAGGAAACGAAATCAATGTTCATCGAACCATCATCCCCCAGTAGAATCACGCTGTTGATTTTGCCCCAGTGGCTGTCATCAGTTTCGGGAAAATCGTCTCTCGTATGGGCCCCTCTACTCTCTTCTCGCCTAAGTGCTGCGATTGCACACATTTTACTGACATCCACCATAGCACCAATCTCAAGCGCTTGATGCCATCCTGGATTGTACGTTCTCCCACCCCCAGGTGAAGTCAAGACAGACCTAGACCTAAGATCCTCGAGATCGTTGATTGCTTCTTCAAGGAGCTTGCCCGTTCTAATGATCCCAGCCTTATTCTGCATCATTTCTCTAAGATCGCTAACAACCTTGGCTGGGTTCTCCCCACCTTCTCTGCTTAGCGGTTCCAAGGTCTCTTCAATAACCTCGTCAATATCAGATTGGTCAATCTCAGAGAAACCATCCTGTTCTTTCGAGTATTTCGCGGCATGCTCACCCGCAATCTTCCCGAATACAATCAAGTCGGAAAGAGAGTTACCACCTAGTCGATTTGCACCATGTAATCCGGTTGCGACCTCTCCAGCAGCGAAAAGACCTCCAACTGTCGTCTCTTGGCTGAAAGGGTCAACTTTGACGCCACCCATTACGTAGTGAGCAGTCGGACCCACCTCCATAGGCTGTTTGGTGATGTCCACTGCAGCGAGTTCCTTGAACTGGTGGTACATCCCTGGTAACTTCTTCTTCACTTCCTCCGAGTCCCTCCATGAGATGTCCAGGTATGCACCTCCATGCTCCGAGCCTCTCCCTGCTGCCTTCTCGCTGTTTATCGCCTTAGCCACAACATCTCTGGTCAGAAGCTCGGGGGGCCTCCTCTTAGTCGCTAATTTACCCCCTACGACTTCCTTCACCCAAGCTTCTGCCTCGCCAATAGAATCGGCAAACTCGTCTGCGTACATATCGGGGACGTAGTTGAACATGAACCTCTCACCCTTCTTATTTTTCAGAACCCCCCCTTCCCCACGAACTCCCTCGGTAACGAGTATTCCCTTCACAGAAGGTGGCCAGATCATACCTGTAGGATGGAATTGGACGAATTCCATGTCTCCCATTTCAGCACCCGCCCAATAGGCCAATGCATGCCCTTCACCCGAGTATTCCCATGATCCGGAGCACACTTCCCAGCAGCGAGTGATACCACCTGTGGCCAGAACAATCGTCTTGGCTTTGAACACATGAAGTGAACCATCATTTCTGTCGTAGGCGAAGCAACCTGAAACCTTGCCATCATTCTTGAAGATTCTACGAACAGTGTATTCCATGAAGACCTGCATCCCTTCGTGGATGCCTTTCTGTTGTAGGGTACGAATCAACTCCAGGCCGGTAGCATCTCCAATGTGAGCTAGCCTTGGGTAAGTGTGGCCTCCGAAGTTCCTTTGACTCGTAAGCCCCTTTGGGGTTCTGTCAAAAACTGCCCCCCACTGTTCCAACTCTCTGATTCTATCAGGAGCCTGCTGGGCGTGAATCTGAGCCATCCTCCAGTCTCCAAGATATTTTCCTCCTTTCATGGTGTCTCGGAAGTGAGTCTGCCACGAATCCCGTGGATCTTTGTTTGCCAGAGCAGCTGCAGCCCCCCCCTCTGCCATGACTGTGTGAGCCTTCCCTAGCATTGATTTGCAAATCATGCCAACGCTTACTCCTGCCCGACTTGCCTCAATTGCGGCCCTAAGTCCGGCCCCTCCAGCACCAATCACGACCACATCAAACTCATGGTGAGTAATGCTTTCTTCCACTCACAAACCCCCAATTAGAACGAAATCGGTAAAACCGAAATCCTGACAGATCCAGATGTAGAAGTCAGCGAACATTACCCAGAATAGGCTGATTAATGCCCAGTCTTTGTGTCGTTCATTCAACTTGGTTGAGAACTTCCACATCTTGTACTTGAAACGACTAATCGTAGAACCAGTCCAATCATTAGAACCTCCACCAACTACATGTCTGAAAGCGTGACACCCAAATGTGTATCCGGATAGTAGAATGAGATTAAGCAGAAGAATTAGGGAACCAACTGAGACGCCAAAATAATCTCCGGTTGAATCGTGGAAATTTATCGAGAGCCAGAAGTCGTACGTTAGGAGTGGCAAATATATCAACGCGATATACATGAACATTCTATGCAGATTCTGCACTACGAGAATTCCCCTCTCGCCACTATATTCGTTCCATGGCTTTGACACCGCGCATCCTGTAGGCTGCTGGAAGAAGGCACGATAGTATGCCTTTCGATAGTAGTAGCATGTTCCTCTAAATCCAGCCGGGAAAACCAAGATGAACATTGCCGGACTCATCCACCACAATTCTATGGGAATCCACGAAGATTGAGGGAAAATCAGAGGACTGTAAAGTGGCGAGAGAACGTGGCTGCCTTGTTCGATAGACATGGTTTGGCATTCTGAGACATCCTTGAAGGATTTTGCAGAATCCCAATTTTCACAGGATGAAGCCCCAAAATCACTGAAAAACAAGAAGTCAGACTCCATGAAACCCCTCCAAGTAGCGTAAATTATCATGAATCCCAGATAGGCTGCCATAGCAGTGGGGCCCTTCCACCAATCATCCCTTCGATCAGTCTTCCCAAATCCCCTTTTCAGGGGGAGCTTCACATTTCCCACTGACCTCTGATATTCCCTCAATCTTCGTGGGTTCCCAATCCTCTTTTCTATTTGCACAACCCCCCAATGTCATTGGGCATGGAGACGAGCAATAAGTAATTGCATTCCCAAACCAGTCGAAAAATTTCTAATTCATCACCAGTTCGATGGAGCGTGCTCGGAGGCGATATAGAGACTTCCATCTGTCCGAATTGTAGTTACATGCCAGGAGCATGGCTTCCAGGGCTGCCATGCCCCAAATGCGGAGAGACGCTTCTCTAGGCAAGTGAAGAGTAGTCTACATCTGCCTCTTCGATGTGAATCTCATCCACGTCCATTTGAGCTAGTTGCAGTTTTCCGGACAGTTCGTCATTAACTGCATGCCAATAGGAATAAGCCTCTAGGACCCAGATTCCAGATTCCCTGGTCCCATTGCCACTGTCCTTGACGCCTCCAAAGGGAAGATGGGCCTCGGCTCCTGTTGTCGAGTTGTTGATACCCGTCATTCCCGCCTTGATCCCTGTCTTGAAGCGATATGCTTCTAGCCTGTCATTGGTGTAGCATGCACTTGAAAGCCCGTATGGGGAGGCATTGGCCAGGTGTAGGGCATTTTCGAAATCCTTCGCCTTAACAACCGTGACAACCGGACCAAATATCTCCTCTTGGAAGCATTTCATGCCTTCTGTAACGTCTGCATATACGTGTGGCCACATGTAAACCCCCTCGGATGCATCCCCAAGGAAGTTAGTTGGCTTGTTTTCATTGGAAATCAGACCCTCTCCCCAGAGTTTTGTAGCCCCGTCAGACTCACACATTCCTAGATCCCTCAGGAAATCGTCTGCGTACTTCTCAGAAAGCATAGGGCCATACAGAACATCCTCATTCCTAAGTGAATCGCCAATTCTGGTCTCCTCGACCTTGGCCATGAACTTGGCCATGAATTCATCATAGACATCTTCGTGGATAATCAAGTTCCCTAGGCTAGTGCAACGTTGTCCAGCCGTTCCAAATGCCGCCCAATATGCCCCCTCAACGGCGTTGTCAATATTCGCTGACGGCATCACCACCAAGGGGTTCTTACCCCCTAGCTCCAAAGAGCAAGAGACGAGGTTTCTTCCACACACCTCGCCAATCATCTTCCCTACGGGGGTTGAACCAGTGAAACTGATCTTGTTCAACAGCCCCTCTTCCGCAGAATCAACAAGGAATTGACCCGCTCCACTACCTTTGCCGTGGATCAGGTTGATTACCCCATTTGGCAGACCTGCCTCATGCATTATTCTGGTTAGCATGAATGACAGAAGCGGAGAGTCCTGCGGGCTCTTCCACACGCACGTGTTTCCACACATTATTGCTGGAATCATCTTCCAGAAAGGTACTGCTGCTGGGAAGTTGCTTGCATTAATAATCCCACACACCCCCAAGGGCCTTCTATATGTGAAAAGCTCCTTGTCCGGTAATTCTGAGTTCACTGTCTGGCCATACAGCCTCCTCCCCTCGGACTGGAAGAATAGGCACGTGTCGATTGCCTCCTGGACTTCCCCCGCACTCTCCTTGAGAGTCTTGCCAATCTCCCTCGTTTCGACTCTTACGATGTCATCCTTGTACTCCATCAGCAGTCTTCCCATGTTGCCAATTATTTGGCCCCTCGAAGGCGCTGGAGTCATAGACCACTCAGAGAATGCGTCCCTGGCGGATTCCAAAGCATCGTGCACATCTTGCTTGGTAGAAAGAGGAAAAACCCCCAGGCAGTCATCCTTCCACGCCGGATTCCTGCTTTCGAAAGTCGCTCCATCGCTGGAAGAACGTAACTCTCCATTGATTATGTTGTATCCAATTACTGTGGGATTCCCATTGGGATTATCCCTTTCTGATATCTCGAATCCGGTCTCTAGTACGTGTGCCATGATGTTCGCGGACGCTACTTCTGAAATGAATTGTGCGTATCGCACCTCTTTGTTCCGATAACCATTTTACCTGATGGAGAATCCAAGATTGCAGGGTTTAACAACCCCCGATGCACGAGATGAAATGGTAGGGAGAGGAAAATGGCAACTGACTCATCAGAATCACTAACGTTGAGGGTTGCGAAAGCAATACCAAGCGATGTCGGGCATGGACGCGCAAGAGTCCCATTTGACAACGATCTAAATCTGAAACCCGGGGACATCATTGGGATTGAGGGCGAGAGGAAGACAGCAGCCATCGTATGGAGGTGTAGGCCTGAGGATGCTAATCTAGGAGTAATTAGGGTTGATGGAATAATTAGAAAAAATGCTGGTGTAAGTCTTGGTGACAGGGCTGAGATTCGCAAAGTAGATGTCGAGCCATGTACCAAATTGGTCCTAAGCCCGGTAATGGCAAAACAACAGAAGGTTCGATTCGGACCCGGAATAGAAGGATTTGCCAGAAGGGGCCTAAACAAGAGACCAGTAGTAGCTGGGGATAGGATTTTCATTCCAGGAATGACCCTTTTCGCCGAAGCCCTACCATTTGCAATTGTTCAAACCAGCCCTAAGGGAATTGTCCAGGTCTTGCCAGACACTGAGATTATCATCAAGGAAGATGCAGTTGACCAAGAAGAAGAGCATATGATTCAGACCATCTCATACGAAGATATTGGAGGCATAGGAAACCAACTCCAGAAAGTAAGGGAAATGATCGAACTCCCACTAAAGCACCCAATTCTATTCCGTCGTCTTGGTATTGATCCGCCTCGGGGCGTTCTTCTTCACGGGCCTCCAGGAACTGGGAAGACACTTATCGCCAAGGCCGTCGCAAACGAGACCAAAGCCCACTTCACCTCAATCAACGGCCCCGAGATAATTTCGAAATACTACGGCGAGAGTGAGAAACAACTACGAGAGATTTTCGACGAGGCCGCGGCAAACGCCCCGGCAATCATTTTCATCGACGAACTAGATAGCATTGCTCCAAAGAGAGAAGATGTTACTGGAGAAGTGGAGAGAAGAGTAGTCGCCCAACTTCTGACTCTCCTAGACGGAATGGGAGGTAGGGACAACGTCGTAGTAATAGGTGCTACCAACAGAAGAGACGCCATCGATCAAGCCCTTAGGAGACCGGGCAGATTCGATAGAGAATTGGAAATCGGAGTTCCAGACAAAATCGGAAGAGGGGAGATCCTTGAGATTCACACAAGGGACATGCCAATCAGTGACGATTACAATCTGGATTGGCTCCTTGACAATACCCACGGTTTTGTTGGGGCCGACATCTCGGCTTTGGTAAGAGAGTCAGCAATGAAGGCGTTGCGGAGATATCTCCCAGAGATTGACCTGGACGAAGAAGAGATTGCCCCCGAAGTAATCGAAAAGATGGAGGTACGGATGTCCGACTTCCAAGAAGCTCTCAAGGAGATTGAACCCAGTGCTCTAAGAGAGATTTATGTCGAGGTCCCAGAAGTTACATGGGATCAGGTAGGTGGCCTAGAGGACGTCAAGGAGAGGCTGAAGGAGAGTGTTGAGTGGCCATTGAATATGCCAGAAAAGTTCGAACATTTTGGCATCAGCCCACCCAGGGGGATTATGCTGTTTGGTGCTCCGGGTACAGGGAAGACGCTAATTGCCAAGGCAATCGCCAATGAGGCCAAGGCCAACTTCATCTCCATCAAAGGACCTGAATTGATATCCAAGTGGGTAGGGGAATCAGAGAAAGCCGTTAGGGAGGTATTCAAGAAAGCTAAGCAAGCAAGTCCCTCGATTGTTTTCCTAGATGAGTTTGAGAGCATCGCAGGAATGAGAAGAGGCCATTCAGGCGAGGGTTCCGATGTCATGAACAGGGTGGTGAATCAGTTGCTCAGCAGCCTAGACGGCGTGGAAGGAATGGAAGGAGTGATCGTGGTCGCAGCCACCAACCGACCTGAGATGGTCGACCCTGCTCTAATGCGCAGCGGTCGCTTCGAGAGGGTACTTCACATCCCACCACCAGACAGAGATTCCAGGTCTGCGATATTGAAGATTCATACGAAGGACATGCCACTTGGCAAATTTAAGATTGAAGATCTGGCGGGAAGAATGGAGAACTTCACTGGTGCAGATATAGAGGCAGTCTGCAGGGAAGCCGCGTTGATTGCCATGAGGGATGATAAGAAAACTGTGACAAAGAGGCATTTCGAGACGGCTGTCGATCGAGTCAGACCAACTGTGACTGATGAGATGATGCAATATTACTCCAAGTTAGAGGAGACACTGACCAGCGGTCTCGAGTCAGTACGAAGAACATCAGGCTCAATCACTGGAATTGAATTGATTTGAGGAATTGCATGAAAACTACATTCACTCAGGAGATTCTGACAAGACGGGTTGTTGATGCGGCTGGCGATCTACTTGGTCACCTTGCTGATTTCACTGTGGATATAGAAACGGGCAATATCGTCGCAATATTGGTTGTAGCCGAACAAGGAATCGATCCCAATGAACTCCCATGGCCTACTACGGACGGTCTTCTCGCCGTCCCTGTCGAGGAAGTAGCTAACGTGGGAACGGACGTCGAACTCTCTAGATAAGTCGATGCAGGGCCGTTCAGGGTCACATAACGGTCATAAAACGAACTTCGGGCTCAACAACTGTAGTTGATGGGGGCGGGTGATGGTGGATTGGAATAAACTCTCGAAATTAATGAAGTCTAGAAGGAATAGGCGAATCGCTCTACAGGCCTCTTTCTGGGCAGTCCTTATCCTCCTCATTCTTACTATTGCAGTCACCTACGTTGTTCCTGGGGAGACTCAGCAATCAGCATATGGCGAGGAATGGAACGATTTGGGCGAATTTAGGGAGGAATTGAATAGGAAAGGAGTTGAGACAACAGCTCTTGTCTCCAGTCCTCTTTTGCTCAGTGATCTAGACCATCCAGAACAGACAATTTTCGTGATCTCTGGTGTAGAGAGGGACACCATCTCCCTTCCTAGATTCACAGGCGAAGATGATCTGATTCAGTTTTCCGAGGGTGATGGTTATACTTCATCAGAAATTGTTGCGATTAGCAATTTCGTTTCCAGAGGTGGGACGCTAATTCTAATGGATGACTTTGGGTATTCGAGCAATCTCGCTGCAGAGTTCGGTCTTGAATTCACAAACCATCGTCTCTATGCAGACTACAGCTACGACAACGATCTCGGCTCGGACTTCGTCTGGGTGAACACTACATCTGCGTTCAATTTCACTTCTTCACAGGGCATGCAGACTAGTGTAAATCCTTGCCTTAGGGATGCCGATAAAGACGGAGTAGTAGATGTTCTTGATGAGGATCCTAGCAATCCAGAAATTGGCGCTCCTTTCGTTACAGCCCAAGCAGCAGGATTGTGTGCACATAGATTCCAAGGGACCGATCCATCAACAAATCAACCAAAGTGGGATTGGACCCAGGACTATAGCCTGCTAACCAACACTCCCTCGGCATTCGAGAAGGCATCTTCCTACAACCCAGCTGAGCGTAGGTATGTCATCGCCAAGACTACCCAGGATTCTTGGATTGACAACAATGACGATGGCAACTACTCAGTGGGCTCATTTGCTGCGTTCGGTCTGGCTGGAGACGAACAGGGCCCCTTCCCAGTTTATGTGAGGTATTGCGAATCGATATTATGCAGAGGCTCTGAGACGGGAAGAGTTCACTTTATCTCCGACGGTTCTGTTCTGATTAACTCGATTTATGACCCTGAATCAGACTCCAGTTATCTGGCAGTTCCCGAGAACGATAATAGGAAGTGGGCTCTTGATTTGGTTGCCGAGGCTCTAATTCTGAATGATAACGGGACTTCCCCTGGAGAGCATTCTTTGGTAATTTTCGATGAAAGCCGACATCAGCAACCAACAATTTTCGGAGACACTTACAATCTTGTGTACTATCTCCTGATCTACTTCACAAATGATTGGATGGCAATGCTAATTCTATTCTTGTTCCTATTCATTCTACTCGAGGCGGTCTTAATCCGGAAGGAGAATCCGGAGGATTGGCGGCATGTCTTCAGAGTTGTTTACTACGGTTTCGGGGATGCTGAGAGATACAAGTATTACCAAAGGCCAGAGAAAATCAGACAGGTCTTACTCACTAGGGTCAGGAATCTAAACGCCCTGACCAGGGATGAGTTCGATGCAATGCCCGCATCTGAGCTACAGGAGATGATTCGAGATCCGGTTCTGGTGCGTTTTCTATTCGAGGAGAGGAACTACAGGCCGGACGAATTGGTTGGGATTGTTAGAAGGATTAAGCAATGGGGAGAGACAGGGGGGTCGACTAGAGTTGTGGACTAGGAAGGCTGCAATAATGCTTGCAGGCGGAATAAGCCTGATATTAGTGGGAATGATGATTTCCAACTTCCAGATGATTATAATCGGTCTTACGTTCATCGCCTTTATCTCGATAAACGGTTGGATCGTAGGCCAATCAAAACTCGAGATTTCAAGATTCGTCCCCCATTCAAATGTGTACAAGGGTGACCTAATCGAGGTCTCTCTAACAATCACGAACAAGTCATACAGAAGGACCCAGTTACTCGAGGTATTCGACAACGTCCCACACGAGATGAAGATTAGGAGAGGAATAAATCAGATCCGACTCAATCTGGGGCCGGGGCAGTCAACAAAACTAGACTACATGCTCCGCTGTCCACTTCGGGGACACTATTCTGTAGGTCCAATCTCCGTCAGATATCGAAACTCATTCGGATTGTTCGTCAATGAGTCCGTGATTGAAGACATCTGCGACATAACAGTATTCCCCCAAGTAAGGGATGTGGAGGATGCGATGCTAAGGGCTGACGTACCAAAGATGTACACTGGTGCAACAACACTCCGGACACCCGGACCTGGAATGGAATTCTACTCATTGAGGGAGTACCTCTCCACAGATCCAATTCGCTCAATCAACTGGAAGGCATTTGCCAGAACGGGGGAAATGATGGTCAATCAGAAGACTAGGGACGCGGTCACCGACGTTTTCGTTATTCTGGACACCAGGGAAGTAAGCAGAATTGGAACTGTCCTGAAGAACCCACTTGAGATGGGGGCATCAGCCGCCGCATCGTTGGCTAGCCATTTCCTCAAAAGAAAGGATTCTGTCGCCATGGTGACCTACGGTAGCAGAATGGACTACTTGCCTCCTGACACAGGTGATAAGCAACAGTACAAGGTCCTGAGCCGCCTTGCTTCAGTATCACCATCTGGTTCCATGCCCCTTCAGGCGGTTACAAACTCCTTATCTCACAGGATTAGCCGTGGGTCTCCAGTATTCATCATCAGTAGCCTAGAGGGGGACGGAACTACATTACCAGCAATTCGAAACTTAGCGGGCAAAGGCCACGCAGTCATCATCCTCTCCCCCAGTAGCGTTGACCTCGAGAGGCTAGTCAGTAGGATTCCCAGGATGGCCTACGAGGTTCTGAAGTTAGAGAGGCAGAATAGGCTCACCGCAGTTTCTGGTTATGGAGCAAAGGTTGTCGACTGGATGCCAGATGTTGAATTGTCTCAGGCACTGCTGCAGTCAAGGAGTTGAAGAAATGGAAATTGGAGAGAAGAAGGCTGAGTTGACCGAGACCCTACATATCCCAGCATTGAGGAAAAAATGGCAAATCTTAGTCCTTCAGATAGCTGCCACGGCCTCATTGCTTCTATTGTTGAAGAGGATGAACGAGCTTTACGGACCATGCAGTGAACAGTTCATTATCGACAATAATGAAGAGACATGGTGCCCCTCATATGAGCACACTAGGGGGCTAATGTGGCTTGATAACGCGAACGGCCTAATGATCCCCGACTTCCTACTAGGCGTTGGGCAGACAGGGACAATGTCCATGCTTGGGCCACTGGTACTGTGCGTCTTTGCTACATTCGCAATTGAACGTTATTGGTCATCCTCCCAGGAGTTGCAGAACAGGGTCAAGCAAGTCTCAGGAGCACTGTTGGCGGCATGGGTCATTCTGCCATTCTTATTCGCTTGGATATTCTCCACCCTCAGGAATGGATTGCACTTCCCATGGAATAGCAATGACTCGATGAACCACATCGAGCATCTCTTCCACCCACTTGGCTTGGTGATGGAGATGGTCTTCTTGGGGATCGTCTTCGCACCCGTCCTAATCGGGCTGATAGGGATTTGGGGACTATCCAAGAGATCCATCACATGGGTAGTCGGATACTACATCATCGTAATAGCCTTCCACGCAGTTCTTACCTTCGAGCCAATTGTCTCTGAGGTCGATGTGGGACTCAAGGCACTTCCTACTCAGATAGGGGAAGGAACCCTGTTCGGTGGACTAGTCTCTCCACTAGCCAGTTCACTGTTAGGAATCGCAATTCTGATGCTATTGTTCATGGAATCCGGGACGGCAGTAATCGGGCATATGGAATATGCAGCCTCTCTTCCGGAGGAGTCCAAGCGTGACCCAGAGTACATCAGACAATTCAACAACGTGGTGAACTCCCACCTCATCCAACTAGTTGTCATAGTCTCGCTAGTTGCCATTACCACTACAATGGCACTGGCTTTCGATGATCTAATGATTACGATAGTTGGGATTCTAGAGGGAACGCAGTGGACTGGTCAGGTGAAGGAGTCACTGGAGTTGCAGATGACTTACGGCAAGGTAATCTCAGCTGGATTGTTCATCATCGCAGTAGCTGGCCTGCGATTCATCGTTCCATGGCAGACCGTGTCCGGGTATGTTGAATCCGGAATCGCTAGATTAAGATCAGACTAGGCCCTGATTCGAACATACAACTTCCCTATCGAGCTGGCGATTAGCGGAATTGCAATAATTAGCCCACATACTACTGTATAGAGAGACTTACCACCCAGTGTAGGCTCCATTGCAGAAGCAAACTCTGGAGCAAGAATTACTCCAATAATTGAGAGTGAGACTAGTGAAAATCTATCAACAAAAGGAGAGAAAATCTTGGTCCCCACTTCCGTCCTACCAGGTAGTGAACCGGTGCCTTCCATGACATTCCGGTCAGGATTACACGAATCAATTCACCGGAGGATGGGTTCAAGCCTATGCAACAGGACGACACATCATGAGCGGTGAAATCGAGGTTCAGTCATGCAGCAGATGCCGCTCAGATGCAATTGTATTCCAAGCATACAGCGGCCAACATCTCTGCGGTCGACACCTATACTCATCCATTCGCAAGAGAACATCGCGTGAACTTCGGCATCAACTCGATTTACCAAAAAACGCAACCAAGGAAGACGGCTCCCCCTTCATAGTACTCGTTGCCATTTCTGGTGGTAAGGACTCCGCAGTACTGCTTTCGATGATCAATGAGATCATCGGGCGAAGGAGGGATGTCAAATTGGTCGCAGGGTGCGTAGATGAGGGAATTGACGGGTACCGCGCTCCATCAATGGAGTTCGCGAAGGAACTGGCAGAATCACTTGACGTCAGATTCGAGACGCTTAGCTACGAGGAGATGGGGTACGGCAGGATGGACGAGGTAGTCCAGCTGATGCCCTCGATGGGGAGGAATCATGATGCGGCGAAAGGCCTCATGCCCTGCTCTTTCTGCGGAGTCTTCCGACGTCAGGGCCTCAATGCACTAGCGGAAAAGGTCGGGGCTGACGTCATGGCTCTGGGTCACAATCTGGATGACATGGCCCAATCAATTCTGATGAACCTCCAGAAGGGCGAAATCGACAGATCGGTCAGGCTAGCCCCTCACACAAACTCCCAGATAGAGGGCCTAGTACCCAGGATAGTGCCTCTCAGGTGGGTACCCGAGCAGGAGATTCATGCACATGCTCTGTATGCGGGCTTGCCAATTCACCATGGGGACTGTCCCCACGCACCGGGTGCCATGCGCCAGCAGAGCAGGTCTGTTGTTGCTAGGTTGGAGGAACTGACTCCTGGTGCTAGACACGGTCTACTGCATTCCCTAGATCAGATTAGGGATCTCCACTCACTAGCAAATCCAGATCTCAAGCACGACGTCAACAACTGCATCGAGTGCGGTGAGATAACCAGCCGAGAGGTCTGCCAGTCCTGCACAATGAGGGATTGGCTGGCCAATGCTTCTTAGTAATCAGTTTTCACTGGGGTAATATCCTCAAATTTGAGAATGAATTAGATGATGTTCTCTATCAACTCATCGATTTCCTGCCCTCGTCCACAGTAGTAGCACCTGACTTCCAATGGCTCTCTTGAGACAACCTTCATTCTCTGAGGGAGAGGCTCGCGTAGATTCTTCGTGATACAGTTTGAGAAGGAGCATTTGGCTATGTTCAATAGGTCATCCGCCAGTTCCACGTTCATCTTCTCTGCAACTGCATGGTTTCTGATTATCGCAATGCTGGCAGCCGGTGCGATAAGCGCTAACCTGTCTAGGTCTTCTTGGTCCAGCTCCCTGTCCTCAATTTTGAGAACGTCCTTCCTCCCGAGCTTGTCACTTGGTACGTTCATCACCAGGGAAACTGGAGTGGCCCTGTCGGTGTTTATTCTGAGGATACTGATCACCTGCATTGCGTAACCAGAGGGAATGTGGTCGACCACGGTTCCATTTCGAATCGCTGTAACCCTCCTCATCTCGGACATTACTTCACCTTCTTCGGAACTTCTACGCCAAGGCTCCGGCACAGTAGTGCCATTCTAGTTGGGACGCCATTGAATGCCTGTTGGAAGTACTTTGCAAACTCAGTCGAGTCTACGCTCGCGGCTATCTCGTCCACTCTGGGTAGTGGATGCATGATTATCATCCCCTTCTTCGCACTTGTGAGAATGGGTGCCTCGATTCTGTAAATTCCGGCGACCTTGGCATACTCTTCCTCATCTGGGAACCTTTCCTTCTGGATTCTTGTCATGTAAATGACGTCGGCATCGGAAATTTGCTCATCCAGTAACTCAGTCTCTGTGACATCTGCTCCATGTGCCTTCAAGTCGGAGACAATCTCTTCGGGCATCTTCAACGAGGCTGGAGAGACAAGTGTCAGTCTAGCACCGAATCTAACAAGTGCGTGAGAAAGGCTGTGCACCGTTCTCCCATACCTCAGATCACCCACCAGAACAACGCTCAAACCATCCAGCGTTCCATGAGCCTGCCGAATGGTGAATAGGTCCAGCATCGTCTGAGTGGGATGGTTCCCAGCGCCGTCCCCAGCATTCAGAATCGGAATCCCAACTGCATCCGCACTGTACTGAGCTGCTCCCTGCCTTGGGTGCCTGATCGCTGCAATGTCTGCATATCCGTCAATCATCTGCATTGTATCATACAGAGTTTCTCCCTTGGAGACTGAGGTTCCTACAGAGCTGAAGTTTAGGACCGAGCCTCCAAGCCTCTTCATCGCGGTCTCGAAAGACATCCTAGTCCTAGTTGAGTTCTCGAAGAACATGTTTGCTAGGACCTTGCCTTGTAGAAGAGGGAGAAGGATATCCCCCTTGGCCACGGGAACTAACTTCTCCGCGTCATCGAGTACAGCAACGATATCGTCATTGGTCAGGTCATCCATAGTGACTAGGTTGCCCATGCTCTCTGACTCTCGCGGATGCGCCTCTCTCATAGGCCTTGTCATTGGTAGAATTCCTTGATTTCACCAAACCGGCGTCTTGATGAGTGATACTCTGCCCCCCAAGTTGCGATGATAATCAGCCGAACCCCGCTCAGAGTGTCCTTCTGCGGAGGCGGGACGGATATTGACGAGTTCTCGATGGCCGAGTCATCCGGCGGTCGTGTTGTCTCTACTGCAATCAACAAATATGTGTACGTCACGATGAATCAGCGATTCGATGACAGGATTAGAATCTCATATTCGTCCATGGAGGACGTAGATTCAGTATCCCAGATTCAGCATGGTCTGATCAGGGAAGCTTTGCGACTAACTGGAATAGAATCTGGCGTTGAGATCACCACAATAGCAGATATTCCTGGACGAGGTACAGGGCTTGGCTCTTCTTCATCAGTCACGGTTGGTCTTCTGAATGCGATGCATTCATTCCAGGGCAGAAATCCATCAAAGGAACAACTAGCAGAGGAGGCATGCAAGATAGAGATAGAAATAATGGGTGCTCCAATTGGTCGGCAGGATCAGTATGCTGCCTCCTTCGGAGGAATCAACTCAATTAGATTTGGAGACGGGGGAGTCATAGTAGAACCAATAGAAATCGGGAATGATTTGGTATCAAATATCTCCAGTAATTTCACACTAGTTTTCACTGGGATGACTAGAAGTGCCAGTGAAGTCCTTTCTGAGGAATCTGAAGATGAACAAGACAAGATTAGTCGAATGAGGATGATTCGGGAACATGCAGACAAGGCAGCAATAATGTTCCAGAATGGGGATTTAGATTCAATAGGCGGTCTTCTAAACGAAACCTGGAATGCTAAGAGGGGGATATCTTCGCTCATTACGAATCCATCTATCGATGAACTTCACGGAAAAGTCATGACTTCAGGAGCAAAGGGTGCGAAGTTGTTAGGAGCCGGAAATGGCGGATTCCTCTTGGTATACGGAGATGATGTACTCAGAGATACTCTACAGGGAAAACTTGGGTCTGAGTTTCGGATGTTCCCTTTGGACATAGATTTCTCAGGTTCCGTGATTATTCATGGAAATTCATAGGGGTGAACCGATGTCCTTCCGAAAAAGAAATCACAGGCTCGCCCCAATTCTTCTTGTCTCGATCCTCGTTGTTCTAGTCCCACTTCAAGAATCGACCAATAGCCTAGAGGACAACGTCTCAACTACTCAAAATTCAGATTCTCAGGAAAACCTCCCGATATGGGGTCAGTCATTCCTAAACTTCACTGGTTCCATATCTCCAAGCTCAGAAGTGAATGCAACATGGTTCGCGGAGGTCACAGTCTCTGAGAGTTATGGCACTGATTTACTGGATAACAGATCGATAGGGTTGCTGGAGCAAATTGACACACAACTCGGGAACTCAGACGGGTGGATTAACTCAACAGAGTCACAGGAATTCTCAGAATTAGTGGCCTTCTCAAGGAATTGGACCGACTCTTCTTCCGGTGGATGTTGCAGTTTCGACTACAACTCCATGGTTGTAATCGGGCAGACGGAAATTATCGTCACCCCCCCTGAAACGGGTCCCGTAAATAGGACCAACGGGAATTGGAGCTGGACCGAGTCGGCCACCATGTTAGGAGCATCCGATGGAAGGACTCTGAGGCTTATCGATATCCCAAGAGCGGGTGCCATGATAGAGGAAGTACCCCTTGAAATCCAACTTCCCAATAATTGGGAATATAGGTACAGCCCAATGTCAGAAGTAATCTCCGGTAGTCCCGGATTATTCACAGTAGATCGTTCACAGGCCCCAGTTGCTTATGACATCAGGATAACGATCACCGAGAACATTCCTCCCATAATTTCTGCTTCTAGATCCCCTCTGACTTCTTCCACAATACCACTGGAAAAGGCCACAATATTCTCCGCTTCTTGCAGCGACAGCCCACTAGAATCACCTGAGATTCAGTGGACAGTTAGCAGCCAAGGAGAGGTAATTAGCACGTATAATAACTCATGGTTCCAAGTTGTCCCAGATGAGATTGGATTCTCCCACGGAGAGGTTATGAGCGTAAATGCCACATGCCTCGACTTCCATGGAGCATCATCAAGTTGGAATGATAATCCTACTGTTGACGGGGTGCTGCCAACATGGATTGGGACTGTGGTGGTGGGCAATTCCCAAACCTCTCCACTTGATCCTACAAGCCTCAGCCCAATCATGGCTCCAGCGGGAAGTACAATTCGCTTCGATGTAAATGCCTCAGATGACTCCTCCCTCCCAGTCCTCCTAGAACTATACTCGAACATTTCTGAAGGATGGAGGCAATCGGGAATGTCGGAACAAACATTCGAGTTCACGGTTAATCAGGGCATGGGAGTCAATGGAGCCGACATGGGAATCTATCAAAGGCACTTGGCCAGGAATCCAACCATAATCAGCGTAGCTCTCCTGGTTTCTGATGATGCTGGAAACACCGCTATCGGACAATGGACTATCCAGGTTCTCGACTCAAATCCACCTACGGTAATTCCCAGACTATTTTCCAATGGAATTGAGATTGAGATGGGTGACGATTCCCATGAGGATGACGAGTTGACGATCAATCTATCCTATTCTTTCGATGATCTGGACTCCATAGGCAATTTGTCATGGTCGATCTGGATAGACGGGGATGAAGCTTCATGGGACGATCTGAACTGGTCAGTTTCCGAACCCATCCCGATTCCACCATTGCTGCAGGGCAATCATGAAATCGTGGTCAAGGCGACCGATTCTAAGGGCAACACCAGAGAGGAGACGGTTCTACTTACTGTTCAGCCAAGAAGTGGTGCTCACATCAGGGTGGTTGAGGCGACCCTTTCTGACGACTCCAAGGTCGGGGGGACAGCCATTCTGACAGTGGTCGTCGAGAATGATGGGTCTGACTCAGCATTCGCGAGAGTTTGCCTTTCAGATATTTGTGGAAGGTGGACGGAGCAACCCTTCGCGTCTTCGTTGGGAAACGGACCGGGCCAGGGAATAGTGGTATTCCAATTCGAGATGGAAAACGATAGTCTCGACGGACTGTATCTGAATTGGGACAGTGCGTCAGCAGGGACGCATGGAATGATCCCACTGGAAGTGGAGTACAATACACAAGAAGACAACCTCGGATTGTTGGTCTTGGTTCTAGGAAGTGTAATCTTTTCCGTTTTCCTGATGATTAACAAGGCACGAGCAGAAGATTGAGATTTAACCACTCCAAACCTGCTCATGGAACCGCATACATATTGACCCCCTCTGCCTGTTCGTAATTCATGGTGATGCTTCCAGACTACCCGATACGAGTTGTTGCAAAACATCGTAACAGGGTGGATAGGGCCGCTCTAGTATCGCAGTTATTGCTAATTTCACTGGGTGCCTGGTGGATATTTACCTCATTTGGTCACGAAACCTCTTATCTGGAGAGATTTGCTCCCGGAGCAGTCCTATTTTCAGCGGCCCTGATGATGCCAGACCTAGTAGAATTTGGACCAATTCAGAGAACTAGAGTCTCAACCGCATGCTGCATTTCATGGCCACCGCTACTTGCATTTGCCGAGGTGAATCGGAGTGACGATGGTAATCTTGGAGCAGTAATCCTCCTCGTTCTGGCTTCTGCAGCACTCTTCTCATCTTCGAGACACATTCTCAGGTCAGATGTAAATTCAAGGAGATGGAGGGGCCTAATGACAACTTTCGGCTTTGGACTGGCAATCTCGGTCGTACTAACCAACCCCAACCCCGAGTCACTCCTTATCGTCGGGGTGCCAGCAATCCTAACCACAATCCCCCCACTTCTCACTAAGGATGGCCTCGAGGAGCAAAGGAAGACATTCACCGCGCGGCTGAAAACCGCCGAGAGCAGAATCTTGGGATTACAGTCTGGAAACAGTCTATTACAACAGCCAAACTCTCTCTTGAAGACTGCAAGAGAAGAGGGCTGGAAGAATCCTGAGAAGGGAATCAACCTAATTTCTGATGCCGAGAGGGAAGCTGACAGGATTCTCTCTTTCCTATCCGATATTGATGAGGTCAAGGCACAGTCTATTGCCTCCATAGAACGTGCAGAAGCGATAACCGGCACCCCAGGTAGGGCTCGGACGACTCTAGACAGTGCGCTTGCTGAGCTCGATAACGGATCTCTGAGGATAGCAGAGAACAAATTCAGAGAAGCCAAATCAATGGCCGAGAAAATAGAGACTCATTGGAAAGAAGCCAAAGACGCAATCGAAGAGGCGGAGAAGTCGATTTCATCAGGAGATGGTCATTTGGTTAGAGGGCTAATTTCCACCCTCGAGGAAGCGAAGAAGGCCATGACGGAAGAGAATCCCGAGTATGCATTGGCGATTGTATCAGAGATCCCCTCCCAGATGGGGGACGTCGAAGGACTAATGGCACGTGCCAAAAAATCCCTAGAGGATGCTGAGAATGAGATCTCTTCGTCTGATTCCGACTCCATCGATGATCTAAAACAGAGGCTGGATGAGGCAAATGAAGCCCTTGAAGGGGGAAACCCATCTCTGGCAATAGGATTGTCCGACGGCGTAACCAGATCACTCAGGGAGGAGGCAGCGGCGAAAACATCAGTTCAGAGAGCATTGAGGCAGAGGAAGAGCATCGAGGACGAAATCCCCCTGGGAGATGTGGGCTCCGAATGGAGAGATAGGTTGGAGAGGGTCACATCTTTGGCTGAATCAGGAAATTGGGTCGAAGCTAACGATTCAATTCAGACTCTGACCATAGAACTCGAATCCCTATCTTCCAGAAAGAGGGAGGCGAGAGAGATGCTGGACTTCCTTGTTGACGACTGGAGCAAACTCAGGAATAGGCTAGATTCATCCGGTGTTTCAGCAAATAATGAGGCTAGGGTTGAAACCGAGAGAGCCTTATCTGACTCGGAGAGTTCCTTATCCGAAGGCAGGATCGACTCATGCTTGGAATTACTAGGAAAGGCCGATTCGTCAATGGAAGCACTCAGACGCCTAGTATGATTTTTGACGTCCACCGAGTCTCTCAATTACCCCGACCGTCTCGCTGGAATCACGCGGACATGGTCTAGTGGTTATGACAGTAGGTTCCCAACCTGCTAACCCGGGTTCAACTCCCGGTGTCCGCACCACATCTCTCTATCTGCAGAGTTACCAATGACTCATGCAGCCAATTTGTTTAAATCGCAGATGACGATGATTCAATCTTATGGACCAAACACTGGACATGCAGGTTGCCGCGCTGATTTTTCTAGCCGGCACAAAGAGCCTCGTCACTAGTGCGGACACTGGTGACGTTGAGATGACGACTGAAAAAGAGACAGATTCGGAAGAACCGGCCCCGTCAAACTCTATTCCACTCAACGAGCCCCCCTTACCCAATCCTAACCATTTTTCCATATCTATTATTGAGTGCAATCTATGATACTACTAATTTCAAAAAGGATGATTGAGGCGGAATGGGCATGAAGACAGGTATTACACCAACTATGTTGATGATTTTTCTGATGGCCACTGCAGGATGCCTCCAGGCAGTGGACGATGTAGTCGAAGACATTGAGAGGACTATCGATGCATTGGAAGGGGACTACCCCAAACTGGATCTCCCGGAAAGGACCCGTTCGTCACCCGTGCTCCAGAACTACGATGCCTGCGGCACACTTCTGGAGGATCTGAAGAGAGCGGTCTACGATGAGATGGTGGTTAATCTGGATCAGCAGAGCTACTGGCACTGGGTCTCAGAGCCTTGGATGCTTAGGGCAGGAAATACAGAATTCGCAACACTTGACGGAGAACCAATGATGGCCGAATCTACAGACGATGCAGCAGCAACAGGAACAGATTCAGACTCAGGATCAAGGGAGGGAGAGTTCTCGGGAACCAACAACCAGGAGTCCGGCGTCGACGAGGCCGATTTCCTCAAGACAGATGGATTCCACATCTACATGCTAAACGGGCAATTGCTTCTGATCATGGGTGTTCCGGAGTTTGGAAACCTGACCATGGAGTCCAACCTTACGATAGAGGGTAACCCGACCCAGATGATGATAGAGGATGATAGGCTGGTCATCTCCTCGTCCATCTACTACTGGAACCTACCTGCAGACAGCGACTTGCGGAATCTAATGTCCAAGGAGGTCACGGTGGAAGGAGATAGCGATGGGGACGGCAAGGACGATTCCACATACACGTACACCAAGGTCCAGAACCTAGTCAAGTACACCGTGGTGGATATCACCAACCGCTCATCCCCGGTCATAGAGAAGGAGATGTACATCGAGGGCAACTATCACACAGCAAGGATGGTTGATGGGACGGTTCGATCGGTGACACACCTTTGGACATATTTCGATGAAATCAGGACTTGGGTCAACCTTCCCGACGACTACTGGTCAGAAGATGACCTGGACAAGAGAATGGATATCTGGAACGATAGCGTAGATCAGACCGTCTTGCACAATGAGAGGGTCATCTCTGAACTTACCCTAGATGACTTCGTGCCTCACATCTACGAGATGAGGGATGGTGAGATATTCACTCACCCCCTGACTTACGAGAAGTGTACTGAGTTCTCAGCAAGCGCAGACAGCGCAGGACGGGGATTCACGACGATCATGACAATACGGATGCTCGATGATGAGGCGTCACTAGAGGTGGATCACATCACTTCCTCTTGGGCCCATGTATATTCATCCAAGGACACCCTAGTCCTAGCTGAGCCAGCCAACGACATGTGGTGGTTCTGGAGGAACTCCGACTGGGAGGATGCGACTAACATCCATTCATTCGACATTAGTGACGCGAATCACACAACTTACGTTGCTTCTGGAAGAGTGGAGGGTACCGTCAATGATCAATTCTCTATCGGCGAGCACAACGGTGACATCCGAGTTGCTTCGACTTCGGACAACTGGGGGATGTGGTGGAGAACAGCAGAGTTAGACGAAAACGGAGACCCAGTGTGGAGTGGCCCAACCAATCAGGTTACCATTCTAACCGACGATGGCGAGGGTCTTCTTGACCAGACTGGATACATCGGTGGAATCGCCGAGGGAGAGACAATCTGGAGTGCTAGATTCGTCGGAGATAGAGGATATCTTGTGACTTTCATGAACATCGACCCACTGTGGGTTATCGACCTTTCCGACCCATCTAATCCAGTAATACTAGGAGAATTGGAGGTGCCTGGAGTATCGACTTACATCCATCCGATTGACGAGGACAACCTCCTGACAATAGGTATCGCTCCAGGGGAAAACGGACTGGGTCTTGATTGGTCTATGACCCAGGTTTCCCTATTCGACGTCAGTAACACAAGCAATCCCACACTATCTGACTCTCTAATTTTGACTCCAGGATATGCGGACGAAAACTGCGATGAGATCATGTCTTGTGGTTGGTCATGGTCATACTCGGAGGCTACCTACGAGCACAAGGCATTCACTTTCTGGGCACCAGAGTCTCTTTTGGCAGTCCCACTCTCAACTCACAGATACGTATACGATGAGATCGAGATTGAGGGGAGGGTCTACTACCACTCTGGATACGAGTATGTCTCCATGCTCAAGATGATAAATGTCGATACCGAAAACGGGACACTATCAGATCACGGCCAGGTCGAACACTCGGAATTCTACAACGAGGATGGCCTGTCAAGTTGGTGGTCGGGCTCCACTAGCATCAGGAGATCGATATTCATGGGTGACTACGTCTACGCCTTTTCGGCAGGCGGGGCCACAGTCCACAGGACTGCGGACCTACACCTGATGGTTGAACTGGAACTCCCCGGAAATGAGCCAATCGGGTACAACTACGGGCTTGTGGAGCAAGTTGACGGAGTTGAGTCGAATCCATCCGAACCCGAGGAAGAGACTGAAACCCACCCATGCAACGAGCCCGATGCAGAGAATTGCGAGGATTAAGACAGATGCTATCCGAACCTAAGCGCTCTACCTACTGAGCCAGGCGTAGCCACGGGAACTCCTCGGAGCGCTCCATCGACCTCCCTCTTGTGGACGACTTCACCATCGACGATAGTGTACATCGGCCATCCGGTGAGCTCCATACCATCGTACGGTGTCCACCCAACTTTAGTCCAGGTATCTGAATCAGTTATGGTTCGACTAGTTTCCAAGTCGACTATAGTCAAATCACCATCATATCCCTCGATTAGGGATCCCTTGTTCTGAATGCCGTAGACCTTGGCAGGCCCTTCGCACATCCAGCGAACCACATCTGTGACGCTACATTTGCCATTCATTGCGTGAGTCAGCATATTTGGCAATGAGGTCTCGACTCCTGGCATTCCAGCCGGTGAGTTCGGAAAACCGACAGACTTTGCTTCCAAGGCGTGGGGCGCATGGTCAGTGACCACGCAATCTATCGTTCCATCCTTAAGCCGCCTCCAAAGAGCGTCTCTATCCTCAGTATACCGAATTGGCGGATTCATCAAAACCCGCTCACCCAGCCTCTCAACGTCATCTTGGTCGAAGGTCAGGTGTTGTGTACATACCTCGGTTGTTACGAGGTCGCCTTTGTTTCTATGCAACCAATCAGCCTCTTTACCACTAGTCAGATGGACGATGTGAAGCCGATGTTCGTGATCCTTAGCAAGAGATGCCGCTCTCTTAGTAGCTAGGAAAGCGCATTCAACATCTCTACACTCAGCATGAGAGGCAATGTCCGTACGATGACTGAACTTTGCAGTACGCCGTTGAAGACGATCCTCATCTTCTGCATGGGTAGCGATTATTCCTCCAGTATTGGCAAAGATATTCTCCAGATGCTCTTGCTCATGTACGAGTAAGTCCCCAGTACTACTGCCCATGAAAATCTTGATTCCGCAGACTCCGTCCATTCCTTCCACGCTTTGCAGGTCGCCGATGTTATCATTGGTAGCACCAATGAAGAAGCCATGATGGGTCACAGACTTCTTAGATGCAAGAGCAATTTTTCTTTCCAATGTGGAACGATTTGTCGCATTGGGTTTGTTGTTCGGCATGTCAAGGAATGAGGTTACTCCACCTGCAGCAGCAGCCCTACTGCCGCTTTCGAGATCTTCCTTATCGGTATTTCCAGGCTCCCTGAAGTGGACATGAGGGTCGATAGCCCCTGGGAGAAGATGCAAGCCAGTGGCATCAATAACAGTCTCGTCATTACTAGGCTCCAAACCCCCTCCTGCAGCGATATTAGCGATTGAGCCATCTGAAACACGCAAGTCTCCATCGACTACCCGATCAGGCAAAACAAGGGTCGCATTCTGAATAAGCAAATGACCGTCCATGGTGGGCTCAGATGTAGTCGGAATGCTGGCATCACAATACTGTTCCCATCATACATACGAATTTCCTCGTCCCGCGCGTTCAAATAACTGAGGCCCCAGCGAGAAGACAGCGGGTTGGAGTAGTCAGGTTATCTCGTCGGGCTCATAACCCGGAGACCGATGGTTCAAATCCATCACCCGCTACCAGAATAAAGTGAAAGTGAAAAATCGATAGACTGCTCAGAATCACCGAGCATGAATACTTTCATAGAATCCCTAGGGGTCCTTCGTTTGTTCATATACCTCCGATTGAGAACGGATGAATATTGGTGATTAGATGACAGAAGAGACAGCGAGTGAAAAGGTGGAAGAAGAAGAGCTAGTGATTGATGTGGATGAACTCGAACCCACGATTGAGGATTTGCCAGGAGTCGGCCCAGCAACAGCGGAAAAGCTCCAAGAAGCAGGATTCGAGGATCTGTTGGGAATTGCCGTAATGAGTCCAGGTGAGCTAGCAGAGCAAGCAGAACTTGGAGAAGCAGTATCGGCAAAGATCATCGCTGGAGCCAAGAAACTGGCAAACATCGGCGGATTCGTCAGTGGTGCTGCACTACTCGATAGAAGAAAGAGAGTACAGAAGCTGACATCCGGGGCATCCTCACTAGATGAACTACTGGGAGGCGGATTCGAGACCCAGGCAATAGTAGAGGTATTCGGTGAGTTCGGAAGTGGAAAGACTCAGATCGGCCATCAACTGGCTGTAAATTGCATACTTAGCTTGGAGAAGGGTGGCCTTGACGGCGAGATTGTTTACATTGACACAGAAGACACATTCAGGCCAGAGAGAATAGCACAGATGGCAGAGGCAGTAGGCATCGACCCCAATGACGCACTCGATAGGATTCACGTTGCTAGGGCATACAACTCGGCGCACCAGATCCTCCTCGTAGATGAAATAAAGAGAATGGGAAAGAGTCTTGACGTCAAGCTGATCATAGTCGACTCTCTAACCAGTCACTTCCGTGCAGAATACATAGGAAGGGGGATGCTTGCTCCCAGACAGCAGAAGCTCAATCGCCATATGAAGGAGCTGAAGCAAGTTGCCGACGTGCAGAACGCAATAGTTCTCGTAACAAATCAAGTCCAGGCCAAGCCAGATGCAATGTGGGGCGACCCCACTAGAGCAGTAGGTGGCCACATCGTAGCACATGCCAGCACATTCCGCCTATATCTCAGGAAGTCAAAGGGGGGCCGGAGAATAGCCCGCCTAATCGACAGTCCAAACCTACCTGAGGGCGAGGCAGTCTTTACCGTGACATCCGAGGGTCTGCGCGACTAGCGTAGGCCCCGGGGTCCGAAGGCTACGTAGGCAGCTCGGATAACGCAGCCTCCACTGTCCCCATCAGGGACATGAAGTGACCTTCATTGAAACCCAACTCCAGATCAGCTGCCGAGAAGAGTTCTGGCAGCGTCCTAGTATTCCCTAGGGACATTGCATTTGCATAGTCATCGAGTGCCTTCTGAGGATCACCCATCTGTGTCTTCCACAATTGCAAAGATCCAAGCTGTGCGATACCATACTCGATGTAATAGAATGGGACTCCGAAAAGATGACCTTGTTGCTGCCATGACAACTCTCTGAAGTCGGTGTGACCCGTCCAATCCATGTCGGAGCCGAATCTATCTCTAATTGAGAGCCATACCTCAGCTCTCTCCTCTCTTGAATGTCCAGGGTTAGCATATATCCAATGTTGGAAAGAATCAATCGTCGCAATCCATGGTAACAAGAAGACAACTCCTTCCAAGTGGGCTCTCCTTGCCCTGTCGGCCTCCTCAGTTTCGTAGAACTTACCCCACCATGGCTGTGTGAGAAGCTCCATCGACATGGATGCAACTTCTGCGAATTCTATGGGGTAGTCCCTTTCGTCAATCAACTCCAGATGACCGCAATAGAGTGAGTGGAATGCATGTCCAGCTTCATGAATCATCGTCTCTAAGTCTCCTTGAAGGCCTGCTGCATTCATGAAGATGAACGGCACTCTGCTCTTCTCCAGATAATACTGGTATCCTCCAGGAGCCTTCCCCTTCCTAGTATCTAGATCCAATGTATCCATCTCAACTAGTTTGTCAAATTTCTCTCCAAGATCATTGGAAATCTCATGAAACATTTCAGATAACTTCTCAACCATCTCTTCTACAGTCTGAAATGGACTTAGCGGATTCCTGCCATGAATATCTGGCCCCGAACCTCCCTTCTCATTTACGTCCCAAGGGCTCAATTCCCCTATCCCAAGACCATCGCACCTGTTCTTGTTGATTTTCTCCAGAATGGGCATGCAAACCGACTCAACAGATTCATGGAACTCCAAACAATCCTCGATTGTATAGTCGAATCTATGCATCGCTCTGAACATATACTGCGTATAACTCTCGAATCCTGCGTTTGTAGCCATTTGATGTCTAATTGAGATCAACTCATCGAATATCTCCGACAACCTCTCATTATCATCCATCCGTCTTGCAGCCATAGACATCCAGGCCGACTGACGTTGGGGTCTTTCATTAGACTCCAGATATTTGCTCATCTGTGGAAATGTCTTCTCTTCACCCTCGAATTCAACAGTCATCGCTCCGTTAATCGTTTGCGCCTCAGTAACAAGTTCTGTTTGCATCACTCCTAGTGGAATGTTCTCCTTCCTGAAAATCTCGACATCTGTCCTCATGCCCCTTAGCATCAGGTCGTATCTGCCCGGCAGATCATTTATCGAGGGGTGATTCACTATTCTTCTATTCAGTGCATCCGAGAATTCAGATAACTTGGGTCTAATGTTGCTCATGAAATCAAGAAATGATCCCCTTTTTTCCTCACTCTCGGTATCGCAAGTCATTCCAATGTATAGTAGGGCACCGGTTTCCGAGATATGCTCGGCAAGCTCAGAGGAATCAGAAATCAGACCTTCTATACAACTTGAGCAACTCAACTTTCTTTCCATTAAATCATTAGTTAGGGGCTCAATGTTCTCCCAAATAGTTGCATCAAAGTCATCTGGAACAAATCCACTTGTCATGGTCGAACCTCACTTCTTTACTGGCTTGGGCCCAAGTGGAAGAGGACCCTGCTCACGAGTCCACTTTGCACACTTCCACACTTCTACTGCTGCCTCTACCTTCTCACGAATTTCCTCCAAATCTGGATGTTCTGGGTTCCTCTTCTCTATCCAGCAAGCCGTACAGAACCTTTTCCCTTCATGACTTAGGAAATTCCCTGACGTGCATGGAACATCGCAATCATCGCATTTTCCGAAGCCGTAGAACTTTGGCATGTTACGAATTCCTGTCGTGCCACATGCCTATCAACATGACTACTGAACGAACTCATCTCAAATCGGAAAGAGCAAGGTGACTCAGGAAAAAATCCTCTATTTCCACAATTCTCGCTTCTTCCAAGGAGCCTGAACCAATTCTCTCAAGTCCACTAGTAGTTGGAGTTGGACGATTAGGTATCAGCGATCCTCCCAGATGCTCGATCAGTCGAATTGCTTCTTCTGTAGATTCGTTATAACTCTCCAAGGGTATCGAGAATTCTCCGAAATCGTCACCTAGTTCTGAGTCCGGGAGCATCACAATCCAGGCACATTTGTCATCTATTGCAATACCAGCCCTCTCAAACGCCTTGTTGATTTGACGAGTCCCAGAGATCAACCTCAGAAATTCTGCATCAGGTGTCTTTGCTACCATTTCTCCCGATGCCTCATTCCTTCTAAGTGCGTACCATGCTGTCCAGAGGTGTACTTCACTGGCTGCAGCCTCATATGCTAACATCATCCACCTATTACTAGGCCTCCATTCGTTGATGATAGACACTATGGAGAATACGTTCTTGACTGGCTCAGGGAATCTAACCCCCCAGGCAGGGAACCATGGAACTAGGTGGTGTGCGTCCATGCTTCGCGATGCGGTTCTGTTGATGAATCTGATTAGCGCGACATTCTAACTGCCTTGCTCGCTGAATCCACCAGTTTGTCAACTAATTTAGGACTCCATCCCCTTAGATCAGAAAGCTTGGACTTGTCTCTCTCTGTAATCGCGGATAGGTCGGATGCACTGTTTAAGCCAAGTGTGTCGGACATTTCTCTAGCTCTAACTCTACCAACACCCCTAATCGCAACTAGGCCTAGGATGTCTTCCTTGCAGCCATACCTAACTCTTCGATGCACTTCGTCAATAGACTGGTAGAGGGTTTTGTGCGCCCTCCGATCCATCCTTGCCAAATCCTCATCTTCGGCTAGAATCCTCCTCATTGCATACAGGAGCCACTCAATCAACTCAACCCTGCTTCGCAAATCTCCAGCCTGGACTCCCCAATCATTCTCTATCGAATCTAGTGAGTCTTCATCCATCCACGAATTTACCACTAGTGCTCCCTTCATCCTTCGCTCTTCTTCGAGGTCAGTGGACGTGGAAAGAAACTCCCTTTCACGCCCATGTAGTGCTTCTTGTATGGCGCCATAGTCATTCTTCCTTGGCCAAAGAGGGAGGAAATCAGGCGTACAAGAGGCTAGATGAAGAAGGCTAAGTGGAGAAACCTGCCCGATCTTGTCTTCTCCCGAGATAATGCCTATCGCCTTTCTAAGACCATCTTGGATAATCCTACCAGAAATTGGGTTCAGATAGAGTCTCGAAACCCTTGCTCCCAGTGGCGTAGGCGAGTAGGTCATTGCCACCGGTTCTGGAAGAAAAGACTCAGATGGCTCATACATACTGGCCTTTTTGAAACCAAAAATCGCCGGCCCCCTCCTGGGGGGGAGCCTTCTTCTTGACGACTCTTCCTTGGCGACGAGGTCCAATCCAGGGATCGCAGTGGCCGAGTTTGCCCATGATGGCATCTCATCTTGCCAGTCCTCCGCGCCTCTTTCTTTGGTTTTCATATCCTTGATCCTCTCCTCGACCTGCTCAGACTCCCCCGTCCTCTCTATCATGCCATTCTCACATAGCCAGTGTAGGACATCGTCAGTTCTAGCCTCCAGAGTCTCTGAATCCATCTGGCTCGAGAGAAAGGTCTTCGACAAAAATCTCGAAATCGCATCTCTATCATCGATTCCCGCAGTAGCCACAATGGAAAGAATATGAGCAAGTAGAGCCCCATCCTCTTCTGCATTCTGAGCTCCTGGATTAGCCAACTTCGAGGTAACATCTTCAGGTTCTCCTTTGAGGTATAAATCGATTAGCGAGTCTTCATCTTGCTTACTCTTTGAAACTAAGAACGACTCTCCGAATTCATCGAAACCCGGTCTTCCGGCCCTACCCATCATTTGCCTCACCTCCATTACCGGAAGAGGCATGCTCCTAGCTGCAACTGTGCTCCATCTTCTTGTATCTCTGACGACAACCCTACTAGCTGGAAGGTTCACTCCTTGTGCGAGAGTAGGTGTCGCCACTATGCACAACAAATTACCAGATCTGAAACCTTCCTCGATCACTCTTCTTTGAGAAGAAGTAAGACCTGCATGATGGAAACCAACACCACCTCTTACTGCGTTTGCTAGGGCCTTTGCAGTGACTGAAACACCCTCTCTTGCAGACAGTGAATTTGCCATTTCGCTCCAAGAATCGGTAATTGAATCTGAGAACTTCTGGTCCCCCGCAGCTACTTTGGATTTTACATGCTTTGAGAGCTCCCTTGCTTCCTTCTGCGCCGAGGATCTCGAAGCCACGAAAACCAGCATCTGCTTATCCATATCCATCGTGTCATCCAGAACAGAATGGAGGTTCTTGTTCACCCCGCCATCAAGCCGCTTCGACTCAGGTAGAGAAAAATCCCCACCGGGACTTTCTACTGAGTGGTATCTAAGATCCAAGCCAGTCAGAGTGCCTGAGTATAGGGCGATTGGTCGCCATTCAGACTTTACTAGGTCGGCTTCCAACCATTCTGCCAACTCACTTGCATTTCCCACTGTTGCCGATAGGGCTAGTATTTGCGCCCCTTCAACTCTGTACCTAATCCTAGACAGTAATATCTCCAATGTCGGACCCCTGCTTGGTTCTTGCAATAGGTGGAACTCATCAGCAACTACTATCCCAATGTCATCCATCAGAGAAGGATTCGAACGAAGCATCGAGTCTAGCTTCTCACTGGTACAAACCAGTATGTCCGAGTCTTCAACGAAATTATTCTCACTGCTCCTATCTCCAATCGAGAGCCCCACCTTCAGGTCAACGCTGTTGCAGATTTCACTCAATTCGCTGAATTTCTCCGAAGCAAGAGCCTTGAGGGGGACAATGTAAACCCCCCTCATCCCCTTCAAATCGTTAGACAACCTGTGTGCCAATGTGATATGGGCCACAAGCGACTTCCCACTAGCTGTTGGTATCGCGAGCATCAGATTCCTCCCATCAAGGGAATTTGGGAGAGCCCTTGCTTGCGGGGGGAATAATTGACTTATCCCCCAATTTTCCTGAAGCATCTTCTTCAGACGTTCGTCGATTTGGAACTCCTCGAGGTCAACCATATCACCCTCCCCCTGGTCTTCCATGGGGGGACTTCAATTCGGCCGTTCTAAAGGATGCCGAGAGAGCATCAGTTCCATCTGTGGAAGGCGGGATGGCCCTCTTTCACAGCGACGAATAGCCCCTCTCCTGTAGCACATAACTTCCCATCCGCAGAAAGAGACATCTTCACATTTGCTCGGCCTTCTCCAATTTCGACTATTTCTCCGGTTACACTAAGGGTGACGCCGAAGGGAGTTGGCCTTCTGAGTTTGATGCTGTAGGAAGCAGTGACTGTGCAGGGGGGCTCAGATGCACCCGCTTGATCCATCAGAGCAATTGCTGCGGTCCAGTTTCCATGACAGTCAAGCAGGGTCCCGATTATCCCCCCATTTATCATTCCTGGAAATGCTTGATGTTCTTCAGTTGGTTCGAACTCCATCTCAAGTCCATTTTCCCCTCTGAATGATCTAATCTTCAATCCATCTTGGTTGGACGGGCCACAGCCGAAGCATATGCTCGACGGCGCATGAATCTCTTGTACAGACTTCTCACCCCCTCTCTCCATGACCCTCGAAAACCCTCTTTGAAATTGAATATTCCCAAAACGGTCTTGCGTATTGTATTAATTTGCGAATCCCTCGGGCTAACAGTGAGCGCGGACGATTCAGCCAAAGGAGACCCACCTTCAAGTAGTCGCGAGACGAAACCACCGCCTCGTGCAAAGAAGAGAAGGTTCGCTCCGATTAAGATAGCAAATCAGATTCCAATGCGTAGACGCAAGGAAATCGAAAAGGCATTGGGAGAGGTGGGAGGGAGCCCAACTAAGTGGTCTCGTAACGGTGGAACAAAGAATCATGTCTTCATGAGGAAGAGGATCAAACCTGGTACGATTAGGCATATGGAGTATGATCTCCTAGATGTTGAGATAGGCGAGTCATGGCCAGTCCCAATCAGTGTAATCCATGGTTCCCGACCTGGCCCCGTAGTGACCCTTCTGGGGGCTATTCATGGGGACGAATTAGTTGGCCCTCTAGCCCTAACTTACCTCTGTGGCCCCAACTTCATGGGCCCAGATAGGGTGATTGATGCTGGTGTTCTGGCTGGTACGATTCGAATCGTCCCGATCGTCAATCTTCCCGGATATAGGAGGATGATACGTGACTTCCCTGATGGCAGGGATTTGAACAGATGCTTTCCCGGGAAACCAGACAGCAACACCACTTCTAGAGTGGCTCACAAGCTTTGGAGCAAACTCATCTCAACTAGTGACTATGTTGTCGATCTTCACTCGGCAGCAAAGGGAAGGACAAATATCCCGCAGATTAGAGCCAATCTCGCACATGCAAGCAGCAATCGAATCGCAAGGTCGTTCGGAATCGAGACAATCCTGGATAGCGAGGGTCCTCGCGGATCGCTCCGCAGGGTAGCCAACCAGGAGGACATCGCCTGCATCACCTACGAAGGAGGGGGTTCGGACGAGGCAGACCCGGAGTCTGTTCAGATTTCCATGTATGGCATAATCAACCTTCTCAGGAGCCTTAGGATGCTGCCCGGATACCCAAGCAAGCCCAGATTCAGGATTCTGGCTTCTGGATCAGTTTGGATCAGATCCGATCAGGGCGGCCTCCTCGATGTCCTTGCCCCTGCAGGGAGCTTCGTCGAGGAAGGGGAGATCGTGGCCACAATCACCGATCCCGAACTCCCAGGGGCCCAGCACGACGTCGTCTCCCCCATCAGGGGCTTGTTGATCAGTTCAGCTACTCACCCATTCGTAAATTCAGGATCTCCGATCGGCCATCTCCTTCCTGTCAAGAGGGGCGTCACCACTCTGAAGAGGAGGCTTGATGATGAGGGTTGTTTGATCATCAGCGGTTCTGATGGTGAGCCACCATGGAGAGAGGACGAGGAAATCGAGGACATCGCCGTCTTCGGAGAGTGGTCAGGAGGATCACCCGACGCGGAGTGGGGTCCAGCGGGTTCCACAGATGAAGAAGAAGACAACTGAAGGAATTGTACTCAGAGGGTCTTCAACTGCCTGGTTCCGGCGGACTGAACTGCTGGTACGCCACCCGGTCCCATCCAGGGGTCAGGCTTGTTGCCTAGGATACCATCCAGTTCGGACATGTCATCATCGGTCAGTCTCTTGGCGACATCTATGCACCCCATGTTGTCCTCAATCTGTGCAGAGGTTGTTGCCCCCATCAAGATGGTCGAGACGTTTGGATTCTTCAAGCACCAGGCAAGCGCAAGCTGAGCAGGCGAGCAATCTACCTTGTCCGCATATTCAACGAGTTTTGCCACCACTTCGAACTCGCCCTTTCGCCTCCTTTCCTCTAGATCCTCTAGAAGCCATTCGTACCCCTCCTGTGTTGCTCTCGAGTCATCTGGAACCCCATCCAGGTACTTGCCCGTAAGGAAACCAGACCTCAGTGGACTCCATATTGTGGTGCCTATATTGTACGGCGGGTTGAACATCGGAAAATACTCGTTCTCGAATCTATCCCGGTGCAGCATATTGTACTGTGGTTGCTCGAACTGAGGTGGTTCTAGCCCCTCGCTCCTGGCTATCCAAAAGGCCTCGGTAATCTGCTGGGCGGACCACTCACTGGTTCCCCATGCAGTGGCCCTTCCAGAGCGAACCATCTGCGTCATGGATCTTACAACGGTTGAGGTAGGAGTGTGTGGGTCTGGCCTATGGCAGAAAAGCAAGTCCACGTAGTCAAGCTGTAGGCGAGATAGTGATGCATCCAGACCCTCTCTGCAGTGTTTCATTGAAAGACCGGATTCGTTTACCCCGGAGCCTCCCCAGAATGTCTTGGTTGTTATGACCAAGTCCGAGCGACGCCATAGTTCCGAGTCCTCCTCATGGAGTTCCTTCAGTGCTATTCCGAAAATCCTCTCAGCCTCCCCGATTGGGTTACCGTAAGCCTCTGCATGATCGAAGCAGTTCACCCCATTATTGCGAACCATACTCATCAGTTCTTTAGCGGTCTTAACACCCTCATCGCCGGATAGCCTGTCCTTGATTCCGTATGTGGCCCAGAACCCGTATGAGAGGACAGAGACCTGAATACCGGTATTGCCCATCATTCGATAGTACATGTTCTCGTCAGTCATATTCAATTCCGAACAGGTTGACCTAGTTAATTCATTCATCATTCAGATAAATCCATCTTGTCGCCTTTTGGAGACATTTTCTTGATTCAGGAACTAATAATCCAAACAGCCACCAATCGTGAAACATATCCGGCCAGATTTCCATCCTCACATCTACTCCATCTTCAGATGCCTTGTCACATACCCTCCTACTGTCGTCAAGCAGAATCTCCCTATCCCCAACTAGAATTAGCATCCTTGGAAATTCTATGAAACTACCATTCACTGGAGAGATTTCTGGAATAGAAGCATCGATTTCCCCAGGGACATAGTTTCTAGCGTGATCCTTCGGGGCTTCTTTTGGGAACATCGGCTCAGACTTGGCCCTGGTGCTGTAAGATTCTGACGAACATGTAAGGTCAGTCCAGGGCGAGAAAAGTATCGATGCATCCGGCATCCTGGCCCCGTTGTCACGAATACTCATCATCAGTGCCAGACTCAAACCTCCGCCAGCCGAGTCTCCTGCTAGAATGATATCTGATTCGGAAAACCTTCTTGAGATGCTATTCCAAGCCTTAATCGCATCTTCAAGTGCAGCTGGATATGGGTTCTCTGGAGCCAATCTATACTCAATGCAATATATCGACATCCCAGAAATACTGGCAAAGTTAGACAACCCAACCCGATGTGTGCTCTTCGACGAACCCCAGCAATAACCACCCCCATGCAAGTATACGAGGACTCTTCGTGAGTCACTGCCCTTAATGGGGTGAAAAACAACCCCTGGAACCCCATCAAAATCTTCTTTCTCACAAGTAGCCCTTAGAGTAGGAGATGCAAGAAGACTAGCAACCGATGATATGGGGTGGATAATCAACCTGAGTGTCTTCGGAGAGGGTCGAAAGATACGATATAGGAATTTGCTTGGCCGAAGAAGTAGCCCAGAAACAAGTTTACTTCGAATGCTCATACCTACTCTCGTTTGACGCTCCCAGTCAGACAATATGAATCCTAAGGAGTGATTTTCATCCTCGAAATCCCATTCTTCGTTGGGTTATTTAATGGCCACAGTGACATCATTTTTCATCATTTGACCATGCAAAGCTCGGTGCCTCTGGTAGCTCCACGCCCTTATTCTCTGGACGAATAGCCAATCTCTCCGGACTCACCCCATATGCCTCCAGTGCCTCTTGCAGTTCCCTGGATCGAGAAATCCTGGCTCCAATTAATGCTCCACCACCGGTTAGGCTGATTAGAAGAACGATTATTCCGATTATGCCAGCAGGACTTGAAATGGCCGCTAAGAACCTGTTCTCTGATTCCGGCTCGAACCAAGTCGACACCATAACGCTCCATTCAATCTCTGTTACGTACTCACCTTCCGAGATAATGACCCTAATCTTCTGTACCGACGCTCCTTCATCGCAAACTTGCACCTGAAGATCGCTAATTGGATTCTTGCAATTGATGGGAAGTAGCAGAATCTCCTTCCCACTATCGCTAGTATTCATTTCCAGAGAGTAACCACTCATCGACCAAGAGATGGTTGCGTCGACCGATGACTGGATTCCGGATAGAGAGATTCCAAAAGACTCGTTTGCAGAGTCCCAATGCACGGGCATTTCCTCGTATGAATTGGGTCCATCGTAGATCTCACCATTGCTTAGGTACACTGTTCCACCCGACTTCTCATAGTTTGCAAGAACTAGATCGAGCCTGTTAACTAACTCGTCTTTCACCTCGTCACAATCATCGTCAATTCCATTCCACTGTTCTACAGCGCCAGGGAATGTGCTTCCCACAAAATCGTCACAGTCTTCATACTCGTAGAAACCGTCATTGTCCCTGTCGTAGTCAGCCAAAACAGGACTTGAGAGCCCACGAGAGACCTCGGTCCCATCGTCCACCCCATCTTGATCTGAATCGGCAGAGTCGAACATCGTGCTATAGTTGTGGTACTCGGAGTAGTCAGATAACCCGTCCCCATCAGTATCAATATCATAGAAATCCTCGTCTACAACTTCGTCGCAATCATTGTCTTTCCCATCAAGCTCCTCTGGTCTTTCCGGCGCTCTCTCGAAGTCATTATCATCGCAGTCCTGGAAGTGATACCAGCCATCGAGATCGGCATCAGGATCTGCAACGAGTGGATCCGACATCAGCTCATTCAACTCTACTCCATCAGGCAGGCCATCACCATCTGAGTCCCCGTTGCCCGGGTCAGTGGAGAAGTAATGGAACTCTGAGTAGTCAGTTATGCCATCTCCATCCGAGTCTACCCATAAGAAGTCCTCATCGCTTTCCTCATCACAGTCATTGTCCATCCCATCTAGAATCTCTGGGACCCCTGGAGCAAAACTAGAGTCATTATCATCGCAATCCTCGAACCAATAGGCACCGTCCCCATCATTGTCTAAATCCACGGTCAATGGATCGCTTCCATACACCTCAACCTCCCGGTCATCCGATATGCCATCGTCATCTGAATCTGGATTAATTGGACTGGTTCCATGGACATGGAACTCATCCCAGTCAGACAAACCGTCACCATCTTGGTCAGATTCATTGTAACCCTCGTCCTCTAATCCATCGCAATCGTCATCCTTCCCGTTTAGCAATTCCTGCATTCCGGGGTTAACACTTGCATCATCATCGTCGCAGTCAATGAAGTGATAGTATTCATCTGAGTCGTTATCTGGGTCAAATGTGAGAGGGTCAGACAACCAATTAACAACCTCATCGTAGTCATTCAAACCATCACCATCCGAATCTTCCGAGTTAGGGTTGGTCCCGTAAATAATCACCTCTTCGTAGTCATCTAGGCCCTCATTGTCAGTGTCCGGATTGATTGCATTGGTGCCATAGACCACAATTTCTTCGTAGTCGTTCAAGATATCCCCGTCAGTGTCCGGATCCAATGGATTGGTCTTGTGATTCTGAGTCTCGTTGTAATCACTCAACCCGTCACCATCGTCATCGTCGTCCAGGAAGTCGCAGTCCCCGTCATCGTCAGTGTCCGTTGGGGTCGAGGAGTTGTCCAGGGGGTCAGTTGAGCAAGACTGCTCAGCAGTGTCGTTCCATCCATCGTTATCATCATCTTCATCATTGTAGTCCGGCCATCCGTCTCCGTCAAAGTCAGTCACATTCCCGACTCCATGGAGAATCACCTCCCAAGAATTAACCGTTCCCGAGTTTGATCCAGAAACGGCATCTCTAACTTTCAACTTCCATTCGCCTTGTGAAGACTCATCCCAGTGCTGTACGGTGCCGAACCTCCAATTTGAGTAGTCCGCGTTGTTGTCCGTGTGTTCCTCTGCGAGCCAAGATTCGTGTCCACTTGGGGATTGGAGGACTATGTCTAACTCCCCTCTAGCACCATGGGTGATGTCCACAATCACATCAATCGATTCTAACCTCAAGTCTACTGGTACTGATAGATTAAACTCAGTCCAAGTTGAAGGCCCATTGTCAATTCCAGTATTTGGGGTGTATGGGCCAAAGCTAGCATTGCTCTCTTCGCCGCTACTGCTCCAATTATGCGCAAGTGAAACCGCTGCCCCAGCGTCTACTGCACCGAAGCCGAACTTGTGGGAAACGTCGTGACCTGCTCCATTCATGTTCCAAGATGAGTCATTAGCATCGTTCTTTCTTGAGGAATGGACTAGGATATTCTGGACGTCTCTCCAAGTCAAATCCGGATTTGCCTCAAGAACCAGGGCAATGACCCCGGAAACCAGAGGGGTAGCACTAGATGTTCCTCCAAAGTCATGGGTGATGTCTCCACCGTCGTAACCACCGGAACCAGTAATGTCGGTTGTCGTGATTCCCTCGTAGTTCCCTTGTGGAATTCCCCCATTTGAGTGAGCCGTAACCAAGATGTTTGCACCGGGTTCGGAATACCAAGACTGTTCTCCGTAATGAGTAATGGCTGCGACTGCAATGGAGTATCTAATGTTGGAATAACCATCGTAGTTAGAATTGTCATCAGCATCCAGTCCGTTACCTGCAGCCCATGTGTATATGTTCCCAAGCCCAGATCTTCCATTGTAAATGGAGTCTTCAATTGCAGCGATAGTTATCGGACCCGGGCCATCGAGGATGTTACCAGAGTCAAATGGGCCCCAAGAGTTTGAGTAGATGTCTATTCCACCATTGTGATAGCTCAATGCATCAGCAGAAGTAGAGTCTGAAAAACCACAGGCGATTAGCCTGTGTCCCGCAATGCTGGCCCCAAAGGCAGCTCCTGTAACTCCAATTGAGTTATTCCCGGTTCCAGCCGCAACCCCAGCTACTGCTGTCCCGTGACCATCGGAGGAGTTGGGGTCGGGGTCAGCGTCATCACCACACCAGTCGTAGGAGTGCACTGACACGTAGTTGTCAGAAAGATCAGGGTGCGAATGTTCCACACCATCGTCAATCACACTGATTACTACTCCCGAACCATTGTATGAGTCCCAGACTCCCGTTACATTAGCATCCTCTCCGACCTCCCCATTTGTCTGCCCCGAGTTGTTTAGGTGCCATTGATCATCGAAGTACGGGTCATTGGGCTCGAATCTTGGTGAGAAGGTCCTCTCAATTAGTGGAGAGAATGACTCGATTTCACCTTTCTCAAATGACTTATTGAGAACCCCCAGAGCAGATCTGGAATCATCAAACGTCCAGATATATGATCCCTTGAGAAGCGCCAATGGCTCGATTTCATCAGGATGCGCTTCTGTATTGTGGTGATTTTCCATTGCCACTCCTGAAACTACTAGCCACGAATTAACCCCAGCAAGAGTATCTCCGTGGTACAAACTCAAGTCAGAGACCCTTTCGAAGGCTATCTGAACTGTTCTCGAATAGGATTGCATTACATCATTAACAACGATAGGAGCGGAATCCTCGCCTTCTACCTCTGCCAAAGCCTGACCAAATGGTGCGAAAACCATTATCACGATAATCAAGGATGCGACTCTCACAACCCATCTCGGGAATCTGGAGAATATAGCCGTTCGGTTTCGTTGCTAGTTGACTATCAAGGTTACAATATGGTGCTGGGGCTTCCCCACTGGAAAAATTGACGAAGATCCCAATTGTTACCTATTCTCCCCTGAACTCAGATATCGCAGAGTGGACTTCATCATCCGTCATCATTCTCCTCTGACTCTTCGCCACCTCAAACACATGTGCAACCAGACCGTCTTCGGCTGCGTACCCATTCCTCTCCAGCCAGTGAATCACATTCGACCGGCCGCTCATGTGACCTATCCTGATGACCTGTTGAAGACCGAAATCACCAGCAGGAACTCCGGAGTAGACTCGATCAGCAAGCCAGTTGTCACCTTTGTTCATCGCCTTGATGACAGCCGATGCGTGAACTCCAGTACCAGTTTCGAAAGCATCCTCGCCGAATACCGGGTAATTGTGAGGTAGAGCGACTTCAACGTATTCGTGTGCCTTCCTTGTGTACTCATTCAGCATTGTCAGGTCATTCTTGATTACTCCCATAAGACTCAGGTTTACCAGAGTTTGGTCGAGCGGGGCATTCCCAGCTCTTTCCCCTACTCCTAGGGCCGTTCCATGGATTACGTCGGCACCGGCCTCGTAGGCAGCTAGATTGTTAGCCACTCCGAGCCCCCTGTCTTGATGTCCGTGCCAGTTTACCTCGATGTCCCTTCTCTTCACTCCCGAGTCTGGAATAACCTCGTCCTGAATGAATCCTAGGAGCTTCCTAACCCCATTAGGAGTTACATGCCCGCAGGTGTCACAAACGCAAATCCTATCGGCACCTAATTCGATAGCCCTTGAGTAGACTTCCTTGATTTCCTCCGGCTTGCTCCTAGTAGTGTCCTCAGTGACGAACATCACTGGAATGTCGTTGTCAACAGCGAAGGTGACTGCCCTTTCCGCGGTGGAGATAATCTTGTCCATCGTCCATCCCTCAGCAAACTGTCTAATCGGACTTGTCCCAAGAAAGGCACTAGCCTGGATTTGCGTCTCGTGTTTTGCTTGCAAGTCAACGAGTGGCTCAATATCGGAGACCAAAGTCCTAACCGCGCATCCAGGTCTCAGACTGTAGTCCCTATCGCCCATGTGCTTCAGCATCGCATCGATGTGATTGACATGGAAAGGACCCGCACCGGGAAGCCCAAGATCTACCTTCTGAATCCCAAGACTCTCCATGTAGTCAATCAATTCTATCTTCTGTTCGATGGAAGGGTTTCTGGCACTTGGACTCTGCAGACCGTCTCTGAGAGTTTCATCGTCAAACCACAACTCATGCGGGTGATTCGACTCGTCTCTATCAATGGAGTAGTCAATAGAATTCCAGTCATAGATTAGGTCATGCTCTTCCACTGTCTCACCCCTGCCCTCCCATGGTACGCTCGGTGTTTGAAGCCATCGGGGACTATGAACTCACTTTGAATTCGGCCCTCCCAATGAAAGCCAAGGAAATCATCGCTCCAAACCCAGTTCCTAATTGTCCAAAACTACCTGTAACGAGGACTACGAACATTAGTGCAAGATAAAGCATAGAAAAAAAGAATGAGTTTGCTGCACTGGCAATTCTCCCCGAATCGTCTGGAATTTCCGAAATGTCGATCCTCCAAACCGTGGATGCGTACCAGAAGCTTAGCCCAAGTATCGTCCAACTGAGAACATGGTAACCCTCCTCATATATTTCAATCTCTCCAAATGACAGAGGTGCGATAAATGAGAGTAGGATTAGCAGAACCGAATACACCTTCATCTCGATAATTGTTCGTTCTGGACCTTTCACGTTGGGCAACATTGGGACGCCTACCTCCGCGTATTCTTTTGACCTGTATAGGGCAAGAGCCCAGAAGTGCGGGGGAGTCCATAGGAAAATCAGAATGAACATGAACCAAGGCATTGAACTTCCAAGGTCGAATAGGGATTCAATTGACGCCCCCAGAGAAATATTGGAGATGGCGAGACCTTCCACACTAGCCGCCCACCCGATTACCGGCGGGGTTGAGCCCGCGATACCTCCGATGACAATATTCTGTGGTGTACTTCTTTTCAGCCACATGCTGTAAACAAGGACATAGAAAAGAATGCTGAATGCTGACCAGAAGGCAGCGACCTCATTGGACATCAAATAGAACCATGCAACCCCCAAGGAGGATATCGAGATCCCGAAAGCTAGAGCCGATTCAGCACTTACCTTGCCCGAGGGAATGGCCCTGTTTGCAGTACGCCTCATCATTGGATCGATATCCCTGTCGTACCACATATTGATCGCGTTGGCCCCCCCGGCTGTGAGATAACCCCCAATCAGAACAACTACCATAGTTTCAGCCGACCCTTCCGAGAGGCTCCCCTCTAGCGAGTCATGAACAATCACTGCGCATATAGCAGTAATCTGTAGTAGGATGACAACTCTCGGCTTCGTCAATGAGAAGTAGTCTGCCATTGTTGACGAAATCATACAACCTCCTCCGTGGTAATCGCACACCCAACCCAAGCAGTTGCCATTGCAAGGAAGGTCAGCGAAGCCAGCATAAGGTGAACCAATGAAAGTAACTCAAAGAACCCTTCTTCCAGGTCCCAGGAGATTACGTAAATAGCACCAATTGTCGCATTAGTAACGAAGAGCCCGGTTGAGGCCCAAATCCAATTCCTCAGAATATGGTCGGAACCATCCCCGGACTCCTTCCAGACTAGGTAGGAGGCCGAACACATTGCAATCAGCATCACACCAACTAACCATCTATGAATCATCTGCGACTGCAATACTACGTCTTCTACTGAATCCACCAGATTACCTCCGCAAAGAGGCCATGAGCCCGGCATTCCATCCACTCCGCATCCTAGATTAGCACCTGGGGTGGTGGACACGAATGTTCCAGAGAAGATCGAGATGAATGCTCCGATTGACAACCAAGTAACCCTGTTTCGCCACCTGCTTGAGATTCCATGCCCGATATCTAACCAACCAGGAACTCCTTCCTCTGCCCTTGTGATAGTCAACCATAGCCAAAACATGCTAATTGTGAATGCTAATGCAGAGCTTAGGTGAAGTGCAACACTCCAGTGCAAGTTGTCCATTTCAACTGTCAACCACCCAATTGCGCCCTGCCAGATGATTAGAATCACCGTCAAAGTGGAAGCGAACCTGACATCCTTGCTTGGATCTTCATTCCTCCTTAGTAGATACCAGTTCAGAAGAACCAGAGGACCTAGAAATGCCCCGGCAAGGAATCTATGGAACCATTCTGTGAATATTTGGAACGTCGAGTATCGATGTCCAGAACCACGTGAGTCGACCTCCTCGGGATTCTCAGCCCACCATGCCTCTTGCTCCTCCTCCGAGACATCGAAACCCAATGTACCGAAACATAATGGCCAGTCCGGACAAGACTCTCCCGCATCATAGATTCGAATCAAACCTCCTAAGCCGATTACGACAATTGTCAATCCCAACAGCCACGCCGTGAGGGTCTTCGAAACCTTCCAGTTAGTCAAATTCTATCGCTCCCTGTAAGGGGTGCTCCGCTTCACTCTTCGTGCGGGTCGACGTCGATTGGAATCTTATTCTGCTCATACTCCAGTGTCGCGATCTTCATCGGATCAAGAACTACCTTCTCCTTGGCATCATCGACACCATAGAGTTGAATCAACTCTCTGCTGTACTTTTCGCGCAATTCGTCCTCGGTAACGAAGAGCGGTGCTCCCATGCTAATCTGAAGCGCTCTGGCACCAATAATTCTGGCCTTTTCGAAGCGTGTGTGTGCTCTTACTGGCTCAACCATCGGGGCGGTCGACCGGAGACCCCCAAATAAGGTCTATGACTCCACTCTGAGAATGATTTGACGACTATGGGGCCTCAACCATCATGGCTACAGCGTTCCCTCCACCCAGACAAACAGTCACAATCCCCCTTTTCCCCCCAGTTCTACTCATTGCATTTACCAGAGTCATCAGACATCTAGTCCCAGTTGCCCCGAGAGGGTGTCCGATTGCTATGGCGCCACCGTGTGGGTTGAAGGAATCGTCGGGAACTTCCAGTGACTTCCTGATGGCACAAGACGCTGAGGCGAATGCCTCGTTGTGCTCCAGAACGTCAATCTCCCCCATCGTTCTTCCCGATTTCTCTAGAAGCTTATTCACCGTTGGTATTGGCGCGGACATCACTCTACTTGCCTCGACTCCCGAGGTGGCATATTCCACGATTCTAGCCAATACTGGCAATCCAAGTTCCGCCGCCGCCTCTTCGGAAGCAATGAGGACAGCAGAGGCGCCATCGGATACTTGACTGGCATTTCCTGCTGTAACCTGACCTCCTTTCGAGAAAACAGCTCTTAGGTCAGAAAGTGCTTCTTCGTTAGTCTCCGGTCGAATCCCCTCATCCCTTTTTAGTGATCCAACTGGAAAAACCTCTCTGTCGAACCAACCCTCTTCCCAAGCGTTGTTGGCAAGGGTATGTGATCGTACAGAGAACTTGTCCGAATCAGATCTGCTGATCCCATGTTCCTCCGCAACTGTCTCTCCCGTATTTCCCATAGACTCTCCAGAGAATGCATCCCTCAATCCATCTTCCATCAATACTGATTCAAGAGAGGAAAACGAGACGTCTTCCCCTTTCTTCACATCCCTTGCTAAGTGAGGAGCATTGCTCATTGACTCCATCCCACCGGCAACCACAACTCTGGATACCCCTGCTCTGATTTCTGTAGCAGCGATCATTGCCGCCTTCAGACTTGATCCGCAAACTTTGTTGATTGTCGTACAGGGAGTGGTAACTGGCATTCCGGCCCCAATAGCAACCTGACGAGCCGGAGCCTGCCCACATCCTGCTTGTAGGACATGTCCCATGTATACCTGGTCAACAATCCCCATCCCGGGGTTGATGTTCGCGCGGTCCAAGAGTTCCTTTACGGTCAGAATACCAAGGTCTACTGCGCTGTAATCTGAAAGTGAGCCTCTGAACTTGCCTATCGGGGTCCGGGCATAGGCACATATGACCGGAACAGGCATACCCGTTCGACTGACGACCTAGCCTTCAATGACACGATGCTGACTCATCCTCATGATTCACGAATCAACAGTGTATCCGTAAAAATCTGCATTAAGCAAATCAGGCCTATTCTGCGGCTTCACTAGTATAGTCCTAACTTCCCAAAGATCCTTGAAAATTCTGTATCGTGCAGTGGCATCCAGATAGTCTACTCCGCTGGTTCCACCTGTGCCTGTCCTCTTCCCGATGATCCTCTCGACCATACGTGCATGGTCATGCCTCCACTTTGCCATCGACTCTTCGAGTTCTACGAATGCATCGATTAGTTTCCTAGGCCAGGTGAGAAGGGGCAACTCTCGATACGACTCGATGAATAGGAGTCCGGCACGACCACGACTCACCTCTCCATCTGGAATTAGGAAAGAAGTCGCAGACTCCTGTGCAACATCCAATCTCTCCTTCATCCTAGTTGAACCATCTCCGTCCATCCCGGACATTCTCTCCAGGGTTTCATTCCCCATCTGGAGGTGTGCCGCTAAGTGTGAATTGACATAATCCCTAACTGCCCCTTCGTCACCCTCACTCTCGAAATTTGATCCCATGATTGGAGTTCGTTCCATCCATCTCATCAGAGACTCATAGAGGGACACATCCCCTTGCCGTGCCTCTAGCCTTTCTAGGACCTCTTTGTCCTTCCCTCCTCTCTCGGCTAGCTTTCTGAATGTCTTAATCGGATCCATCCCAAACATTCGGTCTTCTGTTTCCAACCCAAGTAGGGACTCGAACTCCCGCATCTGGAATGATTCGAAGCCAGAGGCAGTTCCCAAACCATCCCTGAAAGCCAGGAATCCTTGTGGAGTGAGAGTCTCTAGGACTGTCCACTGATTTGCCATCAATCGGAAAATCTCAGTAGTTCTTGCCAAATGATCGACTGCACGAGGAATGTCGTCTTCGGGCACTGGAACCTGTGCTAGAATATCCCTGGTCTCAGACAGCTCTCTAATGATCTGCTTGAACCACAACTCAAATGTCTGGTGGACGATGATGAAGTGCATCTCATCGGAAGAAACGCCCCTGTCATCTCCTTGCAAATCCAATAATTCGTGCAGTTGCAGATAGTCCCCATAGGTCCAGTTGCCAGACTCCCCTCTTCCGCTCATAGCCTCGCATGAGGCAGCCCACTTGAAGCGTTGCCGCCGAATTAGAACTACTATAACGCCCCAATGTGTGGCTATGTTGATGTCTGAACCAATGGGTTGGCCTGAAGACCCAGACGCCCCTCGTCCCGAACCTGCAAAATCACTGCTGGTAGAGGAAGGATTGGAAATCTCAGTTCCGATGGAGGGTGACGCGCTAGAGCTGTTCAACTTGGTGGATGAAAACCGAGCATACCTGAGGGAGTGGCTCCCTTGGTTGGATGACGTCAATTCAGTCGATGACGAGGTTGCAATGATCAGGAGCCTCTCCGAGCCGAATCCCGACGATTTTCGTTTCTACCTTATCCGTCAATCCGGAGAAATAGTGGGAGTGATTAGCATGAATTGGGTGGATTACCATAACAGGAGTTTTGGATTGGGGTACTGGGTTTCTCAGTCCTCGGCTGGCCGGGGAATAATCACCAAGGCTTGCTCCAGGCTGATGGATCACTGCTTCGATGATCTTAAGCTCCACAGGTCAGTTATCGAAGCAGCAGTAGAGAACTACCCTAGCCGAGCCATTGCAGAGAGACTAGGAATGAGGTTAGAGGGGATCTCAAAGGATAGGGAGTGGTTGTATGACCACTTCACGGACAGTTCTCTCTATGCGATCACTGCCCCGGAGTGGAAGTCTAGACATCAGGGCTGAATTAGCCCGTGGTCATCTACCGAGCACCCACCCGGGGGGAGGCAGGCAAGAACGTCATCCTGCGCCAGCCCCGTTGATTTCGAGATTCTGTTGGCGACGTTGTCCTTCTTTTCCATGCCCGGAACTATCCTAGCCCACCTTTCGCACATCTCCGAGATTACCTTGGGAACTCCAGAAATGGGGAGAGGGACACCGTTCACTACCACCAATCCGATTGCAATCTCTAGGGGGGTATTCCGATGCCAACTCCTCTCTCCTCTTACTACGAATGATCCTCTTGCTAGAGACTCCCCTGTCTCTGTAGTCTTGGAAACTTGACTCGATCTGGCATGGAAAGCAGTAGCTGCAGCACCACCGCTGCCCCAAGCCCTTGACCAGCACACAGAGATCTGAGCAGCTTCAGAGATTACCGAATCCTCCAATTCACGTGCATCTTCCAATCCCTCTCCGAGAGTCTGAGAAATCTGTAGTGATGCCACACCTTCTGGGACGATTCCCTGCTGCGATTTGCTCGGAATCAGACCATCTTTGAGTTTCAGTGAGCATGAGGGTGCGCCGTGTAGATCGGCATGGAAGTAAAGGTCACTAGCCGAGAGATGCTTCCTGACCAACACGTCGTTTCCCTTGGCATCTTTCCCCCCAATCAGCAGATGCCCTCCAGATACTATCGCCCAGCGGTACTTCTCGAACCAGAATCTTCTGGCTCTCTTCCTTCCTTTGAGTCTTCCAGATGCTGCCTCTTTGGCGGCTTTCTTCTCTGCAGTCTTCCTGGATCTCTTAGTCTTCTCCAGAGCCTCTTGCGCTCCCTTTGCCTTGTTCTTCTGGGTTCGTGCCTCTTCGAAGTACCTCTGCGCATTCTGGTGCACGGTCTTGGAGGCCTCTAGGGTGACTTTGGCCCCTGGCTCACCATCCTCATCTGGAAGGTATGCAACAACGGTATGTTTTGAGGGGTCCAAACTGTCTACCCAAACAACCTCATGGGCAATTTCTGCAACATCCTGCCAGCCTTTCTCTTCCACCGCAGCACTAAGCTGAGCCAAAATCGAATCCACATGCTCCCAGTTATCTTGAATCGACTTGCCAAGCTCCTGTGTGATTATCGCCCTCTGGTTGAATCTCTCTATCGCTTTCTCCTGTTGGGAGGCCCTTCTCGACAACTTCGAACTTTCGTCTTCGGCGCGTTCACCGGTCTCGATCAATTTCTCCTCCTCTCTACGGATGAACGCTGCAGCATCATGAGAACCGAATATGAAATCGTAGACCAGGGAGAGGCTGCTGACGACTACTCTCTTTTCCTCGTCCATCGATGGCAGGTTGATCGGGGAGAACTCGATGATCCCAGCCGCTGCCGAGTCTCTCTCCGACTCGTTGTCGGCATCCATCCAAGATGTCTTGGATTCCTTATTGGAAAGCCAGATGTTCCCTCCCTCTCCGCCATCTAAGTCTCCTAGCATTTCCTTCAATGCAGACTCGAGCGAATCCCTCTGTTCAGTGGTAAGAGAATCAGATTGCGCACCCTCGTCTATGCCAGAGATGGAGCATACCGCACTTCCGTACACTCTGCCAAGGTTCGCCCTAGAGGCTAGGGTCCTGATTAGGGCATGATCGCTGCCATCTAGGATCCCATCAAGGGAACCCCTATCCAGATTCCTTGGATCAACTGCCTCGGGAGGAGGTGAGTAGTTCTCTCCCTTCTTCAGTGAACGACTGGCGTATTTGGCATGTGTGAGCGGACGGACGATTACCCCGTCCTCATCGAGAAGCACGACGTTACCATCTCGGAACAGCTCTATCACTAGACTTAGACGACCCCTGCCATGCTCGAATTCCAAACGAATCACCCTGTCGAATCCGAATTGCTCGACCCCGATCAACCTGGAGTTGTTGAGGTGCTTCCTCAGAATCATTGCGAACTGCGAGGGTTGGGTCGGCATCGGCCTATCCCTGTTCGATGCGTATGCCCTCAGCCCCCTCACAATTACTAGATCTGTAGATGGCTCCCCCTTCCTGTTCAGACGCAGAACTATCTGTTCGTAGTGCGGTTGGTATGCCTTCCTAACTCTCGCACCGACCATGTCCGACATCTCTCGCACTATTCGCGCGATTTCGAAAGAGGATGACTGGTTCCGCATGATTCTCAATATCGTCCGGAACGACGCCCTTCATCAGGGAATCGATAGAGGAGATCCGGCACTCAAGGTAGGGTCGAGTGGAATTCTCGTATTTCCCCTAGGACATCCGGCTCGTGAGCGTACTGGTTCGAAGGGACCTTTATCATCCTGCAATTTGGAATTGCATCTGCGATTCTCTGGACCTTGTCGAAGTCATGCAGGGTATCCGAAGTGGCAGTCATAACTGCACATGGGACTTCTATGTGCGATAGGTCTTCAGGAAGGCTGTATCCGAGGTTCCATCTAGCGGAGAGGAGCATACGCGGGACGTCTTGAGCTAGCAGAGCTCTGCGATAACGAACCTTCTGACCCTCTTCCTTAGTCCTCCTGTTCACCACCCAGGCCACGAAACCAACCATCTTTCGGAAAGCCACCAGGGGGAGCGGCGAGTAGATGATCATCCTAGACCAGAGTGGGAATTTGAAGTCCGGGTTCGGAGCAAGGAGGACAGAACTCCTGCCACCCAAATCTCCCTTCTCGAACGCATCGATAAGGAGGGTCGAGCCAAGTGACGAAGAGTACCAGTCAATATTCGTCCGATCGACGTCCAAGGCCTCGAGAACGGCTGCGATGTCTTTCGAATGCCTTTCGATGGAGAAGTCATCCTTTGAAATTCTCCTGTTGAATTTCGAACTGGCCTTCTCCCTGGTCTCGATGTAGATCAGATGTCTGCTCTTTACCCATTCAGTGACTAATGGGCGCCACCCCTCGAAGAGGGAACCCCATCCTGGGACCATCACCACGGTTCCGGAATCCGGGCCCGACTCCTCTGCATCCCAGACCAGTACCCTAATCGAGACTCCCGACTCCACTTCGATCCAATGCTCATCAGCGACATGCCCATCCAGAACCGGAGGACCGTTCCAAAGACCTTCCATGATAACGAGATTCCATCCCTAGATTTCAGGGTTCTCCATTCTGTGGAGTCACCTTCTCCGGCCGCCGCCTCTGCTGCGACCGCCGCCACCGCCTCTGCTGCGACCACCGCCTGAAACCTTCCTTCTGAAGTGACGCCTCCCGCCTCTTCCACCTCTTACTCCGCCAAAGAAGAAGAAGTTCCCTGAACCCCATCCCCCGCCTCCGTGATGGTGGTGGACAACTGAATGCCCCGGTTGGCCCGGAACTGCTGATACTTCGGAGTACTTGGGACCGTTGCTGAACCTTGCATTTACCAGAGTAACCACTAGGATGAGTAGGAAAACCGGCATGCAGCAGAAGAATATGATTATGCTACTGGAAAGGGGATCATTCAATTCCGAATCTCCGGGGGTTTCGACGTCGAACCATACCTGAACAAATCCTCCGACTGGGAATCTGTCTATCTCCACATGGTCGGCACAGTCGAATTCCGCTCCCTGATAGTCATAATCAATCCACATGTCTTGGTAGACGTCAATCTTGACATACTCGATCTCATTTACTCTGTAGGAATAGTCCACGTATGCGTAGCATTCTATCTCGTCCCAACACTCGTAATCATCGCAAGTCTCCCATACTTCCCACCCATGTTCGCTATTCAGGATCGTGCCTTCGGTCGTCGCCCACTCGGGTTCTCCAGCAGCGACAAGACTCCCCATCCCGAAGAAGAATAGTGTTAGCATTCCTGCTAATCCAATCGAAACCGCTTCTCCAGGTGAAAGCCACCAAAGACCAAGGACACCTCCATCATTCCCCATTCCTACTGGATCTTCGGATACTACCACTGGGGGTGGTGTCCCCTTTGCATCGGCCTCCCTCCTTTCTAATTCAGCCAGCTTAGCCTCGTGCTCTGCTTGAGATAACTCCTCCTCCCTTCTGAGTCTTTTAACCTCGGACTGGTTGATCATTTCCTCGACTTCTTCCTTCGGGTCTGGGTCTTCTTTGTCCCACCACCTGTCTGAAATATCCTCGGCCATCTTATCCTCGGTGTCGTCATGTAGTATTAACACCCCATCATCCTGCGTGAATTCAATCTGACTGAGGAAACTCATTCCTAGGAGCGCATCAGCATTTCTTATATCCATGTCTGGCAGTACCCCTCCTCTTACTCCCGTTGTGACTTCAATATCTCCAACTCTAACAGAGTGGAGGGTTCCAGACCATGATTCAGTCGGCCCTCCCGCAGTGTGAGATGTCGACCTTTTCCAATTCCTCCAATCCAGGCCAATTGCATCGGCCTTCTCATCAGTCATCGAGCATCGATTAGCTCCGGTATCCACCACAAATCTAACTGGTTCGTTATTGATGTGCCCATCGACGATGTACTGTCCTTGCCTGTTAAGCCTGATCACTACTTCTCTTCTCACATTATACCTCCTCTATCTATTTGTTCCTGTGATTTGATTTGATCCTTGACGAGGGGATTTTCAGACATGGAATTCACCACCAGTCCTCTTGACTTCCCCCGTTCGGATCAATTCCTTCAGGTGCGAAAGGGCCTGATCCCCAGCTAGAGCCGGATTGGCCCCGGGGGTGTCCGAGTATGCGGAACTGGCAATCTCTCGAAGGGTCGAGCATCCGGATCTCACTGCTTCCAGGACCTTGGCGTGCCTGGCCTTCCTATGCTCTATGTACTGGGTCAGCGTCCTCTCCGGGTTTGGAATCAGGGGTCCGTGGCCTGCGAAGAGAGTATGTGGCCTAAGGTCTCTAAGCCTCTCCAGGCCTGAGATGTAGGCCCCCATGTCCCCGTCGCCCGATGGCACCAGTATGGTGCCCACCATTGTGCAGTTGTCCGCTGCCACGACTCCCGGCTCACCCACTAGGCAGATCTGTCCGGGGCAGTGGCCGGGCGTCTCCAGAACCTTCCAGTCCGACCTCCCACTGGGCCCATCTACGGACACGATGCCCCCCTCGCTGAGTTTCCTAGCTCCCGGAATCTCCGGGAGGGCCGAAAGCGTCTCTTCGCTAGCCCAAACTGGAGCTTGGTAAATCTGGGATATCAGATTCATGTCTCCTAAGTGGTCTTGGTGCCTGTGAGTGAAGATGGTGCACAGGATGTCGCTCCCATCTCGCCTGATCTCCTCCACCTTGTCCTTTAGCAGAATGAACCCCTCTTCGTCTCTGATTGCAGGATCAACAATCGCCCTCTGCCCACCCCTCTCACCAAGAACGAAGCAGTTTGTGTGTGTGGACGGAGGCAGGGTATTCGTAGGTATCAGGATGCACTCCACCCCAGGCCCATACTCGAATCTATGAGGCCCTGATGGGGGGTCTTCGGCCATCTCCGCACAGGCAGAAACCATGTCCATTTCTTCCATTATCTCTAGCAAGTCCCTGAATATGGTCAATATCGGGGGCGGAACATGCAACTTGTTCCTCTCCCACGAATCGACGATCTCTTCCGGCCTCCACCAGCGAAACTCATCGAACTCGCTCCTTCCAGGTGGGAATGACGGCTCCACTCCTGAATCTCCCAGGGAAACGTGAAAGAATAGGTTGTGGAATCTTGTAGGCGACTGGGGAGGGGTGATCCTCTCTGTGATTATTTCGCATTCGAAACCATCAGTGGAAATCATACCTGACTCTGCGACCTCCAGCCATCCGGACTTGTCCTTGCAGACGATCTCTCGAACCTCGTCGTCCACCTCTAGGAAACCTCCCTTTCCGTCGGGTGAGATTCCCACTTCCTCCACCATCTCCCTGAGGAGGGTGAATACAGAGAGCCTGGCTTCTCCTATCTCAGACAACCACTCTGGATGGCTTTCAGCAGATTCCCTATCGACTCTGCTAACCCCCCCTCCTGGGAATGACCAGAGGTCTGGGAATGCAGGTAGCTCCGAACTCCTGTGGCCCATCAGTACCTCGTACCCCTCCTCCCTCACTCTGCTTAGCATCACGGATGCAGAGGGGATGTGTGGACGTGCCTCGAATGGGGGTAGCGAGAGCCCCTCCGGCAATTCGTCCATGGGTGCTCGAAGGGATTCGATGCTTCAACCTCGCTACGATAACCATTGAATAATCATGCTAGCCTTCGCAACGCATGTGCTTCGCACCAAGGGGGCAAATCTCTGCCTCAGGTGGAACTTTCATTCTGGAGAAGTGAGATGATGAGACCCCCCGAGACGATCGAGGAGGAGTTAGAGATTATCTCACAGGCCCTCGAAGCCGGAATTGACCCCTTCCCTCCAAAGAAGAAACCCACTAGGATCGCAAAACTCGCCTTGGGTTGGTTCATGATCATCATGATGGTCAGCTGGGTCTCTCAGCTTCTCTACCAGTACGTCTAGCGGATCTATATTGGTAGTCCCTCCCGGATTCGAACCAGGGTCATGGCATCCAGAGTGCCATATGATGGACCGCTACACCAAGGGACTGGTGTAACACGGACAAGGCCCGGATATTTCAAGAAAACCGAGCAATCAGAACTTAGTACTCATGACCTGAATCCGGCATTAACCTTCTCCAGACTGTCCTCGCTGGGTCGCAGGAGGTCCTCGGAGAGGTCCACTAGGGGCGTTTCGCTCAGACCCAGCGTGTCCGTTGCGGTCGGCACGTCATCGTCGTAGTAGAGAAGCCCTGTCACATGACTTCCAGCCTTCTCCGACTTGTGTATGGCGCTCAATGCGGAGACAGCATCCGTGTAATCGTGGTCCGCCGCCACGGTCTCTAGCCTCAAGGTCGAGCCGTCGAACAGATTCACCTCTCTGAACTCGCCTTCTGGGACCTCCACCTCCTCTAGTGGGGAGAAGTGGGGGATGTAGTCCAGGATGTGTAGTACCTCGTCATTCGCCTTCACGTAGTTGTAGGACCTGTAGGACTCGTCGTTGTTGGCGAAGGTCACGCACGGGGAGATGATGTCAATGAATGCCATCCCCCTGTGGCTCATCGCTGCTCTCATTAGTGCAGTCAACTGCTTCTTGCTTCCTGAGAACGATCGGGCTACGAAACTGCATCCTAGGTTGATTGCCATCGCACAGAGGTCAATAGGTGCTTGTTGGTTGACGCTCCCTTTCTTCTTCTTCGATCCTTTCTCGACGGTGGCGCTGTACTGACCCTTCGTGAGGCCGTAGACGCCGTTGTTTTCCACTATGTAGACCATATCCAGGTTCCTCCTGATGGCGTGAATGAACTGCCCTATGCCTATGCTCGCAGTATCCCCATCGCCAGACACCGCCAAGAAGCTCAGGTCCTTGTTCACCATGTTCGCCCCGGTGGTTACCGATGGCATCCTCCCATGTACGGTGTTGAATCCGTGGCTCTTCCCGAGGAAGTAAGCCGGGGTCTTGGAGGAGCATCCAATCCCGCTCATCTTCGCTATTTTCTCTGGTTGAATCCCATTCTCCCAGGCTGCTTGGATTATGTTATTCGAGATCTGGTCATGTCCACACCCAGGGCACAACGACGACTTGCCACCGGTGTATTCTGATTTTTCCAGCTCTAGTACGTTCAGCCTGACCATCAAGACACCTCCTTCAGAACTTCTAGAATCATATCGGAATATACCCTTGCCCTTGGTGGCATTCCATCGCTGTGTGCAACGCTGTGTATCTTCGGTATCAAATCAACGGGGAACTCCTTGCGTATGATTCCGAATAGCTGACCATCACGGTTTATCTCGAGGACAATCGTCCTCTCGTGCCTTCTAACGAAATTCTCCACCTCTGAGTGGAGGGGAAGGGCCCTGACCCTGCATGTGCTCACAGAAAGTCCGCTCTCTTCCAGCATGTCGTCTATCTCGACGATTGTATTCTCCATGGAACCATAGAAAATAACACCCAGTTCCTTGTTCTCCTCCTCTCTAATCACGGGTTCAGGCAGGTGCTCCCTTGCACCATCGATCTTCCTCTTCAATCTCGCCATTGCTTCGTGGTACACCTGGGGGTCTTCCGAGTATACCCCATCCTCGTCATGACCCGTTCCTCTGTACAGAATTGGGTCTAGGCCACTGCCCGGTAATGTCCTGTATGCTATGCCGTCGCCATCGACATCCCGGTACCTGCCGTAATTTGCAATCGAATCCAACTCCTCCTGGCTTCTGATGACCTTTCCTCTGTCCATGGGCTTATCTGGGTAATTGAAGCCAGATGTCACCCACCGGTTCATGCCCAAGTCTAGGTCATTGAATCCGAATACCATGGTCTGGAACCTCTCGGCATAGTCGAAGGCCCTCCAACCGAATTCGAAACACTCGTCAACAGTCCCGGGGATTATTACGATGTGCTGGGTATCTCCATGGCTCGCCTCGTAGAGCATCGAAAGATCCCCCTGTTGGGTCCTGGTCGGCAATCCAGTAGAAGGCCCCACTCTGTTAACATCCCAAATTACCCCAGGGACCTCGGAGAAGTAGAACAGACCAATGAATTCGGACATTAGAGAGATTCCCGGGCCACTGGTGCAAGTCATACCCCTGCCTCCGGCCCATCCAGCACCAAGCACCATACCCGCTGCAGCTAGCTCGTCTTCCGCCTGGATGACGGCGCAAGTGCTACCTCCATCGCCATCACTGCGAAGCTCTGGCAACCATCCAATAATCGACTCCGCAAGGGAGGAAGAAGGCGTAATCGGGTACCAAGATAGCATGCTGACACCCCCGTATATGGATCCAAGAGCAATTGCCTCATTCCCCTCGATTAGGAAAGAGTCGGGATTCTTCTCCCTGCTCTCAACGCAGAATTGGCACTCGAATTCCCAGTTCTCCTCTGCGAATGACCTACCTTCAGAGATTGCTTGCATGTTCAACTCAACTGCTTTCTCCTTTCCTTTGAACTGGGCTTTTACGGCCTTTCCAATTGCATCCTCGTCTATTCCTAGGAGGTGGGCGACTGCTCCTACATAGTACATGTTTGCAATCAGCCTCCCGAGCTTGGGGTTGATTTTCCTAGCCATCTTCGTCATCGGCATTCCCAGCAGGACGCAGTCGTCCCTGTCCACCGGGAGTTTGACATCCTCGTTGTAGACCACTATGGTTCCAGGTTCTAACCCCTCAAGGTCCTTCATCCAGGTGTCCTTGTTCATCAGAACCTGGATGTTGGTGTAATCTCCAGGGGCTTGGTACCCCTCATCGCTCACTCGGATAATGAACCACGTCGGCAAACCTGAGATGTTGCTTGGGAAGAGATTTTTTCCACTGACTGGAATCCCCATTTCGAACATTGAGTGGAGAATTATCAGATTTGATGATTGGGACCCCGTCCCGTTGGCCGTCGCGACATTGATTACGAAATCATTGACAATTTTTCCCATTGCTTTCTTTGTCCCCAGTGCTTCCAGGTAGGTTGCTTGCAGTGTATCGGCGAAGTCTCAGGGTCTTATGCGTTACCATAGGAAAATCAACCAATCCGCCTCATCATCGCTTCCGTTGCAGTTTTCAATGAGAGGGCTGTCGCGAGCCCGTGCCAATTCCAGCAGAACTGCAGAAAGCTTGGGACGACTCAGCTGAGCTATTGGGTGAAAAGAACGATCCTGAGGGGGCACTGGAGGCACTTAGATCAGCTTGGAGCAGCATAGACAACGAGGCTCAGAGGGCCAAGACACTCGCTCTGGCCGCAGATGCTAGTACGGAGTTGGGTGTCATTGACCAAAGGAACCAGAAGTCACACTGGCAGAAGGCATACAAGAATTACACCAAGTCCCTTTCTATTGATCCGAAGAACAAGGAGACACGCAGAAATATGAACAAGCTCGCTTCGATGATGGACGAGAACGCAATTTCTCTCGGCCTCGGTTTCCAGATGTTCGAACAAGGAAATCCAACCCCTCTCGGGCTTCTTGCGATGGTCTTCTCCGTGGCTGCTTTCCTGGTTTCTATCAAACTCATCTCTGAGTTTCTCGATGACGGCAATAATCCGGTAGTGACCATGGAGGTACAGTATGTCCTTAATGACCAATCGGTTACTGGGGAGATACAAATCGAGTTGTATGAGGATGACGCACCTATGCACGTTGAGAGTTTCCTGACCCATGCAGAGAACTTCCAGTATGATGGAGTAGAGTTCCACAGAGTAATTGACAACTTCATGATCCAAGGCGGAGACATAGAAAATCTGAGAGGATCAGGAGGCTATTCCGCTCATTACTACGGGTTCTGTAATGGAGAGCAGGTTCCAGAAAGCGAATGCCGGCAGAAGGAGGATTACACGATCCCATACGAGCACGAGAACGGTCTGAAGCACACAGTTGGCGCATTAGCTGCAGCACACGCTGGCCTAAACACTGACGGGAGCCAGTTCTACATCGTGCCGACTGACGGTTCGGCCAGCCATCTCGATTGGGAGTCTGGAAAGGACTGCACAAAGAGCAGCTGCCACACCGTCTTCGGATACGTCATTTCAGGTATGGAGCACGTTGATGCAATCAGCAACCTTGAGACTCAGAATGACTCCCCAGTGGAACCTGTCCGGATAATTTCCGCTAGAATCTCCTGATGGGAATCAGTTTGCACCGGGTGAACTTCATTTACTCCTCACGAGGAGAGATTACTCGGTGAGATAATGAGGGATGAAAATCCATTTGATGCACAGTCCGAGTTCGAGAGAAGCGATAGGTCCCTTGCTCGCTTCATGGACTTGCATTCACTTGAGGAAAAAGGCCTATGCAACTTGTCCGAAATTCCATTCTCAATCCGAATTCTCCTTGAATCCGCATTGAGGAAATGTGATGGTTTCCTGGTAAACGAGGATGATGTGAAGAGAATCGCTTCATGGTCGCCAGAGATGAAGCCGGAGGAAATCCCATTCAGTCCCAGTCGGGTTATTCTGCAAGACTTCACGGGAGTCCCCGCAATTGTTGACATCGCTGCACTCAGGGATGCAATGAGGGAACTCGGAGGGGATCCAAGCAAGGTCAACCCCCAGGTTCCAGTGGATTTGGTTATCGACCACTCCGTACAGGTCGATGTATCCGGACTCTTTCCCAATGCACGCGAGCGCAATCTGGAAATCGAGTATGAGCGTAACTCGGAGAGGTACAAGTTCCTGAAGTGGGGGCAACTTAGCCTAGACAACTTTCGTGCGGTTCCACCGGGAAGGGGCATTGTCCACCAGGTAAACCTCGAGTGGATTGCCAGGGTAGCTAGAGAGGAAGACGGATTGTGGATCCCAGACTCACTCGTCGGAACGGACTCGCATACAACAATGATCAACGGTTTGGGAGTACTCGGGTGGGGCGTTGGGGGCATTGAGGCCGAGGCCGTCATGCTGGGACAACCGATCTACATGCTGCTGCCCGAGGTCGTTGGATTCGAACTCATTGGCGCCCTAGAGCCAGGAGTAACGGCCACTGACATGACTCTTCGAATTGTCGAGATGCTGAGGGAGCACGGTTGCGTGGCTAAGTTCGTTGAGTTCCACGGCCAGGGCCTGTCTAAACTCAGCCTCCCGGACAGGGCGACAATCGCAAACATGGCTCCAGAGTATGGTGCAACCTGCGGATTCTTCCCAGTAGACCAGACTACTCTAGATTACATGCTTCTATCAGGTAGGGACCCGAGTCACGTGGAGGACGTAAAGAGATTCATGGAGGCTCAGGGGCTTCTTTATCGTGAATCAACCCCTACTCCGAAGTTCACATCCAATCTCTCTCTCGATCTGTCAACCGTAGAACCCTCCCTTTCCGGTCCAAAGAGACCCCAGGACCGAGTCTCACTTTCCATGATGAAGTCCCATTGGAGATCTAGCCTGAATGCGCCAACTGGGCATCAAGGACACGGCGTAGACACCAGCAGGAACGACGCAGCCTCCCCCATCGACGGCCGAGACTGCGATTTGAAACACGGAGATGTCGTTATCGCCGCCATAACCAGTTGCACCAATACCAGCAATCCTAGCGTGATGATAGCTGCCGGTTTGGTTGCTAGGAACGCTCGGTTGAGGGGGCTTTCAATCAAACCATGGGTCAAACCAAGCTTAGCTCCTGGTAGCAGAGTTGTCACAGAGTACTACGATGCCTCAGGTCTTTCAGAGGATCTAGACTCACTAGGATTCAGCGTAGTTGGATACGGATGCACTACATGCATAGGCAACTCCGGACCCCTTGATCCAGAGATCGAGGAGGCAATCGACAATTCTGACCTAGTAGTCGGGAGCGTCCTCTCTGGGAACCGAAATTTCGAGGGAAGAATCCATCAGAAAATCAAGGCAAACTACCTTGCCAGCCCACCTCTAGTTGTGGCTTACGCACTTGCAGGTTCATTGGATGTAGATTTCTCCGAAGATCCTCTCGGCCACGACCCCTCAGGCAAACCCGTCATGCTGTCAGACATCTGGCCTAGTGATGAAGAGATTCGCAGTACAGTGGAGGCAGCAATAGGGCCTGAGATGTTCGTTAGCCGATACTCCGATGTCCTGAGCGAACCAAGATGGGATGCCATACCAAGCGAGACTAGCGAACTTTTCTCATGGGACCCGGACTCCACTTACGTTCGACTCCCATCATTCTTCCAGGGGATTCAGCCAGAGCCCTCCTCAATTGAACCAATTGTGGATGCCCGAGTCCTAGTCATGGTGGGAGACTCTGTGACAACTGACCACATCAGCCCCGCAGGAGCATTCCCAAGCTCAGGGCCAGCAGGTCAGTATCTGGTTGGAAAGGGAGTCCAGCCGAGGGATTTCAACTCATTCGGAAGCCGTAGAGGCAATCACGAGGTGATGGTTAGGGGAACATTCGCAAACATCAGAATGAGGAACCAGACAGCTCCGGGGACAGAAGGTGGCTTGACCACTCACTTCCCAACCGATGAGGTGATCTCCATTCACCAGGCTAGTGAGAGGTACATCGAAGACTCGACTGAACTAGTGGTCCTCGCTGGCTCACAGTATGGCTCTGGGAGCAGCAGGGATTGGGCGGCCAAAGGCACCCTATTGCTAGGTGTTAGAGCAGTGATCGCAAAGTCATACGAGAGGATTCACAGATCCAATCTAGTTGGAATGGGAGTCCTACCCCTTGCATTCGCTCAAGGCGATGATGCCGACGCATTGGGACTAGACGGATCCGAATTCTTCAACATCCCCGCTTCCGGGGATTTGGAGCCATTCTCGGAGATTCAGATCTCCGCAAGGAAGGCCGATGGAACAGAGATAAACTTCACCGCTATCGTTAGACTGGAGACTCCCGTTGAGGTCGAATACTACAGAAATGGCGGAATACTTCAAACGGTTCTAAGAAAACTGGCAAAGGATTGAAGTCGGACTAGGAGAGAAATGAGGCTGTAGGATGGAAGGAGACGAGCAAGAACCCGAGGAAGAAGGCCTACCAGGGCCACCACCAGATCCATCTAGGATCCCCTCAATAGTTAGGCGGGTAGGGGACTTGAACCTGCAATCCGAGGCCGACGAACACGGTATCTCGAAGAAGACCGACCCGGACATTCGCGCAATCATGGAATTCTTGGACGAAGTCGAGGACTTAGAACCCCTGAACAATAACCTATCTGGAGACCCAATGGCGGAAGCATGGTTGCAGATTCTCCTGACTCTGATTGTTAGGGAACATGGGCACTCTTCGTTAGGAGTCAGTACCATCGAGGTACTGGTGGGGGAACGAATGAACAGAGAGGGAATAGACCTCGAGATTTTCCTAGATAGGCTGTGGATAATGGGGAGGCTCGAGAAGGTCTACGGGGGTGCCGAAGTGAGCTACTCGCCCAACCCCAGTTGGCTCGAGATGAAGTAACCAAAGGGACAATCTCCCAATGCAGCAAAAAAACACGTTTCGGCAATGCATAAGAGTGGCCGGAAAGTCCGAACTAACATGATGAACGAAAGTATGACTGGAAACCATGAGCACGGAAAGAGCAGGAGGGCCGTCGGACTAGTGTTCCTGATGCTAACATCGCTCTTCGTTTCGGCCGTGCCTTATGCTTCAGCTTCCCACACCACCCAATATGGCGTTCAGAGGGATCCACTGTACATTTCCATCGGAGATTTAGATTGTGATGGGGACAATGACATCGCATCAGGGAGCGGTTTCGGGCACTTCATCAGCTTCCTGTACAATGATGGGAACGGAGGTTTCGCAGACAGGCAGGACGTGCAGATCTCAAACAACGACTCATTCAGAGCCGGTTTCCGAGACGTGGCTGATGGGAACAGGGTCGAGATTGTAGATGTTGATGGGGATGACGTAAACGACGTAATCTACTATCAACAGAATGTCAGGTTCGTCGGCGAGTCATTCATCAGGCCTGCGAACCTTACCGTCCTCAAAGGAGACTGTGACGAGAGGGTGAACGAATGGGAGGCGATGTTCGAGACAATCACGGTCATCAACCCATACCTAGCCGACTTCGACGTCGGGGACATCAACGACGACGGATACGCCGACGTCGTCTTCTCCTCGACCGACTCGACCTTCGCCAACCAGTTCATCCAGATATACAAGGGTCCTGACTACAGCATTCCTGCTAACCAGCATGCTCCCATTTCTGTCCCACTAACCAGTGGCTTCTATCAATATCTGAAACTTGGTAATTGGGGAGAGGATTTGCAGACAATCCCCGATCCTACCAACCCAGGCGATGAAATCCTGGCTCCTGGCGAGTGTGAAGACCTTGACATCTGGCTTCTAAGAACCCCTCCCTATAATGCAGGTGTCGGGTATTCTGCTGGAACATACGACAACATGACAGTACTGGAGTACGATTGTGTGACGGGCCAGTACCCGAACCCAATGGATCCAACAGGTACTGGGACTATTCACACATTCACGCTCGATGCCGAGCACGACTACCCGATGTACGGACTTGACATCGCCGATTCTACTCCAGATGACGATGTCAATGAGATAGACATCATTGCAGTCGTTGACGGCATCACAGGCAATGTATCCTATGCAACCAAGACGTCCTCGGGATGGGACAAGCAGAACTACGTTGGTTTCGGAGATTATCTGGGAGCCTCGGTCACCATAGCCGATGTCAACCAAGACGGCGAACTCGACTTCTTCGTACCCACTTCCCTTACCTTGCTGGACACCCAGGAGTCCACGGTACAGAATCAGACATTCCTTCTGAGGCCAAACCTCCGTGCCCTGAATACCGTGCAGATTCTACTATCCGATCCAGATAGCAATGGGTACCTTCCACCTCTATCATTCGACGTTGGGAGGAGGCCAACCATGGCAATGCCGGGACAACTCCAAGGCGCGGAGGACAGTGCCCTGGAAGTCGTAATCGGCCAGGAGGACTACGGCTACAGATTCTCTAACAATGCCATGTGGTTGGATACTCTGGGATATGCAGGCCAAGGAGATTACCTATCTGTCCTAGTACTGGATAACTTCGACTTGGGTATCACTAGGGTCGAAATAGAACCTTCAGTGATGGATCCAGCTACCTTCCAGAGTATTGTTGGAGAGGGCAATCGATGGGTCAACGTGACTGTCAAGAACACTGGTTTGATGCCCATATCGGGAGGGTCTCTAGACGTCGACTTGGAAGTCAGGGAGGTCCTCGGCGGAACTGATACTGTGGTCTACTTCAACGACTTTGAGTCAGCTTCAGCCAATGTGAACCCCGATGGGGCTCAATTCAACAAGTACTCGTACACCGGAGAGTACGAACAAGGCAACTCATCTTGGCACCTTGATGAAGATAGGTTCTGGATCGAGGGTACAACATATGATGAGGACGACATTGTCCACTACAACGCCACCGATTACAAGTGTGGAAACAACAACACAACCTCCTGTAACTCAAATCCAGAGCAGGACAATGCGTCCTGGGAACCAGTCTACTATGCGCCTTGGGAGGCAGAGGCCAACCCAACTAACTACATGTGGTCGGGAGTAACCCACACTTACCAATTCGATGATGGCAACTCCTCTGACTATACTGGATATTACAATCACATGGACGAGGCACTAATTCTAGAGAACGTCAGCCTCGTTGGAGCCGATGCCGCATTCCTAGACATGGACGCAATATGTAGCGCAGGCTTTTTCCAACTCTTCCTAAATGAGCCATATGACGTAATAGAGAGGTGGCTGTATGAGGACTCCTGCAGTATAGAGGTTTGGAGTGATGGAAGTGGATGGGAGACCGTATGGCGATTCGGAGGATGGGACAACGAGAGGAAGTATAGGATAGAGGACCGAGTATCGAGTGCACCAGACCCCGAATACAACGACTACAACGGGGACTTCTTTGGGGACTGGCACACTACCTTGTGGAACAACTACTCCGAGGCAGGGGGGATTCGTGACTCATGCTTCCTCCCATATCTTGGGTACGGATTTGGCGATTATGGGGCGGGTTGCTACGAAGATGGCGAAGGCGATTTGATGGCAAACACCATCGATCTGACGCCCTATGCAGGTCAGAATATCGACATTAGATTCCGCTTCAGAAGCGGTCTAGAGGGTTCGGTCGGACCAGATGGATCTGCAGACGGATCTGCTCTTGACGCCTTCGCGTTCGATAACATCACAATCAGGAAGAGGGACGTAACCTTTGGTAATTCGACAGTCGAGAGCCAGGAGATATCAAACCTCAACCTAGCTGCAGGGGAATCCATTCAGGTTCAGCTGACTGCTGATTTCATTGACAATACTACCTACTACGTTTCAACGGAGTTATCAAACGCTGTCTTAGGGGTGGGACAAGGTGATCAGGATGCCACTAACGATCAGACAAGATTCCAACTCACTGTGAGGAATCTGTACGATCCAGGTTTGTTCGAGGAGCCATGGCTTGATCTCCTGAACGGCGAACGCTATGCGTCGGGGGAGATGCCAATCACGATCGGTGTGCAGAACTGGGGGAACACATTCGTCGACTTCGACGTCGAAGCGAAGGTCAGAAACGCTCTCCCAGAGCTTATCGCAGCAGAGGACTTCTCAGGATTCCAACCGATATGGGAGGACGATGGGAACGAAAACGGAAGCAGATTGGACGATTCATCGGGGTCAAACGAGATGCTCCCCCAGAACCAGGGCGTCTTCAAGAACCAGGCTTACTGGCTCGGGCATCCCGACGATGGTTACGGAGACAGCTGGAACGAGACTCTTACACTCGAGCCGATCGAGCTAACCGATAGCGGAGCCGATTTCACATTCCTCACCTTCGACTACTTCGCTGAGGGGGATCACATCTCCGATAGGAACGGAAACGTCCAATCGGTCAGGGACTTTTCCTACCTAGAGGCCTCTTGGGTCAGGGACGGTGAGGTATACCAGGGGATAATCTACGGAAGCTGGACCGATCTCAACGAGAACGGCCTCAGGATTGCATTCAATCCATACACAGAGACGATTTACAACTACTGCGAGGACTTCGACCAGAACGGACTCTACGAGGAAGTAGAGTACGCAGGAGACCACTCGGGCGGAATTGGTGAAGACGGCTTCGTATCCTGGTTCGACTCTGACAACCTTGTCAACACAGCTAGGATCGACTTGACCCATGTTCACCTTCTCAACCAGACTGCTGAGGACTCCTTCGCATGGACAGACGAATGCACCTCCCTAGCCGGAGCGGATGTCACATTCACATGGAGATTCTACTCCAATGACGATGGAGTAAACGGAAATGCCGGATACGCCGGATTCGCAATTGACAACATCAGGGTGGACGACTACACATTCACCGATGACGGTGAATACACCCAGGCCGTAACCGGCATGGATGCCGGACAGAAGAGGGTGATAGAACTAGGCACTCATGACTTCGAGAGCGGCCTTTACAGGATAGATATGATGACACTGTACAACAATACGAACAACGCGTCCAAGTGGTTCGACAAGCCTGAGATCAGCCAGGCTAACAACGTCTCAACCATACTGTTCGAGATAGCAAACGCAGACATCACACTCCTACAGGCCGATGTCCTGGATTGCGTCGCAGACGCCGTCTACTCGTGCGTGTATGCAACGAACCCACAAGGGCAGAAGTCACACGACTTCGCCGTCCCAATGCTGAATGGGGTCATCGAGGGGGCTTACGAGGTCACAATGAAGATAGTCGACGAAGAAACCGGTCAGACAGTCTACGAACAGACCTCCGACAACGGGCCATTCGTTCTTGACCCGCATCAGAGGTCACAGGCCAATTGGTCGGCCCCATACGACCTCTGGTTCGACTCCCACACATACAACATCAGCTTCCAGTCCATTCTAACCGAGACAGGAGCGGCTTCAGGGAACGAGAGGTACTTCGACATCCAATTCCTAGATAACATCGATGTAGCCATACTTTCCAACCCGACTGATCAGAATAGGCTACAGAGGGTCAAGCAGGACCTCTCTGCCATGAACAAGACCTACACCCAGTTCGAGGTAGAGGACTGGAACGTGTACGGAATGGAGGACTGGTTCGAGCACTACTCCAAGATTCTCCTCCCATGGCAGACCGACTACAGCGTAGAGTACGGCGACTATTACGAACTCCTAGGAGTTCCAAACCCAGACAATGCTGACATCACCCTAACCGAGTCTCTAATTGAATTCATGAGGGATGGAGGGACCTTGCAGGTCCATCTAGGGCCATATTACTCGGATTACGATGACATCCAGAACCCAAATGCTCCCGACAGGCTGCCATTCGGGATGAACGTCGTCATGAGGGACCACTTCAATACTACAGTAGACCATCGCGTCCTCTCCGATAACATCAGCCTTATCGATCCGTTCCACCCGTTGATGTTAGGAATCAACCCTTCCGCTCTAGCGGGAATCAACGGAGGTACGCACGTAGCGCTTTCCACACTGGACCTCACTCAAGTGAAAGGAGAGAACATCCCTCGTATTTGCAGCGATGGCCCACCAGGAGGGACCGAAGGCGGAGAAATATCAGATGGCGGGACATTCCACACCATCATCAGGGACTCAGAGAATCCAAGCCAGTCCCTGTTGTCTACTTGCAACTACCAACAAGGTGGAATGATAGTGACTACCATAGATGTCGAGAACCCAGCCGTATCACAACCGTTCGGCGACCCTAACTTCCCGATGCTAGCCAACCTACTGGACTTCCACCTGTCTCCATATCCGGACGGATTCGAGATAGCAGGCGAGGGCTTCGAACTCACGATTGATGGTGCCGTACAATCGATTGACGTATTGTCAGGGGCGTACGAAAGGACTCCCATCAAGAGCTCAGCCGAGCTGGACTTCGGCTTCCTAACCGAGGCAACTGGAATCCATGCAGACTGGCTGATTGAGTCTGCCAATGGGGAAGGCGTCACTGGCTGGGATGGTCAGGCACTTGGTGACGATAACAACCACGTGTACAGGCCAAACTCAACCGACCCTGTCACCGCTACATTCTGCGTCCCTGACGAGAACGCCGAACTTGGATGCAAGATTGACGCCGAATGGAGGATCTGGCTGTTCCTGCACGACTCGCATGGAAACACCAGAATCACTAACATCTCCGTATACACGAATGACGTCAATGCAGACAGCACACCTCCAGTGGCTCACATCGAAATCTTGGAGGACTCTGCATTCATTGAATTCGTAGAGTTCGTAGGCTACCAGCAGACACCCACCGGGGATCAGGATGAAGATGGAAACTGGATCATGGTCGATTCGCCCAAGTATAGGGTCAGACTATCTGATACTGGTGACACCACAATCAGCTTCTCATCAGCAAACAGCAGTGACATTGGAACTGGGATAGGGAAGTTCAGTTGGTCAATTAACGGAGACGGCGACAGCGTGCACGTGTACGAGCTACCAGGTAGCGAGGCGGAGTGGACTTACACATTCAGGAACCTGACGGCTGGACAGAACACCATAATGGTCGAGTTGACCGTTTATGACAAGAGGGATCAGAGAAACTTGGAGCCCACTAGGGTCTTCTTCGAAGTGGTAGGGGAAATGTTTGGTGATTCTGCCCCTGATGTTGAATTCGACAGCATCACAACTGCCGATGGAGACTCATTCTCTGCATTGGACTCTGACATTGTCAACATCACCGGCACCGTTGTAGACAACGATGCAAGCGCTGAATGCGACGTCAAGGTCGAAGCATCTCTTGATGACATCTCGGTGTTCGATAAGAGCGAGGGAATCAAGACTGCCCAGAAGGCCCTCGGCCGTTTCGACTGGCAGGACGGGCTATGCGACGGAGACCAGTACTTGCTTTCACTGAACATATCCCACCTCTACCTCGAGCTCGATGGAAATGCAGGAATCATCCACATCAGAGTCACAGAGGGATCGTACGTGATCGATGACCAGATCCAGTTGTACACTGTTCCAAGGTCGGACGAAGAGACCGGTGGAAATGAGGAGGGCAACAGTGGACCTTCCACATTCATGTTCGCGGGAATCGGCGCTATACTGCTCATTGCAGTCCTGGCGATTACGATGATGTTCATGAGAAGGGGAGGGGGTTCGGACCAGGAGCAGGACTCCGTGGAGTCGTTCGGCGGTGTCGAGCAGATGGATCCAGTCGAGGCTTACGTGCAGCAACTGGTGGCACAAGGATACGAGGAGCAGATGGCGCGGCAGTACGCTACCCAGTACTACGCCCAATACTACTCGCAGCAGAAGGGCGGCGGTGGTTGATCAGAGTTCAGGGACGTCGAGGCCCCAATTCATGGGGAGGGGCTCGCCCGATTGTTCGATCACACCCAGCCTTTCCTGGAATGACGGGGTCCTCTTCTTGATTACGTTAGAGTAGAGCTTGGACACTCTGATATCATCAGGGACGCAAACCTTGCCGCTTGAGCACTCAATATCGATAGCCCTGTTCAGGAACGACTCGGGCCTGTTAAGCTTGAGAAGCAACCTCCTTGAGAATCGTGCGATTCCGAAGTACATGGCGATAATCAGCAGCATCACAACCAATGTGCTCGGCACCACCATCATCGCTGCAGAGCCAAGCAAGAAAACTATGGGCATGACGAACATTAGGAGGAAGTAAGTCTCTGTTATCGGCTTCTTCTTTCGCATTCGACTGATGAGGCCCCACGAGTCGTCCTTGCTATTCTGCGGTTCGAAACCCAGTTCCCTCTCCATGGACGCCTGTTCCTCGTAAATCCCCCTGAGTCTCCCGGCTCTGGCCTCCAGAGACTTGCTGGGTTGAGATTCGATCATCCTGTCCAAGACCTCTAGGTACTCCCCAGCTTCCTCGAAGTAACCAAGCCTGATCAGTATGGAAACTTGTTCGAAATAGGGAAGCACGTCACTGGGAGCAGCATCCTTCCTCCCCTCCCACCACTCAAGACCATGTTCTAGCATTCCCAAGTGTCCTACTATGATTTCCCCTCCTATTTTCCATGCATGCTCGTTTTGAGGGTCCAGTTCGACCGTCTTCCTGATTGCCGCCATGGACTTCGAAGCCTGAATCATATCGGGCATCATCTGCTTCCCACGTGAATCGATAGGCAGAGTCCATTGAGCGATTGCAAACCAAGCATCAGCGTGCCCTTCGTCCAGTGAAACAATCTCTTCGGCCATTGCCAGTGCTGCTTCCCTGTTTCCCTCTTCGTTAGCTTCCATGGCATCCAGCCAAATCATCTCAGCACTCTTCGCCACAAAATACGCAGAATGAGGCGGATGAAGAATGCTGGGGTGGGGTCAACGTCTCCTGTTGCCCCTCCCGCTCTTGCCTGAATCCCTTCTTCGGCCAGAATTGCCCGTTTTACGGCCGGAGTTGTTCGTACCCCTGCCTCGAGGGCCTCCTCCCTTGTTGTCTCGGAAGCTTCGGCCGCCCTTTCCGCCCGAATCCCTGCCTCGAGGGCCTCCTCCCTTGTTGTCTCGGAAGCTTCTGCCGCCCCCGCCTCCGGAAGAACCTCTCCTAAGTCCTCCTCTTTCACGGAAATTACCACCAGAATGCCTACCTCTGGACCGGTCCTGACGCGGCGCCTCTCTCGGGGCGATCTCGACTGGAGACCCCACAGATGCCCTAGGATCAATACCATTGTACAACGGATGAATGTGAATCAGCGCTGACCCAACCGGGCCGATCACAGTATCGACCCTCCCCAGAATCTTCCCTCCGGAGACTCTAATCCTTGCCCCTAGTCTAGGGGGCCTACCCTCAAAATCAACAAGCAAGCCACCTAAATGGGACTCACGATTCACCCTTCCAGAGAAACTCATTTCACTCCCTCCGTCTTCTGAAAAGTATTGCTACTGATATTGCTATGGCTAGGGAAGGTATTCCCGAGAAGGGTAGTGTGCTGTCGTCCCCCTCATCAAAATCATCAGGTGTTTCGGGTTCTAATAGTTCTTCCATTACCAATGAAATATCCACGGTTGTGCTAGATGTTGTGCACTTGGCCGAATGGTCACATCCTGTGACATCCACCTCGATGATTCCCAATGAAAATACACTTAGATCAATCCATTCGCTCTCCCAAGTATTTCCAGAAACCATGATTTGGCCAATTTCCTGGTCATCAACTCCTATCGTGAAAGTTACCGGCTCGCCATCTGGATCACTGTATTGCCCCCCAATTCTCCACATTTTACCATCAAATTCCCCCGATCCAATGGTCATTGAAGGGGGTGCACTTTCCTTTACAATCCCTAGATTGACGATATGCTGGAAAGAGAATTGGCCAACCAATACCTCGACCCAGACGTTGACAGGACCTGGGACGATTCCCTGTGGACTTAGGTTCACAACCAACTGCGAGGAATTTCCTTTGTGGAACTCCTGGATCTCACTTGGTTGTCCACCTTGACTAAGTGCTAGGCGGACAATAACGTCTTCATCCCATGAATCCGAATGTGAGATCATCAGGGGGTGTTGGTCTTGGAGGATTACTTCGGGCGTGGATATTGAGACAGGTACTCCAACGTGCCACGTACGATTCCCACTGGACTTGCCAGAAGCATCCTTCGCTTCGCATGAAATCTCGGTGACCCCATTCACATTGATCCACAATGATCCATCGATGCTCTGCGAAATCTCATTTCCGCCTGAATTGCAGACAACATCTAGATTGGAAACTCCCGACTCGTCATCGAACCAAGATGCAATACCTTCCCAAGATGACAACTTGTTTGCCCCTTCTCCAACAACCGGAATCCATGTTCCATTGGCTGGTGCTTGTTGGGTCCAAGTTGGGGCTTCATCAGTCGGAATTGGTGATGTCGTGAAGTCTGCGAAGACATCTTCTCCAAGTGGCCACTCCTCCCTTGAGAAGTTTGACTCTAGGGAATATGTCAAACTACCATCGTCGTTTGTCAGAAACTCATAGCTCGCCGTCCCATCTCCAATGCAACTTCCTCTAATCGGCTCTGAGTCAGTTCCAGGGTTATCCTCATCGACACCTACGAATCTTCCCTCGCATTCCTCCCACATGTCCATCCTCAGGTCGGGCATCACGGGGAAAGTGAAGTCTAACTTCGCATTGCTCATGTTCGATGAATTGAATGCAATGGTGAAGTCATTGGGGTCCGAAACTCCTTCAATTACCATCGTTGCATTTAGCCAAAGCTCGATTCTGCACTCATCTGCTCCCAAGGACTCATTGATTTCAATGTCACAGTCTCTCTCAGAAGCTGGAATCACGGGTACTTCGACACACCCATCTTGACTAAATCCTTGACAGTCCCTCAATTGTGAATGCCTCGTTGGTACTCCGTTGAAATGGCCGATGTTGGTCTGACCGTCTTCCCAGGTGGTGTTCATCCAACTCACGCCCTCGCCACCCCTATGCGGGGCACCATCTCGAATCCCGATTCTCGTGATGCTATACTCGAGACAGTCTGCAGCAATGGAGACCATCGCGTCTATCTCATCAGTAGAGAGCCAACCATCCCCTCCCGAGGGAACGATATCCTCTAGGAATGCATCCAAGTCCTCCCTAATGTCATCAGATAGTGACCAGTTTATCCATGCCTTAGCATCCACCTCGGCAGATTTCCAGTCGTCATTGACACGAACCTCGAAAATTGCTTGGTTGTACATGAAAATGTCCTCGAATGTAATTGACCCACATTGCTCTTCTAGGGAACCACCGCTTCCAAACTGCTCCATCTTTGTTTGATTGTGATGTAACTCTCCTGAAGAGTAATGCAAGGTCGAGAATACCATGATAATGGTGGCAAAAAGAGGACCTAATCTCATCATCCGCATTCCAGTCACTATTGCCTTCCGGAGAGCATAGGACATCATAGTTGCCATGTTTGGTAAACCAATCATCCAATATGGACAATTTCTCCAGTCCAGTGGAATGTTAGCAACTCCTCCCCTAGTCTCTACTTCTCTAGGTAGGCGCGTATGCCGGGAACATTTGAAATTGCGTCCGAATAGGTGCCAAGATGCTCCTCCGCTGTGCTAGCAACCATTCCAGCGGTGTTCAGAACATCATTCAGGATCTCCCGCCCCTCACTGTCATCGCCAAGAGCCAACAGCGCATCTTGAATCAGCATCACCGTCTCATCATCCATTCTGGCTGGATCATACATGACTGGATGGCTTGGTGCTTGACCGAAAGGGGGGAGCATGACAATCTCATCCCTGTTTAGGCACCAGTCAGGACCATCGGGCACGTCATCCTCGTTCTCATCGCAATATAGTCGGTATGCCGTATCTTTCACCATGGCTACATCCCCATGACCGGTCATCATGCACTTCAGAGCCCCTTTGTAGCCAGAGTACTGCGTCCCACCTTCGGGTATTTCCGAATCCTCATGGAAGAAGGTAGTTACAGTCGCTCTGAGAGACTCAATCTCCTCGGGATCCCCAACCACTTCAGCGTACCCATTGCCAATCAGGTAACCCATTGGTATCAGCATACCCGCGCTCTTCAGCCAACCAGTATGGCACGACTTCTTTCCCTGCATCAGTTCGAATGGGTCCGTGTCAGGATTATCATCAAGGTATGCGGCTGCAATGTCGGAGTCAGCCTTTACCCATGCTGCAGCGTTATAGTAGACCCGTCCATCTGGCTTCTTCTCGACGGCGACTACGTCCAAGTCGTACACCTGGTAACCCAACCAACCGGCTGCGCCATCGACCATCGCGATTTCTGCATTCCCGTTTGCAACCGCCTCTATCGCAGCTACCTCATCAGCCACTGGGTAGACTACTACTTTCTCCCCTGTCAATTCGCTGAGCTTGTCAGCCATTTCTTGTGGGTTCGCCTCCCAGAATAGGTATGTGTCCTTCACTTCGTAAGCAATCCTGATACAGTCCTCATCATCACCGCAATCGTCGTAATTCACTGTGAATAATGCCCATAGAACGGCAGATGACAATATCAGTCCAACAATCAAAATCGGAATGCTCCTTCCTTGGAACGTCTCTCTAATTCTGTCAATCGCTGAACTCATAGTTTGACCCGAAACACATATTGTCCTTAAATTTAGGGTTACCTAAACATCAAAAGATAAATCGAACCCGAAAGAACGTGCCAGAGGCAGTTAGGATAAGCAATCTGGAAGTCGGCTTCCAAAGTCATACCTTGCTTTCTATCGAGGATTTTCATGTCAATCTAGGTGAAGTTCTGGCAATTACCGGACCCTCGGGGATTGGAAAAACATCTCTCTTGAAAACAATAGCCGGCCTGCTGAAACCAATATCTGGAACAGTTCAGGTTTGTGGAGCGACAATTCCACAGAGGCCAGAAAGAGGCTCCATAGGATACATCCCACAGAAGTTAGGACTGGTCCGGCACTCCAGTGTCTGGGCCAATGTGATGTTGGGTTCGAGAGCAGGAAATCCCAGATCAAGATCCAGGGAACACGCGATGAATGCAATCGAAGCGATGGGATTGGGGGAAAAGAAGAACGAGCCAATCAAACGACTTTCAGGAGGTCAACAGAGGAGAGTAGCTACAGCTAGGACTCTAGCCCAACGTCCAAGACTTATTTTGGCTGATGAGTTCCTAAGTGAGTTGGACGAAGAAACATCAGAAAGGGTGGTAAACTCGGTTCTGAAATATGTAAGATCAAATGAAGCTGCCATGATTCTGGTTGAACACGACGTCTCTAGAGCTAGGGAGATTTCCGATAGGCTCCTAGTTATCGATGATGGGAGACTCAACCCGTTCATCACAGATACTTCGGTCATGGAGGTGTAGTTTTGGCAAGAATTGACTCAGAACTAAGGGAATTGATGGTTTCCGTTGCTGTTCTAATAATCGGTTTCTGGATTCTTCTGAAACTAAGCTCCGGAATAGTCTGGGATTGGAATGGGTGGAGTGTAATCGAACCACAATCTTACCCGCCCTGTGAAGCAAACAGGTTCCTACAGTTCACATGCTCAACAGCTTGGATCGGCATGATTGAAACAATTAAGATCGCAATTCTCGCAACCTTCTTCGGCATGATCCTGTCATTGCCCATGGGTCTACTGAGCTCAAGAAACCTGTTCCCTCAGTACATCACATACCCTTCCAGAGCTGTAGTCTCAGCATGTAGGAGCCTCCCAAGTCTGATTTGGGCCATTATCTTCGTCATCTTGGTGGGACTGGGGCCCAAAGCAGGAATAATGGCAATGACAATCTACACAGTAGGTTATCTTGGCAAGATGCAGTACGAGGCAATAGAGGGGATGAATAGCACACCACTGGAGGCGGCGAACGCGATGGGCCTAACCAAAGCAGAGGTGTCACTATGGGTTGTCATCCCAGAAACGGCAAATCACCTAATTGCCCAGATGATATTCATGTTCGAATACAACGTTAGATCCGGGACTGTGATAGGAATAGTTGGGGCAGGCGGGATTGGATATTACATCAATCTCTATCTGAAGTTCCTTCAATACGATAAGGTTGCAACCTATCTTCTGATAATCTTCTTGGTAGTGATGCTGATTGATTTGGTCTCCATCTATCTTCGCTCATTCTTCACGGACGAGTCCGAAAACACCAAGCCCTCTTGGACAGGGGTATTCTTGCCTCAGAATTTTGAGAAAGCAACGCCATCCAAATGAGAACTAGTAGTCTGCGACGATTCTGATAGCCCCACCATCATAGAATATCTGAATGTGGTCCTTGGCCTTGAGTGTGAGAGAAGCCAACGCCTCGTACACATCTTTCTCCTCTACCTTGAACGCCTCAGCAGCCCTCTTCGTGGACCAGGCAACCTCGACAAAGTCAGATGCGGATATCCACTTCAGCAGTCTCGACTCGAATTCGGTCAAATCGGCCACGACCATGTTCCCCGGATAGGGTAAAGGAAATCAAGACTGCCCCATCAATAGAACCAGAATGACTGATAACAACATACTAAGACCCCTTTCAAACCTAAAACACATGGGTGAATCTGGCGTCCATATTGCTGATACAGATCGTTCTGGCCTGAGTCGTGCCTTTTGGTTCGGCCTTGGCTTAATCTCAATGATTGAGAAGTTGGCGGGGGAGAATCACCCTTAGCATCATTTTCGGCATCATAACGACCTCCGTCAACGACCTTCAAAGTTTGTAAACAAGGAAATAATAGGGCACTTTAGTTCTGTGAAGCAGTTCTGCCCGAGGATGACAATGTCTGATAGAAACCTACTACTGATTTTCGGTACCGAGACTGGAAATGCTGAGGAGTTAGCCGAAGACGCAGGGCATCTGGCAGGTTCCTACGAACTCATTCCAACTGTGATGGATATGGAGGACATTTCCTTGGCAACTCTTTCCACGGCCTCGAGGCTGATTGTAATATGTAGCACATGGGGGGAGGGTGAGCAACCTGTAAACGCGCAGGATCTATACGACTCCGTGCAGGAATCAGATGAGGGACTCATGGATGGAGTGAACTACGCAGTACTCGCTCTGGGAGACACCGCATTCGAGTTCTTTTGCGAGTCAGGAAAGGAGTGGGACGGCATCCTCGAGGAGAAGGGTGGAACTAGGGTTAATGATAGAATTGACTGTGACTTGGATTATGATGACTATGCCGAGGAATGGATTCGTACTACATTGGAAATAATGAAGAGAGTCGTTTAACTGAGCCGAACAGGAACTCACTTCACTTCGTATGCCCCGACCATCCTCCTGACTGCGTTCTCGACCTCGATGTCACCATCCAACAGTCCCCCCAAGGTGCTTAGGAAGGGAGTCGGGTGACCCATTCTCTCGGATCTGTTGAGGAACATCCTGGTCGCTCTGACACCCTCTGCAACCATGTGCATCTCTTCGAGGGACTCCTCCAGGCTCTTCCCTGAACCCAGCTTCTCCCCAAGAGTACGGTTCCTGCTCCGGGGGCTGGTTGCCGTCACGTAAAGATCCCCAATTCCAGCTGGACCGAATGCAGTCTGCGGGTCAGCCCCCATCTTCTCGAGTAGCCCGATACCCTCGCTGTATCCGGAGAGGACCAGAGCCGCCTTGAGGTTGTCACCCCCTATTGTGTCCTTGAGCCCGTCTACGAGCCCGCATGCCAGTGCTACGCAGTTCTTGTACGCCCCCCATAGCTCCGCTCCAATCGGGTCCTCTGCGGGCGTTAGGATCAGGGAGTCAGTGGAGAGGCGTTCTGAAACCCTCTCCGCTATTCCAATGTCATTGCAAGCTACCAGGGCGTTCGTGATTACGCCACGTGCGACTTCCGGGGCTATGGTCGGTCCGGTCATTACCACTACTTGATTGGACATTCCAGCATCGGATAGTCTTCTCTCAATCGCATCCGATATCATCCCGGAACCGCCCTCTTCTGATGGTGATAGTCCCTTGGCTAGATCAACAAGTAGGTGAGATGGCCTGAGGCTTGGTATCAGCATGTCAACAACCTCCAGGATGACCGAGCTCGGGAGCGCCAACACCAGAATCTCGCAAGTCTCTGTGACATCGGAGATCTCCATCGTGCAATTCAACTCTGGTATTTGGTATCCTGGCAGGTACTTCTTGTTCTCGTGAACGGTCATCATTGACTCGTACACCTCCTGTTCGACCGTCCAGCCTAGGACGTTGTGACCGTCTTTGCACCACACTAGTGCCAACGCTGTCCCCCAGTTGCCGAGCCCAAGAACCCCTATTCGTGCCATTTTTGCCATCTGCGGGGCGTATAGGACCTGTTATGACACTATGGGGGCGATTGACACGGATGCGTTGACTTCTTGGTGGGTAATTATTCGCACGAGACATAGCAGGGGTACCCGAGTGGTCAAAGGGGCTGGGTTTAGGTCCCAGTGCGTAGTGCTTCGCAGGTTCAAATCCTGCCCCCTGCACCATCATTTGATTCTGATCTTCTTCGAGCGGATGCTGGAGATGCCCCGGCCCTTCCAACCCGCCATCCTGTATCCCATTATTCCTATGAATGATATCGAGAGGATTATGATGCCCCAATTCTCGGTGGTGAAAGGCCTGAATGGATCTCTTGACCATTTCTCGTTACCAAGGACGCCGTCCTCCAGATCCGGAATGCCGTCGTTGTCGTCGTCAGGGTCTAACAAGTCGGGAATGTCGTCACCATCGAAGTCAGGGGCATTCCCATCATAAAAGCCAATACTGGCAGAGTCCAGCTCGTCCACGATAGTATCGTCTCCGATGAGGGTCTGTATCGGGCATCCAAGATCGTTGCCGGGTAAGCTCAGGAGTTCGATGTAGTCCACATTGCTGGGATTTATCCCGGGTTCGAATTGGCACTCATCAGCGTTATTCCCAACGCCATCTCGATCGCTGTCCATCCACTCCGTCGGGTCGTCGGGGAACGCATCTGAGTTCGGACCTTGGTCCGAATGCCCGTCACCGTCGGAGTCGGACCATCTCAACCAATCTAGGGGAAATGCATCGGTTCCGTCCACACCATCGCTGTTCATGGTACAAGGCACAGGATTGAGCCATCCATCACCATCACAGTCGGTATCTACGTTATTCCCTATGCTGTCTCCATCGGTGTCATCCGTCTCGTTGGCATCGAATGGGAAGGCATCACCCTTGGCAGAAGCGAAGCAGTCGGGGATGCCGTCACCATCCTGGCTAGGGCCGCTGTTCGATGGTGGGATTAGGTCGGGCCTCCAGTATGTCGAGTCATCGCATCTGCCGTCATTGTCGTCATCTGCGTCGGTATTGTCGCCAATGCCATCACCATCGGCATCCGACCATTCGTCCCCGTCATTCGGGAAGACGTCGAAGATGTCTCTCCTACCGTCACCGTCGTCGTCCTCATCGGCGTTGTCGCCAATGCCATCGCCGTCTTTGTCCTCCCACTCACCTTGGTCCATGGGAAATGGGTCATCGGTGTCATTTACACCGTCATTGTCGTCATCCACGTCGATGCTGTCTGGAATCCTGTCTCCATCCGAGTCAGCGGCGACGTCTGGATCCAACCAGTCGTAATCCTCTACGTTCGGAACACCGTCATTGTCTGCATCGGTGTCGAACGCATCTGGTATTCCATCTCCATCGAAGTCAGAGAAGCACATGTCAAAGAAAGTGGATGCCTCCTCCAACGTGGATTTGCCGCTAGGGCAGGGAGTCTGGGAAGCGGACTGTGACTCCGAGACGTAGTACCCCCTCGATGCAGCCGTGCATGTGGGTTGCCCCCTCAGGCTGGAGTAGTAACCAGCAACACATCCCATCTGGGATGTCTGACCAGACTGGGGGACCATGAACCCCCTGTCAGCTAGTATGCACGTCGTCTGGGATGTGTTTGGCTGGTACGATCCCGGTGCACACGGCAACTGCTCCTTTGAGCCATGACCCAGGTCGACCGTAGTGGGGTTGTCCCTATGGGAAGACGTCCCGTCACCTATCTGCCCCGCTTCGTTAGCCCCCCAGCAAAGCAGACTCGCATCTTCGAGGATGACGCAGGAATGCCTCAGTCCCACAGATACCGATGTTGCGTTTTCATTCAGGCTGACTATTTCCGGTACCGTGCTCCCTACCTGCGAACCATCACCCAGCTGCCCGTTGCTGTTGTCCCCCCAGCAGGCAATCTCTCCGGAGTCGAAGAGGGCGCAGCTGTGGAATAGGCCAACTTCGACAGATGTCAGTAATTGGTTGGTGCTAAGTGGCACTGCGATAGGGGAATTGGAGTTACTATTGCCTCCGTTACCCAATTGCCCGTATGCGTTGTAGCCCCAGCAGAACATGGACCCATCGTTCACACCCAGACAGGTATGCATCGCTCCGGCATCAAGTGAAACCGCGCTACTGTTACTTGGAATCGAGATTTCCACTGGAGTCGCTCTATCGGTATTTGTTCCATCGCCAATTTGCCCGTTCCAGTTGTCTCCCCAGCACCTCACCGTTCTGTCTGACATTATTGCACAGGTGTGATATGAGCCAGTGGAGATAGATAGAGCGTCTTTGCCGCCCATTTCCGTGGGTATCGGGCTTGAACTATCGATAGAAGTCCCATCTCCCAGCTGCCCGTTGCTATTCTGGCCCCAACACTTGACGCTGTGATCACTCAGGATCACGCAGGTGTGAGACTCTCCGGATGAGATCCCGAGCGCACTCATTCCTTGCCCGAGTTCGACTGGGACTGGCGACGTTCTCTCTATGGTGGTCCCGTCCCCCAGTTGCCCGAATTCATTGGATCCCCAGCAGCGGACTGAACCGTCATCGAAAACTGAGCATGTGTGGTATGATCCGGCAGAGATCTCCACTGCTCTCCTCCCGAGTGGCATGGATGACTTCTCAGGCTCTAAGCTTGGTGATCTAGAGCCATCTCCCAGCTGACCGTTGGTGTTGTCCCCCCAGCAGCTGACCGAACCATCATCGAGGATCGCACAGGAGTGCGATGCTCCAGATGACATCTGGAGAAGAACTGGGACGCTATGACCCTCATCAGCCCATTTGCAAGCGGTTACCGAGTTCTGTCCAGGTAGATCGTTGTACTTGCCCGCTGGACACGGAGTCCCCTCAGTGGCTCCCGGATCAGGGACGTAGTATCCGGGCTCTGCGTCATCGCATGAAGTCTGACCAGAGAGCCTCTGGAACTCCCCGTCGTTGCATGGCTGTTCTGAGGTTGCCCCATCAGAGTCCACATAGTGACCAGGACTCGCCGGAGTCATCACCGTGTTACCGGTTCCACTGACGTAATATCCAGGAGTAGCCTGCCTGCACGTGAATCTGCCGTATGAACCAGAGAGGCAGTCAGCTGCTACGGTGGGATTGCTGTCATCACTGTCCTCGCTGGAGGGAAAACCATCGCCATCGCCATCCGACCCAATTCCGACTTCGAAGATGTTCAGATTCCCATTATTGTTCCAATCCCTCTCAGACGAGCTGATGTAACTCCACCTGGAGATCGCGAATCCGGATGGTTCGTTTCCAAGAGAGAGTGCTCCCGGATTACTCGCCCCACCCCAGCACCTAGCCAAGTCATTGCTACCGACTACACATGTGTAAGAGCCTCCGGATGATATTGAGAGAGCACCTAGGTTCTGGCCTAAATCAATAGCAGCAGGAGAAGAGATCTGTTCAGAGTTGCTTCCATCACCCACTTGGCCGTCGGCACCCCCTCCCCAGCAATGCAGTGAGTCACTGGAGTCAACGGCACACGTGTGATCCCGTCCAGAGTCTATAGAAATGGCACTTGCGAGCGTGATTCCAACCGTTGCAGCATCGTTTTGTTGGTTGGTTCCGCCATCACCAAGCTGCCCCTTGCTGTTATCTCCCCAGCATTTCACATTGTTTCCCTGCAGTAGGGAGCAGGTATGGGAGCTCCCCGCCGATACGGCCACGGCATTACTACCCACAGTTACAGTGGAGGGGCTGTTCGAGGACGTTGTCGACCCAATCCCGAGCTGCCCGTTCCCGTTAGACCCCCAGCATTTCAGAGCCCAACTCTCGGTAATTGCGCATGTGTGACTTCCTCCTGCCGAGACTGCTAGTACCTTTTCTCCTAGGGTCACTGATACGGGGGTGCTCCTATCGGTGTTCGTCCCGTCCCCAATCTGACCATCTGTATTCCTCCCCCAGCATTGCAGGCTCGCATCGTCCATTATCGCACACGTGTGCCAGTCCCCTGAGGAAATTTGCACGGGTACTCCAGTCAGACTTGTCCCTACGGGGGAAATTGAATGAGAGTTAGTACCATCGCCAAGTTGGCCGTAGTTGTTCCTGCCCCAGCACTGCAACTCCCCATTGTCCAAGATGGAGCAAGTGTGATCTTTTCCTGAGCTGATCGAAGTTGCGGTTCTGGCTGCATCGAGGCTAACTTCCGTCATCGTCAGCCTATCTGTCGTGGTCCCGTCCCCCAGTTGCCCGAATTCATTGGATCCCCAGCATTGCAGGCTTGCATCGTCAAGAATCGCACAGAGGTGGTCGTCTCCGATGGTCATTGTAGTTTCTGTGAAGATCGAGCCGGATTGGAAACCAGGTTCGTTATACTCGTCTGAAACCGGATGGCGCATGTCGGTTAGGACACCATCGCTAGCCGCTAAGTAGTACTTCTGTGACCCATCTATCACATTCGCCCCTGTTACGATGACCTCCCAGTCCCCAGCATCAGGGGAATCGACGGAAATGCCGACTAGGTTGTTGACATCATCATTGGTATACGCCTGCAGAACTCCAGTAGGGCTCTTGAGGTAAATGTCCAAGTCATTCCTGAGTTGAGTGCCTGCAGACGGGGAATTCTCCACTTCATTCCAAGAAAGAACCACCCTCAGACTGGTAATACCGGAGTCTGGAACGCTCAATTTGAAAGAGTGGCTATCCGAAGTCGCGATTTCGATACCTTCGGAGAACCCGCTACCCATGGCTCTCTCGAGATCCACTCTCCCCCACCCTTCGTGACTGTTGGGAGCCTTTTCTACGGCACCGTTTTGCCCGTCTCCACCGGAGCTGTATTGGCCTTCCATATCATGCGCAGAAGCACTCAGAATAGCCTTCACGAGAGCAGACTCCGGACAGTTGTCACTAGCAGAGTTGTATGCAAGGTTGCAATCGTATCCATGGGCATTCAGGTGCTCGATTACTAGTGCAACACTACCAGCAGTGATGGGGGTAGCCATGGAGGTCCCACGTTTCACGGTGTAGTAGTCCCCTAGGTCTGTACTCACATCCCTGAGGGAAGTTTTTGTCGAGTGGATCCAAGTACCGGGTGCTACGATGTCTGGCTTGATTCGACCATCGCTAGTAGGTCCCCTGTTGGAGAAACCTGCCATACCCTCTGAGTTATCTCCCTCCAGATCGTTCTTGATAGGAGTCCCATACCAATCGCAATTTCCACATACGCTGAAGTAACTTCGTGAATGCATTGTCAGAGTGTTCCTAACGTTCTCCGAAGCCCCGACGGATATGATGTTCTTAGCCGTCGCTTGCCTATTCAGGGCCCCTAGGTTAATCTCACCATCTTGCCCACTGGGGCAATTAGTAGTCTGCCATCCGAACGAGGCGTAGGTGCAATCTCTGCCGTCATTGCCCATCGCAAATAGGATAGTAAGATCCTGATAATTATTCGCTGCTGCATCCAACTCCATCGTATCCGATGAGTAGTAAGCCCAGCATGAGGGTGAGTTAGTGTAAGTAGGGTTGTTTTGCGTCGGCGCGCATGCATCAGGCCCCGTCCCCCAGGAGTTGGTGTGCACCCTTGCTCCAGCCGCATAAGCCTCAGCATACGCGTCTTCGAAATCCGGAATGGCAAGTGAGCCGTCATTGCTGCCATAACCAACTGCTTGCATGAAAAGGTAGGCCCCAGGAGCCGTTCCGCTGTTGTCCTCTCCTTGGGGGGAGTTGCTCCCATCGCCCAGTACTGAACCAGCAACATGTGTGCCATGCCCGTTGTAGTCATTAGGGCCACCAGTTCCATCGGGGCACGACCCACATCCGTTGTATGAAACAACCCCCATTATCCTGCCAGCGAAGTCTGCGTGAATTCCCGAGTTCAAGGAATTGCAATTGCCGAGGCTACTGCATGCCAAAGCAGTGTCTAGGCCCGAGTCCATCACTGCAACGATAACCCCATCCCCGGTAACTGCTCCACCATGACTCATCATGTTCGATGATTCCCCCACCCAATTCGCACCGATTATCTCAGAAGCCTCCTGGTTGTCGAACTCTGGAGAATAAATAGGCTCGACCCACTCGACGAATGGCTGTTCGGATAGCATTCCGATTTCCTTTGAACCAACCAGCACATCTGCGAACCTTTCGAGCCTATAGTCACTCAATTCGACCCCAGTCTTCAGCAAGTCAGTAATGTGTCCCGAGCCGGAGAGAAGGACTCGGACTAGGTACTTCTCACTCCCTTCATCTGCGTTATCTTGGCTTTCTCCTTGCAGAATCGGAAACGCATCCGGGGCAATCTTGTCTATATCGGCTAGACGAAATGCCCCAATAACCCCTGCATCATGAAGGGTTGCAGGGCTCAGACGAGGAACATCGCAATGGAATCCCTGAGGGGCGTAGAAGGTTCTGCATTCCATGCCCATTTCTTCGAGTTCGTTTTTCCAGTCCGAGGGAATGGGGTAATCGTGACCCAGTGCATGCCAACCTGAGACAAAAGACTCCCCAGTTACCTGCTCCCATTCGTGTATTGGAACATAACTTGCTGTCCTGTAGTATAGCGCGGCCTTGCCCGTATTCCCCTCGTCCCAATTCCAACCATGCGAGGGGTCCTCGAAGTTCACTGCACTTGTGTCAAATGGCATGAAGCTCGGAACCTCAATAGATTCCTTCGATTCGGGCATTTCTTCCAGTTCTGGGGGACCTACGTCAAATTGGCTGATCGACAGAATGGTGGGGAGAATCATGACTGCCACCAGTGCCAGAGACAGGCGTGACCTCACCGCGTTGACACTGGACATACTTCTCCTACGTAGTAGGAGGACATTAAAATTGCCTCCGCACTTAATTTCCGAACTCTGCAATAATCAATCTCCAACCAGATATCTAGTTCACAATATTACTAGTTGCATTCCGTGAAAAATATCACATACGCCCGACCCGCTCGTCTGCTTCCAATGGACGAAGACCTCCTTCCGTCATCATCCCTCGAAACCGAGGAGAAACAATCCACTGGAACAGTTTCTAACTCTGAAGCCGATGATAGGATTGACGTAGAACTGGACAGGATTAGGGATAGGAGGGAGAATCCCGGTCAGAGCTTTCTGTACAACACCGTAGTGCCTCAGACATTCGATGACTATACCTTGGTCTTCGGATTGATTGCTGGCGTGGTGTTCTTTGCCTCGGTCACAATCGCTTCATCGGGTTTAATTCTCGGTGACTCCATCGTGATTGATGATTCCCTATCGGGAACTCCACTAGACCCAAATGATTGTATTGACAAGAGGGGCGAGGTTTGGGTCAAGACATGGGTCCAGGAAGATGATCTGAGAATCCAAAGTAACAACGTACCAACATCTTCTTCCTCTGCCATAATGGTCCAAGTGTGGAATGAGTCAGCACTCGACTCCGAGAGGGAAATCGCAGGTGTCCCGGAAATCACCCTCGCAGTCGGGGGTTCGGGGGACCTGTCCCTGGAATTGGGCAAGGAAGAATTGGATGATGGGAACTACAAAATCCTAATCGCAGTAATCTACTCGGAGGACAATTCAACTGGATGGTCAGAACTTTCCGAAGAGGAAATTACGGAGAAAGGGAATGACCCTCTCCTCATAATTCTGAACAAGGATCTAGAAATAGAGTTGCATACTGGCACTTCCTCCTCTCTGTTCGGTTCTGGGGAAACACATAGGAAGATGGAGAAGTTTGACGAGGAGACCCGTGCATGCATGACAATCCAGGACATGGGCATCTGGGGCTGGATCCTGATGGGCGCAGAGTGGGTTGGCGGGAGGGAAACAGCCATGCTAACTGGGGGGAATGCAGAAGTCCCTCCATGGTATATGGCAATGATCTCACTGGGGATGTCCGTATTCTTCCTTTGCGTCCAGTATCCCTTGATGCATAGGTTGTACCATAGGGATTCAGACGATATGCTATCCAGTGAACAGATGAAAAGGCTAATCTCCAGGACGGTTGAAAACGCCTGCAAGAGGCTCCAGATCAAACCCGATCTGGAATCCATCCAGGTTCAAGACAGGGCAATCTCAGTCGATGTTTTTCTCCCATATAGATCTACAAGGAAGACAATCATGTCTCCAATCGAAGTTAAAGGCACCATTATCAAGGATATTCTGAACGAGTTCCGAATCTTCGGAGAGATGAGGCCGCTTCAGATAAAGACAGTTTGTACCGACTCAAATGATGGGTCTGGAGAAACACCCGATTTCGACGAAATTGTCGAAGTCAAACTATCCGATGACTACAGTGTCTTCTTTTCCTCAATAGGGCAGTTCGGTAAACTAGAGGAGGCTTTCAGAGAAAGCATGTCAAGATGGTTCAGGAAACACGACGTCGCGGACTACGGCTCCGCAATTATGGCAGATGAGGATGCCGTCTTCGTCAGGGTAATTTACAGACCAGTCATGAAGTTCGCTTATTTCCTGTTCAAGCCCACCTTCGAGCATCTGCAAGGAGACCTGAGGGACCAATTGGGAACTGACTTGGAACATCTCCTAGAAGGAAGGGAACTGGTTGTCAGTGCTAGGAATGAGAAATCAACGCTGGGTGATCGAGCTGTAGCCGGACGGGTTGAGCAGGGCTCAGAGGAACACGCCGGAGAGGCAATGGTGGCTAAGCGGGAAGGCATCCCGGGCGCCCTGCTGCAGAACCCATTCATGGGGGACATCCTGTCTTCGGTGGAGTATGTGGCTCAAAAGAATAGGAAAAGGATCGACAAGTACGGCTTCTGGGGGTTGATAGTATTCGTCTGGATTCCTTTCATGGCCAGCGGAGTTCTTGTCGGGGCCATGCTAGGGCTGGTAGCTCGAATGAGGTTCCAGAGGGTTCTCGCTGCCTGCTTCATTGGCGGTACGGCTGCATCGGTAACTTGGGCCTATACGGCACGAGGGATAATCGAGGTGATGGAGCGGTATCACGCAGAGGCGTTCATCCCATTCATCATCCTCCTAGCAGTAGGATTCACATGGCTCAAGATCAGGGACAACAAGAGACACAGAAGGGAAGAGTTGTTCAAGGAATCAATGTCATTCTTCGCCGGGGCCTCGGAGTAATGGCTCACGGAAGCGGGATGCTAATTAGAAATAATTCGATTGTGGTGAGATAGATGGAAAAGATATTGAAAATGCGCAACATAAGACGGCATTATGCGATGCCATCCGGGACTGTGAAGGCTCTCGATGGAATCGATCTGGAAGTTAGTGAAGGAGAGAGGATCATCCTCCTCGGACCCTCTGGTTCGGGGAAAACCACTCTTCTAAACTGCCTCTCGGCGTTGGATAGCCCAACCTCGGGAAGCTACTCATTCTCAGGTTCTTTAGTGCCTTCTAACGACTCAGAGAAAATGACAAAATTCAGGAGAGACAACATAGGATACGTCTTCCAATTCTTCAATCTCCTACAGGACCTAACCGTTCTGGAGAATATCCTGCTCATCCAGGAACTAGCCGGGAGTAGGGACGAGGGAAAGGCCAGGGAACTACTCGGCATGGTCGGGCTTGCCGATGAAATCCATAGATTCCCTGCGGAGATTAGCGGAGGCCAGCAGCAGCGGGTAGCGATTGCAAGAAGCCTAGCCAAGACTCCTCGCCTTCTACTTGGTGATGAACTAACCGGCAACCTCGACTCGAAGACCTCTACTGCAGTCATGGAAGTACTAGTCAAGGCATGTGAAGCAGAGGGAATAACCTGTGTTTTCGTCACTCATGACGAATCATTGATTGAATACGCTACAAGAGTTGTAAGAATCGACAGTGGGAAGGTACTGTCTGACGAAATTGTTGAATGAGGTGATTTACTTGTTTGTTCTACTTACAAAGCGTTTGGCAAGAAGCCTATGGCGGACAAAGATTCGACTCTTAGCTGTGGTACTCATGGTGACGGTTGGTGTTTTCGCAGGTATTTCTTTTGCAGCATATGCACATACAGCCTCAAGCATGTATGATGACATCTATGCGGATACTGATGAGGGAGTAAACCTTGCAGATATTTGGGTTGAAAATCCTAGTCGGGCTTGGGATGGCAGTACTGCTGATTCAATTTGTGAGGAAATCGCAAATCAATGGCCTGATTCAGATTTAGTGCTAAACGAATGCGAACCTCGCTTGAAACTGGATGGAGTCATGTTTCACACGAATGAGGATGGTGAAGAATCAATCATCCCTGCTGTTTGGCATGGTATCGACGAAGGATATGTCGACCGAGTGTGGTTTCCTGACCACGAATGCTGCTCAGGTGTTATGGCCAGTGCAGATGATGAGATAGTCGTCGATGTAAGGGTGGCTGAAGGAATGGAGGTTGAGATTGGTGATATCATTTCGATAGGTTCCGGGGCTGGAAGCATGAATTACACCATTGTGGGGATTGGTCACCATTCAAATCATCTGTACTTTACCCAGAGTGGATCACTATATCCCTCCGAACCAGGAACATTTGCTACTGGATATTTGACGGTCGGAGGCCTTGAGAGGTTAGCCGACCTCAGTTCAGGTTCGGCCAACCTTCTACTCATCGACATAGTTGGGACTCCGGAATATGACTTGCAGACTACCACTGAAGTCGAAGGTGAAGAACTTAGTTCAATTATCGGAAAGATCGACTCTGTCATGCAAGACATTGATGACTCGCCCTCATTGGTTTACAGTCGTTCAGGAGTCGAATCAGTAGAATTTCTTCGTACCGATGCCGAAGCTGCGATGTCGATGTATGTGCCAGTTACTGCAATGATCGCAATAGTTGCTGGAATCACCATCTTCTTGAGCCTTCAGAGACTGGTACAATCTCAGGCTAGAGAGATTGCAATATTGCGAACACTTGGGATCCCACGAAATGCTATAATTCCAGGATATATCTTGATGCCCATCATCATAGGTATGATAGGATGCTTATTTGGTACAATCCTTGGTGTACTGTTGGGTGCTCCAGCAATGCTGGGTATGTATGAAGGATTGCTGGGAATCCCAATTATTGAAACTGCAGATGTCGTTCCAATCCTACTGCAAATTTCTGGAACCGCGATGTTGATTGTTTTGTTTTCTGGAATTCTTCCAGCTATCCAAGCCTCTAGACTACAACCTCTGGAAATCATGCGTGGCCAACATCAGATCAGACTCTCGTCTCGAGGCCTACAGAAGTTAACTTCGAGATTACCTTCCACAGTAGGCCTGACCATCAGGTCCAGCATTAGAAAACCAACTAGACTAGCCTTCACATTCATTGCTGTCGGCCTGTCAATGCTAATCTTTGGCAGTATGACACTGATGATGGCCACAATGGAAGATGCTGTAGTTGGCAATGTTGAGAATAACCAGAATTGGGATGCGCAAGTTGTTGTTCCCTTTGGAGGGGAGGTGGCAGTGAATGAATGGGCCGATGAGAGAGATGCACCTCATGAGTCGATGCTAGTTTTCCCGGCCAACCCGGAGGGGGATATGAGATACCTCTTGACTTATGGTTTGGATACTGTATCTACTGATGAAAATTCCATGATAGTTATAGATCTCAAAGAAGGCACACTCCCTGCTTCTAATTCTGAAGTCACACAGGTTCTGGTTGATGAGGGATTACAGCACTTCCTCGATTGGCAAATTGGGCAAACTCAGACGATTATGTTTGGTTCAACTTCGTTGGATATTGAGATAACCGGAATCACTCAAGGAGAACTGACGCGAACCGTATACTTCCATCGACAAGACCTCGTACCCGTCGTGGGAATCGAAGCGACCTCTGTTTTGATCGATTTGCCGGAGGGAGTCGAAGTCGACAGTGAATTGGGCGAAATCTCACTCGGAGTGACTCAAAAAGAGGACTTAATCAAAACTTTTGAGTCTATTTGGGAACAGCAACAAGCATCTTTCAATTCAATTCTTGCGCTTGGAATAATCATTGCAATTGTTGTTTTATTCAATACTCTGATCATTAATCTTGCAGAACGAGACGTAGAGATTGCGACACTAAGGGTGCTCGGTGCCCCAATAAATAGGATTGGATTGATGATGCTGGGTGAACATATCGCTATTGGTTTGATAGGTGGAATTCTCGCCACTGTTTTCACCATATTTGGCACTCAAGCATTAATCTCTACATTCGTCCAATGGTCATTATATCTGACTGTGAAGTCTGACCTCATGGTTGCAGCACAACTTGTCGGAATCGTTGTTCTCATCTCAGTAATTCTCACACCATACGGAATGTGGAGAATCAGCAGGATGGATCTAGTCGAGAAAGTCAAAGACCTATCTCAGTGAGCACCCCCCATGCGAGTCGTCACTTGGAACCTGAATGGGATTCGGGCCGCCCATCGAAAGGGGCTCGTTGAGTTCATCGAACGCATCGATGCCGATGTCATGCTCTTCCAGGAAGTCCGTGCCCTGCCAGAGCAGATGCCAAAGGACTGGTCCCAACCAGAGGGCTATGAGGTAATTTGGCACCCAGCTCAGAAGAAGGGATACTCAGGGGTGATGTCATGCTCTAGGATTGGAATGACTGAGGTAGGCAGGGGGATCGACACCGAACTAGATGAGACCAGGGATCCAGAGGGGCGAGTATTGGTCACCAAGCACGATAACCTGAGTTGCATAAACATGTATCTGCCGAATGGATCCGCCAGGCAGGAGCGTCAGGAATACAAGGATCAATGGTTGGAGGACATGCTTCTATGGAGTCAACAGTTCCTCGATTCATCCGAACCTGCACTACTGTGCGGGGATCTGAACATCGCCCACACCGAGGACGATATCTGGGACCCCAAGGGAAATAAGCGCACTTCTGGATTCCTGGAGCACGAGAGAGAGTGGTTCGACAGAATGCTGGAAGCAGGGTGGCACGATCTCCTGAGGATACATGTCGGGCCAATGAAGGGCCCTTACTCGTGGTGGTCGAATTTCCGAAGAGCAAGAGAGAGGGACAGAGGTTGGAGGATTGATTACATCCTAGCAAACAAAGCGGCTAGACCGCTGATGAAATCAACAGAGATCATGAGGGAAGGGGGGCTAGTTGTATCCGACCATGCTCCAGTAATTGTCGATCTTGATATCTGACATACAAATTGCCCAAGAAACTCGGACAAGAGGCAACGGGACCATTCAAGAGAGTGGGCATTGGCGATAATACGTGGCCGATGCCCTAGCAAACCGCTTGGAAACACTCCTTCCCGGAGGCAGAGGAGTTTGGGTCCCAATGGACCACAGCGCATCCGCATTCCCAGAGTCCGGGTTGATGGACATCGATTCAGCAGTCGATTCAGCAATTGATGGGGGTGCAGATGCAATAGTGCTGCATAAGGGCCCATTGTCCTATCATTTTGCAAGAACTGCTTGGAGCAGATTTGTCTGCCATTCATCCATGTCAACCATCCACGGTGGCCCCCGCTCCCAGGAAAAGATCACGGTCTCCAATGCCAGAGAGAGCCTTTCGAGAGGGGCAATTGGAATGTCTGGCCAGGTAAACCTCGGAGATCAAGCAGAACCAGAGATGATTCTTCGTATGTCCAATATTACCTCCGAGGCCCTCGAGGTTGAACTCCCAGTGCTGGGGATGTTCTATCCTAGGGGGCCCAATCTGAGACTTGACCCATCAGACCCAACCATGGGGGTTGCACATGCTGCAAGGCTAGCATGGGAATTGGGTTGCAATGTTGTCAAGGTCCCATGGACCGGCACGGAAGAATCTTTCAGAACCGTTACCTCTTCAGTACCGATACCAGTTCTAGTTTCTGGAGGGGCAATAGAGGTCGAATTCTCACAGATCCTAGAAATGGTCGAGCAGTCAGTCAACGCTGGGGGGTCAGGCGTATGTATGGGGAGACACGTATTCGCTGCAGAAGATCCTGCATCCCACATCAGATCCCTGAGGGCGATAGTACATGATGGGGCATCCGCAGAAGAGGCAGCAAGGCTTCTGAGGTGAAAAGATGCAGATTTGGTCCCAATCCAGCGATGAAGAATTCCCCAACAGGGATGTAGTTAGTCGATTCTGGGATGGGTTCTCTGCAGATGTCTCGGAAATCCAAATCGATGGCCCATCAGATCAGGAAGAAGCATTGTCCCTCATCGGGTTAGTTCCATGGTTACTGGTTCGATGCTCGGACTGGACCATGGTTCCATTGGAGAATCTAGTTGCAGCATCCAGAGGAACGAGTACCAGAATCGCTGCAGCAATCGATGAAGAAGTCGAACTAAACGGTGCAGCATTTGCGTTGGGAGATGGAGTCGACGCCATCCTAGTACCCGGACATCTGGTTAATGATGCTGTTACAATCCTCGGAGGAAAGTGGGATATGGAGGAAATCCAAGATGACGGGGCCATCATCGAAGAAGCTAGAATTCTGTCAATCGAAGGAGCTGGAGTGGGAGAAAGAGTGTGCGTAGACCTAACAAGGAGGATTAGTGATGGCCAGGGGATGGCAGTCGGTTCAATTTCAGGTAACCTTTGCCTAATCCACGGAGAGACAATTCAATCGGATTACGTGCCCACTCGTCCGTTTAGAGTAAATGCAGGGGCAATCCACTCTTATGCCCTAATGGCAGATGGGAAAACCAAGTATCTGAGCGAATTGACTTCTGGCGATGAAGTTGCGATATTGTCATCTTCTGGTAACAAAGAGAAGGCCACAGTCGGGCGATTGAAAGTAGAGACTCGGCCCCTACTATTGATTAGATTCGAAGTCCCAGGTTCGGAGGGACAAATAGTGGTTCAGCAAGCAGAGACCGTGAGATTGATTTCTCCCAGCAAGGGGGTGATTTCAGTGACTCAGGCGAAAGAAGGTGACAAGATTTCCATACTTACTGACAATAGGGCAAGACACGTTGGCTTCGCACTCCCAGCAGAGGTGAAAGAGAAGTGAATGTCCTTGGTTCAGGTAGGGCCAATGGCGCCATCTCAATTCTCCACGCTTTGGGAACAGGTAGAGGATGCTCAGTAGGAATTCAGTTAGAAACAGGGGTCCATATCATAGATGAGCGTAACGAAGTAAATGATGACAGGCACGGACTTCTAGATTCTATCGAGTCTTGCTGGAGGGAGGAGGGGCTGCCAATTCCTGACAAATTCGGATGGAAGATAGAGAGCATGGTTCCAATAGGGCAAGGACTCAAGTCCAGTTCAGCTCTTTCATGTGCGGCCTTTAGAGCTCTGAATTCTTGCGCATGGACCGGACTATCCAATTCAGAAATAGCAGATCTCGCAGCCAAGTCCCAGTTGATGTCAAATTGCGCCATCACAGGAAGCATGGATGACAATTGGGCGTCTCTAGAACCCGGGTGGAAACTCGTCGATCCAACTATGGGTGCCTCCGATTCCATAATCATCCAAGGTACGATGGATGACAGTCTGTCGGTAATAGTGTGCCTTAGAGGGCAACGTTCGGTAGAAATTTCACAAACCAGATTCTCAGAGCAGCATCAGATCTTCGAGAGATCATTGGCATCCATAATGAGCGGGTCCGCTCTGGATTCACTCTCGTCAAATGGAATGGCAGTTTCGGTAGCCACGGGCGATCACGAGGCCCTGAGGCTCAGCAATCTCTGCATCGCATCGGGCGCCATTGCTTCTGGAATCAGCGGTTCAGGTCCGGCAATTGCAGTAGTTTGCTTCGAAGAAGACACAGAATCAATATCAGCAATTATCGAAGAAAGGGGCCTTCTCACTATTAATACCCGTTTTGCAAGCAATGTTTCTCCCATCAAGGAGGTGTCCTGATGGGGATGGGATTAGGTGATCAGTTGAAGGTGACACTATTCGGCGAGAGTCATGGCAAGTGCGTTGGCGCTTTAGTCGAGGGAATCCCTCCCGGAACAGAAATTGATTTGCAGACTCTTTCTGAGGATTTGTCTCGGAGAAGGTCTGGAAGGAAGGGAATGTCAGCACGATTGGAACCCGATGACTGTGAGATCCTATCTGGTATCTACAAGGGGAAAGCAACTGGATGGCCACTTCTGATGCTAGTTCGAAACTCAGATGTTAGGTCATCTGACTATGATTTCCTCCCCGATCATCCTCGTCCTGGTCACGCAGACATGGTGGAGGAGATTAGATCCAAGGGGTCCAGCGATCTCCGTGGCGGTGGTTCCCAATCAGCCAGGCTCACTCTGGGCTTGGTATCAGCAGGAAGTCAAGCCAGGACAATATTGGAAAACGCCGGATGGTCTTGTCATGCCCATTTAAGCAGAGTCGGCGATATCTCTGCAAGGCCACTAATGGAATTGGAAAAATCAGAACCAATTGATGAGGAGTCAGAAATGTTCAGGCTCAATTGTCGCGACCCCGAAGCAGCTCCAAGAATGGCAGATTTGATCAAACGTATTAGGAGGGAGAAGGATTCTATCGGCTCTGTCGTCGAATTGCTGATTCAGGGACTGCAAATCGGTGTCGGAGAACCTTGGTTCGATGGCATCGAACCATCTCTTGCCAGAGGTCTGATGGCTATTCCGGGAGCCCGAGCAATCGAGTTTTCGAATGGAGTCGCATCCTCGCAGATGAGAGGCTCTGAGAACAATGACATGTGGCTGCCGGGACCCGACTCTCCACAGTTGGAAGGTGCGGATACTGGTGAAGCAGATGGGGCTCTGGGGGGGAGATCGACCGGGTCTCCAATTAGGGTGCTGGTTCACTTCAAACCCCCTAGTAGCGTTCCGAGAGAGCAGTTCACGCTCCACCTCCCAAGTAATGAAACTCAACCCCTCAAGGTCGGAGGGAGGCATGATCCAGTGATCGGTCCAAGAGCTGCCCCTGTCGTCGAGGCGGTTGCAATGCTTGTCATTGCTGACTTGGGCTTGATGGGCGGATTTCTGTGATCAAGCCTGCTTCTCAAGGTACTGTTGGATTCTCAGAGGAAGGTTGATTGCGAACATCGAGGCAATCACAATGAACACTAGGATAGTTCCCAGAGCAACTCCGTAAACGCTTGTCAACTCCACACTTTCCTCGAGCCTATTTGCTGCCACAGGGTCAAGAATCCGAACGAAAAGAGGGACAAAGAAATTGATGAAGAGGGTGAGGGTTGCCACCACTGCTGCAACCGCCGGGGTATACCCCAATGCCTTGTTGTACCTATCAGTGATGCTTTTTACATTCATTACGTAAACCTCTCCAGTTCTGATTGAAGTATCCAGCATGGAGAAACGAATAACTGCGCTTGATATCTCCATATACACAACAAGGAAAACAGCATAGAGGATTAGGAGCAGTTTCTGAACAACTTCGTTCTCCGGTAGGAAACTCAAACCAAACTCCACTTTACTACCTGCGAACCTTATTGTAACTAGAATGAGGGCCACGTATGACAGTAGCATTGCCCGTTGGTCCCTCTGCCACACCCCCCAGAAGCCAGATATCAGTCCAACAAGGATCAGTAGCAGGTGAAGCCACAGACCTAGGAAGCCAATTCCGAACATATTAGTCAGAGCAAACCATGCCGTACCCGAAACTGGAGTGAGCATGAATGTTAGGAAACCTAGGACTAGGAGGGACCCGATCGCACCCATTTGGAGGGTTAGGACCATTCTATTTGGTGAAACGAACTCTCGATTAACCAGCACCGGACCTCCGAAGATTGCATCTATCCAATTGGGAATCGCGACCTCTGGAACTGCATCATCAGGAATCCCAGAGTCAGCCTTCAGGGTTCCGGCGGCCTTCTTCCTGCTGGGTGCGGAAGATCTCACAACCTTCCCATCGTACAAGTGAGAGGTGTCTACTGGTCCCTTGCCTCCTTGTTCTGCCATCTAATCACCTACCTCAGAAACCCCTTGCCCCAGCCAATGCCGTGAAGAGCAACATATCAGGCTCCCAATCCATCACATAAGCCCCCAATCCTCTGAGCTCGGTCATCAAGATGTCCCTCTCAGTTTTTAGGACTTCATAACCCGTCCTGTCTATCCTTCTAGCATCGAATTCGAACTCAAGGCTACTTGGGGAGAGGATAGTAACTTCGAAGTTCCTAGACCTGAGGTCTCTCACTGCATCCACAATCGTCGGGTCGTCCTCTAGGGGGGACAGGATGATGATTGGGCTCCCTCGATGAATGTGGGGCATAATCCTCGTTGTCACAATCTTGAGAGGTGTGTTGCCCTTCGCCATCGCCCCGGCTAACTTGGTCAAGATGACATACAATTGCTTCTTCCCGGTATCCCTGTCCACAGAGACAATTTCGTCCCCGTAGACAACTACTCCAACAGAGTCCCTCCTCGAAAGGAAGTGCTGGGTTAGGCTGGCCGCTGCCCTTGTGCTGTAAACGAGTGAATTTCTGCTCACAGGACCCGTTTCGCTAACAGATCTGCTATCTACTAGAATGATTACATCGCTCACGGCATCCCTTTCGAACTCGTTAACCATCATCTTCCCATCTTGCCTTGCTGTAGCCTTCCAGTTAATTTTCCTCATTGGGTCACCGGGGAGGTACTCCCTGAGGTTGTAGAAATTTGACCCCTCACCGGGATTCCTGATGTTCACTGCCCCGGTGAAAATCTTAGGCACTCTACTTTTGATCATCGCGTCTTTGATGTCTTCCATCTTCGGGAAAACCAAGAAGTCGTCGTAGAGCTGAACCTCTTTCTCATTGTGGAAGAGCCCAAGCTCGTCCTGGACTCTGATGCATACGGGACCAATCGTGTAGAAGCCCCTGAGCGGGGTCTCGATGGTGTAGGAAATCTCAGTCTCCCTCTTAGGGCCGATTTCCATTAGAACGTAGTTAGCGCCCTTCTTGATTCTCATAACCTCTGGAACTCTGTCACGTAGTTCGAGCACTTTGGCAATGCTCGATCTGTTCTGGATCCTCAGGGTTACGTCAATCTCCCCATCCTCGAAAACTCTGGCGCTCGAAGTCTTCCTCATCGCCACGATGCTCTGAAGTTGAACTCCCTCGTCCATGACTGCCTCTTCCACTCTCCTACCCGAGGAAGCAACGTCACCATGAGATGTCCTCAGGGCCGCCCATGTCAGGAATGAAAGTAGAACCACAGCAACTGTCACAAGTTGCTGGTTGCGCAGAACTAGGCCTAGGAGATACATCGCTACCGAAAGAGACGCGAACATTGCTGACTTCCGGCTCCAGGCCACATTTCCACCTCGTCATCACTCAGACAGTCGGGACATTCGCTGCATTCTTCCCATGTAGAATATCTCGGACGACCTCACCGCTTTCCAGTCCCTTAATCTGATGCTCTGGCTTTAGTATGATTCTGTGGGCAACTGCCAATTCTGCAACGGACTTCACGTCATCAGGAGTGACGAAGTCCCTTCCACGCATGGCTGCAACCGCTCTCCCGGTCTTCAATAGTGCTTGTGAACCTCGAGGGGACGAACCAACGAGTACTCTTGGGTCCTCTCTGGTCCTAGCCACAATGTCCACCATGTACTCTCTGACCGATCTGTCCACATACACCTCTTCGCAGGACTGTTGCATCTTGACTACGATACTTGGGTCTGTAATGCTGTTGACGTCTACCTCGTCGGTCTTACGGTTGATCCTTCTCTGCAGAATCTCATTCTCGTCAGCCCTGTCCGGGTAGCCAACCATCATCTTCATCATGAATCTGTCAAGTTGAGCCTCTGGGAGTGGGTATGTCCCTTCTTGCTCGACTGGGTTCTGAGTGGCCATCGTTAGGAATGGTGCAGGAAGCTTGTGGGTAACAACCCCGATTGTTACTTGCTTCTCTTGCATGGCTTCCAGTAGAGCGGCCTGAGTCTTCGGAGGCGCTCTGTTGATCTCGTCCGAGAGTAGAAGATTGCAGAAAATTGGACCAGGCTTGAAGGTGAACTCTCCTTTCTTCGCATCATATATGTTGGTCCCTGTAATGTCAGCAGGCAGCAAGTCAGGAGTGAATTGAACTCTCTTGAAATCGCACCCAAGTGCATCTGCGAAGGTGTTGGTCATCAGAGTCTTCGCCAGACCAGGGAAATCTTCGAACAGAAGATTTCCATTCGACAGAATGTCCACCATGACGTTATCAATCACATGTGCCTTTCCAATGATTACTTTCTGGACTTCTGTACTAATCGCCTGCCCCATTGCTCCGGTGGCGGTCAATACCTCGTCTTTCTTACTCGATCCACGCGCATCTTGAGCCTTCTTGGCCAAAACTGCATCGTGTGCACCCAAACCGGGTGCCTGCATCCCTTTTGCTGGTTCTGTTTCACTCATTTTTTTCACTCCATTTGTTAGTCATTTTTTCCCCATCGGCGAATGGTTTGCATCAACTTGCGCAACTCTTGCGGCGTGTACGTCCGGCTTTGGCTATAAGCCAATTCCACGAGACGGGGATCACCAATCATCGCCTGAACTTCAGGTGGTGGCCTCATTGCCATCTCATCCCTAGTCAAATCATGGTGGATTCTAACCTTGGTAAGCAGAGCTCTCCTCACCCTATCCCTATACGTTGCAGGATCTAGCTTCTCAGGCCGCTGGTTGAATTTTGTTAGGTCGAAAACGTGTCTCCAGTTCTCCTTCTCAGGGACCACCATCATGGCTACGAGTAGTAGAAGGGCTACATTGAGTACTACTAACCACTTCAGGAACTGGTTGGATGTAAGGAGTACGACCGTACCCATAGTCTGAACGAATGGCTCTGAGAGAACACCTGTCACGTGTCTGCTCTCATCAAAAACAACTTGGAAGTTACCCGGATCCGATCTTATTGGCGCATTTAGGTCTACATTGTCAAATTCCATCATGTCGTAGACTAGGAGTCTGAAGTACCTCTCATTTCCTCCCCAATCGTTGTTATTCAGGATTTCTTGGGTCCAGCAGTTGTTTCTCGTATAATCTCCGATAGCCGAGCAATCTTGACTTAGTCCTTCATCCTGTGCTTGTTCTAACTTCCACAGTAAATTCGAGAAAGCCTCATCATCAGAAACGAAAACTATGCTGCCCGTAACTTCCAATTCCCCTACACCAGCTGAGAACGCTCCCCTGCCTTCATCAGCAACCTTGTCGAGGACCTTTATTCCTGGGTAGTCGAACCTCATCATTAACCTCAGATCTCCCGTAGCAGGATTCTCAGGATTTGTTGGGTCGCCATTTCCGACTCTGTCAATAAAGGCAGAGGGAGAAGCCCTACCAAGGGTCATTATTTCCCTGTGCCCTGGGTCTTCAAGATCCTTGTCTGTAGCCTCAAACATCATTCCAGTTGGACCCTTGTACATCACTGGGAGCCTGCAATCATTCAACCCATCTGGATTCTGAATTTGGAATGATGTACAACCTTGCATTAGTGCCCCAGGGGACATATCGTCTATGTCCTGGTTTACTGGAGATGCGCTCCAAACATTGCCCCAATCGATGAATTGCTCAGACTGTTGCGTGTAAACCCAATGCTGCTTATCATCTTTCAATGGTGCATCCATGTACCTGACGCCAAATAATATGGCCAGATTGTGGGCTTGAGTGTTGTCAGCTGCAACGATAACCTTTCCTCCCTTTTCTGTGACAAAGCGGAAAATCTCATCCGCTTCCGTTTGATCGATTGGCTTCTCGGGTGCAATAATTGTCAGTAGCGTGCGATGAGGGTCTTTCCAGTCATTGACAAGCATTGGAGTGGACATTGTGTTAGCGACATAGTATCCTTCGTCCCTGTTTTCCACATACCCGTCTTCGAAACTCCCCCTCATATCGGATAATTGTCCTAGGCCGCTATCATCGTAAGCCGAGTAATTTGTTGACTTTCCAACGACGAAAAACATGGGCAGAACGAGGAGCATTATTGATGTAATTACCAAGGCATACATGACGTTTCTATTGAATCGAGCCTCGTCATCTAACTCTTCCGGCATTCTTCAAACCCCCTCTTCAAGTTGGACCATTGGCCCGAGCAACATCTGTCGGACATTCAAATCACGGTTATATGTTGCTGAGTAAAGTTTGTTCTTCTCGCCGGTATCGCGTTTTCCTCAAGATTTTTCTAGTCCCCTTCTCTGGGGAAGATTAGGGCCACTAGCAAAACCGAGATGGTCACAATCACTCCTGGAGCAGGCAGATTAGACTCAATTGAGTCCTCTGAACTACTACTCCCATCTCCTTGGTTACTGGAACTCGAATCTCCTGTTGGCGGAGGTTCAACTGTGACTCTGACCTCTCCCTCTGCGATAGCATTCCCCCCTCCGTTCATTTCTCTCTTTGAGGTCACTGTCACTGTGATGTCACAATGCCTCTTGGGGTGGCTCTCCGAGGCCGTAACTTTCAGGTTCGCATCCTTCTCTTTGCCAGCTTCGATGTTCCCGCTGAGTAGTGAGTCTAGGCCATTATCGGTGGACAATAGTGGGCAGTCGTCCTTGACATCTACTTCCCCGACTCCGTCCTGTGCATTTCCATTGTTTGTCACAGTGACCGTGAGAATGGTTTCGGAACCTGCATTCATGGGTCCGAAGGGTTCAGTGATTTCTAATGCTAGATCGAAAATAGATGGAATCTCGAGGTCCCCTTCCCTGTTCTGAGGTGAAGATAGGGGATCAGGAATACCCTGCCTCGCGGTAATCGTTGCAGTAATCGAGAATTTCTCCTTCTTTTCCGCATCCTGAGATAGAACGTCTATTCCGCTAATCTTGAGATCGAATGACTCATTCGATCCTGCAGTTATGGTCTCTCCCTCGGGTGCTTCATGTTCCCCACTGAAGGGGATATCGAATTCGAACTCTACAGTTATCTCAGTTAATCCGGAATTTTCTACAAAGAACTCAACCTTTGCAGAACCTTCATCGGATAGCAGAAATGGGTTTGTAGAATCCTCTCCGGGGTAGTTAATCCCCAATTCCCAAGATTCTAGCTCTTGTGCGGATGAAGGAGCCGCAGAGAAGAAGGACAATGTCAGAATCGCTCCTAGGAGAATTGAGGCAAACCTCGAACTCATCAAATCACCAGTAAACCCCTACAAGCCCTCTTCGTTAAGACCTTCACCATCTTCCTTCTATATGGTGGGGAGAACCAAGTGTTCTGTACCGGTTTTACGGCCTTCCTGATCGACTCTGCTAGATCTTCAACCGTTTCAGCACCACACCATCTTGACAGGGCCTCTTCCGCCTCCTCCGAATGGAGACTAGGAATGGATTCGAGACCGGTTGTCGCAACTCTTAGGCTTTCAGGACCACCACTAGAACCTCCTCTCCAAAGTACGGCAACACCTGCTTCCGGAAAGTCCCATGAGTCTCGTTGCCTCAATTTCTGATAGTCGCCATGCCATTCTGAGGAATCTTCCGGAATGGTGAGGTGAGTCACTAACTCCCCTTTTTCGAGAATATTTCTTTTCATTCCATCCAACTCAAAGAATTCACAAAGCGGAAAAGATCGAACTCCTTTCGGAGAGGCTAGATGTATCGTTGCACCAAGACACATCAGAACCGGTGCCAAATCTGCCTGATATGTCGCAACGCAAAGAGTGTTCTGATTTGGTATAACCCTGCAATCGGCACCCGTCCCACAGTCGCATTTGTGACACCAGTCAATGGATTCTCGCCATGTTTCAGATTGGTTAATCCAGTAGCACCTAGTATCCAAGCAAATGTTTCCTCCAACTGTTCCAGATTTCCTGATTAGAACGCTGGCAACCGAATTTGCTGCCTTGGCTAGAACGGGATGGGTGGACGCGCCTTCTGCCAATTCACTAATGCTAACCATCGCACCGATGTGACGTTCAGTCAATTCTCGTAATTCTGGAATCGAAGATAGTGAAATTACGTGACTCTTCACATTGATGTGCCATTTGTAGTTAGGCAAGAGGTCGGTACCCCCAGCTATCCAGTCGAAATCTTCCCCAGAATCAGAAAGCTCTTGTGACATCAGAAGGGCCTCATCCAGGCTCTTTGGCGAAAGCACCCTGAATGGTGGCATCTTCATTTTACATCCTCCATATGGCGCCTCTCGGTATGCTTCCAAGCACTACCTGCAAGGCGAGGAGACGCAAGATATTCTTCGTCTGGAGTTACTCTGACCTCCCACCTAGGGTCCACTTCATCAGGAGGGGTGGACGGATCCAATCCGAATAGGGCGCCATTGTAGTAATCACTCCTCCCCTCATCCAACCTTCTTTCTCTGTCTCTTGACTTATGCTCATCACTCCTCTTCTCGAGTACCGTCTGCAGATCTGAGTGCTCAAGAGACGGGCATTCCAGGTCTGTCGGATATGCAATCCCTTCAGACTTGCATCGACTTTCAATCATTTTGAAAACCTTCTCGGGCGTCATTGGGAGTTCCGAAGTTCTGACTCCCACCGCATCGTAAACAGCATTACAAACAGCAGGGAGAATTGGTAGAAGGGGCCCCTCCCCTGCTTCCTTTGCCCCAAATGGACCTTCCGGATCATTGGATTCAACGATTATTGGTACTACCTCGGGCATCTCATGAACACTCGGGATTTTGTAGTCAAGGAGATCCGGATTCATTAGATTCCCATTTCTGCTATATCGCATCTCTTCTGAAAGGACCTGCCCCATACCCATATGGCATGAACCGATGATCTGGCCCTTAACTGCCAGTGGGTTTAGGGCCTTCCCGCAATCATGAGCAGCCCAGACTTTGTCCACTTTGGTCTGGCCAGTTTCTACGTCCACAGTTACTTCAGCAACATAGGCAGAGAAGGAGTATGCAGGTGCCAGACCTGCCGCTGCTCCCTTGTGGGTCCTTCCCATGGGTGGTGTCCTATATGCTCCAGATGACACCAATGCTCCTCGATCCTCTTGTGCCTTGTGCAGTGCCTCTAGGTATGAAACGCCGACTGCAGGATCGCCCTTCAGGAAAATCCTACGATCACCAATCACCAAACCTCTTCTTTCTGCCCCTGTAATCTCCACCGTTGCATCAAGCAATTTATCCCGGATTTGCATTGCTGCGGATATAGCAGCATTGGCATTCATGAACGTGACTCTGGAAGAGTAGGACCCCAGGTCAACGGGAGAAGTATCCGAATCTCTGGATTTAACCCGAATCATATCAAGAGGCAATCCCAATACCTCGGCAACTGATTGGGCAACAACGGTATCTGAACCCTGACCAATGTCTGCAGCACCAGTATGTACCGTCACACCTCCATCCATGTCCACTTTCAGATGGACAGTTGCATGGGGGAATTTATTGGGATCCCAGTGTATGGGCAAACCACTCCCAGAGATGAAGAAACCACAACCAATTCCAATTCCCTTGCCCAGAGGTAACTTTCTGAATTTCTTGTCCCAACCACTCTCTTTCTTTACCCTCTCAAGGCATTCCCTCATTCCAATGCTGGTTACTCTAAATCCAGTAATTGTCGCTGAATGGGGGGGAAGTAGATTTGCCAGACGGAGTGTTATCGGGTCAACACCAAGCTCCTCAGCTAGGTCATCTAGCCCGACTTCGACAGCACATCTCGAGTTTACCGCCCCATGACCCCTCATGGCCCCACTGGCTGGTTTATTGGTCCAAACCCTAGCCCCGGTGTAGTGGAAAGCTCCAATCTCATACGGTGCTGTGTGGAGTACACCATTGTAGTAAGTCGTCACATGGCCGAAGGAGGCGAACGCCCCGCCGTCAATCAGTGCATCAGTCTCAATTCCACAGATTCTACCTTCCTTGTCAGCATGGAGATTCATTTCAATCCTAGATGGGTGGCGACCCCTATTGACCCAGTAAACCTCCTCTCTGTCGAAAGTGATTCGAACAGGCCTACCTGATTTTCTAGAAAGAATGGCTGCGCACATCTCATGAGGGAACGGATCTGACTTCCCACCGAAACCACCACCGACGAATGTTCGATGCACATTGATTTGATGCATGGGGATTTCCAAAACATCGGCCAGTGCCCTGTGAAGGTAGTGAGGGACTTGTTGTGGCGTGTATAGGGTCAGTCTTCCAGATGGATCCCAATTGGCAACCACTGCATGTGGTTCCGTGAAACCGTGATTAACTCCAGCAAAATACCAACTTTTCTTGTGGCTCGCGACTGATTTTTGAGACATCCCAGAAATATCTCCGAATTCTTGGAAGACCCTCTTTTGGATGTTCGATTCACCGATGTGGTAGTTGCCCCGATCATGAATTGGCTCTTCACTATCCTCTAGGCCCTTGCGCATGTCATGAATTGACTCCAGAATCTCGTATTCTACATCAATCAGTCTTTCTGCCTCTCTAGCAGTAGCCTCGTCGATTGCGGCCACGCAAGCAACCAAATCACCAGCATGCCGAACTTTCTCTACTGCCATAGCATGCTCATCCTTTGTAACTGGGAGAACCCCAAATCGATTCTTTGCATCCTGGCCGGTTGCAATTGCAATCACTCCTGGCAACTCAAGTGCTTTGGAGCAGTCTATGGAAAGGACCCTCGCATAATGGTGAGGTGAGCGCACAATCCTCCCGATTAGCTCCCCCTGGAGTCGAACATCATCCCCGTAATGGGCCTTCCCAGTAACTTTCCAAGAACTATCCACTAATGCAGTCGGCTTACCAATTATCTGCCCACTTACTAATTCGTCATGCCTGTGAGGCCCCCAGGGTTGCTCCAAAGACCCACCCTGAGAACTAGGAATCATTTCTGGGTCTGCCGTCTGAGAGAATCTGTTCTTACCTCCGGAACCGGGTCTAGAAAAGGGTATTTTTCCGGGTTGTTGTCGGTATCCGATAATCTCGTCATCGCTTCCTGACGCCCCCTTGTCTTCCTCTTCCTTAGCCATACTAGTTTTCACCAAATCCTGGATGAGGGTCACTCTTGGCGCTTGTTGAGTCTTCAACACCAGACCCCGAGACAAGAATCTCAGATGCCGCTTTCACTGAGTCTACAATCTGCTGGAAACCTGTACACCGGCAAAGATTTCCTTCAATTGCACCCTTGATTTCCTCTTCATCTGGGCGAGGATTTCCTGAAAGCAGTGCCGAAATCACAACTAGAAAACCCGGAGTGCAGAATCCGCATTGACTGCCTCCAAAATCAGCGAAGGTCTGTTGAATAGGATGAAGATGATGCCCATCCGCTAGTCCTTCAACAGTAGTAATACTGGTCCCATCCACTTCGATTGCTAGAGTGAGGCAGGACAATCTAGGCTCACCATCGATGAGGACAGAACAGCATCCGCATGTCCCCATGTCGCATCCACGCTTGGTCCCTAGACTACCGATCCTATCTCTCAGGACATCAAGCAGAATTGCATTGCTTTCAATAAAAATTGACGCCTCTTCTCCGTTCACGTTGGCATTCCATTCGACCTCATCTGGATGAGGGAGCATGGGGAGTCGGAACTGCACCACATTATGACCAATCGAGTTCATCCTTTGAGCATTCGGTTTACTACCAAAACCTAGTTGAAATCATTGACGGCCTTTTTTACGGCCTCTGACTCGGCTCTTTTTAGATGCTCACCGATGGTGCTTCTCGCTATCCCCAACTCATCAGCTAGTTGTTTCAGAGTGACTTCCGAACCATCTTCGTAGTACCCTCTCCGAACAGCAAGCTCTAGGGCCTCTCTCTGCTTTTCCGTCAGGAAATCATAGTCCTTCCCAGGTCCGTTCTTTATCGTCTGCACACTAATGGTGTCAGGCGGCATCACTGTTCTGACGAATTCCAAGAAACTACGTATTGAACTCGAAATTCCGAAGATTCTGAATTCCAGTCCATTTTTTGAGTCAATTCCATATGGGGGATAGACATAGATGTTTGATAACCCAACTGCCGATAATGCCAGTGGATGCGTGCAACGAATGCTTACAAGAACGCCGCTTTCGTCTTCTTCGTGTTTCTCTATTACCTCAAAACTTTCCAACTCTGAGATTTCCGAAAGTACATGCCCCTCATTAATTCTTAATTCGACTAGTTGGGTGACTCCATCAGCTTCTGTTGAAAGATGTCCAAGAACCTCTATTCTTTCGCATATGTCCATCAGAGTATCAATCTCGTCAATCCCACTCAGGGAGGAGACTTTCCACCTGAGGAGGACTTTTCTCATACTCTCACAGGTCCTTTTTTCTATATAACTGCCAACCCTAGCTCCAGTATGCTTCTCTGATGTCCTGATTCGATTCCATACAAAACTCGACATCAAATGGTCTCTGCGACATTGCATTACTTCCATTTAGGTGCTCAATAATTGGTCTAACATTACTTTCGTTTACAACGCCCCAACCAACTTGGGTACATGGAGCCACTGGAGAGACCGGAGTTGTCCCGGATAGGGGGTCCCAAGTCGAAAAGGATGGATACCAAGCAGAGAGATTTAGCGCATCTCGAAGGTCATCATTTGTCAATGAGAAATTAGTTCCATTCACGATAAAACCCATTCTGCTATCCGGATCTGCTCCAGAAGACAGGTCCCCAAATTCAGACCTGAGACTTTCTAGTACCTCCGAGAGTAGTCCAGCAGTTCTAGGTGTTGCAAAAGAAGTTCCTGACGTCCAATGGTAGCCGTCGATGTCATCGTGGTTAGGCAAGAACTGAGTCCAGTCGGCCGCAATGTCTGGATATGAACCGCTCATAGTTTCCTTCTGATCATCATCCTCTTCTGCGTACCCGGAAATACCAATGCTCCATGGAGGGCCTGCAGTGGAGTCTTGGATTGCTGGAGAGGGGGAGTTGTCTGCTGCCCCCGTGTGAATCTTCTTTTCTTGAACTACGGCCACTTTGGTCGCATCCTCAATACCTGGGACTGGAAGTGAGAGAATTGGGCCGAAACTAGTAGTAATGATGTCAACCAATGGTTGGTTCGCTGCTGCAAGAACTGCAGCATCGCTGAACCCCTCAACAAAGAAAATTACCGCATTAGGATTTGCGTTAAGTACCGATCCAGTTACTGCCGTCCCATGACCGTCACTCGGATCATCTAGAATTGGGATCTCAGTATCATCATCGGGTGTGGTTCCGATTATTCTGGTTCCTCTAAACCAGACAATATCTCCAGATTCTATGACATCCCAGCAATCTCCTCTATCCGCCTCATACCTCTCTTGCCATGTTCCATTACTGGTGATATTACACACCATGTTAACTCCTAATTGATCAAGAAGCCACTGGGGATAGGACTCGTTCATTGAGAAGTGGTCGTGATACACGTTGATTCCCGTGTCGACAGGCGCCACGACGCTAAAAGAACCGAATCCTTCGATAACCTCGGTTTCTGCCCCCACTCCCTTATCCTGGGCTCCAAGACATCCTACCAGAGGTGCCGATAGCATCAGCACGGCAATCAGGGAAGAGACCGTTTTCACAGTATCTCGTAATTGACTACGAATTTCATACTTAGGTTGGGTTGTTTGCCCTTTCTAATGAAAGCACTTCAGCGCAAACGGCTACTGCAATCTCTTCAGGAGAGTCGGCCCCAATGTCCAATCCAATAGGGCATCTAACTGAGTCTAAGGCTCTCTTTTCAATCCCATTCTCGATTCCCGACCTTTCGAATTCTGACCACTTCTTCTTCGAACCGATTGCACCAATCCTCGGCCTCTTACTGCCGCCTGAAATCTTTAGGAGCCCAATCAGTAAGTCTTCATCGACCCCCCAGTCATGACTCAGAAGAAGCACATCAGAGAACCTTCGAAGAGACTCCTCATCCTCTTCACGAAGCAACTCTTCTACCGAGCAGCATTTTGACTCCTCAGCATTAGGGAACCGTTCGGCGTTGCAGAAGTCTTCTCTGATGTCAAAAACAGTGTATGCCCAATCCAGGTTATCGCAAACCTTTGCAATGGCGAATCCTACATGCCCCCCTCCTGCAATCAGGATGTGAGGCATAGGATCAATCACTTCCATAGACACAGTCACTCGCCCCCCACATAGGCTGTCCAGGGCTGTCACCTCTTTTCCCTTCCCATCTTTGTGTAACAAGAAAACCTCCACAGAACCGCCCTTCTTTCTATGCGAAACATCCTCTGAGACTAGCATTTCTTCCAGCTTCTGGCCTACTCTCAGCTCAAGTCCAGCACCACCCACAGTTCCGAACCTAGTTCCCGACGAACTGAACGCGAGCCTCGCACCTGGCTTTCCAGGAACGCTACCCTGAGCCTCGATTACGGATGCAATTGCAACCCTCTCACCGGCTCTCAACCTCTCTAGGGCCCAAGACAGTACGGCGATACTCACGCCTACCTGACTGGGCACTCTGCCTTTGGAGTTACTATTGCTAACCCAGTGCTACATCCAGGATCATCATAATGGTGAAACCTAACATTACACCCATAGTGGCTATGTCTCCATTTTTTCCTCTATGGGCCTCGGGCACCAACTCTTCGACTACTACGAAAATCATAGCTCCTGCAGCGAATGCAAGTGCATAGGGTAGGATAGGGTCAGCGTAGACTATGGCAGCTGCACCCAATACAGCCGCAATTGGCTCCACCGTTGCAGATAACTGACCCCACCAGAAACTCTCTTTCTTTGACAAACCCTCCCTCCTTAGTGGAACTGAGACCGCAGCTCCTTCGGGAAAGTTCTGAATCCCTATTCCAATTGTCAATGCAATTGCAGCTCCAATTCCATCTCCCGAGGAAGCAGCCCCAAAGGCAACACCTACTGCCAGACCTTCGGGTACGTTATGCAGGGTGATAGCAGAAATCAGCAACTTACTCCTGTGCCAACTGGTCTTCACTCCCTCAGTTTCCTCCGGAGGGGCTCCTGGATGAAGGTGCGGTAGGAAAGCATCGATTACCCTCATACATACGCCACCCATTACGAATCCGAATGCAGCGGGCAGTACCTTCGAAACCCCCTCTCCATCTGTCTGTTCGATTGCTGGACCTAGAAGTCCGAAGCAACTCGCTGCAATCATTACTCCGGCAGCAAAACCTAGCATTCCATCAAGGGCCTTTCTGTTTATTTCATGAAAGAAAAATACCAGTCCGGCTCCTGCTGCAGTCATTAACCAGGTGAAAATCCCAGCCATCAATGCCTGCTCAATTGGGCTGAACCCGTCGAGCAAATCCCCGGTATTCACGGTTCTGGGTTGAAATTACACTTTTCAATTTTCTTCAACAATGGAATATAACTTCTGTTGCAACTCCTCTATGTCTGATGGTGTGTCAATATTTAGGTGGAGAGTCTCGTCAATGACCTCGAATCTGACCGGATCAACGATTTCTCTCAGAGGCGTATCCTCAGAACTCACTCTGACCCTGTCCACATCGTCGGGAGATAATAGCAAAGGGTGACCCCCCCTTCCTTCTAGCATTGGACAGCAACTCTCTTCCGAATCAATTAGCCGTTCCAGTGTGGAATCCGAGAAACCCGGCCTATCCACGGGTACTAAGAGCAATCTGTAGTTTGGCCCCTTTGAGAAATCAATGTTCGAGATTCCGACCTTAAGAGATCCAGTCCTTCCTTTCTGAGATTCTGCATTTTCAACTACATTAGATTCTGGAATCTTGGAGGATATCTCTGCAAAGTTCGTCTTGTTTGCCACCACAGTGACGTCAACTCCCTTATTCGAAACTCTCTCTGACAACCACCCCACTAGTGTGCCGTTACCAATACGAATTAGCGCCTTATCCCTTCCTAGCCTATTACTAGAACCGGCTGCAAGAATCACGCACTCGATCCGCGGCAACTCCATGATATTCCGTTATCAGGCTTCGTAATAGTGCTATACCAATGCATCTAGTAATCCACTGAGATAAGTCATGTAAGAAAGATAGGTGAGAATCATCATCGAACCAACAGTTTTTGAGAATTCCTTGCCTCTAAGAAATGCCGTTACCACGAAACCCGAAGTTGCGATTACTACCATTATGTCCCTAGTGAATTCACTATCGACGGTAATCCCGCCTCCGAAAATGCTGGCAATTCCGATTATCCCCATGATATTAATTACGTTAGAGCCGAGGATGTTTCCTACGGCTACCCCCCCCTGTCCCCTGAGGCCTGCGACTACCGTGACAGCCAGCTCTGGCAATGATGTACCCAGAGCAACAATTGTCAGGCCAATTACCGCCTCCGATACTCCGTATGTCCCTGCAATGCTAGTCGACCCTTCCACCAACAGTTTTGCTCCCAACCATATCGTTGCCCCACCAACTATGCAAGCCGGAATTGCGACAGACATCTTTCTTGGAAGCCACGAGTCTTCGAACTCATACTCGCCATCCCCAGATATTGCTCTGGAGTATGTGTAGTAATAGTATGCGAGTAGGCAAGATAGCATTACAACCCCACCGACTAGGGGTACCTCGCCCCCAAATACGAAAATTGCCATGAAAATAGTAGCTACTATTACTGCTATCGAGTCCCTCTTTACGTCTTCTCCACCTTCTGACTTAGTACCCAATACCGCTGCCGTCCCAAGTACGAGCATTACATTGGCAACATTCGACCCCAGTACCCCACCAATTGCTATGTCGGGGGCATCATTTCCAATCGCCTCTATTGCGACAGCCAACTCGGGGAGAGAAGTCCCCACTGCTACTACGGTGAACCCAACAACTAGGGGCGAGACACTAAGATTCTGTGAAATTCTCGTCGCTCCTTGGACCAATGCTTCTCCTCCTCCCATTAGGAATGCGAAACCAGAAACAACGAACAGAACGTCGACTAGAGTCTCATCCATATTCTATTCCCGTGACATTCCACAAATTACTCTTTGCTAATGCTTGTTCGCAATAAACATCAAGCGCACGCTCTCTCAATATGCCTAACGACTACTCCCACGCTTGGTATGGTGTGATCCTCCAGAGTTGGTGAAAATGGGACTGGTGTATCCAAAGCCCCAATTACAATCGGGGGTGTCTCCATCCTCCAGAACGACTCTTCCACAATCCTGCTAGACACTGTGTGTCCGAAACCTCCAGTCCATTGTGACTCCTGTAGAACAATTAGGCGACCGGTCCTCAATACCGAGTTGATACAAGTCTCGGAATCAAACGGAACAAGTGTTCTAAGGTCCACTACCTCTACTTCAGTTCCTCTCCTCGATGCCTCTTCCGCCGCATCCAGTGCAACATGGACCATCGCCCCCCATGTGACTATTGTCATGTCTTTCCCTCCACGAACTATTCGAGCAGATCCAATGGAACTATTGCCACTTTCAAGCCTCTCCTGAACGGAGTTAGTGTCAACGATTTGATTGATTGACTTGCCCCAGCCAGTCATCCCCCCTCTCAGCCCGTATAGCCCAATGTGCTCAAGGTAGACAACCGGATCCGGCAGATGGTGTGATTCAATCAGAAGATCATAGGCATCTTGTGGATTGCTTGGAGAGACAATAACCAGGCCAGGATCATTTGTCAGCCACGACTCAATCATATTTGCATGGAATGGGCCACTTCGGGTCTTTGCCCCTAGTGGTATTCTGACAGTTAGGGGCACTTCAGCACCCCACCTCCATCTTAGTTGAGCTGCATTGTTTACCAGTGGATTCATTGCCAGTGAAGTAAAACCCCCGAATTGAATCTCTGCCATGGGGCGCATACCCCCTAATGCAGCTCCTGTTGCTGAATGAATGATTATTGCCTCGGAGAGTGGCATATCGAGAAGCTTCGATTGATGTCCCTTTGCCTTCAGTCCCAGATTCATTCCGAAAGCCCCAGCAACTTCCATATCTTCTCCCATGAACAACATCTCTTCTCCAAATTGTTCAGCCAGAGTCGCCATGGCATTCTGTATCGATCTACTGAATGTCCATGAGTTTGGAGCATCTGAAAACTCGATTCCGTATTCCCCAGATCTTAGATCAGATTCTGGGACATCGCTCTCTCGATCGATCCTACTTAGTTGGTTCTCATGGCTTGTTGCGTCAAACAGTGAGGTTACTCCTTTGACTACTGAATTGCCCTCGGGCCAATCCATTTCTTCCAACTCACTCCTAGCCGCTGCGACATAATCTTCCTCTTCCTGTAATATTCGATTCAGCATTTGTTCACCAACGCCCAATTTAATCAGCAAATCTCTGTGATTTGGAAGGGGGTCCTTCTCGGACCAGTATCGAAGCAACTCACGATCAACATAACCAGGAGGATTCCCACTCGCCGCTCCGAGATACAGATCGTCGTGATGATGTGCATGACCACACCCCCTCATCGTCTCTACATGAATCAGAGAAGCCCCACAACCCGCTATGGCGAACTCTCTAGCTACTGCAGAGGATGCGTAGAACATTGCCGGGTCAGCACCATCAATGGTCCACGATGGTATCCCCATTGCGTGCCCCTTGTCTCCAAAAGTCTCTGCTCCAGATTGTGCCGAATTGAACGTGTCAAGGGCAATCTGGTTATTCTGAATCATAAAGCAAATTGGAAGTCCACGTACTCCAGCGAAATTCATTGCTTCCCAGAACTCTCCACTACTGCTACATCCCTCTCCGACAGGAGCCAAATGAAACCTCTTCACGCCAAGTTGTTTCGCAGCCAACGCCACCCCAGTTGTAGTAGCACTTGCTATTGGCAGGGGTGCTGTTGGGGGCAGGACCCTCTTCTCCCAATTCCCAATGTGTAGGTCACGCCCCCCACTCCCTTCGATGCCCCCATCCATGTAAGAATCAGCCTTCCCCATTTGGGCTGCAAGAACTTCAATCGGAGTTTGCCCCATGGCTAGAGCAAGCCCCATATCCCGAATCATCGGTGCTACCACGTCTGCATTTTGACGCTCCCCCTCGGGAAGATCAATCGCGCGATTCATCGCAGTAGCACAGGCTGCCACGCCCTCTTGCCAAGTTGATCTGAAACCCTTCCCTCCGAAAGTACCACCATCTGGGGTCGGCAACCCAGATGCGAACAGATCCTTCAGCTGTTCATCAACTAATCTTGTTCTGATCATCCATCTCTGCCATTGTAACCTATCTTCCACTGTTATTGAGTGATAATGGGCAATCCTCCTCATACAAAGTGTAACATCGACCAGGAATCTCTCCATCCTCCTTTCTAAGAAAACCTCACCTGTTCTTCGAGGGATAATCTCAGTTTTGACCAAAGACGAGAGATTTGGGCCGAGAAGTCGTTCTGAGAACCTCATTGCTAACTCAGAAACCAGCAATTCTGCGAATTCGTGAAAACTTCTGCCATCCAGGTTATTTGGCATTTTCAGATCGTTCCAACAGTCTGAAACCATGCCCAAATGACCATCGTGTCTTTCCGCAATGAATCCCAATAAATCATCTCGGACATGCCCAGACGAGACTCTTTGGGTGAATTCCAGGGGGGACTCGGGTTTCCAACTAGAACCCCAAATCTCCGGCAGAAGTGATTGTGGGTCATCATGCGGAGAAAGGTCATGCAGTGTTTCTTCTCCGAAAGAAAGTCCGGCGTTTCTTCTGGAAACCTCCTCTTCTAGATCGCTAATCTTAGTACGCGGCGCTCTTTCCCATATCTCCACACTCCTCGTTCTTCCTTTGCCAGAGGATGATCTATCCAGCGTAGTCCTAACCCTTTTTTCGCATTTGGAACACTTCCTGTCTAATTTATTCGCATTATTGGACCTAGTTTTCCAAATTTGGTGAAGGCTGCATCCGGGGCACTTCCAAATCCCTATTCTCGTCAATACCACGATTGCCCGAGTAGGTATAGTACAACAATATTGGCCATATTTTTGGACATTTCACCACAATTAATTGTTTAATGTGGTATTTCCGTTAGGTATTTTCTAAATTCTCTTCATTTTACCATATTAAAACAATGTACTGCAAGTAAAGTTACCACATTACTTACAACAAATAAAAAAAATTAGTAATAAAATGATAAATTACCACATTAAAACAGTATATTGAAAGAGATAATACCATATTAATACTTGACTATTTCTGGATCTACATTGTCAGACCAAGAGAGTATGCCCCCAGTCAAGTTGAAAACACGTCCAATTTCCAAATCAGATTCTATGATGAATCTAGCCACAGCAGCCGATCTATGGCCACTTCGGCAGTATACAACGATGTCCGTTTCCGTTGGAAGCTCAGATAATCTCTTAGGAATTTCAAGATGCATTATTCTCGCATCCGTACCTTCAATCGAAGCAATAGCCTCCTCATGTGCTCTTCTAACATCAAGAAGGAATGGTTTCCAACCATCCTGTCTCTGTTCGAAAAGATCCTTCGCACCAATTTCTTCAAAATCTCTGCTAATCGGACCTCCTAGTCTTGTGACCCTAACTCTTTCCGGATTCTTCGAAAATGATAGTGATCTCATTTCCATCGTCAAAGCATCAATGGCCAGCAGTTTCCCGATCAGATTTTCTCCAATGCCTAGGATTACTTTGATTGCCTCAGAGGCCTGAATTGTTCCAACCAGTCCAGGCAGTACGCCTAAAACGCCGGCTTCCGAGCAATTCGGCGCCAATTCTGGAGGGGGGGGAGTGGGAAACAGGTCACGATAATTCGGCCCATCGTTTAGGTTGAACGTAGAGACCTGCCCCTCGAATCTATGGATGCTGCCGAAAATCCAAGGTTTATCCAGTATCTCACAGGAGTCACCGATTAGATATCGAGATTGGAAATTGTCCGTTCCATCGATAATTACATCATAATCGCCCAATATTTCCAGTGAATTCCCCTGAGTCAGCCTATCATCCATCAAAATCACATCAATATCTGGATTAAACCCCTCGATCCAGTTCGAAGCAGACTCAACCTTGGACTTGCCAACCCAAGAAACATTGTGGATGATCTGCCTCTGTAAATTGGATGAACTAACCGTATCATTGTCGATAATGCCTATTCTGCCGACTCCGGCTGCAGCCAAATACATCAATGCCGGAGATCCCAGGCCCCCTGCTCCCACCACCAGAACCGATGATCTCAGCAATTTCTCCTGACCTTCTTCCCCCACCCCAGGGAGAACTAGGTGCCTTGCGTACCTCTCCCTTTGCTCTGGGTTCAAGTAGTCTGACATTGTCATCGTGAAAGGGCATCCAATCAAGGTACCTTCGGTCCTCAATCTTGCTCTTCCAACCACTTTTCTGCGTCTATTGCGGCCTGGCATCCCATTCCAGCAGCAGTAATTGCTTGTCGATATCTTTTGTCGACAACGTCCCCTGCAGCAAATACCCCTGGGACTGCAGTCATTGTATTCTCCTTGTGGACTATGTATCCTTCTGAGTCAGTTTCCAACTGTTTCTCGAGGAAACTGGTAATTGGCTTGTGCCCTATTGCAATAAATGCGCCAGCACAACTAATCTTCTCCTCAGAACCATCCCTGGGGTCCTCTAGGACCGCACCAGTGAGACCCTGATCACCAGCAATCCATTTTTTCACCTGCCTGAATGTCTTGATCTCAATTTTCGGGTGCTCAGCAGCCCTTTCATACATCACCTTCGACGCCTTGAAAACCTCCCTTCTGTGTATGACAGTAACCTTGCTAGCAAACCTAGTCAGGAAAATCGCCTCCTCCATTGCTGAATCTCCACCTCCAACAACAATGATCTCCTCGTCACGGAAGAAAGCACCGTCACAAGTGGCACATGTCGAGATCCCTCGTCCCTTCTGCTCCTCCTCGCCCTCTGCACCAAGCCAAATTGCTTCTGCCCCGGTGCAAATTATCAGCGATTCTGCCTTGAACTCCTCTCCCTCTACCCAGACGCCGAAGGGACGTTGCGAAAGATCGACTCTTTCCACATTCTTGTCTTGGACCTCCAACCCGAATCTTTCGGCTTGCCCCCTCATATCGATCATCATCTCGGGCCCGCCAATTCCCTTTGGATATCCGGGGAAGTTCTCAACATCAGACGTTAGCATTAGTTGTCCGCCTGACATGTATCCAGCGAACATCAAAGGTTCTAGCAGCGCTCTGGACGCGTATAGTCCCGCAGTGTACCCTGCAGGGCCTGAACCAACGATGATAACGCTCCTGACATCCTCGCCCATAAGTCACCGAGGTGTAAGGCATCCCTTGAATCTTGACAGTCAAATCGACTCATTGAATCGAGTAATATTGAGAAAGAAATCGTAATATAACAACTACCAAGGGCCAATCATGCCAAAATACATGTATTCTGGAAACTAACTAAGGAAGGTGCCGCCGGTCTGCTAAAGGACGGAGGCAAGGCGAGGAAGGAAGAAGCTGAGAGGATAGTGGAAGCTATGGGGGGATCCCTGGAAGCATACTATTGGTCATTTGGCGAGATGGATTTCATGATGATTGCCGACATTCCAGAGGCCATGGCCGTGAAGTTCTCCCTCTACGTAGGAGCCTCGGGAGTTTTCAATGGAAAGCTGACGCCACTAATCACCGTCGAGGGTATGGAAGCAGCTACCTCAACTGAGTTGCCTTCGATGAGACTCCCCGGCGAGTGATGTTCCCCTCAACCAGACATCGCTGCGACTGCGCCAACCGCGGATCTAGCATGTGGCTCTAGCCTAGGCTCAATGTGTTCAGGCTCGGCACCAGGTCCAATTATTCCCAGTCCAATGGGTTTGTTGTGCTTGATTTGCAATTCAATTATCGACATCGTCACAGAATTTCCCATTACAAGCCCATGATCGGTCTCGCCACGTTCAATAATTCCCAAAACGATGGCTCCTTGGATTTCTTCACTCTGGAGCATCCTGTCAAGAGCGAGGGGCGCCTCCATAGAACCAGGGACCCACACAATATCCCGAACTAGCAAATTCTTTGATTCCGCCTCATCTTTGGCGAATTCGAGCATCTTCTCTACTTCTTCGCGATGAAATGAGCCACAAACAATTCCAAGATTCATAATTTACCCATCCTGAGCATCGTCTCCACAACTGCTTGGGTCCTCGAGTCTATCTCAATGTTTACTCTGTCTCCTACGGCCTTCTTGTCCAAGGTGGTAATTCTCAGAGTTTCTGGAATAATGTGTAAAATGAAACCCCCTTCATCGCATTTCCCCACAGTAAGAGACATCCCATCCACGGCGATGAACCCCTTTTCTAAGATGAATGGAGCACATCCATCTGGCATGGAAATTCTAAGGTCAAATCCCTCGCCAACCATTCTTGACTCCAATATTTCAGCCGTCCCCATTACATGCCCAGATAGGATATGCCCCCCCAATTCATCACCGAGCCTCATCGACCTCTCGACATTCAGGAGGTCACCCTCCTTTCTGTCAGCCAGCGTTGTCCTCTCCAGGGTCTCTGTAATTGCATCAAAGGTCACCTGCCCCGAGTCCATGCCAATCACAGTCATGCACACTCCATCCAGAGATACGCTTGCCCCCGTTTCAAGTCCCTCTGCGAAATCTCCTAGGTCCACTGTGAATGTGCAAATACCATCTCCTTCGACAATTTTCAGAATGGGTGCCGTTCCGGCTACAATTCCTGTAAACATGCTCAATCCTCCTCATAGGGGCCACCTTCTGTGTTGGGCCACAAATCTAGAATCCTTGCAATAATCTTCCTAGTTCCGTCTAGATCATCCGACAGACCCTCGACTCGAGTCACCCCCACGTCTTCGAAACCCGCATCGTCGAGACCAGACCTAATTGCGTCAATCGAGTGCTTCTGGTCATAGCCAAGAGCAATAAGATCAGGCTTTACTTCCCTCAGTATCTCGAAAATCGGAACTCCAGGGGGATTCCCAATAATTGCCTTGTCCACGGGCTTCAGTCCTTCCACCATCCTCCTTCTCAAATCTTGACCAGTTACTGGCTCGTGCTTCTGCTTCCTCACGGTCTCATCATGGGCAATTACGACAACAAGCTCGTCACCAAGCGATTTTGCTTGTTCAACGTAGTGCAAATGGCCTGCATGGAGGAGGTCGAATATTCCAACCGCCATCACTCTGACCATCATGGAGACCCCGTTGACATCTTCGCCTAATCCTTTTCATCGAAAGCAGTGGAAATCTGCTCCCCGGTTACCATGGGAATGCCATATCTTGCCGCATATTCTCTTGCTCCGTCCAAGGACAATGCACCATCTCCATCTGGCTCCAGCATCTCGGCCCCTATTGTACAGGGAACCAGTCCTGCCAATCTGGCTATCGACACGGCTAGTTCGGTGTGACCCTGCCTTGTCTTGAGCCCTCCGGGAGACTCCCTACACACGGGGATATGTCCAGGGGTCCTGAATTCCTTGCCCAGTTGAGAGAGTGCGAAGTCATCCCTGGCGCCACTATCAATCAATTCTCCAGACAGTTCTCCGAACCTTCTTGTCGTCAGAGCTCTGTCCCTATCGGTAATCCCGGTATACGTCTCTCTATGATTCAAAGAAAGAGTGAAGGCCGATCTAGAATCATACTGTAGGTCGTTTGTAACTAGATGCTCAAGTACTGGATTCTCCCCAATCAAGGCATCGTGTGAATGGATGTCCTGTAGCCAAGGGAGCCCAAACATCTCTCCAATTTCATTCCCTATTGCTAGGAAGAGTAGACCTCCACAGTCTTTCCTCAGTCTCCTAATTACTTCCGGAGTAGCTGATGTTGCAGGCCATAGTAAGTCCGTCTCCTTCTCTCTGAAGTCCGAATCAAAGATCATCACTGGATTTCCTGACTTGAATGCGGAAATTACCCTAGCAACTCCGTCATCCATGTCAGGCGGAGGGGCCATCGATACCCGATACTTTCGGTCTAGAAATAATGATGTCTCGAGACAATCTCCGCTGGAATGATGGCAGGAGCCAACGCATCTTCGGCACCTGTCCGAGTCGACCTTGCTGGCGGTTGGACCGACGTCGGACCATATCCTAGCGACTTCGGAGGAGAGGTAGTGAACTTCGCAATTAACCTCAGAGTGTTTGCTCGGACCGACTCAGACTCCGACAATACCAAGGCAGACTTTGAGTTTCCAGTGCATCGGGGTTCTGGATTGGGAACTAGTTCAGCCATGAATGTCGCCTTGTCTGCGCTTACTGCCCCCGAGAAAATAGAGAATCCCGAGGCACTCGCAGAGGAAGCCTTTGTTCTCGAATCGGAATCCGGGAATTATTGTGGGAGGCAAGATCAGTGGGCCTCAGCAATCGGGGGTTTCAACCACTTGCTGTTCATCGGAGATTCGGTCGAGAGAATGCCATTTGAGCCAATGAGGTCATCAATGAATTGGTTGAAGAAGCATCTCGTCATCTCATTCTCGGGGAAAAGCAGGAATTCCGGGGAAATGCAAGAATCAGTGTGGACTCGATACTCAAACGGAGAACAGGAAGTAATCAATGGCCTACACAAGATTCGGGGTGCAGCCAGGGTGATGGCAAACGGGCTCCAGCAAGACCGCCGAGATATGGTGGTTGATTCATTGAAGGAAATCTGCGAGGGCGTAGACTTGATTGATCGGTCAATCCACGATCCCTTCCGCAATGTCGTGGAACCACTCATCGACAGTGGTTCAGCCGTAGCTTGGAAGGCATTGGGGGCTGGTGGAGGGGGGTGTTCAGCGATTCTGTGCTCCCCCACAGGCCGGGAAGAAGTAACACAGGCAATAGAAAGAGAGGATTGGGAGATAATTGATTGGGATTTTGAAGACAAAGGAGTCATGCTTCACAATTGATGCTAGTACGAAATCTCAAACATGACCATTTGCCCGAACATACATGGCCGACCGCCGTCATATGTTCGCCTCTCTCGCCTTATTGGTTCTAATCGCACCTTTGGCATCCTCGTCCATCTCCTTCGAATCTCAACGGCAGGGGGGATTAGATACAAATGGCGACTGGATTCCTAGCGCAGAGTCGGACATCCACTGGAATTGGTGGACTCATTGGAGCCGAGACAAGGATTCCAACTCCCTTGATGACAGGCTGGAATGGTTGATAGAGCAACCAGAGCAAACTCAGAGAGACTGGTGGAAGAGGGCGCCAGAGGGAAGTGCTCGAATTTTCGTCGACTATGACCACCATCCGACAGACGCCGACGTCTCAGCACTAGAGTCACTTGGGGTGGAAGTTACCTTCAGATTCGGATACTTGAACACGGTTTCTGGTACATCGCCTATTGCGCCAATCGTAGACGAGGAGGGCATCAGATCCCTGAATGGTGTGGTTATGATCGAGGATCTAGGTCTCGCCGAGGTCAACATGCACGAGGCAGTCCCCAACATGGGCGTCGACACAGTTTGGGAAGACTTCGGACTCGATGGGACAGGTTCTGTGATCGCCATTCTGGACACAGGTGTACGTGGTGATCACGAAGGACTCAACGATATGGACGACGACCCATTTACTTGCATCGATGATCCTCCCGAGCCAGATCCGCTGGATCCTGAACCACAGCCTATTCCAGCCGATTGCGACCCCAAGATAATCGCATTCTTCGATGCGGTCTTCACGGACGAGGAGCAAGACCCATCCACATCCTATGACTCAGGAACTCACGGCAGCCACGTCGCAGGCATTGCAGCTGGCTCCGGAGGAGGCCAGACCGACCCCGTAACGGGTCTGAGGTATGTTGGAGCGGCTCCCGGGGCTCATCTGATCAACATACTCGGTTGCTGCGATGGCGATATTGAGGATGTGATGCAAGGGGCCCAGTGGGCAATTGACAACAAGGAAAAGTACGGAATCGACATCGTCACTTCTTCCTTGGGGGAACAGCAATTCGAGGTCCATGTGGACAACGATGGGAGCTCGGCATGGAGCCGCCAGATGGACATGGTCGTGGAAGCCGGAATCATCACGACCCTATCGGCAGGGAACGAATTCGGAGGGGCAACCCTAGCCGGTTGTAACACGATAGATAGCCCTGGAGATGCGCAATTACCAGTTACAGTGGCCAGTTTGGACAAGGACCTAGGACTTGCAATATACAGCAGCAGGGGGTACACTTCAGATTTCAGGGTAAAACCGGACGTTGCAACAATAGGCTCTGACATAATGGCTCCCGACGCAGCAACGCAGGACGGGTACACCAGCAAGTCAGGAACGAGTATGGCCACCCCTCTGATGGCAGGAATCGCTGCATTGATGGTTCAAGCCAATCCTGATCTGACTCCTGAAGAATTCAAGTCAATAATTGCAGCACATTCGATAGAGAGGGACGTCCAGCTCCTTGATGACCCGGGATTCAACGATTGTAGCATTCTTGAGACCAGACCAGACAATGAGTTTGGATATGGCCAGGCGGACCCCACAGCCTTTGTAGAGGCCGCAGGGAGTATCGATCGTTCACTCAATGTCTCAATGGAAATGGAGACCATGCAAGAAGTCGGGAATGAGAGCTACATCAATGGCCACTCATCAGGAGCAGGGATTGATCAGCCAACAACTAGGGTTGAGATTCGAGTCGGAGGTGGGGATTGGAAGGAGGCAGAGGACGACTCTCCGTTGGAAGACTGGTCAATATGGAGCATTCGACTAGATCCTCACAAGGAGTCGGGAAACTCTACCGTTTTCGCCAGACTTGTCGTCGATGATGAACATATTTCCCCAGTAGACGCTCGAAGGGTAATCCTACTCGATATGCCAGCAGTAGCTGAAGAGTCCGAAGACTCGGGCTCTTCTAGAATTCTGGTTATCGCAGTAGCTCTGATGTTTGCCTTAATGCTCAGTTACGTTGTTTTCCACAGGGAACGCCTGATTGAAGAGTGGTTCGATGGGGAGGCCCTAACCGACAATAGGCTCAGAAGAGTGGTTTCCCTGTGCGTCCTATACTTCGCTCAAGGCCTCCCATGGGGATTCGCCGTAGTTGCATTCGTAGCATATTTGGCCGAAAATGGCTTCACTGCAGGAGAAACCGGGACTCTTCTGGCCACGATTGCTCTTCCCTGGACCTTCAAATGGATTTGGGGGCCTGTAATTGATACACTCAACATCCCGATATATGGAAAACGAAGGCTTTGGGTTCTTTTTTCCCAGTTTGGAATGGCAGTGACCATTGGAATAATCCTCTTTGTTCCCAACTTGATAGAGCAGATCGACATTGTGATATCGCTCATGTTCATCCACAACATCTTCGCTTCCCTACAGGATGTCAGTACTGACGCTCTAGCAGTAGACGTCTTGCAAGATCACGAGGTTTCGAAGGTGAATGGATATATGTTCGCATCAAAGAGGGCCGGGATGATAGTTGGAGGGGCAGTACTTGGCGGTTTGGTCAGCATCATTGGTATCAGGGGGATGCTCGCTTTCCAGCTCCCCCTACTCCTCCTGATTATGGTGCTACCCATGTACCTTTACGAGAAACCGGGAACTAGGCTATTCCCTTGGTCCACCCGAACTTCCGAGTCTACTGGGTCAGAGAAAGATAGCCTCTTCGAGGAGTCCTATGAAGTGGATGAGAAGCTCTACTGGGATGATCCGGAGGAATCCAGGTGGTGGGCTGCTGTAGCAGTGGGTAAGGCGACATTCGAAGAGAAAATCTCCGTTCCAGCATTTATCACGATAATCTCGATCTTTATCTTCGTGTCAGGCCTTTTGTTCGCCATCGTTTCAGTGGATCTCACTGTGCCATTCTACTCAAAGGCCAAGATAGTCGCATTCGGAGGCTTAGTCCTCGCAGTATTTGTAGCGTTTTTCGAAAGACATTATGGATCCGGCTCACGCAATGACGGGGATACTTCTTTACCCAAGCTAACCAATCCATTCTCTTTGTTGCCCCAATCCTCCATGAGGACTCTTGCTCAGACCAGTTTCAACTTAACCAAGGCATTCCATCTGAAGTCTTCATTCCTTCTGATTTTCTGCTGTCTTCTTACTGAAATGTATTACTTCCTTGACCCCATTATCATTGACATATTGGTTGTACAGTCTGGTTGGGGGGATGCAAAGTACAGCTTGATCGTGGGCGGGGGCGGTATCCTAGCAACCATGTTTGGTCAAATCTCGGGCGGTTTCCTCGGGGAAAAATATGGCGTAAGGAGAATGGGAATGATTGGATTCACCTGCCTCGCCATATGCAATGGCATGCTAGCCGTACTGGAACCACTCTGGACAAACACCCCTGTCATGGTAATGTACGTTTTAATCAAAGGCTTCGTAACAGGCGTCGCCTTCATCGCCGTGGTTGCTGTGTGCATGAAAATGACATGGAGTAAGGTTGGTGGGACGCAATTCACTGCATATATGTCGATGTTCAACCTAGGGGGCGTGATAGCACTCTCCAAGACAGGGCAGGTTTTGGAATTCTTTGACAACGACGTCATCCCGGCAATCTACACAGGTGCGGCCCTCACGATGATTGCTGTGGTTTTCTTGATTTTCATTGACCCCGAGGAGTGTAACAGGGTGCTGGAGAACAAATCCAACAATGGAGAAATCATTGATGCCAAAATCTTGGATGCCGATTTGGGAGAGTCCACTTGGTGGGAAGAGGAAGGAGGCGGCGATTCTGTCACAGCTGCATGAGATTATCGAGAAAGCAGATGAGGACTTCCTAGTCTTCACACAGACGGTCTGCCCTTACTGTACTAGGGCATTCAGAATCCTTGATTCGAAGGGCCTGACTTATTCCGAAGTGAATCTAGACAACTTCGAGGGCCTCCGCAAGGAGGTTGTAATGGAGACTGGCCACAGGACAGTACCTGTGGTGTTCGATATGAGGGGCGAGGAACCCATTTTCGTCGGTGGCTCAGACCACCTAATGGAATACCTCTAGAGTGTCCACGATTGGGTAATTCCACCAGCTATTCTCACTCTCAGGAAGGTCGATCCACCCGTGAAGGTGGCTGTTAGGGTGTATTCTCCTGATGGATAGGGAATAGTCCCCAGCGTCCCCATCTCACTCGCTCCCGGTCCCCAAATCCTCTCTAGTGCCGATATCGACATGTGATCCCTGAGAGTCAGTGAAATGGATGACCCTGATCCACAATCTGCATCGATGAAGTAGATCATCTCATCCCATTCCCCATCACTCGGGTGGTCGTTAACGAGAAACGTGTCACGAATCTCAATGTCATTCCCAGAATCCTCCCATGTGTCGCTAAACAGGTCTCCCCCTCTGACGAAGTAGACATCCCCTGAGTGCCCAGAACCGCTATCGGAGAGCATCATCCTGAGTTTTGTCCCCCCCATTTCATCCTTCCAGGTGAAGGAGTAGAAGAAACCGGCTTCGCTATCGAACACGTAATCCAGCCTAGAACCATCCGAGGAGCTGGCAATGATCACTGCAGTGCTCCCTGAGATATCGGAGACAAAGGCATCCCATTCCATTGAGAAAAGGGTGAAAGACCAGGTATTCCCCTCCATGAGGGGGAAACTCAGAACAGACTGCGCGACCCCATTCTCGAAAGCACCCAATTCGGAATGAGTCATCCTGCCTAGGAAGGGGTTGTGGTTGAGAACTGCATGGCGCCTCGCCTCGGTAAGGCTGGATATCGCTAGCATGTACGCAGTTCCATCCTCCTCGCTGGTGCTAGCCACCACCAATCTTGCCGTGTCATCGCTGTAATCCGGAGTCGAGAAAGTGTATAGCCACCAATCCCCAGTCTCCCAGATTGGCACCTCAAAATCACTCGTTGAGGAATCATCCCCACCTGACTGCCCCCCCGAGCATCCTGCGAGTGATGATGATAGCAGAACCACTAGGATTGCATATGCGCGACCCATTCCCATGCCCATCCCTAGGGTGAGCCCATCAAGAGCCTGACGCTCAATCGTTTGACTTCAGAGGGCGCCTAGCTCACCAGTCTTGGTCAGCATCCCAGCAATAACTACGCTGACTATGCTCATCAGTTTGATCAGGATGTTCAGAGATGGCCCGCTAGTGTCCTTGAACGGGTCTCCAATGGTATCGCCCACTACAGCGGCGCTGTGGGCATCGTCACCCTTTGCAGCGCCTTCTATGTGACCTTGCTCAATGGCCTTCTTGGCGTTGTCCCATGCTCCTCCTGCATTTGCCATGAATAGGGCCATCAGGACGCCGCTAGCGGTTGCTCCGGCTAGAGTACCACCCAATGCTGCGCTACCTAGAAGCAATCCTATGATTACCGGGCTCGATACGGCCACGACACCTGGCATCACCATCTCTCGAAGGGCCGCCTTGGTGGAGATGTCCACGCAGGTGGCACTGTCTGGCTCTACTCCCTCGCGACCCTCGAGAAGTCCATCGATCTCCTTGAACTGCCTCCTTATCTCGGTGATCATGTCCTCCGCTGCACGACCAACCGACTTCATCGTCATCGCAGCAACTACGAACGGCAGTGCAGCCCCGATTAGGAGCCCGATTACCACCATTGGTTCGGTCAGGCTCAGGTCCGCTGCCTCTAGCCCAGCACTGGTCTTGAAAGCGGCGAAAAGGGCTAGGGCGGTCAGAGCCGCACTGCCAATCGCGAATCCCTTGCCGATTGCTGCAGTCGTGTTCCCAATCGAGTCAAGCCCATCGGTAATCTCCCTGACATCATCCCCTAGGCCGGACATTTCAGCAATTCCGCCAGCATTGTCTGCGACCGGGCCATAGGCATCCACAGTCATGGTCACGCCAACTGTCCCTAGCATCCCCATAGCTGCCATTGCTATGCCATAAAGTCCGAGATCGCCACCACCCATCACATGGTCGGCTCCGAAGATACCCGCCGCCATCAGTAGGACTGGGATGAAAACCGACTGCATCCCTACTGCCAATCCAGCGATTGCATTGGTCGCGCTACCGGTCTTGCTCGCCTCCCCGATGTATGGGATTGCCTTTACCTTGATGCCGAATACGTCTTCTATTCCGGTGTAGTACTCAGTAACCAAGCCAATTAGAATCCCAACCAGTGAACCGATTGCGACAGCTTGGATCACCGTGGTCGGCAATTCTAGGTAGTCTAGGGCGAAGTAGCCACCAGCGATGAAAAGTCCCGCACCTATGAATGTGGTATTCCTTAGTGCTGCTCCCGGGTCCATGTTCTGCATTGCGGTAATCGAGAATACGCCAATTATGGAAGCTATGTAACCAACTACTGCCAGTACGATTGGAATCATCACGTAGTCTGGACCGAGCAGATCCTCGTTTGCTGCAGCAATCACCATTGCTGCGATTATGCTGCCTACGAATGACTCGAAGATATCCGCACCCATGCCCGCAACGTCCCCGACGTTGTCCCCGACGTTGTCGGCAATCACACCGGGGTTCCTGGGATCGTCCTCGGGAATCCCCGCCTCAACCTTGCCAACCAGGTCCGCACCAACGTCCGCTGCCTTGGTGTAAATCCCGCCACCAACACGTGCGAAAAGGGCTATTAAAGAGGCACCCATGCCGAATCCAGCAATGTTTTCCACGTTCAGGAACTCGGTTTGAGTCAGGTAGTACATCAGGGAAATCCCAGCTAGACCCAATCCCCCTACGGCCAGCCCCATCACCGCACCGCCATTGTATGACGTGGTTAGTGCGGCTGATTGTCCGCCATCGGCTGCAGCCTGTGCTGTACGACCGTTCGCACTGGTTGCCGACCGCATTCCAGAGAATCCTGCAGCGACGCTGCATAGCGCCCCTATGATGAATGCGATCATGGTCTCCATGCCGAGCCCCCGCTCCTCCCCCCCTACAAGGAGGAGGATTGCTACCGCTACAATGAATCCGGAGAGCAACCTGTATTCTGCGTAAAGGAATGCCATCGCACCGTCTTGGATTTGCCCGGTTATCTTTGCGACAGTCTCGTTCTCGATCTTTATTGAATTCACCTTATTGTATAGTAAGAATGCAATGCCAAGTCCCAAAAGACCTGCTGCGATTCCTATCATCCCTAGTTGTTCTCCATCCATAGTTACACCATCAGTTCGGCTCGTCGAATCGAGTGCTCTATTTAATCCAAATCCAATTGCAAAACTGCCTTTGCTGTTTAGTCAATATTTGCAAGGACAACCGAGGCAAACGAATTCAGAACTCCCACACCGTCGTGTTCGCGTTGGAAGGAAACCAACTCTTCCTCAGAAATGTGACCCCAATCGAATGCCCTTTCCACTCTCGCCTTGGCCGCTTCGGGATGGAACTGGACTCCCCAGGCAGGAAGCTCCAGACCATCCTCGCCCATTACCCGAACCGCGGTAACTCTGTTGTGTTCCGCCGAACCAAGTAGCAAGCAACTCTTGGGAACGGTTGTCACGTGATCCTGATGGGAATATAGCGCTACAGGGGCCCCGTCCTCACCGCTTCCCTTTGAAGAAAATAACTTGTCCGAGGAACCATGTGAATTTAGTGCAAGTTCCCAGACCCCGCTGGACATCGAATCCGCTCTTTCGACACTCGCTCCAAGGGAATGGCAGAGAAGTTGATGGCCAAAGCAGATTCCAAGGGTGGGTATCCCCATTCTTGATGAGCACCTCATTAGGGATCCACCTCCACTCATCCACTCCTCCCACATTGTCACGTTTCTCCTCGAACCGCTGCAGACTACGGCATCTGGCCCAATGGCCCGGATCCATGCCTCGGTCAACTCATCATCTCCGTGCAAGGGCATTGCCACTCTCCTGAAAATCACCTCATTCCCCTGCATCTCCATTCTGCAATCCTCCCAGAATGGGTACTCGTAATCCCAATTTGGCACATCATTCTCAGAAATTCCGACCAATCCTTCTTCCTGAGCTCGTAAACCCGCTTCTTCAGACTGCATTTGCGGAGTCACTAGCAGAACCTCCACTGCACCCGCCTCCGCAATGGGCTGTATCACCTCTTGATTGCCCCCATGTCCAAACTCTGATCTTTCGACCAACAGATCGATTATGATGACTCGGGTTACTCTGACCATAATACCCCGAAGAGGCAATTCTTTGAAAGACCCCCGCCCCTCAAGAGTCTGAGAAACATGGTCGACAAACAACTTATCCTTGATTCGGTCGGCCCCGTCCAAGCCGTTTTAGACGCCCACGATGGGGTGGTAAATGTGGTAGATACCACGGACGGAGTGATCATGATTTCATTGGAAGGGGGTTGTACTGGTTGTAGCTCTACTCCAATGACTGCCATGCAGATTTACTACTCTTTGATGAAGCTGGACAAAGTTGAGGACGTCGTCTTCGTAAACGGTGAACTCCCTGCATACATGCGCTCATTCATAGATGACAAACTAAACTCGGAGTAGACTACTCATCCTTCACTTTCTTCATAATTTTATGAGGATTTGCCTCTCCTTGTACGTCCTTCCCTTTGATGTTCATGACTGATGCCAATGCCATCATCACTGCAATCACAGCAAACGGCCTAGCTATTTTCGTCGATCCCCAAATCTCCCCTCCTGAGTAGTGTAGTGAGAAAAGCAGAGCCGCCGAGGCAAGACAGATTGTAGCAATCACTCTCTGCGCCAGAATCTCGCCCTCAGTCGTTCTAGATAGGGAGCCAATCGCCATCCATAGGAAGGTCGCTAAACTGCAGAGCACCAATGAGGCCGCTTCTATGAACTCGAGGTATCCCACAACCGACCCTATGGGGGCCAGTTTGAGTATCTTCTGTAAAATCAATAACGCAATATATTCCTCTACGGATGCGCTGTCATGGGAACTTCACCTAGGTCCAGGTGGTCCAATCGGGATGACTCTTCATACCAAGGGGGGAATTCTGAGGCTAAAACCAGAATGAAACCCCAATCCCATGATCGGGCCCAGCCAAAGGCAGATTCCTCCGCTCCGATGCTTTTAGTCGGCCAATTGACCAGTTTGGTCACGTTGTCTATGCTCTATGCTGGCAACGAGTCCTCTGGATCAGAGAGTCTGGATGGGTCCTCAGTTTGGGGCTTGGGAGGGACTGCCCTCCTTGTTACGATTCTTTTCGGATTGTTCTCCTTCCTCTTCCTATTTCGAGTCTCAATCTCCGGAAAGGCCCCAAAAAGGAGACGGAGAATTGCAAGAATTTGGCTATTGGCATCAATTCTTGCTACGCAACTGACTTGAGTGACTTTCCCTTGCGTCTACTGTAGATTGCCATGCATCCTCTTTCCAATGCCATCTTCGCCATCTCTGGAATAATGATTTTTGTCAGTATTCTTTTCATGGGAACGGGGACCACAATTCCACTATTTGACGCCCAAGAAGAGTCTGAGGTGGAATTCTTTTTTTCTGGAACGAGTACCATCCTAAACTTCGAACAGACCGAATCAGAAACCAACAATGGTTGGGCAATATACTCATTCGGACAATATTTGGATGACGATGGTGATGGGTACTGGGATGATTGTGAAATTCCACAGATTTCTCTCCTCAACGATTCAGATGTGGACTTCTTCTACCCTCAATGTGACAATTCCACTCAGAGGGAAGATGTGCCAGACATGATTTACGTTGGACAACTATGCCAAAACCCATCCGATGCATCTTCATCTCGATGTACTGAAGGCAATTACACCTTCGAATCAGATGTCTTTGTAAGACTCTCACAGGAGTCCCAGGGAAGTGACGATAACTCCCTATTTTCTCGTCTTATAGATTGGTTAATTGACGGCTTATCCACTGGTCGGACGATACTTTGTAGCGCCATCCCCTTGCTAATACTTGGGCTAGCAGCCTCACTCTTTCTTACCGATGAGGAAGAAGAAACCCCGAAAAAGACGAAAGGTAAACCAACTGCCGAATGGCGTGCCTACTCCCTCACTGGCCAGGAGAGGGGTGACGATGGCATCCCGAAGGCATTCAGCAGACACTCCGAGAAGAAGGACTTCAACAGGAAGCCTAGGAAGGGTAACGTCCGAGGAGGTGTTCACAAGACTGGGGGGCTATTCTTGGATGGATGGACTGATGCAGACTCCGATGCTGCATACAAGAAAAAGGTCAAGGATCGCCGAGAGAGATGACTCATCGCAAGAGTGGAATCATCATCAAAAGAAATCCGATAATCACCATGGCGACTATTCCCCGACGAAGATATGTGAAAATGGAGTCTAGGACCATTCCGCTATACGGGTCCCGCCCCTTGCCGACATAGATTCGCCGTGGCTCTTCCTTTTCCAGCTAAACCCCCCTAGTCTGTAGAATCCAGCTTGAATACTGGTATCGGGGCCATCTTGTGTGAGTTTGCCTCATGCAACCCTAAGTACAGGCTCATCACTTCCTTTTCACGATCGGTCATTTCCGAACCCGGGGGATTCTCCAACTCCCTCATCGCCCACTCCAACTCTTCGTAGGAAGCACCTATTTGCTCTTCATCGGTTCTCCCATCTTCCCACAACCCATCAGTCGGGGCCGCATCTAGGATTTCCTCGATTACCCCCAACTCCTTTCCAATTGCAAACACATCAGATTTGTACAAATCCGCTATGGGGGAGATATCCACGCCCCCATCCCCGTATTTCGTGAAGAAGCCGACTCCAAAGTCCTCAACCTTGTTCCCAGTCCCGATGACTATGCCGTTGTTTGAGCCAGCAATTGCATACAAGACCGTCATACGCAACCTGGCTCTGGAGTTTGCGAGGGATAATTCGGACAAACCACTCCCCATCTTCGAACAAAACTCATCGTAAGTCGAAGAAAGGTCGATTTTCTCCTCACTGACATTCGCCCATTTCGTTTTCAGCCATTCAATGTGACGTTCCGATAGTTCATTTTGCATTCTGTCTTGGTGGATTGGCATGTTCAGGACGATCGTGTCAATGCCAGTCATCGCCGATATCGTAGATGTAACTGCGGAGTCCACACCCCCAGAAACTCCTACCACTAAGGCCCCTATCCCATTCTTTTTCGCATATTCTCCAATCCAGTCGGAGATGTTCTCGGCTACATTGCTCCAATCCATAAGGGAACCTCAGTGACAAGCCACCCCGTACTTCTTCAACCTCCAGTAGTTGTAAGGCCAAGGGGTCAGGAAACCTGCAATCAGCATCGGTACAATAACCCACCAAGTAAGATTAGCACCCCCAGTAAGTACAAAATCCACTACATTCATGGCAGCCTCCATGGATAACATTGAGATTAGCGACATCCCTATTGCAACGCGAAAGGCTTGGTAAAGAGGCATTTGATTTAGAAGAATGAATGTCTCAAGGGCGATAGAAGTCATAATTCCATTGAACATCGCTAGAGCCATAATCATCATGGCGCTAAAACCCGTTTCTGTGAATACGAATTGGAAAGCAGCTATGGTCCCGAAGTCTCCGATGCTACAGCCAATTAGGCACCATTTTGTGTTGTTAGCCGACTGCCACCAGACGGCCCTATCTCTCCAATGAAATTCCTCTCCTCGGCCATCGACAGTGTATCCTGCTGTCCGTACTGCATCACTCAACTCCTCACTGGTCACACCTTCATGCCTGATCTCAGCACTCCCCTCCTGGTGGCTAACTACTGCTGAGATGACTCTAGGAAGGACCTCTAGTGCCTCCTTAACTCGGTTGGAGCAACCGTCGCAAGTCATTCCATCGACTTCTAGATGAATCATCTCTGCCATGATTCCAACTGGTGCATGAGGCATTTTAAGTCTTGCAATTTACAGCCTAATTGTCCCCTTGACCCCCCCTCAAGTTCAAGACGAACTTCTAGGTCGCTTGGCCGATGAGCGTGCCCGTTTCCCCTGGCGAACTTGACCCGGTGGCACTAGAGAGCTCTTTGATGGGAATCTGGCAAGATGAGAAGACCTTCTCAAAATCTATTGAGTCCAGGAGGGAACTCAAGTCTCCGTTCACATTTTTGGAAGGTCCGCCAACTGCAAACGGCCGACCAGGGATTCATCACGTTCTTTCCCGTCTGTTCAAGGACATGGTCTGTAGATGGAAGTCGATGGAGGGGCACGTAGTAGAGAGAAAGGGAGGCTGGGACACACACGGACTACCTGTGGAAATAGAGGTCCAGAAGCAGTTGGATTTGATGTCCAACGAAGCCATCGAGAAATTTGGCATGGAGGCTTTCAACCAGAAGTGCAAGGAGAGTGTTTGGACCTATGAGGAGGCATGGAGGGAAATGACCGAGAGAATGGGTTTCTGGGTTGACATGGAGGACCCATACGTCACTCTACAAGACGACTACATAGAATCAGCATGGTGGTCATTGAAACAGATGTTCGAAAAAGGCCTCCTATTCAGGGGCCACAAGGTCCTCCCATACTGTCCCCAAACCGGGACTAGTTACTCTACTCACGAGGTCTCCCAGGGATACAAGGAGGTCTCTGAGCCAGCAGTCTTCGTGAAATTCAAACTGGTGGACGAGGAAGCCTCCGTCTTGGCATGGACCACCACTCCCTGGACTCTGCCCGGAAATGTGGGCTTGGCCGTCGGGCCAGAGGTTACCTACTGCAGAGTCAGAGTTACGGAACCGCCCTCTGGGAAATGGGAAGGCAGAGGTGGTGCAGAGGTGGGTGAGGAACTAATCCTCGCTAAAGATCTGATTGGGAGCGTACTCAGGAATCATGCCGACATCGTCGATGAGTTCCCCGGAGCAGAGTTGGTGGGGAAGGCTTACGCTCCTCTCTTCCCCGGAGCAATTGAAAGAGGGGAATCCAAGGCGGCATGGACAATAGTCGCTGCGGATTTCGTCACAACCACGGACGGAACCGGCGTAGTCCATACCGCAGTAATGTACGGTGAGGACGATTACAGGCTCGGGATGGAGGTAGGATTCCCGGCACAGCACACCGTCGGAATGGATGGCGCCTTCGTCGCGGGGGTTCACGAGCTTCTCGATGGCCGCTACGTCAAGGAGTGCGATGACGAGATCATCAACCTCCTGGAATCACAGGGGCTACTCTACAGGGAGCACGATTACACTCACGACTATCCACACTGCTGGAGGACCGATCACCCTCTACTGTACTACGCGATGGACAGTTGGTTCGTCAGAATGACTGCGGTCAGGGAGCAGATCCTCTCCCACAACGCAAGCGTGGAGTGGGCCCCAGAATGGACTGGTACCAAGAGAATGGGAGAATGGCTCTCCAACATCAAGGACTGGGCAATAAGCCGAGAACGCTACTGGGGCACCCCAATCCCCGTCTGGATTTGCCCGGATTGCGGAACCGAGCACTGTGTCGGAAGCATCGAGGAGATGTCCTCGATGAAGACAGAGTCCTCGCCAACCCCTCCCGAGCTGCACAGGCCATATGTCGACGATGTCAGACTGTCCTGCCCATCGGATGGGTGCTCTGGAGAGATGGTAAGGGAGCCATATGTCATGGACTGCTGGTTCGACTCTGGCTGTGCCTCGTTCGCCCAGTGGCACTATCCCTTCGAGAATGAGGATCTATTCTCTGGCTCCTTCCCAGTCGACTACATCTGCGAGGCAGTCGATCAGACTAGGGGGTGGTTCTACTCTCTGCTAGCCGTCGCTACTACCGTGTTCGACGAGCCTTGCTTCAGAAGATGCCTTTCACTCGGACACATACTTGACAAGGATGGAAAGAAAATGAGCAAGTCCAGGGGCAACGTCGTCAATCCGTGGGATCACTTCAGCAAGGAGGGGGCTGACTCGATAAGGTGGTACATGACCACCCAGAGTGCCCCTTGGTCCCCTACTAATTTCGATCCCAATGGAGTTCGGGAGTCATATGCCAAGATGTTCCTGACTCTGTGGAATGTCTATCGATTCCATTCCGATTACGCTGCACTCGATGACTTCGACCCAGAAGACGAATCGGGGATGGTCAACCCTTCCGACAGAAGCCCGCTGGATAGGTGGATACTTTCGAAAGTAACAGAAATGGCAGACGATTTCCATCAGAATTTCGTATCTTGGGACTTTCATAAGGCTGGTAGAGGGTTGGAGGACTTCGTAGTTAACGATCTCTCAAACTGGTATGTTAGGAGATCCCGGAGGAGGCTGTGGGAAGAGTCGGACAGCAATGACAAGAGGGCATGCCAGCACACCCTGCACGAAGTACTGCTGATTGTATGCAGACTGATGGCACCAATATCCCCATTCATGCCTGATGAGATTCACAGATCCCTCACCGGTTCCTCAGTCCATTTGGCAGACTGGCCAACTGGCTCGGGTCTAGTAAACAGGGACCTCCCTGACCGAGATTTTGGAATCGAGCAGGAAATGTCACTCGTCCGATCCCTTGCCGAGGCTGGTAGGAGGATCCGAGTCGAATCCAACAGGAGGCAACGACTCCCCTGTCAAACAGGATGGATTGTGGGCGGTCCCGACATCTCCAGATTCAACGACATTCTCGCGGAGGAACTCAACGTAGAGGTCCTAACCACCGAGTCCGACCTAGATGCCTTCCAGAAGATCGTTCTGGAGCCAAACAGAAAGGTTCTGGGTGCAAAGTGCCGTTCCGACCTCCCTTCCGTTCTAGCCCAGCTGGATTTGGCCAACCCGGAGGAGCTCTTGCTCGAGATCGAGGCAGGCATAGCCGCCCTGGGGGGATATGAGATCACAATGGATGACATTGAGATTAGGAGGGCGGAGAAAGAAGGGTTCGCCGCCAAGACTCTTTCATTCGAAGAGGGGGACGTTTCGATCGTCCTCGATATGCACACAGATTCGAACCTCCTATCCAAGGGTCTGGCTAGAGACATCACACGCAGAATCCAAGCCAAGCGCAAGGAAATGGACCTCCAAGTCGAATCTTCGATCAGCCTGTCGGTGTGGATCGATGGAATCGAATTGGAAAACAGTGACTGGGAGCATGTGACAACAGAAACGAGGGCAGGCAAACACTCCCTGAATGAGGGCAAACCATCCAGTGGTGCAGACATCTTCGAGGTCGACGGTACCACTGTATCATTCGAGATTCAGTAATCAGGCCATTGTTCCAACCAAGAGATATGACTCCGGCAGGAACATCTCGACACCGAACAAGGGATCTGGATCCGTCGAATCATGGTATGCGATGAATGAACCCCCGTCGGGCAGAATGCCCATGCTGGCAAAGTCGAACCTGATGTCATTACCCGCTCCCGATGTCGAGTCAAGATCGCCCTGTCCTAGGTAGGTGAGCATGTCTGGTTCCAAGCTCTGTGAGAATCCTCGGACGTGGTAGGCTACATCGACATCGGGCCCATCAGAACTTTGGAACCTCACGTTCAGAACGAAAAGATCGTGCACACCGCTGGAGTGGAACTCCCACTCCTCGATTTCCGTAGCCTTCTCTGAAAGATTGTAGGTACTGTTCCCCCACGTCTCCCCCCCATCCCAAGAAATCATGTGCATCAGTGAGGTCTGTCCTGCAGTGACGCAATGGAGAGCAGTCGAGGAGTCAAATGAGCAGTACTGGGATGGTAGCGAGGAACCATTCAGAGTCACCCCAGTCCACCAGTTAAGGGACGTGTCAAGATAGGCATCACTGCCATCTAGGAAGTAACTTGGGAAATAGAGTCCTCCCGATGGGACAGGGAAAGAGCGCATCTCTTTGTGCGGCTTCGTGAAGTCCCACTCCTGTCCAAGACTCTCGGGATTAAGATCCACTTCCATCACATCGAGGCTTTCATCCCTGTCCGGGAATCCGAAGTAGTCGTAGTTCAGACCATCGGTGGAAATCTGCCCACCGACGTTCTGAACCTGGTGCCAGAAGTTGGAAATTACCAAACTCGCCCATGGGCCGTTTCCATACAGCCCCCCATTGATGGGGCCGACAACCTCAACCTGCCAAGAGCGATCGTAGAATGGCTCTGGAGTCCTGTTGAAGCACCAGCTCCACTCTTCATCCTCTGCATCGTAGAAGAAGGCATAGAACTGATCCGCTCCACTGGTACTGGGATAAGGAAACCACCCCATTGCAATCAAGTCACCATTTGTCGCTTGTACTATGCTCCCTTCTCCAAGACCTTCTTGCCCCGGGACCGTCGGCTTAGGCTCCATGCATCCTATCTGGGAGAAAATCGAGGGCCGATACTCTTGCCAAGTAAGACCCCTGTCCTCTGACCATGTGGGATACTCCCCTCCGAAGTTTAGGATCCAACCTTCTTTTGTTGCTGCTAGGTAGTGCTCACAGCAGTTCCCCCCGTGCTCATTGCCAAAGACCGTCCAAGTGGCGTTCCCCCATGTCTGATTCTCTACCGGATCAGCTACTACGAAATCCCTAGGATCTTCATGCCCACTAGGATCAATCAGGTAGAAACCACTATCCCAATCCCACCAGTCTTCGTAACCCCTAGCTTCATCGATAATGTCAAGACAGCCTGGGAAAATGAACATCAATGACATAGCTAAGGAGGCTATCGAACGTCTATATGCCAATGTGAGCACGATTTGCCGTCATGGTCGTATTATATCGCACTTTCACAGAATTGATGTCTACTCAATCTTCCACGTGACCCCATCAGGACCATCTTCCACAACAACTCCCATCTCTGCTAATTCGTCCCGAATTTCATCAGCCCGAGCCCAATCCTTGGCCGTCCTCGCGTCCTCCCTCTCACCTAGAAGACCCTCGACTTTCGGGGCGATTCCGCCTTTAACATCCTCATGGCTTTCCATTCTAGCTAGTATTTCCTCATCGGTCGGCAGTAATCCGAGAACATCTCCAGCGAATTCCGAAATCCAACCGACGGCTCCTGAGATTCTTCCTTCGTATCCACCCGAGTTAAGTAGTCCTCGTAGCCACTTGGTTACCACCTGAACCTCTACTAGTGCAACTCTGGTATTGAAGTCATCATTCATGCCCTCTTCGAGCCTCTTGGCTGCATCTGTTAGTTCCGGAAAGTCCCCCCACGCTCCACTACCATGTCTGGACAAACCCTCTCCATAGCAACTGAGGAGTCGATTATGATGACTCTCTGAGTCATCAATCATGACTTGTTTGAAGTCGACGGGTTGTCGGTACGGCGCGTTAATCAACGTATATCTCAAGACTAGCGGGTCTACATGTTCCAATGCTTCAGAGATTGTCCAGAAATTCCCCAGAGACTTGCTCATCTTCTCCCCATCGATGTTTATCATTCCATTGTGAATCCAATACTGAACTACTGGATCATGTCCCAGACAACACTCAGACTGGAATATCTCAGCCTCGTGATGGGGGAAAATCAAGTCCGAACCACCTCCATGGATATCGAATCTCTCCCCTAGGTGCTTGAGTGACATTGCAGAGCACTCGATGTGCCAACCAGGCCTCCCATCACCCCACGGACTTTCCCAGAACGGCTCATCTGGCTTAGCCATCTTCCATAGGGCGAAATCCCGATGGTCCTTCTTGCCGGAACCGGTCTTATCCACTCTCCCACCGGCCCCTGATCTAACCATCTCCAGGGTTTGTCCAGTAAGTTGTCCGTACTTCTCTGGTGACGTGTCAATCTCGAAGTAAACCCCGTCCTCAGCGAGATATGCATTCCCCTTCTCGATCAGTGTCTCTATCATCCCAATGATTTCCGGTATCACCTCGGTTACTCTGGGATAAGCATCCGCCCTAATCACGTTAAGGGAATCCATTGATTCAAAATAATCGGCAATATTCCTGTTCGCCACTTCCAGGAAATCAACGCCCTCTTCATTGGCGGCAGCAATTATCTTGTCATCCACATCAGTGAAGTTAGTGATATAACTCACTTCGAATCCACTTTTTCTGAGCCATCTCACTATTATGTCGAAGGAAATTGCCTGTCTGGCATGCCCAATGTGACTCGGCGAGTAGGGAGTAATTCCACATGCGTAGAGGCCGACCTTGCCTTCCTCGATTGTGACCAATTCCCTCTTTTTTCGAGAACGAGTGTCGTAAACCCTCACTGCCACTACCTATTGACGTAGCACTTCGAACATCAACCCCTCGCTGCTTCGATAAGGCCAGAGAATAGTAAGTCATGCCCCTTTCTTTCAGGATGCCACTGGACTCCAATACAGAATTTTTTGTCCCCCCTCTCAACCCCTTCTATCAGGCCATCGTGCTCGGCCCTAGCAGAAATCTCCAAACTTCCAGCATCAGAAACCCCTTGGTGATGTAGTGAGTTAACAGTAAATGAACCTCCCATTAGGCTGGATAGGTGTGTACCTTCCTCGACAATCACTCCATGCTCTGTAGACTCTCCAGCGAACCCGCCGTGCCCCTCGTGTCCCGGTGTGGTGTCAAGATGCTGGTGCATCTTGCCCCCATGAACAACACTGAGGATTTGCATCCCTCTGCAAATTCCCAGTAGGGGGATGTCCCTGTCAATTGCTCCCTTGATCAAGCCCATTTCGGAAAAATCCTGCTCTGGGTAGTACTCCGTCGTCATAGGCTCGGGATCTTTCCCGTAGCTCGCCGGAGAAATGTCCGGGCCTCCAGCCACTATTAGGCCGCCAATAGAATCCAAGAGGGCCGTCATGTCTCCTGCTGGCGGGATGATTAGGGGGGCTCCTCCTGCTTTTTTGACCATGGAGATGTAAGCCGATGGCAGAATCGCAGCATCCCTCGTCCAATTCCCATAGGAGGCTTCTTTGACGAAGCACGTAATGCCAATCACCGGCTTCATTCTACCACCGAAGATTCTCGCTGCATGCGAGCATGCCTGAATGATTTTATTCCCACTATTGTGAATGAGATTCCCACCTGGAGGAGGAGGAGGTGAGAAACAATTGCCAATCCAGACATCCCTCCAAATCCAGTAACTACCCTCGCTCCACCTAATGCCATGATCAGAGCCAATACCATGCTGGCGTGCATGTAGTGGTGTCTGTTGGAGGGGTTACTCTCGGACAGAAAACCGAGTAGAAGCATTGGGATGCCCATGAATGCAGGAATCAGGGCAGTAGGTGATGGGGGGTCCGAGCTTTGGACGAAGTAAGCAATCACCCCCCATACGGATAGAACTACGCCATTCAGAATTGCAATTCGGGGAACACTCATCCCGAGCATTCTGAACTCTTCGCCCATGGACAATCCCAGAGGAAGAGACTAATGATTGTCACGCTCACAAAATCTGACTCTGCTCAATTGGTGCTCGTAATCTGCTCTTGGATCTCATTATCCTTGGCGACTATCTGCTCCCAGAGAATCTCTGCCACGTCCTTGACATCCATCTCCGCCCCCACTGCATCTAATCCGTCTTTCACCATAATGGAGCAGAATGGGCAACCCACTGCCACGGTATCGCAACCTGTTTCTGACAATTCCTTTGCCCGAATCTCATTAACACGCTTGTCCGCTTCCTCTTCCATCCACATCTGAGCCCCTCCAGCACCACAACAGAACGAATCCCGACCGCTATTCTCAGTCTCAACATCAACCCCTCCGATTACATCCCTAGGCTCATCGATGATTCCTCCAATGCGGCCAAGGTAGCAGGGGTCATGGAAGGTAATACTCTGGCCGTTCTTCTCCACCCTGGGCAGACTCCCCTCCTCCTGCAATTTGGCTAATATCTCCGAATGATGGAAGACCTCCAGATCTTCTCCTCCGTAATCACCGTACTCCTTGCCCAGTGTGTGGAAGCAATGGGGGCATGAGGCGATAATACGCTTCACCCCCAACTCTTGGAAAGTCATCATGTTAGTCTCCGCGAGCATCTGAAACAGGTATTCGTTCCCAGCTCTACGTGCCGGATCACCCGAACAACCCTCTTGCATCCCCAGTATTCCGACATCTAGTCCAGCTTCCTTCAGAAGGGAAATTGTAGATCTCGCAACCTTCTGATTTCTCTCATCGAAGCTTGCTGCACATCCTACGAAGTAGATGTATTCAGCAGGCTCGCCTATTTTTACATCTAAATCAGCGGCCCAATCGGCTCTTTCATGTTCGCCATATCCATACGGGTTTGAGGCCGCCTCTATGTTCCCCATGGCGGTATTGAGTACGTCAGGATACTCCATCGTCTCCATCATAGCATTCCTACGCAGATCTGTTAGCTTAGGCACGTGCTCAATGTATAGTGGGCAGACATCGACACAAGCGTTGCATGTCGTGCATGCCCATACTGCTTCTTCGGTGATCCTCTGCATCATCGTCTCCTCTGGAGTCTCACCAGCCAGCAGAAGTGGTGCGTGCTCGTTCGCATAGTCCCTAACGTCATGGATTACCTGCATTGGATTGAGTCCCTTGCCAGATGCATATGCGGGACAAACATCCTGACATCTAGCGCAAGAAGTGCACGACCATCCGTCAATTAGTTGCCTCCACGTGTACTGCGTGTAACTGCTAACTCCGAAGGATTCGATGTCCAAGTCCTCTAGCAGAATTGCCTTCCCATCATCCCCCATGGCAAGGGGGCGCATCTTGGCAACAGGACCGGTGTCGTGGAAGAATACGTTTGGAATCGCCATGACCAAGTGCATGTGCTTGGAAAGAGGAATTAGGAACAGAAAGGACGAGATTGCAAGCATGTGGAGCCAATAGGAAATTACGACCGTCCCATCTGAAAGCCCAAACTCACTGAACTGGTGCCCAATGGGTTCCCAGAACGGACTCGGGTCTTCTTTCGACTCGATCATGAATGAAGTCGTTGTAATGGTGAAAATCAGAAATAAGATCGTATTTCCTTCTAGTTGCGATTTTCCCTTGAGCTTCTCAGGGGTGAAGGCAACACGGCGAACAAATGCTGAGACGCATCCGATGAGAGCCATTGTGTACCCCAGTTCAACTATCCCATTCCATGGGCCAACAAGCAATTCGGGCAGCAACTCACCAGAGAAGTAATTGGCAGTTGCGAGATCAAACATATCTGATGCGAGCATCAAGAAACCCCAGAACATCAGCACATGCATCGTTCCAGCGACCCTGTCCCTGAGCACCTTCTTTTGTCCAAGCCATCCTATGATGAATTCCCTGATCCTAGGGACCCAGGAGTCGAATCTTGAGTCCGGCGAACCAATCAGAACCAGACGCGTAGCTTTCTGTACTTGGTAAGTGAAGAATCCTATGGATACCGAGCCCATAATCAGAAGAATCATCCAACCATCCAAGGGCCCGTAAGTCTGCAGAAGAGGATGGATCATTGGTACTCACCGGGGTTTACCTGAATCCCTCGCCTACAAACAAGACCTTGAAACAACCGCTAATCAGGCCAACACTCATGTCCTAATGTGCTAGCCATCAGTCATGCCGAGTGCCTTTGCTCCCGGAAAATGCATCCTCTTTGGGGAGCATGCAGTGGTATTCGGCCACCCAGCAGTAGCAGTGGCAATCGATCAGGGAGTTAGGGTCAGTGTCGAAGCGTCCGACAGGTGGAAACTAGAGGGTTCATCATTCGAGCCCTCAAGACACCCCCACATATCCCACATAATACGGAACATCTTCCAGTACTCGGGACCCCCTCTTGACATTGATGTGGACAGCTCGCTTTTCTCAGCCGCGGGGATGGGGTCATCCGCTGCACTATCGAATGCCTTCGGAGCCGCGATGCACGCACACCTCAATCCGGACGAGGAACTCGATGCTGTAAAACTGGCTAAAATGGCCCATTCTGCCGAGGCAACCGCCCAGAAGGGAAGGGCTAGCCCAACAGATACAGCAACCAGTGCCCTCGGGGGGTGCGTAGTCGTCTCTGGTTCCGAAGTACCGGGAACAAGGCATGTTTTCGATACCAGTCTGAAAACCCCCGAGGGATCTAGGGAGTGGTCCATCAATGTCGTTGACATCCCCCAGGGGATCGGAGACGCATGGCTAGTGATCGGATACTCGGGAACTGGTTCTCCCACAGGAAGAATGGTCGCCAAGGTTGCAAAACTAATTTCTGAAGTTCCCGAAAGGATGGAAGAGATGGAAGCAATTGCCAACATTACGAGAGCCGGATTAGCCGCCCTTTCTGCAGGAAACCTTGAGGGCCTGGGGATGGCTATGGATGCCTGCCACGAAAGCCTAAGAAAACTGGAAGTAAGCAGCAGTAAGCTAGACCGGATGGTCAATGCGGCAAGACCTCACTCCATGGGGGCAAAACTCACAGGAGCTGGAGGCGGAGGTTGCATGGTAGCCCTCACACATGACCCAACTAGGGTTTCCGAGGCTATAGAAGTTGCAGGGGGAAGGCCGTTGATGTCCAGATTGGGGGCACAAGGGGTCAGATTCCTGTAACTCACAGATCCGAAAATAGCCCTCGAAAAATACCATTCACTTATATTACCATTTATAAGGGGGCAGACGGTCGACAACCTATGCTGACCGATGAAGAAAGACTCACCGTAGTGAATGTAGTAGCCTCTACCAGAGTAGCGGAGGAACTGGACCTCCCAGACATAGCCATCCAGTTGAACTGCGAGTACGAACCAGAACAGTTCCCCGGTGTGGTCTATAGGGTAGTTGAACCCAAACTGGCCATCCTGATGTTCAGGTCAGGACGGGCCGTTTGCACAGGTGGGAAGAACGAGGACAATATCCAGACAGGTATCGAGAGGATGATCGGCGATCTCAGAAACGCGGGCATTGAGACTTGGGATCTGAAGGACGTCGAGATAGAAGTCCAGAACATGGTCGCAACTTACTCCCTATTCTATCCAGAGGACTATGGGGAAGTCGCTAGAATGGATGACATCAACACCAAGGTCATCGAAGAAGAGGGCGGTGGAATTAGAGCAGCTACCGATGAGGAGGTAGAGAATGAGGACTCACGAATTAGGGGGATCCTGCAGGGGGAGCCACTAGCTGCCCTCCCGCGGAAACTCAATCTGAACAACCTGACCTTCCATCTGCCCTTCGACAAGGTCGAATACGAGCCAGAGCAATTCCCAGGGCTGATTTACAGACTTGACTATCCAAAAGTGGTGTGCTTGATATTCGGTAGTGGCAAGATGGTGATTACCGGTGCGAGGCACAAGGACGAGATTCTCGAGGCCGTCGAGCAGATCAAAGACGAGCTAGCAGACCTGCTCTAGTCGATATGAACCAACGTTATTGAGCAGACCGGCATGCGAGTGCCATGCAGACCGTCTCCCGCGCCATGCTCATGGTTGCAGCATTGGCGCTAGCACCGTTAGCCTGCTCACTGACAGTAGCAGATCTTTCTGATGACACCAGTCCATATTCAGAAGAAGCCTCAGTGCAAGCCAGAACCACGGGAAATACCGACGTCCCAGACTGGAGGGTCAACGACAACTGGATGTACGACGGATACCTGGATGTGGCTGATTTCGTGGCAGAATCCGGAGTTTCCACGGATGTCGAGACTCTAGAGGGGTCGTTAGATAGGACAGTATCGGACATCTATTTGTACGATATCGCTGGAAATGAGACACTAGTCTATGAAGTCGAGTCAATAGGGGCATACGAGTCAGACGGCGCCATAGAGATAGACGGGACCGACGGTTGCCTATACGTGGATATGCAGACTACGGAGATCGTCCGTGTATCGGACTTGGCCACATATTCGCAGGATGTCACGATTGACGTATATTTCGACCCGCTCTTCTTCGGTTGCGCCTCATGGCTTAGGCAGGATATCGGGGTGCTGAGCGTGGACAACACATTCGCCCCCCCCTTGGAGAACTACGACTTCCCTCTCTCGGTTGGGGAGACATGGGGGATGGACTACGACCAGGATACGGAATTCAGCGGCTCAAGTAATTACGTTGACATCCCCGATGATAGCAGCGACACAAACTCGACTAGTTGGGCAGTCGTCAGCCAGGGAACCTCCGGAGTCGCTTACCCGGGTTGCTACCAGTCATACAACGTTACTTCATATGACTCGGACGGAGACGAGGTCGGGTACAACTGGTACTGCCCAGCCATTCGAGGAGAGGTGAAGAGCTCAATCGAACAGGCATTCGGATTCATCGCTGTTCACGAGCTGGTTAGCTATCAACCAGTAACTAGGGGCAAGGAGATTTCGATAGATATTGAGTACCCACTTTCGCCCACTGGAATAGAGATATCCGCATGGCTCAATGTCACGGAACAAGGCCAAGGAGTCTCCAATCAGAGTCTTCAGTTCCGCTACGAATCCGAGCTAGAGATACAGAACGTAACCACTGATGAAAACGGATCCTACCATTTGACCTTCAACTCTGGGGAAAACCCCGACGATACCTATGGCCCAGGAGAACTCGGTAGTCACGGTTTGATTGCTTGGACACATCTTGGTGGGCAGGTCGTGGGGACACAGTCACTGGTGATAGACTCCGAAGTTCATGAGATAGACTTGGTTGCGAGATCATCAGCGGTAACCGTCCAGAGGCTCCGGCCATCTACTGGAAACGAGGTCACCCTGGACTCTTCAATTGGATTCACAGCCATTTCTGGGGACATTCTGACATTCTCCGTCCCAGTTCTTAATCGCGGCCTCATTCAATCCCCGTACTCAACAATAGTCGTAAGTGCTCCAGACGGGTCAGAGATTTCGAGTACCGTCCCACCCTTGGAAAGCCTCCAGGAGACCAGGGTTTTAGTCAACTGGACAGTACCTGAATCACAACCATTTGGGAATGTATACCTGTTCTTCGAGGTTGACCCTCTGGAGGAGATACCCGAGGACGGGAACAGGTCAAACAACCTCGGCTCGTTCGTACTTTACGTTGGCGACCTCCCAATCGCTGACCTCTCGATGCCAAATGAGATACTAACTTTCGAGGAGGTGTTATTGGATGCTAGCACGTCTTACGACCCAGACGGAGGTAGCTTAGGCTGCGAATTCAACATCGAAAAGGTCGACGGGTCATACGCCCATATATTCGATGATGATTGCATCACCGAATGGTCTTGGGCGGATGATGGAGACTTTGCAGTTTCAGTTCTCGTCACGGATGGTGAGAGCGACGAATCATCCGTGAATTCCACGATCACGGTTCTCAATCAGCCTCCTGTGGTCGCCCTCGGTTCGAATGAGGATGAGGTCGTAGTCACCACCCCCATCACATTCTCCGTCACAGAAAGCAGCGACAATGACACGAGAAATCCTTCCACACCAGTAGAAATACTCTGGAATGCCGAGTGCTCAGAGGGCCAGGTCGGCCAGTCATGCACAGTTACGCCAATGGTAGAGGGGAACTTTACCATTGGATTACTGGCAACCGATGATGATGGGGCAACAACCTTCGCAGAACACTCCGTCCAAGTCACAAATATAGCCCCCTCAAACCCAGTCGCAGAACTCTATCGAGGGGAGGAGAGGCTCTTCCCCGATAGCCGCGGAGTCTTCACAGTCTACGAAGGCGATGAAATAACCTTCTGGGGACAGGCAGATGACTCGTCAAACGACATCGAAACCCTCGTTCACGTATGGAAGCCAGATGCAGAGCACCAACCCGAAATCAACTCAACCAGTACTGGCGACAGGAGTACACTCCCAGGAGTCTCATACAACACATCAGGTATGCACCTAGCCACTTTACAGGTCTTCGACGATGACGGCGAAGGGACCGAGATCCTGATCGTACCAATCCAGGTCGCCAATGTAATCCCTGAGATATCCCCAATGACGACCATCCTTGGGGATTTGGAGGAGGATGAGGAGTTCACAGTCAGTCCCATGGTATCTGACACTGGAAATGACTCCGAGTCCCTCATCCAATGCTTCGATCTAGACCCCTCAAACGATCATGACTCGGATGGTAATCCGGAGAATGACTGCGACGTGCAATCCGGCATCCTGGTTCACTCTTGGCCGGACTCATATTCAGCCCCTAGCTCGATAGTTTTCCATGTCACGGACGATGACGGTGCATCAGAATCCATAGAGTTCACTTTCGTTGTCACCAACTCCCCCCCAGAGGCATTCGCATCGGCCAGCGTCACCAACCCAACAGAGGGGGACTCCGTAATCCTCTCCGCCAACGGCACAATCGACTCCCAAGCGGACATGGACTCATTGGTTTTCCACTGGGACATCGACATTAACGATGACTCGGATGGGGATGGCGATCCTGCAAATGACGTTGACTACACTGGCAGATGGATAGAGTTCTCCTACGACTCCGGAGGTCCGAAGAAGGCACAGCTAACCGTGCTGGACGATAGTTCCAGCCACTCAGTCATCATGGACTTGGAGGTAGCCGACAAGCCCGCCACCATCTCCGGGACCATCCAATCAAGCATCGTGCCGATCCTCGTCGTACTTGCAGCGACCTCCTTGGTTGCATGGACCTTCCTAAGGCACGGTTCCAAGGATGAAAAAGAGATGCCAAAGGGCCTCCAGGGGATGGACATTGACGCTGCATTCGACGAACCCGCAGAACCCACAGTGACCACTAGCCCGTTCGAAGCGACCTCCGAGACTCCAGCGATACTGGAGGGTCTGGACGATATCCTCGGAGAGCTCACTGGTAACCAACCAGGGGGAAACCCCGACTCCGAGTTGCCCTCGGCACCGAATCTCGGCGAGCAAAAAGCCAATCTCGATCTCTCAGATATAGAAGCACTCTTTGAGGAGTAGTTCTCGGACCGTCTGTGGTAAACCTCTTCAGACTTCTCGGACTTCCCAATCCGAACACGACTCCGAAGGCTAAACCAGGATTGGGTTTGGGCGCAACAGAACCCGGACCGAAGGCCGGCAACCGGTTCCACGATCTCGGGGAGACAAGGTGGTCAGAAAGGACAGAGAGAGTGACTGAGAGGCCGTCCAGGAGGGTGATCTACATGGAACCCGACGGCCTACACAGACTTCAGTTGGATGGGATCGAGGGAAACCTATCCGTAGGGGACATGGTGATCATCGATCTGAATTCTCTGAATCACATGCCCAGCCAGCAATCGGTATGCTCCAGGAGGGCTCAGGATCTGGGCGACAGGACAAACCTCCCTGTCTTCGCCCTTAATGAGGACGACTCGCTACTGATGATTGCAGGAGCAAAGATGAGGGTCGACACCCACAAGCACAGGCTCGGCTCTCCTGCGTTAGATAGGGCGATAGACAACTAGTGATCGTCACTCCTCTTCAAACCAAGAATCAAGATCACCTCTGGAGATCTCCATTATCGCATGCTCCGTGAAATCACGATATGCTGACCATCTGGATATCTCTTCTTCTTCGTCTCCCCTCTCGGTCTTCCTTTCAATAGAGTCATTCGCGTATCTGACGCATCTTCTAAGGAATGAAACCACAAGATTCCTGCGCTCTTCAATACTCATGTCATCCTACCTTCAGAGTCTCAATCAGAGATTCCACGTGCCCCTTCGCCCTGACACCATATCCTGCCCATGCGATAGTCCCGTCCGCCTCGATTGCGAAAGTTGACCTCAGTGTTCCCATGTACGTCTTGCCATACATGTTCTTCTCCCTCCAGGTGCCATACTTCTCGTGAAGCGCCGCTTCCTCGTCCACAACCAAGTCAAATGGCAACTCATGCTTGTCAATGAACTTCTGGTGAGACTTAGCGCTGTCAGTTGAGACTCCGATGACCCTCCAGCCACTGCCCTCAAATCTGCCGAAGTCGTCTCTGAAGTCACAGGCTTGAGTGGTGCACCCGGGAGTGTTGTCTCTTGGATAGAAGTACAGAATCACCTTCCCCCCATCCGATAGAATCTCCGAAAGTGAGATCTTCGAGCCGTCGGTAACTTCCACTTCGAAGTCAGGGGCCTTGTCTCCAACTGCTAACTCTGCTGTTGCCATGAATTTGCGTGTCGAACCAGACTCATGAAGGCTACCATCATTCGATATAGGATTTCAGAGTGACCGATGCTGGCATTGATGGCGGCTCACTGAAACCGAAGCATGCATCTATCTCGAACTCTTTCCTTTCTCCCAGGTCAACCCCCTCGAAACTCGCTTCTGCCTTCAGAATGCGGGAAAGAGACCTCACGGAGTACCACTCCCTCCTACCATTCTTCGTGATGCCATGCGTCCTCGTTCCGAAGAGCATCCGTCCGAAAAGGGCCTCGAAGCTAGCAATGAACCAGAGTGGCCTCCAGAAGGGGATTGGGAACGAGACCCCCCAGACGATTCTGATTGAAAGTCCACCTCCCTCTATCGAGACATCTCTCTTTCCTCTCTCTATCGTGATCTCAGTCACTTCAACATCTTCAAAGTTGTATAGTTCCGAGACGTACTCCGCGTGCTTCTCAGATGGCGATAGCAGAACCCTGCTCCCATTCGGCTTAGCCCACATAACATTGGTGAAGCTCCCTAGGGGGGACTCTCCCCAGTCTCCGATGACAATCCTGTCACCGGTCGAGAATCCAGTAGATGTTATCCTTCCGACAAAGACGTCCATTCAAACACCCATCTCCTCTCTTATCCTCTTCTTAGTAGCAGCCCAAGAGCAGATCGGGCACTCTCTCAAATTGTGCCTTAGTGCGGGACAGTGCTCTCTGCCGAAGTAGATTATCTGCAGATGCCTCCTGTTCCAGGTCTCCTCGGGGAAGGCTGCTTTCAGATCCCTCTCGGTCTTGGCAACGTTCCTACCGTCAGAGAGCCCCCATCTGGCTGCCAATCTGTGAATGTGAGTATCTACAGGGAAGGCAGGGATGCCAAACGATTGACTCATGACCACGCTTGCTGTCTTGTGCCCCACTCCGGCCAAAGACTCAAGGAAGTCCCAGTCGGGCCTTACCCCCCCTCCATCCTCCAGAATCTGCTCTGCCATCCTTCGGAGATTCTTCGCCTTGGTCGGAGCCAACCCTATTTCACGAATGATGCTGTGAATCTTATCTACTTCGAGCAAGGCCATTTCCCCAGGGCTTCCTGCTGCCTCGAACAATCTTGGGGTAACCTCGTTCACCTTCTTGTCGGTCGTCTGGGCGGACAGCATTACCGCAACAAGAAGGGTGTATGGGTCGACATGATCCAGTGGAATCGGAGTCTCCGGGTACATCTCATCGAGCTTGCCGCCGATAATGCCGGCCTTCTCCGCTCGGCGCAAACTCAGACCTCCAGATCCGGGCTCCCTTCGTCCCTCCAACCAATCATCACGCCAGCAGCGATGCATCCGAAAAACGGGGCATAGCAGGACAACCATAGCTTGGCGCTCCATTCCTCGGGACTTCCACTTAGGATCCATCCAGATAGAGAGAGAAGGGCCCCTGGGATCATGGCAAGAGTTCCGAACAACACAGCCCTGCCGAGTCCCATGGCATTTACGGGACACTACCAGACTTGACTCTAACGGGCCTTCTCCTTCACTACCCATTTCGCCATTATCGCCGTCTGGACCATGGAAAGCAAGGCAGCCCACCAGATCCACCGGGGGAGCCCCAATGCCCACGTTTCACTGTCTTCCCACCACCAGAAGTCATGAGCGAGGACGAAAACAACTACTAGGCCCAACATGGGTGCGATTTCCCCAGAACCAATCTGGCTCAACCAATCGAACCCGAACCTCCTATCGCATGCATACTGAACAGAAGCCAAACCAATGATGGCAGCCACAAGTGACGGGATTACTGCTGTTGGTACCGCTCCCTTCACTGGCTCCACCCACCATCCATCGAATGACTCGGGGGAGAAAACTGCTAGCAACACGACCGACTCTCCTGCGGCGATAGATGCAATCACCGCCCTACCATCGATATTGTCGAAGTGCGATGCTGCGTAAACAGAGGGGAACATTACTGCGTACATTGAGAAGGCAAGTAGCCCCAAGTCCAGAATCGACAAATCAGACCAGAGTGAGAGAATTAGTCCTAGGACTGCTAGGAAAATGATCACCGATTCCCTAGACCAACCCCCACTATCTGCTTTGGGAACTAGGTCCCTAGTTACCAGTGACCCTGTAGCGAGAAGCTGCGAGTCCATCGTGGACATCAGTGCTGCAAGGCCAGCCACCAGAACCAGACCCCCGAGCCACTCTCCCCCGACATCCATGATCATCGTGGGCAGGATGTTGTCAGATCCTGCCCTGTCGAGCCCAGGATTATCTAAGTGCCCCAACGTGCCAATCAATATTGGCGGTAGGAAGGCCAACCATGCCACAGCGGGGTAGAGAGTCGCCATCCTGCCTATTGCGTAGTCACTTTCCGCGGCACAAAGCCTCTGGTACAACTGGGGGAACATTGGATCCGCGAAAAGCCACAGAATCATAGTGCTCGACCAGATTAGCAGGGTGTAGTTCCCATCTCTGCCAAGCAATCCCATGGTCTCCTCGGAAGATGAAATCGCGTCCAACGCAACGCTGAGGCCACCTGCATCGTTGATCACCATGGCTAACCCGAGCCAGAGGAGGGCCAGTGCAATCGCGCCCTGTACAGCATCCGTCCTCACGACTGCCTTCAAGCCCCCTGTTAGTGTGTAGCCAACTACCAGGGCAGTGACCAGAACGGCTCCAACCCACTCTGGACCACCGAATAGGGCCGAGACCACGATTCCTGCAGCCCTAGGCTGAAGGGCGAGGTATGGGATGGTGGCAATCACCAGTACAGAGGCCATGGTTAGCTGTGCATTTCGGGAACCAGTCTGCCCCAGAACCATCTCGGGTGCTGTCATCGCCCCATGCTCCACCGATCGGGCCCTGACCTTCCGGCCCAGCAGGTACATCGAAACCGCCATGAACCCGGTTCCGAAGGCCATTATCGGCAGGAAAGATAACCCGATCCTGTAAGAAGCCCCACTCGAGCCATATACCGTGAAGGCACTGAAGTTTGTCGCTGCCATGGTAATCAGTAGGATGGGGCCAGACAGACTCCTTCCAGCGAGGTAGTACGACTCGTCCTCCTTGCCTAGGTCCCGTCGCGCCCAAATGGCGAATGCTACCATGGCTATTGCATACCCGCCTACTATTAGCCAAGCAGAAGTCACGTCAACGCCATGGGTCCTCCCAACATTATCTTGACTGTCTCTGGCGACTCATCACCATGGGAACTTGTATACCCAGATCACGAAGTCATTCAGGATGCATTGAATCGCCAGCATGATTGCACCGATAATCATCAGCGCTGAACCATCGACTCCATCCTGGTGCGCCCCAAATGCAAGTAGGCCTAGCATTATGTTCCCGATAGATGTGAACAAAAGCATCCCGATAACGAGGTATTGAGTCCATGCGTAGTCATTTTCGATATGCAGAATGGTGCTCTCAATCCAGAGTGCAGATGGGATCAGGAATACTGCGTATGCAAGCAGTAACCGAATCTCACCATTTCCATCGGATTCAGTCCAGGGCCACCTCAGGGAACTGACCATCGACTCTTCCATCTGGAAGAAAACGATGTACCAGTAAAGCAGAAAACCCAGTGCGGCCACGAACATGAACGGTACGATGTATGTCCTCCATGCTTCGGAAACCCCTCCCCACAGTTCCATGGGCCTCTCAGCATGAGACAAACCGTAAACGTACGAGGCTAGGACAAGGGGCCCGAAAACGAAGGTGAAAGCTAGGACGAGCTGGCGCGTAATCTCCACGAACGTCGCAAGCAGTACCTCATCATAAAATCAAAGCCACATACCCGTTCGTGGAACCGTGTCCGAGCAATTAGAGGAGCCAGATTACGAGGTCACAGCGACTCATTCTGGATTCGAGGTCCGGAGGTACTCCGACGCTATCCAGGCCAGAGTAAGGACAGAAGGGGCGAACTGGAGAGGATCAAGTGGCGGGTTCCGAAGAATCGCCGGCTACATCTTCGGTAGGAACGAGAGGGAGCAGATGATTGCAATGACGGCTCCAGTGCACATCTGGGAAGAGGGCAATGGAACTATGATGGCATTCACCATGCCTTCAGAGTACTCCCTGGAAGAATTACCCAGTCCAAACGATGGTGGAGTGCACCTGGTGAGTGCCGAGGGGAGGTCATTCGCCTCCCTCTCATTCACCGGGCTATCCGGGACCAGGAAGACAGAACGGCTGAAGAAACGACTCATGAGGCTAGTATCCGAAACCGGACTAGAAGCATCTGGCCCAGCAATGCTGGCAGTATACGATAATCCAAACACCACTCTCCCCTTCTTGCGGAGGAACGAGATCCTAATTCCTATCCATGATTAGTCGGAGACCGATGCGATAATTCGATTACCCCCCGTATCGTCCTTTGGCCAATGAAGGAAGACCCTCCAGTCGAATGGTGGAAGCAAGGCGCTGTGGAAGGCGCCCCTGAGCCGATACCAATCAGCCCCCCCGGGCGGAATCTAATCGATCCCACGGCTCCTAATCCATTCAACGAATTCCAATTCTCTCCGAGGCCAGAACACGTTATGTCATTCATGGACTCCATTGAGAACGTATTCCGAAACTTCGTAAATTTCAGCGATCGGGCCTCGAGGTCGGAGTATTGGTGGTTCCAACTATTCTTCCTCGTTGCACTTGCGACCGCTGATTTCATAGATGTCATGATGGGTGACTTAGCCGAAGTTTCCTACAACTTCTTCGGCACTATTGTCTTCTTGGGGCTAATCATCCCAAACCTAGCGGTAACAGTGAGGCGACTCCACGATCTCGGATACTCCGGTTGGTTCATCTTGCTGGTGTTTATTCCCTGCTTGGGGCCGATAATCGGCTTAGTCATCCTTGTCTTTATGATAGTTGACGGGCAATCCCAGATCAACGACTACGGGACCGTTCCCACCAACACAATCGTTCGAGAGTGAAACCGAAAGCAGATTAATCCAGAGCCGAACCAGCGGTACGTGCAGCGTTGTGGCGTGACAGAGGTCTCCAAAGCCCTGGAAACGGAGGAAGTCACTCTAATCCTCTTCCACAGGGGGTCAAGTGACCTCGAAGCCACTAGGCTGAGGGATGTGGCAGAGGAACGAGGAATCGCGGTTCGCGAGTCCTCCAAGTCGGACATGTGGAGGATGTCCCGTGTCAACGACGGGGAAAACCCACCTCCGATACTTGCACTAGTTGGGAGGAGGCCAGACGCAACAGTCGATGAGATTCTGTCCTCCGGAGGTCTGTGCTGGCTTCTCGATGGAGCACGATATCCGGTCAACATCGGCTTCACCATCAGAACTGCAGAGGTCAGCGGGGGCCAGGCGGTTTTCGTCGACGGAGCACTGAATCACACCGAGAAGAAGGCTGCGAGAAGGGCATCAATGAAGGCTCACAGGTTCATGCCCGTACATTGGGTGGATGGGGGGGAACTCGTCCTCATGGCTAAGGAAGCAGGCTTCCGGGTCATCTCCTTGGAGGATACCGGCGAACTAGGCCCATGGGACGAGGATCTGACTGGAAACGTGCTCCTCGTCATTGGAGGGGAGCATGACGGGATCTCCGATCACATCCTGAGGGAGTCGGATTCAGTACTCCGAGTCCCAATGTCAGGTTTCGTCCCTTCATACAATCTACAAGCACCCATGGCAGTGGTAGCTGCCGAGGCTCTCAGGCAGCGGAATCCAGATGTCTAGAAGGAACCCTCTAGCTCTCTGCTGATGATCATTCTCTGGATCTGGCTGGTCCCCTCGAATATCTGGTAAATCTTAGCCCCTCTCATTCTCCTGGCCACGGGGTACTCCTCGGAGTATCCGTACCCACCAAGGACTTGTACTGCATCGGTAGTTACCTCCATGCACATGTCCGCAGCGAACCTCTTCGCATGTGCTGACTTCAGAGTCGCCTTTTCGCCCGAGTCTAGGGCATTGGCAGCACTCAGGGTGAGTAGCCTAGCGGCTTCTATCTTGGTAGCCATGTCAGCCAGGATGAATGAGATCGACTGATGCTTGGAAATCGGTTTTCCGAAGGCCTTCCTCTGCTTGGCGTATGTCCATGCCTCTTCCATAGCGCCTCTGGCGTTTCCGACCGCGGCAGCGGCCACTGCAGGTCTAGAGTGGTCAAATGCCTTCATCGCATTCATCCATCCGCCATTCTCCACTCCTCCGACCAGATTTGATTCGGGGACTCTGACATCAGTGAAATTCACGCCTCTGGTGTCGGAGCACCTCTGGCCCATGTTCTCCTCCTTCTTCCCGAGCTCTATTCCCGGTGAATCCGCATCTACGATGAAACCGCTGAGGCCGCCGTATCCGGCTTCTTTGTCGGTGTATGCCAGAACGAAGAACCAGTCTGCGTAACCAGCACCAGAGATCCATGCCTTGCTGCCATTGATTACGTAGTCATCGCCATCCCTGACAGCCTCGGTCTTCAGAGACTGGACATCCGAACCCGCATCTGGCTCAGTCACGCAATACGCTGCCAGCTTTCCCGAAGCGACCCTTCCTAGGTATTCCGACTTCTGTTCTTCTGTCCCCCCAGTGAGGATTGGGAATGATGCAAGCATGGTGTGGTAGGAAGCCGTACCGAAACCCGGATCTCCTCTGGAGAGCTCCTCGCAGATGATCATCTCGTCAACAGTTGACATGCCTGCTCCGCCGTACTTCTCGGGGATGGTAACATTCAGCAGACCCAACTCGTGGGCCTTCGAAATCGCATCCAGGGGGTAGGTCCCGCCTTTGTCCCATTCTTCTGCATTTGGAATGACTTCCTCGTCACAGAATTCCCTCGCCATATCGCGTATCATCATCTGCTCTTCGCTGAGGCGGAAGTCGACCATGCATCATCCAGCGAATAGCACTATTTGAGTAGTTTCGGGGGCGCTCGTTCACATCAACTGTTATTTCTCGCCCTTTCTTCCGGAATTTGAATCGCGTGGTGGAAAATAGGCTAATCGAGCATACTGGGGCCGAGTTCCCGATAATCTGCGGGGCAATGTACCCATGCTCCAATCCGGAACTGGTCGCAGCAGCAGCAAATGGTGGCGGGATGGCGATCATCCAACCCGTCTCTCTGACCGTAGTCCACGGCTTTGACAAGCCAGATCTGAATCAGGGACTTATCGATGGAATCAGTTACATCAGGTCGAAGACGAATAGTCCGATTGGGTTCAATGCCCTGATTGAGAAGGGCAATGACAAGTATCTGCAGAGGATGTCTCAGTGGATCGACATCGCATTGGACGAGGGAATCCGGTTCTTCGTGACATCCCTGGGGAAACCAGACTGGGTTTGCGAGAAGGTCCACTCGAGAGGCGGATTCGTCTACCACGACGTAACTACTCGATTACACGCCGAGAAGGGAGTAGAGTGTGGCGTCGATGGCCTGATTTGCGTGAATGACAGAGCTGGGGGTCATCTGGGCACCGACAGCATGGAGCAGATGTACGAATCCCTCTCGGATCTAGGCCTGCCTCTGATTTGCGCAGGTGGGATAGGTAGCGATAAGGAGTTGAAGGAGGCCATCCGGATCGGTTACGACGGAGTTCAGATGGGCACCCGATTCATTGCAACCGACGAGTGCTCGATGCCAGAAGGATACAAGCAGGCCATAGTTGGGGCCAATGAGGGGGACATAGATTGGACAGTCAAGCTCACTGGGATCCCAGTCTCGGTAATCAAGACCCCAAGCTACCGCAGGGAGAACTCGTGGCTAGTGCGCACCCTTCTCTCAGGCCGATTTAAGCATAGAACTCGGTGGCTGATGAACACGATATCATTCAGACGGTGGAGGAAGATGTCCAGTGGGGCGAAGTCATCTGACATCTGGTCAGCAGGGAAGAGCGTCGAGACTATCGAAAGCGTTGAGTCTGCAACCACGATAATGAGGAGACTGGGAAACTCTCTATGAGAACAAACCAGGCCACTTCCTCTTAATGGCTCGGAAGATCACCCTAGAGATCGCCATCGAAGTGAGAAGGAAGGCTACCGATACCCACAGGGGTGCATCTTCACTAGTCGCAAGAAGGTAGGTTACAACCAGAATCCCCGTACCGTAGACCGCACGAAATGCTGAGAAGACCAAGAAAGACCGGAACGCGTTGCTACCTAGCAATCTTTGCTTAAGTGACTTGTTCGCAGACTCGTCCATGATGATTATGGGCAAGCAGTCATTCACTACACTTAGTCGTGACCATGTCGATTAGTGCCCATGCTCTATTAGGCCGGCAGCATCCGCTCCGAATAGTATTGTCACCATTATTACCACTCCCATTAGGACGTTCAACATGGCTTCCCTACCAGTCTCGGGATTGTGTATGTCAGGCAGAGTATCTACGGTGGCCACGTACAGGAATGTCCCTCCTGCGAATAGCATTGCAAGCGCAATCAGGTGTTCATCTAGTCCCTCTAGAGCGTAGAATGATACTATTATCATTACAGGCGTGGCGATGGAAAACAACACGACATCTCTGATCGTTTCGTTCCGCTCGCTTCTTTCGTGAGCCGAGAAAACACCTAGACTGAAAGCCGCAGGGACCTTGTGAATTAGGACCGCGAGTGCAACAATTGCCGTCACCGCTTCAGAACTTCCCGCAGCAGCGGAACCTATAGCCAGACCGTCAGCGGCAGAATGCAGAGATAGTCCGAGGACGATAACCCATGGTGAATCACTATGATGCACATGCTCGTGCCCATGCTCCCCATGATGGTCATGGTGCTCCTCATGGACTGCGTGTCCAATGCCAGACCCCTCTAGAATTAGCATCATCATGAATCCGGCCAGAATTGCGCCCCCGATAATCAGGCCCTCCAAACCTTCCTCTTCCTGGTGACCAGACTCCTCTTCCTGGTGACTAGCCTCTTCCTCATGAGATCCCTCGTCATGATCGCCCATAGCTAGATCAAAACCCTCTGGAATAACCACAAGGATTGCCGACGCAAGAAGAATTCCAGAAGCCACGCCAGTAATCCTTCGCAGAATATCGCGATCCTCCTTGATTCTGCTCAAAATTGGCATCAAACCACCAATAAGTGCCAGAATAAGTGTCAATGCAGCCAGTTCGATAGGAGCGCTCCCCGTTGCCATCACAACTCCGAATCAATAATAGATATTTAAGAAATGTTATTAATTTACCACTCCTTCGTCGCACCATGTCTCGGATCATCTCCTTTAGCAGTGACAACGAATTCCTAGAATCTCTAGACTCCATGATCGAGGAAACGGGCTACAAAAACAGGAGCATGTTCCTTAGGGATGCCAGCGTTCATTTCGCCGATGCCAGCCGCGGAGACCTCAGCACAATGGACGATGACTCCGAAACAGAGGGCGTGATGGTGATTTTCTACCAACACGGCGTGGAATCGAAGATCCTTGATATCAGACACTCACATTCTGTAGAAGTTTCCTCATTCCATCACAACTGCCTAACAGAGAGTCATACCTGTGTAGACACACTGCAAATCAAGGGATCAGCCAGTTCGTTGAGGGATATCGTCTCGAGATTGAGGAATACGAATGACGTCGACAGAGTGTCCTTCGTACCTGCTCCCGTTCGAGAAGTAGGCTGCTGCTGAATAGGTCATTGACCCACACATCCAGCGTGGCATTCAAGGCTCGTCGCTCCGACCATGCAGCGTGGAAATACCCGCCCAACTCAGTTCCATGCTGGATGGCTCAATGGGCCCGACCAAGCAGAAGGCTGCCCGGCTGGTAGTCGATTTGGCCTCCACAGCAGGCGCCACTGAGTACATTCCAGTGGACAACGCGCATGTTTCAGGAGTCAGCGTGATCACTGGGGGCCATGGCCTGAGGCGATTCCTTTCGGACCTCTCAGGGGATCCAGAAGGCGTGGTCTCAATTCCAACAACCCTCAATTCGGCTGGATGCGATCACGAGAAGATGGAGGAGATGGGTATTGACTACCCCGACTTCCTCGAGCAGCAGTTTGAGATCATCCACGCTTACTCCGAACTTGGAATTGAGGCGACTCTGTCTTGTACCCCATATGATCGTGGGATGGAGAGTTCCGAGGGCATAGGGTCCTGGGCCGAATCAAACGCAGTTTGCTTCTCTAACTCCTACACTTCGTTGGTTACAAACCGTGAGTCAGGTCTCTCAGCCCTGGCAACAGCCCTCACCGGATGGGCTCCGAAGTGGGGTTTGCACCTCGAATCAAACAGGAAGCCGAACATCCTGGTAAATGTCGAGGCGGAGATGTCCAACCTAACTGACTGGAGCATCCTCGGAGATTGGATGGGCAAGCAGATAATGCCGAATTGGGACCTGCCTTGGGGTCCCATGCCAAGATTCGTGGGCCTCCCAAGGGCAAGCTTCGAGATGCAGAAGGCATTGACTGCATCAGCAGCAAACTATGGCTGCCCAATGCTCTGGGCAGATGGAATCACGGCCGATTCCCCGGAAGTGGGATCATTCCAGGGCGAGCTCACGTTCACCAGGGAGGACCTCGAACAGAGATACAGGGACCTCTCACCAAGGGGGAGGGTCGATCTGGTGGTGATCGGATGCCCTCAGGCCAGCGTGGGGGAGGCCAGAGAAACAGCAGCAGCAGTTAGGGCAAGGATGGAATTGGGTGAAGCCATCCCTGATCGCAGGCTTTGGTTGTTCATGAGTTCCCACAATTATGACTTGATTTCCGCAGATGGGACTCTGGATTTGCTCGAGGAGGCAGGTGCCTTGGTGCTAAAGGACACATGTCCCGAGGTAACTCCATACAACCGCTCGAAGTACAATCACCTTCTGACCAATTCCCTCAAGGCGGAACACTACCTAACCAGTGGCCTGAATCGCATCCCCACTAGTGTCGCCACAATTATCGAATGTGTAGCCCATGCGTTTGACGACTCTCTGGTTGATGGCCCCCCTCCCGAGTTAGGTGGTCATTCTGCTACTCCGATACACACTGCTAAGACCCATCAGGACGCCCCCTTCGATTCAATGGGCAGGGGCATCCCAAGCCAGACCCAGTGGGAGGTATCCGGCAAGGCCTTAGTCACTGACGTGCCAATTACCTACTTGGGATACGTGAACAGGGACACGGGGGAGATAGAGGAGCCCGGTCACCCTCTAGATGGCGTCCCAGTCAAGGACACCGTCCTGATTTATCCGAAGGGGTCGGGATCCACAGTAGCACCCTTCGTCCTGATGGGCCTAATCTACACCGGCTACGGGCCCATGGCCATCGTGAACCGGGATGTGTGCCCCCTCACTCTCCCAGCTGCATCTCTACTTGGGGTCCCCTACGCTCATGGATTCCAGGACGACCCGACTATCCGAGTGAACACGGGAGACGAAGTCTCACTGTCCCTTTCTGATGGCGAAGTCACTCTCAGGGTTGAGGCACGCTCGACCGAGGATTGATGGCACCCACTCCCTGCAAGGGCCATGGCCGCACGCAATGTTCCTGAACCCTGCAGGGAACAGGACTGGGGTCTTTTCGAGATTACAAATAGGGATGGTGCAGCCAGAATCGGCAGACTTCACTCCAAGCACGGGGCAATCACCACCCCCATGCTACTCCCCGTCATCAATCCCAATCTCAGGACGATCGAGCCCAGGGAGATGTGGGAAAAATTCGGAATCGAGGCCTTGATTACAAACTCGTACGTCATTTGGAAGCACGAGGACCTCCGCACTACGGCACTTTCTGATGGCATCCACTCTCTACTCGATTTCCCAGGGGCAGTTGTTACTGACTCAGGAACCTTCCAGTCATACGTTTACGGTGATGTCGAGGTCGGCCCGGAGGAGATAGTGACTTTCCAGAGGGACATGGGGGTCGACATAGGTACGATGCTCGACGTCTTTGGGAGGCCGGACATGTCCAGGGAGGAGTTGGAGGGTGCAGTCGAGGAGACAGCAGACCGTGCAGAACCCTCACTCGCGGTCGCTGGTTCCGATATGCTACTGAATGGACCCATCCAAGGAGGCACTCATGCTGACCTAAGGGCGCAATCATCGCTCCTAATGGGATCATCCGAGAGCGAAGGCAGAGGGTTCGCAGTACACCCAATAGGGGGGATAGTGCCTCTGATGGAACAGCAGAGGTACCGGGAGCTCTTCGAGATACTGCTCGCATCCAAGTCCAATCTCCCTCTAGATAGGCCAGTCCACTTCTTCGGTTGCGGCCATCCAATGCTTTTCCCAATGGCAATCGCCCTCGGAGTCGACTTGTTCGATAGCGCCGCTTACGCGATCTTCGCCAGAGACGACCGGCTACTGACTCCTGAAGGAACTGTGAAACTGGGCGACATACAGGAATGGCCGTTCAACTCGCATGCACTATTCGGAACCACTCCCCAGGGAGTCAGGGAAATGGACAGGGACGAGAGGTCGGTCATACTGGCCAAGCACAACCTGGAAGTCACACAGTCCGAATTGGCAAGATGCCGAGAGGCGATCCGAAATGGAACCATATGGGAGTTAGCCGAGAAGAGGAGTCACGCATCCCCCTACCTGAGGGATGCTTTCCTCTGGTTGCAGGAGCAACTGGACGATCCAGACGATGGGCCAATCGGTGACTCTGTGCTTCGGATGATAGCATCCACCAACCCTCTCAGAGGAGGGGGCGAGGGACTCGGTGATGAAATCGAATTCCGCCCACATATCCTTCACATCCAAGCACTTCTAGCTACGAGATGGCGTGCCCCGGGGTCTTGGTGGGACTCGACAACTGGCCCGCCAGAGAGGGTCCTATTGATCGAGGGGGTTCCCCCTCCATGGCGAATCTCCGCTTTGGGTTCGGTGATCGAGCATCTGGTGGAGGAGCCAAGGACGGTCGTGATGGTTTCCACACCAATCGGCCCGATTCCATTCTCCCTAGAGGACGTCTCCCCATGGTGTCACCTGACAGGTCCAGAAGGTATTTGGGACCCTATTTTCGACGATCAGGAGATTCTCGAAGCCCTCGAGGAGTTCGGTATCTCGGATGTCCCGCTGATTAGAGAAATCCCACGCGAGGAAGTGGGAGAACAGACCAAGGCAGCAGAGGTCAGAGAGTGGCTAGATAGGTGCTCAGTAGTCGATAAATTGGCCTTGCTCTGCGCAATCAACCCCTCAGACGGTTGCAAGATGACTGAAGGAATGACCAGCAGGAAGTCTCGAACCGACCGATTAGTGAATGTCAACTCTGGAGGGCACCACATCCTCTCCCCGAGGCTAACTGATGGTGGTGTCTCACTGACAACACACGGGGCCTCGATCGCGAATGGCCTGAATCACTCCCCAGTTCCAGAGTTCGGGTCTAGTGGGGAAGACTCAGACTTCCCGGGAATCCCAAGGGTCTGCATCATCGACGATGCAGTGCCATTCGTGGGCAAGGGGAGGAACGTCATGCATGGCTACATCTCAGGGGCCGACTCACACCTGACTCCAGGTCAGCCTTGCATAGTGATTGACTCAACTGGCGCACTGGTCGCCCATGGGACCCCTATCACCACGCATCTTGAGATGTCATTCCTGAGGAAGGGAGTCGCAGTGAAGGTCAGGGAAGGGGCAATGAAGCAGGACCCGTAATGGCACGCTCCGGGGATTCATTCAAGTGATTGGAGTATGACCACAGCACGACTCCCGTAGGGAGTCGGTGACGCTCCATGGCCGAAGAAGACCCATTCTCCGAAGCCCCGGTCATCACTGCTAAGGGCCTGAGGAAGATGTACGGCCCCCATTTGGCTCTCGATGACATCAATCTGGAGATACCCAGGGGGGCAGTAGGCATCTTGGGGCCGAATGGAGCAGGAAAGTCAACCCTCTTCAAATGCCTACTGGGACTAATCACCACAACATCCGGGGAGGGCTCGGTACTAGGGCTCGACATCCGAACCCAGGGGGAGCAGATCAGGTCGAAGATTGGGTACATGCCCGAGTACAACGCACTCGACCCGAACCTCTTCGCAGTAGATCAGGTAAGATACTCCGGAGAGCTGCTGGGAATGAATTCGAAGAATGCCACCCAGAGGGCCCATGAAGTCCTCGAGTACGTCGGCCTCAAGGATCAGAGGTACAGGAAGATCGAGACATTCAGTACAGGGATGCTACAGGCCACTAAGCTAGCATGTGCCTTGGTCCACGACCCTGACATCCTGATCTGCGACGAGCCTACCAACGGACTAGACCAGCGGGCAAGGGGATTCATGCTGCAGACCCTCAATAGGACTGTCAGAGAGGGCAATAGGTCCGTTTTGATGAGTAGCCACGTAATGGATGACGTCCAGGACCTGTGTGATAGCATTGTGATGATCCACAAGGGGAGGATCGTTGTCCAGAGCAGCATCGAGGACCTTGTCCAGCAAGTGGACAAGGAGATCGAGATGGTCATATGGGGCGGGGCCAGCAAGATGGAGTCGGAACTGTCTTCCATGGGCCTAGAGAACAGGAGGCTCGGGAGGGTGATCCGAATCAAGATGGAAAGCGAGTCAACGGTAGAAAAGGCACTCCAAGCGGCAGTCTCAGCCGGTGTCCAAGTCCGTCAGATGAAGGAATACGAGCCCGACCTGGAAGACATCTTCCTCTTGGTAATGGATAAGCTGGGCGCACAGATCAAGGGGACTGAGGACCTTATGACGTCAGAGCACACAGGGGGTGACTGATTGTCCGAAGAGCAAGTAGGCCTCGAAGGGGGCGTGACTCGGATGGAAGCAGCATTCGGCTCGGGTGATGGGGACGAAGAAGCGACTGCCGTGGTAGCGAAGTCCAAAGCGTCCCTCGGACAGATCTTCGACCAGAAGTACCGCCCATGGGATGGTGAGCTAGGACCGAGATGGATGAGGAACTATGCCATCTTCAGGCACCACGTTTACGGAGTCTTCACCGGCAAAGGGCATAGGCAATACCACCCCATGGTAAGGCTCCTGATCCTAATCATCTTCCTAGGATCTCTGACCCCCATCCCCATGCTCTTCCTTTCATCATTCATCGGCGACGATGGTGGCTTCTTCGAGAAGATGTGGGGGATAAACCGATACAACCTTTGGGGGCAGGTCCTCGGCTACTTCCCTCGGAATCTATGCATGTGGCCACTGCTAACTGCGGTCGTCGTAGGGGGGATGATATCCGACGACAGGCAGCACGGCACGAGTGCTATCTACTTCTCAAGGCCCATCTCCAGGCTGGACTACACTTCCATGAAGTACCTGAGTGTCGCAGTAATCCTCGGATTCGTGATAGTCTTCTCGTACTTCGCATACTACACGAGCGCAATCGTGTTCAAATCGGAGGGCTGGGCGTATCTGGCTGACACCCTCCCCATCTTCCTCGGGGGGATGCTTGCCGGCATCGTCCTGGTCATCACCTACACCTCAATCGGACTAGCGCTCTCAAGCATCAGCCAGAGCCGTTTCTTCGCAGCCATAGGATTCCTGAGCATCATCTACGGGACGAAGCTGGTCTCCCTTCTCGTAGAGCTGCAGTTCGGGACCACGTTCATGTATGCAACCAGCCCATACGACTGCCTTGCCCACATGGGGCAGTTCCTGCTGGGCATCCCCTCCAACTACGAGCACCCGGTCTCAATCTCGATCGTCTCCCTCATTGTCATGAACTCAGTCTCGATTTGGCTCCTCGTTTCCCGAGTTACTTCACTGGAGGTGACTAGGGAATGACGATGGAGAACCAAGACCCCCCAGCGGTCCTGATCGACCAGGTCTCGAAGTGGTACGGGCAGGTAATCGGGATCAACGACCTCTCATTGGCCATCGACGGCGGGGTTACAGGCGTCCTCGGGCCAAATGGTGCTGGCAAGTCCACTCTGTTCAAGCTGATGATGGGCAGGATAAGGCCCAGCCAGGGCTCTGTCAGACTCTTCGGGGTCGATCCCTGGACCAATACCTCACCCTACCGTAGGGTCGGCTATGTCAGCGAGTCGGAGAAGCTCTACGAGTGGATGACAGCGCTGGATTTCGTAACCACCCTGGCCAGGCTTCATGGGATGACGAGGGAGGAGGCGACTGAGAGATCATCCCACGTCCTAGAATTCGTAGGACTGGCCGACGTCATGCACAAGGAGCTCGGCAAGTTCAGCAAGGGGATGAGGCAGAGGGTCAAGATCGCGCACGCGCTGGTGCATGACCCCGACCTCATCATCCTGGATGAGCCGCTGCATGGGTGCGACCCCCTAGCCAGGACCAGCATCATGAGCGTAATCCGCGAGATGGGCGAGCAGGGGAAGACGATCCTCGTTTCCAGCCACATCCTCGAGGAGATAGAGCGAATCACCGAGCAGATCGTCATCCTCCACAACGGACGGTTACTCGCAATTGGCAATTTGCATGCGATAAGGGGCCTTCTCGACAAGCACCCCCATAGGATTCTGATAAAGTGCGAGGACCCCAGGAGCCTGGCAAACCTATTCGTCTCACAGGAGCCGGTTTTCGGAGTCAGGTTCCCCCGTGAGGGGCAACTGGAGATCCAGACGAACGACCTCTCGGCAGCGCACGCGGTCCTCCCCTCGATCGTCGTTAACTCAAAGCAGAAGGTCACAAGCATCGAGAACCCGGATGACAATCTGGAATCCCTCCTTAGCTACCTGATCAAGGAGGGCAACTGATGGACAGCAAGGGCAGGTCCCTCTCGGAGACAGTCTGGACCAGGATGGACAGGAAGGCAGGGGCCATAATAGAGCTCACAATGAGGCAACTGAGGCACCGTGTGTCGACATGGGTGGTGCTTGGCGTCGGTGCGCTACTGATGGCGCTGCTCCTGACCTTCTACGTCGATTCGGTGAGGGAGACATTCGAACCCATCGACAACGATGGCGACAGCGAGGACAATGACGGCGATGGATATCCAATGGGCCAGGAGAGGAAGTGGGGGACCCCGGACTGGGACTCGGATCTGTACCCGGGAGCAAGCGTCTTCGTCCCTGAAAGCGACATAGACTGGAACGACGCGGACCGAACGGTCGCTCTCAACAAGTCATGGGAGGGGAGCGCATTCTTCGAGGCCTCATGGGTCGACGACCAATACTCCGGAGAGTGGTGGGATAGTCATGTCGACTGGAATCTGAACCAAGAAGGAGTCCCGGAACTAACCGATTGCTCCGATTGGGAATTGGACGACATCCTCGGCTCAATCTGGTCCGAGGCCTGTGACATGGGGGACGACGACGGCGATGGGATGAACACCTACTACGTGGCAGGGAAGTGGAGGGGGACGGGAATCGCCACCGTGCCTGAGAATTACTACCTGCTCTGGGGCGACTGGACGGAGGAGGTATACGTCGAGCCAGACTCACCAGAGATGTACATCAACGAAGACGGGATAGACTGCTTCAACGGCTTCGCCCTCCGAGGGCCAGACTGGGAGGAGAGCCGAGTCGACTGCCCATCAGAGACCAGACTCTCGGGGAGCCATGGGTTCGACAACGACGGCGATTGCCTTGCTATGGATGACGGGAGCGGCAACGACGACAACGGGAACGGCATCACCTGCGACGTCCAATGGATCGCGTCAAACGGCGTCGTGACGTGGATCGAAGCGGACGACCTGGTCGATGAGGATCCCGACGAGCAGGAGTACATAGGGGAGCTCGGGCATCGGACATTCGTCATAGCGGTCGGCAAGATGGCCTTCGTCATCCTGCTGGGGCTGTTCATCCCTCTGTTCCTGTCCCTCGGCCTGGTCAGGGACGAGACGGAGAACGGCACCCTGCACCTGCTTCTCTCGAAGCCGATCCACCGTGCCGAGTTCATCATCTACCGATTGTCCGGGTACATGGCGATCTCGGGCACCTACGTGATCGGGCTATCCCTGATTGTGGGCCTGATTTCGTCAGCACTCGGTCCCGGGGACCAGCTGATACGCCTCTCGGACATCCCGGTCTGGATAGGGATAGGTGTCGCCACGACCCTGGTCCTAGCTGCGTACGGCTCGATGTTCAACGCGATGGGGCTGATCTCCCCCAAGTACGGGGTCTACCTCTGCATAGTCTTCGGGATGTGGGAGTTCATGATGGGGAGCTTCTCCATAGTCAACCCCAATTGGACCGTGGCAAGCGTCTCGATATCGCACTGGGCCCTCCAGATGATCGATGCAGTCGTCCTGCTCGCCTGGCCGGACACCATCCAGTGGGCCGAGATGGACAACGCGTTCGGGATAGGATCCGGCCTCTCCGTGTTCTGGCAGCCCCCGGTCCACACATTGGGAACCGCATCCGCTGGAATCGCGCTCCTGAACAGCGTCCTCGTCCTGTTGGCCGTAACCGTCGCATGGGTCTTCATCGCGAAGTCGGTATTCAGCCGCAGGGAGATAATGTGATTGCGATGCAGGAGAGCCCGAGCAAGTTCGAGGGGGACTTCTCGTCCCTCTGGCGCCTGGACGTGATGCCTCCCATCCACGGCCTCTCGTGGTGGTGGTACTGGGTGCTCATCCTGGTCCCGGACCCGGACAACCCGAAGAGGTCCCGCCAGCTGATGACCCTCTGGTCGACGAAGGAGACGAAGGCCGTGCGGGTGAGCGGGCACTGGTGGAAGCCAGGCTCGAGGATGCACAAGGACGACCAAGGCGGATTCGTGATCCCCGGGATGGTCTGCGCATGGTGGTACGACGGCGAGACCATGCACGAGCCCCTCACCATGAGGGAGTGCCGCATGGCCGTCGTCAGCGACGAGCACCCACTCTGGCCAGAGGAGGGGGACGGGCTGGGGGCCGGGGCGATAGTCCCCATCGACAGGGAGGACCTCTCAATGGGGATGAACCCCGGGAACGAGTCCATGTGGGTCAGCCTGTCGAGCGACAGGGAGGCCCGCTCACGAGGGGCCCCCTCGACCTTCGAGGCACACCTCACCCCCTCGTGGGGCCCTCCCAGCGAGCTCACCTACAGGAACAACGAGATAGCCCTTGGCATGGGCTACGACATACTCAGGCTCCAGGGGATGAAGTCGCGGCTGGTGGTCGACGGGGAGGAGTTCGAGGGGACTGCCTACTTCCAGAAGGTCACCGTGCAGGCTCCCTCTGTGCCGTGGTTCTGGGGCATGCTCCACTTCGACGACGGGTCGTACCTGGATTGGTTCATGCCTCACTTGACACCCCTCACGACCACCAAGGACGACAAGCCATGGCGGAAGAGGGACGTTTTCCGCATCCCGCTGAAGACTGCCGGGGTTTTCCACGACAGGGCGAGGGGCAGAACAGAGGAGTTCGACAATTGCGAAGTCGAACTCTACGAGTCCGATAGAGGACTTCTGGACTCGGGTGGCAACCTCCTCCCCAACTTCTCAATCAGAATTTGGAATGAAACGACCACAGTCTCCATTGGAATCAGGGCTGTGAGCAGGGCAAGGTGGACCTTCGACCAGCCAACAAGGGGTGGCATGGTGAGTCACCTGACCTACAACGAGTACCCGTTCGAGGTAACTAGAATCTCCATCGAGGACCCGGAGGGTGAGAGGTCCCTGGATGACTACGGGTGGATCCACGGTAATGCAGAACACTCATGGGGGTTCTTGCATTGATTCGCAACCTCTTAGAAACAACCACTCAGCGAGGAAGTTAGATGTCCCAATTCGTTGAACAATTCAGATCAGAAATTGACGCAGATTCAACGCGTAATGATTTCCCGGAGATTACCGACTCCGAGACTCCAATATGGCGAGGAGGCCCAGCGGCCGCTTCAATGGCAGACAAGTACATCCTAGCACTCGCCGTCCTCATGGTGCACGTAGCCTTCTTCCTCGGCGAACTTCTTGACACTCCGGAGGGAGAAGGCCAGGCTAATTTCTTGCTTTCTACCATAATGTGGTTAATTGACACTACGGGCGTATTGGGATTCGTAATTTGCATGCTTCTGTTGACCAAGTTCAATCACTATGCTAACTTCTCGACCTCCGGAGGGTGGACAACATCATGGCTCCTCCTTACATCCTGCATACCACTAGTCTGGAAATCAGTTGACATCATAGAGTGGATTGGTGGTTTTGCTGGCTCTGGGTTCACAAATCCTCTTCCAGCTTGGAATTTCTCTTGGTTCGCTCCATTGGGTGTGTTTTCGTTCCTTGTGTTGATTTCTTTCACTATTCTATACCAACGCTCCTTCCAGTACGCAATTACCGACAAGCGAATTCATATCCGCCAGAGCTTCCTATACTTCGAAACCAGTGCTCATGGCATTTCATACCAGAAAGTGGAGAATCTCAAGGCCGATCCTACTATTCTAGGGCGCCTACTTGGATATGGCAACATACACGTTGTTACTGGCTCAGGAGTTGGTCTGCAGGTAGAGTCTCTCGGGATTAGTACGGCCTCTTCTACTGAGATTAGAGAGCAATCGAGGGGAAAAAGAAGACCCCTCTCCTTCTTGCTGGGGTGGATAACTGTTCAGAGGAATAGGACAGTGGAGGCAACAGATCCGGCTGATTGTTTGTATGGTATTAGACGACCAATGGACGTTTACCGTTTGATAAACGAACTAATGGATTCGAACGTCGGATTACCCGTAGAAAAATAATCAACAAGGGTCGAAACTCTCTGTCATGCACTCCGCACCGTTCATAACCTCAAGTCCTTCCACTGATTATGGGGACATTATGTCGGATGAGGATACTATTACCAAGGCTGCACAGTGCATTACACAAGGGGACTTCATGGGGGCGATGTCGATTTTCGAGGATCACGTAAAATCCAATCCTGATGACCCCTCAGGGTACCACGGCTGGGCCGAATCCGCTCTCTTCGAGATTCAGGATAACGGGAACTTCGACGAGAAGGGGAACGACAGG
>JAQXEZ010000008.1 GCA_029250605.1 Candidatus Thalassarchaeaceae archaeon
GGAGACGCTCTGTTCGGACTCTCAACAGGATCCGATGGAGGATATGCTGCTAGAGCTGGCATCGTCTCCGACAGCGAGTCTTCCACCTTGGAACTAGACATCTACACTTCCGAGGGCTATGTTTCGTTCGACTACATGGTCTCCTCAGAAGAGAGGTACGACACACTGTCATTCAGCATCGATGGCATGGAGTACATGTCCGTAAGCGGACAGGACTACCACTGGGAGTTCGTCTGCACAACTGCTGGATCGTACTCGGATCTATCTTGGGAGGATGCGTCACTGAACGATGGCTCCATCCCAGGAAACTGGGTGAATGACGGAGTGGCAGATTGCGGCGACACCGACGGCGACGGAACATCCGACGACGAGGGCCTGAATAACTGGTATTCGTTGGTGGAGGGAGAATTCGTAGCATGGGTCGATGAAGGAAACCACACCTTCTCGTGGACATATGCCAAGGATGGATCTGCAGACGGCGGAAACGACCGAGCATACTTCGACAACATCGCGATTCCTTACGGAATGATGGGTGATGGGGAGTGCTCCGATGGAACAGACGACTGCAACACCGAGGACCTCGACGACGACAACGACGGCGTAGACGACCTGAGCGACGACTGCCCCACCGACTCCGGAGAGCAGATCGACTCAGACGGCGACGGATGGTGCGACAACGCAGACGCTGACGACGACAACGACGGCACGTACGACTACAACGACGCCATGCCGCTGGACCCCAACGAGACCAGCGACTTCGACGGCGACGGGATAGGCGACAACGCCGACGACGACGACGACAACGACGGCTGCCTCGACGAGGACGACGACCTGCCATACGACGACTCCGACTGCAGCGACCTGGACGGGGACGGAGTAGGTGACAACGCCGACCCCGACGACGATGGCGACAACGTCATGGACGTCGACGACCCATTCCCGCTAGACGGGACCGCATGGGCCGACAACGACGGCGACGGCATACCAGACTACACTGGCGACCCGCCATTCCTCGGAAACTTCGAGGGAGGGGCGATCCCGGCTGGCTGGACCACCTTCGGCAACGCTGACTGGTTCGTATGCGGAATGGGATCCTGCGGGACCACAACCGGCAACGCGATCAACGGCTCCTACATGGCAGAGTCCGGTGACATCGACAACTCGGAGACGAGCTCGCTCGAGGTCACCATGGACACATTCGCCGGCGACGTGTCATTCGACTACGAGACCTCCACAGAGGGCTTCTGGGACTACCTGAGGTTCTACGTGGACGGCAGCCTGACGCAGAGCTGGTCCGGAGTGACCTCCGGGACCTACACCACCACGGTGAGCGCAGGATGGCACAGCTTCGAGTGGATGTACTACAAGGACGGCAGCGTGAGCAGCAACGCAGACACGGTATGGATCGACGACGTCACCCTGCCGATCTCGCAGAACCTGACCAACGATGACCCAGACGACGACAACGACGGCGTCTACGACGAGATGGACCTCTCCCCAACGGACCCATGCGTGAGCCTGGACACCGATGGAGACGGACAGCCCGACACGGTCTTGACCGGGATCTTCGACATGAGCGGGACCGGTGACGAGAACTTCACCGTCGACTGCGACATGACGATGTGGTACGAGGACTGGGACGACGATGGCGACGGCTGGTCAGACGAGGAGGAGTGGCTATGCGGATCCAACCACCTGGACGGCGAAGAGTCCCCAGTGGACTTCGACCAGGACTGGATATGCGACGATCTCGACGACGACCTGGACAACGACGGTGCGCTCAACCCAGTGAACAACTGCGGTCTGTACCTGTCCTGGGATGACGAAGCGAGCTTCGTCGACTGCATCGCGGACGGATTCCACGTCGTAGACGCGGATGGCGACGGCGAGGGCTCCCTCATGGAGCTCATGCACGCATGGGCCTTCCAGTGGGGAGGCTGTGCGGACTGCGCTGACGACGACGATGGCGATGAGGGCGATGGCGATGACATCGGCACCACTAGCCACAACTCGTCCCACCTCGACGTCGAACTGTCCTTAGTGGACGATTTCGGAGATGTGGTGCAAACCCTCTACGGCTTCGACTGGGAGGAGATAGGTCTTGACGACAACTCCACCGAGGAGGATGAACTCGCGTTCATACTCGATAACATCGAGTACTACTTCGATTCAGAGGCAATGCAGCCGATGGAATGGTTCTTCGGCGGACTGACCGAGAACGCATCGTACGAGGTCGAATGGGGAGTAGAAGAAATCCCCGGACCGGATGGTGGCCCCACCTTCGTCTGCGGAAATGGCGATGAGATTCCGTTCGACTACGTCAACGACGAGTATGACGACTGCGCGGACGGTTCGGACGAGCAGCAGTACAACGAGACCGGTGAGCCGATCAACTGGTTCGACTGCCACGACGGTTCCGAGATATGGGTCTACCAGGTCAATGACGGAATGGATGACTGCCCAGATGGCGAGGACGAGCACTGGGAAGGAGATGACTTCAATCAGTTCTCGTTCAACAGCACTGGCAATGCCGAGACCATGCAGTGGGAGATGCACATCTCCAACGACACATGCCTGGTCTTCGCCGATGCCGTGATCTGGGGCTTTGACATGTCATCAGGTTCCGACGACCCAGCCAACTGGACCGCTCAAATGGGAACGTATGGGACGATAATGGCAGGACCTGCCTTTGATGCCGACGAGGACATGGACGGCATACCCGACTGCCTAGCAGACGAGTTCGGAGACGACGGAGACGGAGACGGAGACGGCGACGGAGACGGTGACGGAGACGGTGACGGAAACGGCACCGGCGAGGAGCCGCCAGAGCCATGGCCATCCGCGGATGACTGGGACGCCTTCTACGAGAGCATCGGAGGATTCCTGCTGCAATGGGACGCTGACAACAGCTCCTCGTTCAGCTTCGACGAGTACTGGCAGTTCGTGACCGACACCAACGAAGGCTTCGACTACGAGAACCCAGGGTACACCGCGGACTCGACCGAGTGGGATCAGTTCCCGTACGACCCATCCGAGCAAGTCGACACGGACATGGATGGAATCGGCGACAACGCTGACGGCGACGACGACAACGACGGCGTGCCCGACAGCCTAGACGCGTTCCCATACGACCCGACCGAGGACGCCGACCTAGACGGCGACGGAATCGGCGACAACTCTGACAACGACACCGATGGCGACGGAATCGACAACGACGATGACGACTTCGACAGCGACCCAACGGCAACAGCCGACAACGACCAGGACGGAATAGACGACGCATCGGACTCCGATGACGACAACGACGGCGTCCCTGACGTGGCCGACTGGGCACCTCTGGACTCGACCGAGCAGTACGACACGGACGGCGACGGGACAGGCGACAACGCCGACACCGACGACGACGACGACGGAGTGGCAGACGGATCCGACGCATTCCCACTGGACGCCAGTGAGAGCGCAGACGCTGACATGGACGGAGTGGGCGACAACGCAGACCCCGACGATGACAACGACGGAACCCCAGATGGCCTGGATGCGTTCCCCAACGACGCGAACGAGCAGAGAGACTACGACGGCGATGGAATCGGCGACGTGGCAGACGCTGACAGGGACGAGGACGGCTACCTGAACTCCGACGACGCGTTCCCGATGAACGAGAACGAGTGGATGGACACCGACGGGGACAACGTCGGCGACAACACCGACTCCGACATCGACGGCGACTCCGTGCTCAACGCAGACGACTGGGCACCGACAGATGCAGCTGAGTGGGACGACACCGACGGCGACGGAACCGGCGACAACGCCGACGACGACGACGACGGCGACGGCGTGCTGGACGGAGACGAGTACTCCTGCGGAACGGACTCGAAGAACGCAGCCTCAGTGCCATCTGACTTCGATGGCGATGGGATCTGCGACGCCCTTGACGACGAGGACAACAGGGCTGACTCGATGAAGCTAGACGAACAGAAGGCGCCCGGATTCACTCCAGGCTTCGCTTCCGTGCTAGCTGTCGTTTCCCTGCTTGGCGCTGCCATGCTAGGTCGACGAAAGGACGACTGATCCTAGGATCGGTAAAACGTAACCCCGGGCCGGGGACCACCCGGCACCCGGCTCGGGGCCACAACCCAATGCTGATAAGTCCCCCATCGGACAAGGGGGATATGCCTGGCACGACTCGAGCCGAGATCAGGACTCTGAAGGTAGGAAGATACGTGGCCATAGAGGAAGGCGCCTACAAGATACTAAGCATGTCCAAGTCCAAACCCGGTAAACACGGGTCTGCGAAGGCGAGGATAGAGCTCGAGGACATCTTCACCGGTCAGAAGCGATCGCACGTCGGGACTGTCACGGACACCATCCAAATCCCAATGATAGAGAAGGGGTCAGCAATAATCACCCACATACAGGGGAACGAGGTCCATGCCATGGACAACAAGACCTACCAGACCCTCATCCTACCCGTCGAAGAGGGGATGAACCTCAAGTCCGGGGGAGAGATCCAGTGGATGGAAGCCATGGGCAGGTTCAAGATCAGCCGCGACCACTAGTAGCTTTTCTCCACATTGCGCCCCCTCGGCCGCGAGAAGTATAAGCGTCGTTCTCGTACGCTCAGAACGAGAGACATGTCAGACGTCGAGCGCTCGGCCTACAGGCAACCCGTAACCGCCTCCGGACTCGAGGCCATCGAATCGGGAACCCTGACCTGGCTCGACGAGGACATGTACAACAACCTGAACACCGGTCTGCTGGAGCAGTACCTGGAGGAGAAGAACCTCAACGAGTCTTTCGAGATAAGCCACTGGGACACACGGAAGGTGCTAATCGGAATACTGGTGGGGGCCGTCTTCAGCGGGGTGACTGCTTACATCGGCCTCAAAATCGGGCTAGCTGTTTCAGCTGCTTGGTACGTTGCCTACCTGCTTGGGATGGCCCTTCAATGGTCCCCATCAGAGGTAAACATCGCAACCAGTGCCACTACCGGGGCGACCAATGCCTCAATTGGCTTCATCTTCACATTCCCAGCCATCTTCCTCCTCGCGTACTCCGAGGACTACAAGGTCGGGGACGGGCACCTGATAGGCTCCGTGGACACCCTCAACCTGGCATTCATCGGAATCACCGCATCCATGTTCGCCGGTTTCCTCGGAGTGATGTACTTCATCATCTTCAGACGAGTCTGGCTGGTCGAGGACCCGCTCCCCATGCCGGGCTTCGAGGCCACTCTGAAGATGCTGGACATCTCATCCGACGTCAGCTCAGGATCCGCCGAGGCCGCTCGCGACTCACTGCGGACCGTTGGAATCTGGACCATCCTCACGATGGGCCTGATGTTCGTCATCGACTACCCAATCCGGTGGTCGAAGAAGATAGTGGGCGTCCCAAGCAGCATAGCAGACTGGTTCGCAATGACCCTATCCGGCGAGAGGTGGGGACTTGCCTCGGTATACACGGAGAGGTGGATCCATCAGCCCAGCGAGCTCGCTGAGGGGCATTACGCCCCCTACAACGGAATCACGACCTACGAGCAGGGAAACCCGATGTCATACACGTTCCTCGGAATAGAGATCAGCCCAACACTCTTCGCAATAGGCTGGTTCATGAAGTTCAGAGCCGCTCTCCTGGTGAACCTGGGAGCCATACTGGCATGGTTCTGGCTCATTCCGCTGGCCGTCCTCCAGGACGTTCCAGTGTACGATCCCGCTCAGGGGGTATACGTCAACATCACCCAACTGGGTCCCATCGTTCAGTGGGAGGCATTCGGCTCAATCGTCCGAACCGTCGCAATTGGTGCGATTCTGGGCGGGGGCTTCCTCGGGCTGTTCAAGATGGCCCCGACATTCATCGGGATATTCGGGGACATCACCCAGGCATTCTCCGGAGAGCAGGGAGAGGAGTTCGTCGACGGAAAGGGGTGGTACGAATGGCCACTCTACCACATCCCAGTCTTCATGCTGATATCATTCATCGCAATCACGGCCATCTTCGTTCTGGGGGGTTATCCCGTAGTGCCCTCGCTGATATTCTCTATGGTCCTCCTGTCAACGACATTCCTCCTTGGTGCCATCGCCGTCAGAGTGATGGGCGAGACGGGGATAGAGCCCGTATCGGGGACCTCATTCATAGTACTCCTGATCCTCCTCATGGTCTTCCTGAACCTCGATGTGGGTCTGACCAAGGAGGAATCGATACTGATGTCCCTTGTCGGCACCACCGTCTTCGGCTCGGCGATTAGCATGAGCGGGACCGTGGTCGGCGACTACAAGAACAGCCTATACATCGGAAACAGGCCATATCACATCTCAAAGGGCAACATCATGGGCGTAGTCCCAGGGGCGATCCTAGGTGCAGGGGTCGCAATATTCCTCTCCAAGCTGCTTGCCGATGGGACAATAGAACTCCTAGCCCCACAAGCAAACGCATTCGCGTACTTCACCACGATACTGGCAGAGGGACAAGGGAATTGGAGCGCTCTGCTAATCGGCATGGCCCTGGGGGCATTCGCCGAATGGGCCACAGGAATGGGCACTTCATTCGGATTGGGCATGTACCTCCCCACTCCAGCGACATTCCCAATGCTGATCGGAGGGGCATACCGTTCATGGTGGGAGGAGCGCAGGCTCAAGCCCGTGGTAGAGTCGGTGAGAACCGAGGAAGGGTCACCAGCGGCTGAGAAGAAGAGCGCCCAGATGCTCCTACTGACATTCATGATAGCAGCAGGCGCACTAACCGGAGAGGCATTCTACGGGGTCGAGGCCGCTGTCCTAGCAGTCCTGGATGAGATTTCTGTCGGTGGACAAGTACTCTCACTATACTCGTGGTGGCCTATCGCTAGACTAGGCGGATTCGTGATGATAAACGTGCTTCTCGGGGTTATCGTATACGCACTTTTCAGCAAGGCTGGGATCATCGGGGGCGGCGCCTCGGGAGGCGTCCCACCAAAGCCCACTAAGGTCAGAGGCCCTGCCAAGGCGCCAAAGAAGAGCACTGGGGTAATGGATGCCGAGCTGGCGGACTGACCATGGCGGACCCCAAGGCACCCCCGGCGGCAGCTTGGCTGACTCTGTCTGTAGCCGTCCTCGCAGTGTCCAGTGCTGGCATTGTGCTTCAGGAGATGTCCGAGGTGCCCCCGCTCCTCCGTGCTTCTTGGAGGATGCAAGGAACCGCTCTAGTCCTTCTCCCTGGATTCCTCTACCAGTTCCTCCGCACCTCAGACTTCGAGATAAACCGCAATGACGCTCGACTAATCCTAGCCTCGAGCCTCTTCCTCGCAGCTCATTTCGGCAGCTGGGTCTGGTCATTGGACAACACCAGCCTAGTCCACAGCCTCCTGTTCGTCAACACGCACCCATTGGTGGTCGTGGCAATTATGCCATTCTTGGGCGAGGTCGTCCGCAGAGGTCACATTACAGGGGTGGTCTTGGGTTTCGTCGGTGCCACGCTCTCCCTTATCGACCTCGGTGACGGTGGCCAAGTCTCTCTTGTTGGGGACCTTGCAGCATTCGCTGGAGCAGTAACAGTGGTGGGGTACATCCTGGTTGGCAGGCACCTCAGGTCGGAGAGGGGCATGCCGATTTTCATTTACGCATTCCCCGTAACCATGGCAGCGGGGATTTGGCTCTCATTCGCGACGGTTTTCTTCGAGGGGTCTTCGTTGTCATCCATTGATCCATCCGACTCACTGACTGGTTGGTCCGATCCAATATGGATAGCATGGGTCGCATACCTATCCTTGGGTCCTGGGCTATGCGGACACACTGGGGTTAACACCGTACTTCGGTGGATTCCACCAATCGTCGTGTCGATCGCTTTGCTGATGGAACCGGTGCTAGGCGCAATAATCGGATGGCTGTGGACCGACGAGGTCGTAATAGGGATGCCCACTGTAGCCGGTGGCTTGATGATGATGACTGGAGCAATCATAGTCACTCTCCAGGAGACGAGACAGAATTCCAGTGAATCGGTTTCATAACATGATTTCCGGACGGGATGGCGATGACATTCCCATTGCTCCTGACGAATGACGATGGCATCCACTCCCCAGGGCTGCAGGAATTGGCGTCATCTCTGAATGAGCGGGGCCATCCAGTAGTGATCCTCGCTCCGCTAACCGAGCAATCCGCAGTGGGGATGAAACTCACACTTCGTGATGACATGGCATTTCAGGAGCACACTGACATAGCCGATAAGATTCGTGTCAATGAGGCGGCCCCACTCCGTGTCTTCTCTCTGGATGGGTCCCCATGCGATTGTGTCATTGTCGCGATAGACGGGGGTCTGAGGACATGGGTACCGGAGATCGAGCCATGGATGTGCATCTCAGGCATTAACAGGGGGCCGAACCTATCCGTCGACGTACTTCACTCCGGGACCGTTTCTGCAGCCCGTGAGGCCGCTCTGTATGGTTTACCGTCACTTTCTGTAAGCCTAGCTACCTACTCGAATGAGGACTACTCCGATTCCATAGGCGCGACGCTGGATGTAATTGTTCGACTTTCCAGATTAGTGTCAAAGAAACCAGAAAATCTACTGAGGCCACGGGGGTCCAAGAAAGTACCACCAGTGGATTCCGCCCCCGACTCAATAAGGTCGTGGTTTCTGCAAGGTAACCTGTTTCTGAACCTGAATGTCCCGGAGGCATGGGGGGGCGCCTTCCAGACAGTCCCACTAGGTGCTAGATGGTATCACAATGCAACAGACATGATACAAAATGACTCCATAGGGGTGGCTTTCGAGGTAGGGGCGGCCAGAATAGAGGACGAGGATATAGAAATGACCGATTGCAACGCTGTGATTAACGGAAAGGCGGCGTTGACCCCACTAGCAAGCTGGCCTCAGAACCATCCACTGGGGGTACCTCAGTCTGTGATGGAAGCATCCAACAAGATGGGGGAAGATGGGATGCCAGAATGGTTCTAGTTCTCATCAAGAAGATAGTGAAGAATGGCAATGCACGAGTGCCCCTGAAGCCACCTTTCCCCCAGTGAAAGGGAAACAGATCCCTTGAGTGATTGAGTATCAAGGTCAGTCAGCGGTTTGTCATCGGAGATGATGAAACCCAGATCCACCGAAGATGGGACATCGGAGAAATCACTTCCATTTGCATCCAGAATAATGGGGCAAACACCCCTAGCAGACCATTCTCCGACCGTCTGTTCAATACCCCCTCCCGAGTGTAGAATTCCGCTGCTGAACTCTCTGAAACGACCTCTGGGAGGGACTGCCTCCTTCATAATCCCCTTAATCTGGCCAGAAATAGATCTCTCGTCAGGCCTAACCCCGGCAAGAGAGGAACCATTGAACCAAATCCTCCTGCTTGGGCCATCGCCACCCATCAGGTGGAGCAAAACATGACTATCTTTCCTAATTCCATGTGAGACGAAAAGCGCTGAATTAACCGCCCTCGCAAGTACGTCCATCCTCCCTCCAGAACCAGCGAGGTCATTCAGGTTCAGAGTTCCCGAACTAGGCGCCCTATGGCCAATGATCGCGAACCACCTTTCCAGCTAATCACCCCAGATCGAGGTCGTCATCGATCCCCATCATAGATTGCATTTGACGCCTCATCTTCCTGTCTCCCCTGAAGCCTCGCATCATCTTCTTGCTCCTATTCCACTGCGTTAGCAGCTCCTTGACCTCCTTTTCCTCACAACCCGATCCTCGAGCAATACGCCTAATCCTACTTGACTTGAGTAGAAGCGGGTCATCCTTTTCCTCTTGCGTCATTGAGTCCATAACAATTCGATATTTGTCGAGATTTGCCTGCATCTGCCTCTTCTGAGCCACACCCATATTCCCCATGCCGCCGAACATCGTATCGGGCAAATGTGAGAGTACCTTGTCCAGCGTCCCAATCTTACTCATCATTTCCATCTGGGCATACATGTCCGTGAGCGTGAATCTGCCTGACATCAGCCTCTTCGTCAAGCGCATTGCTTCTTGTTCATCCAGATCCTCCGGGGCTAGATCGATTAGTCCTTTGATATCGCCCATTCCCAGCAATCGTGAAATGAACCTATCAGACTCGAACTTCTCGATATCACCTATCTTCTCCCCCTCTCCAACGAAGACAATAGGAGCACCAGTGGTTGAAACTGCACTTAGAGCACCACCACCCCTTGCAGTACCATCTAACTTTGTCACTATGGTCCCAGTAACTCCCACTAGATCGTGGAATGTTTCGGCCATTGGGCCAGCAGCCTGTCCAACCTGGGCATCAATCACTAGGAATCTCTCAGAGGCATTTGCAATCCGGGCAATCTCGAGCAACTCATCCTTCAACTCCCCATCGAGACTATCCCTTCCAGCAGTATCTATGATCACGACATCAGACGTTCCTACTTTCTTCAGGCCATTCCTGACTATTTCTGCTGCAATCTTAGACCCCGGCTCTCCGTAAACTTCTACACCAGTCCCTTCAAGCATCTGACTCAATTGTTCGAATGCCCCTGGACGGTGTACATCTGCCTCTATCACCGCTACCTTTGCACCATGGCTCCTCCTCCACCAATCTGCTAGTTTGGCAGTAGTTGTTGTTTTGCCCTGACCATACAGTCCAACCATTAGTACAGTCTGATTGTGGGGTTTGATTTCCCTAGGAGGGCCAAGAATCCTAACCATCTCCGTGTAAATTAGATTCATTGCATGGGTCTCTAGTTTAACTCCCGGACGAGGCTCCTCCTCGACCATCCCTCTTTCGACTCGCTCTGTGAGCTCCTTAGCCTGCCTCACATTGAAATCAGCCTCCAGAAGTGCCCTTCTGAGTGATTTACTGAGGTCCTTGACGGTATCTTCGTCAATCTTCCTCTTTCCCTTCAGAAGACCTATCGAACCTAGAACTCTATGCTTGAATCCCTCTAGCGCCATGAGTTTCGGCACCAATCGTGTGGTTTGAACATTGTCTGGCCACCAAGGGTGATGAAGATCGCCTAATATCCGCTGTACTGAAAGGGAACCCGTCATGGGGGGGATATGGCTGAAGCGCCCATCGAGTTGTGGGAGATGCAGGTTGCCTTCGCAATCGGTCTTTTGGGGATATATGTCGGTTGGAGGGGAACTATAGCAAAAATGACAGGATTCTACGACTTATCCGGGGCCGTTAAGACGTTGCTATATGGGATAATTTCCGGGGTCTTGGCCGCTTCAGCCATTGATGTCCTGATACTATCAGAAGTCAGAAATGAGACTCAGAACATCATCTCGATTAGTGCTATCGCACTAGTGATTGCTCTGGCCGAGTCTTCATTTGCGCTATTCGTTCTTGGTCGATCTAGAACTGTTGGATTGAGGGCCTGTGCCCCATATGGTTGGACATTCGGGTTGGGTTTTGGGGCAATGCGTTCGGCCCATCTGAACGTCCGATTATTCGACCCAGTAGTGTGGGAGGGAACTGGTTTCAGCATACAAAACATCGTCTTGGCATTGCTTCTCACTGTGGCAACCTGTCTTGGTCATGCATCAATTACTACATGGCAGGGATCCAGAATGATCGAAAACAGTAGATTCCGACCAGTAGTTTACGCTTCCATCGCACGCTCTGCGCTGATTCTTGCCACAGTTCTCACAGTTTTCTTCCCGCCGACACTGGCACTAGTCGCCCCCATTGTGGCGTGGTCTTGGTTCCCTGCCCAGGAATCATGGCTGCCATCCGGGCTCACCCCTTCTGCAAGACAGGCGTATAGGAGAACAATACGGCAAGCGGAGATAATCAAATCCAAGGCAGACAGCAGAATCAGGGGAAAGTTAGTCGATTCCGAGGAATAGTGCGGGAAAAGGCAATTTTCTCAATTTTCCAGTCATGGCGCAGGATTATATCCAATTCACATATGCATTTGGCTGAATGCGAGTCATAATCGCAGGTGCCGGCGAGGTCGGCCGAGGTGTCGCCGCCGCGCTACGAGGTGAGAAGAGGGGTGTAGCGATGATTGACCCCGATCCCAATGCAATTAGTGACTCGCAATCTTTGGATTGTCTCTTGATTACTGGTAACGCACTCTCTAGGGACTCATTGGTAAGGGCTGGAATCAGCGACGCAGAAATTATCGTTTTCGCCACAAACGATGACAACGTGAACATTCTTGGTTGTGCATTTGCAAAACGAGTATTCAGTGAACAGGTAGGCGATAGAACCGCTTCTGGTTTGATTACGATAGCCAATGTTCGCGATTCTGAAATCACACATCCTACAAGGGGGGCGGGGCCATTGGAGAACTGGGCTCGAACAAACTTCGTCGTCTCACCTTCCACCGATGTCGTCGAACAATTGATTTCTGGTTTAGTTGCACCATCGCTTTCTGACATTATCCCCCTGGGTGACAATGCATGGATTGTCGAATCTAGCGTATCGATAGACTCGTCATTGATCGGTTCGACAACTGGAGATGCAAACTCTAGATCTCGTTCAGACCCTGACTATCCTAGGATTATCGCGATGAAAGGACAAGGCAACAAGGGACGGATAGTTTCTGGGAATGAAATCATCCAGGAAGGCGACATGCTGGTTTTCGTTATCGGTGCGACGAAATTCTTCGGAGAGGTCGCTAGAATGGTTGGAGATGTGGACTCAGAGATGCCAGAGAAGCCTAGGGTTGCTGTTTTCGGTGCAACAAGCTTTGGGAGCAAACTGGCTGAGCACTATCTCAGCAAAGGTTCGAATGTAGTGATTATCGAGCCAGACTTGGATGCAGCAAATGCAATAGTTGGCTCACGAATAGGTGTAAACAAACGTCTCGATGTGATTCACGGTGACCCTCAGGACGAGGACTTGCTCAGGGAGCTCGCTGTTGAGGATCATGATATTGCAATTTCTACTCTGAGTGATGACAACCTCAATATTTCAATCGCAATGAGGACCTTTGACAAGGGCGTTTCTAGGACTGGATTGATTCTGAAGGACAGAGCACTTGTGGAGGCTATACAGAGAATTGGGCTTAGACCTGTCAGCAAGCGTAGAGTAGCCGTGAAGTCGATTCTCAAGGCAATCCACATGCATGTCCCGGGCCTTTACGAACCAATTCCAAGAATCCCGTCCCTAGTCTCAATGTCGGCTGAAATCAACCCCGGCAATTCACTTATGGGCAAAGAATTGGACGAAGTTGAGGGCATTATTGGGGCTAATCTTGTGATGCTAGAGAGGGTGGGGGCGGATGGGGCCTTCCACCATATCGTGGAAGGCAAAATTGGCTCCTTGGAAGAAGGCGACCGAATCTATCTAATTCTAGAAATTGACGATGTAGGGAAGGCCGAGGAGTCACTACGGAGTTAGTATGCGCTGGGAGGTTGTTAGCCTAGTTCTTGGATGGACCATTGGTTTGGTTTCATTGCCTTTGGCCGTTGTTGGATTCTACAGCCTTTATTCTGAGGGCCTAGAGCCCGCAATTCGTACATTTGCAATTCCTACTCTGATTTCTATTTCTGCCGGATACGCACTAATCCTCCATTCTCGCGTTTCTGATCCTTCTGCAAGGGTAAGGGATAGAGAGGCATTTGCCTCAGTCGCCTTGGGTTGGATACCTGTGGTAATTGTGGGTGCATTGCCTCTTTGGCTGGGAGGGATGTTCCATGGTCCCTTCGGTGAATATTGGGACCCGGGCCACGAGAATTCGATTAGTCAGATATTGTACGGCCTACTACATTCGTGGTTTGAGTCAATGTCAGGTTTTACGACCACCGGTGCCTCACTTGTAGATCCATCCACTAGTCCTGTTTGTGGCTCTGGATTAGCCGGAATTAATGAATTTCAGGGAGACTGTCTGGGGAGTCAGAGGAAAAGCCTCATTCTTTGGCGCTCAGTATCCCAGTGGATCGGCGGCATGGGGGTAATTATGCTAGGGCTCCTAATTTTCTCAAGGGCCCTCGGTGGGGGGATGGCGCTAGCCAGGGCCGAGCTAACCGGCCCCTCGGTCTCGAATCTTGGGACGACTCTAGAGGGAACAGCCCGGAAACTATGGGCCATTTACGTCGGTCTCACGCTCCTGGAGGCAGTTCTGCTGTTTCAGTTTACAAAGATGGGTTCCTTTGACTCGATTAATTATGCTCTAACGACAATGCCATCTGGTGGTTTTGGAACTACCGATGGGGGGATTATGCACTTCAATGACGCCATCATTGAATCGATCGTAATGGTTTTCATGCTACTTACGTGCATTAACTTCAGCCTACTGTATTTTGCATTCTCGGGCAGATCAAACGACATCTGGAAGGACGAAGAACTCCGGACATATCTGCTAATTGTTTTCATTGCATGGGTCGCAATGGCGATAAACATCTATCGTTCGGATGATCTGGGTTACGGTTTTTTGGAATCAATCCGGCACTCCATTTTCCAGGCCATTTCTATTACCAGTACTGGATTTTCTAGTGCCGACTTCTCCGATTGGCCTGTCTTCAGCCAGTTTGTCTTGCTACTCTTGATGATTATAGGCGCCAGTGCAGGGTCTACCGGAGGCGGCCTCAAGGTTCTTCGAATCAGAATTGCATTCGAACTGTCTAAGAGAGAAGTAATGAAAATAATTCAGCCACGGAGGGTTGTTGCGATTAGATTCAATCGTTCCGTAGTCGACGAGGAAAGGGTCTGGATTATCCTGGGGATGGTGAGTTCCTGGTTGGTCTTAGTCACTGCCTCCATGCTAACCATTTCTTTCCTAGAACCAAATCTAGACATGGATGACGTATTATCTGTCTCTATCTCATTACTTGGCAATACAGGGCCTGCATTGGGTGATTTCGGCCCTTCCGGAGCCGCTGCTTCATGGGCTGCCATGAGCACTCCCTCTCTACTTGCGTCCACTATGCTGATGTGGCTAGGTCGCCTTGAACTTCTCACAGTTCTGGTGCTCCTCCATCCAAGGACTTGGGAGTCAGACTAGCCGAATCTATCTAGGGTCGGCTGGGTTTCATCTTCGACTTGATCATCGGGAGGCTTCGATACTATAATTTCAGCACTCTCACCAGGTCCTTCTTCCCCGAATAATTCCATTATCTCCTTTGCACTCTTGCTAGATTTTGGAATCCCGTGCATGGCAAGATGATCCTCTGCGGACAAACCGATCTTCTTTGCCACGCTAAAGTCATTCTCAGATCCACCTAGGCTCGAATTATGGATTGCGAGCAGAGTCGGCCACAGGTCTTCTCTAATCGACGATCGACTCGCCCCAAATTCAGCAGAAAGACTGGAAATCAGACTCCCTGTCCGCCAAGACTCACCCCCCCTCCTTAGAAAGTCCGGGAAACTGACGAATATCTCATTCTCACTTTCCGCCTTCGAGCCAGAAGCTATGGCTTGGGCAGGCAGTGCTGAACCCCAGTACCAGGACCTGAATGCTCGATTGGTGAATTTTGTGGCAAGAAATGAATCCGATTTGCACATAGCCACTGAAACTGCCTCCAAACTGGAAGCTTCCATTATCGATTGATTGTTCCAAGCGAACCAAGCCAACATCTCATCCGGATCCTTGTCGGAGTTCCGGACAATCTTGGAAATACTCGCGCCTGATCGGGTCGTGTATGCTCTCTTTAGGGAGTTGAAAACGTTGATCTGCGAGTCCCTTACGACTGAATCCGAGAGGTCTTGTACCGAACTCATTTCTATGTGGCCGTCAACTACGCATGAAAGTGACTGTAGATCTCTGACTAGGGCTCTGAGATCGCCCGGATTTCCGTCAATTAGAGCATTAAGAGACTCGGGATCGATGCCGACCCCCTCAGAATCCAGAACTCTGAGGGCTATTCTCCTAAGGTCAGATCGATCCACCCTCTCGAAAATGACATTCTCCGAGACTCTCAGAACCCTATCTCTGTTGGATCTCCAATTTCCACCCCGCCCCCATAGCCTCATTGGGTCATTACAGGTCATTATCACTGGATTTTTGGTATTTTTTAGTAGGTTGAGAAGCTCTGCCTTGCCACCAGAGTCGCCCCTTAAAACAGCCCCATCATCCTCGGCCCCCATAGTCTTCTCAATACGTTCCTCAGAGACCTTGGCGAACCCCCCACTGAGATGGTCCACTTCGTCAAGCAGGATCACCGTCCTTCTGGTCGCAGCGGATTCCATTGAGAAATGTTCGAGCGAGAAATTCTGAGAGCCCCTCGTTGCTGAGCCTCGAATCGCAGCTGCATTCCTTTGCTCAGAAGCATTCAGTTCAACAACCGTCCACTCTCTTTCCTTGGCCAATGCATGCGCTAGGGTGGTCTTACCGACACCTGGTGGACCGGAAAGAAGTAAACCCCTCTTTTTCGGCACCTTTCCCGCAGTCCAGCTATCTAACCACAACTTGACCCTTCTCAACTTGTCTCCGTTCCCTTCCATCTCCGAAAGTGTGGTAGGGCGGTATCGCTCTGTCCAGTCATCTGGTCTGATGCCTCCTTCCACAGACATAGATGCCCTCGGCGACACTTGAAGATTAGCCTAGAATAGGGATTGCAGAGATTTCGAAGTAAGGCTCTCAATCAGAGTATCGATGTCAACACGAACCTGCCTCTGGTCATCCCTTCTTCTGATTGTCAATGTGCCGTCATCAAGAGATTGGTGGTCAACTGTAACAGCCCAAGGGACACCAATCTCATCTGATCTTGCGTACCTTCTCCCGATCGATCTGCTAGTGTCAATTTCAGCGAAAATACCAGAAATTGAGCCAATCCGCTGCAAAACCTCTCTTGCCATTGCTCCCATTCCGTCCTTGTCGAAAAGAGGCAACACCACTAGGTCATAAGGTGCCACAGAAGGTTCCAGAGCCAAGATTGTGTACTCCTCTCCTTCCTTCTCCAATTCAAGATAGTTGTGATCGAGGATATGCCAGATGATTCTGTCTATCCCGAATGCCGGCTCGATTACGTGCGGTGTGAAGTACTCCCCGGAAACTACCGACTCTTGAAGACATCTTGTCACCATCCCCTCTTCGATTTCTACTGTAGTACCATCAGCAAGTGTGAGTGTAAATGGGATGATTTCAGGCAAATCAGTCAGTTCAGATAATGCTTCTGCAACGTCCGCAGCCCTTCCCCTGAAAGCCGGCCCGATCACCGAACCCACTGGCTTGAGGGTCTCACGACTCTCATTGACGGGGTATTCGAAGTTCCTCCACCCCCTCAATAGCCCGGACTTGGAATACTTCTCGTGAGACTCCAAATCGTGACATGTCCTATTGGCTATACCAACAACTTCAATCCACCCGTGCTCACCACTGAGTTCGCAGTCCCAGCAGTCAGATGCGTAATGAGCCATCTCAGTACTAGCGTGTTGCCTGAATCTAACTTTCTCGGGATCAACACCGACATCTACAAGGAATTGCATCGTCATGGCTAGGAACCAAGCCACAGTTGGATGCTTAACAATTCCAGTCTCGAACGCTTCTTCGATAGTGGCCTCTATCTCACTCGAGTGGGGGCCATCGGGATCGGGCAGCATACTGATTCTTCTTTGCCATCTGCTCAAATCAGTGGATGGTGGGTTTTCCGGGTCAATGAAATACTCCAATTCTGCCATATTGAACTCCCTGAGACGAATCATTCCCTGACGAGGGCTAATTTCGTTTCTGTACCCCTTTCCAGTTTGCATTGCCCCAAATGGCAACCTCTGTCTGAAATGTCTGTAGAGTGCTGGATAAAGCATGAACATCCCTTGGGCAGTCTCTGGCCTCATGTAAGCAGCCCTCGAACCCCCCATTGCACCAATACTCGTTTGAAACATCAGATTCATCGGACTGGCTCCTGACCAGTCCTGGGAACCACAACTGGGGCACTTCACCCCATTCGTCGAAATCAACTCATCAAGATCCGAAGAATCCAGGATCTCCGGGTTGTCGTGGAGACCGTCAAGAAGGTGATCACTTCTGAATGCCCCACCACAGGATTTGCACTCAGACATTTTGTCATTAAATTCGCCAACATGACCGCTTGCAACAAGAACTGACTCGGGGGTAATCGTCGGCGAATCAATTTCCACCACATTCGGAACCTTGCCCCAGTGCTCAATCCATGAATTAACTACACGCCGCTTAATTCTGGCCCCAACCGGTCCGTAGTCAATCAGTCCAGAAACGCCGCCATATATCTCGAAAGATGGGAGCACAATACCCCTCCTGCGGAGCAGGGAGGATAACCTCGACATCCTTCCTTTGTCGTCCATATGGCCAACGACAACCAATCGTGGTTTTCAAGCCATCCTAGTGACAAGGGCTATTGTCGCGATTGAGTAGCCATGACTAGTTTTTCCGCTACATTAAGCCAATTTAGGACGATTTTCTGAGAAGCATTCATTTATGCAATCGATAGCCTGAAACGCAAGGTGGTTTGAAAAAAATGCCAGAAATTACGTATGTCTCTGATATTTCTGAGACCGAGGATATTTTGGAACAACTCTCACCTCCTGTGAGAAATTGGTTTCAAGACAAGTTTCCCGATTTCACTGAGCCCCAGAAAGTTGCTATTCCTCAAATTCTGTCGGGAGAGCACCTGTTACTATGCTCGCCCACTGGTTCTGGTAAGACATTGACGGCTTTCCTTTCAATTATTGACGACTTGGTTCGGAAATCACTAGAGGGTAAGCTAACAGATACTGTGCAATGTATCTACATCTCACCGATAAAGGCTCTAGCAAACGATATCCAGAAGAATCTCATAGGTCCTCTTACAGAAATAAAGGAGAGATTCCTACCTAGTAGGGCCCAGGAAATCAAAGTAGGACTCAGAACCGGTGACACGCCTCGGAAAGAAAGGGAGAGGATGCTGAGGAAACCCCCTCACATTCTGATTACTACTCCAGAATCATTAGCCCTCGCCCTCGCATCGAAGCGGTTCCGCCCACTTCTGAATGACTTGCAATGGTTAATTGTCGATGAGATGCATTCCCTTGTGCCTACAAAAAGAGGTACACATTTGTCTCTGAGTCTTGCACTTATGGACTCAGTAGTGGACTCCGATGTTCAGAGGATTGGAATTAGTGCAACAATGGAGCCTCTTAGCGAAGTAGCAGAGTTCCTAGTTGCCAGTGATTCCAGGGAGGACCAAGGAAATCAACAGAGAGTCTCGATAGCCAAGATTTCTGGGTCAAGGAAACTAGATCTGGACATCATCCTCCCCACTCCAAGATTCACATCAATACCTATCAAGGAGGTCTTGGACCATAATATCGATAGAATCAAGGAACTAGTCGAGGCCCACACTACAACCCTTGTTTTCGTGAATACGAGGAACATGACTGAGACGTTTGTACAACGTCTGAAAGTTGCCGGGGTTGCAGGGGTGGAGGGGCATCACGGATCAATGGACAAATCCATTCGTCTAGATGTAGAACAGAAACTCAAAGATGGAAAGCTGAGGTGCGTGGTTTCCTCATCGAGCCTGGAGATGGGGATAGACATCGGCTCAGTTGACTTGGTAATCCAGGTTGGCTCTCCCGGTTCCATTGCCACGGCACTGCAGAGGATAGGCAGGGCAGGGCATCAGGTAGGGGGCCTACCAAGAGCACGTTTCCTACCAACCTCCTCCCATGATCTGTTGGAGATTGTTGCACTACAGAACGGCATACTATCGGGAAACATGGATCTGCTTAAGTTCCCACAGAACTGCCTAGACGTTCTGGCCCAGTTCCTGATAGGATTGACAATTATCAGGGAATGGGATATCGACGAAGCCTACGAACTGGTTCAAGCGTCTTGGCCCTATCGTAATCTTCCCTATGACGACTACATCGAAGTGCTAGATCTCTTGGAAGAGGAGAGAAGAATTTGGGTCGACTGGGAGGAGAATCGTTTCGGAAAGCGGGGCTATGCCCAAATGATATACTACACAAACATAGGTACCATTGCTCCTGACAATAACTATCTTGTCTTCACTTCAGATGGTACCCTAGTCGGGCAACTCTCATCTTCATTCGTTTCGAGCATGAGGAATGGCGATGTTTTCTTGCTGGGCGGCTCAACATACAGGGTTGCTAGCGTAATAGGAACAAGGGTGAACGTAACCCCAGCAACCGGATTCCGACCCACAATACCTTCGTGGACCGGAGAAGCGATGAGCAGGACCAGCGAACTAAGCGATGAGGTCCTCGGATTATTGAGTATCCTATCTGTCCAGTATAGAACTGGAAATTCGATCACTCCGTTCCTAGTCGATGTCATGGGGCTCAATAAACCGGTAGCTAACGCTCTATCACAGTTCCTTGACGAGCACTCTGCGACTACCTTCCAGGTCCCTTCCCAGGATCGAATCCTAGTGGAGCAGGTAGAAGCCCCTCTGCCGACCTATGTCGTTACAACATGTAGGGGCAGGGCCTTCAATCTAGCACTAGGTTACCTCTTTGCCGGAATGGCGACCAGAGACGACATCATCGTGCATGAACTCTCTTTCGACGAGAATGGATTCATGGCAAAATTGAGCCACGAGGTCGAGGTTTCCCTGATCCCAGAAGTCTTCCGCGGCAAACGTAGCGAGGAAATCCTAAACAAGTACCTCATCGATTCGCAGCTCTTCGCAAAACGATTCCGTGAGGTTTCATCTAGAAGCATGCTCAATCCCCGGAGGATCGGGGCCGAAGAAGTGAGCCCCAAGCAGTTCCAGGTCAAAGCAGAGCAGATCATGAACAAGCATAGGAAAATGGATGAATCAGTAATCGTTAGAGAGGCGATGAATGAGATTCTTAATACTGACTTGGGAATGGGTCAATTAAGACAATTCATAGGGAGAATGGATGCTGAGGACGTCCGCATAGTCCATCGTAGGGTCAAGATCCCTTCCCCACTGGGCCTAACCCTATTCATGTCCTCTTTCGAAGACCTACTTTCACTCAGAACACGCGCATATCTAATCAAAGACGTAGATCCTGAGATTCTTAGGCGTCTTCTGGGAGCAAGGTCGCTAGCAACTGAGCTTGACAAGGAAAAACTCGGTGATTACTATCAATCCAAGGTTTCGATACCAACAAGCGCCAATGAACTCCTCAGGCTGATGGACATGGGTGGCGGCCTAGAGAGGCAACTCACTCATCCATTGTATAGCGACAAGCTGAAGAACATCGAATTCGAAACATTGCGTGGTTGGGTCCACGATCTAGCAGAGAGGGGCCTAATCACCAAGATCAGGGGGACCGGCCTAGAGAAGATAGATGGCAAGTGGTTCTCGATGAGGATGACCGAAGTCCACGGAACCCTGGGTTGTCTCGCAGTAGCTGGAGCCGCCGAGATGGATGACCTCAGAGAATTGTATACTGGCGGTCTGAACTATGAGGTCGGCGAAGGTTATGTTGGGGGGGAGGCATCCAATTGGAAAAAGAAATCACTCTCTGACCCAATGGACTGCCTAAGGCTCAAACTCCTAGATATGTTAGGATCAGAGGGCCCCCAGACAATTGAATCTCTCAGCGCCCGTTTGCCTTTCCCGACCGCCCAAGTAGAATCAGTGCTACAGGAACTAGAGATGCGAAACCTAGTCTCAATTGGTTTCTTCACTCAAACAGACGAGGGAGAGTTCATACTCAGAATAGATGAGTATAGAATTACAGGCGGGGAATTCAATGTCATTGACTATCGAACCCTTCAGACATTGATTTTGAACAAGTCATTTTCTAGGTTTGTAGAACCAGCCGATGCAATTCGCAATCTGACATTTGTCCAGAGGAGGGAGGAGTTGCTGCATCGAGTTGAGAACTATAGATTTCGTGATTGGAAGGACATTAAACACGATTCTGACGTTTACAATGGTAGATTACTCCACAATAGGGTTGGATACACCCTCAGTGAAAAACTACCCATGCTGATGGGACTCCGTTCAGAGCCATGGTTCGGGCCTCTGGAAGAGGAGCTGATTGAGAAGATTCCCGAAGAGGGAATATCCAGAAACGATCTATTCTCGGATTATCCCAAGGGCAAGGAAAATGCACATATCCAGAGGAGCCTGAAGTCCGCCCTCTCGAATATGGAGAGGCAGTTAGTGGTAGCGAAGCAATTCGTCGACGTCCCTAATCGAAAGAGGTCAATGGCCATATTCAAGAGGTTGCACGGTAGAGTCAAACCATTACCTTTCGACAAAGCCCTAACTGATTTAATTGCCAGAATAGGCCCCGTTCGTTTACATACTCTGAGGCTTTTCGTCTCTAGGCCCGTGGAGGAACTGGCCGATACACTTCGGGATCTTGAGAATCGAGGATTGATTGCTAGGGTTGTTGCACTACAACCAGATCCCACAGATTACTACGCTTCCCATGAAGACGCAGAAAGCCTCCTCTCACCTCTGCCAGAGGATAGGAAGATGCGCATTTTGGCGCAATCAGACCCATTCAGCAGCCGTTTCATTCAGGAGGTCAGACTACTCCTCAAGCAAGGATGGTACTACCCAGTCTTCAAGGGAGTTGATCCAATTGGCAGAGTCCTTATGTTCGTCGTGAACGACTACTTGGAAATTAAGGACATCAACATCCCGCACTCATATCTGGATGACTTCAAGAAAACTTTCGCTGAATTGCTAGATAACTACCGGGACCGACTCGTGGATGTTTCCGTCCTCCATGCCTTCAACGGCGTCCCAGTCCACGACTGTGACGAGAACATCCAACAAATCCTAGCCGAATTGGGATTCTCATCTATGGGCGATGGAGAACGGTATATCAGAGGAGGGGTGGTGGAACCAAGATCGAGAAAGGAAATCAACAGGATGCTTTTCTACCATCACTCAATTCACCAAAATAGTAGGTGGGAGAACGAGACCATCGCGCTCGAGAACTCCACAGAACTACGTGACGACTTCTCCCTTAGGGGGCGATGCGAGATGTTCAGAGTAAATCTTGACTCAATGGTCGCGGCCCACCAGTTGCATCAAGGATCAAATCTGCGAGGTCACCTTGTTTGGGCGCGATATCCACACTTCCAGAGACTCCTATCTATTCGGAACGTACCTACTGATCCAGAGGACGAGGAGACTCTTCAGTTCTTCAGAGAAACAAACGATCCTGCTTTGTTCATGGAAAGGAATGCAATGTCGAGATCCGAGTTCCGCAAAATAGTGTCGCCACTAGTGCGAAGCGGTCATCTGATCCAAGATTATCGAGGTGGCTTTCGGACGGTAGAACCTCTGCATAATGTGGATCTTTGGGATGCAAAAAGAAAGTATCTGAGAACGTTGGTGGAGGATTACCCAGTAATCTCTCTAAAGCAAGTAGAGAGGCTCGCCGGCTCTTCATTCGCACCCGAGGAGATTAGCGATGTGATGCATGACTTCGAGGATGATGGGACTTTGATCAAGGGATTCCTTGTGGATGATCTCCAGGATATATGCTGGGGAAGGCTCGATATGCTGGAGGGGGAGGAGAGCATTAGTCGAACTCGTGACTTGGTCATACCCCCCTCAGACCCCCTGATACATTATTTCGGTAGTCTACTCAGAGAGAGATTCGGCTTTGGATCTGCATACCTAGTTTTCCACAAGGAAGACCCAATTGCTGCATTCAAGGCTAATACGAGAAACAATAAGATCGAACTCACCGACTTCGTTGGTGACTCTGAGTTGGAGAAGGAAGCAATCAGAGTGATGAAGGAATTCGCTTGGGAGCACGATATGCCCTTATCGGGCAAGCTTTTCGAAAGAATCAGGTCAAGAATCGTCTAAGTTTTACTACTGGACTCATGACCTTAGTTACGTGTTTATGAAGTTCAGGAAGTAGGTCGAAAAGGGCCAGTGCCATAAGGAACATTGCAAATAGACTAGCTACTTTCGCTGCATAGCTATGGGCGAAATCAAAGATCCCCATTCCCGATAGACTCCATTCAGGATAGGTGTCTGTAAGCCAGACAATTCCCGCGTTCCTGAAAACGTTCAGAACGTGTATAGTTGGTATGGCGATAACTAGTGCCCGTGCACGCCTCTTCCAGTGCACCGATTTTAATGCCACAATTGCCCCGATGAAGACTGCCATAGACTGGAGGGCAGAGCAAGCCAGAATGAATGCAACTACCGATTCCCCCTCATCGTTAATCATTGGGGCGTAGAAGCCCCCCTCTCCTAGTGGTTCGCTAAGCACAAATCTATTCCCCTCCCAATCAGAAACAGGGATTGCGACTTCCCCATGCCTCTCGATCATCATTGAACCAATCTCGTAACCACTAAAACCTGCAAACTCAAGCATCAACTCGGCACTAACTGCAGTGAATTGCACGAATGCCATATTTAGATAAGGAATCCCGAAAACAACGTAGTATGGAATCATCGACCAAACTACGAATCCCCTTAGCCAGACAATAGTATCATCCTCACTGCCATCGGAAACCCACTCCCAATACGAAATCGCAAGACCGGCTGGGAGGGCTCCAGCCGTCATGAAAATCAAAACGGGATCGGAAATCTCTACGAAATGCCCCGAGTATAGATAGAAGAAGAGGCCGATTAATGGCCATGAAATTATGGCGAGGACTTTAGAATTACTCTCAGAATGACGATGAAATGAAAATGACATCAGTACCAAACCAAGTGAGCCAATCAATAGCTGCATTGTCACATCAGAGATTCCAAGACTTGAGGCAAATGTACCAACAACGGCCGATATGGGGTCCTCCATGACCCTCTTGCTTTCATCAACCCGTAAATAGGATGCCCCCTCCCGAACAATCGGACATATGACTTTCGACTTCACTGAATTCGCCGAAGCATACGCCTCCTCCATAGTGGAGACAATAGGCAACTTGCCCATTTCGCAGATAGAAGAGTTCTGGCATCTAGTCGAGAATGCTAGAAATTCTGGCGCTACTGTGCACTTCATTGGAAACGGTGGAAGTGCTGGCACTCCATCACACAGTGCAGGCGACTGGTCAAAAGAACTGTCTCTCCGCACAATTTCTCATTCAGACAATGCATCATCTCTGACTGCGTGGGCAAACGACACTGATTACGAAAACGTGTTTGTCGGCCAACTTTCCACCTTCATCAGAACTGGCGATGTAGTGGTAGGTTTCAGTGGATCAGGGAATTCTCAAAACGTAATCAATGGTATTGAATTCTCAAAAGAGAATGGTTGTAAAACAGTGGCAATAACTGGAAACTTCAGTGGATCGGGAGGAGGCAGGTTGGCAAAAATAGTAGATCTGTGCATTTTGGTGCCTTCTCAGTCAATGGAGAGGATTGAGGACACTCAATTGATAATCAATCATATCATAAAAGAGGCAGTAAAGTCGAATAACGGGTTGTGAGAAGATGTTGCCACCTCATCGGCACGATTCCCCTCTTGAAGCCCCATTAAGCCTGGGTGATTTGCCAGAGAATGCAGATTGGGACGGACGAATTGCATATCTGGATAGAGATGGTGTGTTAAATCGATGGAAGGAGAATTACGTCAATTCTCCTGACGATGTAGAAATATTACTCGGTTCGGGAAAGGCAATTACCAGTCTGAGGGGAATGGGTTTCAGGATTTGTGTAGTGACAAACCAATCTCCTATAGGGCGCGGTCTTTGGGGGCATGATGTCTTGGCGCAGATTAATGCGAAGTTACAGGAGCTCCTTCTCGAAGAGGATCAGGGAGCCGAAATAGATTTGATTCTGTATAGCCCATATTTACCATCCGAGGGCTCTTGGTCGAGAAAGCCTAACCCCGGAATGCTTGAAGCGGGAAGACAAATTGTTGACAATGCTCACCGATTCCCGGGAAAGCCGAATAATCTCTCATACGGTGACGACTGGATTGATCGGCCGGACGAATCCGACTCCATACTAATTGGCGACCGGAAATCAGACATCATTGCGGCAGGGAGATTCGGAGTCAAAGGAATTCTATGCGACTCCGAATCAGGAATCTCAGGAGTCATCGACCAGATCCTATCCGACAAAGAGAGGTGATCCAATGAGGTTGTGCCGTATCGGTCTCGATGACACGGATCATGTTGATGTTGGTTGCACAACTTCTAGTTTCGATCATCTTCTTGCAGTGATTGACCAAGGGATGGACTGCAAAGTAATCGAAAGAAGACTTGTACGCCTTTGGCCGTTCGCCAGAAGAAGAACCCGTGGGAACGGAGCTCTCGGTGCGATTCTAGAGATTCCCGATAATGGGGCAGATGATATTGAGAAAATCTGCTACGAGTGGTTCTCTGAATTGTTGGAACAGGTTAGCAATCACCCACCTTCTGAGTTCAAAGCCTCTCCTTGCCTAGTAATTTCGTTTGACCCAGCCCCTGATTATTGGTATTGGGACGCCGTCAGAAAACATGTCGATTCAGAAACATTGCTAGAAGATGCCACCCAGAGAGGGGCTATAGTGTTCCGCCCAGAGTCCACATTTGGAGTAGTCGGCGCCTGTGCTGCGATTTCCTGGGAAAACACTGGCAACTCTTCGTGGGAACTTATCTCTTGGAGGGATGACTCTAGAATCGGTACGCCGAGGATTGTCTCATCTGAATCAGTCTTGGAATTGGAAAAAAGGCACCCAGAAACATTCCTTAATCGGGATCCTACCAAGGGAAAGGGGATGATCGCCCCCAGAACTCCATGTCCCGTCCTATATGGTATTCGGGGGTCAACATACTCTGCAGTCGAAACTGCGCATCATTGGCTTCAATCTAGGAAGGATGTGGAGATAAGCAACTCTTTCGCAATTCATAGAACAAATCAGCTCAGTGACGACCACATCGAGTCTTCAACATCAGGCACTGTAACCTCATTGCCGAAAGAGACCAGGGGGGGGCATGCACACATTTCCGTTTTCGCTTCTGGAAGGGCAGCCAATCTCGTTGCTTTCTCAGAGGGAGGACCAGTAAACAGGCTCCTAAGGTCTCTAATTCCAGGGGACAGGATTTCTTGGTCAGGATTGGTTTCTCCCGATGGATCTATACATCTGGAGAAAATAAAACTCGATTCCGCAACTGCTAGAATTGTAGGAAGGCCCGTTTGCTGCTCTAGAACGATGAGGAGTTCTGGTCGTGGACAGGGAATTCGTTGTTTATCGTGTGGGCGAATAGAGAGAAAATCATGGCAATGCATAGATTATGAGGCAGCAATGGGGCATTCTGTTGGCGAATGGAAAGAACCCTCCCCGTCCAATCGAAGACACCTGTCTAGGCCTCTTTCACACGGTTTTCCTGGGACAAACTGAAACGAGCCCCCCGAATCCGAAGCCATGGTCGGACTTAGTGAGATTTTGGCTACATTCGTAATGATCGCAATTTCAGGTTATTTGGTGTGGTCCCTTCTAGGAATCAGGCAACGAAGAATGAAATTTGCTGCAGAAGGTGGCGATGATTACAGTGGAGGGGCCAAGGAGCCTGAGGCCCTGACAAATCCCGACGAAGAAGCCTTGGAAGACATGGACAATTTATTGGAACAGGCTGGATTCACTATACCCGAGGAAGAATAGTCAGTAAGGATAATCCCTCTTAGTGCCCTCCGAGTAATGTGCCAAAGGGAGTTAGTTCTACTGAGAGGATACCTCGTCGCCCACCTCCCGACTTTCTCGAATCCGATGCTTCTGTGATGGGAGGGGTAATTGAGGACGGGTTCTTCAGCGTTGCACTGGATGATGTAAACCAGTATGGCCCACATGCGATGATAATGCTACTTTTCGCCGTGGCATCGGTTACGGCGATTCTTCTGTTGATTCCATCACTTTTCTGACGTTTCTTCTCTTGCAATTTCTATTGACCTATTCACTATCTGTAACGATGAACCAAGATGCGACTCGGGGTTGAATAGGCCAGAAATTTCATCCTCATCGAATAGGTCCATTATCGATTCTGAATCCCTGCAGACTGCTTCAAGGTTAGAGCCCGAATCAACTGCAATCATTGAAGCAGACCTTAGAACCTCATGGGCCGTGTCTCTGGGCATTCCGCGATCGACCAATTCGAGCATGACTTTCTCGGCCATGATCAATCCATTTTGTGACTCTATGTTCTCCTTCATCTTAGCTCTATTAACTACCAAACCCGAAAGAACCCTGTCACATTTTGCAATCACATCGTCAAGAAGTATCATGGAATGCGAAAGGGTAAACCTCTCGCTAGAGGAGTTCGCCAAGTCCCTTTCGTGCCACAATAGAGCGTTTTCGTATGAGGGTATAATCATCGAACGAACGATCCTCGCTAGTCCGCAAGCATTCTCGGAAGTAATCGGGTTCTTCTTGTGAGCCATAGTGGAAGAACCCACTTGTTTCTTTGAATCGAACGCCTCTGCGACCTCACTTATCTCTGTTCTCTGGAGATTCCTAATCTCTTGTAGAATCTTCTCTATGCTCGTTGCAACATTGGCCATCCATCCAACCCATTCTATGTACCGATCCCTTCCAACCACCTGTGTCGTTGCAATTGGAACTTCTAAATTCAGTTCCCCTAGCACTAAGTCTTGCAATTCCAGTGCCCTTTCTCCCTGCGCTGCACCAGTGCCGACCGCACCGAGGAATTTTCCTGTAATGCACCTAGGTCGGATTTCCCTCAATCTTACCAGATGGCGCCTCATTTCATCAATCCAAACTGCAATCTTCAGTCCGAATGTAATGGGGACAGCTGCCTGACCATGGGTCCGTCCTAGCATCACAGTACCCTTTTCCCTATCTGCGATTTCACATAAAGTCTCAATCAGTTTGAGGAGAGATTGTTCCTGCAATTCAATGCTGTCTTTGATTTGCAGGGCCACTGCCGAGTCGACGATATCATTGCTTGTTGCACCTAGGTGGACACACCATCCAGCATCACCAGCTGCTTCAGCCATGGCCTTAGTTAGTGCCATTATGTCGTGTTTTGTCTCTGCTTCGAGCTCATCCACTCTGTCAGCAGTAACAATGCCAGGATCGGCAATCTCAGCAATTGCATCGTAGTCTTCCGGAGAAACTCTGCCCATCTTGCTGTGGGCCCAGATCAATGCCCTCTCGACTTCCAACGAACGGGCGTGTCTTCCCTCTCGTGACCAGATCTCCTTGGCAACATCCCTTCCATACCTGTAATCCAAGGGGGAAACTGGCATAACTACGAGACTTCCGACCGGGGTCTCCTGTTTGAGTATAGCGATTTCATGTAAGCCTGCAAGATTTGACTTCCAAGACCCCTCTTGAGCCACGCCAAATCACCTCTCCATCCAGTAGTATCTTCCTCTTCATGTGCGGTGCGTCTGTTACTATGGTCTCGTATTCTCCTCCCTCTCCATCTAGGTTGAATCTGTATTCCCTAGATGCTTCTTTTAGTATCCTCAAGGATTCCCCATCTAGATTCCTACCAACCCATCCTGCATCCATCCCTTCGGTTGAAACCGAGGTGAAGACCACTTCGAATCCATGCTCCACTAGTGACTCCATGTGCTCGACTTGGTCTTTGTGCCAGAGAGGGCAGAACGATCTAACATCCAGTCTTTCGCACATCCTCTCGATTCTGGTTTTCTGGTAGTCAGATCGAAGAGCCCCGACCACTAGTCCATCAATTTTCAGTGGTCCATTGTGAATCTCAAGATCATTCGGGATCTCCACCCCTGCCGGCCAAATATCTTCGAGTGGAAAAGAAGCAGCTGATTTACCGGCCAACGCAATCTCTAAATCATCAATTTCCTTTTCCTCCTCGCCGTTTGAAAAAACAGGCTTCCACGAAGTACCAATGGAAGATGCCTGAAGTCCAGCAATCCATGAATTCTGCAACTGGAACATCATCGAGTCTTCACCTCTAACCAGTACTGTGACCAGTGAGACAACTTCCCATCCCTGGAGGCCTGCCCACCAAGCAGCATACGTTGAGTCCTTGCCTCCAGAAGCCAGAATCGCTACCCTCATTCTTCCACCGAACTATTTTGCACATAATGGACACCCGATTGAGTCTTCCCCCGACCAAGATTGATAAGAGTCCATTATGGCATGGGGTCGATAGCGATGCAGCCAAGCGGACGAGGATACGACCATGGGGTCTCCACTTTTTCTCCCGACGGCCGTCTGTATCAGGTAGAATATGCACGTGAATCCGTCAAAAGAGGGACAACTACAGTGGGTTTGGTCTACAAGGATGGCGTTGTACTAATTGTCGATAAGAGGGTTCAGAGCAAGCTAGTAATCACAGACTCAATCGAGAAGATGTACCAGATAGACAATCATGTCGGAATCACGACATCCGGACTGGTAGCAGATGCACGTCAGTTAGTTGACAGGGCAAGAGTACAATGCCAGGTAAATCGAATGACATACGGAGACGATATCCCCGTCTCCACATTGGTCAAGAAGATGTGCGACTATAAGCAGTCATTCACCCAGTATGGCGGTGCAAGACCATTTGGAACTGCACTTCTAATCGCCGGCTTCGACGATGATGGGGCTCATTTGTTCGAAACAGACCCTTCGGGTGCTTACCAGTCATACAATGCCGGCGCAATCGGCCGTGGAAAGGCCACTGCTATCGACTACTTCGAGGCGAAGTGGAAGGGTGGACTAACTCAGAACGCTGCAATCAAGATGGGCCTGGAGTCTCTCCGTGAGTCTCTCGAAGAAGATCTGAACCCAGAAACCGTTGAGATTGGTTGTGTGGATAAGGATGGCTATGAAAAACTAGGAAGAGAAGCAACTCTGAAGCATCTCGGAAAACTGTCTTGAACCCCATTATGATAAGCCAAATGCCATATCGGCAGCCATGGTAAGCCTGGATGACGCCGTTCTAGCCCGTCTTGAGAAGGGAGGCAGTAGATACGAAATTCTCGTCGATCCCGATTTGGTCGATATCTGGAAAGAAGATAACAACTCAGTCGAACTCGGAGATCTTCTCGCTATCGAAGAGATATGGTCAGATGCCCGAGCCGGGGAGAGGCCAACAGGAGAGGCACTGGAGAAGACATTCGGAACGACTGAAATTATTGCCTGCGCACGAATAATTCTAGACAAGGGGGGCATTCAACTCACCACTGCCCAAAGAAAGAAGATGGTCGAAGCAAAAAAACTCCAGATAATCAGTGAAATAGCCAGTACTGCTACAGACCCTAAGACAAAACTACCTCATCCGAGGACTAGAATAGAAACTGCACTTGATGAGATTCGATTCTCGATCGACCCCTTCAAGTCTGTAGAAAGTCAGGTTGCAGATGCAGTTTCTGCACTTCGCCCAGTCATCCCTCTTCAATTCATTACGATTCGTCTCGCATTCATGGTCCAGGGAAAGGACTACGGGGGCGTGAGCCAGATGCTTAGGGATTCGATTCAGAAGGAAGAATGGACGAGTGATGGTAACTGGGTATGCGTCGTTTCAGTTCCAGGGGGGATGAAGAACGATATTATCGACAAAGTTGCTTCTAGGTCGTCTGATGTTGAAGTAAGGGAATTAGACTGATTCTATCATTATCGCCAGCATCAACGGTTATGAACAGCGGGCCGGTCGCGCGGCCCGATAACATGGCAAAAAAGAATGGCGCGGCGGGGCCGCGAGGAAATATTAGAGGGCAAACCCTCGTAGTGCCCGGGGAAGACCTAGGCGATTCAGAAGATTTTGAGGCGGGGCATGGTGTAATGGCCATCTCCGGGCGCCTCAAGGCAGTAAAGCAAGGAAGACTAAGGGAAAAGGGAGGATCAATCTCGGTTGACCCTACTCACACTAGATACATCCCTAGGCCAGGAGATCTGGTAATTGGATATATCGAGGGTTGCACTAACAACCTCTGGTTCATTGAATTGGGAGCACCGTTTAACGCAATTCTCCCAATGAGCCTTGGTCCGGGAAAGGTTGACTTCGGCGGAACCAGGTCAGTAATGGACATCGGAGACGCGGTCCTTTGTAGGATACAAGAAGTAGAGGAGACACACTCAAGCGTAGTCACGATGAAAGGAATGGGGCTACGGAAGATCAGGTCAGGGGTAATCGAAGAGATTGACCCACACCTTCTAGGCAGACTAATCGGAAAGGGCGGAGAGTCATTAAGAAGGCTGAAAGCAGAAACAGAGTGCCGAATAGTCGTGGCAGACAACGGCCGGATGTGGATTGACGGCGAACTTGATGGAATTCTTGATGTACGAAACAAACTTTCAGAAATTTCTCAGATAAACAAGGACGGTGAGAACTGATGGGGGGTTACGGAGACGTGCAAATGATCGACGAGAATGGCCTACGCATGGATGGCCGCTCACCAGGCGACATTAGAGATATCACAATCGAGACTGGAGTCATTCCCGTGGCAGACGGGTCTTGCAGGATGACTTGGGGCACAAACGAGGCGATTGTAGCTGTTTATGGCCCTATGGAAGCACATCCTCGAAAGATTCAGAGGCAGGACAGGGCGGTTCTGGATGTGGCATACAACATGGCCCCATTCTCTACTACCGACAGGATGCGTCCAGGATTCAATCGTCGAAGCAGAGAGATTAGCAAGGTAACAAAGGACGCCCTTGAAAGCGTAGTTCTACTGGAACTATATCCTCGTTCGAAGATTCGAGTAACTATTGAAATCGTTTCAGCAGAGGCCGGAACACGATGTGTCGGACTAACCGCCGCGTCGGTGGCCTTAGCAGATGCCGGAATTCCAATGACTGATTTGGTTGTTAGTGTTGCTAGTGGGAAGATCAATGACGTAGTAGTTTGTGACTTGAACAAAGAAGAAGACAACTATGGCGAAGCAGACTTGCCTATGGGAATAATGCCAAATTCTGGAGAACTTGTCTTCTTGCAGATGGATGGAGACCTCTCTCAAGAAGAATTCAAGCAAGCGTGGCAGTATAACATGGACGCCGCTCAAGTTGTCCATGGGATGATGGTCGAGGCACTGAAAGGAGGTGGTTCCTAATGGCCATCCCAATAGTTCCGAAACTGCTGCGTGCTCATCTTAACAATCTCGCTGAAAATGATGCCAGGATAGATGGAAGATCACAGTGGGAAGGAAGAAATCTAGAGATTGAGCATTCTGTTTTGCCTAGGGCTGAGGGATCAGCCAGAGTGAGAATGGGGGACACAATAGTTCTCGCTGGAGTAAAGTTCCAGATTATGCAGCCTTACCCAGACCGACCAAATCAAGGCGGTTTGATGTGTTCCGCCGACGTTCGCCCCATTGCAGGACGCAATTGGGAAGCCGGACCACCCAGTCCCGAGGCAATCGAGCTCGGCAGAGTGGTAGATAGAGGAATTAGGGAATCTGGTTGTATCGATGTCGACTCCCTTTGCATAATCCCCGGTGAGAAGGCATGGCAGGTAATCCTGGACCTCTTCGCAGTATCTGATGATGGAAATCTATTCGATGCGTTCGCCCTAGCAGGGATAGCTGCTCTCAGGAACGCCACTGTTCCTGCAGAGCGTTTTGAGGTAGGCGAAGATTACGCTCTACCAGTTTCAAAGACTCCAATAATGTGTTCATACCACAAGGTCGGCGGTCGTTTTGTCTACGATGCCTGTTCAAGAGAGGAATTAGGTGGGGATGAGAGAATCCACATAACCCTTGGTGACGATGATAACGTCCACTCGCTTCAGAAGGGTCTAAAGGGAATTTTCTCAACGGTGGAATTCGAAGAAATCATGACTAATGCCCAAGAAAGGACCAAGGAACTCAGAAAAATAGTAGATTCGATGTAGGTGCAATAATGGCTAAGAGAACACAGAAGGCAGGGGCAACAGCAAGATTTGGCCCTAGGTACGGCGTAAGCGTAAGGCGAAGAGCTGGGTCTGCACTTGCAAAGAAATCAAGGAAATACACTTGCCCAAGTTGTCACTACCCAAAGGTTAGGAGAAAGGCAGCAGGAATATGGGAATGTAGGAAGTGTGACCACACATTCTCTGGTGGTGTCTGGGAGCCTTACACAAGGGCCAGCGACGCCAACAAGAGGATAGTCAGGAGATCCCTGGAAGGGGCCACTGCAACGGATATGACGGTAATTGCCCAACAGGCGGCACTCGACTTCGAGAGAAAACTTTCCGAGAGAGATTCAGATGCAACAACAGAAGAGGAATGACTCGGTTTCACTGGAGTTGCTATTGGAGCACATCGATTCTGGACCACTTTCATCATCTCTAATCACAGAGGCCGAGTTCTCTCATTACGGTGACGAGATTTCGGTAACACTCACGGCAAACTCCTTCAGTGACATCCGGGCAAGATGGAACTCGATAATGAGAGCATTAATCGCTTCCGAGCAATCTCTCGTAGCAACGGATGGGGGTGAATAGAATCAGCGAGGAAGTTTCATCCGAAGAAATACAGTCGATAGCCAGAGAATTGCAGATTCTGAGGAATCAGATTCAAACAATCTCCTCACAGTCATCAGAGTATGGAATTACCGTAGAAGCCCTATCCAAGCAAGACCCTGAGAGACCTGTTTTCCGTTCCTTAGGGAACATTCTCCTTGAGGTCAGTGATCGAGACTCATTGGAGTCAGAGTTGAAGGATGCACAAGAAGCACTAAACGAGCATCTTGGCAGACTTGTCGAGAGGGAAGAAAGCATCCGTAAAAAGTACGAAGAAATGGCTGAGAGCTTTGAGAGGGCGTGAACTTGGGATGGGCAAAGAAACCGCCCCCACAGAAAAAACAACATCGGACTCGCTACTTTTCCAGACATTATTGTCTGAAGGCAATACCGAGAAGGCTTTGATCCTCAGTGAAAAGATCCTGGAACAATCAAGGAATCTAGGAGATAGGAATTTTGAGTCAGAGGCTTGGATTAGGATGGAAAGAGCCCTCTTGGGTGCAATCGCCCCAGAGAACGTTGGTAACGAGCTACGTTGGTGTGTCGATAGACTTGCTTCCATTAACCCGGGCTCTCCTCTGCACGGGCTTGCTCTATTGAATCTCGCATCTTGGCATCGAAATTCCAACGAGCGAATGATGGCTCTTGTAACACTCGCAGACATTTCATCGGATGCAGGCCACCCCGTAGATTTGATTGGGCTCTCGCGCCTTGAGTCGGGGAGAATTCTCGCCTCGATCGGTGATCTAGAACCTGCAATGAGGCACCTCTGGATGGCAATGAGGCGACTCTCATCATCGGACATGCCTGCAGAGGCAGTAGTATGTGCTATGGAATGGCTAGACATGGCATTAGACGACATCGACCCCAATTCACCAACCATGGATGAACGGATAGTCGATGCAAGACCCAGAGAAAACCCGGGAATGACAACAACTCCATCAAATCCTTCAGACATCAAGGAGTCAGTAGAGATAATACTCTCAAACGCACTAAAGGACGTCTCAGGGATGAAGAGAGATGACCTAGGATTGGTCTTGGATGCTAGCGAAACCTTGGAAGAAATACAATGGAGGGAAGCAATAGAAGAAAGGCAAAGTGAGATTCAAGACCCAAGGCTGATCGATGTGCTCCAATCATGATCCCTGATCCTCTCAATCTCTTCATCCCCCCAAGCCGAATTCTCTGGAAGTTGTAGACACCAACCAACTTCCTCTATGGCATCATCGGGCGATTTCCACGGTTCCGGGCTAACTGGCAAATCTACTTGGGCCAATACCACATGACCTCCCTTGATTAGCTTAGCATCAATTGCCTTCGCAGTGCCAAGAACACCAGTTTCTTCGTATAATTCCCTCAAAGCCGCTTCCTCGGGGGCTTCATCTTGATTCACACGACCCCCTGGCAATTCCCAACCTCTGACCTTACTCTTCACCATTATCCAACACTCATCTTCTTCAGAAGAAAAGGCCCATACAACAACAAAACTCAAAATTAACCCTCCAAATCTTGCAGTATTTGCGCTACCTTCTCTGCTGCACCATCAGCCCCTTCAGCGACCATTCTTCTTGCAAGAAAGAAAGCCTCCGTTGTTTTACCATCAGCCCTCAGCCTTTCAATCTTTGAGAACGGATCATACTCATCATCCTCAAAGATTTCTCCAACCTCCGCGCATTGATCTGTTTTGGTTAGATTACCAAGCCTATCGAGAAAGGCAGCCCTGTCCGAGATAGAGGGTGCTATCCAGGGGTCACCCTCACCGCCTCCTACAATCGACTCCATTCTGGACTTGAACCGCTCTATTGCTGTCGAATCGGGAAAAACACTTTTCGCCTGGTCATAACAAAGCCAGGCTTCGTCGTTCTGTTCTCTTCTCTCATACATCATGCCCAATTCTTCCCACGCTTCGTGATTAATTGGCCTCTGTGAGAGAAGTATCCTCGTCAATTCAAGAAATAAATCTTCGAAACCACCTCTTCTGACTCTCTCAAGCCTTCTGGAGAATAGGATATTTGCTCTCTGATCCGAAACGTCAAGTCCTTTCAGCCTTTCAGAAAATGAGTCCATTCCGTCGGGTTCCCTGCTGATTTTATCCCACCAATTGTCTGGATCTAGCGGATCATTAGAAAAAGCCGCATGCAACATTCCCTCACACGAGTCTATGATGTCACGGTCCGCCAATTGCTCCATTAAATCGGGATCCCGCCCTAGGACCGAAAAGAGATCTGCTAGAACAGCTCTAGCTCCTTCGGAATCACGCATCAATACTTTTATTTTGATCAAAATTCCCCAATTTTCCTCATTCGTGAAGTCGTAGAGGACGCTTTGTTTGGCGCTCTGTTCTGCCCATGAGAGATTTTTGTCGTTTCCTTCCATTATTCTAAGGAACTTTTCAGCCTGACTCCTGTATCTGTTCCCCAGACTCCTACGGGGATGTTGAAGTGACTCTGATAGAAATCCATCTTCGCGCATTGGCCCCTCTCTCATAGAACAGACTCGTATGGCGAACGATCAATCCCTGGCTCTATGGTTGCATCCATGCCAATTTTGCTTGTCGTGCCATCTGAAGAACGACTTGGGTCCAAACTAGAGCCCTTTTGGCTTGAAAGAATTAGGGTGTCTCTATCCGGCTGCCATCGCGTCATCAAGGCCCACTCTACCCTTGATGAATCAGTTACATCAATGTCATTGTCAACCACAATGACCTGCTTCATCGATTTATGGCCATCCAATGCTGCCTTTATGGCCTTCATGCCATCGCCACTTTCCTCTGGAATAATCTGGACAACAGATGACAACCATCCACTGCCACCATCTGTCAGATATACGTCAGTACAGGTCACAACTTCCGATACTGCTGTTTTGATGGTAGGGGCTCTGGGCATCCCCATCAGAGTCATATGTTCTATTCCGGCCGGAATAAGTGCATGGAAAATTGGGTCATTCCTGTGGTGAATCTTGTCGTACTTGATAACTGGCTCAAGTCTAATGTCATCAACTGTCCCCGTAATATCCACATAAGGCCCCTCTTCCCCTGTGGAAGTTGTTATTCTCGCCTCCATGGCATATTCAGAAATTGCCGGGACAACAACACCGTTTGAAAGCTCCACAACTTCCAATTGGGAGCCATACAACCTTTCGTGAAGCGCTGCAGCAACTCTCAATTCGTCGAGTGGTTCGTCAAATGACATTGCTGCTGCTAGGAGGACTACTGGATCGGGACCATTGACAACAGCAATGGGAACCTCATCATTTTTCTCCTGAGCAGTATTTACCATTGTTCTCAGATGCCTGGGGACCAGTCTAACACATGTGGTGCTCTCATCTTTTACCAATTGCCTATGGAAGGAAGTGTTCCGTAATCCCCCATATTGTGCTATGATTATAGAAGCTGATTGATACCTGCCGCCATCTTCTCTATAGTGCCAAGGAATTGGGATCCCCAATAAATCCGGAACAACCATGGTATTCTCCAATACAGGTGAGCCTTCACTTTCTATGAGAACCGGATCAGAGGGATTTTCCATCGCCCACGAGAGTATGTCTATCAGCTCCCCGGGTTGTACTTCGAATGCTTCACAAAGCCTCTGACGAGTAAGTATGTTAATCGCAGCCCTGTGTCCGGGAGACTCAATAATCTCATTGAATAGAATAGGTTCGTTTCCCGATGTTTCAGACTCCTCTTTCATGTCAAAATTGACGCTAACTGGGACGTCACTTACTCGACTTCCATCGACAAGTTCCCTGAATCCCATACTATCTTCCGGAAAACTACGCCGCTTGAATGTTAGGCTTCCAAAATTGTCTACAGTGCAAATATGCTGGATGTCTCACCCGTCAGTCTCATAAACGGACGGCAGGTCGCCGAGCCGTCATTTTGAGGTGTATGCTTGGGACGAGGCCTATTCTCCGGTTCGAAGATGAAGTCCGATCGTAAGAGGTACAGGTGGAAGGAGAGGAAGTTCCGTAACAGGCAAGCCAAGAGAAAACAAGGTGGAGTTCTGAAGCATGATCCTCTTCGCGGAAGCCCCCAGGCCAAGGGAATTGTGATCGAGAAGGTGGGATTCGAGGCTAAGCAACCCAACTCAGCAATCAGGAAGGCAGTGAAGATTAGCTTGATTAGGACAGGAAACAGACTCACTGCATTCGCCCCTGGAGACGGCGCAATCTCGTTTATCGACGAACACGACGAAGTTATGGTCGAAGGTATCGGTGGAAGTAAAGGACGTTCATATGGTGATCTACCTGGTGTTAGGTACAAGGTGATCAAGGTCAATGGCGTTTCACTAGATGAAATGGTAAGGGGCCGCAAGGAGAAACCAATACGCTGAGGTGATTTCTAATGGATGATTCAGAGGAAATTGACCTGTCTGAGAATTCAGAGGCACCCATTGCGGGAATTGGTACAATGGTATTTGGCAAATGGGACGCTAGTGAGGTAGTTTGTAGCGATCCGGGTATTTCTAGATATGTCAATCTGAAGATGATCGGCGCTCCTCACACGGGAGGTCGACATGCCAACGCTTGGTTTGGCAAGCAGGATCTTTCCGTTACTGAGCGCTTCATTAACAACTTGATGAGATCAGGAAAGTACAGTGGAAAGAAGCAATATTGTGCGAAATCACTGGACGAGGCATTTGATAGAATCAATGCTAAGAGTGGCCAAAACCCACTCCAGACATTCGTCGATGCAATCACAGAGGCAGCGCCTTGTGAAGAGACGACAAGAGTAAGAATTGGAGCAGTCAGCCAGCCAAAGGCAGTCGACTCGTCTCCGAGCAGAAGGCTCGACGTCGCACTACGAAATCTTGCCATTGGTGCTGCATCTGCAACAATGAAGAGCAAGAAATCCCTTACCGAGGGAATCATTTCTGAGATTACGAAGGCATCAGACGGCGATGTCAATTCCTTCGCAGTTGGGAAGAGGCACGAAGTAGAGAGGATTGCTGCCTCAGCCCGATGATTCAAAATTGTCCCACATTTATCCTATTCCCCGAAACTGCTCAATTGTCTTTATGAACCGTTTTCAGGTCGGAAAAATTACTGGATGAGAATATGGGTCGTAAGGAAGACAACATCAAGCGCGCTACAGAGGTCATGCACATTCGCGAGCGGATAAGGAATCTAGCCATCGCTGCCCACATTGATCATGGAAAGACTACCCTATCAGACAACTTGATCGCCGGGGCAGGGATGATGTCCGAGGAGCTTGCAGGGAAGTCGCGAGTATTGGACTTCGACGAACAAGAAAGCGCCAGGGGGATCACAATCAATGCAGCCAGTGCATCTATGGTCCACGGAGTGAATGGCGAGGATTACCTGATCAATCTTATTGACACTCCAGGACACGTAGATTTCGGTGGAGATGTTACTCGAGCAATGAGGGCCGTAGACGGGTGCATAATTCTCACCTGTGCCGTAGAGGGAGCAATGCCACAAACCGAGACTGTTGTTCGTCAGGCACTGAAGGAGAAGGTACGCCCTGTCCTGTTTATCAACAAAGTAGACCGTCTTATCAACGAGCTCCAAGTTACTCCAGAGGATATGATGGCTAGGTTCCAAGAGCAAATAAAGAAGGTCAACGATCTAATCAGGACCTTTGCGCCTGAACAGCACAAGTCGGATTGGCAAGTTGACGTAGCCAAGGGCACGGTTGCTTTCGGGTCGGCATATCACAATTGGGGGATAACCGTCCCATTTATGCAGAAGACTGGGGTCAATTTCACTCAAATTTTCGAGTATTGCAACAATGACCAACAGAAGGATCTGGCTAAGAAGGCTCCAGTACACGAAGTTTTACTTGATATGGCAGTGGAAAAGCTACCCTCTCCATTGATTGCTCAGGAATACAGGATTCCGAACATATGGCAGGGAGATCTTGATTCCGAAGTAGGAAAGACAATGATCAATTGTGATGCAGATGGGCCTCTCTCTCTGATGATAACGAAGATTTGGATGGACCCACATGCGGGTGAGGTAGCTGTTGGCAGGGTTTACTCAGGCACCATCAAGCAGGGTGAGACCGTATGGGCTAGCGGAGCTGGCAAGGCCGAGCGTGTACAGCAGGTCAGCATGATGGTTGGTGGAGATAGGATCCAGGTTCCCGGAGTATCAGCAGGCAATATTGCTGCATTGACTGGAGTCAGGAGCGCAGCGGCCGGTGTAACCATTACAAGAGAAAAGGATGACACGCCATTCGAGGCAATACGGCACTATTCAGAACCCGTCGTTACCGTGGCGATCGAGCCTAAATCAATGAAGGATTTGCCAAAATTCATTGGTGCATTACGAGGTCTGGCCAAAGCAGATGCATCTCTTTCAGTGGATACAAATCATGAGACGGGCGAGGCACTACTCTCCGGCATGGGGGAGCTACACCTGGAGATCACTATTTACCGTCTTGAGGAGGAGCAAGGAATCAAGGTCAACCAGAGTAATCCGATTGTTGTCTACAGAGAGTCAATCGGTAGTGACAACAAGGGACGAGCTTTCGAGGGCAAGTCCCCCAATCGGCACAATAGATTCTATGTCGAGGTAGAGCAACTTCCTGAGAATGTAATAATTGCCTTGAGAGAAGGGGATCTAGGGGACGGGCCAGTTAGAACCAAGGATGCAAAGGAAGTTGGAAATAAGTTTGGCGAACTCGGAATGGATAAGGACCTAATGCGGAAGATATACGCCATAAATGCCACAACCGTACTAGTAAACGACACAAAGGGCATACAGAACCTCCATGAAACAAGAGAATTGATTATTGAGGCATTCAACGATGTATGCAAAAAGGGACCAATAGCCGAAGAACCTCTAACAGGGGTTATGGTCAGACTAGTGGATGCAAAGTTACACGAGGACGCTATCCACAGAGGTCCAGCCCAGACAATTCCAGCAGTAAGAAATTCAATCAAGGGCGCTCTTCTTAGGGCTAACTCAGTGCTCTTCGAACCAATTCAGAAGATTAGAATCGATGCCCCCACAGAGTGGGCAGGGGGGATTACCCGGCAATTAATCACTCGAAGGGGCGTAATTGAAGACATGCCGGTCGAAAACGATGTTACTTGTGTGGTTGGTAAGATGCCAGTCGCCGAATCTTTCGGATTCTCCAATGACATTCGAGCTGCAACCCAAGGTAGGGCAGTATGGAATACTGAGAATGCTGGCTATGATCAGGTCCCTCCCGAACTCTTCCACAAGATTGTTGGCGAAATTAGACAGAGGAAAGGCCTCAAAGAAGAGATTCCAGGTGAGTCTCAATACACTGATTGATTAACTGATTCTAATCAATTGAAAGTCAGTCAACTCCCTTAGGATCTCAACTGCTTGTGTGCTAGGAAGATTGTCCAAGCAATTGTGCGCCAACGAATGGTGATGCATAGCCCTGCTTCTCGCGTACTCTATTGATCCCGAACTCTCCAATTCCAATACTGCCTTGGATAATGAATCTCCATCGGAATCACCAGAACCAAACACTCTTTCGAAATGCGGTAAATCATCTCCAGTCTGCTTTGCATGAATGGCTATCAGTGTCATCTTTCCCTGAACTATGTCAGATCCGGCGGGCTTCCCTAGGGTCTCAGTGTCTCCAGTGATGTCGATTAGGTCGTCCATCAATTGGAAGCATAATCCTAGATTTAAGCCCCATTGTGCCATGTTTTCTACAGTCTCTTCATCCGCATTGGCTAGTATTGCTCCTGTTCTGGCACAGGTCTCGAACATAGCACTAGTCTTTCCTGCGATCATTTCTATGTAGTCTTGTTCGGAGACCTCGTCACGACTCTCAAATTCAATGTCCTCTTGCTGACCCTCTGCAACCTTCCTAACCATCTCACCAATCGAACGAATAAGGTGGCTGAGCCGATTGTCTGGGATGTCTTCTGACTCTGCCAGTATTTCGAATCCAACAGCCAACATTGCATCTCCAGCGTTTATTGCTGTGGCATCGTCGTATTGGACATGGACAGCATCAAGCCCCCTCCTAATTGGATCCTGGTCAATTATATCATCATGAATTAAGGTAAAGTTATGGATAATTTCTATCGATGCACCTAGAATATAGTGGCCATCATTTGCACCCCCTACAGCCTCTCCTACGAGCCTTGGTAAAATCGCCCTAAGCCTCTTCCCACCCCCTTTGAACAGGTGAGTCATCGCTCCATGGAGGTTTTTCTGCTCCATCTTTCCTAGGCTACACATTATCTCTCCCTCTACCCTGTCTCGATGGTCAGATAGAGCATCTAGTAGCGCCTGTCCAGGATTAACTGATTCTCCATCCATACCTACTTCTCCACAGAAGATTATACTCTCATTTATCGAACTTGCCATGGCATATGAGTCGCAATCGTGGGGAATAGCAAATTTCTCCCAGATCAATCTGAACCAAGGGGCAATCACTTCATTCTCCCAGTTTCCATCGCCATCCATCATTCTGCTAATTTCTAATGAATCCGCCCATAGAACATCTGAGATTTCATTTTCATTATGATTTACTTCGGTATCGGCTTGAACTACCATGATATGATCTATTTCCCTCTCTATCCAATCATTATCCCACCTGCAAGAATATTCCATTCTCCCAATGTGGTGGAAAGACCAAGTTTCAGTAATCCCCACTGGAATTCCAAGCTCTTGCTCTATTTTTCTCCTAGCGGCATTCTCAACTCCATTCGATCCCTCATTTTCTGACACTATATCCAGAGGATGGCTACAGCAGCTGTTTGCCCATACTCCTGGGAATGTAATCTTCTCAGAAGATCTTTTCTGAACCAAAAGCCTTCCCAGTGAATCAAAAATTAGTACACTGAAGGCCCGATGCCTAATTCCAACATCCTTGTGACAGACAAGTTTTGTCTCAGCACCAATGACATTATCATCACTATCTACAACTAGGCACATCTCACTCATCAACTCAGCCTGAATCGAATCATGGTCTTCCCCATCGTCGATTTCAGGGGCCATTAAACTACATGGGGCAGAGTGGTGTATATGAAGACTCAACCGCTCAGAATCTTAGTCCCTATTGTTTCTCCAGATGTCAATAATTCAAGAACCCTGTCCGGTTTTCTACCATCAATAATCCATACTTCGTCGACGACCCTTGCAATCTCAAGAGACCTTTCAATTTTCAATCCAATCCCCCCCGTGACGTCGACATTGGAATCATGTTCTCCCTTTATTTTCGTATCTGGGTCTAAATGCGTAATCAATTCTGAATCCTTTTCACCAGGAGGTCCACTCAAAACACCCTCAGAATCTCCAATCAGAAAAATGCTGTGCGTGACTCCCAATTCAGTTGACAAACGTAGCATCAAATCATCTCCTGACAATATCCCGAACTCAAACTCATCACCAGTATCAACAACGTCCCCGAATGTTACTGGGATTGGTTCCCCAGCTCCTCTTTCGAAGATTGAAATTTCACCCGAAAATCGGGCTCCGGTCCCCTTGGCCCAATCCGATGGTGGGTGGCAACTGCATTCCAAACCCTTTTCTGAGAATTTTCCCATGATCAGTTTATTCAATTCCCTCATGTCTGATCGAATTTCTCTAACTGCTTCCCACTGGCCCTTCTCTTCGTGAATATTCAATCCTTCTGCAATTCCCCATTTCTTTGCGAGTAGATGTCCAAAAGAGCCAGCCCCATGAACCAGAACAATTGAAGCTCCAAGTTCCGAAACAGAACATAGCGTTTCTACGACTAATTCCACTGCTTTGTGATTGAATATCTTCATCTTTCCCTTATCAGTAATTAGGCCTCCGCCTAATTTTATCGCCACTCTGATTGCCATATGCGACCCAAGGTCCAGAGCCACGTATTCTAACATTTTTGAAATCATGGCATACAGTTTAACGCATAGTACTCACTGGAAATAATGTGATTGACACAGCCGAACTTGAAAGGTATCAGCGGTGGCTCCAGTCTGAGCTAGCAATCGCTACTTCAATTGAAGACAAAACTGATAGGGACCGTAGGCTTCTCCAGATTGAGATTGCTATATCTGAGGTTGTTCGTTATCGAGAGGTCCTAAGTAGCCTAGAAAGCACATCTTCTTCACCATTCGTAGAAAGGGATTCGACTGTCAAGGAACAGAGCAATACTGACGTAAAACCAGTAACGAAAACTGGGGAGTGCCACTCTTGTGGAGCGGAAAAAATCAGTGACTTGCAGTTCTGTCCAGTTTGTGGTGAGTTCTGATCACTCTTCTTCCGACCAGGTCTCTCTCAACAACGAGAGCTCTGGATCGTCTTCGCCCACTATGGACAAGTACTCCCCAGCTACGTTGTCAGTAAGGAACACAGTCACACCAGCGTGCCAGATTGTTTCTCCCGAAGCCACCATTCTTGCAGTATCTACTTCAATAATTGCAGGGTCATTGTGGTGGACCCTCCCCGCTTCTGCAGCATATCTGATTGAGGCTGAGAGATGAACGTGAGACCGATCGCCAGGGCTTATTCCCACTTCAACTAGATTTTCGGCCTCGGCAGGATCAGATGGGTAGTAAAGCGAATCGGGGATATCATTCGATGGGAGATCCAACTCAATTTCTACAGTGTGCCCGTAAGTAGCCCGCATCATATTCCCACGGACTTCATACCTCCCCTTGGTATCAGTTTCAGATATTGCTCTAAGATGATGTGGCCTTAGCCAATGTTGGGGTCTCCGCCCCCCATCTTTGAACTTCCTAACAATATCTCTAACGTCTATCCAACCGTTAATGTCCATTTCCAAGTCAAATTTCTCTGGCGCGTGCCTAAGTACAAGTGCCAACTTCCTTGCCATGCCATCTCTTTCTCTGGTACTCAAGATGAACTTGCCCTCAGAGTTGCATGCAGGACAAAGATCGTCATCGGAAAAATATCCATGCATCGAGCATTCCCTAATCATGTGTGCACCTCGATGTGGATTATTCAAGAACCCCACGGTCATTAGATGAATCACATTCCCGGGAACCGTTATGGGCCAGCCTCCCGAGGAGGGCTTGTGCGGTCGGTAATAGTCGATTGGCGGAGGTCTCCGTTTACCAAGGCACACAAGGGTGCTCTTTCAGGTACAAGGCCAGATGACTTCGCCGGCCAGGTAATTCATGCACTCATGCGCAATTCCACAATTGAAACAAATGAAATCGACGACATTATCGTCGGCTGTGCTTACCCCGAGGGGGAACAAGGCTACAACATAGGTCGCCTAATGGCATTCCTAGGGGGATTTCCATCAGAAGTCCCGGGTTCAACAATAAACAGACTATGCGGATCCTCAATGCAGGCAATCCTTACTGCATCGGCTCAGATTTCCGCGGGTTGGGGAGATTGTTTCTTGTGCGGAGGAATTGAGTCAATGTCCCGGATTAAAAGAAGGGGATTTAATTGGAGTCCGAACCCCACTTTGGAGAAAGAAATGCCTCAGGCTTACATTAACATGGGAATTACCGCCGAAAATGTCGCGGATCTACACGGAATCTCCAGAGAAGAACAGGAAGAGTTCGCCCTCAATTCCCATTTGAAAGCGGTAAAGGCGAATTTAGAGAATAATTTCTCCGAGGAGTTGGTTTCCATAAATTCCGATGGCAGTGAAATCTCACAAGATGATTGTATAAGGCCAGAATCCAACCTTGACTCAATGTCTAAGCTTAGGCCGGTATTTGTTGAAGGGGGCTCTGTTACTGCCGCAACATCATCGCCACTTACTGACGGGGCAGTATTCTCGTTAATTTGTAGTGAGGAGTTTGCAATTTCACACTCGCTTAGGCCTATGGCTGCAATCGTAGCTGGTGCAGTTACTGGATGCCATCCAGAATTAATGGGACTAGGCCCAATATCTTCAACCAATCTAGCTCTCGAAAGAGCAGGATGGGATGTATCTGACATCGATGTATTCGAGTTGAATGAGGCCTTTTCGTCACAGAGTATTGCCTGTATCGGGGAATTAGACCTGAATCCAGAGATTGTAAATATTGATGGTGGGGCCCTTGCAATAGGTCACCCTCTCGGGGCATCCGGAGCAAGAATAGCTTGCAAAGCTGCGAGCATATTGTATAGAACAGGCAAACAAAGAGCCATGGCTTCCATGTGTATAGGAGGGGGAATGGGAATTTCCATAGCTCTCGAATCTTTGTGATGCATATCGACGCCCTCATCAATGACCCACCAATAGCAAGGACGTGAGTGAGGATACCGGCGTCACTGTCCAGGGACCCAGTCTGGAAGGAAAAAGAGTCATCCTTGCAGTTTCTGGGGGAATTGCCGCGACAGAGTCGATTAAGTTGGCGAGGGAGCTAAGAAGGCACGGGGCAGACGTTTTCCCTATGATGAGTAATTCTGCAGAGGGGGTAATTTCCCCTCTTGCATTGTCCTGGGGGTCCGGAGTCGAAGTCATCACCAAGTGGGATCCAAAAATGACACAATTGGAAGATTTTGATGGACTAATTCTTGCACCTGCCACACGAAATTCAATTGCCAAATTCACTCATGGCATACTTGATTCTCCTATGATGATGGCGCTTTCTGCAGTATCAGGGCAACGGATACCAATGTTATTCGTACCATCTATGCACAACGACTTGTTCCATGACGCCGTAACATCGGACCTACTCTCGTCTTTGGAAGAACTAGGAGTGAAAGTGCTGTTGGAAGAGCCTTCTGAGGGTAGGAGGAAACAACCAAGTGCGACAAAAATTGTTGCTCAGTACTGCAATATGACAAATAGCAGACTGGAGCGGCGCAAGAGAGTTGTAGTGACATTGGGTGGAAACGTAGCACAAATCGACTCTGTAAGAAGAATCGTGAACTCATCCACGGGGAAAACCGGATGGGCAATAGCAGAGCATCTGCATAGGATGGGGCATGATGTGGTGTGCGTAGTTGGCCATACAACCTGTGATTCTACATTTCCTCTACCGGACGTACGAATAGACGAATCACCAGGGGGGATGCTGAGCGAATCGATTCAACTTGCCAATACTTCACCAAATCCACAATTCTGGATTCATGCAGCTGCAATTCTAGACTATGAGCCCGAATATAATAGTGGAAAAATTCCTAGTGGCATTGACAATTGGAACATCGAACTCTCCCCCACAAAGAAACATCTCCAAGTTCTAAAGGAGCATGTTCGAGGCTCAAAGAGGATAGGATTCAAGCTAGAAGTTGGAGTGGATGAAGAAACGCTAATCTCCAAATCTATGGGTCTAATTTCAGACAACGATCTAGAAGCAGTCGTCGCCAATCTTCTGGACGAGGTCCATAACACATCCTCGAAAAGATGCAGAATAGTATTCTCGAATGGAAATGTGGAGAGCATCGAGGATTTGTCAGGATTGTGTGAGAAAATTGAGGGAATTATCGCTTCAAATTGACTCTCGTAATTAAACGAATCATTCAAGCACTACGCCATATGGGAAAAGAACGTGGCGAATCATTCCAAGGCTAAGAGGGGAATCCCTCCAAAGTCCGATTTCAATTCATGGTACCCTGCAATTGTAGAGATAGCAGATCTTGTCGACAAGAGGTATCCCATCAAGGGAATGGATGTCTGGAAGCCATACGGGCTTTCCGCAATGAACCTGATTGACCAACTAGCTAGAGGCGAGATGTTACGCACGGGCCATCAGGAGTATCGTTTCCCTTTGTTGGTGCCCGAGGCGCTTCTTGACAAAGAGAACAGACTAGTTTCCAGGTTGAAGGCAGCGCGTGAAGCGGGTGTAGACCCTTCTGAATTAAGATTAGACGAAGAGGAGTCTGGATTCAAGAAAGAAGTATACTGGGTAACTCACGGCGGTGAGAATAAATTGGAAATCCCGATGTTCCTGAGGCCAACTTCTGAGACCCCTATGTACACAATGTTTTCACTATGGGTCAGGAGTCATGCTGATTTGCCATTGAAGACATTCCAGATTGTAAACACCTTCAGGTACGAGACAAAACAGACTCGTTCATTTATCAGAGTTAGAGAGATTCATTTCTTCGAGGCCCATACAGTACATGCCGATCAACATGGGGCAGATATGCAGATTCAGGAGGATGCGGAAATGGTCCAGAGGATAATGCATGATCTCTGCCTACCATCACTGGTTTCCCAGAGGCCGGTGTGGGATACATTCCCGGGCGCATGGTATACCAAGGCAGCTGACGTTGTGATGCCTAATGGAAGGACATTGCAGGTAGCGACATATCACCACTATCGGGATCAGTGGGCCGGTGCTTTCGATCTGTCATACGAAGATCCAAATGGCGAGACACAAATGTGTCACCAAACGACATTCGGAATGTCTGAGAGGCTACTAGGTGCAGTCGTCGGAATGCACGGTGATGACAAAGGACTGGTAATGCCACCTTCAATCGCTCCATTCCAAGTTGTGGTGATGCCCGTGGCTTCTCATTCGGATGGCAATGTAATTCCCGCTGTTCAGGCCCTGGCCGCCGACCTAAACGCCAGCGGTCTTAGGGCAACAGTAGATTCAAGAGACGTTAGACCAGGTGTGAAGCACTATGATTGGGAGATTAAAGGGGTCCCAATCAGGGTTGAACTAGGGCCGAGAGACCTAAAATCGAGTAAATGCGTTGCAACTCTAAGAACTGGCGGGAAGGTTGAGATCGATTTGGACGAAGCACCTGCGAAGATTAGGCAAATGCTACTGGGGATCTCCGATGAACTGCGAAATAGGGCCAACTCGCTAGTATCCGATCTTGTTCAGGAATTCCCCATTGAGAATCTAGATTCCAAAGATAACCTCGACTCCATAATTGATGAAGGAATTGTCTACGAGATTGCTTTCGATGGAAATGACTCAGATGCAGAGTTCCTCGAGAGGAAGACAGGATTGACACTATTGGGAGAGTGCGATGATCCCTTTGCAGAACCAAGGGAATGTTTAGTTACTCATAACCCCACTACAAAGAAGCAGTACATTGCAAGGATGTACTAGTTCTTTTTCTTTGAAAGTACTCCGAAGACAGCAACTATAGTGAAAATTACAATTAGAATCAAGTCACCAATCAGTATCTCAGTCATTGGTTTGACCCATGAGTCAACCTCATGCAAACGATCGTAAGTATAGCCCTCCGTCCATACTACCTTAGTCTGGCCAAAATCATCATTGCAGATTTGCCTCATATTCGCCGCTCCGACAGAGCACATAGCAGCACCCATCCCTATTACCATATTGAAAACAGTTACAATGGAGCCAAAAACACCGGTAAATAATACAAACCAACGCCTTCGTCCACTATTGCCAGCATCCTTGATTTTCGTTTTGGATAATTCTGGTACGAAATCTGGGAGGCTAACGTCTTCAGAAATCACTCCAATATCTTCAACTATTTCCAAGGGTTCAATTTGTGGAGCTTGGACCCCTAATTCCTCCAGAGCTTCACTTCCGTATATCCTCTCAGCCATAGAGTAAAGCTCAGTATCACCCTCTATTTCGGCAGGGTCAATTTCGCCAACTAGAAGTCGCCTAACTGCCTCTGGGTCGGGCATATGAAAAATTCTCGGAATCAAGGGACGTATCAAATGAACCCCATTACGGACAAGTTCAAGAGGAGTTTTTCCGGTTTATCGAGTTCCGCGCTGACTGACAAATCGCTTCGCCTGTCAAACCTACTTCTTCCATTAGCTCTGATGTGCCCCCACTTTCCCCGAATCTGTCCCTTACTCCAACCATCTCGAGTGGAATCGGTTTGTTTGTAGAAAGCCATTCTGATATTGCCCCTCCAAGGCCCCCAATAACCGAGTGATCCTCGGCTGATACAAAGCATCCACATCTTTCAGCTAGACTTGCCAACAATTCCACGTCTAACGGTTTGATTGTATGCATATCAACTACAGTGCATTCGATACCTTCTTTGGCAAGTTTAGCTGATGCTTTGCGAGCCTGCTCTACCATCACCCCACATGCGAAAATAGCAACGTCATCTCCTTCTTCTAGGACCGAACCAACTCCAATGCTCAATCCCAATTTACTTCCTTCATCATACATTCTGGGCACTTTGTTCCTTGCAGTTCTCATGTAAGAGGGGCCTCGGATGTCTAATAGCTGTACGGTCAGCTCTTCCGCTGATAAATCATCACATGGGTGAATGACTGTCATTTTGGGGATTGATCTGTAAATCGACAAATCTTCTATTGACTGCGCGCTGCTCCCATCAGTACCTGTGTGAATACCACCATGACTTCCGCAAATGTGCACATTCAGACCGGGTCGTGCTATACCGTTGCGTACCTGCTCGAAAGCCCTCTCAGTGAAAATAGCGAATGTGCTTGCAAAGGGAACCTTTCCCGAGGATGCCATTCCAGCAGCAACTAGCATCATATTCTGCTCTGCAATTCCCATCGATATTGTCCTCTCTGGGAACTTTTCACGGAAATGGCATGATTTTGTCGATTTCCCCAAATCCGCCTCTAATACTACTACACGTGGATCATCCGAGAGTCTGAGAAGTGCCTTCCCATATCCGTCACGCGAGGCCCCTCCGCTAGAGGGGGCGCTCATGATAATTCCTCCAGGGCGATAGCCAACTGCTCATTGTCGGGGGCCTTTCCATGGAATTCGGGATTGTCCTCCATGTAGGAAACACCCCTTCCCTTAGTAGTGTTTGCAATAATTGCAATGGGCCCCAATTCAGAAGTTTCTGTCCAATGTAAAACCTCAACTAGCTCAGCCATGTTATGCCCGTCCACTTCTCGAACATTCCAACCAAAAGACTCGAATTTCGCACCTATGTCTCCAATCTCCATCTGGGATTCCATGAAGTCATCATTCTGTATTCTGTTTCTATCAACAATCACCCGCAGATTATTCGCATTGTGATAATTTGCCGCCATCACAGCCTCCCAGACCTGACCTTCTTGTGTTTCACCATCGCCGAGCATGACCCAGATGCGCCTTTCGCTGGAATCCATTCTGGCTGATAACGCGCAACCTAGTCCGAACGACAGGCCCATTCCAAGACTACCGGCGGAAAAATCGACTCCATCTGTCCAATTCATATCTACGTGACCCTGACAAACAGAGCCCAGGGTCCTGAATCCCATTAGATCATTTTCCTCAAGAACACCCATCTGGTGTAGGATTGCATACATCGCAGGGCTTGCATGACCCTTACTCATCACAAACCTATCCCGATCATCCCAGTTTGGGTTGCTCGTGTCGAACCTTAGGCTGGTTCCATATAGTGCCACCATGCAGTCAATGGCTGATAGTGACCCACCGGGATGGCCTGCCCCTGCTGCATGAGTCATCTTAACAATATCAATTCTGCATTGTCTTGCCATTTCCTCTAGTTCCGCAATTCTGTCTTGCGCTGCCTCGCCCACGAATTAGAATTCTAGAGTAGGGCTATTGATAGTTTTCAATGTCCTTTTCACAACTATCTAGCAGAGTGATTCAAATCATACCATTTACTCGCATTGATTAGAGATGCTACTGGAATCCATGTTAGAGAAAGATTGGAGGGCCGATCTGTCCAAAATTCCTATTCCAATTTCTGTGAAAAACGACACCTTGCTCTCACTTTCACTGGAAACTCTAATCGAAGGGGGAAGGATTCCTAAGGAAATCGGTTCCGATTTGCACAGGAATTCCAATCTCCCTGGCCTTACTGCACTAGCAAGTATGATCAAGCACTCCAGATTTGGAAATCATGTATTCTTTAACGAAAATCTACACGTAAATACTACGAATGTCTGTACTCTAGCTTGCCGTTTCTGCGCCTTCAGAAAGGGTTCACGGCATAATGAAGCATATTCACTTTCAGCAGAGGAGTTTGTCTCTAGGATTGAGCCATATCGTGGATTAATTGATGAGGTCCACGCTGTAGGTGGCCTGCATCCCGAATGGACCATAGAGAATTACTCGGAGATTTACGAGATGACAAAGACAAACTTCCCTGAAATTAGCATCAAGTCACTGACTGCCGTAGAAGTGAAGCACATAGCATCTAGATCGCAACTTTCGATAAAGGAGACTCTCAAGTCTCTGAAAAAATCTGGCCTAAATTCTCTGCCGGGCGGTGGGGCCGAAATTTTGGTAGACTCAATTAGAGATCGGATATGCATGGGGAAGGAGAAGTCATCGGAATACTTGGAAATACATGCGATTGCTCACGAACTAGGAATCCCTACAAATTGTACAATGCTATTCGGAACCATAGAGACTATCGAGGATAGAATGACACACTTCGAATTGCTCAGAGATCAGCAGGACTCATCTGGCGGTTTCCAGTGCTTCGTCCCTTATCCTTTCCTGGAGGATAATACCCGACTCCCAGAAGCCAAGCTAGCATCAGGTGAGGAGATAATCAGAGTAATTGCTTTGTCTCGAATAATGTTAGATAACATTCCACACATCAAGGCTTACAGGATGAACATCGGTGATCATCTTGCTTCAATAGCAATCAATTCGGGCGCCGATGATATAGATGGTACAGTCGGTCATGAGGAGATAATGCACGTAGCTGGGAGTACCACAAGTGTCGATTATGACAGTGCTAAACTAGCCCGACTAATCGAATCGGCCGGTCAAGAACCTGTAAAGAGGGATTCTACTTACGAACGATTCGAATCGATTGATTCCGAACTAATGAGCGAAATATTGGTTCTGCCAATAGTAGGTCAGTGACATAATGTCTTGGTCGAGGACTCTTGGCAGGGTTTCATTCATCAATTGTGATCCAATTTTCCATTCAATTGGCCCGAATTGGAATATTCTGGCTGCACCACCTTCATGGCTAACGGGACATCTTCTTAGGAGGGATTGCATAACTGCCCCCATACCAGCAGCCGACTATGCAATAAATTGCAATGAACTAAATCTATTACGTGACATAGGAATAGTTGGCAGGGAGTCTGTTGGTTCCGTCATTCTTTTCGGCAACAGATCCCTTGAGTCAATGCGTGACATCGCATTACCATCTGACTCATCAACATCAAACATGCTCATGAAGTGGATTCTGGGACAGAGGGGCTTAGACCCAAAATTGGTTCCAATGGGCCCAGACATAGAAACGATGCTGGATGAATGTGATGGAGCGCTAATTATCGGGGACCGGGCATTATCAGCAGCACTCAGAAACCCCGAACTTGTTAGGATGGATTTGGGAAGGGAGTGGACAAACATTACCGGGCTTCCAATGGTCTTTGGAGTATTCGCTGCAAGACACGACTCTTCTCCGAGTATTGTCGATGAAGCAAGGGAATCAATGCTCAGAAGCTACGATGGGTTCCTGATTGATGATGATACAAGGGGTGATGTAGTTTCCATTGCGTCGCAGAAAATTGACCTCCCCTTGGACAGAATTGGCAAATACTTCGAATATGAGGTTTCGAATATTCTTGACAAATCCTCCATCGAAGGGCTGAGAGTTTTCCTCGACGAAGTGTGCAGGATGGATTCGCAACCACGTTGGTTCGAATCTACTTAATCCGTGTAATCTAACCTATCGCTAGAAACCCAATTTAGTAAATCAATTGCCACTTCGCATGATTCCGCTACTACAATCTCATCGTCCATTGCAAATTTCTCCAATGTCGACATTGCAATTCTGTTTCCAATGGCACCTAGAGCCTCAGCAGCCTCGTGCCTGACCATGACATCCTCTCCCATATCCTCCAATCGGCTAATCAGATGTGGGACTGCATGATCATCTTGCATCTGCCCCAGCACATATGCAACTTCATGCTTCAATAGTGCCGATGAAGAGTCAAAGGCAGCAGCCAATGAGTCAACAGCATCCTTTCCCCCGATGTTCCTTAGAGCAAACAGGGCCCTCATTCGTTGGAACATTCGCTCTTCTTCATCACAGAGACTTGCCCTAAGGTCTACTACAGCCAAACTTTCGTTGGCCGGTGCGGGGTCAACTGAACCGAACTCGCTTACGTCTGGCCTTTCTGTCATTGTTCTTCAGCTCCAATGAACTCCATTCCTCTCGCATCGAAGGTACTTCTGACTAGGCCAACTTCCTGACCTCTTTCAAGGAATAACCTAACTGCCTCACGTCCCTCACGCCCATAGTCAATCGTTCGATCGTTCACATACATTCTGACAAACTCCTCGTTTGTATCCTCATCGATTCCTCTGCCCCACTTAATTGCATCTTGCAGAGCGAGTTCAGGATTGGAGAGGGAATACTCAATACTCATCTTGATATCATTAGAAATCTTCTTGCACGTTTCTTCTCCGAGATCCCTTCTCACAACATTCCCCCCAAGTGGTAATGGGAGGCCTGTGGTGCTATTCCACCAAACTCCAAGGTTGATGATCATGAACGCGCCTTCATTGGACCACGTTAGCTGGCCTTCATGAATTATCACTCCTGCATCGTACTCACCGCTCAGAACACCAGGTTGTATTCTATCAAAAGGCACTTCCTTTACTTGGACATCACCCAATGCAAGAACAAGTGATAAGTAGGAACTTGTGCTCTTCCCGGGAACAGCGATCACCCTACTCTTTGCATCCTCGATGGTCATTTCTCTATTAGAAATTAGTATTGGCCCATAACCCTCTCCCATCGAAGCTCCACAATTCATCAGAGCGTACTCTTTGGATATCTTGGGGTACGAGTGTATACTTACAGCCGAAACCTCGAAGTGACCCTGTTGCGCTTCTTGATTAAGGGTATCAATGTCCACCAATACGTGCTCATATTTCCTCCCAGGGGTATCAATGAGGCCCTGAGTCAGGGCATGGAACATGAAAGCATCATCAGGGTCCGGCGAATGCCCTACTCGAATCGTCAGCACATCATCAACCATTATTCAATGCGCGAAGTTTTGAGTTGAAATGGGTTTTCGTCTACACCTCTCCTCGGAATGATGAAATGGCCACCTCCAAAGGGACAAACATGGTCGACCCCTCCAAGCTGTCTACAGCATCCGGACAACTGGGGCCAGTCTGTGCAATAACCGGCAAGCCCCTCAAGTTCTCTGAGGCAATTGTTCTAGACAACGAGTATGTTTGTTGGGAGGCATATATCGAAGCAACCGGGGCTTCTCCATCTACCGATGGTAAGGAAGTTGGCGGTCTAAACCTGGGCTGATTGAAAATTTATGGCCCTCGTCCCTATATTTGCCTCATGGCGGGGGGCTGGAGTAGGTTCGCGTTGCGATTCTCTGAGTATTACGACTCCATTTCGTCAAAATCAATCTGGACTCCACCAAGACTGAGAACAAGGGAATGGATGTTCATTCCTTGGGGTGGCGCCCCTCCTGACCGGCACAGAGCATTCTCTGACAAGAGTTCACTTCATTCTTACCTTCGAAGCAGAGCACCACACTCTTGTTTTCATAGCACTGCGTACTATCAAGAACCATCTCACCTAAAGATGGCCGAAAAGGGCTGGCTGGGTGCTGACCTAATTTTTGATTTGGATGGCGATCACCTACCAGGAGTATCAGATAATGACTTTCCAGCTATGATCGAAGTTATCCAAGGTCAGGCTTGGCGGTTATGGAACGAATTTCTAGAGCCCGAATTTGGTTTCAAACAAAAGCATGCCCAATTCACATTCTCTGGACACAGAGGCTTCCACATACACGTCAGAGATCCAAGCTTACTTCACCTAGATTCCAATGCTAGAAGGGAGATTGTAAATTACATCAGAGGCGAAGGAATTGACATTCAGTCAACAATCTCCGACAACTCCGAGTGGGGACGCAGAGCATTGCAAGGAATTGACTCGACCCTAGCAAAATTGTCTAGCATTTCTAGCGGAGCAACGGGAAAGGGAGCTTTGCTTGATGAATTGCACGGGATTCTTAGAACGAGATCTAACTCTCCCCAGGTAAATCTGAAATCTTCTTCTAGGGCCAGTATAGAAGAACTCGCGAAGTTTTCTGATAACGAGGAAAAAGTTAGCAGGCTGAAGAATGACCCAAACCTTGCGGTTTTTGGCCCAAAATGCACACCAATATTCTGGGAACTAGTGAAGGGGGACTCTTCTGTAGTAATAGGAACTGCTGGCGAGACCGACGAGGTAGTGACCGTAGATACGAAGAGAGTGATCAGATGGGTAGGAAGCTTGCATGGAAAATCCGGCCTTCGCGTGACTGAGTTGCCTCTAGAAAGGCTAGACCCTGATTCCGGATCTAAATTCGACCCTCTTTCAGAGGCAGTGGTCTTTAGAGGGGGGACAGTGAAGGTGAGGATTCTGGCTGAAGACGTTACGGCAGAGATCTCTGGGGATAGGGTTGAACCAAGATTAGGGGATGAAATAGAGGTGAAGGAGTCAATGGCAATGTTCCTATGTCTGAAAGGCTGGGCGGAGATTTGCAAATGAGTCCGATTCTCCATAATCACTGAATAATTGATTCATCTCAATTACGAAGCCACAGAATATTGAATAGTGTTGAACTACGGAAACTATTCGTGATTGACCCGTTGGACGACGTTGATACCGATTCTGAAGGCCCCCCCAAGCCACTGCCACCCCCTCCACCTGGAATAAACATGCCAATACCAAAACAAGAAGTTCCATTGCCGGAGATTCCAACACTTCCCCCTATGCCAACACCTCCCCGGTTCGGCTTTGTGCCAGATACCTCTGCCGATAGCGACCTATTAGACGCTGCAAATTCACTATCTAGCAATTCTCCAAGTCCATCTGCGGATCAACCTTCTGATTTCAAATCAGTTTGGGATAGGAGGAAGACATCAAACCCCTCGATATCGAGTGGTTCAAGAGATAGCATATACAACCGAATAGACAGGATCTCTACAGGTCGAGGAGATTCTCTGATGGACAGATATGCCGACCGGTTCGGTTCCGATCTAGACAGGGAGATTATCGTTCTAAGGAAGAAGGATCAAGACGATTTGGCTACTATTAAGCCAACAGTTGAGCTTATCTCGGAGGCCAGTAAAAATGAAATGTCACTAGAAGAATTCCTTGAGGCCATGGGAGATTCTGATTTCGTGAGGCGTGTAGCGGAGAAGACAGGTGTCTCTGCGGACAAGATAGACGAACTAGATCTGGACTCTATGCAAGAGTTCTTCGAGAGCGCAGACAAAGATAACTCCGGATCGTTGGATTTCGACGAGTTTGTAAATGGAATTATCCAGAGCTTCAGGAGCTACGACGAGGATTTTTCACACTTCTTCACGGTGGTGAATGGACTCCTCGGCCAATTGCCCGATGACAAGACTCTAGAATTCATCGAATCGGACGGATTCAAACTATTCGAGGCAGTCGGTAATGACCCAAAGGCCATCGATAAGGGAGCAAGGGGCGAGTTCTTCACGATGGTTAATGAACTGCTTGTAGACCTGCCCGATGCAGTCATGAAGTCATTCACTGAATCTAATGATTTTGATTTGTACAAGCTCATTGCTAGCAGGTATGGTGTTTGAATGGGTCTATTGGAGAAAGCTGGCCAGATTAATACCGGAGAAACAACCAACGTTGTCCCAGCTGCAACTGAGGTCAAGCCACAACCCGTCGCAGCTGAAACCGCCCCTGAACCAGAACAGGTTCAATCAAAGAAAAGATCCAGAAGGAAGAGGGCCCCAAGGAAGAAGAGGGAGCCGAGAGCGAAGAAAGTCCGTGCAGCCAAGGAACTACCAGAAGGCTTTGTGGAGGCATCCCGAAGTCAGAGGGTAATCAGGAGGGGGTCCGATTTCGCCGTTTCATACGGGTGGACCGTACCTCTTACCGTTCTAACAGCATGGGGGTCTTACTTCGACCCAACCTATGCCTTCCTACTGGGAATTCTTCTAATTAGCTTCAACCTTGGCTTCATGCCGTACACCACTGGACGGACAGTCGGGAACTGGATCAGTAGGACTACATTCATCACCACCAAGATGGGTACTCCTCACCAGTCATACCTTTTCCTAAAGGGGCTCACATTCCCATTGGTGATGATAGGACTGATTATGTTACTCACCTCAACCTCAGAGGGCTTCGGAAGCAAGACCGGACAGATTCTCCTGGTGACCTCGTTAGCATTCCTATTCCCCCCTCTACTGGACTATCTTTTCTACCGTTTAAAGAGGGACAATCTAGGACTCTGGGACACCGTATACGGAGGAGTTTGGATGGTAAAGACCAGCAAATCAGCAGAGTCCAAGGGCTGGTTGAAGAGGCTTGAGCAGCTTGGGGACTACTCCGAGGCCCAAGGATGGTGGTCTGACAATGAGTCTAACGAAGACTCCGGGACTACAGAAGGTTAACTTTCAGTATTCCACTGGAATCGGATCTAGTGACCTCCAAAGGAACCAACATGCCGCACTCCGAAATGGACGCCACGCTTCAGCCACCTCTCGCATCTCATTGTTTGTCAGTGCCTCGGGAACGAGGCCTTGTATCCCCTTCACAACTCCAAGGTCCCCCAGACTAAGAACATCGGGCCGCATCAGTGAGAAAATGAGCATCATCTCTGCAGTCCATGGCCCCACTCCTTTGAAACGGACTAGATGTTTGAGGATGGAAGCATCATCCATCTCTTCAAAGCCTACTGGAAGTAATGGGATTTCGTTGATTGCGATTCCATGAATGTACTGGGACTTTTTCTGTGAAAGTCCGCAAGATGCTAATTCTTCTAGTGTACGGGACCCAATCGCCTCCCTGCTGATTCCACCGCACAGCACCTCCACGCGTCCGTGAATTGTATCCGCGGCCTTCACCGAAATCTGTTGTCCAACGATGCTTCTTACCAGGGTCTGGAAGATTTCGCCTCGCCCAGTCAAGAATCCGTCACTATACAATTGTACAATATCGCCGAGCAATGGGTCTCCTGAAAGGTGGGCTATTGCTTCGCCCCACCATTCGGGCTTTCCTTTCTGCACATACTGATTAGAGGACACTACTCTATGAAGATAGATGTCAGTGACTCACCTTAATTCAATCCTGCAACACGTGACAGTACTCTATTCAGCGTCTGAGTCGTACCTACTCCTGGCCAACTCTCTCATGTCTTCATGGAGAACCCCATCATCTATGGCATCTTGATCAGACTCATCTACAATCTCAACACCGAGTAGAGTCTCAATGATGTCCTCCATGGTTACAAGTCCCGCGGTCCCCCCAAATTGGTCCTTAGCTACCAATAACTGCTCCTTGTTCTCTAGAAGGATGTCAAGAGCCTTGTCAACTGATGTGTCCACATCGCATGCAACTATCACTCTACATAGATCCTTCATCTTGGTATCGAAATCATCGTCTGCAGCTCTCCTCAGAATCTCGCTCCTCAGTACCAAACCAGACATCTCGTCCACATTTTCTCCGAAAACTGGCATCCTGCCATGAATCATTATAGGCAGCCTATCCATGACTTCCTTGACGGTTTCAGTTGACTTCACAGAAGTCATCACAACTCTTGGTGTCATTATTTCGGTGACCTTCATCTCCCTCAGCTTCAACAGATTCTGGATCACAGCCTCCTCATCCTCTTCGATAACATCCGATTCCTCAGCGATATCTGCTAGAACTGAGAGCTCGTTACGAGTTACCGTTTCAGTCTCAACCTGTGGGAATGGGGCCCGCATTAACTCAATGATGACGACTATCGGCCAGAGTACCCACATCAACCAACCAAGTACGTGGTAGGAAGAAACAGTCATTCTCCTCCAGTATAGTGCCCCTATGGTTTTTGGAAGGATCTCGCTCAACAGTAGTATTGCGATGGTTAGGACTGCCGCCGACCCCGCAACAACGTACTCTCCCTCGAAGTTGTTCTCGACCTCTGAACCAACCCCAAGAGCCCCAACTGTGTGGGCAATTGTGTTCAGTGTCAGAATTGCTGTGAGGGGCCTCTCAGGGTCATCTTTCCATTTCGACCATGTAGCACTGACCTTCGCATGTGTGTCTTTCAAAGCCACAATGTGTCCGTGAGAGGTCGAGAGCAGCACCGCCTCGAGTATACTGCATAGGAAGGAGGCCCCCAACGCCAGAACGGCGTAAGCGATCATCATGGTGTAATCAGCCAATTCTGATGCCTCTAGGAGTCTTTGTGTGTATTGAGAATGACCCGGTTTGGTTTTCCACAGCGTTTGTCTCCATGCTGTTCCGGGCGAACATGACATAAATATCTAACTTGACGGAACGTTCGGGCTAAGAATGGGATACGTCACTATTTTCATGGCCTGGCCTTACGCAAACGGCCCACTTCACCTTGGTCATGTAGCAGGAAACTGCCTTCCAGCTGACATTCAGTATAGGTACGAGCGTGCTCGTGGTAGAAGGGTGCTGATGTGTAGTGGCTCTGACGAACATGGGACGCCAATCACACTAACCGCAGAGGAGATGAGTATTAGCCCCCAGGACGTCGTGGACAAGTTCCACGAGGTTAACACCCAGGCCCTGGCCGATCTAGGTTGCTCATGGGTAAATCCTGTTGATCCACGGGGGATAGAATTTGGGGGTGCCTTGTACAATCGTACTTCCGACCCTATGCATAAGGAAATCGTTCAGGAGGTGTTCGCCCAATTGCTTAACTCTGGTTTTCTAGAACGCGAATCCATGCAGCAGTATTGCTCAGTCAACAAGGATGGAAAGGTCAGGTTTCTACCAGACAGATACGTAGAGGGGAAGTGCCCTTCGTGCTCAGAGGATGGTGCCAGGGGAGATCAGTGTGACTCTTGTGGTGCCACTTATGAGGCTCACGAACTCATCGACCCCTGCTCTAAGTTAGACTCTGAGTCTGATATCGAAGTTAGGGACACAGAGCATTATTTCCTTCGTCTTAATGACTTCCAGGAATCATTGGAGGCTCATTCATTAGAGAGAAAAGGTGTTTGGAAGGCAAACGTACGCTCTATGTCCAAGAATTGGCTTGACATGGGCCTTCGACCGAGGGCTGTTACCAGAGATATCGAGTGGGGCATAGAAATACCACTCGAAGGTGAAGATTGGAGGACTAAGAGAATCTACGTTTGGTTCGAGGCTGTACAGGGATACTACACATGTGCTCGTATCTGGGCCGAGCGTTACGCTGACCCATCCGGGCATTCAGATGGGCTTGATGCATGGAAGAATTGGTGGTTGGTCCCCGAAGAAGGAGAAAGCCCACGGCACATCTACTTCATGGGTAAAGACAACATCCCATTCCACACAATTATCTGGCCCGCAATACTGATGGGTCTGAATGCTAATGATGCAAGCGAGGTTTCTCACCAACCAAGTCCTGGTCAGATGGTTCTGGAGGACAATGTCTCTTCGAACGAGTACCTGATGCTACAGGGTGGTCAATTCAGCAAGAGCAGGAGACATGGAGTTTGGCTCCCGTCGTACTTGGAGAGGTATGATCCTGATGCACTCCGATATTATCTGTCCATCAACATGCCAGAGACACATGACACAGATTTCAGGTGGGATGAGTATGTTGACAGGGTGAATAACGAGTTAATCGGAACATATGGCAATTTCGTACACAGGGTCATGACTTTGACGCATCGTCTGCAGAGTGAGGGGGGGAATCCACTTGCGACCTATGATGATAATGAGTTACACAAGGAAACAATCGCATCGGTAAACGAGAAGATCTCCAGCGCTATCGATTCGATGGAGAGGCAGCGTTTCAAAGAGGCACTGAGAAGCATCATGGGTATCGCCCAGATCGGCAACTCTGTACTTCAGGAAGCCGCTCCATGGAAGCATCTCAAAGGGGAGGAATCGGCAGAAAGGCAACTATCCCTCTCTTCATTGGCCCTATCATGGAGGATTTGCAGTTGTCTAGCTGTCTGTATGCGGCCATTCATCCCCTTCTCCTCCGAGAGGCTATGGTCGATGCTCGGGAACGAGTCCGACATCGACACCATACTATTGGAGGACTCAATGAATGGGGTGGAGCCACTATCATGGAATCCAGAATCACCTAAACCACTATTCGCACGTTTAGACTTGGAAGAAATACTAGAGAGCGAGGAATCATTGTCTGACAGCAAGGACAATGACTCTCCTGCCCCTCCCGAGAAAGGAGGGGATTACATCGACTTCGATGATTTCATGAAGGTTGAGATGAGAACGGGGAGGATTGTCTCCGTGGAGGACCACCCCAATGCGGACAAGCTTTTCGTGATCACAATCGATGAAGGAACAGACTCCACTAGAACTGTCTGTGCAGGTCTCAAGGGGCATTACGAGCCATCTGACTTGGAGGGTCTGAACGTTGTATTCGTAGCTAATCTGGAGCCCAGGAAGCTCAGAGGGGTATTGTCTGAGGGGATGATCCTTGCTGCAGACGATGGTGAAGGCGGGGTCAAGGTTCTGACCACCGAGGGTGATATCATATCTGGTTCGAGGGTCAGGTAAGTCACAAGCACCTCTGCCTACGAACATCGATCATCCCGAGAGAAGGCAAAAGATGAGCATGACTGCCACAAATAATTGTTTCATCATGGTTTAGGGGCTAAGTAGGGCAAATCAACTCTTTGTCCATACCGAGTATGTTGTCGCATGTTCATTGTGCTCATCCACTGTTGTTTGCTCAATGACTGTCTCGGACCAATCCGATCTGTCCCATTTGGGGAAGGAAATGTCACCGCTACCACTGACGTGGACAGTAGTTACGTGGATCTCTTCCACCCTGTCTAGGAACATCTCATAGATCTGCGATCCACCAATGACCCAGCACTCTTCACTGCCCTCTGCAAATGCAATCTCAATTGCCCTACCGACGTATAGGGCCGTGTCTGCTCCGTCAGCATTCCAGTTCGTATCCCTAGACATCACTATGTTGGCCCTCTCAGGAAGGGGCTTGAATTCATCAGGAAGCGAGTCCCAGGTCCTCCTGCCCATGATTACTGAATTGAAACCGTCTCCCTCTGTAAGGGTCTTGAATCGCATCATGTCGCTCTTTAGTCGCCAAGGGAGCTCGCCTGAGGAACCTATGTTCTCATCCTCGTCCATTGCGACGATCATTGCCATCTTCATGGTATCACTATATGGAAATGGGGGCTGATATGTGAGGGTGGTGGTCATATCCTTCGATAGTTATGTGCTCGTATCTGAATTCATCGATGTTGGAAATGGATGGGTCGAGTAGTAAAGTCGGAAGCTCCCGTGGCTCCCTCTCAATCTGCATCTTAGCTTGCTCCATGTGATTGAGATAGAGGTGACAGTCACCGCCAGTCCAAACGAACTCACCGGGCTCCAGCCCACATACCTGGGCAATCATGCAGGTTAGGAGGCTATACGATGATATGTTGAATGGCACACCTAGGAAAGCATCGGCACTCCTCTGATATAGATTGCAGGACAACTTCCCCTCATTCACATAGAACTGGAAGAAGGCATGGCATGGCATCAGCGCCATCTCTTCCAATTCCCCTACATTCCATGCAGAAACGATGATCCTTCTACTTCGAGGGTTGTTCTTTATCAGATCTATTGCGCCTTCGATTTGGTCAATGGCCTTACCATCATTTGACTCCCAGAACCTCCATTGCTTTCCGTAAACCGGCCCGAGATCACCATTTTCATCTGCCCACTCATTCCAGATTCTTACATTGTTCTCCTTCAGGTATGCTATATTGGTCTCTCCTGAGAGGAACCAAAGCAACTCATGAATTACACTGGGCCAGTGGACCTTCTTCGTGGTAACAGCTGGAAAACTCTCAGATAGATCGAACCTCATTTGATGCCCAAATACGGAAACTGTCCCGGTCCCAGTCCTATCGCCTTTGGCTGCGCCCTCATCGAGAATCCTCCTCAGTAGATCGAGATACTGCTCCATGTACCATACACGGTGCGAGCAGGTAGTCCATCAAGAATGCGCTAAGGGGCGCCCCTCATTTTCTGGGTCTCAATAAACTGATCCGCGAATTTCCTGTAAAGGGACCTCATGGCATCCTGCCTCTGCGCGATTCCTTGCTCCGCCACCCCCACCACCCAGTTATCGTCGATTCCTCCGCCTTCTGGGTGTTGTGCCCACTCAGCGAATGTAATGGGATCATCAACAATCAACTCGATCCTCTTCCATGGCTTGGGGAATTTACTTCCCTGTGGCATGAAGTCTCTCGCCCCAATCGACATGGTAACCGGAACAACTGGGACATTGGGGAATCTCGCTGCAAGCCTTGCGAAACCAGTCTTTGCCGGTTGAAGCAGCGGGGGGCTCTCTCTCCTGGATCTGGTTCCCTCGGGAAACACTCCCAGACAACGTCCACTCTGGATCACATCAACTGCCCTAGCCAAGGCATCCCTCCCGCCATGTTCTCTGAAGGTCTCGATCTGTCCGGTCGAGATCATAACAAATCTGGTGGGTTGCCTTTCGAAATGCCCTTCCTTGGCCATGAAATGAATTGGCCTCTGGGATGCGAGGATCTTGATGAAAGGGTCCAGATTTCCCAGATGGTTACCACAGAAAATTGCCGCTCCCTCCATCGGGACCTTGTGCGCCCCTCTGATATGCACATTTGTTATTGACCTCAGTATTGCCGGGACATACTTCTCAAGGAATCTGTAAATTAGTGGTGTAGAGAAACCCTCACCAGTTCCTTCTAGCCCGACCCAAGAAGAAATCTTCTCCAGCGACCCATCGGAAAGACCCATGCCCCCCGCCAGTAGTACCCTGTTTCATAGTTTACAGTTGAATACGTTGAATAAGCAAAACAATCAGAGAGTGCTATGGAGGGGAAATTGCAAACACTGCTTGTTTCTGCATTGCTTTTCATACCACTTATTGCTCCTACAATTGCAGGTGAATGGGGCACCGATACTTGGCTCTCAAGCGTAATTTCTGAAGAACGTCTGGCTAGCGGTGATGAGTTCGGATGCCAAGGCTATGAGGGCATAGTGACGATCGATGAGCCATGGGTCATTGCTGCATGCAAGGAATACCTCGAAGGGCAAACAAACGCCTCAAGATGGGGAAATAGCCCCATTTCATTCGGAATAGATTCAGATGTCATTAACGCCGAATTGGGAGCCTCTCTGAAAAACTCCGGATTTCAGATCGTTGGTGACATGGTCGAAGAGGCTCCCGAAGGCCTGTCTATTGCAAATAGGAATGGTGCCAGTCTGGAGAAGGGAGTAGCCGATAAATCACTGATTGAATCGGCTGAGGAGGACTCCCTAGTAAGCGTTCACTGGAGGGCTCGAATCGGCGATCTACGTGTCCGCGAGGACAAGGAGGTCATTTCCTGGATCGAGCAGCAACCGGTTTGGTTCACAACTTGGGGGGAGTGGCATAATCACAGAGAATCGGGAATCTCGACTACGGCGTTTGTGAATGGCTCTACAATTACTATCGATTCATCCCCCCAGCAAGTCGGAACGGGCACTTGGTCAGTTCCCGGTACTGTGATGATCGCATTCGAATCCACTGTGGCAGATGTGTCTGATTCCGAGGGAAAATCTCTGCCATTGCTTACTGGAAACGAACGCAAACTCGTTATTGGGTGGCGTCACGTTGAGGGGGGAATTATAGTAACCCAATATCCCCATTCAACGGTAATTGTTGAACTCGAAACTAGTACCGATATTGTTGAAACTACTCCGATGGCCACATTCAACGACCTCGACTATTCGATTACGATCGTCGGTCACCACACAACTAATCTTTTCAGGTGGACTCAGGATTTCTCTGGTACGGAACTAACCTTCACGTGGTTGGTCGAGAGGCCAACTGACGACGTAGTCGGTTGGAAATTGCCCCTTTTCGCTCTAACGATGCTCATTGCCGTTCCACTTTCGATAGTTTTTCTACTTAGAAACGACCAATTCTGGGGTTCTAGAGTTCAGGACCACTAATCAAAGGCCCTTCGATTTCCACGCCTTCACGAATCATTCGGGATACTATTCTCCCCACTGCTTCGGGAGAAAGTGCTTCAGGGGGGTGAACTCCCGGTGGAAGCATATTGGGATCGTTGAGCCACTCTTCGACACAGCATATTGTCACTAGACCCGTGGCTCTAGCCATTGAATGCCCATCATCGCCACCGTGATCCTGCACGCGCCAAGTCATTATCCTCCCATCATGGCTCTCTGCAGTAACCTCCATCCAGGTGAACTCAGGTATTTTTTCGTTGTACTGCCATTCGGTTGTGAGGCTCTGAATATCTAATTTCCCAGACTCTCTCTGATCAATGAACCTTTGAATGTGCCCGGGCCACCTAACGGTATACTCGGAAAGGTCCACTGCGGGAATTGTGGTTAGGACGCTCCTAAGACCATCTGTCAGGAAGGCTTCCATTTTTCCTTTCTCGGGCACTTCTATCTCGTGCCTCTCTGAGAGTGCCGGCAACGTCACTAGCTCAGAATCTCTGATTACCCTAGCAGGCCTAGTATACTCAGCTACTACGTCAATTGGTGAAAATGGTGCCATGTAGTTCCAACCCTCCGTGGGACCCGTTGGATTGCCCCCGACTCTCACTTCTCCATTCTTCAACGCCCCCATCTCCCGGTAAGCCAACGAAAGAAGCATATTGGATAGGCCAGGTGCTATTCCTGTATCCCACAGGATTGTTGCTCCGTATTCCTTGGCCTTCTCATCATCTCTGTCAGGCGTGAACTCGCTGAAACTTAGGTCAACGGTCCTCCATGGCAACTCTGCAAGTGATGTTGTGCTTGAATGCCCGATGTCACCAGGTAGCATATTGACCACTATGTCACTATCCGGTTCGAATGTAATGCCATCCCGTGAGTATACTAGTTCCAGCATCAGATCTATAGGGTCTTCATCGAGTTCTAGATGATGAATTTCGATACCTGGAACCCCCATAACACGATGTGGTTGGGGGTCGTAGGCATGGACAGTAAAACCTGACTCTGCAAATTTCCTAGCTACATAGGAACCTACTAGTCCTACTCCGAAGCAGTGTATGGCGCCCACACCTTTCGGGGTACGGCGGTGTTATTCGTTGTAACTGTCCGCAAATTTTTGCACTACTATTAGCGATGCCTTGATTGGGTGCAATACATGCCGCATTACATGGATAAGGCCGGAAGGATAGACCCCTGGTCATCTGAGCAATCAACTGACTATGACCGAATTGTCAGCCAGTTTGGGTTGTCTTCTGTTAATCCAGACTCCTTGCCAAATCCGGGGATGCTCCATCGTAGAGGCATAGTTTTCGGACACAGGGATCTCGATGTTGTAGTTGATTGCATGAGTGTCGGAGACCCATTCGGCGTCCTTACTGGCTTGATGCCAAGTGGACGGATGCATTTAGGGCATAGCATGGTAATTGATCAAGTTCGATGGTTTCAGGAACAAGGTGCGGATGTCACGGTTGCTGTTGCCGACCTAGAGGCCCTTGCAACCCGTGGCACTTCACTTGCAGAGGGTCGTGAGACTGCATTACGTGAATACGTACTCAACTATGCCGCATTGGGGCTTGATCCAGACAACACTAGTGTATACTTTCAGAGCAGTAGGCCAGCTGTTCAGAGGCTGGCCTTCACTCTAGGCCAGAGAACAAATCTTTCTGAATTCGAGGCGATCTACGGGTTTAACGGTGAGACAAATCTAGCCCATGTCCAAGCGCCTCTCGTACAAGTCGGTGACATAGTACACCCGCAGATGGATGAGTACGGCGGCCTGCGGCCAATCGTTGTTCCAGTAGGTGTTGATCAGGACCCACACCTGAGACTGACTAGGGACATTACTCAGAAGAGTAACTGGTTCAACGTAAAGCAAAGAAAGTCCGGAGGACTGACAGTCGCACTCTCTATTCAAGATGGCAATCGTTCAGATCTAGGAGTCACAGATTCAGGCAAGGTTGACATGGTTTCGAGAAAGTCTATGATGGCAAATCTAGAATCTTCAATAATCGATCTGGGATTCTCCGATGTAAAATCAAACCCCAAGCACGGAACTATTGAGATTCCCGCTGCAACATCAGCCGACAAATTCCGAATTAGAATGAAGTTGCTCTCAAAGGAGAGGAAGATGGGTGGTATGGGACTCTTGCCACCATGCTCAACATACCATAGATTTGCTGTAGGTATGACTGGTGATAAGATGTCATCTTCAAAACCGGAAAGTACGATTTTCATGGACGATGACGTAGGAGTCATGACGAAGAAGGTCAAGAGGGCGATTAGTGGCGGGCAGCCTACAGTCGAGGAACATCGTAGGCACGGTGGCGATGTATCCAAGGACGTAGCATTCCAATACTTACAATTCTTCTTTGAAGACGATGACAAAGCATTGCATGAGATTCAGGCCGAATACGAAAGTGGCAGATTACTGGCTGGTGAGATAAAGCAACTATGTATCGATAGCGCTACCGCGTGGTTGTCCGAACTCTCGGAGAAGAGGGCCCAGTGGGAAGATAGAGTGGACGAGTTCCTGGCACCCGATGCAATCTAGCTTAGATCGAATACTGGAATCTCGGGGCCTGTTTCCAAGCCCTCGCTCTCGGCATCATTCAATTCCCTCGATTTCGCTTCACCATGGATAATCTGGCTCCTACCACGGGGATCAAGTAATTCTACACTGATCTCCCCCTTGCCCTCTTTAGCATGATGCAATCTTTCCAAGATTTGCATAGCAATTTCTCCCTCCTTACCATCATCACCTCGAATTATCGTCCCGATTGCATTTTCAAATCGATTTATCACACCTTCTATGTTTGTCACGTATCCACTAGATGAACCACCGGGGGAGACTTCAAGGTCTAGCTCTGGAATCCTTATGGTGCACGATGATGATCTTACTACTCTCACCATCATCTTTTGTTCATTATCGACAACCAGAGATGAAAATCCAGGTTTTTCCCCATCTGATGGAATAAAATCCGTGTGCTTCCAACCGCAAGATGAACACAAGACGGTAATCTGCGTATGTTCTCCGAAATATGGGATTTCAGAGTTCATTGCTAGCATGGTCAAAGTCTCCCCTTCCTCACATTGCGGACAGGGCGCGTCTACCTCGCTCTGCATGATTACTTCACTCTCGCACTATCGAAAGAAGGTGGTAGTAGGAGCAGTCTTGCATTACCCAGGCGTACCAGTTGTCCACGCATGTCACCTTCCACAAACTCCTGGATTCTACCAACTGCCAATTGCAATTCCATGTCTCTCGTCATCAAATCAGTCATTTCTACGATTACGATATCCCCATCGGATATCCAATCCATAAGTTGAGCTATACCCGTAACATCCTCCAGTAAGGCCCTATGAACTATCACATCGCTCTGGGCTCGGGGAACAGGAGCATGCGGGAACTTCATTCCTAAGTCGTGATAAGGTTCACCGGGCTCAATACTGCCGTTGCTCTGATCAGAAATACTTGGCATTTCAACCCATTTAGGGCCTTTGTCGTCCGAACGCACGCAGTTACGACATTCATTTGACGCTTCATACCTTCTACTTTGACGAAATATATCTGGCCATTGTAATACATTTTCTCGCAGCCCCACCCCCCGTCGCATTGATAAGGGGTCGATTTTAGTCAATATCACTGGCAACTCCGCCGGTGATTAGTATGGACGCAACATCTACCGCAATCAAGACTGGCACCAGCACAGTTGGCATTACTTACGATGGTGGGGTAGTTGTTGGTGCAGACCACAGGGCAACAATGGGTCATTTCATCGCGAATAAATCCGTTCAAAAACTATTCAGGATATCTGACAACATTGCACTGACTACAGCGGGTCTTGTTGGACACGCCCAATCCCTCTCCAGAGTCCTTGCCGCAGAGTTGAAGTTGTACGAACTAAAGAGGGATGCACATATGACCGTTAAGGGAGCAGCGACATTCACTGCAAACATTCTCTCCGGCAGACCACACTACGTCCAGCTGCTAATTGTGGGGGTCGATCCCTCTGGTTCAAGCGTCTATAGTATCGACTCGGCTGGAGGATCAATCCCCGATGTCTACTGTGCAACAGGATCAGGAAGCCCATACATGTACGGGGTACTAGAGGATCAATTCAAGGAGGGGATGTCCAAACAGCAGGCCTTGTCCGTTGCTGCAAAGGCTCTCCTAGCATCTGCTCAGAGAGATGCAGCAAGTGGAAATGGAATGGATCTAGCCTTTATTACCAAAGAAGACGGGTTCACCCAACTATCCGAAGAGGAAGTCAGCGAGCTTCTCTCTTCGCTTTGATTACATTCCCGGCCTAGCGCCGACTTGGCCAAGTTGCCTGTGGAAAAGAGGAGAATACTATGAGACTGACCCTACCGGAAATTAAGAGGAAGATTTCCAAACTGATACCTGACGATATTGAATCAGAGGTGACCTTGGAAGCGGGTTCCATTTCAATAATTACCAAGCAACCAGGTCGATTCACCGGTGGTAGTGAGAGTCTTACGGTGCGAATTGCCAAGACTATCAAAAGAAGGGTCGTTGTTAGGCCGCATTCAGACATTCTAGCTGACGATGCTGCAGTTCATGATGCAGTTAATCGAATCATACCTCCAGAGGCAAAGGTGAGAAACACATGGTTGGATCCCGCATTATCAGAGGTTATATTGGAATGTGACGACCCATCTTCAGCAGTCGGTCCAAAGGGTGCACACATCAATGCCCTGAGGGATGAGATTGGTTGGCTGGTTAAGGTCGACCGTGCCCCCGCAAGGGAAAGTCGCACTCAACACGACATTCGCCGATACCGAAAGGAACTAGCTGATGAGCGTAAATCACTCTTGAAGAAATTTGGAACAAGGATTTACCGGCCACAACGACCCGGTGAACCGTGGGTCCGTGTATCTGCTCTGGGCTCATATCGAGAGGTCGGCAGAGCCATGCATCTTGTCACTACCAATGAGTCGAAGGTTCTCGTTGATGTTGGGGCCAAACCAACAAATAACCAAAATGAGGTTCAACCATTCTTCGCAGCCCCCGAACTCCTTCCGCTTGACAATTTAGATGCCGTAGTTATCACCCATGCTCACGTGGATCACATAGGGATGCTCCCTGTTCTATTCAGGTATGGTTACAAGGGACCTGTCTACTGTACACCGCCCACTCGTGATTTGATGACTCTACTCCAGATTGATTACATCAAAGTCTCACAAGCGGAGGGAAATGAACCACCATACTCCAAGGCCGATATACAAGAGTGCATTAAGCACGTAGTCGACGTCAACTGGGGTGACAAGACAGATATCGCTCCTGATGTCAAGATGACGATGGAGAATGCTGGACACATACTAGGTTCATCAAGTGTTTACATGCAGATTGGTGAAGGTAAATCGGAACACAGGCTTCTATTCTCAGGTGATATCAAGTATGAGAAATCGTGGCTTTTCGATGCGGCTACCGTTCGCTTCCCAAAGGTGGATACCCTGGTAATTGAATCCACTTATGGAAGTCCTCAGAGCATCCAACCAACTAGACAGCAGGCTAGCCAGGAGTTACAGGATCTTGTCACGGACACATTGAACAGAAAGGGCAAGATTTTCTGCCCAGTTTTTGCAGTAGGTAGATCCCAAGAGGTGATGTTAGCTATTGATGAGCTCTTCAAGTCCGGCAGAGTCCCCCCCGTGACAGTTTGGGTTGATGGGATGATTAGCGAGGCAAGTGCTATCCATTCCAGCCATCCTAATTTCTTGAATAGAGAGTTGAAGAAGAGCATGCTTAGGGGAGGGGATCAGAATCCATTCAACTCTTCCTGGTTCAAGCAAGTAGACTCACGCGAGTTGCGAGAGTCCATCCTACTCGACCCAAGTCCTTGCATAGTCCTAGCCACCAGTGGTATGATGACTGGTGGCCCCATCATCGAGTATCTTAAGCACTGGGCGCCTGAGCCAGGGAATACACTATGTTTCGTCGGCTACCAGGCTTCCGGGACACTGGGGAGGAGGCTTCAGGAGGGGCACTCGCATGTACCTTTGATGGACAAGGGGCAGACATTAATGCTGGATGTAAAATGCAATATGGTAATCATCGATGGCTTCAGTGGACACTCGGATAGGAATCAATTGATGGATTATGTTTCTGCTTTGAATCCGACCCCAAGAAAAATTATCTGCCATCATGGCGATCCACAGACATGTAATGCTTTCAGAATGGGCTTACGTGAGAGGTTCAAGGTACAGACGTACGCCCCTGCAAATCTTGAGACACTACGTCTGTCATGAATCACAGAACCGGTACATCGAATCCCGCCTCAGAAGGGTCGCCAATAGTTTTGTTCTGTTCCAAATCATGTTCTTCTGGCCAATCGACAATCTCAGAAGTCCGAATATTTCTGCCATTTCTAGTAGTTACAGCAATACCTGCAGGAATGGGTGCTAGTAGGAGCATCGCCCATGCCTCAGCCGTAATCGTTCTTTCTACAACCATGATTACCAATGAGATAACCACTAGCATCAAGGAGGTACCAAGAGCCAACCATCTAACGGCATTCATAATTAGTACCCTTAGAGGGCCATAGATGTTCATCTTTACCACGACAAAGTGATGAACCTGCTTGATTGAGAATATACGTGAGCGGCGAATGGCAATTACGAAGATGCGAGTGCGGACACGCATTCGGATGCAACGCTGCTAATTCGGCGTCTTGCACAAGATGTGGTTCATTGAGATCCATTTCAATCTCGAATTTTGAAGACTCGCGTCAGCTATCCGTTGCTGTATCCAATGCAAACCTGCCTAGGGAAATCTCACAAGAAATCGCAAATAGGATGATGTTGAAGGATAATTTAACAGTCGATAGTTCCCAAAATTCTGGAAATTTCCGCTCCAAATCAATTCAGGCAATGCATGATGCAACTGATCACCGCGGCATTCTTACAATTTCATCACTTGACAGGGAATTGACTAAGAAAGGAATTTGCGAACCATCTTCCGAACATATGATTGGGCAAGCTGAGATGGAAGGAATCCTCCTCCGGAATGATGGCGACTCGTGGTCTTGGCTCCAGCAAAGTTCATGACGATTCGTCGTTCGCATTAATTTCCTAGGGGCCTGTGGGTTAGTCTGGTCTATGCTTGTTGCTTTGGGAGCAATAGACCCTGGTTCGAATCCAGGCAGGCCCACCAAATTTCGAGAACCCGATTTAATAATTCGGCAAATCTTCTATTCACTTTGCGCATAGACTTCTTATTCAATCCGTAGTCAAACTCTGTTTATTGCCTCTATATCAAACTTCGAAACAGCCTTCTTCAGAGCTTCTTCCTTGGAAAACCACTCTGCCTTCTCAATTTCATCATCCTTGGGAATAATTTCCTGGTCGTCCAAATCAGTCTCACAGCGATAAGTGAAAGAAACCCAGTTTATCCCTTCGTCGTTGAATATCTCAGTCTGGACAAGCCCCAAATCATCACCATCAACAACTGTCCCGGATTCACCTCTGGGATCGGGGATTACGATTCTAACCCCCAACTCCTCCATTGCCTCCCTCACAGCAGCATTTCTAGGGTGCTCGCCATAGTCTACGAATCCACCAGGAAGCGTCCAGCATCCAGTGAAGAATCCTCTCGATACCTTTGCCATTAGGATTTCATGTTTTGAATTAGTGATTACAACTTTGCTAACTACCCTGTGGATTGTCCGATAGACCGATTCTCTAGCAACTGGGTCCACTGCACTATCACTGATTACAGAATCCTTCCAGGCCCAATCCTCGGGCCAGGGGATTTCCGGAATTCCATGGTTGATTACGTAGTCGGTTGCATTAAGCCTAATTCTATTAGTCCGTCTTAGATCCCATCTAATTCCCAATGCAGACACCTCATCAGGTGTTGGTAGTCTAATGATAAATCCACCATCGAGGAGACTCCTTCCCATCTGAGGTTTGGCCGGTCCCTTACCCTCCAGATCAACTAGGAGCAATTTCCCGTCGTGTTCTAGGTGAACATACTCAGTAGCCACGTTCTCATCCCAATTATGCTCAATATCCCAGAATCGAACCTAATTGCTCTTTGTAAAATGCGCCCGAACCCTGTAGGCTCTCTAACTCGTGAGGTTCCAGTTCTAGTTCGATAATCCTCTCAACACCATCTTTGCCCAGAATTACAGGGACTCCAATGTATATGTCCTCCATGCCATACTCTCCATTGAGATAAGTGCTGCAAGGAAGCACCCTCTTCCTATCGTCGAGTATAGCCTCAGCCATTATCGCTGCTGCGCTGCCAGGGGCATAGAATGCGCTCCCCTTCTCCAGGAGCTTCACAATCTCCCCACCGCCACTTGCAGTCCTCTCACAAATCGCCATAACTTCCTCTTCACTGAGGAGTTGGGTTACCGGGATTCCGTTTACTGTGGTGTATCTCGGCAGTGGGACCATTGTATCCCCGTGCCCGCCGAGAACCATTGCCTGAACATCCTCATTGCTGCAACCCACCGATTCGGAGATGAAGTGAGTCATTCTTGCACTATCCAAGATTCCTGCCTGCCCCACGACTCTATTGTGTGGGAATCCAGTGATTTTCTGCATATGGTATGTCATTAGATCTAGCGGGTTTGTGACCATGACTACAACTGAATCCGGAGCGTGTTCCCTAATCCCCTCGCCGACCTGGGAAACAATATCTGCATTTTTCCCTATCAGATCTTCTCTACTCATCCCCGGTTGTCTAGGAAATCCTGATGTCACCACGACTACGTCGGAACCAGCAATATCTGCATAGTCCTTGGTTCCGGTAACCCTGCCATCATAGTTCAGAATCCTCCCGCCCTGGCTCATATCTAGAGCCTTACCTTTGGCAAATCCTTCGTATATGTCCAGAAGTACAACCTTTCCAACTTTCCTCTCAGCCAAGACGAATGCACATGTAGCACCTACATTGCCCGCCCCAATTACTGCAACCTTCCTTGCACCTGTTGTCATGTTCTTTCGCCTATGACACCATTCTTAGCCCTTTGCCGAGCAAACTTTGCTGCGACGTAGGAAGCATATTCAGTACCGCACATAACGGATAGTCATGGATTCCAAGCATCACCCAATCGTAGCCATCAGTTTGGTTTCTTTCATTCCTACCATTTCTATTCTTTTTACATTGAACTATAATGACGATGAATTAACCTCACAGATATTTTTCATGGCATGTAAATTGTGGCTCCTAATTGCCCCAGCATACTGGTTTCTACGCGTTGAGGGCAGAGAAATTTCCCGTTCGCCGGCCGACAAGGAAGGTCTGGCAATGGGCGCCATCACTGGCCTTCTTATGTCTGCCATAATTATCTTGATGTGGTATATATTTGGTGATTCCATAGATACGAAAGCAATGTTGGCCGAAATGGAAACTACTGGATTAACCAACATTCGAATATACATTGCTGGTATGTTGTACTGGATTTTCTTGAATAGCCTACTTGAGGAGTATGTTTTCAGATGGTTTGTCACTACCAAGGGTATTGATTTACTCGGGAGTGAAATCGCAGCGATCATTCTGTCGGCAGGACTTTTCACATTGCATCATGCAATTGCACTCCATTACTTCGGATTCTTATGGTGGCAAACCATCATGGCTTCATTTGGCCTACTCTCCGCTGCAGCGATTTGGTCCTGGTTGTACATTCGCCACAAATCAATTTGGGTTTGTTGGTTATCGCATGCAATCTGCGATGTCGCAGTTTTCGGAATAGGATATCTCATAATCTTCGGCTGATATCCCAGTGAAATTTCCGAGCCGACGGTTTCAATAACGGCCATCAATTGGATTCAACTGTAATTTAGATTGGCGATACGATGAGAGTAGGGGTGTTGAAAGAAGTTGAGGGTGAGAACAGGGTTTCAATTGTCCCAGCCTCGTTAAAGAAATTGAAGAAAATGGGCTTCGAAGTAGTTGTCGAGACGGGTGCCGGAATAATTTCACACAATAGTGACTCGGATTATGAGGCTGCGGGTAGCACCGTTTCCAGTCGTGAAGATGCATTGTCTTGTGATGTGGTGGTATCAATATCGATGCCTGACACATCCAATTTGAAACAGGGTCAGATTATTGCCTGTGTAGCCGATCCGTTCAGGAACCCCTCCTCTGTAAAGACATGCGTAGATGCCGGAATTACTCTCATTAGTATGGATATGATTCCCAGGCGCCTTTCCCGTGCACAGGCCATGGATGTGAATTCTAGCCAAGACAACCTAGCTGGATACAAAGCCGTATTACTCGGTGCAGCCCACGTTCCCAGGGGCATCCCTATGATGACCACTAGCGCTGGAACTGTGAGGCCTTCCAAGTTCGTTATCATGGGGTCCGGTGTTGCTGGACTCCAAGCAATAGCAACTGCAAAGAGGCTTGGTGCTGTGGTATACGCGTCGGATGTACGCAAATCCGCAGCCGAACAAATAGAGTCAGTAGGTGGGCGATTCATTGAAGTTGATGGGATGGATGATTTCGAGGACGAGTCTGGTTATGCTAAGCCCCTAACGCCAGAATTTATTCAGAAAGTTAACGATACTGTTTGCCAAGTTGCGAGCGATGCTGATGTAATTGTGACAACCGCCAGAATCTTCGGTAGACCTGCACCTATCACAGTACCTTCCAGTGCTATTTCTTCATTTAAACCAGGCTCAGTTGTGGTAGACATGAATGCAGACGTTGGCGGGAACTGCGAGTTAACCATCCCGGGGGAAGTAGTCACCACAGAGAACGGCATCACCATAGTAGGGACTAAGAATCTCGCCGGTGAGCTGGCTTCAACAGCAAGTATGCTATTCTCGAATAATATGACTACCTTCCTTTCAACATTAGTAGATGATAATGCGATTAGAATTGATATGGATGATGCGATTCTTGTCGGTGCTCCAGAAGGGGACGACTTCTATGTCTCCGGAATGGGGGGCGTCCTCTTATGCCATAATGGTGAGATCCATTCTAAGCAGACGAGACTCTCGGAGGTAGTTGCCCAATGTTGACATTGACCACACTAGTTGCTAGCATCACGGTTTTCGTATTGGCTATTTTCCTTGGTTTTGAGTTGATCAGCAAGGTCCCCCCTACCTTGCACACACCTCTAATGTCCGGGGCGAATGCAATTTCAGGGATTACTATTGTCGGAGCACTAATTCTTTCAAATGCTGAGTTCAACAATGGGGATCCCGGAACAGCATCATGGCTGGCCTTCATCGCATTGATAATGGCAACAATCAATGTTGTTGGCGGGTTCATGGTCACCAACAAGATGCTGGAGATGATTGCAGGTAAGAAGCGAAGAGGTGGGAACTAATGGTAGACTCAGTTGTGTGGGACATTGGATATCTGGTTTCAGCAGCATTGTTCATTCTAGGTATTAAGAGACTATCCAGCCCTAGAACTGCTCCACAGGGTAACATGCTAGGGGCATATGGCATGCTTCTTGCGGTACTGGTTACGCTTGTGAAGATGTATACTGAGGAAGTAATTGGATACGAGTTAATTATCGGCGGCCTAGTGATTGGCTCAACGATTGGATACTTCATGGCCACGCGCGTTGGTATGACAGAGATGCCTGAATTGGTTGCCTTGTTCAATGGTTTTGGAGGGGGCGCATCAGCACTTGTCGGTTTGTCTGAGGTACTCAAGAGGCTCCAGAACTCAGAAATCCCCGAACCCGGAGTTGAATTATACGCGACCTGGGTAGCAATTGGCCTTTCTGGAATAGTGGGGTGGGTCACCCTGACCGGCAGCCTCATGGCAATGGGTAAGTTGAGGGGGGGATTCTACATTCCTTTCACTAAGAAGGACGAACGAGGTAGAAGTAAGTGGGTTAATTTCCCAACGTGGGGACCGCCATGGCTGAATTTTGTTAAGGGTGCGATACTCCTTTCATGCTTTTCACTCATCGTCCTTACAGTTCAAGACCCGCATAACTATGACTACGTATATTCGCTAGTATTACTTTCTTGTTTGCTTGGAATACTCTTCGTGGTACCAATTGGTGGTGCTGACATGCCCGTTGTAGTGAGTTTGCTTAATTCCATGTCCGGGATAGCAGCAGCATTCACAGGTTTCGTCATAGGAAACAATGTATTGATTATTGCCGGCTCTATGGTCGGTGCAGCTGGACTTATCCTCACATTCATTATGTGCAAGGCCATGAATAGAACTCTTACAGCAGTCCTCTTCAAGTCCTTTGGAGGGGGGGGCAGGGAATCAGTAACCCGTACAAAGGTCGGGAGCGACCCAGAAGAGGTTGCAATGGTATGTGATGGGATCAGCAAATGCATCATCATACCTGGTTATGGTATGGCTGTAAGCCAGGCCCAGCATGCCGTGAAGGAATTCGCTGACCAAATGGAAGCCCAAGGTGTAGAAGTGCTGTATGGGATACACCCAGTTGCAGGAAGAATGCCCGGTCACATGAATGTCCTGCTTGCCGAAGCAAGCGTACCTTACGAGCAACTTATTGAGATGGATGAAATCAACTCAGAACTCCCGGAAACTGATGTAGCACTAGTCATTGGTGCCAATGACACGGTAAACCCAGTTGCTAGGACCGGAGAGGGTCCACTCGGTGGGATGCCGATTATTGATGCCGACAAGGCAAGGGTAGTTGTGATAATTAAGAGGAGCCTCTCTGTTGGATACGCAGGTGTCGACAACGATCTGTTTTTCGAAGACAAGACGATGATGTTATTCGGGGATGGGAAGAAGATGATGAATGAGTTAAATGCGGCTATCAAGGAGTTCTGAGGATTAGTACCCCCAACCGTTATTTGACATCGACTCGGAGAAAGGCACGGTGATAGTGTGGGAATGAGTGCCAGAAGAGTCTTGGCTTGCCTAGTAATAGTGGCTGCGTTGTCACTCCCAGCACTAGGCATGAGCAATGGTCCAGGTGCTTACAATTCCAATGACGAGTTGACTGTGAAGTATGGGTGTACTTGTCACAATAATGGAGCCCCATCTGATCGTGCTGTTGTTATGGTGACCGGTGTGCCACTAATGTATGAACCATCGGAACAGTACCAACTGACAATTCGTGTGGCCGACTCTCTAACACTCTCAGGGGGTGAAGGGAACGCGCATGCAGGTTTTTTGATTTCATCGGACTCTATCGGTAATTTCACATGGGCGGAAGAGCAGGAAATACGCTATGCCGAGGGACGCACCGACGATGCCTCTCATTCTGACCCGAGTGTGGATGGGATTTGGCAAATCAACTGGAACTCCCCGAGTGAAGACGTCGGTGCTGTCCAATTCTGGATTGCTGGAAACTCCGTCGATGGAGGAGGAATCCCTGACGACATGGATTACTGGAATATCCTCTCATTTTCAATCAACTCTCCGGGCACCATTACCACTGATGAGAGTGGGGCCACTCTAGAGACTAGGACAATATCCGTTGGAACTTACGATTCGCTTTTCCTAATCGAGGTCTCAGAAGGGCAATTGGAGCAAGAACGCCAGGATGCATTGTCACACAGGGTTTTCTCTCAGGGCAATCTTTTCTATTGGACAAGCCTAACTGCACTAATCATAGGTGCTGTTGTTCAAAGGGAGATCCTCGAGAGGAGATACGACGACGGGCCCGATTTCCTAGCTAGTGAGTTGGCATACCCCCAGGCTTTCCGTAGATTCGTTGGATCCGCGATCGCTTTCTACTTGGCCGTTGGATGGGCCAATTCAGATACCTCTCTCAGCTTCCAAGGTGTCGATTTCACTGATTTTGCTACTGGAACAGCATTCTTCATCAGCGCATGGGCTGCATATGGGGTCTACAGAACAATACTGGCAGCAAGGACTGAACCCGAAGTGAAGGATGTAATGTGAGTTCAGTTCAAGATGATTTCCTCAGTAATGAGAGGCATTCTGAAGACTTCCGAGAACTCCACTCGATCGCTAGGAAATCTGCATTGTTGTTTCTAATAATCTGCATTATCTGGTCATTCCTAGCTAATCAAGTAATTTCCCTGTGGATAGGGTCATCCCAATTGCCTGCAGGCCCAAATAATGAGAATTTGTCAGTTTTCGGGCCGTTCGATTGGATCCAGATTCGCTGGAGCTTAGTGATGCTATTGTCTATCGTATCGATTCTGCCATTCCTGTCAATAATGACTTACAACTTCGCTAAACCAGGACTTTACCCCAGAGAGAGGAATTGGCTAACTGCAGTCCTGATATTGGCTACGACTGTAGTCCCAGTAGCCATATTGCTCATTTGGGTATTCGGACTCCCTGCACTTTATGACATTTCCATATCACATGGGAAACCCGAGGATGCACTTGTCAGATATGATGCTGCATCTGTATTCTCCCTTGGTTTAGGTGCAACCTGGGTTCTAGTTGTTTGGTCTGTCACGACTGTAACCCTCGCGCTGTCCCGGATCTTCGGAATGGTATATTCTGGGAAAACTAGGTTTAGGAATAGGATGCTAGCAATTTCTACTGGAGTAATCATTCTGACCCTCCCTGTTGAATATGATGGCTTGAAAGTAGTCATCGCCATACTGACTGCACTCTCCGCAGAGAAGATATCCCAAACAGCACCTGTAAAAATGGACCTGTTTGAACCATATGCAAATAATGACTCTGCCTACTAACAGTTTGGCATTGGTTTGAAAGGCTGAACTATTGGGCTAAGGCTGTGAGCAAACAAGGGTCGGCACAGTTACTCAGAATTGTCCTAGCAGTAGTTTTGCTTGTTTCTTCGGGGCTAGTCAGCATTTACTCAGATACAGTGAACGACAGCATCGCATCTACTGTTAGCGAAAACCAAGAACATGATGATTATCAGATGGTGGGCCTATCCAATGAAGAGAAATGGCCAGTACTACGAATCAACTTCCCCGGGAAGGCATTCCCAAATTCACTATTAGGAGAGATTTTCGAAGGAGACCTATCGGCCCAGACATATGTATCTCAAATCAGCGGGAGCAAATCACAATTAATTACGACCATAGTGGATGGGGTATGGGAATCCCCATACGATGATACTCACTGGGGAGCAGATTCTGAGTTAGAGAGAGATTCTGGCAGTGGTTCTGGTGGGGTTAGAGAATTGGCATCACAGGCCATCAAAGGCTTATTGCAGGGGCAAGATCTTTCCAATTGGGATCTGAATGGAGATTATGTGATTGACCGACTCCTGATCCTACATTCGGGGCAACCTCAAGAGGAAGGCGGTGCATCAAGTACTATCTGGAGTCACTTCTCCCCATTCAATGACCCAGTAATCATTGGGGACTACAGATTTGAGCACTACACGATGGCCTCAGTTCATGGTGGTCTCGGAGTCACAGTTCACGAAATGTTGCACCAGATGGGTGCAGTTGATCTATATGACGTCCACAGTGAATCTCCCACGAAGACCTGGTATGGACTCGGTGACTGGGACATAATGGCTAGTGGGAATTGGATCGGCGATGGTGACATGCCATCTTTGCCATCATCTACTACATTGGATTTAATCGGTGCAACAGAAGCTATCGTTCCCGAAATTCGACTTGATGGAAACTTCACATTACAACCAATTTCTCTGGGTGGCAAGCCTTTGAAGATTGATATCGCACCAGATGAATTCGTTTGGATTACTTTGAGATCAAATATTGGTTTTGATCAAGGTTTGCCTGGCCATGGTATATTGGTTGAGCAACAAGATCTGGCATTCGGAGATTTAGGTTCAAATCTAGTAAACACTGATCCTACTAAGCCTTGGGTAAAGATCATCGAAGCAGACGGTAACGATGCTTTACTTCGTGGCAGGGATTATGGCTCGTCAGGTGATACTTTCACGGTAGGTGAACGATTTGGCCATACGGGACATCAGATCTGGGACAATAGGGGGAGACTAGTTCCATGGACTGTAACTGTAACATCACTATCTGATGAATTGTCAACTATTGAGTATGACTTCGTAGGGGACCCCAACTCTACAATTTCCTTACCGAGGAATCCTATTGTCTTGCTTCCAAACGGGACTGCGCACGCAGAGGTCAACTCTGACCTCGGTTGCGATCTAACCATCGATTTACCAGATCCTGCTCCAGTACAATCAACATCTGAGGGATCATACATCATCCAGATTCTGAATCTATCCAGAGAATCATCTCTAGAAGGCAGAATTTCTGGCGAAATTGGATGCTCAGGCCGTCCAATGACACGCTTCTCACTTGATTGGAGTGTTGTAAACCATAGATTTACCAGTAAGACGTTGGAGGCTACTGTTCCATGGGATGAATCAGCTACTGTGGATCTGTATCCCGAAGCAATCGGTTCCGGGCCACGTATTTACACAATTACTGTTGATGGACCAGCAGGTCGAATCTCAGAATCAGTTACTTCTGGAATCTACTATCCCGGTGATCCCATTGTTTTGTCAATTGAGCCAAATGGTCTTCTTGAGCCTAGAATGATAGCTCGGGGCGAACTCGTGATTGTCGATTCCGATAATATCGAACAAAGAATCCCGATCATTCTTAACTCCGAAGCAGAGTTGCCATTCGCCCCTCTTAATTGGCTCGCAATACCGTCTAACGCAATATCAACTGTACTAGCACTCTTGGCCCTATCAATAGCAAGTGGTCAAAGAAAACTGCATGATGATGTTTAGAAAAGCCTCTAAGCCAACTTCCCTAGTTTAACATATGGACCTCGATACAGCTTCTCAATGGGCCGAAGTTATTGGACTCGTGACCATTCTAGGAGCTGCATTCTACAGTTGGATACAGATTAGAGAACTCAAAAGGCCTCGAAAAAGTGCCCGACCATTTCTCTTGCTAATCTTTTCCAGTCACAGGACTGGTCGCCCGGTTTAATGATGATTTTCAATCAACCGGACGATTTACGAAATATGGCAGAGATGAAGGAATACCATGGTGAAAACTGGAACATGGCGATTACCATTTTCACGACATGGGAGAGCATTGGTGCGCAGGTTTTCCATGGAAATCTAGACTTCCAGATAGTCTAGGATCTGTTCTCCGGTCCAATTGTTTCGACATTTGAGAAGACCAAACACTTGATCTTCCAGATTCGGGAGCATTCAGGAGTTGAAGGTGATTTTGAATGGTTCCAATGGATCGCAGAGAGGATAATTGAATTCAACGAGGGCAAGGATATACCCCCGGCTCACATTGCCCATTCAGAATGGAAACTCCCAAAATAGCACTCAGATTCTCTTTGGATTGCTCCATCGGGAGTCTGATGGCGGTCTTGAAATTTGCAGGTACCTCCATCCATTAGCATCGTTAATTGGGTATAACCAGTGTTTATTGACACCCGAAGCGAGTCTCGAGGACAGGCATGCTTCAGCCCAGTTTTCGGGACCCTCACTTGATGGTTCGACTACAAGCCATGGCGCATGGGAATCCCCCACATCACCCGAATAGCATCTCCATGTTGTTCCATATTTGAAACCCGATCTAGTATTCAAGCCCCTCATCCATAAGTCATTGAGAATACTAGCCGCAATTGACATATCACACTCCCCATTATTCAGGATGATCTCTGATTCAATCGGATCCAGTTGACGGCCACCATGAAGGGGGATGCCAATGGATTCGAGTGGCCATTTCGAAACAGATGGAAAGAAAAATCCATTGCCGTCTATGCTTTTTCTGTCCATCTCAGATATCTGAGAAACGATATCGACTGTAAGATGCCCCATTTGACCCCTGGGATTGGCTTCACTCAGGCGGTATGTTACTACAGACTGTTCTTCATCTATTACTAGTACTTCTGGAATTCTGCCCCGTTCCTTAACCTCAACACACCACAAAAGTAGATCTTCCAATATGCTCATTTCCCCATTTATTTTATCATTCAAGAGATCCTTTGACTCAAACCACATTATTTCTGATTCCGGCGCACCTCTACTAGGATGGTTATCCGATGACCATCTCATTGCCCATGAACGACTACCACCATGCCCCAATGGCTCAAAATTCTCTGAAAGAACTACTTTGTTTCCAGGAACCCTAAGTGCTTCAAGAACTGCTGATTCTAGCAATGTCTTACTATTATCCATAATCCTTTGAGTAAGCCACAACGAAAATGCCCCATGGTCCTCCAGTCCTTCGAATTCAACACCCCTGTGCTCTCGGCAGAAGATAACCTCGGAGTCGGCAAGTAGCAGTCCGGGCCCGTCGGTGAGAATTCCAATTGCTGACTTCTCCCATAGTCTGCTATATGCAGAACCGTCGTATAGCATTCTACTCTCACGGTACTGCATCGTTCTTTCGAAGGGGCTAACAATTTAGACGCTATCCCCAAATATCATCTGTCAAACCTTACTCGGGAGTATATGGCTGATGATTCAGAAATTCTCCGACAGGAAAGTCTGACAAGACTAAGCTCCTTACTAGAATCAATAGATGGCTCCAAAGTAACCCTAATCGGCGATACAATGCTTGACAGATACCATCACGGATTTGCTAACAATCTAAATTCAACAGCACCCGTTCCAGTGTTGAAGATTCTAGATTCGGATGAGTCTCCTGGTGCGTCTGCGCACATAGCAATCGGACTAACGTCATTTGGTATGGATGTCTCCTTCCATACTGCAATTGGCGATGATATCGAGTCTAAATCAATAATTTCCACCCTGAAGTCGATGGGCGTTCGAAGTGAAAATATCATTCAGGTTAAGGATCGGAGTACTCTGACAAAAATTCGATTCTTTGGTAGTAGGGAAAGTCTACTAGATAGAAGCCAGATTCTGCTCCAGGCCGATAGAGGGCCCCAAGAGCCTCTAGAAAATTCAGTATCTGATTCTCTAATTGAATCTGCTCGCTCCAATATACCTGACAGTTGCGCATTAGTAATTTCTGACTATGACAAAGGCGTGGTTTCAAACGATGGTGCCCAAACTTTGATCGCAACCGCCAATGAAAAAGCAATCCCAGTAATTGTTGACCCAAAATTGACCGGGTTGGAAAAGAGCAGGGGGGCAACAGTAGTGATTTTCGAGAAAAGGGGCATGTCTCTGTTGTCCAGAAGGATCGGTTTGAATGATGACGATGCAGCAAAACGGCTTTTGGAGGAGTATTCTTGGGATGGAATTCTAGTCTTGGGTGGAATTCATGGGATTCATCTACATCAGAAAGATCACGATAGCATATTTATGCCATGCATGGCTCAAACAGCAGATCAACAGATTGGGATGCATGATGCTGCAGCTACATCACTAGCAGCAGCATTAGGCTCCGGATTGAATCTTTACGATGCTGCCTTACTCGCATCTGCTGCTTGTGACTGCGTTCTCTCAGCTAGCACCGGTCGTGACTACATCGATAGCGCTACTCTTGGTTTGTGGTTGGACGAATTAGCTTGGCAGATGCGAATCTCTGACCGATAGAGCAGTTGCCCATGGCATTGAATAGTGTTGGTCCAGCGCGATAATCGTGTTCACCTCTACTACTCGTGACCGCTTGTCAACCATCATTGTATCATTATTGGTAGTGACTATCTCGCAATCATCATCTTTTGCAGAGGATACGGAGAGTGAATATCCTACTCAAATTACACTTGATATTTCTGATGGGTCCTATATCTACGAAATGTCAGATAGCTCTAGTACAATAATATCCGGCGCAATTGCAGATGAGAGTGCCCCGCATTCTGCGACATGGGAATTATTGGATTCGTTTAGCACAAGGCAATATGTCGATTTCACAGATAATCTAGAATTTGAATCTGAAACTGACTCATGGAAAGTATGGTCATTTAGCATTGAAATCAATCCTATTATTGTCGGTCCGTGTGCGTGTACGATTGTCGTTACAACAATCGATGACTCCGGATATATGCATACAAAATTACTGTCGATTTTCATTTCCCCTAATACGCACCAATTACCACCGACTATACATATTTACGAGGATTCTACGGAAAAACGGTATAGCCAACGGTACATAGTAAATGCACATTCTTGGACAGTTGACCTCGCAGAGCCTATATTCGAATACACCTTTATGAACTCCACAAACGTGAAATGTTCAGATGTAGAAAGCCAGAACATTTCGGATTTGCCAGACGATCTAATACGGCTTAATTCGTCTCAGCTATCATTTGGAGTAAATGAAGATGGCAATCATGGGGGGCCATTCTCTTTTGAGATCGACTTGACCCATTACCCTGATGGTTGGTATGACTTTGTAATATATGCGACCAATCCGTTAAATCAGGAATTCGCATTTGACTGTGCCAGTATAAGGGTCGACAACAACCCTCCAGTAGCACTTATCGAAGGTCCGAGCACTATACTGGAAGGAATTGCAGCGGTGGTGATAGACGGGTCTTCATCGTATGATTTGAATTGGGGAATCCAAGGTCTAACTTACATTTGGTCTGTAATTGAAGTTGGAGGGGGCTATGTATCTAGTGCGATATTTGTCGTGGGCACGGATGAGAGGAGCATCTCCATCTATCCCACTGAATCGGGAACCTACGTGGTCAATTTGGCCGTCTCGGATCAAGCAGGAAATATAGGTAGAAATTCACAAATTATAGAAATTCAGAATATTGCTCCAATTGTCAGACTGACAATTGACGGAATACCAATTTCGAGCAATGATGAATTCATACTCCAGAAAGGGTCCACGGTTCATTTCGATGCATCGGGCTCTACTGATACCTCAAATGATGCACTCAATTTACGTTATGTCTGGCGAGTCAATAACATCCCTACTTACGAAGGCGAGTCAAGAGAGTTTATTTGGCCAGATGGGATTGAAGGTGAATTCATTTTAACCATCGAAGTGATTGATGATGACTCCGAGTCTTCGCAAATATCGATCTTAGTCAAAGATGGGTCTGTCGATTCACCAATGTCAATATCGATAGTTATACTTATTCTCTCTACACTATTCTTTTCATATTCTATTGTAAATATGCGGAAACAGGATAACGAGTCTGACATACCAAAATGGTAACAAGTCTGAGATACCAAAATGCCCCAGTAGAAAGACCAAAAGGCAGAATCATGAGGGGTACATATGGATCTGCCTTTCGATACATCAGAGTATACGAATAGACAGGAAAGGCTGTTTGCCCAATTGCCTGAATCTAGCATACTTATCATTCCCACAAACGATAGGAAAATTCGCTCCAATGACGTAGTATACCCGTTCAGGCCAAACTCGTACATGCTGTATTTGTGCGGCTGGAAGGAAGATGAGGGGGTTTTCGTTGCACACAACCAAAGTGGAAACATAGAGTCCATTCTCTTCGTCCCTCCCCGAGATACAAAAAAGGAAATCTGGGAAGGAATCCGTATCGGAGTCGATGGCGCTAAATCGTGGCCAGCCTCGAATGCATCATCTATAGAGAATTTTGAATCAGAGATTTTGAAAATGATTGGTCAATTTGATAACGTTTTCACGATTTTGGGCGTCTCTAATTCAATTGATAATATCGCCAAAGAGATAGAGGGAATTAAGGATCCCAGGCCGATCATTGACCCTATGCGAAGAGTCAAGTCCAGTAGAGAGATTCAGTATATGCGGGAAGCCGCAGAAATTGGATCTCAAGCCCACAAATTCGCCATGGCAAATGCAACCCCCGAAATAGGTGAATGGGAAATCCAGTCTTCTGTCGAAGGGCATTTCATGAATTGCAAGAGTCGATGGAGCTACCCTTCAATTGTAGGAGGGGGTGAAAACGGTACCATTTTGCATTATAATACAAATCAATCTGTTGTAAAAGACGGCGACCTAGTTCTGGTTGATGCAGGTTGTGAAGTACAGGGGTACGCATCGGATATCACTAGGACATGGCCAGTTAATGGTAAGTTTACAGAACCTCAGAGAGAGATTTACGAATTAGTACTCAAAGCCGAACTTGCAGGTATTGAAGCATGTCAAAATGAATCTTCATGGGTTTCCATACACACTGCGACATCCGAAATTCTTGCCGCAGGACTCATCGAACTTGGTATACTGGATTGCACACTCGAGGAAGCAATAGGCGATCCAGTTGAATTCAATGGACCATATAGGAACTTCTTCATGCATGGAACTGGACATTTTTTGGGTCTAGATGTTCATGATGTTGGAGGAGGTAGGCAAGGAGATGATGACAAAGGACCCATATTGGAGCCAGGAATGATTCTAACTGTCGAACCAGGGCTTTACTTTAGCAGTTGGAGAACAGATATTATAATTCCCGAAAGATACTCAGGAATAGGTATTCGAATAGAAGATGACATCCTCATTACTGACGAAGGCCCAGTTGTACTATCCTCATCATGCCCTAAGGAGATTAGCGAAATAGAGGACATTGTCGGATCGGGAATTTAGTATGGAAAATTGGCGATCCATTCTAGAAGGGCAACTGCAAAATTTCCCTCCCGAACTGTCAGTAGAAGACGCGGCGGAGATATATTCCAACGCGCCACTGAATGATCTAATGTTCGTAGCAATGGAGAGAAGGAGAACCCAGGTTCCTGGAAAGCTCGTAACATACATGATCGATAGGAACATCAATTACACTAATGTCTGTACAATTAACTGCCATTTTTGTTCATTCTACAGAACCCCGGGCCACAAAGAAAGCTATACGCAGAATGTAGACCAGATTAGCGAACGAATTGTTGAGCTGGAACGTCTAGGTGGTTGCAGGATTCTGATGCAGGGCGGGGTGAACCCATCATTACCAATTGAATGGTATACTGAACTTCTGGAAGAGTTGTCAAAAAGGCACCCCGGCATCTCACTCGATTGCTTCTCACCAATAGAGATTGAGGGCATCGCGGAGGTTTCAGGGCTGTCGACGATTGAAGTACTTTCCAGATTCCGTGACTCAGGATTACATGGACTTCCTGGAGGTGGGGCTGAGATGTTGGTAGACAGTGTGAGGCATGGTATCTCTCCGCGAAAAGGATCTGCTGAGAACTGGCTCAGAGTAATGAGTGAGGCCCAGTCATTAGGCCTGATTACTTCTGCGACCAATGTATTCGGATTTGGCGAGAGTCATTCCGAACGAGTAGAGCACATGGCTAGAATCCGATCATTACAGGGCGAGGCTGCTTTATCGGGCAATCCTGGATTCACTTCATTCGTTTCATGGCCAGTAATGTTGGAGAATAACGCATTCGGCAAGATCGGCCTACGTAGGAACTCAAGTGGCCTTGGTGCTAGTGCCGTGGAATACCTGCGACATGTAGCAGTATCGAGGATTTTCCTCCATAATGTGGACCATATCCAGGCGTCATGGCCAACCATGGGTCTTGAGGTCGCTCAGATAGCATTGTCAGGAGGTGCCGATGACATAGGATCTACCATGATGGAGGAAAATGTCGTTTCTGCTTCGGGTACTAAAAAGACCATGGCATCTGTAGCCGAGTTGAAGGAAACAATTCTGCAAAGCGGATTTGTACCCGCACTAAGGGACTCTGAGTATAATATTTTGGAAGTTACTGAAGTCGAACTTAATCCACTACAAGTCTGATAACTCGGCCCTTCCACTTATTACGGGGGCTATTGGAATATCTGTGAACACCTTAGATTGGGGGACAATAATTGGAGATACCCAAGCAATTCTTTGCCCATCATTTTGCTCGAACTCAAAAATCACTTCCCAATGTATCGCTATAAGTGATGAATAGATAGAACCCGGCCAGTTTTCATCGGGCATGCATAGTTTGAATGGCAATCCTACTTCTATATCAGAAACCCATTGTGCGCGACTCATTATTCTGAGCGGTTCTAGTATGACTCCCTTCTTTGTAGTTGATTGCATAGGTGTCGACTCACCGACCCCTAAACCGACTTCATCCCCAGGTGAAACTCTTTTTTCGGATAGTACTGTAGACATCCCAGGTGATGGTTGACCAAACTGACTCCTTCCGAGCGAATATAGAACTGTACTTCTCTCAGGGCTTGCAACACCAACCTGAATTCTAGCCCTAATTAATGAAATATCGCTATCGAATCCATGTATCGTAACTACTGGTGATTCCCTATCCTCATCGATAGTGAATGTGGGTTCTTGGTATGGGTTTTCGTTGATTGTTGATTGTCTTGCCATATCACGGAAATTTGCTATTGTACGGAAAATCAGAGGCATGAGGAAAAGTGGGAAAGTATAGAATAGTAACCTTGGGTATTCCAATGGCCCTATGACAACAGAACCAGCAATTACACTACTAATGATTCCAAGATCTACTAAACCGGGCTCTATTGCATGTACAAATAGTGAGACAATGAGAAGTAATACAGTAGGCATTATCAATCTCCTTGAGATATTGTGAAGTGGATCCGGATTGATGAACCAACCTAGCCTAGTCCGAGTTAGGAATATAGGAGGTTCAAATCCGATTTGACATTCAAATTTTTTTCTAGGGGTGATATTTTCATTACAATCGGCCCATTCAACGAACCAGCTTTCTTCAGAACCAATTCTGAAATTGGTAAACATACCGTCATCGACTTCGACTTCGACTTCGGATATTGGAACTGCAGAAGGGTCCATTTGCCCTAGTTCGAAAGGGGGATACCTGATTCTCTGTAACGAACGACGCATTATTAGCTCCATAGAATGGCTTTCGCTGCTCTTCCTGCAAGCCTTCTGAATTCCGGTACCTCTCTGAGCATCTTGACCCCTAGTGTGATGGGATTTTCAATATCCCCGAATTCATTGATTAAATCAGTCACTTCAGGTCTCGCCCAAACGGCAAATATGCTCTCTAGTTCATTGTCATCCATTTCAGTAAGGAACGCATCCCTCAAAGCTCTCTTTTTTCTCTGATCCCTCTTCATATCCTTTAGTTTTGATGCGATGTTTTTCATCCTAGAGCTATTCAAATCATTGTCTGATATAGCCTTACTTAGAATGGGTACGAGGATATCTACTTGTCTGAAACCAGGTCCGATACCACCTCCAGTAGTAGGTTTGCATATCCCTGCGGCATCTCCGAATAATGCTACTCTCTCACGTAATGGCCTTCTAACAATACCACTAGGTACTGGGCCGCAGAATCGCCCAACTTCAGAGCATCCAGCGAATCTTGTGTTTAGATTGGGATCGCCCATCAATCGCTTCATGAAATCCTCACTCGAAGATCCTTCCATAAGATTCGCTTTGCTCCATGTACCCAACCTTGTTGTCTCTCCAGTAGGAATAGCCCAACTAAAGAAACCCGGGGCTATTCGATTGCCAGTGTACATATCAAGAACCCCATCATCACCCGAATATCCCGTAACTTCGATTTGAAAACCAATCATTGTTTCCGTAGGAGAGCCCATTTTGAATTTCCTCCGAACCCATGAGTGGGCCCCATCAGCTCCACAAAGCAACTTGCAGCGCACTGTCTCAGAACCATTCGAACCATCAATTTTAACTTCGACAAATTCATCCTCTACAGTCGCTGATATTGGTTTCGTGGATAGCATAATTTCCGTCCCTGTTGCAATTGATTGCATTACCACTGCTTCGTCGAAAATCTTCCTGCACACTGAAAACGTCCTTGGTACGTTTGGGTCGCCGATAGCAACAATTTTTCCATTTGGGCTGTGAATATTTGCCCCCCAAATTGGCGTTAGAATGGAAGATTCCAATCCTATAGCCTCCATTGCCTGTGGATTTACTAGTCCAGCACATTGGAACGGTCGTCCAATTTCATCATGTTCCTCCAATAGAAGGACGCTGTGACCATGATCATTCAATTTCCTGGATAGGTATCCTCCAATTGGGCCTGCCCCAACTACGATGGCATCGAATAATCTGACCATTTGGACCCCCAATTACTATTTCTTACCCTTTCTCTTTGAATTAATTGTTTTCTTTAGATTACCAATCAGAATGCTTGCATCTGACTTGGAAATTGCCTCGATAGACTCAGTATTGACAGCAGCAATTGCATCTTCAATTGGCATTTCTAGTGAATCGGTCATCGAGATAATTGTCGCTACCTGCTTTTCTGTTGCAGGTGAATTCTTGTCTAGTTCAATTAGTGCTCCGATGGCATTGCTTGCTGTACCGCCCCTACCACCAGTCAATTCACTAATGTCTGACTCACCCATTTCCTTCAAGAATTGACTCAGATCAATTTGTAACCTGTCGACTAATTTCAGTATCGTGGCAATCTGCTTTTCACTTGGTGGAATATTTGCCTGGGCCGCCTCACCTAGTCCATCGATAATATTTCGAACTTGTTCACCTGTTAGTTCTTCCACTAAATCATCCCCCACTGTCTGCTGCCTTTCTTGTTCTGTCATCCGATTGAGAATTGCTTGCAGATACTGTATCTGCCTTAATGTCGGCTTCTCGCGACGCTTCTCCAAGGCTATGTTATGCATTTCTCTGAAAGTATCGACGAAATGTGTCCAGTATTCTGAGGCATTGGCTTCACCAGCCTCAATTAGATCTAATTTTTCTTCCATACTAGATGTGAAACCATATGTGAATAACCCCTGATCATAAACATCTGTTTGATTGTAAAAGGGAGTCACTTCGGTCCATAATGTCCTACCATTAGACGTTGGGATAAGAGACGTCCCCTCCTTGTCTACGTACTTCCTATCTACTAATTTTGATACTGTAGAAACATAAGTGGACGGACGCCCTATTCCGTCTTTTTTCATCTGTTGTATGATTGAGCTTTCGGTGTACCGTCTCGGTGGTTTGGTGAAATCTATTGTAAGTTCAGCATCTTCGTCGATATCCCATTTTGAACCAACAGTAAATCCAATATTAGGTGGTTTGATTTGAACATCCTTGTATGACCAAGAGAAAACCTCCTCCCACCCTGAATGGGTTCTCCATGTGGATGTTCCATTCACGGGAACATCTAATCCAACACAGGAAAATGTCAAACTTCTTCTTTCCCTAATAGAATTAGACATCTGACTAGATGCAAAGCGAGACCAAATGAGCCTGTAAAGTGCCTTTTCATCACGATCTTCGCCAGCAACTTCTACGGAGGGATTTGTAGGCCTGATAGCCTCATGCGCGTCTTGGACGTTTTCCTTAGTTTTACGAGTCTCCCCCACGCCATCCCCAAGAAAATCTTGGCCGAAATTCGATTCGATAAAATTCCTAATCTCATTCCTAGCCTTAGCGTTAGTTCTGGTTGAGTCGGTTCTGATGTATGTTATATGGCCGGACTGGTATAAGGTGGATGCTATCTTACTGGTCTTAGAAATAGACCACCCCAATGTAGAACTAGAAGTTTGTAGCATCGTATCCGTAGTGAATGGGGGCTTGGGCCGTCTACTAACAGTGCCCTCTTTAATCGACTCGAGATCCAGTGAACGATTGGAATTTAACAAGTCAAAAGCTAGCTTGGCAAATTCTGTATTTGAAGTCCTGTCAGGGAAATGCTTCCCATCATCATCTACCCAAGCATCATCATCACTGGATTCATGGAACCTTACCTTTAGTTCGATCCCGTTAGAAAGAGCTCCAACTGAGTTGTACTCCTTTGGGATATGGGCATCTCTCTCAATTTCCTTTTCTACTATGTATCCTAGTGTTGGTGTTTGGACCCTACCCATTGATCTTAACTTCCATGAACGACAAAATTTAGAACATCTAAATCCAACAAGTCTGTCCATCAGTCTCCTAACTATTGCTGCATTGACTAGGTCCATATCCAACTCTTGAGGATTAGAAATTGATGAAATTACAGCATCCTTGGTAATTTCATTAAATGACACCCTCTTTACTGATTCGAATCCTGATAGTATCTCACTGAGTCTCCAAGCAATAAACTCGCCCTCCCTATCTGGATCAGTTGCGATGTATACCTCATCGACTCCAGATTTTCTCGCCTTCGATGTGATTTTTGACATAACCCTCTCAGCTCTATCTGTCCAAGACCAAGGTGGTTGGGGCAACTCTCCTGGTTTGGATGACCACATGGCCTTGGAGCTATCCTTGTTCTTTCGATTAGATGGTAGATCCTGTACGTGGCCATTACAAGCATCAACAATCCATCCCTTTCCGAGATATTTTTTGATGGTCTTGGCCTTGGCACCGGATTCCAGTATTACCAGTTTCATTATGTCTCCTCGGATTTGAAATGCCGTAACATGACCCGTATAAACATGAGTGGTTGATTGGGTTTGCAACGCGCGCGCTCGCGCTCGCGCGCGCGTAACCGGTATATTTTCTCGTTGAAATATTAGATTAGAGTACCAATCATCCGTAACCATTGAAGAATAGTTACGATTGGGTATATTATGGGACTGGCATGGAGACTATTCGGAAATCCTGCCTTACGTCTAATTGATTCTGAGCGCGCGCATTCTCTTTCTATGCGCGCTTTGAAATCTATTGGTGAATCTCGTACTGGGCGTTCAGTACTAAATTCGTTATACAAGACTCCAGAAGTCCCCATTGAAGTGTTTGGGAAGTTATTTCATCACCCACTAGGATTAGCGGCCGGATTTGACAAGGGGGCAGAAGCTTTGTTGGCTTGGTCTGCAATGGGGTTCTCCTGGTGCGAATATGGTGGTGTCACCAGGTTCCCCCAGGAAGGGAACCCAAAACCTAGGATGTTTAGGGCTAATAAACATCGGGCCTTGGTCAATAAAATGGGATTCAATAATCCCGGCGCTTCGGAGATGCGAAAGAGGCTTGCTCTGAGAAAGACGGTAGATCGTTGGCCTAAATCGCCCGTTGCTGCAAATATCGGCCGTTCGAAGAAGGTGCCAAATGATCATGCTGGAGATGATTATGCCGCTACAATAGATTTATTGTGGGATCACGCAGATATGTTTGTTCTGAATATTTCCTCCCCCAATACTCCAGGACTAAGGGACCTGCAAGGCCACGAGTATCTTGAGTCCATACTACATTCATGCAACAGGATCAGATCTAAGAAAAAGCAACAAAAACCCTACCTGCTAAAGCTCTCGCCCGACGCACTTGATGATGAAATACGAAGTACCATTTCATTCGCGCAAAAATTAGGTATCGACGGAATAGTTGCCACAAATACTACCATTAAAAGGCCAATTCCACTATCAACTCAGTCCAGAAAGGCATTTTCTACTGGCGGTGGTCTTTCGGGTCGACCATTGCAGTCAAGGGCACTAGAAGTAATCCACACGGCATTCGATGAAACAGACGGTAAGATCCCAATAGTAGGTGTTGGTGGCATTGACTCGAAAGATTCTGCTTGGGAAGCGATAATCTCTGGAGCATCGCTTATTCAATTATATTCTGCTCTTATCTTCAATGGGCCAACAATTGTTTCGTCCATTGTAAAGGGTCTGAAACGTAGAGTAACTGAATCCGGATTTTCTTCAATTAGCGAAGCCGTTGGATACAAACACATTTAGCAAAGATACGTGAGAAATAATTGTGGCGCTAACTAGGATATCGAGACTTTTGATAGTATTCGGCTCATCGTTAGCTGTTCTGGGATTAATGATGGCCAGTGTAGATCCCGAGATTCAATATTCAGTTGATGAGATTATGGGCGAACCGGTAAAATTCCAAGATGGGCATATTTTCGTTAGAGGGGTAGTCTCTCCTGGCTCTTTGGACAATCAAGAAATGAGATTCATTCTGAAAGGAGTAACTGAAGAAATATCTGTAGATTTCACCGGTTCGCCCATTCCCGATGGTTTCGACGAAGGTCGTACCATTGCTGTACGTGGAGAATTGATGAAACAAAATGGAATTTGGGTCATAGAATCGTTTGAGATTCAAACCGGATGCCCGTCAAAATACGAATCATGAACTGTCATGTTCATAGGTGACCTATGGGAGCACTATACGGGCTAGGGGGAGAGTTGACGTGCTCTATTTTTCACAAATCGTCGAAAATGGTGACCCGAAGTCCGAGGGCGGCGCAAACGAACCACTGAGATTACTCCAGTTGACTGCGATGTCTCGCCCCCAAGAGATCCAGGTTGGCGGGAGGGAAATCCGGAGGGGTTTTCCAAACGTCTTACGCCCGGGAACCAGGTCAGGCGCGGAAGCGAGCAACCCGACCGGGGATGCTGGATGCCTTGGGACTTCGGGACGGAGAAGACTGGAGTGCAAGTCTCTTTGATGACGAGCGTCCACCGAGGACATGCCCACCGACTATTCATCTTGTTTCGTTTGCAGCAATGCTCTAATTGTATTCTCAGTAACTCCAGCTAGGCCATTACTGGCACACCGACGAAGAAGCTCTGCCCAACCACTATTATCTTCGAGTGCAATCAAAGCTAGTTCTCTAGCCTCATTAATTCGGCCTGATTGTACAAGCCCGATAGATTTCCAAAACGCAATTTCAGGATTTCCCGTATTTTTAGTCTGAGAAATTGCCCCCACGTCTAAGCTATTGATATTTACATATTCATTATGCATTTTCAGGAGCCTATCTAGCTCCACCAGTGGTTCATGATTATCATCTACTCGAATATCCACTATTGTTCCTTGCCAGGGATAGGGCTGGATCTCTGAACCAACAACAAGTAAGCGAGCTGATTGCTTGCCCCGAATATCGCCTTGTTCGGATTCTGCAGCATTTAGGGCCGCGAGCATTCGGGTGGATAAATCACCACCAGTACCAACAAATGCATCTGCCATACACCCCCAAACAGTAGATTTCCACATCATATTTGCTTGACAAGAGAAACCATCACCCACAAAATGACCCGATTCAGGTATGGTATCTGAACCAGTATGAGCAGATATTCTAGATTTGGCGTCGATCATAGCCACTTGCCTTATTTCGGGACTAGCGTCCAATGAAAGTCTGCTCTCCATCGCTTCTTCGGGTTTTGCACCGCCCTCCATTAGCTCAATTCCAAGAGGGCCATGGTCAATTAATGCCATAGCCTGGGTCGCAACAGCACCTACACCTGCTCTGGCCCAGCAAACCACTCCAGCGGCAAACCAATGGGACTGAACGGCTACTCCTATTTGACCGGTATCCGGACAACTGGCAACAATTGAATAAGTCACAGAATCGCCTAATCTTCTAAATTATCTAGCCCACCCATCGCACACACTATTCTAAAGTGGCTTTCAGAAACGTGTTGTACAGATAACCTCTGACCTCTTTGTAGCAACGGCATTCCTTCCAAATCACCATTTGCACGTAGATCGGGCAGTGCTATCGGTTCTAGTTGTGAGACTGGCTCAATGTCCACCATTATCCAGCGTGGATTATCGGGAGTTGCCTTAGGATCGAAATATTTTGAATTGCTATCTTGAGCTGTGTAGTCGGGATATCCCTCCTTGCATACCTTAGCGACACCGGCTACATGTGGCGGTTTGCAATTTGAATGGTAAAAAAGAACATAGTCATCGATTGCCATATCATCCCTCATAATATTCCGAGCTTGGTAGTTCCTAACACCATCCCAATGGGTAGACCGATCTGCGACAAGCTGTTCCCATGGGTATACGTGAGGCTCACTCTTCATTAGCCAGTAATTCACCATGCACTGCCTACTGGTAGGAGAGAAATCAAGGTTGCCTTTCACCATGCATCCTTTGCATAGTCCATAGAGGAATCGATGGATTCAATATCTCGCTTGGTTACACCGTGTGATAGGCCAGAAGACTTCAACATCGCAGAGGATCCGCCAGTTAGGCCAAGATTGGAAGTTACCATGAATGAATATATTGCCGGTAATAGAAGTAATGCGGAAAGAGCGGCGATTATCAGCAGTATGATGATTACTGTAACGAAAGGGGTAATTGCCTCGATTGGGATTCGATAAGCACATGTCAAACCAGCAGCAGTTACGGTTGTAGCCTCGAATAGGCTCATTCCTGTACTCGCACAGGCCGTTCGAATGGCATCTAACGATCCACCTAATTCCTTGACCCTATTTGCAATGTGAATTGAGAAGTCTATTCCGACGCCAACCAGTATTGAGCCGATCATTACTGTAACAAGTGATAGGGTGACTCCACCGGAGTCCATGACTAGCCATTGCATAGCGACGGTAAATCCGACAGGTACAGTGGTTAATATCGCGTATCTGATGTCTCTAAAGACGAGTGCGAGTGTGACAATAGTGAAGCCCAACGCGAATGCCAGTGAGGTCCATTGTGATTCTACAATCAGTTTATTCACCTCAATTGTTATTGATGCTACACCAATCAGCGTATCACCAAGCACCGATATCGGATTTTCTGAATCACCTGCAGACTTAGCCCAGAGATTGATTTGCTCAGCGGTCGCTGCCGTACCTTTGACATCCATGAATGGCATGTCGATATATATCAGAGTCCTTTGATAGTCTGGTGAGATGAATAGCTCACGCATTTCCTCTGTCATGCTGTTGTAGAAAACGTACAATAAGAAATTCTGGACTTGTCTGCCACCATCATCCTCCTGAGCATCCAATGTATCAAGTATGGTCCAGAATGAAACGTTACCAGACTGGCCACGATCGAAGATAAGTTCGGCGACCTCTTTGATTGGGTCTGGTAGTGGTGTGTCTTCAATTATATCGTTTATTGGAGACCCAGAGACATTTACTCCCACTGCAATGGCCTTCATCAGGAAAACAATGGACACTGCTGTGGCGTTTTCTACATCGTTACATTTGGATTCTAGATTCTCGATACCCTCTAGATTAGCATATGGGTGGTCGGCAGTAATTGATCCGATTCCTAATTCGGGCTCGGCCCTAATATCAGCCTCAACCAACAAGAATCCTGGTTGTCCGGCTTCGAACTCCGTCGAGTATACTTCCATCTTCTGTACCGCTTCGACCTGATTTGGAGCCATTTTCAGCAAGTCGATGTTTTCCTCGACGTTTTGGCGATTGTATCCTGCAGAGATAATCATCAGCGTAAGGAATAGGGCTATTGTGATTCGGGACCACTTTACGGGCATGTTTACAGCAGCAACGAATACCTTGGGCGGAGGGTGTGAAGGTTTCTTTAGATCTAGTAGAATGGTAAGATTGGGGACCATTATCATAGTCATGAAGTAAACAACGACAATTCCACCGGCTAATGCCCAACCAACAGTCTGGATTGGTTTCATGGGTGCGAATGTGAGGGAGATGAATCCAATTATCGTGGTCATCGCAGATAGGAATACAGCCCGACCGGTCGAATTAAGTGCTGCTGACATTTTCTCATGGGGCGTCCCCTTGGACTCAGCATATCTGTTCGTAATGTGCAACCCATAAGAAACGCCAAGTGATAGTACAATCGGGCCAACTAGTATTACGGTCATGGTTACTTCGTAGTCCAATAGGCCAATCATCCCCAAAGTGACCCATACAGCACAAAGTGTGGGAAGACCTGAAATTATGACGACCTTGACTCCTTGTACGAATCGAATTCTTCCTGTTTGAAGTAGATCGCAGTGGAATATGAACAGCATACTCGCTACGATTACAACCCCAACGGGGAAGACCTCCCAGAATAATTTGAATGACTCTTCTGTTACAGCATTAGTTAGAGGTGCCGGACCCGTGAGCGTCATTCGTAGACACAACGGACTGCCTGCTTCGTCGCACTTGCCCTGGGAATCCGGGGTGCCCCAGTTGTTTTTGGAAGCGATCTCGTTTATTTTGCCCTGTGTTTCGGTAACTATATCTCCAACGGATTTATCACCGGTATCATCGGCAATTCCAATGATTATTACAGCACGGTTCCATCTAAATGCCCTTTCTTCAGTGGCAGTACCGACATCCCTGACAAGTTTATCCAATGCGTTCTGAGGCATTTCCTGTAGAATCTGGTCAACTCTCTGTTGTTCATCGGGAATTGCATAATTCCCAATCAAATCACTTTGGGCGTCAATGGTCTCATTTATCTCATCGGAAAGCTGCTGATTACCAGTCGCTTCCGCTAAACCTGAGAAAAATGCCTTGACAACTCTTCCCCCACTAGAATTCACTTCCTTTACTACCGTAGAAATGGATAGGACATAGATTACGTTATCATCGACCCCACCATCGTTTGTCTGATTGTTAATCACCCTTTCCACTTTGTCGATTTGATCAAGAATGTTAATCTGAGTGACATTGTAATTATATGATTCTACATATATCACCATCACGTTTGTTGTCCAGTCCTTTTCGACTTGTGCAATTAGATTCTTTACACTATGCGGATCATCATCAGTGGGTAGGTAAACTTCCAGATCCCCGTTTACATTGAGTGCTGGCTCATCACTGCAATAATTCGGATTGTCAAAACCGTCCCTGCAGTCAAGCACGCCAGAGTGTGGCAATAATGACAAAGTAAATGCAAGTGAAATCAAGACTGCCCAGATTGGGAACATGGTAAGTAAACTGGAGCTCTCGGACTCTCTAAAACGACGTCTAATTCTATTGGGTATCTTAGTGATTGAGCCCCTGATTTGATCTGAGTTAGTATTGGAAATACCAGTTCTAGTTTTACCAATAATTGAACTGACAGACGCGCCAAATGAATCGCCGATTCCCTTCTTCGACATGTCACTCCTGCTTCGACGTGAAACGGCATACCTTCAACCCCTCGGCAAACATGTTCCAAGAACTGTATTTTGATTATGCAATGGTAACGGTCAAGAACGCCGGACTTTACGAAATATCAGGTGACATTGTGGGTGAGCCAAAAATTACCGACAAGAGATGGAGTGTTGATCTTGAGAAGCGTATCCAGGAGTCGCACTACGATGAGGATTCTTACCGAGATAGGTACGGCTTTGATCCTCTAAGTGACAAGGAGATTTTCGTTATCGATACCCCACCGCCATACCCCAGTGGAACTTGGCATATTGGAGCCGTGGCACAATACAGTATGATTGACGTAATAGCAAGGAGTCAACGATTACTCGGCAAGGAAGTTAGATTCCCATGGGGGGTAGATCGTAATGGAATCAACATCGAATTTACCGTTGAAAAGAAAACTGGTAGGAAAATGAGGACTTATGATAGGGCTGAGTTCCTGAATCTCTGTGAATTGACAATTGAGGAATACACTCAAGCTATGCGCAGAACGGCAAAAAGAGTCGGGCTCTCATGCGACTATGATAACGAATACCTTACCGATTCTCCCGATTATCGTGCAGTTTCCCAGTCAATATTTGTCGATCTATTCAAGAATGGTGATATTGTTGAGGATTTAAGGCCCAATATCTATGATCCTGTGGAAGGCACTACAATCGCCGATGCAGAAGTTCAGAGGATTCAACGTAGAACAAAACTCTGTAATGTAATTTGGACAACTGAAGATGGCGAAGAAATCACTATCTCAACCACTAGGCCAGAAATGATTTGTGCTTGTGGGTTAGTGATGGTTCATCCCGATGATGCACGTTACTCGCACCTAATCGGAAAAAGGGCAATACTCCCATTGCCTGTTTCTGACAGAGAATTGAGTGTGGAAATTATGGCCCACCACTCTGTAAAGATGGAATTCGGTAGTGGCATACTGATGGTCTGCTCCTATGGTGACCAGAATGATGTGGCAATATTCAGGGAGCTCGGTTTGAGTCCCTTCGTTGCTATTGATCTTAATGGAGAAATGACATCATTATCTGGTCCACTTAGTGGCATGAAGGTCATCGATGCGCGTATTGCGGCTACTAAGATACTGGAGGGTTCCGGTTGTCTAGAATCTATTGAGGAAAGGGAGCAGGAAATTCCTGTCAGTGAGAGGGGTGGGAATCCGATTGAGATCATCCTACTGAAGGAATGGTATGTCAGGCAGACACATGTACTTGAGAGACTCGTGGAACTATCCAAGAGAAGTAGGTTCATCCCAGAAAGGAATAGGCAGTTCCTACATGACTGGGTCGATGGAATTTCTATTGATTGGCCGATTAGTAGGAGAAGATGGTATCATACTGAGGTCCCTATATGGTACTCAGAAGATGGCTCTAGGGTGATTGTCCCTCCAAAGGGGGTCTACGTGCAGCCTTGGCGGGATAGGCCCCCCGAGGACTCGGAAGTAATTGACAGGGTAACAAAGGAGATCGTAGGGTCCTTTGCCAATTTAGAAGATGATCTGGGTTTAATTTCTGGTGAGGAGAAGGTCTTCGACACATGGATGGACTCATCGAATTCCAACCTATTTGTTTCTGGGTATCTCAATAACCCTGATTTGTTCGAACGTGCCTTCCCAACATCGATACGACCTCAGGGCAAGGAAATAGTTAGGACTTGGCTATATTACACCCTCTTGAAAAGCGCCTTGCTACTGGACAAACCAGCTTTCGAAAACATCTGGGTCGATGGTTTGGGGATGGACCCGTGGGGGCGTAAGATGTCCAAGTCTCTAGGAAACGGAATTGATGCAGACAGCGTACTTGAGTGCGGTGCCAGTGGACGCACTGGCTCATGGAAGATCAAGGGGGCAGATGGCAAGCAAGTAGCTCTAAAGGCCAATAAGATAGGTAGTGAATGCTTCCGACTTTGGAAGGCATGCGATGCGCAGGTAGGTGATGACTTCCACATCAATCCAGAGGAGATTGAAACAAAGTATTACGGGGTATTGACCAAGATTTTCAACGTTGCGAGATTCGCTAGTCAGTTTGATGTTCCGGAGGTCTTGGATAAGTCACCCAATCTAGAGGTAGAAGATGTTTGGATACTTGCAGAGTTCGACGATACTCTTTCTATCGTTAATTCAGCTTGGAATGACGTCGACATTTATTCGGCTGCCCAGGCAATCAAGTCATTTGGGACTGGCATCTTCCCGAGCCACTGGCTGGAGATGTCCAAAACAAGGTTGTATGATGGGAATACTTCAGCAGCATGGACACTGCACAGGATTGTTAGGGATCTACTGAGTATCTTTTCACCGATATGCCCCTTCTTCACTCATTACCTCAGTACAACGATATACGGGGATAGTGCTGTGGATGTGAAGGAGTTCCCAGAATTGCCAAAGTCATGCAACAGGGACAGATTCCATGATTTGCGCTCATTGACCGATGATCTTGAGAAGTTCAATTCGATCGTATGGAAGGCTAAGAAGGAATCTGGAGTATCTCTGAGATCTCCAATCTCTGGCATTGTCGTCCCAGAGAAACTGTCATTATTTTCCAAGACTCTGGAGCAGATGCACAACCTGGAATGAAGATATTAGGTAAATTTACCAGAATCAGATCTCCCCAACGTCGTAGCTCCGGCACCACCCAAGAGCGCAACGGGAAAGCAAAGGAGTTGGCAAAGCGCCTCTCCAGCGAAATTTCCTATAACTGACGCAGGATCGCCGGAGAATAGGAAGATTCCCAAGATGAATAAACCTAAAAAAATACAAATAGCAATTATTGCAGGATTATTTTCTTGTTGATCTAATTCTTCTTCGCTGTGTCCCTCTAGGGGCTGGTCAGACCACCACATTAGGTGTCCTGAATAATCACCTGTGATCTTAGTTAAAAGGGTAGAAAACGCCTCATCAGTAGTCATTTCCATGCTTTCTATCATTTCCAATCTGTCCCAATGCTCTAATTCTCCTTTTTCAATAGCATATTGTACAAATTCTTCTTCATCAACTGTCAAATCGACGATCCAGAATTTCTTAGCCTTTTTCAAGCGTGAGAGAAGATTATCGATTTCCTTGGAATCAATGGTTTTCTTTTTCCCGTCTATCTCGTATCTAATTATCTGATTTCTAATTCCTGTCCAGTCATCTGTAGAAACCCCATCAGAATTGATGTTTGTCGGCGGCATTCCGTTTCGATGTTTGGAGCAATAATCACTTTCAAACTCTGCAGTTCGACGACAACCGAAGTATGCGCAAGGTCCACCAACAGCCATGGTCATACATCGTGGCGAGAGGCTTCAACATTGTTACGTCATCAGAAGTTAAGTGATGTGCTAGTTTTTCCCGAATCAAAGAACTCAATCAACAGTGATGCCATCTCTATGCCAATTCTAGCTTGAGCTTCGAGAGTGGATGCTGCAATGTGGGGGCTTCCGTGGAATGAATCGTGATTCAGTAGAGGACTTGGGCCGAGAGGCTCTGATTCAAAGACATCCAATGCCAGTGATCGCAATTGACCGCTTTCCAAGGCTTGGTGCGCCGCGTCTTCATCGACGATTCCACCCCTGGCGCAACTCACGATATGGTTGCCACAATCGATTCCATCGGCCCCTATCCCAGGCATAGTAGAAATCCGTTCTGTGTTAACCAAGTTTCTAGTTTCATTTGTAAGATTGCAGTGTACTGAGATATGTGTACAGTTTGAGAAAATTTCGTCTACGCTATCATGCATGGTTATGCCTTCAATCGCGTTTTCAACAAACGGATCATATGCGTGAACAACCATTCCAAAGGACCTTGCTGCCTGTGCGACGCCACGAGCGATCCTTCCGAAGCCTATCAGACCGAGCCTTTTGCCTCCAATCTCAGAACCTCTGAGTTGCTTCTTTGCCCAAACTCCATTCCGTAGCGTTCGGTCTGCAGTAGCAATATTTCTTGTTGATGCTATTAGATGCCCCATCGTCATCTCTACGACGCTTCTAGTCGAAGCACCGGGTGTGTTGCAGACTACTATTCCACGTAGTGTCGCCTCGGAAATATCGATGTTGTCAACACCAACACCAGCCCTGCCAATGAATCGAATTCCCCCGTTACTAGAGACAGATGCAGAAATCTGTTCAGCTGGAAGTTTCGTTGCACTGCGAATAACAACAGCATCAAATCCTGCAAGAGAACCAGAAGAAATCTCGTCAGGATCATAATGACGAAGAACAACTTCATGGCCTGCGTTTTCTAGCATTTCAACGGCTTTGGCGGACATCCCATCCGTGACTGCTATACGAGCCATGTTACTACTTATGCAACGATGTGCATCAACATTGTGAATATATGGTTCCGGTGGTTTGATATTCGGTACCCCTTTTTCAGTATTAGATACAATGGGATTTGAATTGCCAGAACTAGAATATGAATACGACGCACTTGAGCCACATATTGATGCTGAGACAATGGAACTGCACCATTCGAAGCATCACGCAGGCTACACTGCTAAACTTAATGCTGCAATAGGGGGGACTGAGATGGATACTATGAGTATAGAGGAATTGATGGTAGAAAAATTCGATAATGCAGCAGTTAGAAACAATGGTGGTGGTTACTGGAATCATAGTTTATTCTGGTCTACAATGTCTCCAAATGGTGGCGGAGCGCCAAGTGGATCTCTTGGAAGCGCGATTGATGATTCATTCGGCTCATTTGAATCAATGAAAGAAGAATTCTCAAAAGCTGCAATGACGAGATTTGGAAGTGGGTGGGCATGGCTATGTGTCGGAAATGGGTCTCTGTGTATTTGCTCTACTCCGAATCAAGATAACCCGCTGATGACCGGGGAAGGTATCCCTATCCTAGGCATTGATGTATGGGAGCATGCTTACTACAAGAGTTACGGGCCTGGTAGGGCGAACTACATCCAAGCATGGTGGAATGTTGTCGACTGGGGGGCTATCGCGGATAATTATGAGTCTGCATTATAGTCCAATTCATACTAATTATTACCATTTCATTATAGTTACTAGACACCACGCGAAAGCGTGGTTGATGATTACGAGGCGATGATCACATCTGTCCTAATTCTGGTATCCCCAGTATTCTTTGCATTGCCGGTCTCCTTTGCGTGGAGATGGTGGGTTGGTATTGAGCCCGAACACGAACATTACAGGGAGAAGGTCCGTCGAGTACTAGATGCCGGAATGCCACTGGTGCGGTATAGGGGCGAGTTAGATGCTGAGGCAAGAAGGGTCCACCTATCCTCAGATAGGCAGGGTAGGATCGAATCTGACCTACTGCATAGGCTCAGAATTCAGCATTTCCTACTTTTTCCAAGTCTGATTCTCTGGCCACTAGTCGGAATTTTTGCTGCTATAATTAGCATTCCGATGATGCCATTCCTAAGATTGGTTGAGTGGATTCTTATAGATAAAAAGGCTCTTTCCGGTGTAGCAATGGTGATTCAGAAATATACTCGATGGGAGATAATCGGCATCCCAAGGCTTGATGATGGGTCCAAGGAATTCGGAAAGGCGCTGGCATCAATTCATAGGATGCCCACAACAGTATTTCTGGGTTTATTCGCTTACCTAATAGTTTCATACGCTCCATTAAGCTCATTCCACGTACTACTGCTGAGTGCATTTGTGTACATAATTCTGGTATCTGCAATATCGGTAATTAGAGCTGCAACAGAAAGTACACTAACATTTGCAGATCCCACAAATCGAAGAATAATACCAATGGAGGCTTATGTGGACGAGAAGCTCGGTCCTTGGGTGGGTGTTGGACTTGTTTTCCTGCTGTCTAGGCAATTGATGTATGGATCAAAGATCAGAACTGGAGAGTTACTTATTGACCCCGTGCCATTCTCTATCAGCGTTCTGTTAGTTCTTTACACAGCGACAATCATTGGGATTACTGTTGAGATTCTTTTCTTCAGAAATCGAGGTCGTGGTGTTCGTATGAACTTCCAAAAACAGATGGTGGAAATCTTCAATCCCGATGTATATCTATTCAACAGGAATCTGGGATCACTGAGGATTATCCCTCTGATGCCACTCTCGGCCTGGTTGGAATCGGATGAAGATTATGAGGCAATATTCAAGGATAACCAATGATTTCTATATTGTAATCATTACCTTCAATATGGATAAATTCGGAAGTTGAATTTCCCATTTTTATCAATGCAAGTGCAAGTGCTTGGCCGTTTGAGAAAATAGCTGTACTGATAGAAATTGTACCAAACTCAGGTACATTCTGTTTACCCAAAGAGACAGGAGAATCGCCAATAAGCCTACAAAGGCTTTTGATTTTCCTTCCACGACTTTCCAAACGAGCATGAATCTCTTGGCCGGGATAGCACCCCTTGTCATTGCTAACAAGTTTGATCAATCCCATTTCGTCCGGAAGGTTTCCCCTGGAATCGCACATTTCGGTAATTCCATGAATGATTCTGTAATTTTCCCATCCGTTTGAGTCCATTTCTACGAATGGGGATTCATGCAATAAGGAAATGATATTTTCTAGGTTCTCAAACTTCACCAGAACATCAATAGAAATGCCAGACTTAGTTACATTTTTTACGAATAGATAATCGTCTTTCTCGAATAGTACATCCGAATCAATGTCGCTTAAATCGACTCCAAAAAGATCGTCTACTTCTTCTAAATCTGTAGGGAAAATGGTTATGCGAAATATTGCTTCGTCTGCTACCAAGATTTCGCACTCTTCATCCCATGACGTTCCATCCACTAGTTTCCTACGGGTTACTTCTTTCTCAGAATTCGAAGAAGAGACTAGTAAGTTGCCATTAATTGTATAGATGGCGCCTAAATCGCATATTCGACCATTATAATCGCAGAATATTATATTTCTCCTCGATAGATCGGGCATGTCATTAATTTTGGTCGAGACAATCCTGTCTAGAACATCTAGTGAATCGGGGCCTTGAATCAGAGTATTGGCATCTTTACGAATGAAGAATTCAGATTTTGGAAAAGATTGGGGCAAAACACGACCTCAGCCAAATGATTGCCCACATCCACATGAGCGATCAGCATTAGGGTTCTCAATTTGAAATCCACCACCCATCAAGGTCTCTTTAAAATCAATATTTATCCCGCTCAACATGGAACTGTCTTTGTTATGAACTAATACCTCGATTCCCCCTATGTCGATTCTCTGGAAACCATCGGCCCCTGGGTCTTCAATAATCTTCATATCGTATAGATAACCTGAACAACCACCAGATTGCGCACTAATTATGAGTACGTGTGATTGTTCGTCACCAGCCATGTTCTGTTTGAGTGCTGCGATGGCAGATTCGGTAAAGTTAAGCTCGACATCCACGGCTTCAGTTTCTGTGACAACAGGTAATGAGAAACCCTCTCCCCCTAGTAATCCCATGATTACCTGTTGAAATGGTTCTATTTCAACGGTTCCTTCAAACACTCGTCACACATATCAATCATGCTCGTCTGCATCAACCATGCGTGGGTTTGAAACTAGAGAAATCGCAAAACTCACCGCGGATGGTATAATTCGCAGTATCGACCACGTGACATCCGAAAGTCCTCTTTCGATAATTGTCGAAAGCGAGAATCATGGGAGACATGAACTTGGCATTACAATGAGGACTGAGGGGCATGACAATCTATTGAGTATTGGATTCTTGTATTCTGAAGGAATCATCGCGACTTCAAGAGACATAGATGAAATGATTGTAGAAGATAATCAAATTGTGTTCAAACTGAACGATGGTGCCTTGTTTGATCCCGTGCAACATTGTAGGAGAAGTACCGTGACATCTTCTTGTGGAATATGTGGAAGATCAAATATCTCGAATGTACTAACTGATTTCAATGTAGATTTAGATGAAGATATGCATATTCGTTTGGAAACTGTGGCAAAATGCCTAAATTCTGTTATTGGAAAACAAGAGGTTTTTTCGAAGACCGGGGGGTCGCATGCGTGCGCCAGTTTCACAAGTGATGGCACCATTGATCGGGTCTTCGAGGATGTAGGGAGGCACAATGCCTTTGACAAATTGGTTGGTTCGTACCTTGAACAGGGAGGAAGTTTTGGGCCTGGTTTGGGTGCATTTGTATCTGGAAGAGCATCATTTGAACTTGTTCAGAAAACCATACGTGCTGGATTCCCAATTATGATTGCAGTCGGTGCACCGAGTACGCTTGCAGTTGACTTAGCGAAGGAACATGGATTGACGCTGGGCTGTTTTGCGAAAGATCAGTCAATTACAATATTTAGTGGAGTTAGGAGAATCGGGAATTAGTTCGATTCCCGTGGATCTGTGTACTTCCTCTCCTTCAAGTCATTATGGTACTTTGCTCCGAGTTCCGCTCCATTGGTTGCCACCCAGTCTGAGAATTTTATTTTGCCCAGAGGCTTTGCATCTGTGGCCATCAAACCTCGCATAAGCCCCTTTATCTCAGCCCTGGTAATTACTCTGTCCTGTAATATCGCCCCCACTGCCTTCCCTACAGCCCACCCTACAATTGGGGGAACGGGAATAATCAACCTCCTTACGCCAAGTGATTTCGCTAGTAGGGTCACATATTCCCTATAGGTGAATATCTCGGGCCCAGCGACATCCAATACTACATCTTCAACAGACTCACCCTGTTCAACAGCAACCTTTGCTACATCCTCTATGTGAATGGGTTGGATTAGGTAATTCCCCATTCCAAAGATTCCAAAAACAGGAAATTTACGAATTAGCCATGCCATGTTATTGATCAGAACGTCTCTCTTGCCGCCAAAGAAAACTGTAGGCCTAAGTATCGCATAAGAAAGGCTTGAGTCGATTAGTAACTTCTCAACTTCGACCTTGCCTCTGAAATATGACCAATCTGGAGCTTTGTGTGGATGAGCCACAGAAAAATGTACTATTCGATTTACGCCTGCCTCCTCTGCTGCTAGAAATAGCTTACGTGTGTTTTCAACTGCTATCTCATGGGCGTATCCATCTTTGCGATTCTTGTATCGGACCCAATATGTGTTGTACAGTACATCTGCCCCCCTAAGGGAGGAAACAAGTAAGTCATGATCGGTAAAGTCTATTGGCATGACCTCAACCATTCCTTGGAATGGATCATCCCTGCCTACTGCATTGGTCAGCGTCCTCACCTTTTTGCCTCTTGATATCAACTCCTTCGCAATCCATCTGCCTGAATATCCAAATGCCCCTGTAACAACATGAACTCGTCCTGACATACTTGTCGAAAGTGTCAGTTAGACATTATCTTACCCTCAGTACTTTGAAATGCCTGACTCATTATTTTGTCTTGTGAGAGTAACACCCGAGGCAACGACTCCAGTTGAAGATATACTACCTCGGAAGGGCGCGCCAAGTACATCTGCTGCAGGATTACCAGCGATATTGTCAACAGCAAAACACAGCGTCTCAAAGATGGGATTGCTGGCTAGCCTGTCTAATCTATCCAACGTAAACAAATTTCATGGTTTTGATTGTCCTGGTTGTGCATGGCCCGATCCTGATCATAAGAGGACTTTCGCGGAATTCTGTGAAAATGGAGCAAAGGCGATAGCAGATGAAGCTACCAAAAAAAGGGCCGATCCAGGATTCTGGAGTAAGTGGAGCGTGTCGGAATTATCCAAGAAGCCAGATTATTGGCTAAATCGACAAGGTAGGATTACTCACCCCCTGATCCTAAGGGAGGGGAGTGACAACTACGAGAAGATTTCATGGACCGATGCGTTCAAAACGATTGCCGGCGAGTTAGCAAATCTCAATTCACCCGATGAAGCAATTTTCTATACCTCTGGCAGAACTAGTAATGAGGCGGCCTATCTTTGGCAATTGCTTGCTAGAAGCTTTGGGACAAACAACCTCCCTGATTGCTCTAATATGTGCCATGAATCTTCTGGAGTTGCCTTGACAGAAAGCATTGGGATTGGGAAAGGCACGGTAAAACTAGAGGACTTCGATAAGGCAGATTTAATCATTGTCGTAGGGCAGAATCCGGGAACAAACCATCCAAGAATGCTCACTGCACTTAGGGATGCAAAAAGAAAGGGTGCTTCGGTAGTGAGCATCAACCCGCTAATTGAGGCGGGCATGGTTAGGTTCAAGCATCCGCAAAATCCACTCGAAGTACTTGGATACGGAAATGAAATCTCAGATGAGCATGTCAGAGTTAGAATCAATGGAGACCAAGCGCTTTTCAGGGGTTTTGCCAAGTCAATCCTGACAAATTCAACAATGGACATGGAATTCATAGAGAAGTTTACTGATGGCTATGAGTTATATCATTCAGAGGTAATGAATAGTAGTTGGGAGGATATTGTGGAGATCAGTGGAGTCGAAAAATCTGAAATTCAGAGGATTGGTGAATTAGTCGGCAAATCAAAATCTACAATTTGCTGCTGGGCAATGGGACTTACCCAACACAAGAATTCTGTTGCGACGATACAAGAGATTGCTAATGTTCTACTGCTTGGGGGGCATATCGGTAGAGGGGGAGCAGGACTTTGTCCTGTTCGTGGCCACTCTAATGTACAGGGAGACAGAACGGTGGGAATTAACCATAATCCACCTATTGAGTTCCTTGTTTCATTGAATAATGAGTTTGGCATAGATGTCCCCGAAGGAGGCGGGCTAGATGCAGTTGACTCTGTTAGACAAATGAACAAAGGCGGAGCCAGAATATTCGTTTCTATGGGGGGGAACTTCCTCTCAGCGATGTCTGACACCAAAGCAACAGCGAAGGGTTTGCAGAAATGTAGTTTGACGGCTCATATCTCGACTAAGCCGAATAGATCTCATCTCGTTACAGGAAGGACATCGATCATCCTCCCTTGCCTGGGTAGAACAGAACTGGATATCACTGGAGGAGGTACACAATTCGTCACTGTGGAGAATTCTATGGGTGTTGTCCACAAATCAATTGGGAAAAGGAAACCAGCCAGCGAACACTTACTGTCTGAATGCGCCATTGTGGCCGGACTTGCTACAGCGATAGATGATGTAATGGAACCCTCCGGGATTCCCTGGTCTAATCTTGTCTCTGATTATGACAGAATCCGAGATTGTATTGAGAGGACAATTCCGGGATTTGATTCATTCAATGAAAGATGCAGGGTTGATGGTGGCTTCTATCTGCCCAATCCACCACGTGATAACCGAGCTTTCAGAACAGAAACAGGACTAGCCAACATTATCACCCATAAATTGCAGCCGGTTGTGATTCGTGAAAACGAGTTCCTAATGATGACAATAAGGTCGCATGATCAGTATAATACGACAATATACAGTACAAATGATCGCTATAGGGGGATTTCTAGAGGTCGAAGAGTAGTAATGATGAGTCGAAAGGATTTGGAATCACGTGGATGGAAAGAGTTCCAAGCGGTTTCAATTACCTCACACTTCCGCGGGGATGAGATTTCCTCAGATGGATGGTTTATTGTGGAATACGATATCCCACAGGGAAACGTCGCCACCTATTTTCCAGAGTCGAATGTTCTAATACCCCTCGAAAGCGTTGCTGATGGGAGTAACACGCCTACCAGTAAGTCGGTTATCGTTACTATCGAACCTATGAATTAACTCTAGACTGGCGTTTTGCTTGCTCACGAGAGAGAAGGCGGCATCTGCTAATCTGCTTCTCGCATAATTCTGACTCTTGCTTCTCTAGGCCTCTATCTAGAGCCTGTGTGAAACACTTGATGGCATCATCAAACATCTCAACAGCAGCATATGAAGAACCCATGTTGAATAGTGTCCTGCCAGTAACGCTGTGTGGATCCATTCCTATGGCTGTGTGATATGCAACGACACTCTCAGTAAATCTTCCAGAATTGTATAATGCGTTTCCTCGGCCATTTTGAGCCTTGACCTTCAGATCGGTCTCAGATGGTGGGCATCCCCCAATTGCCTTTTCAAAGCTTGATAATGCCTCGTCGTTCTTACCTTCACCTAGTAGGTTGATACCCATATTGTACCAACCAATGGCATCATCAATATCACCTCGTGAAACTGGTTCTATTTCGACGGACTTGACCTCTTCAACAGCCAATATCAGCGCGTCAGCCAAATCATCTTCTTGCGTTTCAACATGATATATTTCCTCCGGGGGTTCTGATTCTATACTCTCTGCCCTCTTGAAGCATTGATTGGCCCGATCGTCGTATCCTGCTGAACGCAAGGCTTCTCCAAGACCACGCCATACTTCTGGAGAATCTGGTGATTGCTCGAGGAGCCCCTTCCAGATTGCTACGGCTCCAGTATGGTCACCGGACGTAGAGAGGTCCCTTGCTGCTTTGAAGCTATTAGGATCAGAGTCATGATTCAACATATAGGAATGGTCTTCAATTTCATCAACTACCTCATCAATCTGCCTCGCTTCGACGAAGACTCTCTTTGGTTCCAAGGGTTCTGAATATTCGGCTATTGATGTTAGTTTCTCATCATCTGAAATGGTCACTATGGCTGATTTTGCATATTCAGAAGCGACTATTGGTTCATGTTGAGCCAGCAGGTAAGCTAGATTTGCAAGGGTAGGGGGATGATTTGGCAAGAGTCGATTGGAATTTTCAAATGCTTCAACTGCCTTATCAACGGACTGCGCTCTGGCGTATAAGACCCCGAGGCAGTACCATGCAGTTTCATTTTCGGGGTCTATCTCCAATACCGATAGGTATGAGTCTATTGCGTCAGAAACATTGCCTGACCTAGCATGTTCTGCTGCTAGTTCCATTGACTCACTTAACCTAGTTCCCACGACCTCTTCGAGGAAATTATGGTGAATAAGTATTCGCAACAGCAGAATGTGGTTTTGTTGCATAGAATATTATCAATATATGAACGGATAATTGAAGACTAGGTGTCTACTGTGGGGGGCGTGAGTAAGCCAATTGTTGTGATGGGGGTCTGCGGGTCCTACGATCTAGATTCAGCGAACGGGAGAATGTTAGAGATTATACTCGAGGAGTGTAGAGAGCTGGGGGCTGAGACTGTGATTTGGAATCACGGCTCAAAACCCTTACCGCTTGTTGGGGCCGAAGGCTCCTGGGATGATGAAAATGTCAAGGGTTTCCAAGAAATGGCAGTCTCAGCAGATGCCTTTGTGCTTTCAAGTCCAGAATATCATGGCACCATGAGCGGAGTGATGAAGAATAGCCTCGATTGGTTGTACTCAAAACACACCTCTGGAAAGGTATTCGGACTAATATGCACCCTCGGCGGGCAGAGTAGTAACAATACACTCAATCACATGAGGATTGCAGCGAGGTGGATTCATGGCTGGGTTACTCCTGAGCAGATTGCTATTCCCAATATTAAGGAGGCTTTCGATGATGATGGCTTACTAGTTAACGACGAAATCAATAGTAGGGTGAGAGCTCTCGCCTCCTCAATTGTAGAAAATACAATTAAACTGAGGAGATAGATTGACATTTTTTCCTGTTAGGGCGGAAGTTGGATGGGAAGAGTCAGGACCAGAGCAGGTAGTAATTATCATCAATAAGGAACTCAGCTCTTTGGAGGAAAGGGTGGCAAATTTTCTTGGGGCACCAAAGTCTGTAAGAAGGCCTCTGGATGAAATGAATAGCAAACTATGGATGTTGATGGATGGAAAAATGACTGTGAATCAGATAGTTGCAGAGATGGATAGGATTTTCGCCGAAAAAATTGCCCCGGCCCCTGAGAGGGTGAATCGATCAATTGCTGATTTCGTTAAAATGGGATTGGTCAAATTACATAAAACAGGATTTGATGAACAAGAGTAATCAATTAGGTTCATTCTTCCTCGACTGTGGTCCGGAGTTCCTCGTTCTTATTTTCCCTATATCGGGCAGAAAAGAAGATCATGAGTGGCATTACTAGTACCAAGAAGAAGCAACCTACTAATGCAGAAAAGCTGTATACAGTCTCTTGAACAGGATTGAGCTTGAACTCTTCCAATTCTAATAGTTCGTGGGAAGTGAATACCGATTCTACGAGAATCCCTTCACTAGATGCTGTTTGCCCCGTATCCTCAATAATAATCTTCCAAGTGATTGTCTTTTTTGCGGATTGAACTAGATTCTCAGCTTCATTTTGAGCATTGGTGATATCATCACTTTCGAGATACCCCTTCCCCTTTATTGGAAGATCTAGTGAGACTCGGCCACGAAGTGTTCCGCTGCCATTTTCTAATACGATGGAATGGCTCCTACTGTATTCGCATGTTTCCAGATATTTCGAGTAGTCTGAGTCTGGCTCATTGCAAATGTAACTCTGGTCTTGGAGTCCCAGGCTAGGCGAATGAGACCAATTGGTGCCCTCTGCTTCCACGATAAGGGTAGATCCGGGTGCAGCGTTTTCGACAGTGAAATTGACCCATGTTATGGCACTGTAGGTCGTGTAATACCAATGTGCCTCTCCCTCCGACTCTTGTGAAATCTCCATGATATTATGCTCATTAGTAGTCGTATACGAATAGTATTCAGAGTCTACTGTATTCGAATAAACGGCATAGGAGAGCAATATAATCAAAGTCAATCCTGTACCGACCATAGTTCGGAGCATGTTCGGATTCTTTGAGAGTGATCTCTTCACGTTATTTCGGCGTGCTAAGTAATTATTGAATGCTTGTCGGGATGGATTTCTATGGATGTGATAGGAAAAACAGGTCATCACGGTTAAATACGTTCTGTTGGACGGCGGGGACGAACGGTGGAGCTATGACGACATACTACGACGTTCCAGCAGATCTCCTGATTACCGGTCTTTCTGAGAAAATGAACTCTTATGAGAAGATAATCGCCCCTGAATGGGCATCTCAGGTCAAAACTGGAACTCATCGTGAGAGGCCCCCGGTTCAAGATGACTGGTGGCAAACAAGGGCCGCCTCAATTCTTAGGAAAGTGGCGATCAAGGGACCCATAGGGGCAAATCGTATTTCCCAAGAGTTTGGTGGGGTTAAGAATCGCGGTGTGAAAAAGAACAAGGCCGTTTCCGGCTCAAGAAATGTCTCTCGAAAGATTCTGCAACAACTCGCTGATTCTGGCCTAATTGAAAACTCAATGAATACCGCAGGAACAGTGAATCATGGTAGGGTCGTCAGCTCAGTTGGACAGGCTCTCCTTGACGAAGTTGCACATTCAGTTCGCGGTGCTGCTGAGCAGAAATATCCAGGTTTGGAGAGGTACTGAGTGATATTATGGCTCGAAACAAACCCTTTGCCAAGAAGAAGCGCTTGAACAAGGTTACCAAGCAAAACAAGAGAGTTCCTGTTTGGGTAGTGATGCGAACAAACCGTAATACCAATTCTCATCCGAAGCGCCACATGTGGCGTCGCTCAAAGCTACAGAGGTGAGAATTGAATGGCAGAAGTAAAGGAGCTTACAATCCCTCTTAGGGCTGCTTGGAAGGTCCCTCGAACAAATAGGGCAAAGAGAGCCATGACAGAAATAAGAATTCATGTTTCGAGACACATGAAGAAGACTGATGAAGAGGAGATTTGGATTGACGAATCTGTTAATCATGCCATTTGGGCCAGAGGGATGCAGAATCCACCTAGGAAAATCAGGGTTGTATGTACTCGAGAAGAGGGTTTTCCTCTTGAAGTAAAGCTACTGGAGGATTGAAAATGGGAAACATCAGACCGTCATTCATTAAATCGAGGGCTCTGAGATTAGTGGAGATGTATCCGGATCAATTCACCGATGACTTCGAAACCAACAAGCATCTTGTTTCAGAGTTCTCCGATGTAGACAACAAGAGGATGCGGAACTGGATAGCAGGATACATCACCAGATATAGGCAGCGTCGAGTAGATTAACGCATCACTATTCACCTATGATGGAGTCGCTAGATCATGGGAGAAAGGCGGGACGACTCACTTCCCCGATTCAACAAAAATATCTGCATTGTATTAGTTGAACCCGAACACGATGGCAACATAGGTGCCGTTGCTAGGTGTATGATGAACTTCGGGATTACTGACTTGAGGGTAGTAGGAAGAGATGGAGATTGGTCAGAAGAGACTAGGAAACGAGCAAAGAATGCCCAAGAAGTTCTTGATGAAGCAAGACTGGTAGACACACTAGAGAAGGGAGTTTCAGATTGCTCAATTATAATAGGAACATCTGGGAAGAGGGAAGAGGGGGAAAAGACCTCTTTGAGGCATTTCCTACTACCAGATGAGTTGCCGGACCGCCTTTCAGATGTTGAGGGTAGGGTTGCAGTAGTTTTTGGCCCAGAGGGGAGGGGCCTACTAAACGAACAATTGCGAATGTGTGACATTCTAGTTACTATACCTACTTGGGAGGGGTATCCGATCCTGAACCTCAGTCATGCTGTAGCAATAATCTGTTACTCTTGGTTCATAAACTGTCAAACAGGTCCTCCTTCGGGTTCTGGAGAACGCCTACTTGAACCAGCACTAAGGGAGAGGTTTAGAGAAGAGTCCATGAGACTTGTCAGATCAATTCCGACGAAGGAGCACAAGAGGAAAGGAATCGAGGAGAACTTGATTCGTGTGGTCATGAGAGGGTTACCAAAGAACGATGAGATGCATAGGCTAATCGGAATAATTTCAGAAGCTGCAGATTCTTTCGAGAGAGAAGGGGATAATGTCTAATCACGGGTCCAGGTTGCCCATGACTTGGGAGTCTCCCTAACATGAAATGAGTGTAGTCGTAATTTGTTTCCATAAGAAGTACTGATATGACGGTCGACTTGCTCGAATGCCCATCTCGCTAGATTCTCTGCTGTTGGGATAAATGGGACTATTACAGTACGATGCCAATCACCCATTGAAGATAGTGCAGTAATTGCCTCCTCATCGCCCTCAAAAACGATGAAAGAATGATCAACAATATCGTGGATGTGCTTTGTGAGAATTTCTGAAACATCAGAGAAATCTATCAGCATCCCTTCTTCTGAAACTCCTGTTTCTATAACGACATCACCTTCTAACTCGACCTCCCACCTGTATCTGTGGCCATGAAAATTACAACACTTACTCTTGTGATTGGGTACCCTATGCCCTGTATCGGTCTCGACCCAGCGCCTGATTCTCGAAGTCATTTCTCAACCTCCGGGACGAAATCCAAACTCGCCGAGTTGATGCAGTACCTCTCTCCTCCGAACTGCTCTGGCCCGTCTTTGAAGACGTGCCCTAGGTGGGCGTCGCAGCCCTTGCACCTGACTTCCAGGCGCACCATTGCGTGAGTGGTGTCCTCTAGCCGCCTAATTCCAGCATCGGGGTGCTCGGTGTGGAATGCGGGCCACCCGCAACCAGAGTTGTACTTCATCTCGCTAGTGAACAGCAGGCTGCCACAGCAGATGCAGAAGTAGTCGCCGTCCCTATCCTCCATGTTTAGGACCCCAGTCATCGGCCTCTCCGTTCCCCCTTCCCTTGTTACGTGGTATTGTATGGGAGATAGTCGAGAACGCCACTCCTCGTCCCTCGCGGGGTCAAATCTAGGTATTCTAACGTTCATTTGCTCTCCTCGTGCTTCTTGTTCTCCATTAGAGCATTCTCCAGGGCATCCTCCCAATCGCAGACGTACTCGACGGGGTCTTTCCTTCCTATGGCGTGGAATGCGAGGATCCTCTCTACGTCGGCACCGGACCTTCCAGAGCTGCGCCCAAACTCGTCTGGGTTGTAGGATGTGTTTGTGTTTGCAAAGACAGTGTCGAAGTCCAGGCCAAGGGTCTGAATCGAGTCATATGCGTCCACCAGTATGGTCTCCTTGTCGCCGTCAAGGTACGGGAGGTGAAACGTAATTAGTTCACTGCCCCAGTTGCCGATTTTGAAGGCTTGAAGGATCGCTTCGTAGAACTCTGGGCGGCAGTCAGGGTAGATCTCGTGGTCACCACTGTGGACTCCGAGGGCGATTATGGGTTCAGTCTCCTCGCGTAGGGACACAGAGAGCGCATACCCGTAGAGGATGGATGCAAAGATTGCGTTCCTGTTAGGGACAACAGTCTGCTTCATCTGCTCGGACTCGTAGTGCCCCTCGGGTATTTCGAAACCATCTGTGGTCAGGGCCGAGTGGAAGAGGCCCATGACCGAATCGAGTTTCGCTATCCTGTGTTCAACTTGGAAGCCATTGTCAGCGAGATATCTGATATTGCTACTAGCCCTGTCTAGTTCGATCACGTGCTTCTGCCCGTAGTCAAATGAGATGCAACTGACAGTATACCCATCAGCAAGAAGGCGCATCAGAAGGCTCGTGCTGTCCATCCCCCCGGATAGTGCCATTACAGCCCGCATCATAGAACCCCCATCCACTTGTGAGTCTGCAGGCTAAGCCTCCATGTCGGGTTGTCCTTCACCAATTTCTCCACTACCTGGAAGTTTCTGCCGTTCTGGCCCACCGATTCGGTTTCGATGTAGCATGGCTGAATGAAGTGATGTGAGAAACCCTCTTTCAGTTCGTCATAGATGTCTAGTGACTGTCCGCAGTAGACCACCTTCAACTCGTCTCCTGATCTCTGTCTGATGGCGACGTTCGGGTATACCTGGTCCTTCGGACTCACGCAAATCCAGTCGATAATGGGATCCACTTCGATTGTCCCATTCGTCTCTATCGAGAGGATGAGGCCGTGCTCCTTGAGGTACCTGCCGATGGTCGATAGGTCCTGTATGCCCGGCTCTCCACCGGTGAAGATCACCCTGTCGCACCCGTAGGAAAGCACCTCCGCGACGATCGAGTCCAGTTCCCTCTCCTCGTAGACTAGGAAGTCTGTGTCGCACCACTCGCACCTGAGGTTGCAGTTACCGAACCTCACGAAGACATGTGGGATTCCACAGTGGAAGCCCTCCCCCTGTACTGAGTGGAATATCTCGACGATCGGGTACTTTACCATTCATCTACCCCTTAAGTGGCGAACTCCGGATTAGCTGCATCAACTCAGATCGCGCTTCGGCCTTTTCGAAGAAGGCCCCCCTCATCGAACTGGTAGTCATCACGGAATTCTGCTTCTGGACCCCCCGGCACCTCATGCATCCGTGTTGTGCCTCGATGATAGCAGCGCAACCCTTCGGCTCCAGGTGAGTCATCAGATCGTCCGTGATCCCCTTCGTTATCCTCTCTTGGTTCTGCAATCTCTTGGCGTGCATGTCCAGAAGTCTAGCTAACTTACTGATTCCAACAATCCTGTCGACGGGGATGTATGCTATATGGGCTCGTCCAGAGAATGGCTGTAAATGGTGCTCGCAAGTGCTATGGAACTCTATATCCCTGAGTAGTACTATACCGTCATAACCTTCGGCATTGAAGGTAGAGTCAAGGATGTTCATTGCATCCCCAGAGTAGCCACTGAATATCTCCTCGTACGAATCTATCACCCTCTCAGGAGTCCTTAGGACACCCTCTCTAAGGTCACCATCTATTCCTTCGATATACCTCACTAGCGTGTCAATTGCAGACAAGGCGTTTTCCTTTGAAGTCAACATTAGTCTACCTCTATACGACCGTGCCTTGCATCGACCTCGTCCAACTGGTCCAATAGTTTTCGACAAGCTGTTCTAATTGAGTCTGCTAAGCTGACGAACTTCTTATCGTCACCTACGTGATTCCTGAGATCTTCGAGGAGTTCGTTTGGCATGTCGAGGCTGATTTTAGGCATGGCCCTGGACTAAGAGATATGGATATAATATTACTGGAGTAATAGTATGGTAATATTATCTCATACTTTCGACTTTCTCATCTAGGCCCGGGTATGCTTGATTGAGTGCTGCGGCTCTGTTCTTTAGGCTGTTTAGTTGCAAAGAAGCCTCATCCACTGTGATTCCCTGGGATAACAAGTTTAGGAGCAGGGAAAGACCCCCCTGGATCGTTCCGGCATCTAGAAATGCGTCATTGGATATTTCATCCGTTGCTCTTAGTACCTCAAGTGCGTCTCTAATGAAATCCCTCTCCATTTCGATATCCTCGATACTGGAGGGGTCTAAATCAGAAAATTTCTCCAATGAAGTAATCATAGTAATGCGAGATAGGGTGCCCTTTTGATGATTCTCACTTGGAAGATTCAACTAATTCAATGAGCACCCCCCCGGCAGATGAAGGGTGGACAAAGGCGATTCGGTGACCGTCTGAACCAATGACTGGTTCTTCCGATACCATCCTGACCCCAATATCAATCAAATCGGAAATCATTGATTCAATGTCGACCACATCTATTGCAATCTGCTGAACACCCGGGCCTCTTCGTTCGATGAAACGGCCGACTGGTGTTTCCTTGGATAATGGCTCTAGCAGTTCTATTCGAGTATTACCTGTGCCTTGCAAGTATCTAATTTTGACGCCTTGCTCTTCGCTAATCGTGTCAACTGATTGAGAAAATCCTAATTTGGACCATAGTTCCCCTGATTCATCAAGCGAGGGTGTGGCTATTCCAATATGATTTACAGATCCTCCGGCCATTCAAACACCACTTGGGGCGACCCATGTTCCGAACTCCTCCCTCAAAACACTGTTGACCTCTCCCACGGTTGCCTCTGCTTTGACAGCGGAAATTATTGGCGGCATTACGTTGGACCCTTTTCTGCAGCACTGCCTCAGTTCTGATAGTGATTCGTTGACGGATTCAATGTTCCTGTTGGCCTTCATCTCAATTAATCGTGATATCTTTGAGTTTGCCTCGCTAGAGTCTAGAATGAGTCCTTCGAAAACTGGTTCTGTCTCGTCGACATGGGAATTTACGCCGACTACAAGCTCGCTCTTGTCCTCTACGCTGCGAAGATGATCCCACGCGCTTTCATGGATCATTCTCTGTTGGAATCCGGCCTTAACGCACTCCATGGCCCCACCCATTTCCCCTATGTCATCAATGATGGAACGGGCCTGATGGATCAGTTCATCGGTATTTTTCTCGACAGTCGAGGAACCCCCCAATGGATCCACGTGCCCGGTAATACCTAATTCCTCGGCGATGATCTGTTGGGTGCGTAGTGCGAGGCGGGCAGAGTCTTCTGTTGGCAAACCCAACGCCTCATCAAAGCTATTTGTGTGAAGTGACTGAGTGCCGCCTAGTACTGCAGATAGTGCTTGATATGCCACTCTAATTGCATTGTTCTTTGGCTGTTGTGCTGTCAGTGTTACTCCAGAAGTCTGAGTATGGAACCTCAACTGTGACGATTTTGGATTGGTGGGTGAGAACTCTGCTTCTACCAGTTCGTACCACAACTGTCTTGCAGCCCTGAACTTACAAATTTCCTCGATGAAATCATTATGACAAGCGAAGAAGAAGGACATTCTTGGTGCAAAATCATCTATCTTCATGCCGGACTCTATTGCCTTCCGGGAATAGAAAATCGCATTTGCTAATGTGAGTGCAATTTCCTGCGATGCTGTGCAACCAGCTTCCCTCATGTGATATCCACTTATTGAAATTGTATTCCACCTTGGAGCGTGCCTATTGCACCAAGACATGAGATCTGTAGTCAATCGAATGGATGGTTCGGGGGGGAAGATGTATAGCCCCCTCGATATGTACTCCTTCAAAATGTCATTCTGAACTGTTCCAGATAACTGATCTATGGGTATTCCTTGCTCATCCGCTACTGCAACATATAACGCAAGGAGAGTTGTTGCTGGTGCATTGATTGTCATTGATGTGGAGATAGAACCCATATCAATTCCATAAAACAACTCCCTCATATCGTGGATGGAGTCAATTGAGACTCCCACCTTTCCAACCTCTCCCGAGGAAAGGTCGTCATCTGAATCGAGGCCTAGTTGAGTGGGTAGATCAAATGCTATCGAGATACCTGTCTGGCCGCTATCTAGTAATCTTTTGAAACGCTTGTTTGTATTACTAGGTGATGAAAAACCGGCATACTGCCTCATGGTCCAAAGTCTGTCTCTATACATTCCTGGATGAATGCCCCGACGATATGGCGGCATCCCCGGGGAATTTTGAGATGCACCGTCGGTGCTGTCTATCGTTTCCACCACGTTATGTCCAGAGGGTTTCGACCCATGAACATTCTCAGTTTTCACCTTCGGACGGTGTATCCATCAACGATCTTTTCCAGGGATGACATTTGGTCGTCGTCGATTATTCCCTCGTTAAGTTTCTCCACGAGGAATTCCTTAGCCTCCTTCGTAGTTTGCCTTTCTCCCCGAGCCCAAATAGTGGCAAGGAGATTAGAACGATGCTCTTCGTCAATTCCAATCTCCAATAGTAGTCCGCGCATTTCGTACTTATACTCCATATGTCTACTTCTATCCAGTCTCCGGGCTCTATTTGCTGGTTGATACGATGAGTTCTTGTTTCTGAACTTCCTCTGAGGCTTCTTTGGAGTTTCTTTAGGGGTTTTTGGCTTTGCTTGGGTCTTCTTCAGAGTTTTTGCTTCTTCTGCCGCAATGGAAGCTTTGATCATACTATCCTGAATAATCTGTCTAGCCTTCATACTCTTGCCCTGTAAATCCTCACCAGGTGTTTTTTCGGATGGTTGAACTGGTTTCTTATCCAGGCCGATGTCTTTCCTTGAGCTATCGCCTAGAGTCTTATCCTGTATAATATCCAGATTTTCTTTTTCTTCAAAGTTTGTTTGCTGAGTTTCTACAGATTGAGGCTCTTCAATGAGTGGTGCCTCGACAACAGATGGCTCCTCAACGACTGGTGCTTTGTCTTCTGTTTCAGTAATAACTTCTATGAGGGGGTTTTCTGGTTTAATTGCCTTCTCTGCCTTTGGCTTGGCACCGGGAACCGATGGCGGAGGGGCAATCTGAGATCTCACTCTGGGGGTCTTTGCTTGAGATGAGTTTGTTGGTTTGGACTTCTGAGTGGTTTGGGGAACGGACCCGAAAACATTCTTTGGGGCAGCCTTCGTCCTACGTCTCCTCTGCACTGTCCAATCAATCCTCAAACTTCCGGCCGGACTGGCTCTCATAAGAGTTCGTTATTTTTATTGCCATACCACAGCAGTGTTGTCGGTTCTGAGAGTTGGATCGATAGCGCTATCCATGATCTTTGTTTCTATGCCACATTCAAGCATTCTCCGTCCTAGCTCTGCAATCATTGTTCCATTATCAATACAGAATGGCTTCTCTGGCCAAAAACAATTGGCACCCCTCTCATCACACATAATTTTACTCATTTCTCTGAGTCTATCATTACAAGCGACACCTCCACCGAGTAATAATTCAGTTTTTCCTGTGTGTGCCAAGGCCCTTTCAGCAACTTCGACACACGTTGCAAACGAATGCTCCTGTAGCGACCAACACACTTGCTCTAGTGATAATCCCTCAGATATCTTTTGAGTTGCAGAAGTAAGCATTCCCGAGAATGCTAGATCCATGCCATGCACACCATATGGTAGATACGCCTCGTCGAGGGACTTGGGGCCATTCTTCAAATGCTCCAGTGCTAGTTGTTCAATTTTCGGACCACCTGGAAAGGGCATACCCTGATTCCTTGCAAACTTATCCAACATGTTTCCTATTCCGATATCCAATGTCTCGCCGAGAACACGATATCTTCCATCTGCTCTTGCTATTACCTGAGTATTACCTCCGCTAACATATAGTAAAACTGGGTCGATGCAGCCTGTTTGATTCCTCCCAACTTCTATGTGTGCAACACAATGATTTACACCCAGAAGTGGTACTGAAAGCCTAGTTGCAAGAGTTCTAGCTACAGAGGCCCCCACACGGAGGCATGGCCCTAGGCCAGGGCCTTGGCTAAATGCTACTGCAACTATCGAATCCCAAGAAAAATCCTCATTGCTTGAGAGCTTTTTGAGTAGTTCGGATGTTGACTCAGAGTGATGATCTGCAGCTTCTCGAGGGTGTATCCCCCCCTCTTCTGGGCGGAATAGTGATGAAAAAGATGGAAAAAGTTCACCTTCGGTACTAACACTACCGAATGAAAAGGTGTGGGCGGTACTTTCGATTCCTAAGATAATGCCCTCCATGAGGTCCCCCATGGGCGCGAGTTCTTTCAACTATCGGAATGTCCAGACATCATGAGGACCCTGTTGTACAACTGTGGCGAGGTTGCACATCTTTCTACCGGGGATGACGAATTCCCCCTATCTGGAGATAGGATGGTTGATCGCGAGTCTCTAATTTTCCCCCCGGGAATGGGAATTCTCATTGATTCCGGCAAGATTCTGGAAATTAGTCCAATGCAAGAGATAGTTGCAGAGTTCGCACCGTGGTACCCAGCAAAGATTGAGCATGGAGGGACGAAAGTAGTTGATGTCGGCGGAATGTCCGTCGTACCTGGTTTCGTTGACAGTCATACGCATCTAGTATGGTCTGGCGATAGGTCAAATGAGCTGGCCTTGAGAAATTCAGGCAAGTCATACAAAGAAATTTCACGAATTGGGGGTGGAATTATGAAGACTGTGAATAGTACTCGAAGCTCTCCGCAAGAGCAACTTGTTGAAAGTGGCCTCAGACGATTGGATTCAGCGTTGAAAAACGGGACTACTACGATGGAGGCAAAGAGCGGCTATGGATTAGATTTGGACTCGGAAGTAAAGCTTCTGGAAGCAATTTCTGTAATTGACAGGTCATCCCCCTGTGACGTTAGCGCCACTTGGTTAGGAGCACATGACTTCCCCAAGGAGATGACTAAGAATGAGTACGTAGAACACCTCATCACTGATCAATTGCCGGTTATTTCTGAGTTGTCCTTGGCAAAATGGGTAGATGTGTTTTGTGAAGAAGGTTGGTTCACCAATGAACAAACTGAGGAAATAGTGTCCGCATCGAAGTCTTTTGGACTGAAATCGAGGCTCCATGTTGATGAGTTTGTTGATAGTGGTGGACTACAATTAGCATCAGAGTTAGGATCCGTTAGTGCCGACCATGTAGCCTGCTCAAATGATGATGCCAGAATTAGTGCTGCTGAATCTGGTACAGTCCAGACATTTCTTCCGGGGACTCCGTATGTCTTAGGAAAGAGTCTGGATCTTCCAATTATGAAATGCATAGAGGAGGATTGGCCATTCTCATTTGCAACTGATTTCAATCCAAATTGCCCAATTACATCTCTCCCTTTGATAGGGAGCTTAGTAACTCACAGGATTGGAATAGACCCTATTACTGCTCTTGCCGCAGTCACCAGGAACCCAGCAACGACAATGTTCCAAGATACTGGAGAAGTTAGAGGAGTTATTTCAGAAGGGGTAATTGCCGACTTGAATGTTTTATGGTCGCCATCTGCTGACTCATGGTGCCAAACACCGGGGACATCGCCGGTCAGGTATACTTTCAAAAATGGAGATATTGTAAATTCTAATAATGTGTACTGATTCTACTAGTGATAAGTTGTGAATTTTATTCAATGTATTATATTTTTCAATAATTTATTTTTAATTTCCTATCATCCTAAGTTCAATAGCAAATTGTATGAAAAATCCGCTTGTTTTGGGACTGATAACCTACGTTATCAGAAATTGATTTCACTGGAAGAAGCTAAGATGACTCGCAGTACTGCGTTTATTGAAAAATGTGGATAATTTGCATAAAACCCCCTACTAAATGTGAAATGTTGAAGGCATGAGTCTAGTGGAGAGTGTATGGCTCTGGAATACAGTGGGTTCTGTATGAAATGCAAAACATACGTTTCGATCAATGGTCCGAAGGAGATCGTGATGAGCAATGGCAGAACACGAGTTGCAGGAGAATGTTCCAACCAAGGTTGTGGTGGTCGCATCTCCAAGATTGTATCATAGCTGTTCAGAATGATTCTTGAGTGAATGGCAATTCGAAGGAGGGCCGGGCTCGTGGTCTAGGGGTTATGACGTCGCCTTGACATGGCGAAGATCGCAGGTTCAATTCCTGCCGAGCCCACCAATAGATTTGATTCTATTAATAGTATTATTCAAAATCATAAGATACTCGTAGACGGCCCTTGCCCTTGTTCTTCTTGCCCAGGAACCTTACTCGAGGAATTTGGGAAGTGTTTGAAACGTGAGTTCCGGCACAAGGGCACAGATCGACCCCTTCAACTTCCACGACTCTGAGATGCGTGATTGAAGTTGGAATTCTATGCATAAACTTGGTGTGTCTCATTTGGTCGTGCATCAAAATCTTCTCCCTTTCCCATTCGTGAACATTCACTGGAATATTTGATGAAAGTACAGAGTTTACAGTCTCGATCAGATCTTCTGGATTGAAAACCTCCTTGTCATCGAAGAGTAGGTCGACTCTAGATTGTTCGGCTCCAATTTGGTTTCCCACCGTCTCGCAGCCCCACAAATCTTCGGCTAGAGCTGAGAAAATATGCTGTGCTGTGTGCATCATTGAATGGCTATTCCGCCTCAACACGTCAATCTCGCATGATACTTCCTGGCCTTTTCTGAACATCTCAATTTCCTCAACTGGATGAAGGATCATTTCCCCTGACAGTACCTCGTTCAATACAGCTGAGTTTCCATCCCCCAGTCTAATCATGCCTGTATCTCCAGGCTGCCCTCCGCCTCTGGGATAGCAATGTGTTTCTTCCAGAAAAAGTGAGTCCTCTTTTATTTCGACTACTCTGGTTGTAAACGGCGGTGGATCTGTGCCAGGATGCCTTTGCATGTGCAATTTTTCTTGAATAATATCACCCGAAAATGCTTGTTAGGCCACCATCAAGTATGGCCATGGATAAATTTTCACATTCCTTGGTAAGTGATCTGTCACCATCTAGTCCATCCACATGCTTCCTAACCCACTCTGAAACTTTGCCTACACCCGCTCCGGGCGTCTCTGCAATCCCATCTAGAGCCTCTGCGGAGCAAACTAACTCATTTGCAAGAACCTGGGATAGTAGAATGGAAGATTGCAGTGCCCTAAATGTTCCAGTTGCACCCATTGAAACGTGATCTTCCTTCCCCATGCTGACAGGTACATTGCTCGTAGATGCAGGATTGGCCAGTAAATGAAGCTCGGCAATTACTGCAGCCGCAACATATTGTACGATCATTAGACCGCTCTCTAAACCCTCATTTTTCGCTAGGAAAGCCTTCTGGCCACTCCAATTTGGATCCATTAACTGATTAATGCGTCTTTCTGAGATACTTGCCAATTCATGGCATGCTATGGCAATTGAATCACTGGCTAAAGATAGGTTCTGACCATGAAAATTACCGCCACTGATTATTTCTGCGCTTCCGTAATCATCTACGAAAACCAATGGATTATCAGTCGCACTGTTAATCTCAATCTCAAGAATCCTGCGAACCTCGCGTAACAGGTCAATTACAGGGCCATGTACCTGTGGAGAGCATCTGAAGCAGTATGCATCCTGAACCCGGTCGCAGTCGACGTGTGAAAGCATAATCTCAGAATCCGATACAAGTTCGGATATTCGTGCTGCTGAAATTGACTGGCCTAACTGAGGCCGAGAGTCGTGAATTCTCCTATCAAATGGTTTGTGAGAGCCTCTTATTGCCTCTAATGAGCATGCTATTGATGCATCTGCTGCCAAGGCAAGGGTTTCCATGTTGAGGACTGTTAGGGTTAGGAACGCACACATCTGGCTAGTTCCATTAATCAGAGAAAGTCCTTCCTTGGCTTGTAATTTGATTGGGGTCAAATCTGCTTCCGAGAATGCAGATGCGATATCGGTGAGATGCCATGAACCTCTCACGAACCGTTGGCATTCGCCCTCACCCATCATGCCTAGAGTCATATGAGAAAGTGGAGCAAGATCACCGGACGCTCCTAAAGACCCTATTCTAGGAACTATTGGTGCTATTCTTGCGTTGGCCATTGATAGAATGAGTTCGACTACATCGGGCCTGGCACCAGAGACTCCTCTTGCTAGCGAATTTGCCCTGATTATCATCATCAGAAGGACAATCTCGGGATCCATCCTTTCTCCAATTCCGCAAGCATGGCTTCTTACCAGGTTCGCCTGTAGGATCTCGAGTTCATCTTTTTCGATGCTTACGGAGGACATTGCCCCGAATCCAGTATTAATTCCATAAACTACCTCATTCGAATCAACTACCTTTTCGACTGCATCACGTGATTGTTGCATCTTATCTCTTGATTTATCTGGGAGATAGGCGGTTGCAGTGCCTTTTGCTATTGCTAATGCAGACTCAAGTGTCAGAGATTTACCGTCAATAGCTATCTCTGCCATTAGACTGGCGAGGCTAGTCGGCCAAATAGAGTCATCGAGTGCCATCAAAGATGTCATCTAAGACGTTTTCATCGACTATTTCGGGGACTGTTACCACTAGCCTACTATCTGAATCCATAGCTCGATTGATAGCTGATATGGCCCCACTATTTCTGGCCCAAGACCTTCGGGCAATCCCATTATTGACATCCCACGATATCATTGAGTCGATATTTTCCTGCGCCTTTTCGGAGCCGTCGATTACAAGTCCAAAACCACCGTTAATCACTTCCCCCCATCCGACTCCTCCGCCATTGTGAAGGCTTATCCATGTTGCACCTCTGAATGAGTCTCCCACAAAATTATGAACAGCCATGTCTGCAGTGAACATCGAACCGTCGTAAATGTTCGCGGTCTCTCTGAATGGGCTATCAGTACCTCCAACGTCATGATGATCTCGACCCAAAACGATTGGGGCAGATACCAAGCCGCTGGAAATTGCCTTGTTGAATTCGCTAGCAATGGTTCTTCTTCCTACTTCATCAGCGTACAAAATTCGTGCTTTGCTACCAACTATTAGGTCATGATTTTCAGCCTCTGAGATCCATTTTATGTTATCCATGTACTGTGTTCGGATATCATCTGAACAATTAGTAGAGAGCGTCTCTAGAACTTGTTTGGCTATCATATCGGTTGTTTGAAGATCTTCCTCATTACCCGAAGTGCAAACCCATCGGAATGGGCCAAACCCATAGTCGAAGCACATTGGACCCATGATGTCCTCGACATATGATGGGTATCTGAACGAGCCATCATCAGAAATGACATCAGCTCCAGCTCGACTAGATTCGAGAAGGAAGGCATTTCCATAGTCCCAAAAATGAGTACCCCTCTCAGCGAGGGAATTTATCGCATTTACGTGCCTCCGGAGGGAATTCTGGACAGAACTCTTGAAGCCAACTGGGTCTTTCTCCACCATAGACAGGCCTTCTTCAAATGACGTACCGGCAGGCATGTAACCACCTAACCATGGATTGTGGAGGCTGGTTTGATCACTAGCTAGCTCGGGAGTTATCCCTCTGACAACTAGATGCTCCAGCAAATCGACTACATTTCCCAGATATCCTAGTGAGACGGCTTCTTTTTTCGAGGTAGCCTGCTCAGCGCGAATACATAGTTCATCCAAGTCCTCGTATAGCTCTGACAGCCATCCCTGAGAGTGCCTCTTTCGTGCTGGTACTGGATCTATCTCAGCGATGATGCAAACAGCACCGGCAATAACTGCAGCCTTGGCCTGGGCACCCGACATCCCCCCCAATCCAGAAGTAACATACAGAACCCCGCCAAGACCTTGTTCCGATGATTTGCCAAGGTACTTTCGTGCCGCATTCAATATGGTAATTGTTGTTCCATGAACTATTCCTTGGGGTCCTATGTACATGTACGAACCTGCAGTCATCTGCCCATACTGTGATACTCCCAAAGCGTTCATTCTCTCGTAGTCATTCTGAGACGAATAATTCGGAATCACCATACCGTTTGTGACCACGACCATTGGAGAATCGATGCTTGAAGGGAACAAACCCAGCGGATGTCCAGAATACATCACCAGTGTCTGTTCTTCTTCCATTTTGCTAAGATAACCCATAGTTATCAGATACTGTGCCCAGTTCTGGAATACTCCTCCATTTCCACCATATGTGATCAATTCATGTGGATATTGAGCAACGTTGGGATCGAGATTATTTTGGATCATTAGCATAATCGAGGCTGCTTTCTTACTATTGCATTGGTATTCCGAAATTGGTCTTGCGTGCATCTCGTAATTAGGCCTGAATCTATGCATGTATATGTGGCCGAATCGGTCTAGTTCGTCGAGAAACTCCGGAGCCAACACATGATGCCATTCTCTAGGGAAGTATCGCAGAGAGTTCGCTATTGCGAGGCGACGATCTTTTTCGTCCAGCACTTGGGGCCTTTTGGGAGCGTGAGGAACTGAATTGTCTATTTCTCTAATCGGTGGAAGTTCTTCTGGGATTCCTCCTAGGGAGTAATCTTCGGGACACATCACCAACCCAACCTCTCGTTCACCTGCAGGGTTATTGCCTCTGCTGAGGCAGTTGATTTGAGTACAACTTTGTTGATTTGCGAAGCGAGTCTGTCGACGTCATCCCCTTCGATAAACTCCAGGTTAATTCTTACGTTCATTGCAGCCATTTTTACTGCCGAAAGAGAAAGTTCCGATGCTGAGGCTAAATCAGTTAGGGCATTTGCATTACAGGAGGCGCACAACTTCTCTAGGTTGCTCAGAAGCTTCCTTGCACCGGAAGCTGTAGCGAGTGGGGCCGCGGCAGCCCCTATAGTCGCATCACGAATTGATTTTGCCCTCTCAGTCTTCTGTTCCTCGGTGTCTCTGGGAAGGCGATAGGCGGCCATTACTGATTCGAATGCTTCCGCGTCTATCTCGGCTAGGCGCATTGCTTCCGCCATTCCTACTTGGGACTCGGAAATCACAGATTGGGCCACCTCATGCCCTTCTGCCCACTTTTTCTTTCCCACTGTGAGTCTCGCGACCATCATAGCAAGAGAGTGAGCATGGGCGAGGGAAAGGGCCGCTACCGATCCTCCCCCCGGAGTTGGGTCAGAAGAACCAATCGAGCGAAGAACCTCATTGTATCCTTCGTTCAATTCTCAGACCCCCTAGCAATAGCCCATTCGATGATGCAGGATTGTGGATCGAAGTCTCTCAGCTTGTCAAGCATCAGTCCTGAAATCGCCTTTTCGACAATTGTTTTTTCATCAATTTCGCCCTTATCATTATTGTAATAATTGCCAGCGGATTTCATTGCACTCAATGGCACTAGTCCAACCAATTCTCCCGCAGTCACATTTAGTCCGATCTTTTTCGCCTCAACGCGAATAGCTTCTGTTACTTCATGGAGCCCCGTAACGTCATAATCAAGGAGATTCATCGATACCTGTGCCGTAGAAGGGTCGTACATCCATCCTGCGGCCTGTAATGACTGAAATATTCCAGGGTTTCTGATGGGCTTACCATCGTCTCCAATAACCTTCTCACCATTTTCGTCCTTCACTAGTGACCCACTAGTCCTAATCTTAGACGCAATAGAGTTAGCCTTTGACTTGTCATCAGTATCTAGATTTACATTATAGGCAATTAGTATAGTCCTAGCCCCAGTAGCGGTCACGCCCATCTTAGGCTTAAATTCTGATGGGCCGTAATCAGGTTTCCACTCAGGAGAAATTACCTTTTCTGCCATTCCCTCGTACTGGCCTCTACGAATATCCGGAAGCCTAGACCTCTGTGGGGTTCTTGCTGCTTCGGCATAGAGGTAAACAGGTAAATCGAGCTCTTCAGATACCGTATTTGCGTATCTCTCGGAGAGTGTAACGCAATCTTCCATGGAGATCCCTTGGATTGGAATGAATGGGACTACATCCACTGCGCCCATCCTAGCATGCTCCCCAGAGTGTTCCCTCATATCTATGAGATCAGTTGCAATACGGGTACATTCGATTACAGTTTCCAATACTTCCTCTGGCCCACCTACCATTGTCACTACTGTCCTGTTGAAGTCGTGACCCATGTCAACATCGAGTAGTGAGACGCCATTTGTCTCCCTAATCGGCCTAGTAATTTGCTCAATTAGTTGCTTATCCCTTCCTTCGCTAAAATTCGGGACGCACTCAACTAGGGTTCCCTGCATGGACATTGGAAGTGACTGCTCGTCAAGATATTTTGCTTATCCGTAGATTCCCTCGGAATTGGTTTCGTTGGACCCCTTCCTATTATCCTCGACCTTCTTTATCGCCCATATGAAATCGGATTTCTTTACGGACTTGCGGCCGCTAGATATTGCCGAAATTCCGGCTTCAACGACAGCAGACTTAATCTCAGCTCCACTAAATCCCTCAGACATTGAAGCCAATGATCTATTTTCCACATCATTGGCCGTTGGCATTGAACTTGTATGCACAGAGTAGATAGCTTCCCTAGCATCCAAATCTGGAATAGGGATCTTAATTATTCTGTCAAATCTACCTGGACGTAGAAGAGCAGCGTCGAGCAGTTCCGGGCGATTAGTTGCTGCAATAACCTTGACATTATCCAGACTCTCGAATCCATCTAACTCGGAAAGCAGTTGCATCAGAGTCCTCTGGACCTCACGATCCCCAGAAGTAGCGACGTCGAGCCTCTTGGAACCAATAGAGTCGATTTCATCAATGAAGATGATTGCAGGGGACTTCTGCCTTGCCATTTCGAACAGTTCCCTCACCATTCTGCCGCCCTCGCCAATGTACTTCTGGGCTAATTCTGCTCCCACTAGACCAAGAAATACGGCATTGGTGGAGTTTGCCACAGCCTTAGCCAGCATTGTCTTTCCAGTCCCGGGGGGACCTGTTAGTAGAACTCCTTTTGGAGGATCGATCCCGAAATCAGAGAATGCCTCAGGGTTCTCGAAGGGTAGCTCGATGGCCTCCTTCAGCTCCCTGATTTGTTTCTCTAGGCCGCCTATGGAAGAGTAATGAACATCTGGCGAGTCGATGATCTCCGCATTGCTAACTAATGGATCCCAAGAGTCGGAAAGTATCTCCACGACAGACAGAGTATCCTGATTTAGCGCCACTCTGGTCCCCGGTTTGATTTTTGTACTATCTAGCCGACGATTGATTGAGACTAGGAAGACTGTGCCATTGGAACTCCTGACAATTGCTTGCTCGTTGACCACATCCTGGATGTAACCGATGATTAACGGAGGAGTGCGGATGTTGCTTAGCTCCTCTTCAAGTCTATTCGATCGCTTCTTTAGCTGTGTGAGTTCATTCTCTAGGAATAGCTTCTCTGTCAATAGCTGCTGAGCCTTGTCAGAAAGTTCCCGATAGTCCTTCGATAGTCTGTCTAGAGCACCTTTGTGAGGCTCTTTGTTGTCGAGGACATCGATCCCACTTGGTTTCTCATCCGCCTCGGAGGCCATGTTGTTCACACTAAACGGATACTTATGACCCCTGCGAAGGACTATGATGCTCAATCGTATCGGCAATGCATGGGTGCGTGCGAGCTCTGTGGGGCCGAGGGAATCGCTACAAAGAGGGCGAAGATTCCCAAGCCTGTGGGGTATAATTCGATGCTCGAGTGCTGCAATAGATGCATTGACTCCATGGGACTAATTGTTGAGGCAGCAAGGGTACCAACGGACATCCCCACCGCAGAACCCCAAAGCGTTGTCTCGGGGAAAGGAATCTCCGGAGTGGACATCATGACAAAGGATGATTTGGAGCTAGCAAACGACTTTCATTCGCGAATCCGCAATGCTAGGAAGCATAGGGATCTTTCCCAGGAAGACCTTGCCAAACAGATGAATGAGAAGATTGGTGTCATTCAGAAGGCAGAGAATGGAATAAGACCGACTGACTCACTACTAAACAAGTTCGAAAAGGCACTAGAAATCGGACTATTCGTCGAGTCGGTTTCCCATGCCCATACAATGGTGGCTTCCGAGACCGATAGGCAGATGACCATCTCAGATGCGAAAAATACGTCTGAGTCTGAGCCCAAGAAGAAGCAGAAGAAGAAGAAGGGCAGAAGGCTAGGGGTCTCTCGATCTGGTGCAAGATCTAGGAGATAGGGTCGTGGAAGAAGTCCCGCTCCATGTGATTCATCTCGACCAAGATGACCCGCGCAAATGCACAGCTAGGAAGATGCATGCGAATGGCCTTGTAGAGTTGCACGAATCCATAGCAAGAGCACCCAAGAGGGGTTATCTCCTAGATCCCAAATCAACAACCATACTTGGACCGGAAGATCGCGGCCTCATTTCTATTGGGGCTGCGGTTGTTGTTCTAGACTGCTCATGGAAGAGGATCGATGAATCCTTGGAGGAAATTGCTGGAAGTACTAGTCTCGAAGGGAGGATATTACCAGCATTACTAGCTGCAAATCCAGTTTCCTGGGGGAGAGTCGGCAGGTTGTCCTCTGTAGAGGCGATTGCTGCTACCTTGGCAATACTGGGTCATGACGAACAAGCCTCTAGGGTTCTAGAGCCATTCCAATTCGGGCAGCAGTTCCTAGATCTGAACAGAGAGCCACTAGAGGCATACGCCATTGCTGAGTCAAGAGATGAGGTTGCTGCAATACAATCAGAATTCTTCACAATGGAAAGTGAATCATAGAGTTACCTGAATGAGGTGTTCGTGTACAGGACGGGGAGTTTCCCCCCGTCCTGCTTGCGATAATTACTCTTCACGGTAAACAGTTTCAGAGATTTTCGTCGATTTTAGCGCCAACAAGGGCTCCTAGACCAACGAATAGGCCATCACAGACCCAGTTCACCAGTGTGTCGGCGATCCCGTCACCAGCACTGGCTATTGATGCGCCCATATTGTGGGCTCCGGTCAGAGTCATTGCTCCTCCCAGTACCATTAGGCCAAATGCGCTAGCCCAGGCACTGTTGCACCTTGTGTGGACCTGCCACCAAACAGCACCAGCAGCTATCATGCCAATTACCGACCAGATAGTCGCTTTCTCGGCGATGTCTGGTAACCACATATCTGTTGCTACCCAATCTGGTCCAACGTCGCCAAACTGGGTAGCTAATAGTATGCCTAGCATCGCACCGACGGCTTGCGCAACCAAGCGCATCCCGTTGGCCATCCAGTTGCCTTCAGTGTCTCCCATGTCCCCTGTCATCATGTGACTCCAGGTAACAACGGGAAGCACGTGAGCGCCGGAGAAGGCCATCCACACGACAGCGAGAGCGACTGCTCCCTCTAACGTGCCCAGACCCATTCCAAACACCATCCACGATAGCACAAAGGCGCCACCTATTTCTGCTTTCATTGCATTCATATCTACGTTCATTTTTTCATCTCCTCGTATACACGAGTGACTTCGTCTCGTTTCCCTGCACTATATAATAGAGAAGGTGCTCGACCTGCGAAAAACGGCTAAAAACACACTTTTTCCAAATATCCGGTGTAACTAACTACACCTAGTATATTTTACTAAAATGAGTGTGGATTAGTACAGTAATTTTCGTTCATTTGACTTCATCCGTGTAGTCAGTGACTCGGATTCCAAGCTTACCTGTCCTGGCCTTCCTAGTCATGACTTTGTCCATCTTCTTGTGGAATTCGTCCTCAAGATCGACGTTCATTGCCAGAGAGTGCCCGAGTATCAGAATCAGAAGGTCGGCTAGCTCCTCGGCCGCCTCCTCGTCGGGCTTGCCCTTCGTAATGGCTGCTGATAGTTCTCCCAGTTCCTCCACAGTGAGGGCGATTCGGAATCCCATGTCGTGTCCATGATTCTCGTCATCTGAGAACCTGTGCTTGTGGTGGAAAGTAGCAACCCTGGCCATCATTGTCGACCAAGCCCCATCGGGCACCTCACCATGCTCCACCTGCAACCAATCATCTACACTCAGCCTCCCCGCCATGGCAATGGACAAACTAGGGACTCCATCAAGATAGTTGCACTAGTTGATGTCTTCAAGGAGGGCTGTAATGCAACTGGAAACCACATCCCTCATTTGGGAGGCCATCGCGTCCACTGCCTCGTGATTGATCTCTGCATCCGGCTTCCCGGGAGTCCTCCCCGCAGCCCAGTTAGAAGAGCACACTAGGGAAACATGGGCGATTCCAGTCTCTGAAACTAGCCTCTGCTCGGGACCAAGGGTCATGCCCACAACATGGGCACCGAGCCTCTGTAGTGCATCTATCTCAGATGGACTCTCGAACTGCGGGCCCACGCATTGGGCTACCACCAAACCTGTTGGAGATGTGCCCTGACTCTCTATGAGCACTGTCTCGCAAACGGAAGAATATCGTTGATCGAATGGCCGAGTCCGATCTGCATGAATCGCATCGTCATCGTGAAATGTCCATGGCTTGATAGATAGATCAAGGATGTCGCTGGCAATTCCCACGGCACCTGGTGGCATTGACTCTATCATCGATCCTACAGAGTTCACGCTAACGATTAGATCTGGTTTGCAACTGGAGGTTGCATGCACGTTCGCACGATGCTCGATTGCATGAGGGGGGGTTCTTGATTCGTCATTTGAGTGGTGCCTATCTATCACAAACACCTGACCAAGTTCGTGAGTCACCGATGAGATGGGTACGTCACCCCAATTAGACTCTGCAATCATTGAGCTCGAAGTGGATGTTGTAGTTTCTAGAGTACTCGAGAATGCACTCATCCCGGTTCCACAAATCACCGCGATGCGGGACATCGACTCACTCCGAGAGTCTTGAGATTAGATCGGCCTTCTTCCCTGAGACTGGCTTGCCGGCTTCCTTCAGCAGTTCCTTTAGCTGTGCCACGGTCATTGACTCGTAGTCGGCATCGTCGGACTTCACAGAATCTTGATCTTCATCACCAGAATCATCCACGGCTTCCTCGTCAGAGTCAGCCTCATTTTGTGATTCATCGGCAACGTCCTCGTCCTCTAGAGTCTCCTCTTCCTGCTGCTTTGCCACCTTCTCCTCGGCCTTTATCTCCTCCAGAGTGGGGCCGTCGTCAACCACAACTCCGTCCTGGATAAGCTGACTGCGCCTGAAGAAAACTGCCCTAACTGGTTGAATTTTGGAGACTGCCGTGGAGACTGTCTCCTCCAAGGAGCCATCCATTAGGGCCTTCTGGACCTTTATCCATGTAGACTGGGCACAGAACTTGACTACCTCGTTCCTGGTTACGATCCGAGACTCATGCTTCTGACTAGCCTTGACACTTGACCTTGTAACGATGAGTGGCTTAATCCTGACAAAGAAGCCGTCGTCGGTGACGACATCAATAGTATCGTCTATTTTCCCTCTTTCCCTCCGAATCTGCCTTCTGACGAAGTCCTTCATGACATCGTGACCAATGAACTCGGTGATGGCGTCGTTTCCAACAATTTCCTTGATTCGGAACTTGATCTTGACGTGCATCTTCGTGAAGTCGCCATCCAACTCATTCTGCATGATCTCGAATGGTCTTCCCAGTAGCATCTCTTCTTCCTCGGCAATTGTCTCGCCGATTACCTTGAATGACCATGGATTCCGAGGGGCCCTGATAGAGAACCACCTCTTGGACTTCCACTTGTCCTTCTGCCTACGAGCTGCTGCTCTCGCTGATGCTCCTTTGGCCATTGAAACGTCTCCATATTGCGGGGGCTACCCCGTTTGCGGGCCGTCCGACCTGCAACCAGTATTTGAACGGAATGCTACGGATATCGATGCCCATGGAACGCATTCAAGTCACGTCAGCGTCTGGGCGGGGCATGAGCCTCCATGGCGGTGAATGGAGAATACATGCGAGTGCCGTTGAAGAAGGTAAAGTGATCGAAGATGCCCTTAGTTGGCTGAGTGGGGGATTATCTGAAATTATCATCCACAAGGAAAAGTCAACATTAGGAGCCCCGATGCAGATGATAAGCGTGAAGATGAAGGGGAAGCAAGCACTATCCTCATTGGGAAGAGTGGAAAATGAGTCTTTGGTTTCCATGCTCGAAAGGGGATTAGACAATAGAGTAGACGAGGACAAGTTCCTGCATGTAAGACTGAGACTAGACAAGCTTGTACAGGGACATGGGGTCGTATCACAGAATTCAAACGAACCTGTTGCTAAGGGGAAGTTCAAGTTGGAAGTTTACCCTGGACAGGAGGCGAATGAGGTTGCAGAGGATTTACTAATGGGATTGATTGGAGAATAATACAAGAATTCATATGCTAATTACTCGGGCATTTGCCTCATTATGACCCACGTAGTAACCAGTGCTTGTGTAAGGTGCAAATACCAAGATTGCGTACATGTCTGCCCAGTAGAAGCATTTAGGGAAGCCGAAGAATATCTAGTGATAGATCCCGATGAGTGCATAGACTGTGCGGCATGCATTCCTGAGTGCCCAGAAGAGGCAATCTACGCTGATAGTGATTTACCAGACGAAGAAATGGAATGGTTGGAGAAGAATGAGGAAGAGTCCCCCAATCTACCCATAGCAGAGGGAGATTCTCCTGTTCTGGCTGATAGTTAGGAAAATTGCCCCCCACATAGGTTCATCAATACGTGCCCAGAGGAATCTGTATGCCTCAAAGAGTTGAGTTGGGAAATATGAGGCATGGGACAGAGCTTCTCAAGAGGGGTTTTGCGAAGATGCAGGAAGGCGGCGTAGTGATGGATGTCGTTACTCCCGAACAGGCCCACATAGCCGAGGATGCTGGTGCCGTATCAGTAATGGCTCTAGAGAGGGTCCCGGCGGATATTCGATCTTCTGGCGGAGTAGCAAGGATGAGCCATCCAAAATTGATCAAGGAGATCATTGAGACCACTAGCATTCCAGTTATGGCAAAGACCAGAATAGGCCACGATGAAGAGGCTAGAGTACTGGAGGCGCTTGGGGTAGACATGATTGACGAATCCGAGGTGCTAACTCCCGCAGACCCGTTCTACCACATCCCCAAAAATGACTTCACAATTCCATTCGTTTGCGGCTGCACCAGTCTTGGAGAGGCGGTTAGAAGGGTAGCTGAAGGCGCAGCGATGATTAGGACAAAAGGAGAAGCAGGCACGGGAAATGTTGTGAGTGCGGTCAAGCATGCTAGACTCCTAGCAACTGAAATTGAGACTTCGAAAAATGTAGATTCAAATGCGCGTGAGGAAATTGTGGAGAAGATGCTTGATGGGTACAGAAGACTGGAGAAATCATCTGAAATAGGGGCTAGAGTGGAAACTACTCCCTTCGGGAGCCTCGAAGAAGTCAGGAAGGAAGTAGCATCCGTTCTCGATGAAGTATCGGACTTAGGACGCCTGCCAGTGGTAACTTTCTCGGCTGGAGGCATAGCAACTCCTGCTGACGCATCTCTGATGATGAAGCATGGCATGGATGGGATTTTCGTTGGATCCGGTATCTTCAAGAGTTCTGATCCGACAAGAACTGCTGAGGCAATTGTGCTTGCGACGCATCACTTCGAAGACGCAGTAGTAGTTGCTGAAGCTTGTGAGATGGTTGGAGAGGCAATGCCGGGACTAGAAATAGACGCACTGGAGACTAGGCTCGAGGAACGAGGTTGGTAGCTAGCTCTTCCTACCTCGAGAAGTACCCAGCTTTCTTGGTTTTCTCTTTGGCTTCGTTTTTTCTTCCTTAGTTTCGCTAGTATCAGTTCCTACGATGCCACCGAAGGTGATTGATTCTCCTCCGAGAAGCTTGGCGGAAAGAGATTCTGCGAGTTCTTCGTTTTGATCGGGACCTCTGAGTGCCTGCCTGACGGATTTATTGTGGTCCTTGACTAACCTCTCCCTCTCCTCGTGCTGTGAACGGATCTCGCTACGAATCTCATTCACCTTGGAGAGTAGTTCGACTAATCCCTTGTGAGCCTCGTCGGCCTTGCCCCTTTCTTCCACGAAAAGAGCATGTAGCCTATCGCCCTCACCTCTGAGGAAGTCCCTCTCTTCGAACAGCGGCTTAATTTCAACCCAAATCTCGTCTGCAAGACTATTCTGTTCGAGCATTAGCTTGTGCTCGTTGTCAGCTTCTGCCCTCAATCTTTGAATTGACTCATCCATGTCACTCAGGTCGATTGAAACTATTCGCTGCTGCTCGACATGAGGGGTTAACTCGTCTCTTCGAGAAATTAAAGACCTGAGTTTCTTGATTAGGGCATTCTCCTTCTCCAAGGTTAGCGCGCCATCAGTCATGATCCGCTCCTCAATCCTCTCAATCTCGCCTACGGTTTCGGACAGCTGGATGACTACTGACTTTCCTGGTCCTTGGTCTCGTTTCCCCTTCTTTCGCGTGAATATTTCTCTAATGGTCTGCTGGATCTCGTCACGACTTGCTTGGTGAATCTTGGCCTGTGCACGTACCTTCTTCTGTTCATCCATCCTAGATGTGATGGTTTCTTGGACCTCGTTCCTTTTATTTTGAGTTGAGTTTCGCTGATCTGCAGCCCTCTTAGCGGAATCATTGTGTGAATCCCTCTGTCCACGAACTCTGCTTAGTTTGGACTCCATGGCATGCAACCTAGTTCGGAGATCGTCAGAGACCTCATCGTCACTATCCATGCAATTGCGAATAGTGCCCCCTTATTGAAGAGACCTAAAGGCCAAGCAACCTAGCTACAAAGGGGAGGATGGGGGAAATGATGGCGAGAGCGGCGCCGAACATGAATACCGCCCCGGTTGTCATCCTTAGGCGGGTAAAGAGATCGGAGCGTACTTGTGATGTTAGCACCTTTCCAGAAATAAGATTCCCTGAAGAGTCCTCGAGCCTCACTGTTACCGTTGCATCGCCCATAGAAGAAGGAATCAGTGTCTGCCAGACAATTCTCGAGGATGCCAATGAAGATGAGACTCTCTCGTAGGTTGATTTTCCTGACAATGGGTCGCTCCTATGAGGTTCCGCTTTGAGTCTATAGACGCACTCGTTTGGTCTGAAGTCAGGAGTCTGCACCCTTAAAATGAGGTCCTGGGTTTCTCCTGTTTCGTTTAGGACGAAGGCGAATAGATTTGCCTGGCCAAGTGTTAGATTCTCCATGTCAACATCAAACCATATTTGCTCACTGGTATGTGTTGACAAGTGCATCCTCATCCTATCGTTTAGGCGGAAGAAAGGGGCGCATCGGTCCCTCGCATGCATAAGTAACCGGTCCAATGTCTCTTCTCCAAGCTCGGGATGATTGATAATCTGGTCAATAGTTGCTGAATCCACCAATTCCCCGAGTGCTTGATGGAAATCATCCTCTTCGATCAAGCCTGAGCGGAACAAATCAAGAACTTGTAGTAAATACTCCTGTAATTCTGAAAGTTTCACGCCGCTCTGAAGATTCTCACTAAATGATGAGACGTACTTGGAGAGGCGAACAGCTAGTAGAGGATCAACATGAGACCTGATGACGTCAGTGAATGGCTTATTCAGCAATGCAGGATGCATCGGAGGGGAGAATGCGGCCAACAGACCCCATGGCTCCACCGTGTTGAATCGGGGACGATTGGAAACCATGTATACACTATGTCCAGAAAGTAGAGTGCCGGTGGATAATGCAATCAGTACTGGGATTCCTTGAGTATCGGAAGGGAAAACCAATGCCAATCCAAGTAGACCAGTTGAGAAAAACATCAGAGTAGTTGTAAGGTTGAGTTGGTTAGAGGCGCCATCAATTACTGCTCTCATCTCGCTATACCCATGGGTGCTGCGAAATGTGATTCCAGTAGAGACTATCTCATTTGTTTCGATTTGAAAAATCCTCTTTGTAACCCACAACAAGTAATGGAGAACAATCAATAGCATCAGATCGGTTACCATCAGGGCTAGTGCGAGTAAGTAAACTGATTTTGAGAATGTAAAATCGAAGAATAGTTCCTGCACCCCTCCCTCCCACCAGCCTGGAACTGATCCCCGATATGACTGTGCAAGGCCGAATAGGAGCACGACTACAATCGGAAGGAATAGAATCAAGCGCGCGCCCCTGCTGATTAATAGGTCATCAATTCCTGTCAAAATGGACTCTCTGGACTTCAATGTCTCCTTGTTATTGTTGATTTCTAACTTTTCCTCTTCCTTCACCATTCCTTTGATTTCGGGAGCAGAGGGTGTCTCTGTCTGTAGTGTTGCCACCATTGATTCCAATTCACTCTCGGGTGAGTGGAAATTGCTTGGCTCTTCGGTCGGAGACATGAATTAAACCTCCATAGAAGTAATTCTAGCCAGAATCTTCATTGAAATGCTATCAGATAATCTGATGATCTTACCATTAGAAATTATCGTGCCTCCGGACACTAAGACTGATTCACCTGCCCCAAGTCCGCAATCGCTGATAGTGATGGATTCAACATCATTTGCAACTATCATTTCCACTACAGCGGATGCTCCCTCTGGTAAGCGCCCTAATGGCAATAGCATTCCGACGCCCAAAGTATCAAAATCGCGCTCAATGCTAGGAATTCTGTGACCCCCTACAGTGGTCTCGGGATAGCCAAGAAGCCGGTCGAGAGTTTCCTCCAGTTCTATGCCCACTGCATGCTCCATTTTGCATGCAACCCCTTTCACGTCCCCCTTGAAGCCGATCACATCTTTCAGAAGAACCTCGAGAAGTCCTTCTCGCCGTTTTACCCTAGCTGCTAACTGGAATCCCTCGGTTGTTAATCGGCATCCACGATATGGGATGTGAGTAATCATTTCACGTTGGGAGAGGCGCTGAACCATTTCTGTTACAGAGGCAGCAGATACTCCCATCAATTCAGCAATTTGAGTAGTCTTAACAATCTCGCCAGGAGTCTCGGTATGAACCTCGAAGATAGTCTTCAGGTACATCTCCTCAATTTCGCTGAATTCAGACATCTTGCGCCCCCTCGGCCTCGGCCATGAATTCAGTCTTGCACACCGGGCACCTAGACATTGCTGGCCTATTGTCCATCTTTACCCTCAACGCCTGTTCACATTCTGGGCAATTTAGAGTGTCTTCGGACGAGCGGACAACCGGATGTGATGGTTTGTCGTTTTCACCTACTATGAATTCCATTGAGCATGCAGGGCAGCGAACTCCTCCGGCATGATTGTGTGGGACCATCAATCTTTGATCGCAGTATGAGCATTGAATTTCCGTCTTCTCCTGTTTAGAGATTGACTTTGCCGATTCCTTGGTTTCACGAAGATTGAAATCAGAGGTAGAGGGGGTCCTAGTAGAAATTGCACGCCAAACTAATGTCCCTACCAGGATTGTTAGAACCCCTGCGAGAAGGCCATAACCGGCGGCGAGAATGTCAAAGGGAAGTTTCAGTCCTTCCTGGCTATTATCCGCCTCTATTGAGTAAAAAATTGAGGATTTGATGCCGCTAGTATGCCACTGCACCTCTAAAACAACGCTATCACTAGTCGGCCAATTTGGCAAAGACACGTCCGTTGTGAGATTTGAGCCGGGCATTACCGATTGGACATCTGTTTCGGAGAGGATTTTCTGGTCGGAAGAAGAAATCACCCGGACATAACCAGATTGTGCTTGATAATTGCCCATATTTTCTAAGAATATGGAGGCCATGACCCTATCTCCGGGAATTGGTTTTTCGGGAGTAAAGAAGGCTTCTACCAAAATTGAGTCTTTATTCACCAATGGCTCTGAAACATTCATCTCCGAGGAATTTACAGAATCTGATGAAGGCAACCATTCAATTGGAATCGCCTCCAATATTACCTCATCTGCTGAAGGATGTCCTAGGTCGAATGTGATGGTCCTTCGGCCCGGATCAGATACAATCTGTATTCTCTGCAATAATTGGTAGCTCCCCTGGGAACCTGTCGAGGCCTCGAGCATAATTCCCCTGGATTTTCCATTAGACAGAAATACCGATGCGTCGAAATTCAATCCACCAGAATTAGTCCATTCTATTGTGTCAAAAGATAGATCGAGGACCTGGCTCGGCATCACCTCCACTGAAAAATTACCTTGCAATTGTGAATTATCCGAGTCGTCATCCACAGAAACCTGCCAATCGAAATTGTTCGTCCCTGATGAAGACAGTTTGAAGGGGGTGAAAACTTCGCGAGTAGAACCGGGAGAGATGGGAATCTGCACGCCCTGGAAAATCTCATCCCCGGATATTGGGGATATGATCAGTGACACGGTCCCGCTAGAATTACCTGAATTGGTCACCATCATTGAGGCAACAAGTGTGTCTCCTACGTATCCCGGCTCTCCAGAAACTGCCAACCCAGAACCTCCTGATGATGTGAAATTAGTGAAGTTTGTTGACTCGTCAGAGTAATTGGATTCTATTAGACTCGAATCTAGATGGTGTGGCGAGTATGAATTCAAACTGATGCACGATAGCGATATTATCGCTATCGTCATGAGAATAGAATTGCCTACCAAGACCCTCATGGAGTCGGCTTGAATGGACATCGTATGAATCAAACCCCCAAAAATGTCCAGTATTGCCTAAAAGGGATGTATTTCTCGGAATCGAAATGGACACTGGAGAACTGATGCGGGTAGAGCCAAACGAGCTCGCTGAAAAACTCCTGAAAAGGAGGATTATACTAAAGGACAATCTTCCTGGCGTAATACGAAATCTGGAAGCTGAAGAAGACTCATTGGCTCCAAAGGTCGATAGGATGAGAAAGGTTTTCGATGATGCAAATAGCAAGGTTGCATCTTTCAAGGAGGAGAGGGGCCGCTGTCAGAGAGAAGCTGGGGGGTTGATCCCCGAGGTAAAAGATATCAGAGAGAGTCTGATTAACTCCGGGGGGATGATTATCCTAGACCCCCAGTGGAAAAAGAAAAAACTGCTGGAGCAGATCGAAGAAATAGAGAATAAGATTCAGACCACGGCTCTTGATCACAAATCCGAGAGGAAACTGTTGGAGAAGAGGAGGGCGCTTATCTCGGAAAACGATAAATGGGTCAAGGATAGAAAGGATTCCAACCCAGAGATGTCCATCTATTTGGCGAAGAACAGGAAGATGTCTGAATTATTCAAGAAGGCAGATAAAGCCCATTCTAAGATGATTGAAGCGGTTTCAAAGGCACAACCGATGTATAAGAAGCTGTCAGAATCATCTGGAGAATTAAAGGAAGTGAAGAGCCAGTTAGATAGGGCCAGGGAATTGCTTTCTCAGAGTGATAAGGCAATTGAATACTGGGAAAAGAGGTTGGAGTTCGGTTTTGGTGATATTGGACCGGGGTACCGAGATCTCCTTAGGTCTAGAAAGACAGTTAATGATGGTGGACGATCCTCTTTTGCAAAGAAGACAGGGAAGAAAACCAAGCCAAGAAAATTAGCAGGTGAAGAAGAATGAGTGAGAGGTCCGAAATGAACAATTGGGGCGATCTCGAGGAATTCGATGCAGAAGGTATCAGTAGGATTGTCAAAGAAAAGAAGGTTTTGCTGCGCTCCATTGACGGGCAGATTAGAGACCTGCAGTCAGAGAGGAAGGAACAAGTGCATATAATCAAGGCTTTGAGATCTGCAATTGTAGGTTTTGAAAATTCTGATTCTGGGAGAAAGAAGTTGCTTGGCGAATTTCACTCATTCAGAAAAATGGCGCAAAAACAGCGCGAGAAGCGGGATTCGATAAACAAGTGTGTACCACCCCCATCGAAGATTTTAGAAGAGTGGTTGAGTGACACATTCGATTCTTTAACTAACATTGACAATGACTTGACTTCCGTTCCAATGCTAAATCCAGAGCTAACTGCATTCAGCAGATTCTTTGAGATTCAGGCATCTATTAAGAAAAAGAGAGAGGCAGAGGAGGCACATTCGGATTATATCAAGAAAGTGAGTGAGATGAGGAAAATTTCTTCTAAATTGGATCAAAATAAGGAAGTCTCAAACAAGGTAGTATCAGAACTAAAAGACAATGTAGAGATTGAAGAAGATAAAGTTAGCAGGAAAGAAATTAGTCGAATCAGCAAGAGGATTTCATCGATTGATAAGAAGATTGAATCAATGAAAGGGGCCGTGAAGATTGAGCGCAAGGAACTGAAAAGAGTTGAGAAATTCTCCAGAATTTCATCTGGCAGGGGGGACTTCTCCAGCATAGAAGATATTCGTGGTATTGCAGCTAAGGGAGGTGCTCTGAGCACAGATGAATTGGGTGCATTGCTAGAGTCTGGCGGGCTCTCATCGATTTCTGAAACGGGAGAGGAAGAATCCAAAAAGTCGGAAGAAGCGTCCAAGCCCAGGAAAAAGAGTAGGAAGATAGGAGTCTCCAGAAGAGGTAGTAGGCAAGGCCGAATTGCTACTCGCAGAGAGTAGATTGATTGAAAACTTGGTATTCCTTAAATGGAGACCCAAATTGGAAGTGACAGAGGGACGTAGTTGGAGCTCAATCAGTCGAATTATAGTACTGTTTTCGAAACGAAGACTCAAACAGTTAGCGATAAGCTGGCAGATTTCAAAACACAGCGCGACCAACTTAACGTCAAGGTCAGGGGCCAATTGGACAAGAGGAATGAGATTAATAGCCAGGTTAAGGAATTGATCACCGAAGTCCAAAAGCAGAAGGCCTTGCGAAATGAGGCAAACAGCAAAGTTGCAGAACTAAGGAAAATTAGACTAGAAAAAACAAATGAGTTGAAGGAAATTAGGACTAAACTAAGAAGCTCGGTAGAGAATAAAGATCGTGACTCTGGAAGGAAGAAGAATGGCCAAAATTCTCGGACAGTTCGTGAGCAGATGAATAAACTAGAGTGGCGCCACCAAACTGGGCAAATTAGCCCAAAAAAGGAGAAGGATTTCTTCACGACAATGAAGAGATTGCAGGCAGAATTTAAGACACTCAAAAAATCAGAGGAAGCAAGTAGCTCTTCTGTTCTAAAGGAAGTTAAGCAAGCAGAGAAGAGGCAACAGAAGGCACATGACGCTGTAACTGGTGCTTCAGAGGAATCCGAGGAAGCCCATTCACTGATGATGGAACTTTCAAATGAAGTAGACAGGCTAAGAGGAATGGCAAATTCGGAACATCTTGGACTAACGTCGACTAAGGGCGATGCCGATGATTTGCATAACAAATATATCATTTCCCTCAGATGCATCCATTCCATGCAAGATATTCTGAAGTTATCGGGATCAAAGAGGGACCAAGATTCCGAGAGAGTTGATGTAACTGACCTAATGGCTAGGCTGATGGAAGGCCAAACACTATCAGATGAAGATATGATGCTTCTCCAGAGGAATTAGTAGTCGTATAGACGACCATTTCTGCCATGCAGTATCTTCTCAGTTTCTAAATGGATTACCCATCCGGGGATCATAATCTTACTATGGCTGACTATTGCTCTTTCTGAATCCAAAGGCCATTTCTGGAGAAGCATGCTCCGGACAGTTCCTGAAACACCACTCTTTACTGAATTCCCTCGCCTTCTTTCCTCTATGACTTTGGACAATTCTTCGTTAATTCTATCCGGAGCTAGCCAATTGATATCTTGCGGTTCAATCGTCCTCAGAATGGGGGCATGCTGAAGGTTCTGGATGTCATTTAGTAGAGTCACAGTTTTTGACCATGGGTCCTCTAGAATCGTCCATTCACCGGATTCAATTTCACCGTTGGGACCATGCAATTCACCCAATACCGACCATAGCCGTGCAGAGATTAGGACAGGAGTAGACGAGACTCCCTCCATCCCTCTTTGGGCAGACCAAGATTTGACCTCAATGGCTGGTTTCAGAACTAGAATTTTCTCAATTTTTCTTTCATGGCCATACTCCTCCATTCTTGCTCGGTCATCTTCATCCTTAGCAGCTGCAATCAAGTCACCAGAAAGAACCGCCTTACCGATCCACGATGAAATGTCTTCTGGTTCGAGAATTATGAAATCGAAAGTATCTACTGAGTGGCATTCTGATTGAACCGGCCTTTCACTGAGAATTAGGTTCAATCCACTAGGTGCATCCATTCCAAACCTGATAATCTCACTCTTAGTTATCGGCAATATGCCCGCTCGAGCATGCCAGATGAAAACCTCGTTTGAGTGGATTTCTAGTTCTGGGATAGACGTCGCCACTCCGAAGCAGGTGAATCCGTGAGGAGAAAAGACCACATTATGGGTTCGGAGATTAACAGATTTTATTCCGATTAAATCTCGCAACGCCGCTTCCATGGAGATTGGCCAGTGGGTCTGACTTTGAAGAAAACCCAAAAAAATTGTTCTTGGGGGGGATTATTCCATCAAAGGTTAGGGGCGAGCTGAAGTAAATCGCTTTGTCCGGCATCGATGATGCAAAGAGAGCTTACTGGGAATGGTTTTCCGCATGCTGCGCCAAGTTGCCTGTTCACCATGGTAACCTGGTGCATAGGCACGGATGGGTGTGAATTTCTCAATTCATCGATAAATGACTCTGGGCAATTAGCGGCAACGAGTACCATTTTGGCCTCGCCCCTGGTGCACTCAGATGATGTTTGCCTTTGGCCGAAAACAATGTTACCAGTGTTTATTCCTTGCTTCAATTGTCTAGCAATGTCCATTCGTTCACCTCAATTAGTTTCCTGGGGTATGTAGAACAACTCGACGCTGCCCGTACCCAAAGCTACTGGCTGGCCGACAATGATGTTCTCAGTCACACCAGATAGCATGTCCCTTTCACCAATTACTCCAGCCTTCAATAGGTGAGTCACAGTAACTTCGAAAGCCGATCTGGCAAGAATTGAGTGCTTGGTCCCGCTGACTCCATGCCGACCTATGGCCCTAACTTCCCCTCCGGTTGTCATTACGTCTGAAACCATGATGAGGTGCCTAACGTCAACATCAAGACCCGCTCCTTCCAAGGTGTCCCACATTTCGTTAATAATTGCTTGACGGGCTGCTTCGATCCCTAGGTAGTCATGGATCTCATTGATATTGTTGGTGTAAGTTCTAGATCTATCTATTCCATCGAACTCGCTGACCTTCGAAAGGTTTGACCCAATGGTGGAAATGTAGTACTCGCCCGTGTTAGTCATTGGTCCTTGGACAGTTGCCCTACTGATTCCTGGTAGACCCTTCAAACGGAGTTTCTTGATCTTGTCTTCAAGTTGGAGAAGAGCTGTGTATGTTGGTGGATCGGATGCTAAATCGGCCAGATCCTCTTCCTTTATTATACCGGGAATGATTCTGAGTGACTTTGGACGGTCCTCGTTATCGGCTTGAACGTAAAGTCGGAGTGCGCGGGAAAGTTTGTCCCTCACCTCAGCCCCATTCATCTTCTTCAGCCTCATATTGCTATTGTTCAATTGGAGGACGATGTTCCTCTGGGCGACGTCAACGTCGATAGTGGCAATATCAATTGCAGTAGTGGTCTCGATTGCAGCTGCTAAATCCCTGACTAGCTTCTCATTAGTCCTTAGGGGATTGTTTTTGGAATTCTTCTCATCCATGTAAATTATCATGGTTGGTGTCTTGGGTACCTTTCTCGCATCGACGATCTCGATAATCCTTGGAAGACCCTGTGTGACGTTTACAGTTGCCACACCGGCATAGTGGAAAGTACGCATAGTCATCTGCGTACCAGGTTCGCCAATTGACTGGGCGGTAGTGATGCCTACGGCTTCGTGAGGAACTGCCTTAGAATCCATGTAGAAATTGTATGCAGAGGTGATTATCTTCTTTGCCTTGGCATCGGTCAATTTCTTCTCCCCCCTGTTGTGGAGCCCCTTTACTAGTTGATCAATCATCCTTGGAGTCATTTTCGAACCTGTTTTTGTTGCGGCTTTGTTTAGTTGGATATACATCTCATCTTCGTGGTCAATGTCACGGATAAGTTGTGCCATTTTCGAATCATAGTCGTAATCCTGCAACGGTAGAGAGCGCGTAGTTCTTCTTCGTCTAGAGGCGGTTCGACGCCTTACAACCGTCTTCTCAGTACTTGCAGTAGAGGATCTAGATGATTTTATGGAGCTTGCCATTACACCGTGGATTTTCTGAGATGTTCCCGAGTCTATCCCGCAGATCTGAGCAATTTGCCCGGGAGAGAGTCCCTTAACGTCATCCCACTTTCTGTCATCCGCTAGCTTGTGTGCGTACTCCTCCTCGATGCCGAGATCCATCAATTTCTTCTTTGTTGCACTCTTAACGACCATCAATTAGCACCTCCCAATGCGTCATTCAGAACTTGGTCGACGTCGAAAGGACTTCCCTTTCTACTTCTGGCTGGGTCTGTGCCATCCTCGCCATATTCGAATTGGATGATTCTATTAGCAGTGTTCCTAACTGAGGTCATCGTATCGTTTGCGACCTTTAGGTCGTCCATTGCATTAATCAGGCGCCTTTGCATGTATCCGGATTTGCTCGTCCTTACGGCTGTATCAACCAGGGACTCCCTACCCGATACGGACAGCATGAAGAACTCTGTAGGCTCTAGTCCCCTCTTGAAGGAAGAAGACACGAAGCCTTTCTCCTTGGAACCCTTTACCTTCCTTGGGAAGTGAGATAGGACACGGTCTTGGTATCCTCTCTCGAGCCTCTTACCTCTGACTTTCGGCTGACCGATTGATCCGGCCATCATCGCTAGGTTATCCATAGAACCTCGAGCACCGGAAGTAGCCATCAGTACCGCTGAGTTGTCATCGCCCAGTTCTTTCTTTGCCACATTACCGGTCTCGGCCTTGGCGGCATCCAGGATAGTGAGGATATTCTCTTCAAGGGTCTCATGAGGGGTTCGACCCGGGCGAGCCTCGTATTTCCTACCATCCTTTCCGAATTTCTCCAATTCTGCATCTACGTCGGAGCTGGCCTGAGAGTTGATTCTAGCAATCTCGTCCTTGGCCTCTGGAGGGAGGTCCTCGTCGTCAATTCCAGTAGTGAAGCCCATTGATGTGCAAATTGCGATAGTCATCTTCGTCATCTTGTTGATGAAATCTGCTCCCACATCATTTCCGTGAGTCTGGACTACTGCATCTAGAAGGCGTCCGTCCTCGGCACCGATTCCTCTCTTGTCAATTGATCCAGAAACATCACCTTTGGTCACGTGAACGTCTTCGCCGGCTCTATTCTTGAAGTTGAGGCTGAAGCCTCCGAGGACCAATAGGCTGAATATCTGATTTCCGAGGAATCCAGTCTGTCCGTTTCTCTCGACAGTTTCGGGCAGGTCTCCCTCCCAACTAATTGAGCTCAAGACGTCCATTGCCACATGCATGGGCAGGAATGCCTCCCCATGGGTGAGAAGGTATGCACCAGTGATGTGGTCATGTATTCCTCCGATTACGCTACCTCCGTACCTTGGGGAGATTATGTGCTCTTGGACTCGCATCAGTATTCTAGCCTCAGCTCTGGCTTCCTCGCTCTGGATAACGTGGAGATTCATTTCGTCGCCGTCGAAATCTGCATTGTAGGGAGTGCAATCGGCTAGATTGAACCTGAATGTCTTGCCATCCATGACTCTTATTTCGTGGACGAGCATTGACATCCTGTGTAGGGATGGTTGGCGATTGAAGATGGTTACGTCACCGTCGATAAGATGCCTTTCAACGACGACACCCGGACGAGGGTTGCCTTCTCTGTCATATGTGCTTAATCTGTCTTCTGTTTCCGTGGGGTAGACATTTCCATGCTCGTCCTCAATCTCCGGACTACCACAGTGCGGGCACTTGACCTCTAGGTGCTCTGGAAGATATTCTTCGGGGTTATTTACCTCCCACTTCCACCTATAGTGAATTGCTGCATCGGGGTCATCTTCGGCTAATGGCTTACCATTGCCCCCCTCGCCCCTGAGGTTCGATAGTGTCCCATCGAGATTAACACTCCATTCGGGAATTAGTAAATCGGTCATCGGATCTCTCCGCATCTGCTCTCTCAGAACAAGTCCGGGAAGGAAGTTGGGTGCTGGTAGCACCTCATTCAAGTCAGGTCTGTACCCCGTGTAGGGTTCTTCCTCGCTTCCCGAATGGCATTCGGGGTTCAAGCATCTGAAGCCGGCCCAGATGTACTTGGTCCTATCAGTGATCCTCACTCTGAATCTGTCGCCTCTGATGATATAGTTCACACCCGGGTGGACATCTGGGCCACGTAGGACCATCTGCCTCAGTTGTTCGCGGTTTCTGCTCGTTGCCCTGATGGGGACGGTAAGTTCCTTTGCGGTCTTTACAGGCACGCCGACTTCATTTATTCCAAGATTCGGGTCAGGGCTGATTACTGTTCTTGCGCAGAAGTTCACCCTTTTACCTGACAGGTTGCTTCTGAATCTTCCTTCTTTGCCCTTTAGTCTCTGGGAAAGAGTCTTGAGTGGGCGTCCGGAACGATGCCTTGCTGGAGGAATTCCACTAGTTTGATTGTCGAAGTATGTAGTACAGTGATATTGGAGAAGTTCCCAGAGATCTTCCACGATGAGTTGTGGAGCACCTGAATCTCGATTCTCCCTCAGTCGCTGATTAATCCTTAGAACATCGACCAACTTGTGTGTCAAGTCGTCTTCTGATCTGTCGCCACTCTCTAGTGTGATTGATGGCCTGACGGTTATTGGTGGGACGGGTAGGACCTTCATTATCGTCCATTCCGGCCTGCTGACGTCGCTCTCCATTCCAACGAAAATTAGATGCTCGTCGGGAATTTTCTCAAGCCATTCCCTGATATCGCGGGCATTCAGCTTGTGCTCTCCCTTGTCAGCCTTCTTTTCTTTGAAGGTCGTAGGTTTGTCCAAGACGATCTTTCCTTGTTCAGCACCGCAATGCATGCAGATTGCCCTCTTTGCACCAGCACAGAGATTCTCAATATCCTTGATTATCTTCTTGAACTCCCTTCCTCCAACTCCATGCTTCAGTATGATGTCATTTACACGGTCCCTGTAGTAGTCCTGTTCAGACTTCTCGGGATCGGTTGGATGGGACTCTGGTGCATCAAGCAGTAGAACTTTGCTGCAAGAGTTACAGGTAGTCTTCAGGCATGTCTTGATTAACCCAGTAAAACCGATATGCATTACTGGGAGTTCGAGGGCAATGTGTCCGAAGTGGCTTGGGCACTCCTCGTGCTTGTTGCCGCAGGTTTCACATCTGATCCCAGGATCAATTACACCCATCTTGGGATCCATTAGTCCCTGCTTGAATGCGTGTCCATCGTCCTTGTAGGTATCTGCAGTCTTGACCTCGACGGAAGACATCTTCCTTATTTCGTTGGGATCCATCAATGTGAATCTAATAGAGTCAATCCTCTTTGGTATCTTGGCTGCATCTCGGGCACTCATCTTCTATCCTCCAGTTCTAGTCTCATTGCCACTCCAAGACTCTTCATCTCATCCAGGAGTAGTTTGAAAGCGTAAGATGTTTGGACCGAGTGGACATCCGACCTATCACCGCACACTGGGCAAATGGTGGTTCTTCGCTTCCAGTCGTAGTATGCAACATGCCCACAACGTGGTGTGTTGCAGACCATCAGATTCCAACCATCGGACTCATCCAGCAATCTATCCTTGATTACCATCGATGCCCCATGGGAAATGAGGCAGTCCCTCTCCATCTCACCGAACCTTAGACCGCCTTGTCGAGCTCGCCCCTCGGTTGGCTGCCTTGTGAGGATCTGGACTCTACCCCTACTACGTGCGTGTAGTTTGCTGCTGACCAAGTGATGTAGCCTCTGGTAGTAAATCACACCAACGAATGTTTCGACCGGGAAGCTCTCGCCAGTCTCGCCGTTGATCATTGACTCTCTTCCTGTATGCCTAAGGCCATTCCTGAGTAGCCCTGAACGAAGTGACTCCTCCTTCTCGCCTGTGAATGCAGTTCCATCAATTCTCCTTCCCTCCATTGAGCCGACCTTGCCACCAATCATTTCCAGGACGTGGGCAACGGTCATCCTAGAAGGGATGGCGTGTGGGTTAATCAGGAGGTCAGGGATCACTCCATCTTCAGTGAATGGCATATCCTCCTGCTCAACCAACCTTCCGATAATCCCCTTCTGCCCGTGACGGCTAGCGAACTTATCTCCGAGCTCTGGAATCTTGTTAGTGCGTAGCGTTATCCTCACGAGTCTGCCGGAGTCAAGTGACTCGGTGACGAAGATGTTGTCGACCCATCCCTGCTCGCCATGCCTCACCATCATTGATGATTCACGCCTCTCTTGGGCTTGTAGAAATGCACCATGGGACTCTTCAAGGAATCTAGGTGGGCTTGTCTTACCGGCGAGTATGCCCCTACCTCCCTCTTGGCTGGTGAGTTCAATCTCGGGTACGGGAAGGCCATCTCTTTCCAAGTGTGAATAAGCATCCCATGATTTGAGACCCTTTATTTCGTCTAGGCCAGTTCCGGGAATTTCGATTCTCTCCTCTTGGCCACCTGGGAATCTCTTGTTTTCTGCATTGTACGTCCGGATGAATGCTGATCTACCAAGTGCCCTCTCAACGGATGCCCTGTTTATTATCACCGCATCTTGCATATTGTAACCATGATGGCTGACAATTGCTACGACGAAATTCTGTCCACCGGGTCTCTGGTCGAACTTTGTGGACGTCATTGCCCTGGTTCCTACAATCGAACGCTGAGGGTAATGCATCACGTGGGCTCTGGTATCTGGCCTAAGCCTGAAGTTTGCACTGGCAATGCCGAGACTTTGCTTGACCATAGCGGTCCCGCCTGTAACTCTAGGAGTTGAGTTGTGCTCCGGGTAAGGCACCAAAGAGGCGCAGACACCCATGATCAGCTGGGGGTCTATCTCTACGTGTGTGAAAACAAGAACTGTGTTGTCCTTCTTCTCCTTTCTCTTCAACACATCTATATTTTCTTGGTAGTAATTTAGTGGCACCTTGAATTTCTCAACCTTCGCTTCGCCATTCGGCATCATTATCTCAGCAGAAACATTGGCATGAGAAATTCCATGCTCGCCCAAATTGGTCCACTCCACCTTTGCAGGGTTGATTGGACGGTTGTTCTTCGGAGAATGTGCTGGTAGATCGAATGGCCTTGGTGCAATTAGCAAGTCTTCTTCTTCCTCTGCATCCACCCATTCGACCACTCCGCCCGAAACAAGATCAGAGAATGTTATCTCTCCCGAGTTGAGTCCCTCGAGGTGCATCTTTGTAATCTGAAGACTCCCGTGATCGATAATCAGAAGTGGGCGGAGCATGCGCCCTCTGTCTGTATTGATGTAAACGTCGCGATTCTCGAGATCATGTCTAATGCTTACCTCTGGCCTGATTCTGCCAGAACGCCTCCTCCTCTTGAATTGGCTAACAAGCTTTTGTGGCCTCTTGTGAAGGCCGAAGATATCCCCATTTACGTGGATTCGTGAACCGTCGGCCCATCCATCTGGGTTATCGTTGACGCCGGCTTCCTTAAGCAAAGCCTTCACATCGTTCTCTGGGACTTCCTCTGAGACGTCGATCATTTGGGCGGCATTCTTCACGAGTCCGCAATTCTGCCCTTCAGGGGTTTCGTTCGGACATAGCCTTCCCCATTGTGTTGGGTGCAGGTCCCTTGCCTCGAAGTGGGGTTGGCTCCTGACGAGTGGACTCGTAACTCTCCTCATGTGAGAGAGTGCTGAAAGATACGTTGTTCTGTCAAGAAGTTGGCTGACTCCAGATCTGCCGCCGACCCAGTTTCCTGTAGCCAGAGCATGCATAATCTTCGTTGTCAGGACGTCTGGCCTGAGGCAAGAGGAGATTCGGAGTTCTCTCTTCCTATTGTGGTGCCTCTCTAACTGATACTTCAAATCTCTCGCGAGCTGTTGTAGGCTAACCCTGAACAGGTCCTCTATCAGGTCACCAGCCAACCTCACACGCTTGTTTGCATAGTGATCCTTGTCGTTCGGATCCTTGTTCTTAATTGCCATCTCGAGAACTTGCCGCGCAATTCTTCCGAGGAAAATTGCTTTCTTCTCCCTATTGTCTATGTTGGACCCAAGATGTGGAAGAAGTTCGTTATCAAGCAGATTCTGTATACGTGACTCACGGTACTCTTTCTGCTGCCCTGCTGCAAACTTCTTCTCAAGCCAGGCCAGAGCCTCTTCAGAAGTATCAACTCCGTATTCCTCGTTATCTCTGAGATCGTTTAGATTGGCCACTGTGAACTTCATTGCTTCGGGGGGGCCGGCTATGGATGCGAATATCTCCCTGTCATTTTCCACTCCAAGAGCCCTCATCAGCAAGACAAGCGGGATTGGTGTGGTCCCGGCGCTTGGAATCTTTACCATTAGCATCCCATCTCTCCTCTTCTCGACATTGAGTGGTTTTCTGACTCCGTCCTTTTGAGAGAAAATCTTCGCGACCTGGGTTTCGTGAGCATACTTCTTGTTCTTCTCGACCGTAACTCTGTTTGGTGCAAGATCCTCCATTGAGATTAGCACCCTTTCAGTACCGTTGATTATGAAATATCCACCAGGATCGAGGGGGTCCTCGCCCGACTTTCTCAGAAGTTGTGTGTATCTCTCTGAATCTTCACCCGAAGTATCAGGAGAGAGTCGTCTATTCTCGTCTATGTGATTATGATTCAGGTTGCATCGTGCGGATCGAACCATAATGGGGAGGTTTCCAATATGTACACTCGTCTCTTCTTGGGATCCCATTTCACTACCAGGAGAGGGGGGTAAATCGTCACGGAAGATCTTGAAGTCCAAGTAGACTGGTGAGAAGTATGTTAACTTCCGAAGCCTGCACTCCATCGGAGTTGCATGGTGTTCTGCACCATTAGCCTCTTTTATTGTGGGCCTGCCTAATCGAAGATTCTTCAGTCGGACAATAATTTCCTTATCGAGAAGGTCTAGTTTTACAAGGCCGCCCTCATCATCTTCGAAGGGCTCATCGCTTCCAATCCTGATGTTTCTAACAATCTTCTCCATCCTGCTTTCTTTTCCGTCTCCGACTGGTATGCAGTCATTGTACGAAGCAAGCTGATGGTTCACTAGGCTTCTCTGTTTGAAATAGCTCTCAACAATCTCCTTCATTTTTTACATCTCCAAATTTATGCGCTCTCCACGATTAAGCGAAATGCCACCGAATTTCCAGCAGAACGACTGTAACGAATTACCTTGACAACCCTGTTTGCAAGCCAACCAGCTGGTAATTCATCATTCTCTGATTCTTCGATCTCCTTTATCACCTGGATTGCAGGATCTGTGATTAGAATCTTGGGCAAGAGTTCCTTGGCGAGTCTTCCGGTACCGAATTCATCGTCTGTAGTAAGACCCCATGGTTCCAGAACCTCTGCCTCAGAGTCTATGGGGACTAATTCATGATGAGGGACTAGGAAGTGATTGAGGACATTGAATCTATAGTCGCCAGTAGGAATATCTTCATCCAATAGAGCCTTCCTTGAGATTGTGATTCGATTGCTCTTGCTCCTTTTCCTAGAGCCGACGTGTTCACTGATTACAGTCATAATATGATCGAGCTCAGATACGCCCTCCTCTATGCCGACCTTCTTCGCGACTTGCTCGCGTGACATCCTCTTAATTGCATCCAGATTTGCGTCGTCGGCTAATTTGTGTGCATGGTCTTCTGGAATTCCCAGCTCTATCAATCTCTTTTTTGTTGAGCTCTTTACTGCCATGTTGCTACCCCCGCCCGTAAAAACCGTGGTCCTGCAGTCCTACCAGGCGGGCCTGAGGGGATTCGAACCCCCGGCCACCGGGTTAAAAGCCCGGCGCTCTACCTGACTAAGCTACAGGCCCATGGCTGATGCTGGGCTATCCTCCGACCCTAGGGGGGTTCAAAAGGCTTGCGCACAGCATCGCTCCCGCAAATCTGCGAGAGGTACCGGAGGAAGCCGGTACTGCCCATCCTTCGCTGGATGACGACATAAAGGTTGTTGAGTAGGGAGTGGTCGCGGGGCGCAACAATTTTGTCTCGAAAGCGAGTGAAAATTTTGATGGAAGCTGGGAGATTCCGAATTGACGGCGTTGGCGAGTGGGAGGTATTCGTCCCACCTACCGTTTATCCCCCCCGAGAGGACACAATGATGCTTTGTCGTGTTATCTCGAATCTATCATCAAAGTCGGGTGCGAAGGTCCTGGAGGTAGGATGCGGATCTGGTTTGGTTTCCATGGTTCTCACGACCCTTGGGTGGGAAGTAACTGCCTGTGATGTGAATCCATATGCTGTAGCCTGCGCAAGGGGAAACTTGGATGCTAATGGACTATCTGGGAGGGCTAGAATTATCGAAGCCGAGATTGGGGTTGATTTACCAATTCAAGAAGATACGGAATTGATTGTTTGGAATCTTCCCTATCTGGACGAAGATGTGGACAATCCGGGGGTTCTCGAGAAGATCGAAGAGGCAGCGCTGACCGATATCCCTCATGGTGGATGGGGCCGGGTTCTCCTGCATACCTTGGAGAATATTAGCACAACTTTGACTGAAAATGTAATGGTAATCTTGGTTATGAGGACAGAGCCAGAGGGAAGTAGCAGCGTTCGGGACTGGGAAGAAAGTGGATGGTCGTGGCGCTCACTCAGTATGGAAAGATATGGTTCTGAGAAGGTAGAAATTATCGGTTTCTGGCGAACTGGATCGGGAGTTGAGGCGATAATGATGGATTCATGTAAATCAACAATGGATGAGGCAGAGAGGCTTCCCCGGATAGGTTGGCAGAGAGTTCTTTCAAGTAAGCAGACCAATGGGAGAGGGAGGAGAGGTTCGGACTGGATTTCCGATGAAGGAGGATTGTTTGCAACGTGGAGTTTGGACGCTGAATTGCTGGATAGGTTCTCGCCGGGACTTGTGCAGACAAGCATCGGTGCTATTGTATCGAGAGTATTGGGTGCAAATATGAAATGGCCAAATGATATTCTCAATGAAGATGGGGTAAAGATTGGCGGGGTCCTTGTTGAGTCTTCAAACAATAGCACCATCAGAGTAGGGGTTGGTGCCAACAGGACTGGTTTCGTAGGGGGAGACGTTGAAGGCGCTGGTTGGGACGAGACTCTGGGCGATGTTGATTCGTCAGAGGTTTTCCGTAGAATAGACAGGGGGATATCCTCAATGTTCGAGACCAAGAAAATGATTGCATCGACGGAAATTGATTTTCTCCCTCAATTATCATGGATGGAGCTTTCTAGATTGCTTTCAAGAGGGGTGCTGACAACTCATGATGACAAGTTGTATAGGCCCACTGGCCTGAAAAATTCAGGAGAGTTAGAGTTGGTTGGTATAGTGGATAAGGAAAGGTTTCAAGACTTAGATGGTATTGAGTGGATTATCCCCAAGAGTTGCGTTTAGACGCTTCCTGACCAATCTTATCTTCCCAGAACTGGTTAGAGTCTCCATGCCCTCTGAATTATTTATTTGGAGAGTTATTTGTTGGAAGTTATCTAAGGGTGTTTTGAGAATCGCAAGAGTGCTTTCTCGGGCCTCTAGAATATCGAATAATCGCCATTCATTACCCTTAAGATTGACTTTCAGTGAGCTTTTCAATTCTTCCCTAGTAGAAGTATGATCAATCCTAAAACCAATCCATCTGTGTTTTCCTCTAGCGGTCTTTTTCGGCTTCGGCATGCTACTCCGAAGGGGTTTACCTTAACCAATGGTGGGTTTACGGAGGGTTATGAGCGCGGCTAGCGTCAATGACGCTTCTGAAGCGGGTAGTTTGCTAAGAGTTTTCTCGAGTCCCTCCACTCTGCCGCACTTGCTTTCATTGGGGGCATTTTCTGGTTTCCTATACGTTGCAATGAAGATAGACTTGTTTGGTTCCGAGATTCAAGGTAGCATCATTTTTCTTTCTCTATCCTTTTCATACTTCTTTGCTGCATTGATTTCACCAAGCAGAATAGGCAAATGGATTTTTACAATTCGGTATGGCGATGATGGGGTTCTAAACCGGAATTATTGGTTTGGGGGATTTTCCCGATTGCTACCAATTATTGCAGTGGCAGGGACATTCTGGCTGATCTCAAACCTTTTATTTGTTGAAGGGCAACTAAGCAATGCAAGGATATTTCTAGCTTTATTATTTATCGGGATGTCTGTTTTCCAAGGCGTTTCGTTGGCTTATGGCTGGGTTGTTTATGCAAGGAAAGTTCAACGGTCCCCTCGAAAAAGTAGGATTGGAGGAGTTTTTTCATTCGTTAGGTCATTAGCCGCTGTAATTGTTTTCTCCCCCTTAGTTTGGTGGTTTGGTTACGGTGCAGATAATCCCAGTAACGCCAGTTATACTGAGAATACTTATTGGATACTTTTCCTCATAATTATTGCTTTAATAGGAGTTTTATTGGATCGTTACACCAAGAGTGTGAGAGATAGAGATGGAGTTGACGGAGTCGCCTTGGACAGGGCATTTTTCTTCATCTTCATTACATCTTGTTGGCACCTCCTAGGTGCATGGAGAAGAAGTCCAATTGCTACTGAGAAGAGCTCTGGAGGGATGCTTCTAGAAGAAGCAGTGCTAATGTCAATCTCGATAATTCTCGCTGTGTGGTCGATGTCGAAAAGAGGGGAAAAGGGTGGTTGGAGAATTTTTCAAGGTCAATCAGCGGTCTTCTGGGGTATTGGTTTTGGGTTCATCTATGCAGGAAGCATCTCGTCACTAACTGCCCTATCCGAGGGAAGTCTGCTTACGACCACTGCGATTGGGCATGCTATTACCGCACTGGTGATGATGGGGATTTTGCCAATTTGCATCTCTTGGATCGGACAGCCCGATGTTGAGAAAATTGGGGTGGTTAATCGACCGCAGCCAGCTGAAGAGGAGAGTGTTTTGAAGCATTTACCAGGAGTAGGAAAATTAACTCAAGAACGAACAATAATCGATGACGACGAAGTCGAATTATTGGACTAGAGGCCACTTACTACAGCAACGAGTCGGAGCCTTCCGGCCATATCCTCACTCGCTCTGGCGCCAAGTATTACCTGGCAGTCATTATCTAGAGTTGAGACGAATGCCTCCGAGACCATATTAAGATGGCCAAGAGTCATGTCGGGGCCACCTTCAACTTGGATGAGACAGCCCTTGGCGCCGTCAGCCGAGATCTCGGACAGCGGAGAGTTCCGTGCCATTCTGACGACCTCCTCGGGGTCATCGGTAGTGCCGTTTCCAACGATAAGCGTGGCATTTCCCGGCCTCCCAATTACTGTCCGCAGATCCATAAGATCCAGGTTCATCTTGCCAACTCTCGCTAGAGTTGTGACCAATCCCTCAATCAACTCGCCAATCCATTCTGAGCCTAGCTTCCAGTCTGAGTTCCGATGCCTGGCCTGCCAAGCAAGCCTCTCGAGGCTAACTAGAATGCATAAATCAGAATTTATCTCTATAGGGGGGAGTGCTTTCTCCGCTATTGCGCATCTGAGTGGTTGCTCTGCAAATGGGATGCCGACGATGCTGATTACCAAGCTTCCAGACTCTCTCGATTTAGCAGCAATTTCTGCTGTTGCGCCCGAACCGGTCCCGCCTCCTAATGCCGTTAGAAGGATGACTAATTCTGATTTCTCCAATAGCGCAGAGATGTTTGTGATTCCCTCATTGAGGCGATGAGCGGCCAGATTTGGGAGAGCAGCTGCGCCCCTCGCACTACCACTAGCGTCCAAGTGCAAACAGTGGGCCTCGTGTTCGGATGTAAAGGAGGATTCGTCGGCATCTACCATTAGTAGATCGGCCATCTGTTGACATTTGTCGTGGGCTCCACCAGACCACTGGCAACCAATCCCCCCAACTCCAACAATCAGAATCGAGCCCTGCTCCATGAGGGCCCGCATGCGACTGACTAGATTATTCTGTTCTAGTCATAGGTTACATAACGCCTGTATCTCCTCCTTTCGTCTCTTGCCCAGGCGTTATCTGGCTCAAGTTCTAGGACCCTGTCGTAGTATTCGATTGATGCTTCGAAATCGGATAGATATCGCCCGTGTAAGTGACCTAGGATATTCAAAACGGGAATGCAATTGTTATCCTCTTCCAGCAGGCCCAAGAGAATTTCCTCGGATTTGTTAATCTCCATAGATTCCATTTTGTCCTCGGCTTCCTCCAATTTTTCTATTTGATCTGAGTTGAGATCGTATATGTTCTTCCACCGCGGGGCTCCCATGCCACTCGTCTAGAACGGGAGTGTTTGGTTCTTTTCGCATGGCTATTTTGTTCGGCCCCGTAGGGGCCGTAGTGGAACGTTAATATCCCCCTTTTTTTTCGACCGTAGTATTAGCAGATGCTAGGTGAACGAAATATGACATCTCGACAAAAAACACTGGTCCTTATTCTGGTCACGATTTTTGTTGCTGGCTCTGGTGAGGCATTGCACACAGGAGTTGGCGGGAACGCAAATGGACAGGGAGATGTGGCTCTTGCTGGTTGCACTTGCCACTCTGAAGAGCCGGACAATTCTGTAACCGTAATTCTTGATGGTGTGCCCTTCCACTATTCACCCGAAACAGCCTATGAGATGAAATTACAACTTATCGGCGGTCCTGAGGCTAATCTGGAATCCTACACCGGGGGATTCTCAATGAGAGTTAGCATCGGTTCACTGGGACCTTCAGAAGGATTCGAAGACCTGGTCCAGAACTGGGAAGATGACCCTGCCACGCTCACTCACACAGATGCCGGCTCAAGGACCTCTGACAGATCATGGACGTTCATTTGGATAAGTCCAGCGGAGGGTTCAGGAACAGTGAACTTCATGGTTGCGGGCAATTCGGTAAATGGGGACATGGCGCCATCCAGCCTAGATCGGTGGAATCGCCTAACGACTAGTTTTGACGAGGGCAATGACGATGGAAGAACGAGGACTGTCTTCTCGGGCAATGGTGACATCACACCCCCGGCTCCGGCGGAGGGTCACACTGACCTCCACCACATGGGTGCTAAGCTCTTGGCTCACTGGCTAGGACTTCTTGGATTCGGTGCGGTGATGCTGGTTATCCTATTCTGCGGACTTTTCCTAAGATACGGTTTCTCCAGACATTACGAAGGCAGGAGTAACCTACTGAGGCTAAGAATAAAGCATCTAAGGAGAGGGGACCAACTATGAAAGACGACACAGTGATGAAGCTCCTCCGACAAGTGAAGTCGGGCGAAGTGAGCGTCGAGGATGCTAGAGTGGCTCTTGAAGACGCCACACTGACAGAAGAGTCGTTTGCTGCAGCTGTTGATCACGGGGTCTTCAACGATGTCAAACCGGGAACGATAGTGCGAGCCAGTCTGGCTCCATCCGGAGACTCGTGGCTAATCATCCTAGTAGGTCTGTGGGGGATTCTGTGGACACTCTATTGGGCAGGTGCTCTGGCTTACGGATTGTTTAATCACTGGGACCAGCAGTTGCTCTCATTCAATTTGGCAATGACCATGCTAACTCTCATTATCATGGGCATAGTGTACTTGAAGTACGTACTACCCGATGTGGTGATTGTAAAACACAGAAGGAACAAGTACATCACTAGCCATGACACTAATTCTTGGAAGAAATACGAGGTCTGAATATGGCAAGGAGATTCAAATTACGCCAGATTGACTCGCAAAGTCAGAGTTTCCTTGAGAAGAGTGGGGCCATTGACAGAAGGGAATTCATGAGGCTGTCTTTCAACACGGCTGCTGGACTAATCACAACAGCATCATTGGGTAGTGTAGGTTTTGCCTCGTTCCTAATGGGGCAGGAAGAAGGGAGCAGTTCAGACTCAGCTATCACATTCTACGTTCCAAAGGGATCCGATGTTTGGTACGGCAACTTGGACAAACAACCCATGACCATGCAAGCTTTCATTGACGAATCCGCTAATTCAACAACTGGAATGGTAGGGGCTGCCGGGCTTTGGTCTGGGTTGCCAATCATTGCAACCTACGTCCCTCATGAAGAAAATAAAAACAGACCATTGGAAGCGAATACTCCACGATTCCAGTTTATGGATGGATACACATCTGGTGGGGCTTATGTCGGATCAGGTTTCGAGATCGAGGAAAAGGAAGAGTATGCAGCCCTGAATATCCATGATAACATGATTATAGTTTTTGCACGGTGCCCACACCTCTGTTGTATCCCGGGATGGCAACTAGTCAGCAATGACTTCACTGCAGACAGTTGGTTGCCGGGCGGTACGGACACAAGTGGGAACAAGTCATTCTGCATTTGCCACTCTAGCAGGTACGACCATACCGTCATAGAAAAGAACACGGCGAGAAATCGGTCAAATGGGCAAGAGTTCGATTTCATAGGAGTAAAAAAGACTGGCGGGCCTGCCCCGTATGGGATGCCATTGATTCCATTTACGGTTAACGGGGGAACAATCGAGGCGCTTCCAGACTTCATGGACTGGTACACATTCTGCGGTTAGGTGAGATAATGATACAATTCTGGTTCTTGTGGATTTTCATCGCGGTCGTCGTTGTTATCGTCGCCTTCACACTGAGGAGGGAGCGTGACGACGTGCCGCGAAAGGACATTCTAAGAGCGGTGGAGACAAATGCTGGAAGCATGGGACTTGCCGAGAAATTATTCCTCTGGACCTTCTCCTGGTTGGACACCAGATTCAGAATCCAAGACTATTGGGGAATGAGCAGGGACTCATACTACAGCATGCACAGGCAGATGCCACTGACCCATGCCGAGAAGTATAAACTCAGAATAATCTGGTACTGGTACCCCCTATACTGCTTGGGAGGGATATCATTCATTGCGTTCATTATCCTAGTTATCACCGGAACGATTCTAGGTTTCTACTACGTTCCCGGGGGTGATCTAAATTCGGATCCGACGCCTGCCTATGCATCAATGGAATTCATCATGTTGGAGTTGCCTTTCGGATACATCATCAGATCGATACACCACTGGGGCACGCACTTCTTCGTTGCTGCCGTCTTCCTCCACATGTGCAGAGTCTACTTCACGGGAGCTTACAGGAACCCCAGAGAACTCAACTGGTTAATCGGGGTCGCTTTGATGTTCTTCTCCATATTCTTCGGTTACTCGGGTTATCTCCTCCCATGGGACAGTCTGGCTTTCGGTGCGGCTACTATTGGGATAAACATGGCAATGGCGACCCCTCTGGTTGGGGAATGGGTCGCGAGTGCAATGTTCGGCGGGACTACGCTCACAGGGCAGACTGTTGTTCGGATGTATTTCCTCCATGTTTTCGTGCTGCCGCTAATAGTTACGGTGCTAATCTTGGCGCATCTTTTCATCGTCTGGGTTCAGGGAATTGCGGAGCCGCACTGAGGTGATTAAATGGGGATGATGGAGAGATTTGGAAGGATTGCTGATACCTACGTCAGTGAGAAGGAGCAATTGCTGGGTGCGGAAGAAGAGCGGAAGAGAGTGCACGCTGGGCATCCTTTCTGGCCAACTGAGGTCCTTAGGGACACCATTATCTTCGCAGCCATTGTGATGGTAATCGCATTCTACTCTTGGATAATCCCCCCTCCTTTGCACAATGCTGCTGACCCATACGCTCAGGCTGGTTTCGTTTTCCCCGATTGGTATGTCTTGTTCTCCTATGGATATCTCAGGTGGGGCGAGTACCTTCCCCAATTCGACATACCAGCCGGACCGATTGGTGAATTCTTCGGACAGCCTATTGTCTCCTGGAATGCTGGTGTCTGGGGGGCCATGATCACGGGACTTCCGGTTGGAATCCTAGCACTCCCACCATTCATCATTGGAAAGAGAGAGAAAAGGGGAGTGGAAGACCCATGGTTCGCTACGGCTGGGGCGGTTTATCTCGCGCACGTCTGGTTCATCTCAGTATTCTCGATCAACATCTTTCTCGAGATGTATTCGAAGAATCGGACTGACTATTGTTGGTCTACCGCCCATGGTGGGTTCAATTGCGGAACTCAGGCCCCTTGGACAGCGGAAGTCTTCAATGCAATACCTTGGATCCTCACGGGCGTCTTCATCTTCACGGTTCTTTACTTCTCAGCGAGGAAGTTCCTGATCGGACCCATGGGATCCAGGCTGACTCCAATTCTGGGTCGACAGGTAGCAGTAGGATCTCTGGTCGCTACCGTCCTATTATGCACGGTGACTTGGCCCGTGTACGAGAACGGCTTTTGGAATCAGCGAGGTCTGGGAACGATGGGTTTCTGGGAATACCAGTATGATGCAAAATTAGTCGAATTGGATGGAATTAGGGGTCAGCCGGGGGATACGTTGATTCATTCAGAGGGAGGTCCAGTATGGGAAGAGTGGGGTGATGAATGCATACCTTACGAACAGACCAGTGCACTAGCAATATGGGACACAATGGAAGAGGGTACTGAGAATTCCGAATGGTGCGTAATACCAGCCACTCATTGGATGAAATGGGGAGTTTTCCAGCCAACAAGAGCCAAGATTCTGGACTTCAGCGGTGCCAATGGGCATGCGGATGTCCAAACCTCGAGGAACATAGGCGCTAACGAGATAATTTACCAAGGACCTCAGGACGGCTCGCCAATCGAAATCTCTGAGTCCATTCAATTTGAAGTGGAAAACTTGGGAGTCGCGAGTGTGCCAGCGGACGTCGGGTGCAACTTCAGGACCACGGTTCGTGCAGCAGGGGTTCATTCGCAGAGTCTTGTGCTTACCGATGAGGCCGGCGAGACAATCTGGATGAATGAAGGATCGACCTGTGACTCGGGCACTATTTACCTAGACTCTGGCGTTTCATACACCGTAACTTTCACGACGCAGTCGGAGGGCGTGAACGAAAGCGTCACTATGATCTCTGATTTCTCTGCGATTGCGTACCAACCACTTCTCGTCGCCGGGGATGGAACTGCGATAATCCGTTCCGAAATGAGCCTCAGTGACGAGCAGCTGTCCACGATGTCAATAACAAATCCGACTTTCCAGAAGAACCCTAAGAGCTTGGATGCGAAGCTGATCTACTCCATGTTCATCCCATGCCTGGGAGTGGGTGCCCTAGTCTTCGTGATGCTAAGGAGCATGGCACGAGGCTACGAGTGGGAGATGAACAAGTGCTATGGATGCGACCTTTGCGACGATGCTTGCCCAGTCAGGCTGTTCAACGCAGGAGACAAGTTGAACATCATCTACAACACATGGAACAACGAAGACGACGGAGTCCCACTGTACTCCTGCTTGACCTGCACAGCATGTACGAACGCATGCCCGCAACTCGTAGACTACGACTCCTATATCGACATCAGGAGGAATCTCGTTGTGGGTGGGCCGCCGGCGACAGAGATCCCCCACACCGTCCTCCAGGCAGTACTTGCCGCGGAGGCTGAGGAGGATGCTGATGACTCATTCATACCAGTGGATGACTACCCACTCGACTCCAGTATCGGATATTACCCCGGATGCGTTGACTACATCGACCAGGAGATGGTATTCAGCCATGTCAACAAGGGCAGCATGGACCTAGGGGATGCGACAACTTCGGCGTTCACGATTTTCGAGGAGATGGGAGAAGAAGTCACATACCTAGGTAGGGACTTCCTGAAGTGCTGCGGGCACGATCAAAAGTGGCAGGGTATGACAGAGGTCTTCGAGAAACTCAAGAGTTACAACCAGAAGAAACTAGGCGAGAGCGGGATCGAGACGCTAGTCACGTCGTGCGCAGAGTGCTTCAGGACATTTGCCCTGGACTACGAGCTAGACGACATGAAGGTGATGCACACGACCGAGTTCCTAATCGAGAATGGGTTCGACATGGAGTTGAAGACCGACAACGAGGTGACCGTGACCTACCACGACCCATGTCGTCTGGGTAGGCAGATGAACATCTACGACGAGCCTCGTGACCTGGTTGGTTCGGTGGAGGGGGTCAACCTAGTGGAGATGGAGCACACCGGCGAGGATGCACTTTGCTGCGGAGTCTCCAGCATGATGTCATGCAACGAGAACAGCAGGGCACTTAGGGTCCAGAGATTCGACGAAGTCAGGGCCACGGGTGCCGACATAATGCTGACATCCTGCCCTAAGTGCGTGGCTCACTTCGAGTGCCTGAAGTTCGAGGGCGACCCGAGACACGACTTCGAGATTCTAGACGTGGTCAGCTTCCTTGCCAGACAGATTGAAGAGTCCAAGGCGAGGTAAGGACTGAGAAAGTCACTGCATGAAGGCAAGCAGAGCCGAGACTGATGAAAGAGCCGTGTTGATCAACACCCCCCAAATCGTTGCCTTAGCGAATCTGTAGTCCTCGTACCCCAGTGCCACCAAGTAGAGGAAGAACCCGATCAAGCCCCCACAGGCAAGTGAAATCCAAGCCGCTGGGACGCTCAGGTAGACTGCCATTACTAGCCAAATGGCGCCACCCTGTAAGAGCCCGAGCCACACCATTGGATCGACCCACCATGTGGATTCAGTCGCGCTCATGAAAGCCCGTGAGGGGGAACACCAATCAAACTCACTATGATAAAGGTCGACTCTATCGAATGAACAGGAGATATCATGACCAAGGTTGGTGACGTCCTGAAGAGGAGGGCGGTAGAGCAGTCAAAGATCAGGGTCCAACTAAACTCGGTCAGGGCCGAAGAGGAGGCCTTGCTCAAGGGTGGGGAGGACACTGTGGCTTGGGTGAAGGAAGAACTATGCATCGGCTGCGACCAGTGTACAATAGTATGCGAAGATGATGCAATAGAGCTCTATGACACCCCTCTTGCAAGCCCCATAATGGATGTGGACGTCAACAGGAAGGCGAGGATCCTGAGGGACCCCTGCACTGGGTGCAAGATTTGCGTCTTAGCGTGTCCGACTGATGCGATTATCATGATAGACAGGTGAAGTAAGATGGGTGATGATGATCCAGTTAGGTTTGGGGCAGAATTCGGCCCCCACAGAACCAAGAGGGCTAGTGGGGTTTCCCTTTCCACATTCAAGACTCTTGTTTGGGTATCCAACCTAGGAGGTTTGATCCTATTCGCCATTGGGATGGAGTTGATGATCAGGGGTTCTTTCTGGTTAGGTATCGCATGCATTGTAATTGGTGTCGCAATAGCACTATTCCCATCGAACTACGAGATTGTTGGAATGGAAGATCTGGAAGGCGGCGGATGGGAGAAGAAGTAGTTACAGATGTCCCAGGGACGCCATTCCAGAGGATGGTATGGGACGAGATAAGAAAGATACCACCGGGTGAAACCAGGACTTACAAAGGCATTGCAGAGGCTATTGGAAATCCTGGGTCTTACAGAGCAGTGGCGAATGCTTGTGGATCCAACCCCTTTCCGATTTCGGTCCCTTGTCACCGGGTTATCCGATCGGACGGGGAGATTGGGGGATACAGTGGCCCTGGAGGTACTTCTGGTAAATCGGTCCTTCTCGCGGTAGAGAAGAACATCCACATTTCTAGAAATACTTGAAGAAAATTGCGAAGGAAGCCAAAGAGGCAAGTCCCCAGATGAACATGTATGTGCTCTGTCCCAATGGTGATTCCCACATCTCAGCTGATGAGTTTGGCTCTTTATCCCCCATATCCATGCACATGGGGCATGAAATTAGGATGTAAACATGACGGGAGTGAAATCACAAGAAGGGCAGAATTAGGACGAGCCCCACTAAGGGGAAGAGAACCATGGTGGCATTATCATCAATCACCCTCGTAGCTGGAAGTTCCCCCAAAACAGTTAGCGGTGCCAGAAACAATGCTGCGATTAACTCTGTTCCGATCCAGAAATGACATCCCACCCAAACCGCATAGGATACTACTAATCCGAGAATGATGGCTGCTCGGAGGTCTTTCATTGTCCTCTTGACCTCTCCCATCACAGGGTCGACGAGAGTCATTCCCAGGATTATTGGGGCCCCATACTTGCCAGCCCCCATACCATCATTTTCACCCTCTGGAGCAATCAATATTGCGAGTGCCACGGCAAGTGCGCCCCAAGCAAGTGCTGAAATCTGACTGGATTCATATTCCCTCTGCCCCACTATCACAATTCCGGTCCTTAGTCGGACGACCTCGGTAACAAGAATTAGTACGCATATGACACTGACAAATTCCCTGGCTTGCAGAAAGAAATATGACGAAATTGTCGACCCGTGCACGTAGTAGAGATATGGGATAGATGCCATAGACACGTGAGTTAGACGCCTGAAGGCGTGCCCCCGTATCCCTCCAATTGAATGCCCGACATGATCAACGAAGACGTCGGTTGATTGGTCTGTCATCAGATTACCTGCCGTTGGGAATGGATGTTCTCAGTACCTTAATCGCCTCATCAATAGTTATTGAACTGTCACACAATTTTGTGATGATCTCATCGATTTCTGGATGTGAGACCAACAGGGAGTCCCATTCAGAAATGAGGACCTCTCGCATTATCACCTCATTTCTGCCGCTTTGAGTTTCACAAGAGTCAATGGCCGAAATCAGTTTCTCGATCCCCGCCCCTTCCAGAGCTGAGACTAGGATGACCTCTCGAGAGTCATCATCTGAGAGATTCAGAGAAGTTCGTATACTCTGAGCCGACAAAGATGCTCCGGGCAGGTCTGATTTGTTCACTGCGATTACATCAGCAAGCTCCAGAATGCCAGCCTTCTCAGCCTGGATTATGTCACCCCTGTCTGGTCCGTCGACAAGAAGAAGCCTATCTGCCAATGCGGCTATTCGGAACTCTGATTGCCCTGTTCCAACGGTTTCGACAACGATTCGAGACCAGCCACAAAGAGATAGAGCATGACACATGGGCCATATTCGTGGGGAAATTCCACCAGGAGTATTTCCAGAGGCTATTGACCTGACGAACACCTTGTCCCCCAAGTCGCTACCTTCCATCCTAATTCTGTCAGCGAGAAAAGAGCCCCCTGAAATTGGAGATGTAGGATCAAGCGCAAGAATTGCCACGCTCTCGCCCATCGCGACCCATTGCTTCGCCAACCGGCCTATTAGAGTGGATTTTCCTGAACCTGGTGGCCCGGTTACCCCTAAAGTCCAGATTGACTCAGAGTGAAATTTAGGAGTTTTTTCTGAATCTGCTATCTCAGTCATAAGTCTGGAAAGGCTTCGACGATCCCCGGACTTTGCTAATTCTAGAAGTTTGTCGATTTCGCTCAATTCCAGTGCCACCCCAAATCGTCTCCGACTCCGATTGGAACATTCTCTTTTTTCCGTTGTCTGGCTTCATCCAAGAATCCCAGGACGTCGGAAGTGGGAGTTCCGGGCCCGAAAACCGCCCTTACTCCCGATTTGTAGAGCATTTCCAGATCCCGATCAGGGATAATCCCCCCTGCAAAAACTATTACATCGCCCATGTCCTGTTCCCTCAGACCATCACAGATCTTCGGAATTAGGGAGTCATGGGCTCCTGAAAGAGTGGAAAGACCGAGGACTTCTGCATCTTCGTCATTTACGATCCTTACAATGTCAGAAGGTGTCTTTCTAAGTCCAGTGTAGATAACATCGTGACCACCGTCTCTGAGTGCTCTGGCGATTACCTTTGCACCACGATCGTGCCCATCAAGACCAGGTTTAGCAATCACAACTCGCATGTTTCAACCAGTTGCAAATGGCGATATGCCTTCAAGGAACCGGAAGGTGAAATCACTTCCTCCTTAGGAATGCTCATGGGCGGCATGCACCCCCCAATCCCCATGAGTGGTAACTCCGACAAGATTGACGACCTTAGGCGTCGAAAGTCGAAGTCTCAATCTGGGGGAGGGCAAAAACGAATCTCAGCACAGCACGCAAAGGGAAAGATGACTGCCAGAGAGAGGATTGAGCAAATGCTTGACCCTGATTCATTCTCTGAAGTAGATGCTTTGGTAGAGCATCGATGTAGGGATTTTGATATGGATAGGAACGTGATTCCGGGAGATGGTGTGGTTTGTGGCCATGGCACGATTGATGGCAGGCTAGTCTACTGTTTTGCACAGGACTTTACAGTTTATGGGGGATCTCTCGGAGAAATGCACGGACTGAAGATTTGCAAGGTCCTAGATATGGCAGTAAAGACTGGGGCACCGGTGATTGGTTTGAACGACAGTGGTGGTGCGAGGATACAGGAAGGTGTTGCGAGTCTTGGCTCCTATGCTGAGATTTTCTTTAGAAATGTGAGGTCTAGTGGTGTAATCCCTCAGATTTCTGTAATCATGGGACCATGCGCAGGAGGTGCCGTGTACTCTCCGGCTATCACGGATTTCGTGATAATGGTAGAAGATACATCACACATGTTCATCACTGGGCCAGAGGTAATCAAGACGGTAACGAATGAGGAAGTGGGTTTTGAAGAATTGGGGGGGGCTTCGACTCATGCCACAAAATCGGGCGTTACGCACTTTACGGCAAAGGATGACGAAAGTGCATTGGAAATCGTCAGAGACTTAGTAGGGCTAATTCCTTCAAATAACCTACAAAAGGCACCAGTCTCAGAAAGCAATGATTCCCTTGTAAGGAAATGTGAATCCCTAGATTCCCTAGTTCCAGAGGATCCATCGATACCCTATGATATTCTGGAAGTAATTGAAGAAGTCCTTGACTCCGAGAGCTTCTTGGAGATTCAAGATGTTTTTGCCCCAAATATCATCATTGGACTCGGTAGACTTGGTGGACAGTCAATTGGAGTTGTTGCTAATCAACCAATGCACTTAGCAGGATGTCTAGATATTGACGCATCTGTGAAAGCCGCAAGATTTGTACGATTCTGTGATGCATTCAACATCCCATTGCTGACATTTGTTGATGTTCCTGGTTTTCTTCCTGGAGCGAATCAGGAATGGGGAGGAATCATCAGGCATGGTGCCAAGCTACTCTATGCATTTGCCGAGGCTACAGTTCCGAAACTCACTGTCATTACTAGGAAGGCATATGGCGGTGCATATGACGTAATGTCTTCCAAGCACATTAGGGGCGATTACAACATTGCTTGGCCAACAGCAGAACTTGCAGTAATGGGTGCTGAAGGTGCGGTACAAATTATCCACAGACGTAGGATCGCAAATTCAAGAAATCCCGAGCAAGAGAGGGAGAGACTGGTGGATGACTATGAGGGGGCGTTTGCAAATCCGTACAAGGCAGCAGCTTTAGGTTACATCGACGATGTAGTCATGCCGTCAGAAACGAGAGTGGTGCTGGTGAAGGCATTGGGTGCGATTCTCGAGAAGGAGGAGCCAAGACCTGAGAAGAAGCATGGGAATATTCCGTTGTGATAAATATGGGTAAAGAAGAAAGAGAGATGCGGATTATTGCGGCTGTAATCTCTTCGGTACTGATAGAAAACGAAACTGGTGGATCAATTAAACCATCACTGGGTCGGGATGGAGGCAGTTCTTGGTCGGCCTCCCATAGGAGGATGGCAATAGGCAAGAGTTCCTTGCTGAAAGCGAGAACAGTTAGGAGTTCAAAGAGGTGATAGTATGTCTGAAAAGAGGAAGGTCACCGTTGACGGAGAGGAGTTCGAAGTAGGAATTAAGTTGGAAGAAGGAAATTGGGAGGTTTCTATTGAAGGCAGAACCTACACTGTTGAGGTAGAGGGGAGTGAGAGGAGGACTTCTAGAAAAAGGCGGGCGGCAAAGAGTGGTGGAGCATCTGGTTCGGGAATAATTTCTTCTGCAATTCCAGGGAAAATTGTGGCAATAATGGCATCTGAGGGTGATGACGTAGAGGAGGGTAACGTAGTAATTGTCCTTGAGGCAATGAAAATGCAAAATGAGATTAAGGCAGGCATAGGCGGGTGTGTAAAGAAGATCATGTGCAAGCCGGGAGAGAGGGTCGAAGCGAATATGCCCTTGATGGAAATATCAAATAAAATGGGAAGTGCCGATTGATGCCTGTATGTGATTTCGAAGACTGTGAAAGTAAGTCGGCAATTGTTAGCAGGCTCTCTCCCGAAGGTTATCTTGTTTCGAGTGGGAATAAGGCATACTCTTTCAGGGAAGCGTATGAGAGATTCAACTACTGCAAAAAGTGTCATGATCTTTTAATGGTGGAAGTTTGGACTAGAGTTAGGAGTTCTGGAACAAAAAATGATGATCATGTTGCCCCAACGGCAGTTTAGAGCGTTAAATTCATTGGACATCTGCCTAATTCGGAAGCATGAACAGTTACGTAAGTCATCTAGAATGCGCATACTCGGGAAAGAGATACGAGCCTGGAAAGGTCCATACGATTTCCGAAATGGGAAAGCCGATTATTGTAAAATACGACCTAGAAAGGATCGCTGCCGAAGTTCCACGTAGTTCTATTGAGGATTCGAAGGAGCCGGGATTCTGGAGATACGCTCCCCTACTTCCTGTCGATTCGGAGAAAAATAGAGTATCTCTAGGAGAAGTGGTCACTCCAATGATTCCACTTGAAAATTCTAAAGACATATTCGGAGTTGCTGCCAAATCTGTATTCGTAAAGGATGAATCGAGGCTTCCAACCGGATCTTTCAAGGCTAGGGGTTTAGGGATGGCAGTTTCTATGGCAAAAGAATTGGGAGTAAGTCATCTAGCCATCCCTACCAATGGAAATGCTGGATCTGCTTTGGCGGCCTATGCAACTAGAGCGGGGATTGAGTGTACTGTCCTATGTCCGGACAACACTCCAGAAATTAATGTCAGAGAAACTCAGATGCAAGGGGCCAGCACACACATTGTGAATGGCCTAATTGGGGAATGCGGCAAGATAATTGCTGATGGTTCGAATGAAATTGACTGGTTCGCAGTTTCAACTCTTAAGGAGCCATATAGGATTGAAGGAAAGAAAACTATGGGTTTGGAGATAGCCGAGCAGTTTGGATGGATCCTCCCCGACGTCATATTCTACCCAACAGGAGGTGGTACTGGGATAATTGGGATGTGGAAGGGCTTCCAAGAGTTAATTGAACTTGGATGGATTGATGGAAAATTACCCAGAATGATCTCGGTACAATCTTCGGGTTGTGCACCCATTGTCAGAGCCTGGGAAGAAGGGCATGAGTTTGCCGAATATTGGGAGGGCGCTGAGACTATTTCTTCTGGGATCAGAGTTCCTTACGCCCTTGGGGACTTCATGATACTAGATGCAGTAAGGTCTTCAGGGGGTTTCGCTATCTCTGTAACCGACGGTGAAACTCTGGAAATGCAGAGTCAGATTGGACTGAGTGAGGGTTTGCTCCTGTGTCCAGAGGGGGCTGCAACAGTGGCAGCATATCGAAACTCTCTGGAGTTGGGATTGGTCTCCAGTAGTGAATCAGTGGTTCTCTTCAATACTGCAACTGGTCTGAAGTATCCTATGCCAGGGGTTTATTCCAATATTGACAAAAACAACGTTGAATACTCCGTTTTCAATACTAAATAAGGCCGAGTGCGTCTTCTATCCTATTCAGTTCGGGGCCCGTGGAACCCGCCCCCACAAGTGCATGGGAGTCACTGGCACAGCAACCAGCACCGACGAAGGGGGAGCCGAATGTCACAGTCCCCACCATTGCCGGCACCCCCAATGCAGACTCGATTGCCTCTACCTCTGATGTCTTCACATCCGGATGAACCAAGACCCCTTTGTTATTTGCCACTATCATGCTTCCAACGGTTCCATGTCCAGCGACCTGGGAACGGACTGCCTTGACTCCCAGTACATCAGAAATTATCTCAGCGCCTGCTTCTGGAATTGTTGGGCTTACGATGGCTCCGTTATCATTGCACTCAATGAGGTTCCCGGCGGCATTGACTCCACTCTCCATTATCACCACATCGCCAAAACTGGAAAGCTCGTCCAAGTCATCCTGAGTTGCTATATCGGCTACTGCAATTCCCTTTCTATTGCCTCGGACAAGACTCCCAATCAAAGCTGATCCTCCAATCGAAAGTCTGTGTGCTTCTATGTCGAAGGAGGATTCTACCTCCTCGGCAATTTCTTCTTCTAGGGTGCTTGGGATGAACAGAACGTCCCCAATCACACTGAGATATACGCCAACTTGAGAGTGGCCTAGAATGTCTCTCGTGGAAATTGGCATGTCTACCCCTTCATTGACTAACGTCTACCGGTTAATTTGTGTTGCGGGGAGGTGAAGGAGAGTGGCACAGCGACGATCTTTCCCGTGGGCTTTCGCACCACAGTACCGGAATCGACGCAGGAGGGCTTGACTTCCGGGTTCGATATGGGACCGGGTAGGGCCCCTCCGCTATGGCCGTGCACAACTCTTCCTTCGAATGCGAATTGATATGCTCTTTTGGACAGAGACTCACACTAATGTGTACCTCGAAATTTAGATGCTCGGGGGGTTAGTGCAGCTGGGCTGAACACCTCGGCGAACCTCGGTGCTTACACCCGCTGTCTATCAAACTCGTCTTCTACGAGTCCCCTGAGATGCCTCGTCTTTCGGGTGACTTCGAGCTTAGATGCTTTCAGCT
>JAQXEZ010000004.1 GCA_029250605.1 Candidatus Thalassarchaeaceae archaeon
GGTAGGCCGTCTGGGCAGGGTCGTAGACCGCCCTCCCGACCACCAGCAATATCGCCAGCAGGTACACCGAGAGCAGGCTGCCCATCAGGTCCAGGGCCAGGAAGGAGACGAGGATGCAGAACGAGAGGAGGTTCGAGCCGAGCATCAGGGACTTCCGCGAGTAGCGGTCTGCGAGCATCCCGGTGATGGGCTCGAGCGGTGCGAAGGTGAAGCTGCGAGCGACCAGGACCCCTGCTATCGCGAGCGGCGAGTCGTCGGTGGCCTCCGCTGCCAGGAGGAACATCGCGATCACAGAGAACCAGTCACCGGTGAACATCACCATGTCGCTGATGAACAGCTTTCGGAAGCTCCTGTTCCTCCGCAGGAACTGGACGTATCCCAATGAGGTCACGGCCTCCGCACGACAACGGCACTATCACTGTCACTCCCCAGCCAACATGAATAAGTGCGGGTTTCCGATGGAGGGCCCGTGAAGGAATCCCGCATCTGCATGCTGGACCTCGAGATGTCGGGGCTCGAGCCGGACGACGAGAGGATCATCGAGGTGGCGTGCTTCGTGGTCGAGGCGGACCTGACACCGGTCCCGGGCGCGGAGATGTGCCTGGCTGTGATGCCCGACGACCCGGGCGTGCTGGACTCGATGGACGACTGGAACACCAGGACCCACGGCGAGTCCGGGCTGGTCAAGAGGGTCAGGGAGAGCGGGGTGTCGATCAGGGAGGCCGAGGACGCGGTCATGGAGCTGCTGAGGGAGCACATGGCCGAGGGCGCGATAATCTGCGGCAACTCGGTGCACCACGACATGAGGTTCATCAGGCGCGAGATGCCGATGGTGGCCGACTTCTGCACGTTCAGGATAATCGACGTCAGCTCGATCAAGGAGCTCCTCAGGAGGGTCGCCCCCAATGGCCCCAGGTTCTACAAGAGGAGCGATCACACCGCGCTGGCAGACGCCAAGGGCAGCCTCGACGAGCTTCGCTTCTACGTCGAGAAGTACATGGGCACGGACTCCGACTAGTCGTTGGAAAGGTCCAGTCCGATGGGCACCCCATCGTCTTCAGTGATCAGGATGTTGACTCCCTCGCCGTTCCTCAGGTACCCTATCAGCTCGAACCCGTGGACCTTCCTGCCCGCGACCCTAGCGAGCACGGGCAGCTCGCCACCCTGCTCTGGGTTCAGGTCCCTCCGGTGGCCCTCCTCCTCGTCGTACCACTCGAGGCCCAGCGGAGCCGGGCTGAACCTGACCCCCAGGATCATCTCGACCCCCTCGGTCCAGTCAGCCGCCTCGGCATCGGCCTCGCTCGGGTGGGCGTAGGCGTTGGGGTGGCTGTGCAGGAAGCTCGCGAACCTGGAGCCGCGTGCCCCCCGCTCCTCGGAGAACACCCCGTCGGTCCACTCCTCGGGGACGTGGTGCACCGAGTACGAGTCCCCGACGTTGACTATGTGAGGGGTCCCGAGCAGGTATCCGTAGCCCGAGAAGGTGGACTGGGACGGGCCGAAGACCTCCTCCACCTCCTCTGGGTTGGGACGCTCGGTGTCCGGGTCGAATCCTATCAGGACCTCGTCCGGGATGGACTCCATGCTCCATCGGATGACCGTCCTCATGGTCTCGATAGGGATCAGCAGGTGGGTTGAGTACCTCTCCCTCTGCTCGTAGGAGTCCAGGTTGTACGCCTCGGCGGCCCCTAGAAGCCAGTCGCTCATGATTTGCCGCTGGAGTGGTCGCGTTTGAGGCTACGCCACCCTCAGGTCCAGCACCACGTGGTCCCAGTGGGGCGCGTACGACTTCACCCTCATCAGGGAGTGGAAGAGGTCGGAACCGGGTCTGATGGAGGAGGCGCTAGAACGCACCCCATCTACCCATGAGACATGGTCCTTGGAGGGCGCGAGGCCATGCACGTGCAGCGTGCCACCGCCCGGCGACAGCGCCCGCATAGCGACCTCGAGACCTTCATCGGAGCTAGGGAGCAGACCGAGGAAGACCCGATCGGCCACCCCCGCCAACGATTCCGCGGTGTTCCTGTTGTCGCCCTCGTGGATAGTGCAGCGATCCCCGACCCCATTGGCATCCAAGCCCCACCTGAGTGCCTGGGCGGCCTCCGGGTTCCACTCGCACGCATGGACCATCGCCCCCCCGTGGACGAGCGCGGGCAGGGTGTAGTATCCGATCCCAGCGTAGAGGTCCACTACGACCTCACCCTCTGCGACGACCTCGCCCATCCTCCGCCTCTCGTTGACGTTCCCGGCCGAGAACATGCACCGCGTCATCGCGTAGCCGTAGTCGACCCCGCTCTCCCTGCGCACCACCCAGTCGTTCTCGCCCAGCAGCATCTCCACGCCGCTCTCGCGGAACTCCCCGCTCACCTCGCCCATCCGAGCGAGGCGCTTCGCGCCGAGCGCACCTGCGACCGCCTCCCACAGCGGCTCGTCCGGGGACCAACCATCGCCCTCGAAGGACCCATGCGGCATGATCGCCACGTCGGAGAAGCGCTCCCAGCGCCTCGGCAGAACGCCGGGCAGGCTCCCTCCGTACAGTTCCTTGACGGCCTCTTCCATCATAGAGTGGGGGTCCCTTCCAGACATCGGATCACCTCTGCAGATGGGCTCGGATCCTCTCGGCCATCTCCTTGCCTATGCCAGGAACGTCTCGAAGGTCCTTGACGCTGGCGTGCTCGATGCCCCTCCTCCCGCCGAAGTGACGCAGGAGCGCCTGGATCTTCTTCGCACCCAGGCCCTCCACCTCCTCGAGGGGGTCGGCCAGGGCTCTCTTGCCCCGGCGCCGCTTGTGGAACGTGTTGGAGAACCTGTGCGACTCGTCGCGGGCATGGACCAGCGCCCTCCCCCTCCTGTCCAGGAGTATCGGGTCGATTCCCCTCATGTGCAGGGTCTCCTCCCTCTTGGCGAGCGCTGCGATAGGGAACTTCCCTAGCAGCCCCATGCCATCGAGGGTCCGCTCTATCGCCGACAGGTGGGTCTCGCCACCGTCCAGGAGCAGCAGGTCCGGCCACTCGTCCTGCCTCTTGGCCCAACGCGAGACCACCTCCGACATCATCCTGAGGTCGTCAGGCGCGTCCGACCTGACCCTGTAGGTCCTGTACTCCTCCTTGGACGGCCTGCCCTTCCTCAGGACGACCGATGCCCCGACCCTCTCCTTGCCCAGTGTCTGTGACATGTCGAAGCAGACCAAGTGGTCGAGGGTCTCGAGGCCCAGGAGTTCCGCCCCCTCGTCGGCAGCGGCCTTCTCCAGGTTGCCAGCCCGGGAGCTCCTGATGAGGTGGATCTCGGCGTTCCTGTCCGCCATCGACCTGAGCTTCGCGAGCTCGCCCCTCATCGGCACCCTGACCTCGACCGAGGAACCCTTCCTCTGGGACAGCCACTCCGCCATCGAGTCACCAAGGGGGGAGGGAACCAGCAGGCTCCTCGGCGGCCGCCTGTTCGCGTAGTGCTCGGAGAGGACGAGGGAGACGGAGTCAGAGACGTCGCCCCTGTGGATCAGCTGGTACTCGACCTGCCCTCTGATTATCCCGTCCTTGGCGTGCAGGATGACCAGGCACCCGCTGTCGCCGCTCGATGAGAAGCCGACCGCGTCGCAGTCCTGGTAGAACCTGCTGGAGACCACGTTCTCGGACTTGGCCCCCTGCACCGAGCCGATCATGTCCCGGACCCTGGCAGCCCTCTCGTAGTCGAGCCTCTCAGAGGCTTCGTCCATCTCGGACTGCAGCCTCTCGATCAGTATCCCGGCATCCCCGTCCAGGACGCTCTCGACCGCCCCGACCCTCTCCGCGTACCCCTCGTCCCCGCCGGTCTCGACGAACCCGAATGGGGCCTTGTCGGTCTTGTCCCTTATTCCGAAGTGCCTACGCAGGAGCTTGACCACGAGCTTGGCGGCCCCCGCATCCGGGAACGGCCCCCATATCTTGGCGTCCTCGGGAGGGTGCCTCGTGTACATGATCCGAGGCTTATCGTGAGCGGTCATGGCGATGAACGGGAACGACTTCCCGTCCTTCAGCATCGAGTTGTACCTGGGCTGGTTGGACCTGATCAGCTCCCTCTCGAGCACGAGGGCCTCGGAGGGGCTCTGCGTGACGATGAAGTCGACCTTGTCGGACTCGCTCACGAGCCTCGGGACCATCTCCCTGTCCGGGTTCTTGGCGAAGTAGGACCTGACCCTGGACCTGAGATCGGTCGCCTTGCCTACGTACAGGACCCGGTCGTCTGCCCGCTTGAACAGGTACACGCCCGGCTCCCTCGGGAGCTCCAATTTGCGGTGATCAACGCCCATGGCCAAGTGAAGCGACGGCCGCCGGGTTTGATTTACACTTTGCAAGACGGAGCACCGTGCTCAACCAGCGCCAACTCGCCATCCTCGTCCACCTCTCCGGCTTCGGAAGGGACCTCGAGGAGTCTTGGGACGTCCCTCGGGCGATCTCCCTGGCGGGCATAGCCGAGCATCTGGGAGTGGTCCGATCCGCCCTCCATCCTCCGCTGAAGTCGTTGGAGGCAGAGAGGCTGGTATCCTCAAGGTCGGCTCACGTGGTCGGTGCTCCCAGGCGCAGGAAGGTGTTCCACGTCACCGACAGCGGTAGGGAGGAGGCGAGGGCGGGTGCGAAGAAGCCCAGGAAGTCCAAGGGCAGGTCAGTGGGACCAGTCCCCGACGCCACGAAACTGCATGGCAGGGACGATATAGTCAGCAGAATCTCCTCCGGGCTCTCTGGGGGTTCCAGTTACTTGCTTGAGGGACTCCCTGGGATAGGGAAGACCAGCGTCGCCACCGCGGTATCCAGAACCCTCCTCGATGATGGGTGGCTGGTTAGGTGGGCCACCTGCCAGACGGACTCGGACTCGGCATCCGTGGCGAGGATGTGGCTCGGAGGACGCGCACTCACTTCGAAGGAGGCCATTGTCACGAGGGTGGACTCGAAGAAGACCCTCCTGGTTCTCGACGAGGCTCAGCAGTCCAGCGAACGCCTCGTCGCGGGTATTAGAGAGGTACTGGAGGCCTGTTCCGAGACCTCCGCCGTTATCCTGGCTGTGACCAGGGCACCCAATCCGTTCCCCGACATATCGGGATTCGAATCGATCAGGCTCGAGGGTCTGGAGACCGACCTAGCACGTGAGATACTCCCTCAGGAGATGAGTGACGAGGAGGCTATCGAGGTGGTCGAGGCGATGGATGGGCACCCCCTCGCCCTCAATCTCTGGTCCCCTGATGACGAGTTACCAGGAGCCGGTGCTGTCATGGAATACGTAGAGGAGCAGGTATTCCTTAGACTCAGCCAGTCCGGTGCATCGTCACTGGACGAGCTCTCCCTGGCACCGCTCCCCCTGGAGGTGGAGGAGATGCTCGAGCCCGGAGGGACGGAGGAGTTGGACGAGTCAGCGATACTCCGTTGGGCGGGGACGCTTGTCGAACCGCATCACCTGGTCAGGAACGTCAGGAGGGCCTCGCTCATGGGCGGGGGGGCAGAGGAGATCCACTCGAAGCTCGCTGAGATGTGGTCTAAGAGGACTGGTTCGAGAGCAAGGAGGATGGAGGCCCACCACAGGCTCGAGTCCGGGATGAGTGTCGGAGCGGAATGGGTGGCCAAGAGCATCAGCGAGATCGTCACAGAAGACTCAGCGGCTGCCGCAGTAGTTCTCCAGCAGGCTATTTCGATGAACCCGGAGGCAGAGCTCTTCGAGTTGGCCTCGGATTTAGCATTGGAGAGGGGGGAGTCGAAGATTGCCTCGGAGTACATCGAATCAATGGAAGACGGCCCCAGAAAGAACCTCAGGATGGCTAGGCTAGCTAGGATGGAGGGGGATTGGGGTCGTGCTGACGAGCTCGAGGCTTCTGCGATCTCAGGACTGGAACCAGCGGAACGAGTCCGGGCAGAGATATCGTCCCTGGTTCGTTTGCACGACGATCGGCTACCTGGTTCCGATAGCAGGGCCGACGCGAAAGCACTTCTGGCTGGGGCCGACTCGGTCCGCCTCTCCGATCTGGAAGAAGGGGACAGGGAGCTAACCGGTCTGGTACTCGATCTTCTGCGCCACTCTCTCGCACTCGATTCCGGCGACCTCGAGGAGGCCTCGCGTACCCGTGACTCCATCGAGAGAAGGACGGGTACAGAGGATCCCAGGCTACCTTTCCTCGATCTGAGATCCCGACTATCAGCAGGGGCCGAGGCGGAGGATTTCCTGGACGAGGCACTGGAGGCAGCCAGGTCCCACATCGACTCATCCACAGACCCGCTCGAGAGAATCAGGGCAATTCACATGTCTCTCGAGGCTTGCTCGAAACCGCCGAATTGGCTCATAGAGGCCCATTCGTCCTTCGACCCAGATTCACTGAGGGATTCACTGGCCTCGCACCGCCGCGCGAAGGCGTACTTTTGGTATTGGAGGGGGGCGACGAGCGGCGAGGACAGGCTCTCTAGCTGGAAGGAGTCGATAGTCCGACTCCGCTCAGCTGGCTGCCGCAGGGCTGCTAGGGAACTGACTCAGAGGCTCAGCAGGGAGCTCTAGATTTCCGCGCCGACGAGGGTCCTCGTGTCGACGATCCCGGGAACCGACCTGATGCCCTTGACAATCGCCTCGGTCAGCTTCGAATCGTCATCCGCCTCGACCTTGACGAAGCAGTCGAAGTTACCGAAGACTACCCAGATGCCCTTGACGCAGTCTATCTCGGAGACCTTCTCCCTGACGCTGACCTCCTTCCCCGGCTCGGTTGTGATCAGAACGAATCCTACTGCCAAATCTCACACCTCCACTGCGATCAGGGTCTCGGTCTTCCTGATCCCCTCAACGTGCCTCATGTCCTCGATCAGAGTCTTGGACATCTCCTTCTCGCTCTCGAAGTCTATCCTCGCGACCAGATCCAGCTCCCCGTACACGACGGAGACCTCAGACACCGATGGGATATCCAGGAGTTGTAGGTAAACGTCCCTCTCCCTCCCGGGCTCGCATGAAATGAGAATCCATGCCAGTGACGTCATGTATGTGGGCCCGACTAGTCGCTTTTGACTCCTTCTCTGTGGTATACTCTGGATGGGTCAAATCACGCAAGTCATTAACCCTGATTGGCAATGGGACGGCCCATATGCGCTTGGGGGTCACTCTGGTTCTGTTGCTCCTGATGGCACCCATGCTGTCCGCAGTATCGGCTGGCTCACCTAGGTCCACGACGGTCTGGAATGGAACGGTTTCGCTAGAAGACGGCTACCTTGTCCAGTCCAACCAGGTACTAGTCGTCCAAGCGGGAACCACCATCCTCCTCGGCGATGGTGAGAGGCTGGGGGTAGATGGCAGGATTACCATGGAGGGAACCCAGTCCTCTCCCATCGTCATCGAATCAATCTCGGGAAAGCACCAGGGCGTCGTCTTCAACTCCACCTCTAACAACAAGGGCTCCACACTGGACAACCTGACAATCTCGGAGAGCGAGTACGGGATCACCGTGTACGGCAGCAATCCAGTAATCAGCAACCTCGTAGTCAACAACGCGGACAGAGTAGCAATCGACCTCTTCGACAGCGCATCACCGATACTCAGGGACATCGTGATCGACGGCGGAGGGCAGGACTTGCATGGCTCGTCCACCACCTGGAGGTATGGGATCGGGATCTCGTCCGGGGCATCTTCCGCACCAATCGTCCAGGGTGCCACGATTGACAATCTGGTGACGCGCGGGGTGAACCTATGGTACAACTCCGGAGGCCTCTGGAGCGATATCTCGATCACCAACGTAACAGGAGCCACATTGGCCGCAGCAGCCGCAATCTGGGTCGAGGACTCAATCCCTCTATTCACGAACTCAAACGTCTCCAACTCAGACAACGGGATCATCGTGAGGCACATCTCGGAAACCACAACCAGGCCAACTTTCCTCAACACGAAGGTCGAGGACTGCCAGTACAGGGGCGTCCTCGTTGAGCGCCTCGACCACACGAACTACTCCAACCTGCAGACCAACGCAGTGTTCACCGGGCTCGAGGTCAGGGGGACCGGTGGCCCCAATGCGAAGACCCCCGGGCTCGGGATCGGCGCTGCCTTCGACGTCAACACATCCGGTGCCAAGGTAACGGATGCCGTGATCGAGGACAATGCCATCGTTGGGTTCAGGGCTTACACTACCGACTCCTCGACCTCCCTGGCTAACGTCACCATCCTCAACAACGGCCCAGAGTCCCCCCTCAATCCTCACGAGGGGGCTGGCATCCTCTTCCGCAGCACCAGTTGGACCAGCAAGGGCCCTGCGGAGATCTCAGACTTGGTGGTCGAGAACTCCACTGGATCAGGTGTTGTGATGGCCAAGGGAGGGGCCATCGGCAGCAACTGGACAATTAGGGGCAATTCTGCGAACGGCGCCTCATTCATCGAGTTCCATCCCAAGGTGGAGAACCTTGCTAGCGAGGACAACATCGGGAATGGCGTCTCAGTCATCGATTCTAGCAACGTGGAGCTCTCCAACGTCCACACGTCTGGGAACGGGATCGGACTCTACTTCCAGGAGTCGAACTACGTAATGAGCGGCGGCAAGAACGTCTCATGCCACACCTGCTCCTCAGATGGGGACCAGAGGGGGATAGTTGTCAGGGACAGCATCGATTTGCAACTGATTTCGATAACAGTTGAGGGATCACAGTCCGAACCGGCCCTGGACATAGACAACACGGGGAACCTGTTCCCGGGCATCATCATTCTCGACGATATAGCAGTCCACTCCACCTCGTCCAACTACTCTGTCAGACTGGAGGGGGTAGATGCCGAGATTAGCGGCCTCGACCTAAGCGGGAACGGCGGCGGTATGTACTGGATGGCGAGGGGGTCACTGCCATCTACGATTTCTAACAGCGTGATATGGGACAGCCCGTCAAACTGCCTGGACCTAGTCTCGCACACCGATCTGCTAGCCGACGGCGTCTCCCTCTTCTGCGACGAGCTTCCCGAACTCGACTCGAGCTCAGTGAACTTCACTGCCTCGTCATTGGCAAATCGCTCGGGATCGCCTAGCACGTTCTCATTGAGCAACAACTCCCACCTCCGTTGGATCTCCTCGGGAGACATCCTCGCCCCTGAGAGCTCTGAGGGCGACGTCATTGCTGACGTCATGTGGATGGTCGACGTCCATACAATCAATCAGAATCTCCTCAACATCCCCATGGCCCAGGTAAACATCACCTTCGAGGAATTCGAGAGCGAGCTCTTGGCTACCCAGCCTTACTCCGGGCACTACGACTACGGTCCATTCATCGGTCAGAGATGGACTCCCATACAGGGGTGGTCTTCATCGAATACGGCATATGTCGGTTGCTTCTACGACGGGGTCCACAATGACTCGGAGCCGATGCAGATTGATGGCGACAAGCGGGTCTACTGCAGGATGGAACTCAGCAATCAACCACCATTCATCCTATGGGAGACCCCATTGGACGAGACGGAGTACTCAAGCGAGAGCGAGATCGTTTTCGATGCCCGGGAGAGCTGGGACTTGGACTTCGACTCTCTCACGTACAACTGGACGAGCAGCATCGATGGGGACATTGGGCCAGCATGCGATCTCCAATCAAGCAACAACTCGTTCTTCATCGCGAACATGAACGAGTCTGAACCATGCCTCTCCGATGGGAGCCATGCCATCACCCTGGAGGTCTGCGACTCTGAGGGGAACTGCGTAAATGAGACTCGTGAGGTGGAATTGGTGAACCTCCCCCCGGTACTTTCCGTGGGCACATCCCCCTCCATCTCATCATGGGGAACCCTCTTCCTGGGCCAAACAGCGAACGTCACCATCAACCTGGATGGGACCTACGATCCAGAAGGGGGTGACCTCTGGTGCTGGGCAACCGCATCTTACGAGGTCGATCCAGACCCCGATCCAGAGAATCCGAGCTGCCCGACTGAGATCGTCAGATCCTTCATCGGCGCCACCGAGGACAGCTTCAGCGTTTCAGTGAAGGCATGGGACGGGGTCAACGACGTGATATCATGGACATTCAACATAGAGCTGTACAACGAGATACCAGAACCGGTGATGGAGATCTCCAGAAACGGCCAGACCTCATCGGACTGGATCGCGTTGACTGGCTTCGAGACCCACGATCCCGAAGGAGATGACATCAGGTTCGAGTTCCACAGCGACATAGACGGCCTCCTAGGGTCCGGCTCATACCCAGATCTGCCCGAGTGGTCGGGAACGCTCAGCAAAGGAGTCCATTCCATCACAATGAAGGCCAGTGACACCAGGGGCGATCACGCCAACCAGTGGAACACCCAATCAGAGATCCTGGAGGTGACCAACTCAGCTCCCGATGCCATGATCTCCATGCCCCTATCAGGGACGTACACAGACTCATCAGAGTTGGTTTCCCTGGAATCCACTGGGTCCGGCGACTGGGACCTTTCATGTTCAGAACTGCCGGATAACGGAAGTGGGCTTCTGTGCAATCCATTAGCAATAACGAGCAGCGACCTAGTATCCGTTCTATGGGAGTCGGATCAGATCGCCAATCCCCTTGGAAGCACCTGGGATATCTTGACACGTCTCCCTTCCGGAGAGCATACCATAACCCTCACTCTCAATGATGGAGGCGGACCAGTTTCGGACCAGATCGAGATCATCGTTTCCGAGTCAGCACCGTTGCTGATACTCGAATCCCCGGTCCCGGATGCCCAAGTTTTCTCGAACCTCCCCGTACTCTTCGACTTCAGGAATTCAGTCGACATGGATGGGGATGATTTCTCTGTCACTGTGACCTCTGACCTGGATGGGGTCATCCTAGACTCAAAGACCGCCGACTACTGGTACAACGACTACCTCTCGCATGGCATCCACAACCTGACCTTCGTCCTCACGGACGAGAATGGGATGGAACGAGTCCACTCGCAGGTCATCACCGTTCTTGAGACGGGCCCTGTAGCAGTAATCTCTGGGATGGATAACGGCCAATACCTGCCTCCAGGTCAAGAAGCAGTCCTTAGCGCCATGCAGTCCTTCGACTACGATGATGACATCGTCCTCTACGAGTGGAGGATCGACGGTCAACTAGTCAGCGATAGCATCACTCTGAACCTCTCGTTCCAACCAGGACCAGTGAGGATTGACTTGTTGGTAAAGGACTCAAGGGGGGACACCTCTGTAGCGTCGGTGAATCTAACGGTTGGGGCCAGTTCTCCAGAGGTATTCGACCTGATGGTATCGGTAAACAAGGTCGAAGACGGCGTTCCAACCGAGGTTACCACCACAGTACGGGTCCAGGATGATGATGGGACTACCGATACCGTCCGAGGTGAGCTAATCGCAGGAGGGTCCTCGGTTGCCATGTACTTCTACGACGATGGAACAAACGGGGATTCAGTGGGAGGTGACGGAATTTGGACGTCAAGATTCTCATGGTTGGTCACTGGAGGTTCTTGGGCTAGGGTCGAAGTCTGGGCCATCGACTCAGACCTAGTCTCCCCTGGAGCGGTTCACACGGTTCCAATCGTCGAATCCGACAATGGCGGCCTGGAGTCTTGGGTCTCATCCCTGGGAATTCCATTGCTGCTAATCACAATGGCATCCCTAACTCTGGCTGGGATCTCATACAGGCGGATGAAGATGGCAGAGATGGCCAAGGACATGCAAGTCATCGAGTCATGGTCGTCCTTCGATCCCAGGGACATGGACGAGGAGTTCGACTCCGAGGACTAGTTCTCAGGCCCCCAGGGGGTCCTCTCCCTGTTCAGGCCGATCCTCTTGGAGAATAGGAACTTGAAGTTCTTCCAACCATCCCCCCAAGTGTGAATCTCAGCGGTTCCCACCCTGGTCCTGTATGGGACGGAGATTTCCAAAGCCTCATTTCGTCCGAAGCACCTTCTGGCGTTGATCTTCATCTCCTCTGAGAGGGGCATGCCATCGTTAGTCGGGCGCATCCTCTGATTCTCCATAATCTCCTTTCTGAAAACCCACATTCCCGACTGGGAATCATGGACGCCATAGAAGAAAAGCATCCTCGCAGTGAATGAGAGAGCCCAATTGCCGAATCCATGCAGGCCGGACATAGCACCGTCCTCAGCCCTCTTCAGACGATCGCATGTGATGAACTTGAGGTCTTCTTCGACCAACTTGCGAACTAGTCCGGGCACTTCCTCCCCGGGATAAGTGCAATCTGCGTCCATAGTGACTATGATTTCCCCCGGGGCAATGGCGAAACCAGTCCTATAGGCTCTCCCATACCCTTTCCTCGCCTCAAGGTAAACCTCGGCCCCCTCCTGCTCCGCTAGCTCCCTGGTACGATCCTCGGAATTGCCATCAATCACCAGGAAGTCTAGCTTCTCGCACCAACCGTCATTGGGAACCGATCGAATGGTATCGACAATGGCCTCCTCCTCGTTCCTAGTGGGTATGACCACCGTAACGTGGACTGGCAATGGGCCTTCCATGGGGATTCGCCTATCATGGGCCTATTTTTGAACCATTGTAGAGGCCCCGCCACTCCCGTTCTCTTCAATAACGCCTCCCTAGACCGGTTTACCGGTGGAGCCATGCACATAGCGATGATATCGGGAGAGTACCCACCTAGATGGGGGGGAATGGGGTCCACTGTATTCCACCTGTCTTCCAAGCTGGCTGCTATGGGGAACAGGATTACAGTCATCACCAGGAGCTCCAAGGGGACTCCCCCTCACATGGAAGGCGTCAGAATCATCCAGGTCCCATGGCTCAAGATCCCTCTCGAATTCACTCGCTCTTACGGCAAGGCGGCTCTGAAAGAATTGGCTCGCCTACATGCAGATGAACCAGTGGATATCGTCCATCTCCATTGCCCAATGGCTTCTTGGTCGTCCAAACAATTCGAAAGATGCCGCAGGGAAATAGCCCCAGTGGTGTCATCAATGCATGGGACTTGGCTTGGAGAGAGGGACGGCTTGACTCTAGCCGCCAGCTTTGGGGAACCAGCGGTGTGGTCCAATCCAAATGACATTGCCATCCGATTCATGGCAGGAAGGTATGCACGATTCGAGAAATCGGCGATACAAAACTCCGCAGTTATTGTCCCAAACTCCCGAGCAACAATGTCGGACCTCGAGTCTAGGTACGACGCACCCTCCGATTGGGACTGCGAAGTCATCCACTGGGGTGTGGACACTAGCATGTTCGTCCCAATGCATCTTGATAGCGAGGAAGACGCCCACAAGAAGAACGAGATTAGGTCGAAGTATGGCCTAGGGCCCGACACCCTCCTCTTGCTTGCTGTGGGAAGGCTGGCCGCTAGAAAGGGGCATGGCCTTCTTCTTCGGGCCTTCGCCATGTCCGCGGAAACAACAGACTCTCATCTGTTGATAATCGGCCGCGGTTCTCTGTGGAGGAAGCTGAACCGGTTGGCCGCCAAGTTGGGAATTAGCCACAGAGTCACAATCGAGTCCGGTATGGGGTTCGAGCAGATCTCTGAGATGTACAGGGCCTCAGATCTAGTGATCTACCCTTCATACTATGAGGGCCAGGGTCTGATACCTCTCGAGGCAATGAGCTCTGGTACCCCAGTGGTGACCGTTGACCATGGCCCGTTGCCTGAGATGGTAGACGATAGTGTAGGGGGGCTCTTCGAAATGGGCTCCGTAGAGTCACTTTCCCAGACCATATGTTCCGAGGCGTCTTCTATGGAGTCCTTGCTCAAGAAAGGAGGAGAGGGTAGGAAGAGAGTCCTCGAAAGCTTCACCCTAGATGGCAACGCAGAGGACTTCTTGGCAGTTTATCGACGAGCGATGTCGCAATGATGCCCGGGGAAACTCTTGATTGCTAATCCGCCCTCCGCTCCTTATGGAGAGCCGTATTTCCTCTGTCCGGAGATCGAATAGCGCCACGACAGCGAATCTTGCCATCATCTTACTAGTTGCCTACCTAGTTCTGGTCAATCTGAAGGCGATTCTGATGCCCCTGGCAATTGCAGTGCTGATTTATTTCCTAATCAGGGCACCTGAGCAGTACCTAATCGAGAGGTTCGATGTGGTTTCGAGAATGCCAATGCTAGCATATGGGGTAATACTTGCATTTGGTGCATTTGCCTCGTATGCTGTCTCAATACTACTGTATCGGAATATCGACCAATTCAAAGACGAGATGAACAAGGATGGCGGTCTGATTGACAAGTTCGACGAAAAGTGGACCAACCTTGGAGAGGCGAACCTCTACGGCCTCGAAGACGTCATTACCAGCCAGGAGACAATCGAGAATCTCCTCGACCCTCAGAACATCCAAGACTTTGCCACTAACATCCTTGCCGATCTGGCATCTTTCATGACTACCATGGTCACTGTTGCAATTTTCGTAATTTTCCTGATACTCGAGGAGAAGAGCCTCCCTGGGAGATTCAAGGCTGCCTTCCCAAATTCCTATACAGGGGTTCGAAACATCGTTTCAAACTCGTCTGAGGCGATTTCCACGTATGTGATCTCGAAGGCAACCTGTAGCGCTGGCCAAGCAATAGTGCTGGCCCTTCTTCTCTGGGTCGGGGGCATACCAGGCTGGTTCTTGTTCGGAGTTCTATGCTTCCTGCTAGACTTCATTCCAATACTGGGGGCTCTCCTTGCTACAGTACCTCCGATGATGATTGCCTTGATCGTGCTCGATCCATTGGAGGCATTGCTACTCGTGGCAGCCATGATTGGCAACCAACAGCTGTTCGGCTCATTCATAGAGCCAAACCTCTCTGGCCAGAGGCTAGGGATTTCTCCGTTGGTCCTGCTCCTAACCGTGATGGTCAGTGCTTCGGTCTGGGGCATTTCCGGTGCGATCATCGGCGTTCCAATCATGATTATCGCAAGGATAGCACTTGAGGAGGACGAGAGGACTCGCCCCATTGCTCTGATGCTAGCCATGAAGGTTCACGAGGAAGAGTGAGTCACCGTCTCGAGATGATAGCCAGGACCCCTTCTCCCCTGATGGAGACCATGCCTCCCCTTCCCTCATTGTGAAGGCCCCTCGATGAGAGGGCAAGAAATTCCCCCTCCATCTCCCACTTGGATCCTGAGATCCATACTTTGCCCGGCTCTAGGGCGAATACGGAGAAAGACTCCCCTAGTCCGATTTCCAATGAGAACTCACCCTCTTCCGGGTGAACTCTTGTCGTTACTCGGCTCTCGTGGTGCATTCTAATGTTCGCTCCCGCAGGGGCATCTAGCATTGCTGCCCAGTTTCCGAGGACGTGCTCGGGATCCCCCCCATCCACCCCCAACACGTCGATTTCTGAGAAGCCTCGCTCAATCAGAAGAGCAAGTGACTTCGCCAGATCGCTGGTCCCCTGATCAAGCAACTCCACGCTCCTTCCCCTCCACTCGCCCGCTTCAACAGAGTCTAGGTCACCCAGTACCTCTACAATCTCAATACCCGATTCAGCAGCTCGATCAGCCCCCCCATCAACGCCGAACACCGTTACATCATCGGAGATGACCGAGTCAATTACCGAAGGGTGGGGGGGCGATCCGTTGCACCATAGAACCGCTCGCACTGACTCACCTACCGAGTAGAAATCTTCCCGTCCGAGACAATCACTGACCCCTCCAGATCTACCTCAGGGGAAATCAGAGATCCACGTAGGTGAACCCCGACCCTTGCCGTCCCTCCTAGGTGTGAATTATCCCCGAATCCGAAGTACGACGAGCCTCTGACCACTAGGTCCTCGACTTTGTTCCCCACCAGTTTAGTCGCTTTGGGGTTCATGCCGAATCCGAACTCAGCGACAGTCCACACCCGATCTCTCCTGGAGCCTCTCAATCCTGACCTAGCAATATCGAAAACCGAACTAATCTCATCGGCGATATCCCCGCCGGAGATATCGACGACGATCCCGTTTTCCACTTGCAACGATAACGGCTCTTCCAGTAGCCTGCCTTCCCACGAACCGTCGATTATGATGGTGCCATTCATGCTGCCCTCCTTGGGAAGGACGAACACCTTTCCTGCAGGTAGGTTAGCGACCTGCCCAGGACGGTTGCAAATTCCAGTGTCTTCCAGAATCCACCTGTCGCCAGTTAGGAACTCGACATCAGTCCCTGCTGCTGACTTGACACTGACCCTCCTCCTCCTCCTGAAGACCGAACCCATCCCGCTGATCTCTCTCTGCAGGGTATTGTAGTCAGCAGTCATACCTCCGGACACGAAGGCGATGCTCCCAATTCCAGGCATTGAGACTATCCTTGCCCCTTCCCTAGTAGCTGCTGCCCTTGCTCGGGTGTGCGTCATGGAGTCTTTGGTTGCGATGATGATTACTCTGTTCTTCCTCATTATGTCGGAGACTGGCAGCGGTGGCTCCTTCCCGGTTTTCTGAGTAGGGGGCATCATCACCAGGAGGATTCTGTCTGTGACTCTAGCAGCCTCCTCGTACAACGCCTGGCCCACATCGGCCGTGTCCGGGTCGGTGAGCACTAGGACGTCCTCCTCCCTCCTGATCTGTAGGCAGGTACGAATCACTGAACGTGCTGTTGACAGCATCGCCTCGGTGTTTTCGGGACTTCTACTGCCATCGTTGGTGGCCATAGTGGGCATTCCTAGATGGGGTTCAGTATTGATACTTCACTCGTCTAGTGAGGGCTCCCTACTGCGATTCGAAATCTCGGCGAAGATGTCCGAAACGAACTCGTCCAGCCCAACTCCGTTCTTCTGATTGCCGCCCCTCCCTCTAATGGAGACCGTACCACCACCCATCTCGTCGTCCCCGAGGATTACCATGTAAGCCGGCCGTATCTTCCTGTGGGTCCGAATCTTCTTGCCGATTGTGTTGTCTGAGTCGTCAACTCGAACCCTGACACCTGCCACCTCCAGAGCCTCTCTAACCTGTTCGGCATACTCCTTGTGTTTCTCGGAGATCGTGATGATTTGGACCTGAACCGGAGACAGCCAACTTGGGAAGTTACCTGCCCAATGCTCAGTGAGGAATGCAACAAACCTCTCGTGCGTTGAGAGGGGAGCCCTGTGGATGACGAACACCTCGCCATTATCGGCTCCAGTCTCGTCTGTGTAGGACAGCCCAAAACGCTCTTTCGCAGCGAAGTCTAGTTGGATTGTGGACATCGACTCCTCCCTGCCGAGCAAGGTCCTGAACTGGATGTCTATCTTCGGACCGTAGAATGCCGCCTCTCCCACAGCCTCCACATATTCGACCCCAAGATCATCGAGAATTTCCCTCAGATGGTCCTGGGTCGACTTCCAGTTCTCAGGCTGATCGATGTACTTCTCCGTATTGTCCGGATCCCACAGAGAGAGTCTGAAGTGATAGTCATCAAAACCGAACACTGAGTAGTATTCTTGTACCATCCTCACATTATCGGCGACTTCGGAAGCAACCTGGTCCAGGGTGCAGTAGATGTGGGCGTCATTCATTGACAGCATCCTGACCCTTAGCAAACCGGAGAGGGTTCCGGACAATTCATTCCTGTACACGGTCCCATACTCCGCTATCCTCATCGGCAACTCTCGGTAAGACCTCTTCTCGTTCTGGAAGATTCGATGATGAAACGGGCAATTCATGGCCTTCAACGCATAGGAACCATCATCCATTTCCATTAGCGGATACATCCCATCGGCGTAGTGGGGAAGATGACCACTGGTCTCGAACAGCTCCTTCTTACCTAATACAGGAGTTGTCACTCTGACGTACCCATACGCCCCTTCGGTCTCGATTGCGAACTTCTCTATCTCGGACTTGAGCGACTCACCATTGGGAAGCCAAACCGGGAGCCCCTTGCCTATCAGCTCGTCAATCATGTAGAGCCCCATCTCTTTGCCGATTTTCTTGTGGTCCCTCTTGGAAGCCTCCTCGATCTGCCTCTCCCTCTCCCTCAGGCCGTCCTTGGAGTCGTAGCACATGCCGTAGATCCTGACTAGGGCCTCTCTTTCCTTGTCTGCTCTCCAATAAGCCTGGCTAGTGCTGGTCAGTTTGAACCACCTCAATTGAGAGGTCCGCGAAACATGAGGGCCCCTGCATAGGTCGACGAACTCTCCTTGACGGTATGCGGATGAACCGACATCATGGCCAATTTTGTCATCCATGATCTCCAATTTGAACTGGTTCGAGGAGAACATTTCCCTCAGAGACTCGTTGTCAAGCTCCTCCCTTTCTATGGTGATGTTCTGCTTGACGAGATCCTTCATCCGCTTCTCAATCTCACGCAAACCATCTTCGCCTATTGGTCCCATGTTGAAGTCATAGTAGAATCCGTGTTCTATCGGAGGTCCAATTGTCGGCTTTGCTTCTGGATAAAGCTGAGTCACTGCTTGAGCAAGTAGATGGGCGCAACTGTGCCTCAGAATGTACAAACCCTCCTCTGATCCCCCCAGTATCGGCTCGACCTTGCAGTCCCCCTCAAGCGAGAAGGACATGTCCCTCTCCTCTCCGTCGACCAAAGCAGCTACGGCTCCGGACTTTCGCCCGTGTACGTTTTTGATTACTTCTCCAGCACTGATTCCACTCGCATACTCGTGCGCATCGCCCTCGCCTACGTCAACGGAAATCATTCCCACTGGTATCCCTCTTCGGTTCGCCGACGTCCAGTCGATATGAAGGCCTTGGCCGCAAATAGACGGCAGGGGCCTCATTCTATGACGAATTGAGTTCCCGAAGTGCCCTCGACCATTCCGGAGATTTCAGAGAGGGAGCCGATTACGGCACGCTCACCAGTACGTCTGACGAAATCACATGCAGCCTCGACCTTCGGACCCATAGATCCTGCATCAAATTCCCTTCCAGACATTTCCTCCGGGGTCGCTCGTTTGATCAATTCTGCTCCATCGCCTCCCCAATTGTCGTAAACACCATCCGCATCAGTTGCAAGAATAAGCAACCTCGCCCCTAGCTGCCTTGCGAGTAGCGCGCTTGCACGATCCTTGTCAATGACGACCTCTACTCCTTCTAGAACGCCTTCGGAGTTGTATGCGGTCGGAATCCCACCACCCCCGGCACAGATTACCACTACTCCCTTCTCCAGAAGCCAGTGTATGGGTCGCAATTCGAAGACCCTGTGTGGCTCGGGCGAGGGAACGACTCTCCTCCATCCATCACCGTCTCTTGCTATCGACCATCCCTTCTCCTTCGCGATTCTCCGTGCATCTTGCTCTTCGTAGAGCAGGCCTATTGGTTTGGTGGGGTTTTGGAATGCAGGGTCATCAGGATCAACCTCGACCATTGTCAGAATTGTCGCGAAAGCAGACTCTGTTGGCATCATATTCCCCAATTCCTGCTGGATGTAGTATCCGAGCATGCCCTCGGTCTGAGCGCCGAGGACATCCAATGGGTACTCCTCAACTTCCTCGTATGACGCAGACTGCAATGCAAGAAGGCCCACTTGGGGGCCATTGCCATGCGTGATAACAAGCTGGTGTCCCTCTGCCAGAGGGGCAAGAGCCCTGCACGCAGTTCTCACGTTCCTCCTCTGATTCTCAGAAGTCGGCTCCTCCCCTCTCTTGAGAAGCGCGTTTCCACCTAGTGCCACCACGACCCTCATTGAACAGTGTCCCGAGCGTGAACCGATAAGAACACGCTCCCTCTGGGCCATGCATGGTGCGCATTGGGATACTCGCAAATCCTGATGCCGGACTCGGGGGTAGACTTGGCCTCAAAGGATCCGATGGACAGGCCGAGTTGGCTCGTTCAAAGGGGGCGGAGGATAGGTCTGGCCCCCGCCTATCGTCTATGCTTGGGCATTTCTCGAGGATTCACAGGACCGAATCAAGCCAGATAGAGTGGATTACCAGCACAGGTAGGATGGGGACAGAATGGATCCCAGTTGAACTCGATATCGGGACAATTTCCGAGGTTCATCAGTCTCCGGGCAAGACCTCGGCTTCCGATACTCAAGATGCGGTCGCCAGATTGCTTGAGAATGGAATCGACTTGCTAGTCTACTCAGGGGGGGATGGAACGACAAGGGACATCGTCTCGTCACTGTCCGAGTCGAAAACACCTGAGCTACCAGTTATCGGCGTGCCCTCTGGAGTGAAGATGCACTCGGGTTGCTTCGCCAGCTCTCCTAAGGCAGCTGCAGAGGTCCTCTCGGCATGGATCCAGGGTGATCTCCTAGTGTCTTCCACTGAAGTCCTTGATTTGGACGAAGAGCTCTACAGAAAGGGGAAATGGGTGGTAAGGCTCTACGCCGAGGCCTTCTCTCCAAATTCTCCAAGGTGGATGCAGGGCTCCAAAGAGTTGATTCAGACAGAATCAGAGGAAGAAATAATCATTGGACTTTCAAATCATATCGAGGAATCCATAGTGGACGACGACCATCTAGTAATCTGGGGCTCGGGAGGGACCCTCCGAGAGATAGGTGGAAACATTGGCTTCGAATTGACGACACTTGGGATCGATGCGACAATCGGTAGCGAGAAAGTTGGGACGGACCTCGCCGAATCTGGAATTATCGAAATCCTCGATTCTCATGACGGGCCAGTCACCCTACTACTTTCTCCCATGGGGGGGCAGGGGTTCCTGATCGGGAGGGGCAATCTGCAACTTTCACCATCAGTCCTCAGTTCGATTGGGATTGACAATGTCATGGGGGTGGTGACTCCCGCAAAGCTCCTCACAGTCAGAGCGCTTAGGATTGAGACGGGGGATGATTCTCTGGACCAAGAATTCGCATCCAAGCGGTACATGAAGGTGCTACAGGGATATAGGACGACCAGGATACTGCCTGTCTCGGTCGATTAGACTTCCATCCCTGAAGCCGCCATAAGGAGTCCTAGGAATGGTGGGCTTGGCCGATCGGGCCTTGACTTGAACTCGGGGTGGTACTGGGTGCCGACGAAATATGGGTGCCCTTCTAGTTCCATTATCTCGCATCTCTCCCCGGTCTCGTCCTTGCCCACATATACGAGCCCGGATTCCTCGATTGCCTTGATGAGCTCCGGATTAACCTCGTACCTGTGCCTGTGCCTCTCATCAACATGGCCAACACCCTCGTACAGGCGCTTGATTTTGCAGTCATCTACTAGGAATGGCGTCGGCTTCGTTCCAAGCCTCATCGTGCCCCCCATATGCGTCTTCGATATCTCGGGCATGAAGACAATAGCCGCGTGAGCGGGGTCTTCCTCGAATTCAGCGGAATTCGCACCCTCCATCCCCAAAACGTTCCTGCAGAACTCTATTGTCGCTACTTGCAGCCCCAGGCAAACACCCAGATATGGTACGTTATTCTCCCTGGCGTACTCTGCTGCCCTTATCTTCCCCTCGATTCCTCTGATTCCGAATCCACCAGGGACGAGTATGCCATCTGCCTCCTTGAGTAGATTCCATGCCTCGTCATACGACTCTCGGTCCGACTTCTTCGCATCCTCATCCAGCACTGAGGACTCGATCCAATCGATGACAAGTTTCCTGTCGACCTTGAATGATGCGTGCTGAAGTGCCTTGATCACACTTAGGTATGAGTCTGAGAGATCGGTGTACTTGCCCGCAACTGCGATGTGGACCTCTTCCGCATCCTCTAGGGAGTCAACGTGATCGGCCAACTCCTTCCAGTCTTCGAGCAACTTCCTCTTCGAGGAGAGTTTGAAGCCAAATCTCTCAGAAAGCATCTCTGTGACGCCCTGAGACTCCATCATTATCGGGACTTGGTAGATGTTCGACACATCGTGAGCCGAGACTACCGCTTCGGGAGGCACGTGACAGAATGCTGAGATCTTCTGACGTGTTTCGTCAATCAATGGGCTCTTCGACCTGCAAACTAGCATGTGTGGGTTTATCCCCAGTCCTCTGAGTTCCTTCACAGTATGCTGCGTAGGCTTCGTCTTCTGCTCTCCGACTGGCCCCATTACCGGAATCAGGCTAACGTGGACGAAGCAAACGTTCTCTTGGCCGACTCTGAATTGGAACTGCCTCAATGCCTCGACGAAAGGAGCGCTTTCGATGTCCCCAACCGTCCCGCCCAGCTCAATCACACAAGCATCCGGCTCCTTCCCGTTGCCATCACTTGGAATATGGGCGACCCTCTCAATCCAGTCCTGGATCTCATTTGTGATGTGTGGGATTACCTGGACAGTCTTGCCCAGGTAGTCGCCCCGCCTCTCCTTCTGAATTACGCTCTCATACACCTTTCCGGTGGTGATGTTATTCTCTCTCGTCAGACACACGTCTAGGAACCTCTCGTAGTTTCCTAGGTCTAAATCAACTTCTCCACCATCATCCAGAACGAATACCTCTCCATGCTCGAAGGGAGACATGGTACCTGCATCCACATTGAGATATGGGTCGATTTTTACTGCAGTTACTCTCAGTCCAGCGCTTTTCAGGAGAACACCGATGCTACTTGCAGTCACTCCTTTGCCCAATCCGGAGAGCACTCCACCCGTCACTATGACATACTTCATCTCATCAACGGGGTTTGAATCAGTAACCCATCCTCTATCAACGTTGGCCAATAAAATCCTGTTTGCCTTTTCTTTAATTTCAAGTAGCGCCAGAATTACGGGCGTACATGTCGGGCCCCTCGGGAGACAAGGCACTCGTCACCGGGGCACTGGGGCAAATAGGCACTGACTTGGTTCAGGCACTGCGTGAAAGACACGGAAGCGACGCGGTCATAGCCTCTGACATCAGGGAATCAGCAGGGCACTCCTCTGTAGAAGGCGGGCCATTCGTGATCCTCGACGTCCTAGACACAGATGGGATATCCAGAATTTGCCAGAGCGAGGGTGTCAGTACGATTTACCACCTCGCTGCACTCCTTTCGGCGGTCGGAGAGCGTGATCCTGATTCGTGTCGTAGGATCAATGTAGGCGGGACAATATCAGTTCTGGAGGCAGCAAAGGAATGCAATCTCAGAGTCTACTCGCCGTCATCGATAGCTGTTTTTGGACCAGACTCGCCAAAGCACGCCACTCAGGAATCACCACTCAATCCCACCACGGTTTACGGCGAGACCAAGGTCACCGGCGAGGCACTGGCTCGCGAATACCTGGAACGATTCAACGTCGACACCCGCGGAATCCGATATCCCGGCCTGATTTCCTACAAGGCACCTGCTGGTGGGGGGACCACCGACTATGCCGTAGAAATATTCCATGCCGCACTGAACGAAGGCCACTATCAATGCTTTGTCCGCCCTGACACCCGTCTTCCAATGCTATACATGGATGACGCAATCAACGCCACCCTCTCCCTGATGGACTCCTGTGAAGACGATCTAGGAAAGTCCAGAGCCGGATACAACATCCCATGCCTCTCTTTCTCCGCAGGAGAGCTAGTTGATACAATATCGGACAGGGTAGATGGTTTCACTTGCGAATTCGTACCCGATATCAGACAGGAATACGCTGATTCATGGCCAGACTCGATAGACGGGTCTCTTGCCGAGGAGGAGTGGGATTGGACCCCGAAGTACGACCTCGCTTCCTTGGTTGATGAGATGCTCAGAGGAATCTCTAGCCGCTAGTCCTCGGCTTCGCCTTCCCAGTCAGGGGTGCTCGGGTCCGTCCGAGCCCAGAGTACATCGTCGATCCTTAGCACACCTATTGCGGCTTCAGTTGCGCCTGAAAGAGCATGCTTAACCACGAACTCAGTATCCAAGATGCCCATCTCACCCATGTCGCAGTTCTCTCCACTTTGTAGGTCGAAACCAATCCAAGCGCCGGATTTCTTCTGATCCGCTGATAGTGAGAGTATCACTTCCACTGGGTCTCTACCGGCATTTTCAGCAAGTATCCTGGGAATCGACTCAAGCGCTGAAGCATACGCCTCTATCGCAAGCTGCTCTCTTCCAGACTGTGTCTGTGAGAACGATCTCAGATGCCTCGCAAGGTGAGACTGAATTGCACCCCCTCCAGGTAGGATTCCGGGCCTGCGATTCAGACGATGCGCCACTCCAATGGCGTCATCAAAAATCCTGATCGCCTCTCCCCTTACTGCCGGCGAGGATCCCCTGACTACCAGGGTCATCCCCCCTCCGCCCCCTTCTATCAGAGTGTGCTTCACATCTGCAATTCTTTCTTCGGCCCTATTCGAATAAGTACCAAGATCACCCTCATCCAAACCACTAACGCTTCTTGCCGGCCTAGCTCCAGTTATTCTCGACAATAGGTCCATGTCATTCCTCTCGAATCTTCGGTATGCCACGATTCCCGCCTTTGTCAGTTGCGTTATCGCTTCGTCAGCAATACCGTCTCTAACTACCAGAAGGTCAACGCCGAGGGACGAGAGGTGCGCAACTTGCTTTTGCATGTTCTCTCTGGATCTTTCGTGGAACTCCTGCAGAACTCCGAGGCTGCTTACCTCGATCGATGCATCGGTTTCCAGCTTGGCATGTTCCAGACCACCGTCAATTATTGCAACAACTCCTCCGTCAGAACCCTCCGGACTGGCTGCATCAACTCTTGATTTTAGCAGCATCAAACCGTTGACCAATGATGAGTCCATGACGCTACCCTCTCTAATCTGCAGACGCTTCACGACCATCCTTTCCAGATCGTCCCCACCTTCCAAATCAGCGAGTACGTTTGCCGCTTCCACTGCTAGTCTTGCAAGTAGGCCACACACAGATGAGTCCCCCTTCCCCTGGAGTGAAGTCCTCACCACCTGGGATTTCTGAGTGTCATCTGATTCTGTAGACACCTTCTCAGTCTCTTTGATGGACTCCTCCAGTGCAATCGAGTATCCGTTTACGATTATCGAGGGGTGCACTCCCATCCGGACTAGTTCCAGAGCGTTCTGCAGCATCTCTGCAACAAGCAGGACAGTCGTTGTGGTCCCGTCCCTTGCAGACCGATCCTGCGATGATGAGGCATCGATTAGCAACCTAGCGGTCGGGTGTTCCACGTTTGCCTTCTCTAGAACGGTGACCCCATCGTTAGTAACCAAAGCAGATCCGTCTCCGTCAACCAGCATTTTGTCCAGGCCTTTCGGACCTAAGGTTGAACGAATCGCTCCAGCAAGAGATGAGGCAGCCTTGACGTTGTTGACTAGAGCAGTCCTCCCGTGGATTCTGTCCGTGTCTTCCAGAGCTACATCGTGATCAGACTCAACCATCTGTGTCCCTCCAATCAAGCCTCTGTTTTCAATACGCTCATACGTAATCCGCCCCAATCCTCTGGGGGTGAATCCGTTCCATTCAAATACCACCTATCTTTCCCATTATACAACTAGAGGTTGATTAGTGATACTATGACCGGAGAGAATTGGGACGATTTCGACGAAGAAACCATCGAGGAAATGGCCAGGATGTTCGAACAAATGGGAATGCCAATCGACATTAATACCCTTAAATCGATGATTAAGCAGGTAAGAAGCCAGTTCGAGGAAATGGGAATTGACCCAGAGAAGATCTCAATGAGTGAAGTCAAACTCGGCCTAAACTCAGATCCCGAGGAGTTCATGAAGAACTTCGAATCCATGATTAGCGGCCCTCAGGGACTCGGAGATTTTCTGAAGAAGATGGGGGTCGATATACACATCAAACCCTCTGTGTCCGAAGTCAGGATCGATGTAGACGAAAGTCAGCATGAATCGAAAGACGACTCGATCCCAGAGGAGGACGTTTACGTCAATGATGACCAGATGTTTGTGACCATCGACGTATCAAAGTTCGACGACATATCTTCCGAGAATCTTGAGTTGAGTCTTACGGGGGAGGGAGTGGTTCTACAGATGCTAAGGACCAACCAGATTAGGCCATTCAGAACATTTGTACTCCCACACGCATCATCAGGAGTCGCCAACTGGGAGATTAACAATGGCATACTCGACATCACATTCGAACTGAAGTAGTTTGGAACAAAACAGGAGAAATGAAAATGGGATCTGCAGTAATAGGAATTGACCTAGGAACGACAAACAGTTGCGTAGCGACAATAGAAGGGGGTAAGGCAGTAGTAATACCAAACTCAGAGGGGTCTCGAACCACTCCTAGCGTCGTTGCCTTCACCAAGGAGGGAGAACGTCTGGTGGGTGTCACCGCTAAGAGACAGGCGGTAACCAACTCCGAGCGAACCATCATCTCAGTAAAGAGAGAAATGGGCACGGACTGGTCAAAGGACATTGACAAGGACAACTATTCACCTCAGGAGATTTCTGCATTTATCCTCCAGAAGCTTAAGGCCGACGCTGAAGAGTATCTGGGAACAGAGGTCAAGCAAGCCGTAGTGACTTGCCCAGCATACTTCTCGGATTCCCAGAGGAAGGCAACGAAGGATGCAGGAAGGATTGCCGGACTGGAGGTTCTAAGGATAATCAACGAACCAACCGCCGCAGCACTGGCCTATGGCGTCGACAAGGAGGAGGATCAGACCGTCCTTGTATACGACCTAGGTGGCGGTACATTCGATGTCTCAATCTTGGAGATTTACCAGGTTGATGGACAACCACAGATCGAGGTCAAAGCAACCAGCGGCGATAACAGGCTCGGCGGTGACGATTTCGATGAGGCTGTAATGGAATGGATAGTTTCCGAGTTCAAGAAGTCTACTGGAATAGACCTAGGGAAGGATCTGCAGGCCATGAGCAGGATACGTGAAGCAGCAGAGAAGGCTAAGATTGAGCTATCGGGCACTCCATCCACTCAGATCAACCTGCCATTCATCACCATGAGTGATGGCCAGCCAGAGCATCTTGACATGTCGCTCTCCCGCTCGAAGTTTGAGAAGCTCACATCATCCTTAGTCGAGAGGACGATGTCACCCACTCGCCAGGCTATGAAGGATGCCAGCATAAAGAAGGGAGACGTGGACAAGGTATTGCTAGTCGGGGGATCGACCAGAGGTCCAGCAGTACAGCAGGCGATCGAGAAGGAAGTCGGCAAGGCACCTTTCAAGGGAATCAATCCCGATGAGGCAGTTGCAATGGGAGCCGCCCTACAGGCCGGAATTATTGTTGGTGACGAGGGAGTTACCGACGTTCTCTTGCTCGATGTAACGCCCCTCACGTTGGGGATCGAGACACTTGGTGGCGTAACTACGACCATGATTGAGAGGAACACAACAATCCCCTCGAGAAGGTCTGAGACTTTCTCCACTGCTGCAGACAACCAGCCAGCGGTGGAGATCCACGTATTGCAGGGAGAGCGGGAGTTCTCAAAGGACAACATCACTCTCGGTAGATTCCACCTAATGGGAATACCAGCGGCCCCACGAGGCATCCCTCAGATAGAGGTCACGTTCGATATCGACGCAAACGGCATAGTAAACGTCTCTGCAAAGGATCTTGGAACAGGGACAGAGCAATCAATCAAGATTGAGAGTCAGACCTCCCTCTCGGAGGATGAGATAAAGCAGAAGATCGAGGACGCCGAGAAATTCGCCGATGAGGACAAGAGGCGAAAGGCGAAGGTGGAGATGAGGAACTCAGCGGATAGCATAGTCTACCAGACTAGGAAGATGATCGATGAAAACGAGGAAAAGCTATCCGAGGATGACACCAAGCCAGTTCTTGAGAAGTTGGATGAACTCGAGTCTCTGATCGTCAAGGACGAGACTCCCATTCCATTGGAGGACATCGATGAGGCTGCGATACAGGCAAAGATGTCAGAACTGGAGCAATCAATGCATGCCATATCGACAAAACTCTACGAAGCAGCAGCAGCTGAGATGGCAGAGGAAAAGGAAGAGGGCGATGACGATGGAGTAGTGGACGCAGAATTCGAGGTCGTCGACTCCGATGACGAGGACCAAGACTGATTACTCTTCAGTGATTAGCCTGTGAAGAGTCCTAACGTGGACCCCTGAGGTTCCGTATTGGAAGAGGGGGTTGGTCCCCTCAGAGCGAGCTTTGGCACCAGGCCCCCACGCAGTCCCTGCAATGTCCAAGTGCACCCATGGAATCTTCTCCGACTCCTCGTCGAACCCTCTGTGGGGGACGAAGAACTCCAAGAATGAGGCAGCTGAGTTCGAAGAGCCAGCACGTCCACCTATCGATCCATTTCTGATATCCGCAAAAGCAGAATCAGTCATGTACTTCCGGAACTGTGCATTTAGGGGCATCCTCCAGACAGGCTCACCACTCCTTCTTGCAGCTGCCTTGAGCCTCTTGGCAACCCCTTCTTCGTTTGCCCACATTCCAGAAATCTGATTTCCAAGGGCAGTGACCACTGCACCTGTCAGTGTCGCTAAGTCTACGATGTATTCCGGATCCATCTCGCCAGCCTTCCATAGCCCATCGGAAAGCACGTTCCTCCCTTCGGCATCGGTGCTGAACACCTCTACTGTTTTCCCAGAGTATGTCTTGAACACGTCCCCTGGCCTATAGGCACCAGCACCTGGCATGTTCTCGGCGAGGCATGCGATCCCATTGACCCTCCTTTCAAAGCCAGTCGAGTGTAGGGCATGCATCAGGCCGAAGACAGCCGCTGCACCGCACATGTCGTACTTCATGTCCCACATGCCCCTGCTGGGCTTGATCGATATGCCACCTGTGTCGAATGTGATCCCCTTCCCTACGATGCAGGGCCTCCGAACACCCTCATCGGCATCCGGATTCAAGGTGAAGATAACCATGCACGGCTTCCTCTCACTTCCCTTCCCTACGTTGATCAGGCCCCCCATCCCCAACTCTTGCAGTTTTTTCCAGTCGTACACCTCGACGTCTACGTTGGCCTTCCCCTTGGCCCATTCCATTGCCCTTCTGGCATACTCCATTGGGTAGAGGACGTTGGCTGGCTCATTCCCTAGGTCTCGTGCTAAATGGACCCCTCCAACGACTGAATGTGTTGTGCTAAGGCCTTCTGAGAGATTTTCCTGGTGCCTGTTGCTTGCCTGGAAATCAACATCCCACTGGTCTTCGATATGATTCTCCGGCAACTCCTGGTGCGATAGGAACTCATAGTCGCGCAGCATCATGCCCTCTGCGAAGTCCAGCATCCGAATTGAGGTCCAGCCGGAAGTGAATCTGACTGTGACATCCAGCCCCTTCTTCTTTGACATGGATGCAATTAACCTGGCACCAGTGTTCCTTGCTCTCTTGTGACCCAGTGAGTCCTTTGTTCCCATTCCAACCAGGATGATGTTGCAACCGGGCGTCCACAGCGTCATCCTCCTTCCCTCCTTCCCATCAAAACCACCAGATGACAGTGCGTCCCTGACTAGTGACCTCTGGCTCCTGCCGAGGCCACTGAGGGAGTTGTTTGGCGGTTTGTCGCATCCTTCGAAGAGAGGCAGAACCAACTGCTCACCCAATTCTGTAAATTCACCGTTGCTTACTTCCATAAATAGACCAAACTGTACGATAACTAGGGAGTTTACAAACAATTCCTCTGGAAAACCACCATTTTGAGGAAAATTGGAATTTGTGCTTTAATCCTCTTTCCTCTTTCCGAATGACGCTAGGAGAACACACATCATGCTGAGAAATACGGATGGGGAAGACAGGGCCCTCTCTACTCGATCGTCGAATTCAACAACAGAATCATTCACTGGCTCCGTAACCCAAGTAGATGCATCGATAACCCTCTTCTGGTAGAATAAGAAGAACTGTCCTTCAGTACTGGAAATTGGTGCCTTCCCGAAATCCAGGGTGATCTCGGTGCTATTTGTGGCATTCACCCCAAAGCCGCATCCAGGTGCGGAGTAGTTGAATCCAAGTTCTGCACTATCACAAGGAGAGTCTTCAGGGTCGAATCCAATTGGGAGCCAAGTTTCACCTTCTTCAGAAACGTAGGTCAGAGTGGCATTTGACGTAGTCGCCCTTCCGAGGTTGGATACACTGATACGAACTTCCCCGTTTTCCACAACTAGAGAATCGACGATGAGACGAGCCCTCCAATACCAGACGTTCTCTATCAGGTACCTCATCACATCCATCTCCTCCCCAAGCCGATCTGACAATGCTTCTACGGTGCCTAGCAACCACTGCTCGTCATCAGTCTCGAATGTGAAGGTGGGGAATCCCATAACTCCGTAACCATAGTCCCGACTGGTCCCGCAGTTCGGGTAAAGGCCTTGATTTGCATTTCGAATAGGGATCTCTGAGATGTTCGAATTAACATCGTCTTTAATGAAATGAAAAAGCTCCCAGTCCGAAGGTTGCTCGGGCCATTTTCCCCATGGATAGAGCATTATCCAAACCCCAGTGTGCATCGTGACGTATAGGTCAGCGTCAGGAACTTCAGTATTCATGTAAATCGAATTCGCCAGAGTCTCGGATTCACTGAATGCACTGCTCCCAGGCTGGGTCGTCGGACAGGTATTCCAATAATGGTCGTAGTTCCGATTCAAATCCACTTGGTTGATGTTCCATCGAGTATCAATGTCGTTTCCATCGGCATTGAGCATGATTAGAATGTGAAGCTCTGTGGTAGTTAGTACATCGATTACTTCCTGCTCCCCTGCTCCCCATCCTTCTATGTAGAACTCAGCAGTCAGGAATGCAAGCTCCGTTCCGAGATGCTCATTCCCATGATGCCCCCCATCGATGTAAACCACGTCTTTCTCACTTCCATCGGGCTTGAACTCCTCGCTCCAATCTGAAATCCTCAGAACCCAGAGATCCCTCCCTAGTTCGGTTTGTCCTGCAACTACCAAATCAACGATCTCTGGGTAATCGTTAGCCCACTCGTTCACATCAAGTGTGAGGGTGGCATATGAGTGGTACCAGTGCTCCTGAACAATATCCGGTTGTCCCACTTGAGCGACAACCATTGGAGATACCGAAGAAACTGCTAGCGAGGCAAGTACTACTGCAGCTACCAAGCGGCGCATAGCGCCGCTCTGAGGTCTTATGATACAATCATTCTCCCTTTCTGTTTGAACGATTCGCTACATGGCACGAGACCATCTTTGTAGCAATCATGGCGGCGCTGAATTGAGTCAGACTACCGTCCTTTCCAGGTACAATTTCATTGACATCTGCTCCTATAACTTCGCAATTTCCTGATGAGAAGACCTGCTCGATTACCTCCACTGCTCCCCAGTGACTTAGTCCGCCAGGAACCGGGGTTCCAGTGGATGGGACCAATGAACCGTCCAAACCATCCACATCGAATGTCAGCCACACCGGTCCAGAGATTTCTGCAATACTCCTCATCATCCTACTCCACTCCAGATTGCCATTAGAGACTGTAAGGAGATCCCTTGCAAACCATGTCTGAATCCTGTCATCGGATTTCATCATCATCTCCTCCTCCAGACTGAAAGCCCTGACTCCGATCTGTATCACCCTCCCTACCCCTAGATCAAGAGCCCTGCGAATTACGGTGCCATGTGAGAATCTCTCACCATTCAACTGGTCTCTTAGGTCTGCATGGGCATCGATTTGGACAATTGTAAGATCAGAGAGATCGGAAATCATATGATGGTCGGATAATGACTCCACGATAGGGAGAAGGACCCCATGTTCCCCACCAAGAACCAAGGGGAATTGGCCGCCAACTATCCACGGTCTGACGTACTCTCTGATCGAGTCCAACTGATCCCTCAGGCTCGGCGCGTCTGATGCCCAAGGTTCAGCAGTGTGAATCTCCGCCCCGCACGGCAGTTCCCCCGGAAGAATCGGGTCATGTAGCTCTACTTGCGAACTAGCGACGATACACGCCAAGGGGCCATGCCGAGTCCCTTCCCCGTAACTGGAAGTCATTTCTAGGGGAATTTGCAAAACGACGATGTCCCAGGGTCCAGAATCAGACTCTCTGAGTCCGAGGAAAGTAGTGGAATCAGACTCTTCCATGGGGGTTCGAGAAGCACGTCCAGATTAATCGCTTCGGGTGCCTCAGACTAGAGAATCAGAGCAATTAGCAAGATGTTTGAAATAACCTCGGCACCTAACGTCGCCCGGTGGGAAGATGGGACTAACCTTGGCGCAACTGACTCAGGCAATCAAGAGCAAGGTCGATACCAGCATGGAGACCCATGTTGCAGAGTCCATTGCCGAGCACGCTTTGGGGTTCTTCGGATTCTCAAATAGGATTATCGATAATGCCCTTGAACCAACAGATAGGAACATGTTCTACCAGTTGCAGGACTATGACTTGCTTACAACCGAATCCGAGGAGACTACCCTCTGGGATGGACGCGAGTGGAGGATTCACTATTGGAAGTTAAAACCGAGCGCTGAGAACTTCGCAAACTTGGCCCTTCAAAATGAGAAGGACAAGGGCGATGAAGACCCCTATGCTCACATCTACGATGGTATGCCTGCTGGCCTGTGGAGGGAGAGGTCCGGAGTCGACGACGACTATGAGGAACCCCTGTTCTAGTTTTTCCAGTCAGCATGTCGGGAATTGTTTGAAATGCCCCAGTGGGTGGAGTCACACATGAATAGGGGATTGGCAGCCTTAGTCGTCCTGTCCATGCTCGCCTCGTACACCCCCTCATCCTTTGCCTCGACTCAAGATAGCCAGACAAACAGCTGCGAGATTATTGCAGACTGGGGGCAGCAGTGGCACTGGACGGAAGAAGGCGAATCGGAGATCTCACTGATTCATAGGTATAGGGTGGTTTTCGATCCACCGTTCACCAACGGCTCTTCACCTACAGAAGTCAATTCCACAATTAATCACTTCAGAGGTGATTCGGAAATTCCAGTAGCAAACACATCCATCCTTGTGGCAGGCGGAGAAATAGACATAATCCTAGAAGAAGAACCACAATTCGCAGACTCCCTTTCGATTCACGTACAAACCGCTGATTCTTCTTGCAGCCGGGTTCTAAATATCACAAATTGGAACCAACCAATATCTGATCACGAGGTCACTAGGGAGACCCATTGGTCTCTATCTGGAATGGAGGGGGAAGAACAAGGAATAACCTTTGACGGAAGGGGATGGCAAAAGAGAACAGGCAGTATCCTTGAGTCAAACGAACTCGGGAACGGAACCCTGCAACTCGACATGTCAAATGGCTCTGAAGGCGCAGCGATCGATCTCGTGCTGGACAGGATTTGGCTCAACGAGTCATATGATGGGACCGAATTGATGAGTCAAGATTTCGAGATGATGGGTTCTGGGGGGCTCGTAATCAACACAGATGAAGGCGATGCGGGTGCATCCATCAGCGCAGATGTAAACGATGCCTACGTCCTCAGGTCGTATCAAGATGGCAAAGTCACTGAGAGGATGATGTTCGAGGGGAGTGGGTGGATTTCTATCAACGGAGGTGACAACGAGAGCTCAGGCGGGGTTTACGGAGAGGTCTTCTTGCTATACTTTGAGACATGGGATGAGGATGGATTCCGAAGATTGCAGGATATCCAGGTCGAGGCTAATGCTTCGGCAAGAATTTCCGCCGGAGGGGGTCCATTCTCTTTCGAATTGGATGAACTAATTTTCCGAGAGAAATGGGAAGAGGGCGTTAGGACGGACCAGTACTCGAGGATATTCGGAAGCGGCCAGTTTGATTTTATCGCATCCGAGGATTCCCCATACATCGAAGTCAATGGGACAATACCAATGATTCACTTCCAATCTGAGGGCGGGGAAACTGTCTCCGACACACTCATCGTGGATGGTACGTATGATGGCGATGCAGAGGGATCCTTCGGTTTAGTGCGTCAGATTGTTGAATCGGGGGTCTATGAGAATGCAACCGGGGCACCCTTCGAGGCCGACAAAATAAGGAACGAGTTCTGGTTCAATGTATCTGCTACTCCTTTTGGGCCAATTGATCAGGAGTTCAGTGCCGAGCACAACCTAACGTACGAGTATGTGGTCCCTCAGGATGACTGGATTAACCGGACAATTCGCTACACATTCGTAGACGACAATGGCTCCACTGAGGACGAATACCCGGAAAACTCCCCAATAATTCAGAATCCCGAGGCACCGGAGACTAGCTCGATTTTCTCCACCCACATCTCCAGGGAGACGGGGGTGTGTCCCCAGATACTGGCTATCGGGGACTCATTCTCTCTGGTTGGAAATGACGAGATGGTCCTGGATGTAACCGTTCATGGGAGCAGCACAGATTCAATCGATGGTCACCTTGTGCCGATTGCAGAATGGGAGGGTTCCTTTGGAGACATGAGTTCAGCAAATGGAAGCATCATCAACGAAGGGCCTCTATCAGGACTCCTGAACGAAGTTAGTAGGCTAGTCATAATAGAACTAGGAGACGGCACAGAAGTTTCCCTAATTGAGAACCAGAGAATGGATAGGATCCTATCTCCATCGATTGTAACATTCGATGAGAACACGCCACCGTCATTATCTGATAACTCTGGTTCATCGATAAGATTCCGGGAGTCCTCCCTATCGACTGAGGGTGGTGTGGCACATCTGGAGGTCGTGGTGGATGACGTTGACACGGATACCAAATCCGTCCGCGTAGACCTCTCCTCGCTCGGTCTCGGAATTGTCGAGCTTTCCGACTCCGGCCTGCAGGGGGATCAGGTGATTCACGATGATGTCTGGACAGTCAGAATTGTTCACAATGGTCTCCAGAGTGGTGACCTCCCCGTCTCTGTGTTGATGGAGGACTATTGGGTAGCAGTCCAGCAGAACTCCAGTATCCAGATCGCAAACTCCCCTCCCCGAGTTCTGCATGTCGACTTCGCCCCTGAGAGTACATTCAGGGGTGAGTCAATCGAAGTTACAATCGGGGCATACGATGGCCATGGAGTCAAGTCAGTAGCGGTAAACTTGCAGTCGATTGGGGGTGGCTTAGTACAATTGAGCAAATCCGGCCAAGAGGACTGGGATTGGCAACTTGCAGGCGAGCAACGGACTTCTAGCATCGACATTTGGTCGGGAACTTTCGAAGTCCCTCCAAGTATGTCCCCAGGGAGGCAAAACATCCCGATTCTACTAGAAGATAATGCTGGGGCGTCGATTTCCACGACACAAATTGGGAGTGTTTACTCGAGCACCATAGGCCACCAGGCAACGAAGATACTGATCGGCAATCAACCCCCTTCGATATCCAATCTAACTTTCCTTAAGGATGGCAATGAGGTAGCACAAGTCACTTCTCTGGTTTCTGGTGGACAGGAAAATTACACAATGGAAGTTTCGATTCATGATTACGATGGGATTTCTTCGGTACAAGCTAAGATTGGTCGTTTGGCTCCAATCGGCCAGTCAGAAGAGTGGCTGCTATTGGTTGATGATGGAACTGGGGCGGACAGGACCCCTCAAGATGGGATTTTCTCCCTCTCTTTCTCCGCTAGATCATCATTGAGCGAGGGCGAGATGCCCTTATTGATCAGGGCAACGGATGTTTTCCTGTCCACGACTCCCCCTTCCGAACAATTGCACAATGTATCGATAGTTAAGTCGGATTCGGACTCACAGGGGGCATCATGGATCTCGGACCACTCAACGGAGTTAGTCTTAGCATCCATGTTCTTGCTATTGTCAATGGGGGTTGTTGCTTTCGTGCAAATTGTCAGGAATTCTGAACTCGAATAGTATTGGTGCGAGTGCCGGGATTTGAACCCGGGTTCCCACGTTGGCAACGTGGGGTGATAACCGCTACACTACACTCGCGCACTCTTTGCAAACCAGATTGGCTTTTCTAAGCGTCGGTACAACTCTCGATTAGGTTCGAGACCAGTATTCGTATGGCGTCTCGTGTTTTTCTGTAGACTTCCCTTTCCCCTCCATGAGGGTCCTCCAAACCCCAGTCCTCGTCTATTGGTAGGGAGGGACAACTCACTCCGCATCCCATGCTGATTATCGCATCGTAATCCCCCGGGTATACTGTGTCTATCTTTTTCGGACGGAGGTCAGAGGTATCAATTCCAACCTCCTCAAGTGCCTCTATGGCAAACTCGGCTACTCGATCGGATTCTGATGCATGGGTCCCGGCCGAAGCAGCCTCGTGCCCAAGATATCTTGCAATGCCCTCAGCCATTTGACTTCGACAGGTATTTCCCACGCAAACGAATAAGAGACGCACCAAACACTCTATGTGTGAGTCACTAATTAATCAATTGATAATTATTAACAATAGAAGAAATAATCCAGAATAGGTTTCAATAATGCCCACTTAAACGGAGTGATATGCCGGACTCTCCAGTGTCTCACCATCAGGCTGGTTCCCCTTCCGAATCTCCCGATTCCGGGGCGTCCAATGAGCAGAGGGCTCAGATGGAGCAGGCATATCAACAGATGCAGAGGAAGATGAGAATCAGTAAGATGGATGAGAACATAAAGCACAAGATTATGGTTCTCTCGGGCAAAGGCGGGGTCGGAAAATCAACTGTAGCCACGGGCCTAGCCCTTTCTCTAGCTCGCCAGGGAAAGAAGGTCGGTCTGATGGATATTGATATCACAGGGCCAAACGTCCCAAAGATGCTCGGACTAGACCAAGCCGATCTGAATGTCGAGGAAGGTCGGATTCATCCTGCTGATGGCCCAAGCGGTCTGAAGGTAATCTCGATGGCGTTCTTGTTGGAGGACCCGGACAAACCTGTGATTTGGCGGGGCCCGATTAAACTCGGCGCAATCCAGCAGTTCATCGGAGATGTTGCTTGGGGGGAGTTGGATGCTCTGATTATTGACTTCCCTCCAGGCACAAGTGACGAGCCTCTTACAGTTAGTCAGAGCCTTCCAGGGATAGATGGGGTCGTAATAGTCACAACTCCTCAGGAAGTCGCTCTTCTAGATAGTCGAAAATCGATAAACTTCGCCAAAACGATTTCTGTCCCTGTTCTGGGAGTGGTTGAGAACATGAGGGGTTACACTCTGAATGGGACGGCCACGCCCAACTCCAAGATATCAGTAATGGGTCCCGGCGGAGTGCCGATAGATTGCCACTCTGATGAGGATGGAAAGTGGCAAATCACCCTTGACGTATTCAAGTCAGGAGGAGGGGAAGAAACCTCGAAAGAGATGGAGGTGCCGTTCCTAGGTTCCCTGCCATTCGACCCCGGAATTGTTAGAGGGGGCGACGATGGTGTTCACAGAATCATCGCCGAGCCAGACGGAGAAACAGCAAGAGCCTTCGAATTGATAGTGGAACGCGTACTCGAGCAGCTTGACAAGGGCTCTCAGCGTACTCTAAGGATAATCTGACCCCCCAATCTTTGCGTTGGCTTGATGACATAGTCTCACTCCCACAAGGTCGTAATGGTTGCTGAAACAGGCATCTACATCACTTGGGTGACTGGAGCTATTCTGATTAGTATAGCAATGATGCCAGTTTTCAAACCACCCTATGCAAGAATCAGTGCTGACGGCTTCATCGACATGTTCAGAAGATACTGGGCGCATATGGTGGTTGTCTTCTCGGTCTACCTTTGGAAGGATCTGCTCGATGGGCTAGACAGGATTTTGATGGCTAATACCCAACTAGACATGACCTTCCTGGTTTATGCAATAGAGGGGGACTCGGTTCTTTGGGTTCAAGAAGGTCTGAGGAGCGACCTCTTGGACGTTTTCATGACCCATTTCTATGTCATGGGATTCATGACTGCAACATTCGCTTCATTCGTTTATCCCATTTACTTCGATGACAGACACATGGCTGACAGAGTGTCTCTTTCGATGTTCTGGGTGTACATTTTGGCGATTCCATTCTACTTGTTCCTTAACGTCAAGGTCACAGGGAACTATGTTGACGGAATGGAGACAATTGCTTACGACCTAACTCCAGAAATCCACAATTGGTTCAATAGGATTGATCCATTTACTAATGGAATGCCTAGTTTGCACATTGGTCTGCCGTTTGCAATTTGGCTCTCCATGCACAGATGGGACGAGGACGGAAGATGGCATAGGTTCCGGAATTTCCTGATTTTATTCATAGGATTGACGTCAGTCTCAATTGTTTACTTGGGGATACATTGGTTCGTTGACATTATTGGGGGGATGATCATTGCAATCTTGGCAGTAAATATCACTGCTAGGACGCATGAGCCAATTTGGCGATTCGCTGACGAGAGGCTCTTCACTAGGAGACTAGCCAGGACCCTTGAAGATCCCCGTGGATCCTTGCTGCGAACTATGCGTTCATGCATCAAGACTCTTGACCCTGTTAAGGAACCGGGCAAGAATCAAACGGGTGCGATCATTCTATCTCTCATCATTTTGACAGGATCAGTTCTGCTTTGGGACGTAGCACACCAGAAGATCTCCATAGACGAGGCCGACTCTCCCATATCTGCCTCCGGTTCGGGAGAGTGGCTTGTGTGGGTCGAAGAATCAGAAGATGGAGTGGTAATAACTGCAGGGAACGTTACTTCAGAGACCAATAGGACCGTGGGCGGACAGCAATGGGCAGAAACTCCCAAGGTTGTTTCATCTGGCGACAGTTTCGTTATTTTCGACAATCACAGTGTCGATTACTTTGAGCATAATCAGGGCTCGGGAGTTCTTCGTCCAATTTTCGCAGAGAATTCAGACGAGGAAATTATTGACATAGCAATTTCCATCGATTCCAATGGAGGGAAGCATCTTGCAATCCTCTCATCCACTAACCTCCAGCTAGTTGATACTTTAGACAAGTCAACCAATATTGTAGAATTGCATACTAACTCCTCAGTAGTTGCTTCATCAGGAGCCCTTGTAGCAATCTCAGAAACATCGGATGCAGGACCACTCGTCAATATCACTTCCATTGATTCGGATCTCACAATTTCCATCCTTCTAGACCCCAAGTCTTCCGAACGAATCGAAGAGTCAATAGTGAATTCGGGAACCTACCTTGATTTCCAGAATTCCACAATCGTAGACCTCGTAATGGACTCTAATTGGCTTGTAGCTACAGTTGACATCGGCCCATTCAACAGAACCGTAATAGTTGACACCCTTTCCATTAATCAGTCCCTCATTTCCAATCCACGTTGGGACTCATCATCCCCCAGTATTGGGGATGGAAGAGTTGCTTTCCTTCAAGTGACTAGAGATGACATCATCTCAACCGCAAGCTCCTCTCAGAGGAACAACGATGTCTACGTTCACGAATTGGAATCCGGGGAAACCAAGCAATACACCTTTGACGAAGAAATTTCTCAGTCCCAGCCACAGATATTGTTCGAGAGGTTAGCTTGGATCGAAATCAACGAAGATGGAGAAAAGGAACTACTAGTGCAATCGTTCACCGACACAATCGAGCCAAGGAACTCACTCCTCCTCCAGGCTTCTATCCTGGCCATGATTCCGCTGATTTTCTTATGGACCCTACAGTCATACGGAACCGAGAAGATCACTCAGCGAGCCTGAACATCTCATCCAGGCTTTTCGAGGCTCTCTTCAGCGTCCCTTCTGGGATATCTATAATCTGCTCCGGATATGGGTCAATTAGTACCTGAAGGATGTCCTCCAACTGGGTCTTCTTCATGTGCTTGCACATCACGCATGCCCCCATCAAATTCAGATTACCCTCTGTCTCAGCTAGGACTCTGTCAGCAGTACCGCATTCCGTTATCAGCATCATGTCCCTATTGCCGATACTAGCTAGACGCTTTGCCTCGTTCATCAGCAACTCGCTACTACCTACGAAGTCACTTTCTTCAAGCACCTCCGAATCACACTCAGGATGACTTAGAACCTTCAGATCGACCCCATTCTCTGACATGTTCTTCTTCCAGTTCCTTATTTTTGGCCCAGTAAACTCTGCATGGACCTCGCATTCGCCGTCATAGAGTATCACTTCCTTCTTGCCCCAAAGTGAATTCTGCAGGTGCCTTCCCATGAATTTGTCAGGTACGAAGATCAAACTATCACCCGGCAACCTCTCACAAATTCTGAGATAATTGCTACTTGTTACGCATACATCACACTCAGCCTTTACCGCGGCACTGGTGTTGATGTAGCATACAACCGGCACACCTGGGTTGTCCTCCTTCATCCTGATTACATCTTCTGCCTCTATGCTATCACTCAGGGAGCATCCCGCATCTGGGGATGGGTGCAGCACGGTCTTGTTGGGGCTGACTATCTTCGCTGTCTCGGCCATAAATCTGACACTGGAGAACAGAATTGTCTGTTGAGGCGCATCTCGGGCCTCCTTTGAGAGGGCATAACTATCGGCAACAGAGTCTGCTACTCCATAGGTGATGTCAGGTGTCTGATACGAGTGGGCAATTAGGAAAACGTCTTTCTCCTTCTTGAGGCGATTGATCTCAAGGGTTAGTGGGGCTAGGGATCTGCATACCTCCATGCTCCAACGCATTGGTTGCCTGATTGCATACTGGAGCCTTACTGCTTCCTTGTCTATCTCCGACTCAGAATAGCCGAAATTCCCCAAGAAAACCCTTGGGATCGGGGCGGAGGGCATGTCCAGAACCATGTCTACCGGTCAATCGTCTGAGTGCAACCGCTTTCAAGTCATCTGGCATCGGATTTGCATGGCGAGCGGAGGGGTTCCAATGTGGAAACCCGATAAAGTGCTCCACGAGGGGGCAGAGGCGACTGTTACCGCAGGCTCTTGGCTGGGGAGGAAAGCAGTCCTCAAGTCTCGAAGGGCTCGTTCTTACAGGCATCCAGATCTCGATCGCAGACTAACAAGGCAAAGATTGGCAGTTGAGGCTAGAGTACTATCCCGGCTATCTTCAGTTGGATTCCCATCTCCGAAACTGATGTTCTTGGATCAGCGCAATTCATCCATGCTTCTATCCAAAATAGAAGGGATGACCCTCTATGACTTGCTCAAGTCTGTCGATTATTCTGGTGACGAACTCTTCTCCCTCGGCAGTTTGATTCGCAGACTCCATGAGACGGGAATATCTCATGGCGATTTGACTACACATAACGTAATGTCAACCAACGAGGGGGATCTTCACCTCATTGACTTCGGTTTGTCTAGGCAATCCCCAGAATTGGAACACATGGGTCTCGACCTACAGGTACTCCGGGAATGCCTCGGCGCCAGTCATTCGGAAATTGATGGCGCCATCGACAGGGTCTGTAAAGGATACATGGAAGCCCAATCTCTCAACGACGATGCAGAGAGTGCGGAAAATGTGATAGAACGCTTTCGCAAAATCGCAGGTAGAGTCAGGTATCACGGCTAGGGTTGATAAAATGCATATTCTTTTCGCTACTGGAAACAAACACAAAGTTTCAGAGGCGTCGGAAATTCTAACTCATCTCGGATATGGGGTGGGGCAATTGCTAATTCGGGGAAAGGCTCCGAAACTCATTGAGCCCCAGGCAGAAGGAATAGAGGAAGTTGCAATTTCCAAGATCAAGCAAGCGAGAGAGTTGGTGTTGGGTACGGAGCTAGAGGGCTCGATTATCTTAGCAGAGGACTCAGGCCTGTTCATCGATTCACTCAAGGGGTTTCCAGGCCCCTACTCATCGTATGTCGAGAACACTATCGGATTGCCCGGGATTCTACAACTAATGTCATCAGAGACTGGTAGGAGGGCCGAGTTCAGGGCCATCGCAGCAGCATACATAGACGGGAACATCGTCATCGGAACCGGGATCTGCACAGGCGCGATATCCGAAGAGATTTCCGGAGAAATGGGCTTTGGATACGATCCAATTTTCATTCCCGATGATGGTGATGGCAGAACTTGCGGCGAGATGTCTTCTAAGGAAAAATCATCAATTTCGCACAGAGGTAGAGCCCTTAAGGCGGTCTCAGAACTCCTCAATCCCCCGTCAAAGTGAATAGAAGCAGTCCTCCGTGCCGTACTAGAATGGCTACGGCAACTAGGCTTCTTCTGATTGCAATGAGCATCGTTTCAATACCCATTTACCTCGTATTCATTGTTCCAGAGGGTCTAATCATGCAGGCTGCAGGAGCAGTGTTGATTCTACTAATTATCTCAATGATACTTTTCACCGGTAGGAGGCCAATCCCTTCAACAAAGAAGAAAGATCCAGTTTTCATCGATCAAGAGTCCGACTTCGGCGACATAGAATTGCCTCCTCCAGTTCACTCGGAGGAGTCATTGGAAGAAGTCCGTGCCTCAAAAATTCGAAGGAGTAGAGGTAGGAAGAACGTCTCAGAGATTCCCGCTCCAGCGATTCCAGACCCATCCCCAATTCCATCTCCCGGCATCTCCCTAGACACTCCATTAATCACTGCCGAATCAGATGTAGATGTCGAAGGTACAGCTAGAGTCCATATCGCAAACTCTGATCCTGAGCTTCAAGCCGAAGCCGAAGTCGATCTTTACCTCGCCCAACAGAGGGAGAGAAGAGAAATTTTCAGAGATCGACTTCATCGTGAAAGACGACTAGAAATGTCCAAGCGAGTAGCCGATGAAGCCAGAAAGTGGGCACAGGTTGAGGACGGGGAAGACCTCTCTACCCTGACAAGTATCCCTGGGCATGGCTTAGCCGTCTTTTACGAACCAGAAGAACCCGACCCCTCTATTCCCCAGGGGGTTTCTTATGTCCGGATAGATGATGAGAGAGTACTGAAGGTCAGGATTTCCTTGGATGTGCCTAGATTGGAACCCATCACCTCTGAAGAAGAAATGATCGAATCTCGAGACATTGACTCACTCCCTCCCCTCCCTACTCCGGAGATGCCGATGCCACCGCCTCCTTTGCCAGATCTTCCCCCTCCAATCGGGTCAGAAGACTAGCCCTGTGATACGTTGAAGCGATATGTCGTGTCCGGCATAGCATGACAGAGGATGTAATGACGGTCGAGGACATCGTAGTTGACGGCTCAAGTCCTGAAGGGGGGGTAATCTCAGTTTGGACACTCAATAGGCCCGACAAACTCAATGCGCTTAATGCAGAGTCACACAGAGCCATCAAGGAGGCTTCGGCCAGAGCGAACTCAGATGACTCCGTCCGCTGTATCGTCATCAGGGGGGCCCCTCCACCAGAGGCAGAGGAGGGAAAGAGGCCTAAGCCACATGCATTTGCAGCAGGTGCGGATATCTCGGAGTTCGCCGGAAAGGACTCGGATGACGTCCGCCCATTCTTCGAGGACAATGCTTGGGAAGCGGTTTGGAACATTTCCAAGCCAACTATAGCGATGGTAGACGGATTCGCACTAGGAGGGGGTACTGAGTTAGCACTCTCCTGCGATATCCGCATTGCTTCTAATAGGTCCACATTCGGACAACCCGAGATCAATCTTGGACTCATTCCAGGAGGGGGTGGGACTCAGAGACTATGCAGGCTAATTGGATATGGCAGGACCATGGAGATCGTACTCTCCGGAGGCATGGTGCAGGCCGAGGAAGCACTCAAAATGGGGATCGTCAACAGAATGGTATCTCCGGAGGAACTTGAATCTGAAACCATGAATCTTGCAGAGGAGATCTCCCGAAAGTCACCATACACAACCAAGGTCGCAAAGCGCGTAGTAAGGGGTGCATTGGAATTGCCCTTCTCCGAGGGCGTTCTAATGGAACGTTCGGAGTTCGTGGCCTTATTCGATACCGAGGACAAGGAAGTTGGCGTTAGAGCATTCTTAGAACGGTCAGAAGCAGATTGGGTCGGAAGATAGAGATCTATCCAAGGCTATTGGATATGATTCCAGAAGCGTCGCTTTCCTTCGTAGGGTCTACGAGTAACCATTCTGACTGAGAGCCAGAAACAACCAGATTTTCCTGTATCCCTCTGATTCTATCCAAGTTGCCCAAGTAGTGATCGACCTGCTTCCCGTTGTGCTTCTCTCGGTTAGCGATCATTCCCCTGTGCATATTCTCACTGGTAACGTATAGTACCACGCCGGTGGCAATCCCGCCAGCATCACGCCATTCGTCAATTATCTCCTTGTTGGGGATATAATGAACCCCTTCCAGAAGCAGATCACCCCTCTTTTCTAGTGCCCTCTGGATGACTGCCCGTATTCCCTCGGAAACAGCTTCGACCGTCTCCCCCCAGTCTTCAACTGCCGAACCACCAGCCGGCTCAAATGACGATCTGTGAAGTGATGGTTTTTCCGATGATGTGAGTTGTGTTCTGAGTACCTCTCTCACTGTATCCGTTGAGGCAACTTTACTGAAATTGAGTATTGAGGCCAGTTTTGCAGACATTGTAGACTTCCCGACACCGCTAGTTCCAACGATGATCAGGAGTCTCGGTACTACCATCGAATCACCTAACGCTGAATCGACTTCGTCTCGAGGAACTCTTCCATTCCATGGATGCCCAACTCTCTCCCCAATCCTGACTTCTTGTAACCGCCGAAAGGGGCTGTGATATTGAATGCGCCACCGTTGATGCTGACTTGCCCGGTTCTCAATTTTCTAGCGATATTCATTGCCCTGGCCTCGTCGCCAGACCAAACCCCTCCAGAGAGTCCGTATTCTGAGTCGTTGGCTAGTTCGATCGCCTCCTCCTCGCTGGAGTATGTAGTGATGCAGAGAACAGGGCCAAAGATCTCCTCTCTGAATACAGTCATCTCTGGAGTCACATCGGCGAAGACGGTGGGCCTGACGTAGAATCCAGAATCCAAACCATCTGGCATGCCCTCTCCACCAGCGACCAATGTAGCACCCTCGTCGATTCCAGTTGAGATGTATCTAGAAACACTCTCTTGCTGCCTTTTCGAGACAAGCGGTCCACACTTGCTAGTCCCTTCCATCGGGTCTCCGACGGTATAGCGACCGATCTTGCTCGAGATTATTTCCACTACCTCTTCTCTGGAATCTTCTGGAATCAACAATCGGGTCAATGCCGAGCACTCTTGTCCGGAGTTCCCGAAGCAGGAGTAAATTGCCGAGGAAGCAGCCCTTGGTATGTCTGCGTCGTCAAGGACGATGTTCGCACTCTTCCCACCAAGCTCCAACGTCACCCTCTTGACACTCGGAGCCGCCAACTCTGACACCCTTATGCCAGCATTCGTGGATCCGGTGAAGCTGACCATGTCCACTTCGGGGTGACTTGCCAGTGTCTCTCCGATTTCCCTGCCATGTCCCGAAATCAGATTGAACACTCCATTTGGAAGGCCGATTTCATCCAGAATGTCTGCGAGGACAAATGCATTCAGCGGGGCTTCCTTGGAGGGCTTCAGCACCATCGTGCACCCAGCTGCTATCGCAGGAGCGACCTTGCCAATTATCTGGTGTAGGGGGAAGTTCCAGGGGGTGATCATTGCCACCACTCCTATTGCCTCCTTCACTACGATTGAGTTTCTGACTTCCACTTCCCAGACAAAACTATCCAGAATCTTGGCATACGACCTAGAGACAACTCTGGGAGTACCGACCATTGCCATTCGGGAGTATTCTATCGGAGTCCCCACCTCAGATGTGATTAGTTCCGCCATTTCTTCCCCTCTGTCCTTTAACGCCGAGGAAAGCAGATTGAGGTAGTTCGACCTCTCTTCGACCGTTGATTCCGACCAACTGGTGAATGCAGCCCTCGCGGCCTCTACGGCAGCATTTGCATCTGACTCGTTGCCTACTGGCACCGAGCCGATGATTTTCTCAGTAGATGGATTGACCACTTCTATGGTGCCCTCGCCATTGGGCTCGACCCAAGATCCATCGATGTAGAGGTGCTGGCGTTCGTGCATGTTTGACCCAGACTGCACCGTCTTATGATATTCATGCAAATTCAATAGAGCGTGCCCTGCCCGAGTGCCATGCCAGTTTCTTCCGACATGCTGGACGGAGGGGTCGCGTTAGTCACCCTTTCTCCTGATGCTTCCGCAGACACATTCGCTCCAGCCAACTTTGAAGCTCTCCTTTCCACATTAGATGAACTAATGGCCGATCCACTGTGCAGATCAGTGGTGATTACCGGCTCAGGGCGTTTTTTCTCCGCAGGAGGAAACATCGACGATTTCGCCAGTGGAATTGAGTCCGGAGAGATTGGAGACAGGGTCCAGGAGATGACAGACAAACTCCATCCTTTGTTGCTGAGAATGAGGACATCCGAGAAAGTATTCGTTTGCGCAATTAACGGATCGGTTGCTGGCGGCGGCTTCGGTTTGGCATTGGCCTCTGACTATCGCGTCTGCGTGCCCCGGGCAAAGCTAGCCTCGGCCTTCTTCCGCCTCGGGCTTTCTCCGGATGGAGGGATGACTTGGTTGCTACCACGTTTGGTTGGAAATCAGGTGGCAAAGAGATTCCTCTTCAATTCTGAAGTTTGGTCGGGTGAGAAGGCAATGGAAGTGGGTGCAGTGGATGAATTAGTGGAAGAAAGCAACCTCGTTGAGAGGTCCTTGGAAGTCGCCAGAGAGTGGGGCAAATGGTCAGTTAACAGCAGGAGGGGCACGAAGCAGTTGCTCGATGCATCCACTTCGACATTCTTTGAAACACAACTTCAGTTCGAACAGTCGCTGATGGTCGCATCCTCAAAGACGGCCGACTTTGCTGAAGGTGTTAGATCCTTCAAGGAAAAGAGAGAACCGTCTTTCGGAGCCGAAGAGGAGGAGTAGATTGTCCCGAAGACTCATTGTAATGCGTCATGCGAAGAGTAGTTGGAAAGAGACCGGAATAAGTGATCACGATCGTCCCCTGAACAAGAGAGGACTTAGAGACGCTCCACGGATCGCAGATGCCATCCATGACAGAGGATGGACACCAGACCTGATTCTGGTTAGCAGTTCTAAGAGGACACTTCAGACTCTCTCACAGATGTCCAATAGGTTCGAAGGGGTGCAATCAGAAATCCGAACGGAGATATACCACGCCACCGTGAATGACTTGCTGCTAGTATTGGAGGACACGGCCCAAGAAGGAACGACAATGGTTCTGGGCCATAACCCCGGTTCAGAGATACTAGTCAATCACCTGTCGGGGGAATGGCACGTGTTGCCAACTGCGGCCGCCGTGCTATTGGTCGAGTCTACAGGGCAGTGGGAGATCCAGGAAGTTTTCCGCCCCAAGGAGATTCAGTAGTCAGGGATGTTCCGGAACCGCTTCCGACCAGTGTGACATCTTGTTCAGTGTTATAGTCACGTTAGTCACCTCACCCTCTTCCCAGTAGTCAACTGCTACGAAGGTGGGCCTGTTGTCCATCTCCTCCCAGCACTCCAGAGATCTGTTGAGCAGGGTCTCGTATTCATTCACCTCGTTTGCCAAAACTGGGTCCGGAAGCCCATAGATGCTTGAAAGCCAGTTATTCAGATGCCAAACTGGTTGCGAGCCATCTCCACGATGAACGGTGCAGGACATCTCTTCCTTGCTACCCTCGGCATAGTTCGTCGTCCAACCGAACATTCCAAAGTCGTGCAACCAGGGGTAGTCATCGTTCTGTGATTGCTCCCAGAAAACAACCAGGTCCTTGCCATCAAGAACCATGTCGCCCAAGCTGGGCCATTCTTCCCCTAGGGTGTGTGTGTAAATTCGGTCAGACATGCCAGTCTCATTGAACAGGAACTGCAGGTGAGATGCCGGGACGTAGTTCTCTATAAGGAGGGTGACCACATCTCCACTCGAGTTGTTCATCAGGGAATTAAGGAGATTCAGCCACAGAAAAGCATCCACCTCTCCGAAATTGCAGGGGTGGAAGAACTGGCCAGTGCTGTGGCAGAACCTCACGTCCTCAGCAGAAGTATTGTCGTAGCTCCTGTGATGGGAATCGACCATGAATGCTCTGATCCCGTCATCCCACTGCCGTTGCAGTCCAGTGTAGTGATTAACCCCGACTAGAATTTGGTCCTCTATCGTAGAGTACGCGTTGTGAGTCTCTGCGAAGGTGAAGTCATCATAGGTCCTGAGACAGAAAACGGTGATTCCATGGCAAGTCATGAAATCATCTGAATCCATCGGATCGAAGCCCCTCTCCAACTCCCATTCGTTAGGCAGGCCATCTCCGTCTGCATCATCGTCCCACTCGTCGCAAATCATGTCTCCATCCAGATCCTCGGGGATAGAATACCGGTCTAGTGAATCAGTGCCACATTCCACTTCGGCATCATCGGTCCAGGAATCATCATCGTCATCTCCATCCAAGACGTCGCACACAGAATCCCCATCGGTGTCCTTTGGAAAGCCATCTCCATTATTGGGGTCAGACGTGCAGTTCAACTCAACAGAATTCTCCCATCCGTCACCATCCACGTCAACATCCTCGGAGTCTTGAATCCCATCCCCATCCATGTCGGGAGGAGATTTCTCCATGCAACCCGAAGTAATTAGTAGAGCGCACAATAATAGCGAACCAAGTTTTTCATGCATCGTCCCAGCTCTACGTTTCGATACACCTAGAGATTTCAATCCATTATCATCTCGTGATGGTTCGGAACGAAGGTCTGCTCCGTCATCGGTGGCCTGACATACCCTCTAGCATTCTTCCGATTTGGGAGCTCAATTGGCTCAGGAGTAAGATCCTCGTATTCAATCATCGAGAGAAAGTGACTGATGCAATTCAAGTGAGCATGCCTCTTGATATCGGAGTTTACCACGAACCATGGAGACTGCTTGGTGTCCGTATGAGCGAACATCACGTCCTTCGCCTCGGAGTAGTCTTCCCAACGGGTAAGCGACTCTAGGTCCATTGGACTTAGCTTCCACCTCTTGTGCGGTTCGGCTAGTCTTGCCTTGAAGCGCTTCAATTGCTCGTCATCGGAGACCGAGAACCAGTACTTGATCAGAATCGTCCCTGATCTCATCAGCATCCTCTCGAACATAGGGCAGGATCTCATGAATTCGTCATATTCGTCCTCATCACAGAACCCCATCACTCTCTCGACCCCTGACCTGTTGTACCAACTTCTGTCGAACATCACTATCTCTCCGGCCGCGGGAAGGTGGTTGACGTACCTTTGGAAGTACCACTCGGTCTTTTGCCGCTCGGTTGGGGCTGGTAGAGCCGCGACCCTCACAACCCTTGGGTTGAGGTACTGGGAGATCCTCTTGATTACGCCGCCCTTGCCAGCAGCATCCCTGCCTTCGAAGACAACAACGACCTTCAGCCCCTTTGCCTTCACCCACTCCTGCAGCTTGATCAACTCAAGCTGGAGTCTGAATAGCTCCGCATTGTACTCCTTCTTACCAATCCTCTCAATTTTCTTGCCCCCCTTGTCGCCCATTGTTATCAGTCCTCCATGGCCGTCAGAGACAAAAGCCCTCTGGTCACCATTTTACAGAAATCACACTGCCTATAGCAGGCTGACAAGATCACTCAATGCCAGGGGTGGGTCATCCGATTTTGTGACTCCACTAGCCAGAAGAACCCCAGAAGTACCTAGGTCAATTGCCTTCGAAACGTCCGAACCGGCCTTCACTCCAGCCCCACAAAGAATACCCACTGCTCCTGAAACATCCTTCACTGCCCGGGCAGTGCCACTGACAATCTCTGGATCAGCACTAGTCACTGACACGTCCCCCCCGATCAACTCCGGTGGTTCCACGGCGATGAAGTCGGGTCCTAAAGCAGCGAGAGCCCTAGCCTCCTCTACATCAGCAGCACATGCGCAGACTTCGAATCCTTCGGGGACCTGTTCAAGCAGCATTGCCACGTGCTCAAGACTGACCTTGTGCTCTGCATGGTTGACCAGTGTCCCCGAGGCCCCCCTCTCAATCGCGGTAGAGGGATGCAACCATCCCGTGTTCGAACCGAATCCGACGGGATCTAGGTGCTGGCACCAGACCTCAAGACCGGGGGCTGCAGCCACTACAGCGGACAGGTCAAACGCAGAGACCGCGGCAATCATCCTTGCATCCGTTTCTATGTTGGCCATAGCCAGAGCCAGACTCTCAGCCGAGGCGCCATGAGCAGTCTGGTACGTCTTGAAGTTCACAACTACAAGAGGGTCGCTCACAGTATCCCGAGTCGTCCGGCCTCTTTGACCGTGTTGGGGATTAGTCCAATACCTAGGACTAGTTCTGGGGTCTATGGCAGAGTCTCCAGAATGGACGGAGAGTAGCCTTTCTGAGCACTACTCAGATGGATATGGGATCGATCTTTCGTGGTTGGATAAGCCAACCAGGCACCAATTCCGATGGAGGACTCTGAAGGGACCATGGGTTACATCGAGGAAGAGGATTTCATCAGGCAAATCACTAGTGAAGTCCTTCGACTCGATGCCCACTGATGTGTACGTTTCCACTTCCTCTTGGCTAGATCCAGTTAATCTCCCTAGGTTGAAGGACACCAAGCGCCCATCGCCCATTCTGATTGACCACATGGTCGTTTTCGACATCGATATGAGGCCATTCTGCACGAGTAGGTTAGAACTGGCGAGGAAAGAGACCCTCAGCCTAAGTGAATGGATCGCCGAGAATACTGATTTGGAAATTCGCCATGTCTCTTTCTCTGGAAGCAAGGGCTTCCACATAGTGGCCATTGACCCGGACAGGTCTCCTTTCGAAGAGCCAGACCCAGCAAAGAGGGAGTTAGCGGTAAGGGAGAACAGGAAGGCTCTGCTAGGAAGGGTGATTGAAGCAGGTCACGATGTCGACCCCGTGGTAACTGCAGACACGCGTAGGATAATCCGAGTGCCAGGGACATTGCATGGCTCAACCGGCTGGGTTTGCTCGGTTCTCGGGGAAGGGCTACTTGAGAGGCCAGTAAGGGAGTGGATATCTGACATCCCGAAACATGAGATGTCCTCTTCGATGCCCAGAAGGCCTCCGATCAAGATTCCCCGATTTAAGCCCAGAAAGAAGGCAGCGGTTAGGACAAGCACAGTCATGGCAGGGAGTCATGAGTTTGTCAGCCTAGAGGTAAGCAGCCATGTCCCCGGAACGAAGGACCGTTCCGCCTTGGTGGCATGGCTTCCGGTTCGATGGGGAAATGTCTCTGAATCGATTGACAGGGCCCAAATGGAGTTTGACTCCATCGACCTAGGGCCCGTGGCCTACATGCACGATGGCGAGAGGGTTCTGGCAATCATCCCAAGGGCGATACCACGAGATTTCCTTCTGAGTAGAATTGGCATAATGGGGATTAGGGGACTAGAGAATGATCTCAGGAGGTTCGAACACTCTTGGGTCAGGATTTCTGGCAGGATGGTCGAGGGTGATTGGGAGGCGGAGATGGAACCAATTACAGTGCTCGGCTACGACTCTAGTGAGAGGTGCATGCACCCTTGGTCCGCCCCCCATCTCGACCTTTGCAAGAGTCTCGGCCTACCTATCAGGCATGGTGCAGGCGATATCTCAGGGAAACCAAAGGCATCCATCAGAGTAGCCGTCCGGCGCTGAGTTTATTTCCCGTCGTGCCAACCGCGTTTCGTCCCGAAGAAGGAGCCCAATGGGCAATGACTGCTGTTGCGTGCCGCAACCTTCGCTATCGTACCTCATCGGTCCGGGCGCCGGGACAGCGCCCGGGCCTCAAGGTTGTGCAACCTATGTCTGCTGAGATTGTCCTAGGAATCATTTTCCTCTTCTTCAGTGGTGTCTGGGCTGCAATCAAGTTCGTGGACGATTACACAGACAACAGATTGGTGTTCTTCGTTCCAGCGGCGGTGCTGTCCCTGTTCCTTCTTTCTGGAATCGGAGAGGGCTTTGTGTTCTTCGCCTTCCTCTTCGCTTTCGGACCAATAATTGTCATGCTGATAATTGTCGGACTCGATCAGGGTGGTCAAAACTCAATTTCATCAACAAGAGCATGGGCTACATCGAGTTCAAGTCCAAGAAAGAAGAAGGACCTGAATCGCAAACTCGCACCGAGTTACATGCGTGCGTATGACAGATTGATTGGTTATGTCCAAGCCAGGGGGGGAGAAGTCAAATCCCGGGATGACGGAATTCGCAGGCTTAACGAATTGGGATCTTTCGATGCGGAACGATTCTTTTCGAGCCCTTACGTTATCAAGACGCTAGGCTTTGCTCCCGACTCTACCTCCAAAAAACAGTCACATGTTTCTGAAGGCGGTGCCTCCAATGGATCAGAAAGAAAGGGTTCAGGTGATTTTTCTGAAATTGAAGGTGACGATTGGTGGGAGAAGGGTTACGAGGGCGGAACAGAAAAATCAACTCAGGCATCAGATCCATCTGAGGAGTCATGTGGAAACTCACAGTGCTCTAATCCAGTGACGGCCTTCGACTTCCGTTGCTTCACGTGCCGAAAGAGGTTCTGCAGAGACCACGCGGGAGTAAAAATCGATTGCAATGTTTGCTCACAGTAATCAGAGGAAAACACTCTTCTTGTGTGTCGATGATCTGGGGGAAAGCCCCGCCCGCTTGATCTCGCCGACCATCTCCTTCCCGCTCCTGCTGTGTCCGTACTGAACCTCGCCGGGACTCACCTTCCAGTTCCACTGCTTCTCGAAGACCTTCGCATCCTCCATGTTGCGACAAAGCTTCTTGGGGACCGCATGGAACATCGAAAGGACGTTCCTCTTCCTCCTGAAGTACTTGCCAACAACCTCTGGGAGCAAGTCGCTTAGCCACGTTTCGCTCACCACCTTGACCTCTCTCTGAATGACGTACCTCGGATTTTCCAGTGGTCCGAGCACCTCCTCCATCGCCTCTGCGAAGATGGCCGACTCTTCTTCCGATGCCTCCTCCAGGTAGGTCCTCATCCAGCCCCCGCCTCTGCTGCCACCTCCAACCTTGACGTCGAACCCGATGTGCCCTAGGGCCTGCAGCGAGGAGGCGACTGCGTCCGCAATTGCCAGGACAAGTGACTCATCGGACCATTGGGCCATCCCGATCCTGTTTGTCGGGGGAAAACCCCCTCCAAGACCACTTCCTTTGATCTCTATTGCTTCCCTGGGAACCGCGCTGAAGGCCTCGCCGATGCCCCATAGGTCTCGGGTACGCTCCCGATTCCTGGATCTCATCAGCATCTCCTCGTTGAAAACGTCCATCGCCTCCGAGACCCCCTCCGGACGAGCCTCGGTGAAGGCGGCGTGGACATGGCCTACCCCCTTCTCTATTGCACCATCATCACAGACCCCGTAGAGCTGCTTGTGTTTCCTCTTGAATCGCAGGTAGTCGTCGAAACCCTTCTTGAACTCGTCAGCCAGGCAAACGATGTCCCAGTTGTTTGCAACCTTCTCCGGCCAATGCTTGTCCAACCTGAAAGACCTCCCTCTGAGTTGGTTGATGCTCATGCTGGTCGTGACTGTGGTCAGGTCAACGAGAACGTTGATCCTGCTGGCATCCCATCCCTCTCCCAGTAGCCCCCTTGTTCCCACGAGGCATTTCGTCACCCCCTCCTGAAACATCTCCGTGATCATCATCGTGTAGTAGCGAGGCAACCAGTCCTTGCCCTTGCCCCTGATCTCGAAGTAACCCTCATTCTCGACATAGTCGAACTTGATTTTCAGGCCTCTTGACTCCACCCATTGCTCGAATCTAGGGAAGATCCTCTCCAACAGGTCGTCGTCGACTAGCACCGTCGTCCCCGTCATTAGCACGGGATCCAGTCTGTCAGTGGCCTCGCTCCCGAGGACCGCCCTGTATGCTGCGACCGCGCCGCCCGCCTCTTTGTCCAGAACCCCTTCGACAAGTGCCGTGGCCGACGTCTTCTCGAAGTCGGTGACTATCACTGCCCTGATTTCAGGACCCAGCGCCTGCATCTCCGATTGCAGGATGTCTCGGAGCGCATCGTACTTCGCGGAACCATATGCCATTACCCTCCCAACCGGTGAGGCACAGGCCCTAGCCCCTCCTTTGGTGATCTGGATTCCGAGCATCCTGAGCTTCTTCTTCGCATCCTCAGCAAGAGCATGGTCCTCCTTGCTCTCCGACCTCATCAGGCCGTTCCTGATGTATCGATCGAGTAGCGTGATGAGCGTGTCCATGCTGTTCCCCGCAGCGACCAACTCTGGAGATGGAATTGGGACCCCATCTGGTAGTCTCAGACCCCCAGATGTCAGGTATCCCCTAGCCGCATCCGCCAGAGACGGGTCGCTTCGCCTGAATGAATTCCAGTCCTTGGCCTTACGGCCCGGCAGTGACAGCTCGTCCAGCACCCTTGCCAGCCAGACCTCGAGACGAGGGACCCTGCCACTAACATCATCGGGCCCTCTTCTAAGAGACTTGACCAATGATTCGAAGTCTTGGTCCACATTCGCAATGTAACTCAACTCATCAGAGGATGGACGGACGAAGTAAGCCAGATCCTGATATGGGGCAAGGTTGCTATCCCTGACCAATGCGGGTACTGGGACCTCGTAGTCCACTTCTCCGAAGAGTTCCAGATACCTTCCTATTGAAGGGGCATCACCCTCCTCTGGAGGTGTTGCAGTAAGTCCTAGGATGATCGGATTGCCGAGGAATTCCCTCGCCTCGATGAGCACCTTGCCCCAGTGATCCATTAGGTGATGGCACTCGTCGAGAATGATCAGCCCCACTCCAACATCGGCGAGCTTCATCAGATTCTCCCTGGCTGACTCGTGAAGGACCCATAGCGCATTGCCGTGATCGGCCAGGGAATCCCTCACCTTCTTTCTATAGTGCCCCATGGTCTCCGCGTGATGCTTGGGGTTCTTCTGCTCGAGATCATTGATCCAAGCCATGGCGCTCTCCATATCGTCCGCCTCTATCACTCCGGAGTCGGAGGGGATCATCAGTTTCGAGATCCACATCTCCAGAGCGGACTCGTCCAGATTTCCCCCTCTCCTCTTGGGCAGGGTTACCGACTGGTACGTTAGCGAAGTCAGGATCCCAGGATTCTTAGGGTCGGTGCCAATCTCTGATGCCCTCCCATCTAGGTGGAAGAGCTCCTTCGCCCTCTCGACCCATTGCGCCTGAATTGCCGAGTTCGGACTGAGAACGAGCGTGGGTTTCCTGACTATGTCGGACCAGACATATAGTCCCAGAACTGTCTTTCCGGAGCCCGGCGGAGCGACGATTAGGAGTTCCTTTGAGCCATCATCCAGATCTTTCTTGATGACGCTTGATGATGCGACTTGGGATGGTCTGAGAGTTCCAGAGAACTGGATTCCTCCGAATTCATCAGTCATTGCCAATCATCCCACGTGGGAGTCGTGACCCACAATTTTACCATTCATTTCGACTCCCTCTGGTATCCTTGCTCCTCTGCCAATAAGGCACCCATCCAGAATACTTCCAGCACCTACCTCAGCATCGTCGAGAATTACAGAGTTCGTGACAGTTGCACCTTCCCCTACAACGGACGAATGCCCCACGGAACTACCAGAGACAAGACCTAGGTTATCCGAGTCTTCACCGAACCAAGAATCGCCATAAACCGACCCGCTGTCGAATTTGCACTCGGCTATGCAAACCTGAGTCGCCTCGATGAAGGAACCTGGAGTGCCTGCATCCACGAACCACCCCTCGTAAGGGAAACCATTCAGTCCACCAGTTTCAGCCAGATCCTCGTAGATGTCCTTCTCTATGCTGTGGGCACCCATTGGCATTAGATTGAAAATCTCCGGCTCTAGGATGTAAGTTCCCGCATTAATGAGATTTGAGTACGCCTCCTCAATCGGAGGCTTCTCTTGGAATCTCATTATCTTCCCACTTTCTTGCCGATAGTCGGCCACTCCGAAACGAGACGGGTCCTCCACCTCCCACAGCGCAATGGTTCCAATACCTCCGTTGCTTCTGTGGAAATCTAGCATTTCTTCGACCCTCAAACTGGTGATTAGGTCACCATTAATTACACAGAAGGTGCCACCAGAGAGATGACTCTTGCAGTTCGCAATTGCGCCCCCCGTCCCAAGGGGTTCGGTCTCTTCGATAATTCTCACTTCATACGGTAGCTGGGTGTTGGCGAAGTGGGTTCGCATCTTCTCAATACCATAACCAGCAGCAATTAGGACTCTGTCCACCAAGGATTCTGGAAGGACGTCTACTACGTGCTCAATCATCGACTTATCCAGAATCGGCAGAAGGGGTTTTGGAACACTCTCGGTCCATGGTCTTAGCCTGGTCCCGAATCCTCCTGCTAGAACGATAACGTCCACGACTACCCCAGCACCTCACTCCCTTTCATCGCTTCGTGACTCTTCTTCGGAAGATTGGGTTCCGCATCTTTCAAGACCATACCTCGGCTGGGTCGCCCAATGAACATTCATGAGTATCAGGCAAAGGCCATGTTCAGGGAGTCGGGAGTGTCTGTCCAACGTGGAGTTCACTGTACTACAGTCGAACAAGCACTTTCCGCATACGACTCCCTCGACTCAGATATTGTCGCAGTAAAAAGCCAAATTCATGCCGGAGGGAGGGGCAAGGGGGATTTGTTTAAACCCGATTCTGGAGAGTTGGTGATGCAAGGGGGGGTGAAGGTGGCCTTCTCCAGGGAGGAAGTGGAAACCTTTGCCTCAAATATCCTAGGTCACAGGCTCGTAACCAAGCAGACTGGTCCTTCTGGGAAGATTGTCAGCAACTTGTACGTGGAGTCTGGTTGTGACATTGCTCACGAGTACTATCTTGCACTCCTAGTTGACAGGGAGGAGGATGCGATTCTGGTCATGGCTTCTACTGAGGGCGGAGTGGATATCGAAGAGGTCGCCGAGACGTCTCCAGAAGCCATCCACAAAGCCTGGTTCTATCCATCGGAAGGCCTTAGTGAGGAGGTTGCCCATTCCCTAGGGGGTTCCCTCGGGCTATCAGGAACTTCCCGAAGTTCGTTCGCGGAGATGATGGTAAGACTAGCATCTTTGTTCATCGAGAAGGACTGCTCGATGATCGAGATAAACCCCCTTGTCAGAGATGGAAATGAATCCATGGTGGCTTTGGATGCAAAGGTCAGCTTCGATGAGAATGCCGCATTCAGGCATCCATGGAGGGAAGCTCTCAGAGACATCTCGGAGGAGTCAGATGTGGAAGTAAGGGCGCATGAACACGGGCTCTCATATGTTGATTTGGAAGGGAACATCGGCTGTTTAGTCAATGGTGCCGGCTTGGCAATGGCTACGATGGACGTAATCAAATTGTACGGAGGAGAGCCAGCAAACTTCCTAGACATTGGAGGGGGTGCCGATAGCGAATCAATCACGGCTGCATTCGAGATTATTCTTGAGGACTCACGTCTGGAAGGAATCCTCGTCAATATCTTTGGGGGGATTATCAGATGCGATATGGTTGCACGGAGTATCATTGAGGCCTCAGAGGAGATCGGCCTGAGGATTCCTCTGGTGGTCAGATTCTCCGGTACTAATCACGAAGAAGGCAGGAAGGTTCTGGAAGAATCAGATCTCGATGTGATTACTGTCAGCACCCTAGGAGATGCTGGTGAAGCAATAGTCAATGCAATTGGGGGGAATCAGGCATGAGCATTTGGATCAATGAGGAGACGAGGGTCCTGATACAGGGGATTACGGGCAGCCAAGGAACTTTTCACGGGACAAGGATGGTCGAATACGGTACTGACATTGTCGGCGGAGTCACCCCAGGAAAGGGAGGGCAAGTTGTTGAACTCCCTGGCAGATCGGTTCCAGTATTCGATACGATGTCAGAAGCAGTTTCCTCAACCAGGGCAGAGGCTAGTGTGATTTACGTTCCAGCACGATTCGCAGCCCCTGCAATAATTGAGGCTGCTGACTCATTCCACGAATTGAACGAAGGCGGACTAATTGTCTGCATCACGGAGGGAATCCCAACTCTTGACATGGTGAAGGTAGTTTCTCACTTGGAAAAAAGGCCGGGAGTTAGGTTAATCGGACCAAACTGCCCTGGAATAATTTCCCCCGGTTCCAATGGGGGGTGTAAGATAGGGATAATGCCAGGATACATCCACGCCAAAGGTAGGATCGGAATCATTTCTAAGTCAGGCACCCTCACTTACGAGGCCGTTGCGCAAACCATGAGCGTAGGAGAGGGGCAAACAACCTGCGTTGGAATCGGGGGCGATCCAGTAAATGGGACTGGTTTTATCGAGTGCCTAGAAGCCTTCGAGAATGACTCCGACACCGAGGCAGTGGTAATGATTGGCGAGATTGGAGGTACTGCGGAAGAGGAAGCTGCAGCATGGTCCAAGGCGAACTTCTCCAAGCCTCTTGTAGGGTTCGTTGCAGGAGCTACTGCACCACCCGGCAAGAGGATGGGGCATGCTGGAGCAATCATTTCAGGAGGCAAGGGAACCGCGGAGGAGAAGTTCGCAGCATTCGAAGCCGCAGGAATTCACATTGCTCGTGACCCCTCAAAGATTGGCGAGGCTCTGGTATCAGCCTTGGTAGAAGCAGGCCTACGAGAGTCTTAGGAACAGAAACCTCTAGCGAGACCAAGTTGGTATCCATGTCGAGCATATTCAACTCGGAGTTAGACTCTATTCTGGAAGGGACCTCTCGCTCATTCTATCTATCTCTCAAGGAGTTGCCCAATTCGATAAGACCCCAAGTAAGTCTTCTGTACATGCTTGCTCGGACATCTGATACAATAGCCGACTCAGAGCAAGGAGATGCGAGTGATCTTTTGCTGGCACTCGAGTCATACAATGATTTCTCCCAGGGAAAAACTTCCAGTCTACTGGACATATCTTCACTAGCAGAATCACAAAGAAACAAATCAGAAGCCTCACTACTAAGGAATGTAGGAAAAATCGTCTCAAAGATTGCGGACTTTTCGGAATCCGACCAGAAAGCGATTCGTCACTGCCTCGGCACCATCATCGGAGGGCAGATTCTCGATCTACAGAGGTTCTCATCCGACGAAGGAACAATTCTCTCACTAGAATCAGACGAAGAATTGGACGACTACGCCTATCGAGTAGCAGGCAGCGTAGGGGAGTTCTGGACTAGGATGTCACTAGACCACATTTTCAAACTCAAAGAGGAAAATTTGGAGGTAGAACTCTTTGAGAAGGGAATCAGATTCGGCAAAGCCCTCCAGATGATCAACATCCTTAGGGACATCCCTGCAGATTTGTCCCTTGGCAGATGCTACATCCCTAGAAGTAAACTGGAGGGGTACGGAATTACTCCGGCCGACCTTCTGGAGCCCTCGAGAATGGACACATTCAGACCGCTCTATGATGAATATCTGGATTTGACTGACGAATATCTGACTTCAGCAGTCCAGTATATCGAGATGTTGCCTCATTGGAAGTTCCGACTCAGAGCTGCTTGCATGTTCCCTGTAATAATTGGGAAGAGGACGGTTTCCAAGCTCAGAGAAGGCAATGTCCTAGATCCAAGTAACAGAATAAAGATCGACAGATCAGAAATCAAAGACGTCATCAAGAAGGTCGTATTATCAGTCCCATCCAGACAAGCCAGCACGAGGATCTTACGTAGTTAGGTTCCGAAACTCTTGTTTTCCCTCCTCCCAATCTTTCGATGCAGCATAGAAACCCGCCCGGGAGACATTCAAGTGGGCCCAGACTCCGCCCGATTCTGAAACTACATGGCGCAGGATAGGGAATCCGGGAGCGAGATCATCCTCGATGCTGAGATTTATGACAGAGTGTATGCCGAACAACCAGACCTCCAAGAAGAGCAAATAGACATCGTCAGGGCTGCAGTCAATATTACCAAGGAAGCAGCTAGAGCCATCAGTATCACAGCCATCGAGGCAGTACGAGAAAGCGCTCTTTTCATGGGGGTAATTGGATCAAGGGGGGAATTGCTGGACCCCTTCAAGCACATTGACGCCCCTATCTGGACTGAACCAGAAATACCCCAACACATGATAGAAACATCATACGAATTCTGCGAGGAGCTCACTCGTAGGGAAGCAGGAAACTTCTATCACTCTTTCAAGTATCTACCCGAGGAAAAGCGACGCTCAATAATGGCATACTACGCGTTTTGTCGTAGAGCGGACGATATTGCCGATGGTGACTTCGAAGACGTCTTCCCAGGAGGCTCCTCAGATGATCCAGAATCTGTAAATTACAGATCCGACATCGAAAGGTTGAGCCCGGGGAACCCGGTGTTGGACAGATCGGCATACAACGACAAAATGACTCAATTGTTCTACTACCGTAAGAAACTATCAACTGCATACGGGGATTACACATCTACCGACCCAATTTTCATCGCTCTCAAGGACACCGTGCAGAAGTATGGAATTCAGAGGCAATTACTGGACGATATGATCAGCGGGATGGAAAACGATTTCCATAAGAACCGATATCAAACCTTCGAAGAACTATACTCTTACTGCTATCGAGTAGCTTCCACCGTGGGTCTGGTGTGTATAGAAATATACGGATACGACAATCCCAAAGCTAAGGAATACGCCGAGTCTTGGGGGGTCTTTATGCAACTAATCAACATCATCAGGGATGTCTCCGAGGACGCTAAGAGAGATCGAATCTACCTTCCTCTCGAAGATCTCGCGCGATGGGGGATATCGGAGGAAGACGTCAAGAGTGGCGAGGCTCTTCTCGAACACCCTGGCTGGGCACCATTTGTAGAGGAGTACTTGGAGAGGGCCGATGGATACCGACAAAGGGCATTCAAACTTCTCACGCACTTGGATAAGTCTGCTCGATACTCTCCGGCCGCAATGGCTTCATTCTACCAATCCATAATGGCCAAGATTACCAAGAATGATGGTGATGTTTTCTCTGAGAGAATCCAACTCACTAAAACCGAGAAGATTCTGCTTGCTGGATACGTGTACATAAGGTACCGATTCTTCGGTTTCTGATGTAAAAGAACTCGTACTAGCTATATGATGGAAGAAGTATTAGTCAATGGTAAGGAGGGTCGGACATGAGAGTGGCAGTTCTTCTGGAGGAACGTTGCAAGCCCAACAGCAATGCGTTTGCATATCTGAAGAAGTACTCCGCCATGTGTGACAGGGAATGCATACAGGTCGAGGGGTCAAAGTGCAAGATACTCGAGACAGCATGCCCGGTTTGCTTCACGAGGGCAAAGCACTGCCCCGATGACGCGGTAAAAATCATCAATCTCCCAGAGGAACTGGATACTGATTTGACTCACTCTTTCGGGGAGAACTCATTCAGACTATTCCGACTACCCTCCCCTCGTCAAGACCAGATTGTGGGGGTACTAGGGCCGAATGGTATCGGAAAATCAACTGCAATAAACCTCCTATCAGGCGTATTCAGGCCTAATCTGGGGGATTGGGCCAACCCTTCACCAGAGTGGGAACAGGTAATCTCCACATTCCCCAGAGGGGAGCTGAGAGACTACTTGGCTTTGGTTTCAGAGGGAGAAGTTAGCATAGCGGTGAAACCACAGTACATCGACAAACTCCCTCGTATTTTCGAAGGAGAAGTCAATGAACTTCTGACTAGGGTAGATGACAGGGAGGAGATTGTCAAATACTCCGAACTGATGGGAATCTCCCATATCATCGACAGAAAGTTGGGCGATCTATCAGGGGGAGAATTGCAGAGGGTAGCGATATGCGCAACTCTACTAAAGGAAGCGGACGTCTACTTCTTTGATGAGCCATCTTCCTACTTGGACATTTACGAGAGGATGAGAATGGTTGGAGTGGTTAGGGAACTGACTGAGAGGGGCAAGAGAGTTCTCGTAGTAGAGCACGATCTGGCAATCCTGGATGTTCTATGCGACCTAGTTCACGTAATTTATGGAGATAGATCGGCATATGGGATCTTTACTCCTCCCAGATCTACTAGAACTGCAATCAATGCGTACCTGGATGGTTATCTACCAGAGGAGAATGTCAGGATTAGAGACAAACCAATCCGATTTCTAAGGGGGAGAACACGTGTGGAGGAGGTTGGCGCCCCGGTCCTCAAATGGGGTTCAATACAGAAAAATCTCGGGGACTTCAATCTTAAGACCGGAGAAGGTGAAGTCAAGTCTGCTGAGGTCGTTGGCGTAGTCGGCCCCAATGCGACCGGCAAGACCACTCTCGTCAAGATAATCGCTGGAGAAATAGATCCAGATGAGGGATGGTGTACTATGGATGCCAAGGTCTCGTACAAACCTCAGCATGTACGGACTGAGTTCGAAGGTACGGTCCGAGACTGGCTCGATTCCGAATTGGGAGGTAAATGGCGCAGTGGCGAATTCCATACTCAGGTTATCAGAGCGCTTCAAGTTGACAAGATGCTGGATTTACAGGCCTCGAAACTATCTGGTGGGGAACTACAGGCGGTCAGTATAGCCATTTGTCTAGGGAAGGAAGCAGACCTGTACCTATTCGATGAACCTAGTGCGCATCTGGACGCAAACGCAAGAATGGAAGCAGCAAAGGCAATCAGGAGGACTATGGAAAGCAATGAGAAGGCTGCAATGGTCATCGATCACGACACATATTTCCTCGACATAGTGAGTGACTCAATCCTTGTTTTCCAAGGCGAAGGTGGCAGTCATGGCCATGCAGTTGGGCCTCTTTCCCCCAGGAAGGGCATGAACCTCTTCCTATCCGATGCCGATGTCACCTTCCGCAGGGATGTGGAATCCCACCGGCCACGAATAAACAAACCCTCAAGCAGGAAGGACCGCGAACAGAAGTCATCCGGAGAATACTTCTACTCTGACTAGCATTGACCATTGGATTCTTGAGGGGTCATTCCAGCCCATTGACGTGACAGAAGAGGCGCCGGTTGATGAAACAGCGACTATCGTTGAAGAGGATCCTGACTTTGAGGCAATGGTTTCAGAACTTGAGAAGGAAATCCAATACGCAAAGGCAGAGACAGCAAACGCTGTTCAGAGGGCATCCAGAGATAGGTCCGAGGCACTAAAGTATGGAGGGTCATCACTTGCTCGGCGCATAATACCGGCAATAGATCACCTATCCAAGGCAGTCGATGCATCCGAAGGGGACCAAGGTGCCGAGTCTGTAATTGAGGGAGTGAGGATGACTCTAGATGGTCTGAGGGCTTCTCTTGAGGCCGAGGGAATATCCCAAATAGACGCATTAGGGAAGAAATTCGACCCTACCTGCATGGAGGCAATCGCCACGATTCCCTGCCCGGAGGGCGAGGACCCGGGAAGTGTGATAGAAGTGATTGAGAGTGGTTACAGAATGCATGATCGCATCCTTAGAGCGTCTAGGGTTATTGTAGCCGAGGGTGATTCGTGACCAAGAAATGGCGACTTCCCCTTTTCGCAATAGGGATTGTTTCGGTATACTTCCTCTCCATACTATCAATCCATATTGCAGCACCCGATGAAGTAATCGAGCCTGAAAACTTCCCAACTAAGTGCCCCGAAGATTCGCTCAACTGCTCAATGATTGGACCTAACCCCTATAGAAGCGAAAATCTCACTGAATTGAGAATCAACTCCAGTCTGGAGGATGTAATGGAAGAGGTGAGGGGGTGGATAGACTCTCAACCCGGAACCGAAGTAATCGGCGAGTGGCCAGGACAAACTCACTCCGTCTTCAGAACTTTAATGTTCAGATTCCCGGATGATTTTGTAGTCATGGGGTTTTGTGACGATGGAGACTCTGTTCTTCACATATACTCCAAGTCACGTCTCGGAGTCTCAGACCTCGGTGTCAACAAAGCTCGAGTCCTGAGCTTCAATGATTACATGTCAAACGTCGAAATGGCTACATCACATTGCACCTAGGAACTACTGGCGCTAACCTTGTCCAAGACCATTGATCCAGATATCCGGAAGGCTCAGGCCCTCCCTTCCTCATACTATACCGACCCAGAGAAATTCTCAGAAATCAAACACAGATTCAGGAAATATTGGCACTTCGCTGCTCACAAAAACCAACTCGTGGAAAGCTCATCGATTGAGTTGAAACATTTGGAGAAACTCATCGACGAGCCCATAATGATGACTGCTGACAGAAAAATCCGATGCATTTCCAACGTTTGCACACATAGGGGGATGTTAGTGGTAGATGGCCACTGCTCCAAGACCACCCTACGGTGCCCTTACCATGGGAGGACCTTCGGTCTTGATGGTTCCATGAGGGCAATGCCTGAGTTCGAAGAGGTAGAAGATTTTCCCACCAATAAGGACGATCTTAGGAACTTCCCAATCCTAGATTGGAAAGGGCTCATCTTCTCAGGTATCGAGCCTTCCGGTTTCGAATCTTCCTTGGAAGAGATGGAAAGAAGAGTGGGTTGGATGCCAATAGAGACATTCGAATATGACAATTCTAGAAACCGAAGTTACGATATCAATGCAAACTGGGCACTATATGTGGACAATTATCTGGAGGGTTTCCATATACCATTCGTGCACAAGGACCTCAATAGAGCATTGGACTACGATAACTATCAGACTGAACTTTTCGACGGAGGGGTCCTCCAGATCGGTATCGCCAACGAAGGGGAGTCAACCTTTGACATTCCCGAAGGGTCCCCCGACTCTGGACTCGATGTAGCAGCTTACTACTACTGGTTATTTCCAGGCCTAATGCTAAATTTCTACCCATGGGGGCTCTCCGTAAATTTGGTCGTCCCATTGTCAGTTGACAGTACTCGGATCATCTATCGCGGATTCGTCTGGGACAAGAAATTCCTCGGGAAGGGTGCCGGCGGGGACTTGGATAAGGTTGAAGCCGAAGACCAGCACATTGTGGAGTTCACACAGAGAGGGGTCTCATCAAGATCTTATGAAAGAGGACGTTACTCCCCAACGAAGGAGACGGGGGTCCATCACTTCCACCAAATTCTAACTTCTTAGATTCAATTCATAACTAGTCGGCCATTCGTGATACTGTGCGTATGTCTAGTCAAAGAACAATCGCAACTCTGCTTGTCTCTCTATTGTTGCTATCCGGATGCCTAAGTGATGAAGCATCAGAAGGCACGGAAAATGAAGATTGCAGTGTGATGGCCGTGGGGGAAGGCGTGTTCGATGACTGTGTCGAAACAATCGAAGAAGAGATCATAGAGGAAGAGGTGATTTCCGTTTCAGGAACAAGTTTCTGCGATAATACCAACCCGGACCATTGCCTTCTGCCATTCCCCTCCTCTGCATTCCTTGACTCCGATTCAGGAACTGCTACTGGATATAGGTTGGACATCGACGGCCAGGCTATTCCTGACTCTGCTTCTGCTCCATCCGAAGATTTCCATATGCTCGATAACAAGGACGGCCACTCCCCATCAACACAGGTTTTTACAACATTTAGTAGCCTTCCAAATATCTCCGGCCTCGCTTCTCAGGACTCCATTCACCTGTCTTCCCTCCCAGATCACAATAGTGTTCTGCTCAATATGGACACTGGCCAGATAGAGGAACATTGGGTGGAAATTTCGTCCCGAACACAGGAAGAAGAGCCTTCTCTCGTCCACGTTCGATCACTCAGGGGGCTTGATCACAACACCCAGTACGCAGTAGCATTCAGAGGCCTGTCAGATGAGAACGGAGATCCCATCGAACCATTCCCGGGATTCAAGGCATTGAGGGATGGAATTGTCACTGACAACCAACAGATTGAGTCCCTCAGATTAAACTACGAAACTATGTTCACCTTGCTCTCCGAGATTGGCTACGAAAGGCAGGTTCTGACTAGTGCGTGGTGGTTTCACACGGCATCAATCCAATCAATTACGGGAGACATAATTTCCATGAGGGACGATGCAACACAACGTCTAGGAGAAACTGGGATAGGGTGCAATGTAACATCAGTAATTGAGAACTATGCCGAAGACAATACAACCCTCAGGAGAATCAGCGGGACCATCACTACTCCTCACTATCTTGAATCGACCTACCCCCCTACTCCCATGACTCGTTCCGAGGATGGAACTCCAAAATTCAACTTCCTGGCAGAGGTTGTCTTCACTGTGACTATCCCCATGTCGGCCGCAGAGTCCTCACAACCAGCACCACTTGTTGTTCTAGGGCATGGTTTCCTGGGAAATGGCGAGGGGATGGTCTCCGGATTCAGAGGATGGGCGAATGAATCGGGAGTAGCCACAATCGGAACCGACTTCAAGGGCTGGAGTTCAGACGGGGACTTCGATGCTGTAACCTTTGGATTGATGAATGTGAACTATCTACAGCATCAGTCTGAGAGACTCCAGCAATCTGTGATCAACCATCTTGCAATGATTACCACAATCAAAGGAGTCTGTTCCGATATCCCAGAATTCCACCACAACGGGGTAAACCTGGTAGACACTACAGATATCGATTACATGGGAGTCTCACTAGGGGGAATTAGAGGGCCATCAATGCTGTCCCTAATCCCAGAAATTGACCGTGGAGTGCTTTGGGTGGCAGGGTCATCTTTCGGGTTCATTGCCGAGAGGTCCACCCAGTATACTCAATTCGAGGAGCTTTTCTCATCCCCTCTTGCTTACGAATCGACGATGGACAGATCCATACTGATTGCATTGATGCAGTCTATGTGGGACACTACTGAACCAGAAACCTACCTCCCTTTCATTGACGGGGGCTTGGATGGGGAACTGCACCCTTACGAAGTCCTCTACGTGGTTTCAATCAACGACGCCCAAGTTACTACCCTATCTGCAGACCGTGCCTCAAGGACTTCTGGAATACCGGTTCTCGCCAACTCCACCTATTACCCTCACGGACTGGAGATTGTCGATGCACCGGCTTCGGGATCAGCCATCGTTTACTTCGATGGCAACTTCCCAGTCGTTCCTTCAGGGAACATACAGGGGCCAATGGCTTACCACTCTCTAGCGCATAATCAGGTGCTGGGATATGGCCCTGCAGTTGACTTGGCTACTGATTTCCTCTTGAGCGGTCAGATTACAGATACTTGCTCAGGAAAGTGCTACTTCGAAGGGACATGGTAGTCCTGGGGGTCAAACCCTCTCCACCTTATCTCCTGATGTCCAGTCGTAGATCCCTCTTCCAGACTTCTTCCCTAGATTGCCCGATTCGACCAGACTTTTCAGAAGTGGGTGGGGCCTGTATGAATCGTCCTGGAATGCCTCAGCCAAGCTGTTCAGGATATCCATTCTGACATCAAGGCCAACTAGATCTGACAATTCCAGAGGTCCCATTGGATGCCTGTATCCCAGGCGCATCGCAGTGTCAATGTCACTTGCAGATGCCACACCCTCGGCAAGCATCCTAATCGCCTCATTACCCAGAACAACGCCAAGCCTGCTCGTTGCGAATCCCGGTACGTCACTGACAAGTATGGTGGTCTTACCCATCGCCTCACCTACTTCCTTTGCAACAGACACGGTACGTTCGTCGACTGCTTCGTGACGCACGATCTCCAGGAGTTGCATCAATGGTACTGGATTGAAGAAATGCATCCCTATCACTCTCTCGGGACAACTAGTGTGTGCAGCAATCTCAGAAATTGGCAGACCAGATGTGTTGGTGGCGAGAATCGCATTTGGAGGTGCTAAGCCCTCTAACTCTTCGAAAATTGACCTCTTCAGTTCCATCTTCTCTGGCACTGCTTCTATTACAATATCCGAGTCCCTCACCGCTTCTGACATCTCTCTGGTCGCAATGAGGTTGGCCGACCACTCTTCCTTCTGTCGAGAGGTAGTCTTGCCCTTGGATATCCCCTTCTCCCAGAACTTTTCTATATTCTCCACTCCTCTCTCCAGGGACTCGGAAAATGCATCGAAGAGACTGGTCTCCCAACCAGTCTGGGCACAGACTTGGGCTATTCCAGAACCCATCGTCCCTGCTCCGATTACAGCAACCCTGCGTATTGTCATGAGTGTCGGATGGTCTGCTGGGAAATAAGAAGTGCTAACTCTCACGTCCATATGCTGCCAGAGCAGACTGGAACAGCCTCTGCCGAGGCACGTCATGCTCTAAGAAGCAAGTGAAGGGGGCTACGTCCTTCAGAAGCTCGATTGAAGAGACGTACGCTCCGTAGACGAATGGGTCTGCCTCCTTCATCTCTGGGATATCTATCCCAAGCTTCCCCAGGCCCTTTCTGGTGTCATCGTCCCATATGGAGTATGTATGATGAGTAAAATGTAGGTATGCGGAGAGCCTTCGCATGTCAGATCTAGCCTTGTCGGTCAGGCTCTCGATCAGCAGAGTGTCGGGATAGCGAATCGCATACAGCGATAGGAGGACTTCTCGTTGCGTCTCGGCCCTCCATGCTCGCGCTTCAAGGCCCATCCATCGGTCAATCATGTCAAGCATTTCTGGGTTGTATGGTCTATAGATACGGTAGAGCAGGTTCTCGTATCCGTTCGGGTCCTGTTCCTCTGAGTGGTGATGCTCGTGGAATAGATCGGTCAGCCTGTCGAAGAATGGCCGACAGAGGTCCTTGTCGAAAAGGGATAGAGCGACGTGCTGCATGGGCATTCCTCCGTGACTAGTTGTCCTTCCACTCTCTGTACTGGATCCATTCCTGCTTCAAGTAGTCGTTAAGCAGCCTTTCCTCGTCTTCGTCTGTCGGAAGGACTGTCGTTAGGTAGTCCTTCCACTCTTGGTCACTTCCATCGAAAGGCTCTCCCTCTACTGTGAAATTCTTCCCAGCGTACTTCCCGATGCCTCTTTTGAATTTGTCCGAGGGGATGAATAGCTCTGGCTCGCCTTCCTTGCGGGCTTTGCTGATCCTCCTCATCTCCTCACTCAGTTCTTGGAAGTATAGGTCCCTGCTAGCCTCGTTGAGGTGATCCCTGTCTGCAGAATCAGTCGCTTCCCTCTCGTCATAACGGCCCTTTATCCCATAGACGTAGGCCCATTGTGCGCTGGTCGAGTCATCGGTCCCGAACAAGTCAAGTCCTGTGCTGACCCATTTGTTTACGTATTTCTGGACAAGAGCACAGGGGATGACGCCCTGCTTCACTATCCTCCTGAGGCCATTGGCCCCTGTACCTAGGTGGAACGACTCCTCCTTGAGCATTGGACCCATGCTGGCTGCAAGCGGTTTGAAAGAGGAAGTACTGAGCATCTTCAACTGATACTTCCCATCTCTGTCAATGAAGTGTGTGAACATGAAGAAGTCCAGCCAGTGGTCTATTGGCTCGTTGAAAGACCCCAGGATCCTCGTCCCCTCCTGTGCGTTTCTCTCTAGGAGCTTCGCGGCCTCTCTGACTCCCTGTTCTCCGAAGAATGTGCAAAGTAGGTAGGCCATTTGCCATCCATGCCTCTGTTCTTCACACATGATTCTGAGTGCAGACTTCTTGTCGTACTCAGTTGGCGCTGTTTCCAGAAGATGATTCTGCTGCTCGACGCTAGCAAACTCAGTGTCACCTTGGACACTAACCATGGTGATTATCGCATCCATGATGTTCTGTTGGGGGATTTGCATCCTCCGATCCCACTTAGGCATGCCTTCGAAATCACCGAACTCTATCTCATTGCCCGCGGTGTCCCAGTCGAACTTTATGTCGAATCTGTAGTCTCCCAGCCAAGAGGGATCGAATCCAATCCTCGTCTGCCAGTCATTGAATTCTTCAATCCATGTCTCAAAGTTCGTCGGGTAACTCTCTACTACCTCGGTATCAGCCATTGAGCATCCCAATACAAACGGGTATTTCAGCGATTGCTTCTCTCAATTACGAAGCGTTCCCGGGCTACTTTCCTTCGAACCTAGGTGTCTGCTTGTCTACGTAGGCCTTGATTCCAGTCTTCGCATCATCCGACTGGAATAAGTCAGACTGCAATTCCCGCTCCAAAGCCAGATGATACTCCAGTGGAATCTCGAGCCCGCTCTGTACGCTGCGCTTGATGTTACCGATAGCCTTTGCAGCAGCGAATGGTAGTGTGAAGCGGCTCGAGTAGTCAAGGACGTCCTGGTGGAACTCCTCCAGAGTCATGCTATCATAGACGTCATGAACCAAATCCATGTCCTTCGCTTCTTCGAAGGAGAACTTCCTACCAGTCACCATAATTTCCATTGACTTCGCCTTTCCGACAAGTCGTGAAAGCCTAGCCGTACCACCGGTTCCCGCTAGAACACCTAGGGATACCTCGGGTAGTCCGACCTGGAAGTTGCCCTTCCTAGCAATCCTGATGTCTGCAGCCATGGCGATTTCCAAGCCTCCTCCTACGGTGTGTCCATTCAGAGCGGCAATGACTATCTTTGGCGTTTGTTCCAATCTCGAAAGAGTCTCGTTGGCATGTAGGCAGAAGAAATACTTGTATCGAGGGGTGAGTTTGTTCAGATACTTGATGCTAGCCCCGGCAGAAAAGAACTTCTCTCCATGGCCAGTAAGAAGAATAACTGAGACATCATCATCGAACCTAGCGCTCAGGATAGCATCATCAATGTCATGCCACATCTCCCTAGTGTAGGTGTTTACCGCTGTTCTATCTCCCTCCAAGGGCTCCCCGTCAGAGTCAGAAACCAATTCTATTATCGCTACCCCGTTTTCTGTTACCCCGTAGTTTACGAGGCGGTTTTTCATGGGCTTTAACTCGGGCCATGTTGTCATACTCACACGACCGAGTTCCGCCATATCAACCAAACGGAGGACGAACTAGGCTAATCATCCGACTCTTTGAACGAAAGCGCCCCACCGTCTTTCCTGACCGATTTCCACTCTTCACGAATTTCTTTTGCCCTTTCGCTGGACTCCCAAATATCTCTGTTGAGAGGTTTCCTGAATGGCATCCTGTGGACGACCCTACCATCCGAGAGGACTTTTCTCCTTAGCATCCCAATTTTCACAACTGGCCAAAGTGCTCTTCGAATCAGACCCGGTTTGTACAGCCAACGCATGAAACTCAAACCATCACCCTTCCTTTTCTGATCCCTCATCCATCGATTCGCCACAATTTTGAACCCCCTGTCTCCGACCCTATTCATCAGGAATCGATTTATCGCACTGGCTCTAACTAATGGGACTAGGCGCTTCCTGACTTCTTTCTCGTAATCGAACTCACCTAGTATGGCTTTGGCGGAAAGCACCCCGCTCGTGATTGCGTACCTCATTCCAAAACCCCACATGAAGTCTTGCAATCCCCCAGCCTCGCCTACGTAGAACCTTCCTTCGTGTTCGTATTTGGTCGGTAGCCCAAAGTCCCCCTTACCACCGACCCTCTTGAGTGGTTTCCTATTCAGATCGTAGTTCTCCTCGTACCAAGCTATTGTTTCGTCAAGATAACGCCCGCTATTCCTCTGCTTCCTCCAGAGGCATGTGCAAATCAGACCTATGCCGTCGATGATGATCAAGTAAGAATACGCCCCTGGGGCCAATTTGTCGTTAAGTTGGAATGCCACAATGTTTTGATGCGACGTCTCAAAGATCTCCCCGTAAGCGACTGCACTGGATTCTTTGGGCCCAGCAGCAACAATGTCGCATTCTTCGGGCGCCTTTCTGGTACCATAGTGGATGTTAACCCCCGCTTCCAGAGCCATCCTCTTGAATCCCTGATCTATTGTATGACTGGAGGTCCCCCTCTCTACCACTCTGAAAGCCACACCCTCTGTTTCTGGATGTGTGATCACATCATCTGGATGGATGAGGTCGATTATCCCAAATGCATCAGATTTGAACTCGTTTGCGTCAAAACCCCATTCGGCCAATTCGTCAAAGAAGTCTACCTCACTAGTCCAATTCTCTATTCCCTGGAAGTCACCATCAAATCTAGCCCCGCTATCCTTCCTAATCTCATGAACGTGAACCTCTTTTCCGGATCGGGCTAATATTGTTGCAGCCGCCAATCCAGATAGTCCAGCCCCCAGGACATGCACTTCATCGTTCACAATATTGCGAATCATGACGTTCGCTTGAACAGTTGGGTCATCCGTCGATTTCAAGCGAGAAATCTCATGGGGCACTGTGACCGTGCATATCGAGGTAGCCAGAAGACCTCTCGACGTCGCTAAACTGAGAGGCCTAGTTGACACGCAAGGATGTGGCAGCATAGTTAGTTTCGTCGGAGTTACTAGAGGCATGGAAGAAGGCTTCTCAGTGAAGAGCCTCGAATTTGACGCATGGGGGGACAGACTACCGGATGTGCTTCGCAGCATAGCCAACCAATCGATAACTGAGTTTGGGGTAAAATCAGTTGTCATTGCTCATCGGATTGGTTCAGTTGAACCCAGTGAGGACATTGTCTGCATCCATGTGGGCTCCGCTCACAGGGAGGAGGGTTTCTCTGCATGCTCCTGGCTAATTTCTGAATTGAAGAAGCAAGCCCCACTTTGGAAGAAGGAGATTAGAGAGGACGGGGAATTTTGGAAGGCAGGCCTGGGTTGATCGGGCAAAAACTCCAACGTCCTCTTTCCGAGCCTCTGAATAGGGATTGCCTCATCCGAGACTTGTATAACGGCAGAGGTGACATAGTGGGGATAGTGGATGTTGGATCAAAGCCGATTTTAGAGAGAGAAGCTACGGCTACTGGTTTCATTCGCCTATCGAAGGAGTCCATCGACTCTGTTATCACTGGAAATTCCCCCAAGGGTGACGTTCGGGGAGCATCTACAATATCTGCAATTCAGGCTGTCAAGGAGACGCCTCGCACACTTCCCCATTGCCACCCGATTCCAATCGAGGGTTGCAATGTTGAATGGGGGGTGCTTGAGGGGGAACTGCATTGCACAGTGACTGTTCGGACGCATTGGACAACGGGAGTTGAAATGGAGGCTCTCTGTGGGGTTAGTGCTGGATTACTTTGTGCATGGGATATGCTGAAACCCATTGAGAAGGATGAAGATGGCCAGTATCCAACTCTCTCAATTGAGGGAATTAGAGTACTGCGAAAGAAGAAGTCACACCCACAGGGTTGATTTCCCGAACCCCTTCACACGGGCATGCCTACCGCTGATTTGATTCCGGAATTTCTGAAGGCTACTGAAGCAGCAGCAATTGCCGCCTCAAAATGGAAGGGAATGGGCGATGGGAAGGCTGCTGATGGAGCAGCGGTGGAAGCAATGCGGGAAGTCTTTGATTCGGTACCATTTGATGGGCGGGTCGCAATCGGAGAGGGAGAGCGCGACGATGCCCCCATGCTTTGGATAGGGGAGCCTCTAGGTTCGAAGCAGGGCGATCCAAATGCCCCATCTATCGACATTGCAGTAGACCCTCTCGAATGCACAAATCATGTAGCTTCTGACCTGCCAAATGCGATGGCCGTTCTTGCTGCAGGGCCAAGAGGGACACTTCTCCATGCTCCTGACTGCTATATGGATAAGATTGCAGGACCAGCAGAAATCTCAGGCGTAACTAGTCTGGAAGCGGATGTCGATTACAACATAGAGGGTGCCTCAAACGCACTAGGAAAGAGACCTGACGAGATGAAAGTTGTAGTAATGGATAGACCCAGGCACGATGAACTAATTAGGGACTTGAAGCGTCTTGGAATCAATCCAATATTAATCGGGGACGGCGACATTGCTGCTGCGCTAAATGCAGCAGATCCAAATTCGGAAATAGACATGCTAATGGGAATCGGAGCCGCGCCAGAAGGGGTGATTACTGCCACAGCATTGAGGGGGCTGGGGGCTTCATTCGAAGGCCGTTTAGTTTTCAAGAATGAAGGCCATAGGGATAGGGCAGAGAAAATGATCGACGGGGATATTGAGAGAATATGGGCTCGAGATGAATTATGCTCCTCCGACGATTCGGTTTTCATTGGAACCGGTGTTTGTGATGGTAGGACAAAGGGAGTGGAAGATATCGGAGATGGCGGTCACAGAGTATCTTCGGAGGTAATCGACGTCCTTTCAAAAAATCACTACATTTCTTCAAAAATTGTTTAGTCTGAAATTCTAATCTAGGAAAATATCCACGATGACGATGGTTTCTTTTCTCAGAACGTTTTCCACATAGCCGGGGAAACGGATGGACAAGCAATTATTGGAGAAAAATGCGAGAGAATTGGTATCTCCGGGTCGAGGGATACTGGCTGCAGATGAGAGCAATGGAACCATGTCAAACCGTCTTGAGGCGGTTGGCATAAAACCCTCTCCCGAAGCCAGACGAGCTTATCGCGCCAATCTATTCTCTACAGAGGGATATGAATCCGCAATAAGTGGAGTGATACTATTCGATGAAACAATCCGCCAATCTATGGACAATGGGAAACCCATAACCCAAGAACTCTCCGAAAGAGGAGTTCTTCCAGGGATTAAAGTTGATACGGGTGCAAAGGAACTTGCCAATCACGAAGGTGAGAAGATAACCGAGGGCCTTGATGGCCTTAGAGAAAGGTGCACAGAATATTTTGCTTTGGGAGCAAGATTCGCAAAATGGCGAGCAGTAATCAGAATTGGTGATGGGATTCCAAGCTCAGCATGCCTCTACACAAACGCCCATGCTTTAGCTAGATACTCTGCAATTTGTCAAGAGCAGGGACTAGTTCCAATAATCGAGCCAGAAGTTCTCATGGACGGTGACCATGATGCTACTGTGTGCTTCGATGTCACATCTTCGATTCTCGCCGCTACGTTCACAGAGTGCGAGGAACAGGGGGTTCACATTCCTGGGGCACTATTGAAGCCAAACATGATCATTGCTGGGAAGGATTGCGAAGACCAGGTTTCCAGAGAGGAAGTTGCTAGGATGACTGTCGAATGCCTAACAAAAAATGTTCCACATGCATTGCCAGGAATAGTTTTCCTTTCTGGGGGGCAGTCCGATGAAGACGCAACAGCACATCTCAATCTAATGAACAAAATGGGGGTCGAACATCCTTGGCAACTATCCTACTCATACGGCCGGGCCCTCCAAGCAGATGCTTTGAGGAAGTGGTCAGAGAACGCCGAAGACTCGGATATCTCCAGCTGCTCGGCGTTTTTACACAGAGCAAAAATGAACAGTCTAGCTAGAAGTGGCGATTGGAGTGAAGACCTAGAAGGTTGATCAGGACTTTTCTTCCAATGCCCCGGGTCGAACCTGCCAGACACAGATTTCGTATCTCCCCGAAAGTGCTCCACCTCTTTTTGTGGTAGCCACCTTGAGGATATCCTTGTCTTTGGATAGTACATTTCCAAGCTGCTGTGGTGTTGTTCCATGCCTCATCGTTGAGTTCACATGCTCCAGAATTTCAGTGGTGTTCGCTTCCCCTCTTTCGTCCAGGAATTTTTTGATCTTTTGCCTTAGTCTTGTAGTCCTCATAATTTCACTCTACTCTTTTCTGGACTCCACATTGTCCACTTTTTACAGGATGGCGGAGGGTAATATAATGCTTCTGTATGTATTTCCGCTCTTTGGTTACAAATAATGACATATTTATTCCAACTTTTTCTGAATAACTTTTGCGTATCCTTGGAGATGGGTAAATTTCCACTGGAAACATATAACTAAATGTAACAAAAACAAATAATTTATTACTATCTTACAGATAGTCCCATTCCGTAGGTGTTTTTTGATGTCAGATACTTCCTCTGTCGATCGGAAAAAAACTCCAAGAAAAATTAGAAGTAAACATCGAAGAAGGTTGCTCTCGATCCTCGCTCAGGGCGAGGCGACTGTATCCGAGCTTTCCCTCAAGTCTAATCTAAGGATGCCTCACGTTTCTGCTGAAGTAAAGAGGATGAGGGAAGATGGCTTAGCAACTAGCGATCTTCCCCCTGGTTCTAGGGGGGCTAGAATTAGATTAACCGAGAGTGGTTGGGGTATTCTGGAGGGTGACGAGTGGTCGAAAATTTTGGGATTACAAGATATACCTGTAGATAGGGATAGCTGCTGTGTTCTTACCAGGGATGAAGAAAATCTTACTCTGTGTTTTCTGAGTACTCCAAGGGAAACAATGGTGCAGATTCCAAACCGCACCCAGCAACCTTCTCCAGATAACGAAATGTCCACCAGAAATCAAGGGGTGTCATGGAATTGGGCTGTTCTCTCTGAACACTCACCCAGGTGGTTTGATTTTAGAAAAATGGAGATCCTAGATTCACCGCCAGAATTAGCAGGGCCAGGAAGTATTGACGCCTATTCAGACAAAACCCCAATTATCGGAGTAGTTAGGGCTAAATTACTCGACGCAAACACCACCCCAATCATTTCCCCGGGAGTTTGGTTCACCCAACCCCATCAAATCCAACGTGCACCACTGGATGAGAGAACCTATCACAGAGGGGATTGGATTCTAGGTTCGCCACACAGAAAATCTCCCGATATCAGGCCTTCACAGCCAGTTGCTGCCATAATTAAGGAGAGACTTCCAAGGTCAGTTCTTCTTAGATCAGCTAGGATAAATTCTCTCTTACTCGCAGATTTGAGCGGTTTGGATTTGGAGGGGGGCGAGTATCCAATAGGGGCTCTGGATTATTGGATTGAGATTGCCCACCCAAGATTAACAGAAACAGAGAGGAATAGGAGGTTGGTATCCCTAAGAGATCGAATTTCCACTTCCAGGAGAACTAAGGTTGAGGAATCAACACTTAGGAAATTCCGAAAGGAGTGGGGGGACAGAAATTTCTCCAGCGACGAGTCAACAATCAGATCCATTGATTTGAGAGGACTTGGCAAGTCTGTAACAGAGTCCCTAATTAGATGGTCTATAGATAGGAATGACAAACCACTGGTAGTTGAACTTCAGCATCAATTGCCTGATTCGATGTTGTCTAAAATAGCCTCAGATTCAAATCTAAGATTGGTTATAATGGAAAAGACTTCCAATCACTTTTCTTCTTTCGATATCCTGAAGATCGATCCAATTAGGACTCTGCCTTGGTTGAGTTACCAAACGAGCTCCGGAGCAACGATTCCAGTCAGAATGATAGAGCAGGGGAAATCAACAATAGATTATCCCGAAGAGGATGAGAGTAAAACAATCTCTCCTTGGGAAATATTGGGCATCTCCTCATTAAATGAAGAATTTCAACATGTAATCGAACCTTCTTCTGAATCCATAGTCAGGTCAGCATTATCCCAATTTCCCCATGGGGATGAAGAATGGGCAAACCAAATGGAGGCAAGATATCCTCTTGCAGCATGGATCGCATCCCCCAGAGAAACCAGATGGCAAAGATGGCAGCGCATCTCATCAAGATTAGAATCAGAGTGGATGGCACTCTTAGATCTGGATTATCTGCCAATAGAGAGAATTTCCGAACTTGCAGACCAAGCCCCAGAATCAGTAAAGCAGGTTTTCTCAGAAAGTATCACATCAAAACTTAGGGCCGATCCGGACAATCTTCTCAGATCCTGGCCAGCGATTGATCCAAACCATGCAAATAGTGGGGCAGCATGGCTTGCTTCCCACTTTATCCAGAACTCAGCTTGGCTCCCTAGGGAGGCTTATTCAGATATTCTTGGCTGGGCAGTCGAGGCTTGGCTTTCTCACCCTCCTCACGAATCTCTTGGGGCCCTCACCGGACTAAAGTGGTTATATGGAGTCGAAAAAAAATCTCAAGAAGACCTCAACAGAGTTATGCTTAGAATCAGAGACGTTGGTTCAGAACTCCCTGAGGGGCATCATCTAAACACGTGGTCAAGGCTCTACGATTTATCTTCAGGAAAAAGAGAAAATAATCTAGATGATGTTGCTCTTTTCATCCGTGATCTCCCCAATTCGTGGTGGGCCCCATTCTCCTCAGAATTCCTAATCATGATTTTGAATAGTCATGAAGTTGGAGGTTACCTAGAATTAGCAATCCCGTGGTGTTCAGCAGTTCTCCATCCAATAGGTGAGATTTCCGAGGCCCCCGGTCTCTCCTCGATTAGACATAAGGGGTGCGATGCGGAATTATTGTCACACCTGCAGTCATTTATACGAAAAAACCCAGAGGTCGATGATTCCACCTCTTTCAATCATCTTTGGGATTTACTCAATGCCATGGAATCTGCAATAGCCAAAAGAACACCTTTGGCCGGCCGAGCTCACAAATTCTCTGGATGGTTGGCTCAGCCCGAAGACAAATGGCCAGATTTCACAATGAAGATGATGATGGATGGGGATGTCAATATCTCACAGAGACTAATCTTGGGAAAGTCCGGTTTCCATCCAGGACTAGCAGAAATAGAAGATTTATCGAAACCGTTGGGTTCTTGAGCGAATCTACCTGCGGAGTATTGCCCAACAGGCAACACCGTGTGGACAAAACCCCCACGCCGGAGGCAGAGGATGAAACACGGTACCACTGATTGGGTGACCATCCGTCGAAGACCATCGAGACTCTTCCGAGAGAATGATCGTTGGCGCAAATCGGGTGGCCGGATTGCGTTAGGTCCCCTGAGGACGGAATAGAATGAATCAAGGGACTACCCCGCAGTCCGACAGACGTCCCGGGGTGGGTCAGGCGCCTGAGCGAAGCAGTGAAGGTGGCCGTTACGCCCCGGGGCACACTAAACTAGAACGACCCCAATAGGTAGGAAGACGATGCACGGAATCGGACTAATTGGCGGAACCTTCGATAGATTTCATTCAGGGCACATGTCCCTCATCGAAACTGGTCTTTCTCATTGTGAGAAGATTCAGGTATGGTTGACGAGCGATGAGATAGCTCAATCAAAGGATAACCGGATTAAGAAATGGGATGAAAGAAAATCCGATTTGGAAAGTGCCACGTCTGAACACTCTTCCAGGATTTCTATCCACTTACTTAGTGACGAATTCGGTCCAGCACTCGAAACTAGACATGCCACCGCTATAATTTGCTCTAATGAGACAATGCCTAGTTGCCTAGAAATTAACTCACAGAGGGAGAAAAGTGAGCTTGAGCGATTGGATCTGATCCTGGCGGAAAGCGTTTTTTCCTGGAACGGAAATACAATCTCGAGTTCCCAAATTAGGGCAGGTTTGATGGACAGGGAAGGAAAACCATGGATCCCTCGAAAAATAAGTGATTCTGACGCAAGGATTACTCCTCGAGTGGAATCAGAACTAAAGCAACCCTTTGGGAGACTAATTGAGGGTCCCGAAGAAGACACTTCAATTGCGATAAAAGAAGCCCTCTCCCATATCTCGGACACCCCAGATTTCAATGGCCTGTTAATTGCAGTTGGAGATGTAACTGTTCTGGGCTTCCAGAGAGTAGGTAGAATTGCCGATCTGGCATTTATTGATGGCCAAACAAAGCGTTCTCACTGGGCTAGTAGTAGTGAGATTAATCGAGATCTTTATGATAATATAATTGAGTGCACTAGTCCAGCAGGATCGTTGACAAAATCACTTCTTGAGGCTTGCAGGGAATCAGTATCTTCATGGCTAGAAAATGGGGATAGTTCCCTCATTATTGTCACAGGTGAAGAGGATCTTGCACCGTTGCTTTTGCACCCTCTGGCTCCAATTGGATCTGCAGTAGTCTACGGCCAACCAGGCAAGGGCGTGGTAGTTAGGTGGTGCGATGAGGAATCCAAGGATAGGTGTAGAAATCTGTTATCTGATTTCGATGTCAATTAATTATCTAACTTAGCATCCTGGACCCAATTCAGACCGACCCCGACCATCACAAAGGAAATCATAACTGAGTAAACTCCTGGATCAACCCATGTTGATTCCAAAGTGCTCCAAACGAAGTAATAAGCAGCTCCTGAAACAATCATCCAACTAGAGAAAGTTCTTCCAAGACCATCCTTAGTGGAAAAAAGACTAGTAAAAACCCTATCCCGAGGTAATTCGGTGAACCAACCACGAAAACCATCTTCTCTGGCTGAACCCATTCCCATTACCCCAGCAGCAATGAGTAAAGAACTCAGTATAACGAATAGAATATCATCCGGAAACGACAATGTAATCTCATGTACTGAATTGGTCTCATCACCATTGGTTAGAAAATCAATCCAATTCACCCTTCTACCACTTGAATAGGCACCAAATGCAATATTTACTATCGTAAGAAAAGCCATCCAAACTCCAACAACAAATGATCCGGCTGATAGGGTGCTACTAGGTCTCATCAGAGATCCCATCCATTCTCGGTCAGCCTCTGACATCGAGCCGCCGTCCTGAAGCCTCGGTTTAATCGTTGCCGGGACAAAATCTAGAGATGGCCCTGAAGATTGTACTTGGCCATCGACGCCTCATTTACCATTGGTTCACTCTCACTCATCAGACTAATCGCATCAATTGCTTTTGGGATCGCTGAGTTAACCTGCTTGCTCCTGCCCCCCCTCCCCTTGCTAACATTCCTAGCCATAATCAGCCCCATTGTGTCAAGTTCGTTAAGTAATGAAGAAACCCTTCTTGTGGTCAGTGGTTCGGTCCCAATCTTAGAGCAGGCTTCAGAATATGTCCTGTACACCTCGCCTGTGGAAATGTTCCTCAACCCGTTTTCTTCATTTAGACAAATCGAGAAAAGAACTAATTTTTGATGAAGGGGGAGCGTCTTGATTACCGGCGTAACCTGATCATATTCTAACTGGCTTTGAGCCAATCTAACATGCTTGGTGTCCACATTACCTTGTGCCCTTTGCTCTGCCTTTTGGACAGAGATTCTTAGAAGATCCAAAGCCCTCCTTGCATCTCCATGTTCTTGGGCGGCTAGAGCAGAACAAAGCCGAATCACCCCATCATCGAGAACCCCTTCTTTGATTCCCATCGATGCCCTCTCACTCAAAATGTTCTGAATTTCAGTTGCCACATATGGGTGGAAGACAATATCCTCCTGACTCAGCCTCGAGCTCACACGTGGATCTAAGTGCTGAGTAAAGTGCAGATCGTTACTGATGCCGATAATGGAGCATCTCCCATTCTCTATCAGTGTGTTCAGGCTAGTAAGTGCATAAAGAAGATCATCCCCGCCTTTATCGACTAGATTGTCAACTTCATCAAGCACGATAATGTGCACCCCTCCGACCCTGCTCATCCTTGAAACGACTGTCTCCAGGACACGGTCCGTAGGCCATCCAGTGAATGGTACCGGAGCATCTCCTCTCTGTGCTAATTGAGTTGCAATAGTTTGAACAACTCTATATTTTGTGTCAACATTCCTGCAATTGATTTCGTAGGTCTTTACGGTCTGACCCATCTCCAGTCCCTTTTCCCTTAGTTGACTTAGGACGAATCTTGTTACCACGGTTTTACCCGACCCAGGAACTCCATAGAGGAGCATATTGGATGGTATATGGCCATTTAATGCGTCAACAAGATTTCGAACTAGAGAATCCACTTCATGTTCCCTATGGGGGAGACGAGCTGGTTCGAATGCGTGGTCAAAGGCCTTTCTGTCGACAAACAGACTATCCTGCCCAAGAATCTCTTCGAAAATATTTCCTCTCATTTTTTTTCACTTCGGTAAATCCATAACGAAATGGCATTCTACCCCCCCATTGGGTTGATTGCTTCTCGTGAGGTTTCCACAGCGACTATGTTTGTGGTAATAAGAGTGACTCGCTTCGTCAAATAATAATCATGTTTTGATTACAATATTATACACTTCTCTCCTTAGTCATCTTATACCTCAGCTATGTAATGAAATATAATTCAGTATCGTCTTTTTCTTAAATTATTACTGGTGCATTTTCCACATCGATAGAAGAGAAATTTTGTTTTCCAGCAAGTAAACAAGGGATTCCAAATTAAACCCTCCAAGCAAAGCATTAGGATCTGAAATATTTTTTCCAAAATCAGATATGGCCTATCTAATATCAATTCAGATATATATAATGGAAAACTTATTCTCTCAATTATTAACAGTAAAATTTCCAGAATCGTCTATTTCTATACTATCTCCGTCATTCAATTGGACGATATCAATAGGCAATTCTGGAATTTCGAAACCAGACTTACTATTGGGGGACTTTGCATAGTTGTGAGTAACCAGAACCTTAGCCTCTGGAAACCTCTCATTGAATGAGACTACATCCGAAGGCCGGTGGTGATGGGGGAAGTCACCAATGTCTGGCATCCCCATCTCCAATATTACCACATCAACCTTATCAGCCCGACTTTCAATCTCCGGACACGGCCCAGAATCACCACAGTGGAGGAGGCGAAAGCCACTTTCATGTTCCATTTCATATCCATGAGGGTCTGTCTCGGGAGTGTGATGTACTGGAAACCTGTCATACTTCCATCCTGTGTCTCCAATAATTGCTGACTCCTCTTCATTCCAATTCACTCTACCTTCAAGAGAATCATCAAGGCTTCCCGGGAACCCCATCTCACAGAGTGTCGACAGATACTTCCTTCCCCTTGGACGAAGATGAACTTCCAAATTCTCCTCCCCATTGGGATCCGAGAGAAATTTCCTATCTAGAAGTAAGAATGGGAATCCGAAGGAATGATCGCCGTGCCAATGCGTGAAAAGAATATGCTGCAATTGTCCAGGAGATACACCTACTCTTCTTAGTTGAGTGACAACGGTCGGAGGGGCATCAATTAGGACCCGATTATCAATAAGCGCCAAAGCATGCATTCTTCCTTGAGGGGAGAAAGCATTCCCAGTGCCGAGGAAGTCTATGCGCGCCACATGTTCCGACAGGAGTCTTCTGACTTGACCCCATCGTTTGTCGCTGCAGAGTCATTACTCTACGCATTTGTTCATATATCCTAGTTAAGTCGGAAATATCGGGGATATGGATGGCAGGTAAGTCGACTAAATCTGAGTGGTCTGCTAAGAACCCTTATTTCACAAATATTACAGAGAATTATGTCCTAAATGGCGAGTCCTCGAAGAAGGAAACCCGGCATATCGTGTTCAATCTGGGAGATTCTGGATTGGCGTACAAAGCAGGAGATGCACTAGGGGTAGTCCCAAGGTGCCCTCCCGAGATAGTTGAGCAGATGTTGCAGATTTGTGGATTCACAGGGGAGGAAGAGGTAGAAACAAACCTGGGACAATGCCCACTAAGGGAAGCATTGACAGATAGATACGAGACTCACCGAGTTTCAAAGAAGTGGCTAAAGGGCATCGCCGAAAGAAAAGGCGATTCTCCTGCCAAATTGGAGATGAGAATTGTCTCAAGGAAGCGTTTCTCCTCCCTCAATGGGACGATGATTGTTGACTGGGAATCCATTAGTGAACAAGACATGCCAGAGGGATATGTGGAAATGGGAGAAGTCGGAGATAATTCTGCGATACTATTGCAGGAACTGATCTCAAATAATGATGCAATGGAAGATTACATTTGGTCTAGAGATTATGTCGATGCATTGGGAGATTTCATTGGTTTTGGCTTCACTCCGCAGCAACTATTGGAAGGGATGGATAGACTGAAACCACGGCTGTATTCGATTGCCAGTAGCCCCGATTTTGAGAAGGGAACAGTCCATCTGACTGTGGCAATAGTCAGGTATAACCACCATGAAAGGGATAGGGCTGGACTTTGCACTGGATTCATGGCCGATAGATGCGAGATCGACAAAACACAGATTGGAGTTTACATGTCCCCAACACGGTCATTTGTACTCCCAGATGATGGTAGCAAGGATGCGATTATGGTTGGCCCGGGAACTGGAATTGCTCCATTCAGAGCTTTCCTTCAGCAGAGAGAGATAAACAAGGATTCGGGTAGGAACTGGCTCTTCTTCGGAGACTGGACAGAGGAAGGCGAATACCTCTACCGCGATGAGATGGATGCCTGGAAAGAAAGAGGAGTAATTTCGAAACACGACTTGGCTTGGTCACGCCAAGGATCTGAGAAGGTTTACGTTCAGCATTTGATGAAGAAGAATGGTGAAGAAATATGGAATTGGATTGAAGGCGGGGCATATTTCTACGTTTGTGGTGATAAACAGTACATGGCCAAAGATGTCCACTCCACTCTAATTAATATCTGTTCAGAATATGGGGAGATGTCTCCTGAAGAGGCTAAGGATTTCGTTGAGAGCGGTCTGATGAAATCTGAGAAGAGATATCTGCGAGACATATATTGAGAAGCCGATTCACTCAAACGAAGGTGCACCTAGCATAGTAATGTGTTCCGTCGAGTACTAGTCTCGAACCGAGGTGAAATTGCTCTTCGAATAGTTAGGTCATTGAGGGGGCTGGGGGTTGAATCAGTCGTCATTCATGGCCGCGAAGATAGGATGTCCCTCCCAGTTAGGCTTGCTGACGAGGGATTCTTTATCCCCCGGGAAGATCCACTAGCGTCGTATCTCGATATTGAAGCTATTATCTCTGCCGCGAAAGAGGTCGGTGCAGACGCGGTTCATCCTGGATATGGTTTTCTTTCTGAGAACGCGACCTTTGCAGAGCGTCTCGATGAAGAAGGAATAACCTTCATTGGTCCTTCGCCGGACTCGCTTAGGCTTCTGGGGGACAAGATAGCAGCCAGGGAAGCCATGTCAAAGGCCGGAATACCAGTGGCAAAGGGCACCAATGAACCAATTTCTGATTTCCAGGAGGCACTAGCACTTGCCTCAGAGATAGGCTTTCCACTTATGATCAAGGCAGCCTCTGGTGGGGGAGGAATAGGCATGCAGGTGGTCAATGAAGAATCAGAATTCGAATCTGCTCTGAGGCTATGCCAAGGGCGCGCCGAGTCAGCCTTTGGAGACAGCAGAGTCTTCATTGAGGAATACGTCAGCACAGCAGAGCATATCGAATTTCAGGTAGTAGGGGACGGTTCGAAAGCCATCCATCTCGGCGAAAGATTCTGTTCCATTCAGAGGCGGCATCAGAAGATTTTGGAAGAAGGGCCATGGTTGAGCGAGAAAGAAAGAGAGGACATCGGTGCCAAGGTCGTGGCAGGGGCCGAAGCAATCGGTTACAGAGGACTTGCGACATTTGAGTTCCTGAGAAACTCTGAGGGGGAGTTCTACTTCATGGAGGTGAACCCTAGGGTTCAAGTTGAACATACAGTAACTGAAATGTTAACAGGTATCGATCTTGTTTCTCTTGGAATTATCGTTTCTTCTGGGATTGAATTGCCAATAAAACAGGAAGAAGTAATCTGGAGTGGTCATGCAATCCAGGCTCGGATAAATGCAGAGAACCCAGTAACTCTCGAGCCTTCTCCAGGAAAATTGTGGGAATGCCACTGGCCGGGGGGACCCGGAATCAGAGTCGACTCTCATGGATTTTCGGGTTATGTAATGCCCGAAGCGTTCGACTCTCTACTTGCCAAAATAATCTCATGGGCTCCAACCAGAAACCAGGCAATAGCAAGACTAGACTCTGCCCTAGAAGAAACCATACTTCTGGGCGTGGACACACTGATCCCCCTACACAGGGCCATTTTACAGGAACCAGACTTCTTAGAAAAGAAGATTAACACCGACTATCTAGATTCGCATGCAGATTTACTGGCTGGTGATTAGTTGGAATTGGTGATCGTAGGTAGTATTGGTTATGATGACATAGAAACTCCAATGTCCACAGGTTCGGATATCCTCGGCGGCTCTGCAGTACACGCCGGCGTCTCATCTTCATTCCACCTCCCAGAGACTCCAGAGGGAGTCAGAAGAGTCGGACTAGTAGCGCCAATCGGCAATGATTTCTCAGATTCTCATCAATCCAAATTAGAAGATTTAGGGCTAGACCTCTCTGGAGTGGAGAAACTACCTGGAAAGACGTTCCGATGGTCAGGAAGATATTCGGGAACGATGGAGAACGTGGAGACAATTTCAACAGAGGTCAATGTTCTGGGGGACTTCTCCCCCCAAATCCCCGAGCCATGGAGATCCCCTACTGTCCTTTTCTGCGCCAATACCCATCCAGCATCACAGGTCCTCGTTCTCGATCAGTGCCCTAGCTCGGAGATCACAGCTATTGACACCTTCATGTTGTGGATTGAAACTGAGTTTGAGTCTCTCTCAACTGCACTTAGAAAGGCAGACTTGGCAATACTCAATGAAGAAGAGGTCTGTGCAATATCCGGTGAAGATTTCTTCATGAAAGCCATAGGTCCAATTTTGTCCGGTGCCTGCCTCCATGGGGGTGAATCAGCAGGTCGTGGACCTAGTGGCTTGGTTATCAAGAGGGGATCTTCTGGAGTGTTTGCCCATCTTCCATGTGGGATTATTTCCCTACCCTCTTATCCAATCTCGGAAGTGGTCGATCCAACTGGGTGCGGAGACTCCTTCGCAGGAGCACTATTGGCCCACATCTCTCAGAGGAAGGGAGTATTGAATGATATTGAATCAATGAGGGACGCAATGGTCCATGCAACGGTCACTTCTTCGTTTACAATTCAAGGACTGGGTACTAACAAACTCCAAGGACTCGAAAGGGGACTCTATCATGCGAGAGTGGACAACTTCCGGCGAATAGTCGGCTTGTGATTATCCTAGTCGCCTTAGTCCGGGAAGGGGGTTGGGATCTTCCCTAGAAGAGGTCGGTTTTAGTTGACCGAATCTCAATGAGTCGTTTGATCCATCCGGCAGAAGTGCCATCTCTTCTACTTCTCCAGATACCCTCTTCACAATTAAATCGAGCTTATCTCTAGCGGTTGAAGGGTGGTTGGCCTTTCGCATTGCATGAACACGTGATGCGATATCGGCTTGGTGATCTTGATCGCTCCTCAATCTCATATGTTGGGTAGTTTGGAACCTCTCAGTTTCAATGTCATTGATAGGCACTGCGTCTTTCGCCTCTGAACTTCTAATATTGCCCCCGGGCCTCAGGAGGCGAGAAAGCCAGCCACCCGATATTGCACCTCCCGACTTCACTCCAGTCTGGCTGTTACTCGACATAGTGGAGGCTAGTCCCTTCAAAGCCGGGTAGTCATCCAAATTAGCAGCTTTCATAGACCTTGGACTATTCAAACCCTGAGTCCGCAACTCTTGTCTGGCCTTTGCTTCCCTCACTACTCCTGCTTTGCACTCCTCCCTCACCGCTTCTTCAGTTGGAGGTGGAAGCAACGTTCTCGGGAATGGTTCAGAAGGGGCACCAAATTCCTGATGGGCCCGCTTTATCATCTGAGAACTGGAATGGGACATTTCGGTTGGTTCTGAAACAAGGACCTCGGAATCAAAATCGAAAAGACCCATGTCATTGGAATTAGAAAATTCTGAGGACGCCCCCGTGTCGAAAATCCCTCCCGGGGAAAACATATCGAGATTCTCTGCAGCATCAGAGAAAGCCGAATCCATCCTACTCCCCCTCCTGGAATCAGACTCCTTCTCCTTGTACCAGTTTGGTGCCTCTTTCACTCCCCAAGCTCTCTCGTAGGCATTCTGTTTGAGTGGATTGGAATCAGTAGAGATCACTTCCGAAGTATCACTAAATGGGGATTCTGGTATCTCTGGCGGTATATGTCTCCCAAATATTTCCGAATCAGAATCGACCCCAAATCCGAAAATAGAATCGTGACCCTCCTCAGAATCTATTCCATTTGTCTTGGTGGTCATTGGCAATGCAGCAACTGGTGTTTTCTCAAACTGCCCAGTGACATCTCTTAGCGTGGGGAAAGTCGGAACATCCGAATCTAGATTTTCTAGACCCAATACGGCCTCTTGCATATCGCTACCATGTCTTACTCTGTCAACAATAAGACATAGTTTCAGTAGATTCGACTCACTTCCTGAGACTAAGTGTCTGTCACCAGGGCCAGTTTCAATGGCCAGTATAGAATAACGAGACACAATGTTCGAGATAATTATGGATGCACCTAATCCAATCGCTAACCAATTCATCGGTGAGAAAATTGTTGTTACTCCCAGGTATATCGAAATTAGCCCCAGGAGGACGGTTCCGGAGGGAAGCATTGGGATCTTGAGGTGCCTCATTCTTTCAATTGCGGCTAAGTCTAGTCTGACTCCTTTACCATCGAATCTTTCTATGGTTAGCTGACGTTCCGTTATCACTGCACAAAACTTTCCCCTCGCGCCGACTAAGTAGAGGCCGCCGATCAACTCGGCTTCCCTCTTCTTAGTCGGGCCATTAGGCCCGGCTAATCCCATCCGATACGCCGAGCGGATTATCCAAGGTATAAGTTCATGGGGGCTTTCCTATTGAAATCCCAATACTTAGGCACGTTTCCTTTTTTGCCGTTTTCACTCAACGCATGGCGTTCCTTGCTTCATTAGCCATACTCCACATTTCCTTCTCATCATCTGTTTTTGGTTCGAATTGTGGAATCTGAACAGGCTTCATAGTCTCGTCAATCGCAACCATGAAGAAGAAACCAGAACAGATTTCTTCTCCAACCCATTCCGAACGAGAAAGCCTACAGGAAGTAACATGGACACCCACAGTTCTCGGAGACGTCCAAACTATCCTAGATGTCGTCCGAATTATGTCTCCTTGGAAAGCTGGCCTCCTGAACTTCAGAGCATCTACGGAGACTGTCACGAAAACCCTGTGTGCGAACTTCGAGGCAACCATTCCAGCAGCAGTATCCATGATGGCCATTAGCCTACCGCCGAACAGGGTATTCAGCGCATTTGTGTGTCCGGGAAAAACTTCGTCCAGTACTACCACAGGTTCTTCTGAGTATGGCCCATCAATCTTCATCAATCGTTCTCAGCGAGCCACACTCCTTGAATACTTCAGTTTCAGAACGCAAAAAATGAGGTTTTACCGCTTACTTCAATCGAGCGACCACCTCGGAGAAACATGGGTGTGCCCGAACTTAGGTGGGAATCCTCAGTCTTTGATGATCCAAATGGTGGTTCAGTTTTGCTCTGGCCATACCTGCCATGTGTTCGGATGCCTGCAAAGATGCGTCCGAGAGTTTGGGATGGACTAGCGCTCCTGTCATCAGCCGATGAGTTGGTTTCTCTGAAGGAGGAGGAGGAGCAGGATAAATCCAGCCCAGGAATTCACATGGAGTCGGCATTGGCATCGGGAACCACCCTGGGAATGCTTGTCAGAGATCTCTCGGAGCTAGATCTAGAGGGCCCATCTATACCTGATCCGGAGAGGATTAGACTTCTGAGACACGCTGAAAACTCAAGAGGGGGTATGCCAATTTATGCAATCGAACCAGGAATCGATGATCCCGAATGGGCTGATTGGCAATCAAGATGGGCAGATGAACAGGTCAGATTCCGAAACCTACTAGCCACACTCGGGAGATCAAGGAGATGGTCAAGGATTAGAAAGGAGTCCATAGAAAAGGTCTATCATTCAATACTAGCAACCCCAGATCTTGGAGCGGCATCAACTGTATGCGCTGCTTGGTGGGCCGAAGAGTCGATGTGCCTGACTACGGAACTCATCTTTGAGAGAGATTCGAGATTTTCCTCAAGGATTAGAGGGGCCTTATCCAACCTCAGAGATAGTGGTGGTGACTGGGATGAAGGCGGACCAACTCTACTAGTCCCAATTCAACAGGCTCATGTGCCCTCATTAGAGAATAGCCTAATTGCCTGTGAGTCTGTCGAGTCACTGGAGATGGAGCGATGAGCGGTGTCGAAATAGAAATCGAGACCCAGTCTTTTCGAGTCATTCCCTCCGAACCAGTCAATCTAACCGACGCTGTGAAGTTCGCAGGAGCCAGGAGCAACGGCGCATTTGGAGTAATTGAACACGAGGAACCTAGGGCCCTAATTGTTGTAGACATCGACGGGTCATTGTTGATTCACGGCATCTCCAATTTAGAGGCCGCTTCGTTAATCGCCAAGGAGACTCTACTCAGAATCGGCATCTCCGAAAGTGGCCTTGTGATAGAAAGAGGTGAAGTGCTTGCCAGCTTCTCAGTTGGGAGGGCTGTATTGATTGGCTTGGCAGCCGAGAGATTCAAGGATGCAGATTACGATTTGAGACTAGATGCACTTCGGATCGTCGCAAAGAGGCACAACTGCACAATACTGCTTTTCAACAATGGTCGCGGTATCGTGATGGGGCAGTCATCTCGAAAGGTCGCTGAAATGGCAGTCTCGCACTGGGTATCAGAATTGTCCGAAGAAGGCGCCTTGGCGTGAGAAAATGCTGGCTGATGGGAAGTGGACTGGGCCCATCTTCGACCAACATATGCATTTGGATAGGGCCAATCGATTTCTGGATGCAGTTTCTGATTTCTCAAAATCAGGAGGAACAGCCATTATGCTGGTCCACAAACCAGCATTCTCCAAGTCTTTGCCTACTGATTCCCAAGGATACAGGGAAGCCTACTCAGAAACAATCTCAATGGCAGAGGAAATTCGTAGAAATTTCGACTTAGAGGTTGGTGTAGTTCTCGGACCTCATCCAGTCTCTTGGGAGAATCAGATTGCAGAGTTGGGTCTTAAGAAATCTACAGAACTTCATCTGGAAGCAGTCTCATTGGCATTGGAACACATCGATTCTGGAACTGCTCATTGCCTCGGAGAAGTGGGACGCCCTCACTACCCTGTCGTTGAGGAGACATGGGAGGCAGCAAATGAAATGCTCCTCGAAATATTGTCAATGGCATCTTCTGCAAAGACATCGGTCCAACTTCACGTTGAGGATAATGGCGAGGGCACCTGTCAAGAATTGAGTCAGATATGCAGATCAGCAGGTCTCCCACTAGATCGTGCAATTAGGCACTATGCACCTCCAAATATCAGCTCAGAATTCACACATGGACTCTCAGCTACCGTCAATGTCGGCAAGGGGAGTATTGCAACTCTCACCGAAACAGCTGGCAGATCCAGTGCTCCTTGGGGGATGGAGACCGACTTCCTAGACGATAGGAATAGGCCAGGAGCAGTATTGGGTCCGAAGACGGTCCCAAAAAGAACTCAAGATTTGGTCTTCAGCCTTCTTTCCTCTGGGTGGGAAGAACCCAAGGTTGAATCTCTGATTCAGAACATCCATTCAGATTGGCCAAAATCACTCTATGGCCTCTGAGCCAAATCTCTTTATCGGTGGTGTAAAAATCATCAATAGTCCAATTACAAGCATAATTATTGAGATTCCTAGGAACCGTAATTCCCCAATTGGCGATACGCCCTGGGATTCCATCAACATCCTCAATATGGGTCCGTTAATTGGAAGGAAAAATAACACTAAAAAAACTCCAAGCATTTGTCTTAGATTCACAAATATCCGTGTAGGCACACGCTTTTCAAGTCATTCAGTAAACCGAATCGATTTAGAGATGACAGGTGCCCGCTGAGCACAAGCGCCTGTAGTGAAGGGGTTATCACAAGAGGTTTCCAACCTCTTGTCCCGGGTTCGAATCCCGGCGGGCGCACCATTTTCTTTCTTATGCAATAACAAATCGTAAATTAGGACTGAAGCATTGAAACGCCCCTTGCCTTTGGAAAGCCTGTGTCAGAAAGCGAGCAAGAGGATAGGGATATCGGAGCTTCACTGAGCAAGGACATGTCAGAGCTTGAAGATGTCAACCAAGTAGTAGGTAGGAAGATTTGGAGGGTTGTACCTTATGTCACTAGGTATTGGAAAAAGGCACTTGGTGGAATTCTGGCAAACGCCGGAGCCCGTGCTTTCGATCTCATCCCATTCATCGCAATAGGGATGGCCGCAGATTATTATCAATCCAAGACATTTACCAACTCGAGAATAGAGAGAATAGTGAATTGGGGTCCAATCCCTGACTTAGGCCCAATCGACTCCATAGAACTCGGATTCGGACTTCTGATTATGGTTTCGTTTACTTTCCTGGCCCTTTTCCAGGGAATCAGCAATCAGCTTTGGCAATCCACTGCATATATGGCGCAGCACGATATTCGAATGGATGCTACAAATTCACTATTGAATATGGAAGCATCGTACTTTGAAAGTAGACAGACCGGTAATCTGATGTCTGTTCTCTCAGCAGATGTGGCCCAACTTGAGGATATAATTTCAGACGCAAGTACTAGTATGATTCGAATCACCATAACATTCTCAACTGCATTCATCATAATGTTCTGGATGTCTCCAAAACTTGCTCTGATCTTGTTTGCCCCATTGGTAATCATTATTCCAATGGTGATTTGGTTCTCCACTAGAGTTCAGAGGAAGTATAGGAAACAACGTGAGAGTACTGGTGGGATTGTTGCAATCTTGGAAAACGTGCTTACTGGCGTAACCGTTGTACAGGCGTATAACGCTAAGGAGTTTGAGAGCGATAGAATCGGAAGACAAAGTGGAGACTACCGTGACGCAGCCATTCAAGCCGCATTCATCCGGAATCGATTCATCCCTGGGATTTACGTTGTCGCAGGAATCTCATTCGGCTTGCTGACCTCGGCAGGTGGTTGGGTCATGGAATCAGGAGAGATTACTGTCGGTCAGTTCGTTACATTCCTCCTAATCTCCACTAGGATGACAATGCCGATGTTCATTCTTGGAATGCTGCTAAATCAAATCCAGAAAGGCGAAGCTTCGTCGAAGAGAGTTTTCGCAATAATAGACTTGGAACCGTCTATTTTTGATAAGGAGGGAGCAGTACCACTAGAAGGGCCAATCGAATCTCTCAGATTCGATAATGTCTCCTTCGCATATCCTATATCGAAGACAAATGTCCTGAACGGAATCACACTAACTGCCTCTTCTGGGGAGTTCCTTGGAGTGATGGGTCACACTGGAGCAGGTAAGAGTACGATACTGAAACTGATTGAGAGGTTCTACGAGCCACAGGGAGGGCGCGTGATGATCAATAATAGGGATATTAACGACTATCAGATAGAATCGATAAGGGAGAGAATAGGATTCGTTTCACAAGACCCATTTCTTTTCTTTGGGACTATCGGGGAGAATGTGGCATATGCTAGGGATTCCAACAATGATCAGATTCTCGGTGCTCTAGAAGCAGCCGGTGCAACTGAGTTCGTCTCCAGCCTCCCCGATGGTTTGGATACGATGGTTGGCGATAGGGGAGTGATGCTCTCAGGCGGACAGAGGGCTAGAATTAGCCTAGCTAGGGCACTATTGAAGGATCCCGACCTACTTATCCTCGATGAGGCCAGTGCAGCTCTTGATGCTGAGACGGAGAAGCGCATTCAGGAGTCTCTGTTCGGCAGCTCAAATGGCGGAAAGAAGAGAATTACCATAGCAGTAGCACACCGTCTATCCACCATTAGGAATGCTGATGAGATTGTTGCAATGGTCGACGGGGCAATTGTGGAGCGTGGAACGCACAGTAATCTGTTAGCTAATGACAACGTCTACGCATCACAGTGGTCAATCCAGACTGGAGAACTTGTTTCATCGGGGGAATAATCTTGGATGAAACCCAGATTCCCTGGGTTTCTGTTGAGCCCGGTTCGGTCCTGGTCGGTTCCGATGATCGTTCAATTCTTTTCGGAGGAATCGGACCACGTCACGAGGTAAACATTGATTATTCATTTAGAATTTCGGAAAGGCCGTTGGATTTCGAAGAAGTAGTTAGTATTGAACAGAATTCTGATATGGAGATTGCTTCCGACTCCGAGTGGCAGTTGGCATACTCCAGAGGTCTATTATCGGGAATTGACGGCTCTTCTGAGTCATTGGCAGATTCTGCACGAGACTACTGGGGGAAGCCCTGTGATGGCAGACCTTTCGTAAATGATAACAATTGTCCGACGTTGATACGAATATGGAAGTCGGGAAAAGCAGAAACACTCACCGTTTTCTCCAAGAGAAATAATGTAGAACCAGTTGCAGATGGGGTTAGAATGGTAGTGAGGGAACACTCCGGTTGGAATGAAAATCCCTTGTTCATCCCCATTGGTGGTAATCGCTCGAAGGTCATTATGGAAGAAATACTGATTTGCACCATCATCGGCATTCTGCCTTCATTTGTCTGGGCATTTTTCAATGCCAGTCCAGGTTACATCACAGAAGGTTGGCTGAATCTAGTTCTCGGTGGTCTGTTCCTCGGCATGTTAACAATGCTATTCTGGCGTCCAAGACAACCAACTTGGCGAATTGAGTCTGACCGCATGATTCCTTCACGAAGAAAAAGGAGAAGGGATCACTAACCCCTATCTCTATCATCAATCTGTGAATTCGGACTCCCTGTTGCGATGCTTATTCTGGCTTTGTTGATTCCAATCCCATAATCCCATAATAGCATTAACGAAACAATCGAAGAAAGAAAAATTGTAACCGGACTTTTGTTGGGAGATGGCCCTAGAATAGCTCCAGACCATGCAATGATATTGAACAAGACTACCAGAGTGGGCAATTGGTGTACAGAAGCCCTTTCCACACCCAGTGGAACTGTTTCGGTTGAAATATCCCAGAATGAAGGCCAAGCAAGACCCCCATTTAGACAACCCCAGATGAAAGCCACTAGCGAAAAAAACACTAGAACCGGGAATGCAGAAACCAAGCCATGGCTCCATCCCCAAAGTCTCGGGTACCTCTTTCCCGCTAGGGTCCTAACAAGTCCGTAGTTCCTAATCTGTTTCCTTACTCTTGAGACTCCTCGTCTTCGATGCCACATAGTTGCACTGCCATCTGACCAGAGACGATGCCCCAATAATCTGATTCGATGATCCAGCATCACATCTTCTGCACCTATCGCCCCTCGGTCAAATCCACCAACTTCTTCCAAAACCTCTCTCCTGTATGCTGAGTTCACCCCAGGAAGTTGCTCCACTTCCTCGAGAGCCGCCCCTTCCGACCTTCTGCCATAATTCGTTCCAGCGGTGAGGAATTTGTTGCAGAAAGCAACATCAATTGATTTCTGCCAGATATTGGATTCATCAACAGGTGCGAAGTTTGGCCCACCTACTCCGGATACCTCGGGACGCTGGAACCACCTCTCCAATTTCTCGACCCAGTCTTGAGGGACGATCACATCATCATCCGTGAAGAAGACTAATTCAGATTCCGTCTCTTCAATAGCTACATTACAGGCGTCTGCTCTGTTCCTAGAACCCCTGTCATCGATGTACCTGAACCCCCTATCCTCAGTCACTTGCCTCCCTTGATCCCCGGTAGGTCCGACGACCACCACATCTAGTTCTTGGAAAGTTTGGTTCGCCAACCCATCCAATACCACTGCAAGCTCAGTGGAGTTGTCCACTGTGGGGATGATGACGCAGACCCTGCTAGTCACGAGAAGTCCGGAGAGGGGGGCATTGATGAGTTCACGGGTCAGTCATTGACAATTCTCGGTGCTAGGAAGTAAGTCCACCTAGCCCCACCTTCGTTGCTCATCCACGAAAGTCTGAGGGGATACTTCTCTTCAAACTCAAGTGATACTTCATTCGTGAAGCCACCAGCAAGCTTCTTGGTCAACTCACCAAGATACTGGAGGGAATAGGTAGAATGTGTTGGCGATACACAGATTAATTCACTCAACTCGCCCGATTCGAATTTCACATTTACCCCCTCGCCAGCCTCAACAGTAACAGAGACTGCTAACTCATTCTTGTCCATACTGAGGTCTACTTCCCCACCAACAAACTTTGCAGCCCTCAAAGCCCTGGAAAGCTTCTCAGAGTCAATGGTTGCCTTTGACTTGAATTCTAGATTTGGTTGGTTGGGATTGTCCATCGTGCTGGTGTCAATCCCTCTGAGTATCATTAGGACCTCTCCAACTCTGACGTTTATCGCCCCAACCGCATCATCATAATCCATCTCAACAAGATCACTTGGGCCTGCAAGTGTCAGAAGATCTCTCATTTTTTGGAGATCAAGCCCAATCTCTACCGGTTCGATTTCGTATGTTTCGAAGCACTCATCTGCAATTGTTGCTGAGAGAAGCGCTACGTGCGAACCATCAACTACTGATACGCTCAGGCCTTTTTCACCCCATACCAGTTTAGCCTCAGAGGTAAGTACCGACAGGATATCTACTATCTCCCTCATTAGTTGCTGCTTGGCTGTAATTCTAAGCATCCACTCGCCTCGATTTCCATCTACTGCATAGGAGGCTCTTGATGCTTATTGGCATCAAACCAGAATAATCTACTGGTACTCCCTCCACTTATGCTTGCACTCGAGATTCGCACATGAGCAGAACTTAGTCTCCGGCTCATCAGAAGATCTAGTTTGCTGCAAGTGAACGTAAGCATTCCTTCCATTGCACTTTGGGCAAATGTAGTCGCCCTCTCTCAGAGTTCCTTGAGGTCCGTCTTCTTCTACTACCTCGGTCAGATGCTTTAGAGACTTTGAGCCAGTAGTCGCCATGGTCTTGGAAAGATCGATGGTCTCACCCGTCATAGGATCAGTAAATTCTGACCCCTTACCATCTTCTCCTGATAGGGGCCCCTCGTATCCACATTTGTAATCCGGGCACTTAATCCAACCCTTATCATCGGGATATGAAAGCGCTCCACACTCAGGACAAAACAACTCTATCACCATTGTCGTATTAACGAGAACCAAACTAGCCTGAGACTTCCGACTATTCAACTATTCGTCTATCGTTACATAGGTTGCCGCACCGTTCAAGCCATCGTGCCTATTGGAGGGGCCATGAAAATCATCTTCGATTGGCGTCTATCACGTGTTGTCGATGATCAAGGCAACATTGTAGACGAGATTGTGTGGGATGGCCGAATGTCACCATCTGGAGTAGCAAAAAGACTGTGGAAGATACAACAAGGTCGCCGACTTCCCGAGGTCATAACCCTCTCTGAGAGATTCCCAGAAGCAAAAATAGATCCTCTGGGGGTTCTTTCAGAAACAAACTGGCCCAAGGGGGATGACTCGGAAGAAATTTTCCAAAGAGCCACATTGGTACTAGCGAAGATGGGGGTCGCCGACTCTTCCAAAGACATGGATAGGAGGCTTGACATGCTAGTTTCAGCAACACTGGAAGCTCGGTCATCTTGGACGACATCGGAATCGCGTTGCATCGAATGGGCCGGGCTTTTCATCACAGAGGCAGACCTAGATTCCCAGCGGGGCGAAATCCCTCCTGCCATTGCGTCCTCAGAAACCATTGTCGATGCTTCGGAGAAATTAGGGGTAACGCCACCAATACATCTGCCCTCAGATTCTGAGTGGGCATCCATGGTCTCACATGCCCTTTCTGTCACCTCATCATCAAAAATCCTCGAACAATTGGAGGATTCGATTAGGGAAATTGCTGCCATCCATGTTCCATCACTAAGTGCACTACTGGGTCCGATATCAGCCGCCAAGCTGGTCTCTCTTGCCGGAGGGAGGGAGAGACTCGCTCGAATGCCATCTGGCTCTCTCCAGGTTCTCGGTGCCCACGCTGCAATGTCTGCGCACAGGAGAGGGGCCCCTCCTCCAAAACATGGAGCAGTCCTCTTCTCTATGCCCCAAGTAAGCAGATCTCCAAGATGGGTGAGGGGGAAGATTGCAAGATATATTGCAGGCAAGGCAAGCATCGCTACCAGAGTCGATCACTTCGACGGAGAGACTTGGGGGAAAGCCAAGATCGATGAGATAAATAGTGAGATTGAGGCAATCAAGGCAAAGTTTCCCAAACCGCCAAAGAGGGGTTGAGAGATGGCAAACAAGTCAAAACCAATCGTATGGGGAGTCAGGAGGGAGGGGAGAACCCTCTGGACTAGGAATGCAGTGAAGGGAGTTTCAGTAAGAGGCGAGAGGAGGAAAAGAGACGGCAGAATTGAGTGGAGGAGGTGGGATCCGACCAAGTCGAAGGTCGCCGCTGCAATCCTCAGAACAAGAGCCGAACAATCTTCTCTGCTTCCAACTCCTGGTTCGACATGCCTATACCTGGGCGCATCCAGTGGTGGAACTGTCAGCCATATTCACGATTTCGTCTGCGGTGCAGACAACCACCACAGCGGACAGTTGGTGGCAGTGGAGATTTCTCCTCGCATGGTTCGAGATTTAGTCAAACTCTCAGACAGAAGGCCTGGACTTGTCCCAGTATTGGGCGATGCTAGGAAGCCAGAACAGATTGCTGCCTTCATCAGGGGCAAGGCAAATTGGATCCATCAGGACCTCAGCATAGCAGACCAAGCTGAGACATTCGTAAGAATGGCAACTTCGTTCCTCGCCCCTGGTGGAATCGGCCTACTTAGTCTGAAGGCTGCAAGCGAGAGGTCATCCGAAGGAGACGACAACTCAAGATTCCAGAAGGCAGAACAGATTCTAATGAATTCAGACCTTGTTCTTGAAGAAAGAATAGATTTGACTGGTTTGGAGGAGCAACATGTGGTTTTCACTTGTTCTTCATGCACCTGAGAGGACCATGGCCGTGAACAGGCCGCCATAGACCACCATCATCAGAATAAATAGGCCAATTCCAATCCAGGCAACAATCTGAGCGGCCTTCGCGAGACCTTGATCGGGGTGGCCAGGGTACTGGCTAGTTGTAGCTAGGGCTCCATTTGCCAGGATTAGAGCCGGAAGTGCCGTGCAAACCGAGCAAGCCACTATGCCTAGGATTCCAAGTACTAGAGCCAGAACGGCATTTGTCGTGGGCATTATCATCCCAGGCCCCCCATGCCCCTGCACGAAGATCTGTTGCGGCGCTTGACTCGTAACGCTCGGACTCCCCTCTAGAATTACCGTCTCAGGAGGTTCGTTTGCTTCTTCGGTTGAAACCCAGTCGGGCACCTTACTCTCTTCCATTAGTTGAATGCGTTAGGGCTCGGGGGAATAACTCTGTCGAAGTCACTACGAAAGGTAATGGCCCACCTCTTAGACCAATATACATGCCAGAGTTACCCGAGGTCGAGACCGTACGCCTTGGCTTGGAGAGGCACCTCATTGGCCGGAAGATTACGTCAGTAGATCTGAGGCGAAGTGACCTCAGGTTCCCATTCCCGAGAGATTTCGTTACATCACTTAGGGATCGTTTGGTGCAGTCAGTAGATCGTCGGGCAAAGTACCTGCTCATTCGCCTTGAAGGTGGCATTACGTGGCTCTGCCATCTTGGGATGAGTGGAAGGTGGACGCTAATCGGGGAAGGAATTGAGAGCAGACCCGGTAGTTTCTCCAACGGAGCCCCGGTGGGTAGCGGGGATGGCCCTCATGATTGGGTGGTCGTTCACCTAGACAACGGAAGCAAGGCAGTCTACTCTGATCATCGAAGATTTGGATTCATGGATTGCTTCCCAACATCGGAACAAGACAGCCACAAATTGCTTTCCAATCTTGGTCCCGAACCAACTCCAAACCATCTTGTTCCAGGAGAATTAGGCGACGGCCTAAGGGGGAAGAGGACCCCAATCAAGTCTGCATTGTTAGATCAGCGAGTTATCGCTGGACTCGGAAATATCTACGTTTGTGAGATTCTACACAGGGCAGGAGTGTCTCCTAGAAGAAAGGCGAACAGCGTAGCGGGAAAATCAGGGGTCTCAAGAAGAGTGGAGAGGATTACTGCCGCCACCCATGATGTAATCACCGAGGCTATTGATGCAGGGGGGTCAACACTGCAGGATTTCCGAGGAGTCGGCGGAGAAGAGGCTATGGGTTATTTCGTTCATAATTTCCAGGTTTATGGCAGGGAAGGAATGAGTTGCATGAAGGAAGGCTGCCACGGTTCCATCAAGAGAATTGTTCAGTCAAACAGATCCACCTTTTACTGCTCAACCTGCCAACGCTGAGTTGGCTAGTTGTGATCCTGGGACATCTCTATCCCCTTGACAAGAGCAAGAAGAATCTCGTTTCGCGGAGTATGGATTCCAAACTCCTCGCCCTTGGAAATTACCGCTCCACAAATCACATCAATCTCGGTTTTCCTCCCTGCCATAAGATCCTGTAGCATGGAGACCCTATTTTCAGCAGTAGCAGTGACCACTTTCTTGAGGTAATCCTCGATATTCATTGACCCCAGATCAACGCCCGATGCCCTTGCAACTGTCTCCGCCTCTCTCATCGCCTCAAGAGACTGAATCCAGAGCTCGGGGATTTCTAACAGGCTTCCGTTCCTGATTCCTGCTATTGCGCATATCGGATTGATTGCTACGTTGATCATCAGTTTCCTCCATATTTCCTTATTGATATCTGATGACCAAATTGGATTCAAGCCCGCCTCTTCCAATAGCGAAACAAACTCAGCCTCAGTTGGATTTGGACCCGACCCATCCAGATTTCCTATGGACATCGAACCCCTACCTGTCCAATGCACTCCGCCTTCGCTGTCTCTCCATGCCGAGTGCGTAGTTGAGCCACCGACCACTCTCTCCCAACCAACTCTGCTAGCGATTTTTCCAGCATTTCCTAGGCCATTTTGAATACTAACAACAACTCCTCCCTCCGTCACAATGTCTTCAGCTATGGAGGAAAGTGCAGATGTCGAGTCTGCCTTGCCAGCAATAATGGCCACATCACAGGAATTGTACATAGCCTCATTCAGTGGACCCCTTTGACTGTCTATGAGCACATAGCGACCTCCTGGGATCATTTCAACGGCACCCTCGGGTGTGAAGATGGTTAGCCCCGTTTCGAGAATTTCTGCCGTCCCCCCCCTAGATACGCAGACCAATTCTGCCCCAGTATCCGCCAGACAACCAGCAATGACCCCCCCCAAGGCTCCAGTTCCAAGTATTGCTACTCTCACTCAACATCCCTCCGAAGGACATCTGGCCGAGAGATGAACAGTGATTCCAGAGTCATCAGCAGTCACCCAAACAGCCCTTTCAAGTTCTGAGAGCCCAATTGCTTTAGCCGTAATTACGGTGCTATTGCCGCCATCCACCCAATCGTTCATGGTGACTTCCCAAATTCCACTTTGTGGAGAATCGCCATGCCACTCCAAAGCCAAGGCCATTCCCACCTTCTCTCTGTTGAAGATCACGAATTCCTCTGTATCGATTCCTCTATCCAATCCACTCGGGTGGACATAGACATCAACCGAATCCCTAATTCTGAATGCATCCATGGTTCCATCTGAATTGCATTTTGCTAGCCAACCTCCGATTCCAACACCTATAGATCCCTCGCCACTTAGATTCCCCGAAAGTCGAATGGCGGAGTAGTTACCCATCTCTTCGGACCAGTTCGAACCGGTATTAACTTGCTTCGCGATATCGTCAGATTGGCAGAAAGGTGAGCCGTAGTCGGAATGGACCAGGATGTCCCCCACTTCGGCGAAGTCATTCGGAATTGCCCATGAACCACCACTGACTTGGATCAATCGTTCCGAACCATTGATCGGCAACGTCCAAGGACCAATCGTTTCATTCCCCCTAACCAAGTAAAATACCGGGCCAAATGCTCTACCTTGGATGTCGAATGAATCAGAATTTTGTATGGCCCCTTCATGTCCCTGGAGGCAAATTTCCTGAATCCCTCCACTAATATTGCTATCATTCATTGAATTCCAATATGGGCTCTCTATGACGAGTCTGCCTCCTGCAGTATCCATTACATTGCAAATTATCGGAGCCTCAGGGTCTCCCTTGAGTTCCCAGAAAGGTTCAGAAAAACTACCATTAATCAAGCTTGATAATTTAATCACATGCTCTACTTCGAAGCCAGAAACATCGACAAGAATCTTGAGTAAATGAGGTGTAAAAACACCCTCTGGAGGAGTAATAGAAATTGATAACTCAAGATTTTCTTTCTGAGTCAGTCCATCGAATCTACAGATATCAGCAGACACCGAACACGAGTAATTCAATTCCCATTCAAACGGTTCCGCCCCTTCGACTCTGAATTGGAGCCATCCTGATACTGGCATCACCCCCCTTGGTTCCAATAATAGGGTAAACTCCAACTCCTCTCCTGCCTCAAAAAGTAACTCTTCCGGCCAAGTTTCGGTGGAAACTCCGGAATCATAGTCTTCCATCTCGTATGATGGAACGGCCCCTGGCATCCCTGCTAGGAGAACAATGACTGCTATTGCCACGAATCTGCTTCTATGCTTCTCTTCTAGTCCAAAATTCTCGTCTAGGACAATAGGCTGAGGCAGACTGTCGGGGTTGAACCTCTGCCATGCTGCTACAAATGCAAGGAAAATCCAAGGAGTCCACTGTGCAGTAGCGAAAACTATCACCATGACAAATAGAACAATGAGGAAAATCGATGTCTGAGTACTCCCCCCCCTCATTTCAGATGGGCCAATAATTGCATGCAGCAACCTATCCCCGGGAAGTCCAGGGATCGGAAGCATCAATCCCCAGCCCACAATGGCCAACCCGATTCCTGCAATCCCGGTTGGATGCAACCATTGGAGCCTGATTCCTGATTCTCCATCCATCCAAGATTCGACCAAATACCCAGTGATCAGATTTGTATCGAATACTGTTGGTGCTCCTGTTAGTTCAGGAGGGTTACTCGGCGTCATCATTAGCCCCAAAATGGTCAGCATGCTTCCTGACAATAATAGGACGATTGGAACTGTTACTTCGATTGAGCCCAGTGCCTGTCTATTTGGCATTGGAACTAGATCCGGTTTCCTCTGTCCCAGCGATCCTACGATCCCAAAAGCCCACCATGTGGGGATGGGGAATACGATTGGAGCAATGTGCCCGACTTCGACTTCGAAATTTCTTGCCACAATGACTCGGCAATAGCTAGCAATGAGTAATGATAGAATCACCGGAGTAGTGAAGAAAAAGAATGAATGCCCGAATTCGTTAACCCCAGACCCGCCATATTCGTACTCAGAGGCCCAATGTTCTCCCACCAGAGTCATGAATGCCGCCATTACCACCCATAGTGCGGCATGTTGGGGCCCCCTCATGACCGAACTCCCAAGGGGTGCTCTTGAAATTGTCATTACAGGGGGGTTGCTGTCTTCTAGTGAACCTACCAATCCCATGGGTTCCAAATGCCTGTTCAATTGTAGTAGCTGTTCCCCGACCCCTAGGTCGTCCTTCCCCCTTACTTCCCAGGAATTTGGATAAGCACCTTCACTACCTAGATCGAAGAACCTGGAGGCTATTACTTCTAGAAGTTCACGAGTACCCCAAGTCTCAGAATCGATCAAGATTTCTTCAGGCACCATGCTCACTCCCCGACCTTCCTCGAGGGGTGTCAGATTTGACCCCTGCTCTTGCTCATCTCACTTGTTCTTGAAGCGCTTGAGGCGAAAGGTCTCCTCCCGCTCCATTTCCTCAAGCCTTAGTTGGATGAATGTCTGAGCCTCTTTCATCTCCGGGATGACCTTGAACTCGAGTGCATTTACTCTCCTCTTAGTGGCCTCTATTTCTTCCAAGAGCCTCTTCAGTGTCGCTTCCATCTCTGCCGCCTTTACCACCTTCTCAACTAATAGTGAGTAAGCGTCAGCAGCCTCGTCAATGTATGGGGACCCACCTACCATGCCAAGACCCCGATCCTCGGCAGATAGTTTCAGATTCTGACCTTCGACCTTTGGTACCACGACTCCCATGATGTTTCTTCGTGACACCTGGACCTCAGGATGCTTCGACGCGGCTATTGCCGCACTCTTTACAGATAGTCCACCTTCTATTGAAGATGCCAGGTTGATTGCCTGCAACGCATCTCTGAAGGTGCCAACCAACTCTTCCCTAGCAGCTATCATCTCAGACAGTAGAGTCCGGAACTCATGGAAAAGCCCATCTCTCTTCATCTTCAAAAGATTGTACCCACTAGAGGTCTGCTTGATTCTCCTCTTCAGGTTGATCAATTCAGATCTGGTCGGCTTGATGTCTAGGGCCATTTGCTAATCTCCTCGGAAATCTCACTCTTCCTTCTTGTCAGTTGGATGATACTTGTCGATCCACTTCTGGTCTAGCCTTACTAGGTACTTTGTGTCTATGTTGGCCAGAAGCTTCCAAGCAAGATCCAGAGTACCTTCGTGAATTGTCCTGTCCTCGTCTCTACTCTGCCTCAAGAATTGGTCTTCGAAAATGTCCGAGAACTTGAGCAATTGAAGGTCCCTTTCGTTCAAAGCATCTTCGCCGACAATTGCTACTAGACCCCTGAGCTCCCTGCCTTGTGCATAGGCCGCGTAAAGCTGGTCAGAAACGGATTTGTGGTCCTCTCTGGTCTTACCCGGCCCAATTCCGGCGTTCATTAGACGGCTTAGTGAGGGAAGAACGTTGATTGGGGGGTAAATGCCCTTCTGATGCAACTCCCTCGAAATAACAATCTGGCCCTCAGTAATGTAACCAGATAGATCTGGAATCGGATGTGTGATGTCATCACCAGGCATTGTTAGTATTGGGAACTGTGTGATAGATCCCTTCTTTCCTTTGACCAGTCCTGCTCTCTCATACAGCATCGCAAGATCCGTATACATGTATCCAGGGTATCCACGTCTTCCAGGAACCTCTTCTCTAGCCGCTCCAATTTGGCGCAGTGACTCACAGTAGTTCGTCATGTCCGTGTATATCACCAGAACGTGGTAATCGTGTTCGAAGGCGAGGTACTCTGCAGCCGTTAGGGCCAGTCTTGGAGTGATCAACCTCTCCACTGCAGGGTCATCCGCTAGATTGACGAACAGGGCCGCATTCTCTAGAGCCCCCGTCCTCTCAAGATCGTGAACGAAGAAGTTGTACTCTTCAGCCGTAATTCCCATTGCACAGAATACGACAACGAAGTCATCATCGCTGTCTACTAGTTTGGCTTGCCTTGCAATCTGCAATGCGATATCGTTGTGTGGTAATCCGCTGGCGCTGAAGATCGGAAGCTTCTGCCCTCTCACCAAAGAAGTGCAGGCATCGATTGCCGAAATACCGGTCTGTATGAAAGACTCAGGACTCTGTCGCGAGTATGGATTGATTGCAGCCCCGATTATGTCAGCCATTTCGTCCGCGACAATCTCTGGGCCACCATCTCTCGGCCTACCTGCCCCATCCAGTATCCTCCCGATTAGGCCCTTGCTAACTGGCAACTTGAATACGTCCCCTAGGAACTTGACGCCTGTCTGTCTGTCGACCGATGCAGTTCCCTCGAAGACTTGTACAATCACCTGATCGTCCGATGTATCCAGAACCTGTCCGTTCTTCATAGAACCGTCACTCAGCCTTAGTTGGACAATCTCTCCGAAAGCCACTGGTTCAGTCTTATTTAGGAACACTAGTGGCCCCTTTACGTCTGTAATCGTTCTGTATTCCTTTCCACTCATTGTATCACCTCAGTTTGCCTCCATGCTAGAAGAAATCTGCTTGCCCATCTCCGAAACTAATTCTCCAATCTTGTCGCTGTAACCCTTCTCGAAGCGACCTCTCATCAGATCTGTCCTCGCTGGGACGTTCACGACGTCTTCCAACAGGGCTCCACCTGCGATTGCCTTCTTTGCTTCCTCTTGGAAGCTCAGAATCGCTTTTGCCATGTCATATTGTAGCTTCAGATCGCTGTATGTGTCCACATCGTGGAAAGCATTCTGCTGCAGGAAGAACTCTCGAATCATTCTGGCTACTTCTAGAGTCAACTGTTGATCGATTGGCAATGCATCCGAACCCACCAACTGGACAATCTCTTGCAACTCTGCTTCAACTTGGAGCAGTGTGCTAATTTCTGTTCTTACTTCGGGGAAATCTGATGCTATGTTGTCCCTGTACCATTGGTCTAGTGCCTGTGGGTATAGGCTGTACGAGCTCAACCAGTTGATGGCCGGGAAATGTCGTTGTCTAGCCAGTCCAGCATCCAAACCCCAGAAAACCTTGACAATCCTCAATGTCCCCTGGCTGACTGGTTCTGATATGTCGCCACCTGGGGGGGAAACAGCCCCGATAACTGAGACAGACCCATCATCTCCCGCAAGAGTCTGGACCCTTCCAGCCCTCTCATAGAACTCAGCTAGTCTACTGGAAAGGTATGCAGGATAACCCTCTTCACCAGGCATCTCTTCAAGCCGAGAAGAAATCTCCCTCATCGCCTCTGCCCATCTGCTAGTGGAATCTGCCATCAGGGCTACATTGTAACCCATGTCGCGGAAATATTCCGCAATTGTAACTCCGGTGTACACCGAAGCCTCTCTAGCAGCCACAGGCATGTTTGATGTGTTAGCTATCATAACAGTCCTGTTCATCAGGGGTTTGTTTGTATTTGGATCAATCAAGTGGGGGAACTCGTCGAGAACTTCAGTCATCTCGTTCCCTCTCTCTCCGCATCCAATGTAGACCACTATCTGGGCATCAGACCACTTGGCGAGCTGTTGCTGAGTCACCGTCTTTCCTGAACCAAAAGGACCTGGTATTCCAGCAGTCCCTCCCTTAGCAAGTGGGAAGAGGAAGTCGAGAATCCTCTGCCCCGTCATCAGCGGAACGTCAGGGGCATACTTCTGGATGAATGGTCTTGGATGCCTTACTGGCCATTCCTGCATCATTGCAATTTCCGTCCCATCCTCAAGCTTGCACACCGTCTCGGTGATGTTGAATGAACCAGAGTCAATCTTCTTGACGACTCCTCCTTTTCCAGGTGGTACCATCACTCTGTGCTCGATAGTCTCGGTTTCCTGGACAATTCCGATCACATGGCCTGCAGAAATCTCGTCTCCGGCCTTTACGCTAGCATTGAAATCCCATTTCCTCTCAAGATCTAGTCCATCCGCATCCACCCCTCGGGTGATGAAGACTCCCATCGTCTCCTCCAACTTCGGCAGTGGCCTCTGAATGCCATCATAGATCTGGGTTAGTAGACCAGGGCCAAGTTGCACTGACAGCGTCTGCCCTGTCCTAATCACTGGCTCCCCAGGCTTGACCCCAGATGTCTCTTCGTACACCTGTATCACTGATTGGTCGCCATGCAGTTCGATTACTTCTCCCATCAAACCTTCATTCCCGACTCTTACCACCTCGTACATTCGAGGTGCTATCCCTATCGCAGTCACAACTGGCCCGGAAATCCGGTATATTACTCCATTTTCTTCACTCATTTTTTTTCACTTCCTTTTTTGTTCGAATCTTATTTCCATAGATCGACACCAAGTGCCGACTTGATGGACTCGCGGAGGGTATTGTCCTCCTCGGTCCCAATGCCCAAAACAGTGGGCATCACGCTCTCAGAGAGTTGCAGGCGCAACCTCTCTGGGAGTCTCATTAAATCGGAGTTGTCCATTACGACAACCCCCACTTCTGTCTGATTCAGGAGGCCTCTGAGAATCTTCTCCATCTCTTCGTCATCAGACGGGTTATACAGTTCTTCAACTCCTGCGAGTTGGAATCCTAGTGTGAATTCTAATGGTCCTACAATTGCTATTCTCACATCTTCACCTCAGTAGTCCATATGCGCTTCCAGTACTTCGTTTGGAAGTCCAACAGCCTTGCCACGCACAAGCAACCGCAGATTCCTGACTTCCAGGGCCTTCCTTTCGATATAGTATATGATTGGGAATGGAGAAATTGGGCTCAGGTGGGCGAACCTCTTCAGAACCGTGTGCTTCTGATGGGAGAGTAGTTCTGCAAATGGGTCCAAACTCCCCATCCTTTTCGCTTCAGCCATGGCCTCATCAAAACCAGAGTCATCGAACGAGCTACTTCTTCGGAGGGTTTCGATTAGCTCTTCGTCGCTCTCTGCCTGACAGGCCTGCCTCATAGTCCCGGAGTCAATCTTTCCTCCCGGGATTACCATGGATTGACGCTTTTCAACAGTCATCCCCATTCTAATTGCACGGAATTCGTTGATCACGTTCCTATGGTCAATCTCCATCCTTAGGTATCTCCGGAGCCTTGGTCCGCCATCCCTTCCTCTAACTGCCTTCAGCGCATCAGAGAAGTATTGCAAGTCCAATGCATTCTCCATGTCCTCGAGAGTGGCATCGGCATCAAGTTTTGAGAGGGTCATCCCCCAGGATGTCCCAGACATAGCCTCAATCGCCTCTTGAAGTCCTTCAGTATTCCTCACGATGTTCAACCAAGGGGCGTTTCTTGGATTCTCAGATGGTAGTATCTGGGATTCTATTATTTCATCAGATGCTCCGCCATTTATCGCCCTGAGTACAGTCTTTGCTTTCTCGTAGTCAAAACGTTCCACATAGATAGCGACTAGAGATTTCAAATGACCCTGACAGAACTTCAGAACTCCTGCCAAATCATTATCCAGATTGTGGAACAACGCTGCCTCGATGGCATCAGCCCCACTCATCCTTGATCCATAGATGTCCATCTCTGCTCTGTACCCCATCTCTCCAATGCTAGCTCCAATCGAGTCAGTGCCTTGTTGGATAAGCTGGCGCATCCTTGTCGTATCTATCAACGAGGCTTTGCGGGCCTTCGCCCGCGCAGCAGCGTTGTATAGATTCGAACGACCGTTCAGCGCCCTTGACATCTCTCTCCCTCACTGTTCTCCAAATAGAATATTGTTTACTTCCCCAAGGCTAGATTTCCAAGCCGCTTCCAATCGGAAGTCGAATCTGAAATCCAACACTGTGGAACCGTCTTTTGATTCAAGAACAAATCCACCCAATCCCTCGATATCTTCACCCATGGTGAAACTACTCTTGGAAAGAGCCGTTCTGTCTGAAGCTACAGGTCTCATAATCATTCCAGACTTGGATTTGTTAGCCTCTTTGACTAATGAGTCGAGTATCTGCTTCCTTCCCTTCATTTTGGACGACCCGACCTCATTTTTCACAGTCTCCCATGTTGCATCCAACTCTTCTCTGCGAGCGATTAGCGCTCTCTTCTGGTTCGCTTGCCTGGCAGAGGCAACTACCTCTACAGACAATTGCGCACTCTCCTTTTCGGCTTTGTCCGAAGAAATGGAGGAGACTTCAGAGACCTCGTTCCGTGCCCTTTCTTCGATTCTTTTAGCCTCTGTTTGAGCGGCCTCGACGATAGCCGCAGCCTCCGCCTCCGCCTGTCTGGCAATCTCTGCTGCCAATGCATCAAGTGTCATTTTCTAACCTCCTATTCCGTATGGATATCGCACTCTGCTCAGAGCAGGAATAGTGCAAGGAATCCAAACAGTACGATGGTCTCTGGTAGAGCGGTGAAGATCAGTCCAGTTACGAACTTGCTCGAATCCTCGGCAATCATTCCCACTGCTGCTGCTCCAATTGGCCCCTGGCTTAGTCCAGTACCGACTCCTGCCAGTCCTAGTGCTATTCCCGCGCCAAGCTTTGCTGCATCCCAGTTGTAGGACGTCGTTTCCGCGTCTCCCTCTGCTGCCGAAACCACGGATGCAAACATTGCAAACGAGAATAGGGCCATCAGGGTACTCATTCCAGTCATTGTTTTTCTGTTATTCATTCTTTTTTCCTCCTTATTTTTTCAAGCCTAGGCTTGGAATCTGATTTAGTCAACCTCCACGTATTGCGTTCGAAGGCCGAATGGGTTGAAAGCCTCCCCGCTTGAGTCATAGTACTGCCTCATCCACTCTACAAAGTGCAATCTTGCAGCGTGAATGTTCGGGCTGAATACTCCCAGCCCCCATGCGAAGAACTGAACCGCCAACCAGCCGAGTATGAGTACGATTGCCATTAGAGGCTCATCGAAGGTAATTTCATCGAATAGCATGGAATTTCCAGTTTCTGCAATTTTGACGCCCACAACACCAACCGCGAATAATCTGACATAAGATATCACTGTGGGCATCATGCCAACTGCTTCTATGGGAGCAAGTCCGATATTGATTGGAAACGGCACCCCATGATACTTGTAAAGAGTCCACATTAGCATCACAGTTGCAACAATCGAAATCGCTGCACCCGGTTCCATCATCCAGTCGGCCGGTCCTATGAAGCCATAGGCAAACATGAATCCCCCAACTAGAAGGATCATCCATGCGCCTTTCTCAAAGAATGCGCAGACGAACCCAAATCCTCCATGACCATTGCCGAAAAGCATTATGTCTCTGAATCCAATCACAAGTCCAAGGAATACGTGAATCATACCCAAATAGATGGTAAGTAGGATCAAATGTTCTAGATTCCCCTGACTATCAACCATGACCACTCTGTGGAAGGGAAAGGCCAGTTCGATTCCTAGTGGGAGTGAAGCACTCCATGCGTGATAAGTTCCCTCGGGAATATCTGGGTAGAACATCTGTAGAGCCACAGCCGGGTTTGAACCGTAATGAGGGAAAATTTCCCATCCAGCAAACTCTGCGTATATGTAACCGAAGACGATGGTCCCAAATCCAATGTACATCAGGAATTTTCCACCCAACTTCAGCATCTCGTTTGTCCCAGATTTACTCATTAGGAGTGCACCAAGACCCATTGTCACGAGTCCGTATGCCATATCACCAAGCATAATTCCGAAGAAAATAGGATAGGTGATGAACATGAATACCGTGGGATCAATTCTTCCATAAGCAGGCCTTCCTACAGCATCGGTAAGCAATTCCATTGGTCTGCTCGAGTTCCTTTCTTGGAATGCAATTGGTGGCATCTTCTGACTATGGTGGTGGTCAGAGTGTCCGTGACCCCCTCCGCCCGCTTCCATCTCGAATGGGGTTACTTCTGTGAATAGGCATATGTCCTTCAGCGCCCTCCGGACTTCTTCGGATCTACCCATTGCAACCCATCCATCGATGACAAAGGCGTGCTCGGACACCGCTATTCTAACTGGGGTGGTCAACACATCATGATCCCTCTCCAGGACTTCCAGTCCACAAAGAAGCATCTCCCCATTCGATTTGCTCCAATCTTCTATCCTTTTTTCTAGGTCGTACTTCTCTCCCTCTAGGGTGCCCTTCGCCTTCCTAACCTCAGATAGTCGGTCAGTAGCCGAACCCTCTCCCTCTGGAATCTGAATGGTTTCGAATCCAGCCCGTTCCAGTTTGGAAGAAGTTTGCCCTGATTCTTGGTTTCTGACGAACGCAGCAATTAATCCAGACTTCCCGGTTTTCCCTTCGATGATTAACCCGGAACCCACTGCCTCTCTCGCTTCAGCAATGTTTTCCACTGTTCCAACGAATGCTGTGATCGTTTTGTAACCACCAAGAAGCTCAAGGTCAATTCCTAGGGGAGAGATTTGTGAGAGGGCTTCCTCTTCTTCTGTAAGGGAGGAGATTTCATTCCCCAAGTCATCAATTCTCGAACTATCCAAAAGAACCTGATCAATCTTGGAGGGCAGCTCACCCCCGAGAGAATCCCTGACCGGGCCAGCAGGAACTGGTCTTGCCGGACCCGATGCCTCCACTACCGAAGCCGCTGCTCTTGCCTTGACTAGTTCGCGCCCGACCTCCTCTGAACCCTCTTCCGGAGAACCAAGCGAGAACCCATCTTCACTGCCATCGTAATCGATAATGTGCAAGGCCTCGAGACGGGCAAGGATATCTACAATCTGCCCCAAATCCTCCTTGTTCCCAGCAGCAACCATCCGGCCCATCTGCTGAGTATTTACTTGTGACATCTAATTCCTCTAGAATTTCAGGACCTGAAGGCATCTAGAACTGCATTAACTGCAACTTCTCTGCTTCCTTCCCCACCGTCGTGAATTGAACCGATTGTCGAGTCTCCTTCTTTGGATACCTTCTGCGCCTCACTCTCGGCAGCACTTCTCGCTTCGGAAATCTTAGTCTGGGCATAGGCCTCAGAGTCCGATCTTCCTGCTTGGATTATCTCAGTAGCAGTCAGCCTTGCCTTCGAAACAATCTCTGCTGCCTTTGACTCTGCGTCGGCTATAGTTTGCTTTGCCTCACTCTCGGCTTGTCTTATTGCTCGTAGAACCTCTTCTCGTCCCATTCTATGCACCTACGGTGAATTCGGCGACCGTTGATGAGTTTATGATGATAACCTCGCGCATTCCACTAGTTTGACTCTGTCTATGCACCCTCTCGGGAACCTTCCAAATACGGCCTTCTCTGGGACTACAACATGGACGTGCAGGGGATGGGTGTCGATGATTGGGATGAACTCCAGAGAAACCTATTGGCCACAATCCCAGTCTATGATAAAATCAATCGCTTCGCTACCTTGGGACAGGTATCAAGATGGCGTCGAATGGTCAGGGGGATGCTTCCGGACGGGAAAATCCTGGAGGTTGGTTGCGGTCCCGGAAGCTTCGCAGAGGATGTCGTTGGCAGGGAGATGGTTTGCCTAGATCCAATTCCCGAAATGCTCGCTGCAGCTGAGGAAAGAGTGAACTCTTCCCGCCAGGAGAGGGGCGATGATCCGGCAATTTTCGTCGAGGGTACTGCAGAAGAACTTCCTTTCGATGACGACTCCTTTGACGCACTATGTTCGTTGTTCTCATTCAGGGATTGGTACGACAAGAAAGCCGGCCTCTCTGAATCCCTAAGAGTTCTAAGGCCGGGCTCTCCCATAATAATTGTAGATCCTGCCAAGATGAATCGAGTTCACGGTTTTCTAGGGGTTCTATGGATGAGGGTCTGGGTAGGGGCATATGCCAGGTTAGTATGTGGCCAGAGAGACCACCCATGGAAGTGGCTCACAAAGACGTACTCTGAATTCGGAACAACCAGGGATTATGTTTCTATGTTGAAGGAGGTCGGATTCGTAGATGTCAAGGCTCGAGTAATCTTCCCAGGGATGGCAACTATCTGGTCCGCTCGCGCGCCTTAAAATAACCAGAAGACTTTCCGACAGGTCACAGCCCTCCAAATCATCCCCTTCGTCAGACGGTTGAATACAATATTCAGGACCCAATCGGGGAATCTGAACATAATGCTTCCAATGGCGAAAGCCCTCTTCGAGTTTCGCATCACATGCCCCATCTGAGTCTCCCATCTCTTCTCATATTCTTTCAGGTCCGTGCCGTTATTGAGATGCTCGGAAATCACCTCTCCTGCAATCCTCCCTCCAATCATCGCGATGGTGATTCCTGCCCCGTTTGATGGCAGAACCATTCCTGCCGAATCCCCCACCAGAAGGTAATTGCCCTTCACAAAAGTACGAACGGCACCTGACATCGGAAGATATCCAGCTCCTCGAAAACCCTCCTCTCCTTCGAATCGTTCGATGAAATCATTCGCATATTTCTCCAGGCTCCTGCCTCTAGACATCTTTCTCTGTATTCCTAATCCAATATTCGACCCTGAGTCCTTCGGGAAGACCCAGGCATACCCACCTGGGGCCACGGATCCGAAGTGCAACTCTAGCGCGTCGGAATGGCGCCCATTCTTGAGTGCGAATTTTACAGGGATGTTAAGGGACCCCTCGTCCCAATATCGCTTTCTAATCGGGTCATTGTGACCTCCGGCCCCGACAATCACCCTCCCCCTCATAGTTGCCCCATTGGATAGGACCACGGAATTCCCCTCGACACGCTTGACGCGTTCCCCTAAGAGGTAATCTGCACCCTTTGAACGTGCTAGCTCGACCAAAGCCTCATCGTGTGCGACCCTGTCCAGCACCATCCCTTCGAAATCGAAGTCCATACCCTTGCCATTTGGCTTGACAATCCTCATTTTCTCACAGATTCTAGAGACGGCATTCTCAGGAGTTCTGAAAAGATCGTCCATTTCTGGAACCCGGGGGCACAGTCTCTTCATCTCCTCGTTTGTAGGGACCAATTCTCCACATTGTAGTGGAGAACCTATTGGGTCCCTGCCATCAATAACCAAGACACTCAAACCACCTTCCGATGCATATCTTGCAACGGTGCTACCTGCTGGGCCACCACCGATGATTATCGTATCCCAGTACTTCTCCTTGTCCAGGGGAAGCACCTCAGTTAGTTGGTCCTTGACTCCGAGATCAAAGCGATCTCCGTTAGCATTTCCTTCTCCTCAGAGTCGGGGAGACTCTCGATATGGTCCAGAGCCCTCTCCACATGGTTAGAAACAAGTAATTTAGCATATTCGAATGAACCTGCCTGCTCCAGTAGTTCGACCAACTCATGCAGCCTGTCACCTCCGAAGTTGATCAGGACGTCTCTTAGTTGATCCCTATCGGCCCCATGTAGCATTGTTAGTGCGTAGATGATGGGCAACGTCATTTTCCCATCGTGGACATCCGTTCCGCGTGGCTTACCGATGAGATCGTCCCCTACCAAGTCCAGGATGTCATCCACAAGTTGGAAGGCCCTCCCAAGTTCCATCCCGTAGCCCCACAATGCATCGGAAACTTCCTCACTCGAACCTGCTATCATTGCGGCACTCGTGCAGCCTGAGGCGAAGGGCCCAGCAGTCTTACCATCGATAATTGCGTAGTAGTCCTCTGGACTTGTATTCAGGTCATTTATGTGCTCGATCTGCAGGATCTCTCCCGACGCTATCCCTGCGCACGAGTCTCTCACATTTCCGACTACTCTTTCTTCGTACTTGGCCCCGAGTTCGAAACCCAATGCGAACAGGTAATCACCAGAGATTATCGCATGAGAGGACCCATGGGTCGAGTGTATTGTCGGTTTGCCACGCCTCATTTTTGATTGATCGTTCACATCGTCATGGACTAGAGTCGCCGTGTGAATTAACTCAGAGGATAGGGCTAGGTCTAATGCCTCTCTGTAGTCATTTCCCCCCGCAGCTTTGTAAGAAAGTATGGCCAGTATGGGGCGATACCTCTTCCCCCCTCCCAGAAGCACGCCACTAGCGATGGACATCACCGGCTTATCGAGTTTCGAACTCATTTTTTCTAGGACCAACTCTTCTATGGAATCCTCGACTAAGTTCTTGATAGAATCTAGAGTCATTGACCCCATTTTCTCCGCTTCCATGATGTCTTCAGCCTAGGGGTCGCATATATCAACGGGTGCGCACGCCGCTCAGATTGGGTACATGGCGTGCCCCCCCCCTTGAGGTGGATGCGATGGAAAACCGGATAGTTGTTGGAACTCTGGATTCGCCTTCTTGCAAAGTGTCTTCACAGATATCCACTCACTTCGAGTCCAACGAATTGGAGGATATCGAGCATTCAGTCGTTTCCGTCAAGGGTTTAGACTCTGGAATAAAATCGCTTTCAGAGGGGGACCTCGATCTGTTGGCAATACCAGCGACTGAGATTTCCGGAAGAGAGGGAGCGATCTCTGATAGTGGCTGTCAGGTAATGGGGGCCAGAACTCCCAGGCGCGCAAGTCAGGTTCTAGTATCCCCAGACCGTCTCACATACCAGCCCAAGTCCGCAATAATAGTCTCAGATTCAGTTTTGATCCGCAGACAACTTCTCAGGGCGAGGCCAGACCTGCAAGCAGTCTCATCCGAGGAACTGGGGGTTTTGGTTTCCGGTTTCGTTCCACCAGAGGACCCAAGAGGCCTCCCTAAGGCGTTGGCCGAACTGCTGGAGAAAGGAGAAATCGACGGATTCGTGATTTCAAGGTCAGAGTACGATGAGACGAACCAGACTGAGAGGAGGCACACTCTGATGTCCCAGCCGAATGAGAGAGGTGCACCTCACTTTGTCCCACCTCCATATTCCGACCTAATCGCCGTAGTTTCTCGAAAAGGATTCCCAAATCGATTAGCAGCAAAACTCACCGAACCCGAGGGCAATACCGTTCTTTGGGTCCAGAGTAGGATAATGAGGGAATTGGAAACCTCGATGCATGACGTCATAGGATTGGAGGTTAGACACAGGAATGTAGGCGCTATCCTCAGACAGGCAGAGGCGAATCGCGACTTGGTGTTGGAACAATCCTGCCACGACCCTGATGGGGAGATTTACCACGATGAGGTCAGGGTTGAGATACGGATGGAAACGCTGTCCAAAGATGGGAGGAGGACGCTTTCGTTGGAGAGGCTAGTGGCAATGAGCGAGTATCAGAGGGCCGTCATTGCTCTATTGATGGATTGGGGGAATCTCGTAAACGAGTCTACAAGGGATGTCCCCCGTGATCACCCCACTGACGAAGATGCCCCGCCATTTATCCCAGAATAGCAACCGTGACGATTTTTCGCCCCTCAAATCATCATTTACTCGCTAAGATTGGGGCAATCGATAACTAAGGAACCCTCTCGAGGCGTTATTGTTATCATGAGGGTGGACTCTAATTTACTGAATTCTCTCTATACGGAGCGTCTTCAGAATCTGAGGCAGAGGGCGGAGAGTTCGGGAATATCGAAGTCCGGTTCAGTGGAGGTTCTCCGAGCCCGTTTGATTAGAAGCCAGGTCCTCGCTGAACTAGATTTGTCTTGGGAAGGAATACAGTCTATGTCCCACAAGGAAATGAGGGATGTTCTGAAGGTCTTCGGAATCAAGTCTTCTGGATCCCACAAGGAGAGGAGACAGCGGCTTTGGTTGCACCTTAGTTTCGACTCACGAAGGATGACAATAGAGAATCTGGCCGAGATGAACAGGGATGACTTGCATGAGATGTGTAAGAAGCTAGAGCTGGATCTTACTGGGAATCGAACCGTTCTGATGGGGAGAGTTGCAGGGGTGCTGACAAGTCAGATGAATGGGTGGGGGAGGATCAAGCGGAGCCTGAGGAGGAATGGACTCCAGACCTCTCATTTCCAGGAATCAGAGCCAGAAGTCAAGGTGGAAGGGGGGACAAATACGGAGATTGCCACAGATGAATTCCATGCAGTCCCCGCCCAAGCCTTACTGGAGGATGCCAGTGACTCATTATTGATGGGCCTGGACAATCAACCCAGTCACGTTCAGGGGGACATTCTGACAATTCATTCCAGAGTGGGTGATCTAGAGAGAATGGTGGGGACCATACTAAGGGGTCACGGAGGCTCATGGGGGGATTCTGAGAGGGACCTCCTACTACGACTAGTCGACAGGAGGGGGTGGCCAATTAGCGAGCAATTCGTCAGGCACCGGGTCCTCATGGTCGCGACCAACATCGCCGAAGTGAAGGGTGCAGAAATGGCCTCAGACGGAGAAAAAAACCCATTGGTGGAGGATACGGGTGCAGCAATCGATAGAATCAGGTCTAAACTGTCTTCACTAGATTCAAACGGCGATTAGGGAAGGGTCATGAAGAACTAGAGAAGAAACCGAATCTAGGTTCTGAGATTTCCATTGTAACGTCCCTGAGGTGCTCTATGGCATCCTCCGCCGCTTCTCCAGATGAGCCAGCCGAGATGCAAGCCGCAACAAGGTCATCGTATCCAACTAGTTCTCCCTCATTGGAATTCATTATTCCCAATATTACGTCTCTTGGATCAGCACTCTCGTTTGCCTGAACAGTCTTCTCAATAGCAGGTTCGAAATCATTGTTAGAGACAATTTCCTCTGTTTCTTCTGCTCTTCCTAGGGCCCTAGAGAAAGCCTTGAGAACCCAAACCCTGTAAGCCTCTGTATCAAATTCAGAGTAATGTTCTCGAGACTTAACCAACCCCGAAACAAGGTCATTCGGAACCCCAGCGTCCCTTAACCCTTCTTCGGTTAATTCCGCCCCTTGTGATGAATCATATGCGCTTAGCCTCCTGAGAGTAGCATCAGCAGCCTCTACCATCCATGATTTGTATGTCTCGAGATCTATTTCGGTGAAGCTCTCAGCCCTAATTGAGGTGAAAATGCCGCCATCCTCAGACTCCCTAGTTTGTTGCCTTCCTATCATAGAAACAAGAATTGAGTCTCCAGTTTCAAATCTTGCTAGAAGCTCCTCTGCATCAGGATGAAGCTCTGGTTGGAATGGAGCTACATTGAAGTAATGAGTTCCCGAAGGATCTCTGAGTTGTCCGGCATAGTAAGGCCCCGAATCGCCATCCCTCCTCTCCATTCTTTCTAGCCCCCCACAGACCAGACAACGATTCACCCTCGCACCTAGCTTAGTGATGACAAAACTCGGCGCAAACTCACCTACGCCCCTCTCTACTAAGGAAGACTCTGAGTACTCCTGCGCAAAAATTCGAATTGCACTCTGCCTACCTACTCTGACTCCAGATGTTGACATCATATTTCCACCTCCCATCTTTTCATGACTTCTTCGGCTTCTTCTTTCGGCTCCGGAACTAGAATTTCTACTCGTTCTGCCATCAACATTGCACCTTGCCCGTCAACTAAGCACCTCCCGTGAACCCCCATCTTTCTAGCGAGAATGCGATTTTTCAGGTTTGAAACAAAAACCTCTCTTCCAACATTGGATATCTCACTCTTGACATCATCCATCCCCATGCCCAGGAAAGTCTCGGAAGTTTCTCTACCGAGGATCAGACTAGCATTAGAAACCCCGTCATCTAGTACAAAGCGGAGCCTAAGATCTTCTTCTCCAATCTTAGACCCGTGTTCTGAGCACGAACCATCTCTTAGTACCCTTCTACATTCGGGACATCTCTCTATCATCCCCGAATCAGGTCTTATCATCACGATACTTCCTGAAGTTGAAATCCCTCTTCGGGATCCTCCTTGTGTGAGGCTAGTCAGGTCAACCTCAACCCAGTGATTCTGGGGGTCAATTGCATCCCATGGTGATTCGGAGAGAAACTTCACCTGATTCATGTCATCTATGACTAGGTCAGGAGAGCCCTGCCAGAACTGAACCCTTCCTCCTTCGATCATTATGGTTTCTCCGGGACTGGGATCGAATTCGCACCATGCTGTGAGCCTACATCTTCCACTAGGGTCCATCACGTCCCCGCTCCTAACGGTCTTGGATTCACCATTCTGGCTTTCGAATGATCTTTGTTCCCAACTCTCAACCTGTAATGTGATAGACACGTCCCTCATTCCATTTCTCAGGTCAGCGATGCTCACCTTCTCCGACTTCGCTAACTCGCTAACCTCTGGGAATGATGTATCGTGATATGCCTCGATCACAGTCCCATCATTGATTTGAATCTCCGGCGTCTCTCGAAACTTCCTTACGGACGCACCAACGATCTTCACTAGCGAGCCTACTTCATGCTCGAAATCCTTCCATGAGAGAAAGCCTATGCTGCCCGATGAATCGGATATCCTCCCACGAACTATGGGGATCTCTCCACTCCCATCCTTTCTAATAATTACATCAGACTTTGCTGACATGATCCTCCCGACCACGTTTACGAACCCCTCAACCTCAGAGGCTCTCGCGATATTCAGTGGCTCGTTGCTTGTTGGAGGTGCCGAACCACTCCCCTCCTTCACAACCGTCACCCTAGTCGTTCGGTTGATGTTCAGGGATCGCTTTCCGTTCCACTCGTTTACGGAGGCACCCTCTAGCCTTACGACTGAACCGGGAATCATGGACTCGCCTTTGTTCCCCCAGTCTTTGTAATCCCATCTAACCCTCTCGGAGCTAGCCTCATGGGGGTTGTCTTCTACCCATCCAAAGGCAATCTGCTTCTCCTCGCCCCTAACCATCTGGGTTCTTGGCGTATAGGAAACAACCGCCACTTCAATTGCAACATTCCTGTCATCGGCATCCAACTCTGAGAACCTGTCGACCTTTTTCTCTTCACGGACTGGCGGGGATTTATTAGCCGAAACTTCAACACCAGTGGAAACCTGGAACTTCCTTATTACGGACCTCAATGCATCCTCGGGAGGGATAAGGAAGTCCCCCTCATACCTAGCAAATTCCTTCCCAATCTCCTCTTCATCGGCATTGGGGCACTCTTCCTTCACTATTGCTATCTGGTTTGCATACTTCGTCTGGTCACTCATGTTTATCACCCGTATCAGAGATTGGGCGACGAGACTATTTCAACCAACGATTCATTTGGCCATAGATGCACCAGACACGACGTTATTTGGGAAACGATTGTCAGTGCGTGTTGGGGAAGACTCAGCACCTCATTACCTCCGGAGATGCCTGTTCGAATCGGCGGTCTTTGAACGTGCCCATCGAATTCCAAGTGTACCGACGGCGTTTTCTCTGGTTGCCTCTACGGACTGCCAATGGGTGTTTCCGAACTGTGCCATTTCGGAGTTCTGACCGCCTCTGACAGAGCTAGTTCGGGAGAGTACGAGGACCTAAGTGGACCGGCCATCGAGTCATTCCTCCAAGATGCTGTGACATCACAGTGGAAAGTCATTAGGAGACTTGTAGCAGATGAAAAGGAGGACATAGAGGAGGCTATCGTCGATCTAATCGACAACCAGGGATGCTCCGTCGTCGTTACCACGGGGGGAACCGGCCCATCTCCAAGGGACGTAACGCCCGAGGCGACTGAGGCAGTCTGCGATAGGATGCTACCCGGCTTCGGAGAGCAGATGCGCGCAATTTCGATGAATTACGTCCCCACTGCGATGCTCTCAAGACAGACGGCTGGAGTCAGAGGCTCCTCATTGGTGATCAACCTCCCTGGCACTCCAAGATCAATAAGAGAGATTCTTGACTCGGTCTTTGCAGCCGTCCCTTACTGCGTCGATCTGATCGGGGGCCCCTACATTACAACAGATTCTGAGGTGGTAGACTCATTCAGACCTCCACACGCGCGACGCGAATGATTCATCCGAGGAACTGGTTTCGGAAGGCTATGGCGAAGATGAAGACGGGCGTCGGCAGTACCGACAGAGCAAATGATGAGATCCGAGAAATCGAGGTCAAGATAGACTTCACCCCCAATGCCTTGGCATCTATCCTGTACAACCAGGGAAACACGCAGGTGCTAGTGTGCGTAACCAAGGCTCCATCACTACCAAGATGGTTCCCAAGGGATTCCGACAGGGGCTGGGTTCATGCCGAGTACTCTCTACTACCAGGCTCAACAGACACTAGATTCCGCAGGGAAAGAAGCGGGGCCAAGGGTAGGACTATGGAGATTGAGAGGCTAGTGGCAAGATCTCTGAGAGGGGCTGTCGACCTAGAGCAACTAGGCCCAGTGGCCCTCACCGTCGACTGTGACATACTGAATGCTGACGGAGGGACGAGGTGCGCCTCGATCACGGCAGCAAATATCGCTCTCAGGCTCGCAGTCAGACGCTTAATCGCCTCGGGCGAGTGCCTCCCCAAGGGGAAGAGACTGACCAGGGAGGAGATTAGGAAGGGAGCGGAGAAGGAAAAACTCAGCCAGAAAGAGATGGATTCGCACGAGATGTCCGTGATGCCAAACGATGTGGCCGCAATCAGCGTGGGCATGGTTGAAGGACAGATTTGGACAGACCTGGATTACATCCTCGATAGCAATGCGGATGTGGACATGAACGTCGTGATGACAAGTGCAGGTGAATTCGTAGAAGTCCAAGGTACTGGCGAGGAGGCGACCTACTCTAGGAAGGATCTGGATTCCCTGATCGATGCGGCAGAGATAGGAATTTCCAAATTGCACCAACTCCAGACTGACATCCTCTCAGATGCAAGTTGATGGTGGGACTGGCCGGACTTGAACCAGCGGCCTCCGCATCTTCAGTGCGGCGCTCTCCCAGCTGAGCTACAGTCCCGTAGCATCCCCGCCACCACCGTCCTGACTTCAAGCCTTCCTAGTACAGGGGGTGGGAAACAAACTCCGTTCCGGCACTAAGTAGAAGACCCACTCGACATAAGAGGGGTCATGAGTCAGAGCCCACAAAATACAGTCCTACGTTCAGATTACGATGCATCGATCATCGGATTATACGCATCCCTAGTCGCAGGTGGGCTAATGCTGGCATATGCGATATACTACGTCACCGTCGTAAATGTCAGCGACGACTATTCTTTCCTGACCCTGGGAATCATTACCGGGGCTACAGCAGTTTCTGTGATAGGCATGCATGAGTGGTTCAGGCACCAATACGGGAAAGACAGGGTGGAGAACCCGATAGAGGAGTACGGAGGGGCCATAGCGGTTCTGATGGGAGCCCTCTCAGCAGTGTGGCTTTCCCGATTTGCAGTGTTCTACGCGGGACCAGAGATGGGGTGGATAGAATTCCAAGAAGGGGATGTTTGGATGCCAGTCTGGCTAGCGGCACTGCAGACTGCGGCAATTCTTCTAGTGATGGAGATCAGCACCTTCTCAATACGGAGGCACTCACTCGGGACCCTCCCTAGGACTGTGGTGGTGCTAGCCCCCTTGGCCGTGGTTTTCAGCGGGGTCAAGATTTGGCTAGAATACTCCAGAGGCGAGCTGGAGGAATTCATCACCATCTCAGTCGTTCTTCTTACCGGTTCCGCCATCCTGTATTCACTCAGACTAGACAGGGCCATCCTCTACCTCCTCGCCTCGGGCGCTGCAGTGGGACTCCCGATTTTCATGTCCCTGAGCTCATGGGGGGAGACCGAGCACGCTAGCCTCCTGGTGCCCGCCGTTGTACTGGTCGGGATCACAGCCACCGATCGAAGCCTCTCCAAGAGAATGGTAGAGAACGGCTCCGGAGCGGTAGTGGCAGCCATCCTATTCTGCCAGATTATCGCTGCCGACGGCACAGATTTCATCATCGCTGGACAGACGCTTTCCCAGGCACCATTCGGACTTACCTTCTGGCTTTGGGTCGCACTGCTCGTGGGCTGGTTCGCTCCGACCACGATGCAGAGGACCCCAGCGATGCCGGTCGGCCTGGCCCTTGCACTGGCCTTGCTCTCCGACGAGGCTGCAATGCTTGCATGGTTCGTGGGAGTCTCTGCCTTTGTCTACTTGGAGACCCATCCACAGGCTAGGGACTGGGTAGTCAGAGCCACATATGTCGCTATGGTTGCCTCATGGACGGTTTCCTCGTTCATCGGGGCAGGCGAAACGGAGGCTAACATCCTAGAAGTCGGAGGACTAACTATCGGCGTCATCGACGGGCTATCTCTCCTTCTGTTCCCTGCCGTCTTGGCTCTGGGCATCTGGGCTCAATCCAGAGGGAGGCTTAAGTTCTACGAGGGGCCTTCCCTTCTCCTCTTGCTAGCATCCTTCAATGTGGATCTTATCGAGGAGGCCCACCTTCTCTTTGTTGGAATAATAATAGTCGCGACCCTATATCAGCTGAACTCATTCCTGAGAACCAGGTCTGAAAGTGACGAAAACCAACTTGATTGGGGCACCGAGATCGCATTCCTGACTCTGATAGTATCCCCAGTTGTTTTCTCAACACTGTTCTCGTCCTTTGATTTATCTTCAGATGACATTGTTTCCAGAGTACTCCCTCTAGTGGCAGCAGTTAGCCTGTTCGCGATTTGCCATAATTGGAGGGTGGAGAACGAGAGCCTGTCATTGAGGCCCGAGATGGCAGCCATCCTCTTCCTGCTATTTGTCTTCCTAATGTGCAACATCGATTCTGGCTCGTTCGCAACCTCGCCTACGGATGCCATCAGGATGACTCTCGCATGTACCGCCTTAGCCGTCGCTCTTCTGGCATTCGAGGGGGGAGCCGCCTTCCAAACCACTCCTTTGGAGAGGCTAATCGGAATCTCATACCTTTCCATCGTCTCTCTGGTCTCTGCTGTGATAATTTCAGATGAGGGCGCCGACATCCTTGCACGCTCTACTAGGGACCTCTTGATCATCGCAGCCCCATTGCTAGTTAACTTCCGCCTGAAGACCTTGCTTGACCTCTCTCAGGAGGCACGAAACTTCGGGACTCTGACGCTGTCGATCCTGCTGATCATTGGTCTGACCGACACTTCCGGTGGTTTACTTGCCATTCCCGTATTCGCAATCGCCGTTCAGAGGGCAGCGAAGCACGTTTCCACCCCGGTGCTGGCCTGCCTGCCGGTATTCGCTGTAATCTACGCGTCCTTCTTCGGTTCAAACCATGATGCTAACGACATCATTTGGAACATCATGGCAGAACTACCGTACTTGGGAGATACTACTGATGTACTGGCTTTCGACACACCGAGGTGGGCATCGATACTAATGTTCTCCATCCCAGCTGCAGTTGCATTCTACCTGCCCTCAGAGGGGGCACGCGAGGAAGGATCACGATATGGTCCCGAGCAACTGTTCGGACCCGGTTTGGCATTTCTCATGGGGATCGCCTTCCTGCTCCCAGACCCAAGAGCCGCACCAATACTCATCGTGGCCGCTCTTACATACGCGGCATGGAAGTACGGGGTCGTGCTATGGTTCTGGGTTTCCCCTCTAGCCTGGTTCTGGGCCTCATCGGTGCTTTTCGATTACATGGGAGATGGATCGTTTGGAATCGACGCCGATTTCGCAAGGGTCGTCGGGGGTCTGGCCGGAATGGCCCAGTTCGCCCTAGTTCGTAGGGGGGTGCTCCTGCATAATGCCGTCCGCGACTCCTTTGAACAAGACACCAATTTCTATGACTACGTCGGTGCAGCGTCGAGCTTGCAAGGTTACTCTTTCTTCCTGCTTTCAGGGGGAATCTCTGGTGCTATCCCGTTCATATCGGCCCTGTTAGTAGCATGGGAGGGCCTCAAGAGCGGGATCCCGATCCTCCTCCATGGCGCTGTCTTCGTTCAGACTCTGACGCTTTGGTGGTGGATTGATGTGGATTTCTCCATCCATGCCGACAATGCGTTACTGTGGCCGATTGCTATTGGGCTGGCCATGGTGTACCTCTCTTGGTCAAGGAAGGACCCATATGGCCGGGTCGTCGAGGAAATGGTGACTATTACCCCTGAGAAATCTGTCAACGATGCATTCGATATCGAGAAGGACTTCGGCTTGTTTGGCTCTGCCTTTTTCCTCTTCGCAATGCTAATGTACTCCAATTCGATAGATTTTGAGGTTGCCTTCGGAATCTCGATAGTGATCCTCTCCCTCCATCATGTGGTCGTAGGCTTCAGCCGAGACCATGGTTGGAGGAGGATGATCAGCCTCGTCGGCATGCCATCCGGACTGATATACACGGGCATTCAACAAGGCGAGCTTATTATGGTCCTAATGCTATTCCTTGCGGCGCTCACACTGATCGGACAAGCGGTCCTCTATGCTTCGCGTGGAGGTCTAGAGATTGGCAGTACCATCGAGGGGGCAACTCCGTTCGTCTCTGAGGTCGGAGTCTCCGACTACGAGCCAGAAGCGCCGTTGACCGAAGACGACTCCTCCCATGATCTGCAGTCATCCGAATTATCCGGTCCATCGGAGGCCATCGACGACTCATCCGAGGAAGAAGAAGTCGAGTCAGAACCAGTTGAGGCTCTACCTCCTTCCCCTCTATTCGCATCGGACACAGCCCCCTTCGGGATTAGATTGGATCTCCCATTAGTCTCCAACCTAAGGGCAATGATCGCTGCAAACAACAATGTTGACTTCAGCAAGTGGTCACCAGTTCTGGGAATAAGTGCCAACGGGGCAATAGTTCTGAACTGGGAAAAGACTGTCATAGAGGAAGAGTAAGGGAGGGCCTCTTAGAGAGGCCCTATCGCCCTAGTCTGGGCACAGAATTACTCTTCTTCTGCGTCGCCAATCTTCCTGACGTTGACCGCATTCGGGCCCTTATCACTTTCACCAACTTCAAACTCAACCAAGTCTCCCTCGGTTATTCTTCCGTTTACTTCGGTTGTATGAACGAAGAGGTCATCACCATCTTCCCGTCCAATGAACCCAAATCCTTTCACATAGTTGAACCACTTCACAGTTCCTGTCGCCATGAACCCACGGCCCCAAAACAGGTTATTGAACTAGACTGCTGATTGGGGTCACTGAAGCTAGAACACGTCATCTTCGTCCGAAGACTCGTCAATTGCTATCATTCCACTGGATTTACTGGCCTTTCCATCGGTCTGGGCCTTCTTGGCAGGTGCCTTCGTAGGTGCCTTCCTGGGCGGCTCCTCAGCATCTCCTGTCAATTGGCTCTTCCTAGCAGCCGCAGCCTCTTCCTCTCTCTTCTTCAACTCCTCTGGATCTATTCCCTGCTGGGCTGCAAGCTTAGCCCTACGTTCGTCACGAGCTCTGATCTCTAGCAGGCGCTGCCTCGCCTTGTCATAGTGCTGGAGCATGTACATTGCATCATGCTCTAGTAGCGGGGAATCCGAGATTATCGTGATGTCCATCCAATTGCCTTCCTCTGCTAGGTACTCAGCGAAGGGTTCGAACTTCAGGTCAGACTTCTTGATTTGGGTGTAGTGGAGTGCGTTCCCCATCCTGTGCTCGACTCCTGCGAAGTGGCAATAGAACGTGGAACCGCCGTAGGTTTCTCTGGCTTGGTCGAACAGCTCCGCATAATCCTCGCTGGTCCTAAGCCTGCCGTGCCCTCGAGCATGAATGTGACCCATATTCAAAACTGGAACAGTTCCTTCTACGTGGTTGCAGACTTCCAGAACCTCCTCGACGGTCCCCCAAAGCTCCTGCCTCCCCGAGGTCTCAATCCCAACCAGTGATGGCTCAGACTCGTGGACCCAAGGGAATGCGGCGTAATCCTCCTCCTCCTCTTCGACACCCCATACCTCTCTGACTCTCTCGACAATTCCCGACATGACGTTTGCAACCTGTTCGTTCGCAGCGGTTCCCGGGTCGTACTCCCCATACGGGCCGACGTGGAATGTCAGGTGTCTAGCGTTGACTATCTTGCCAGCTTGCAGGCTCGTCTCCATCTTTGAAAGTGTCCTGTTCCTCTCCCTCTTATTCCCAAGTAGCTCTGCGTAGTAAGGCCCATGCATGTTCATCTCGAAGTCAGACTTCCACGACAAGATGCCAGCCTGCCAGTATTGGTCAAAGTGCTGGGGTTGGATGGTTCGGACTGTCTGAACCTCCATTGCATCCAATCCCAATACGGTGATGTCGTCCATCCCCTCCACAATGGTGCGGCCCTTGCAAGAGAGGGGAACTCCTGCTGGCCCTAGTTTGAGTGGCATCCCTTTGGCCTCGCGGGTCCGGCCGAACGGGTGCCCCTTCAAAAGGGGTTTCAGGTGATGACTTCGCGGGAAGCAGGATTAGTCCGGTGAGGACCGCGCCGCAGATACGATTCCAGACGTCCCCGAGCCCGATTGGGGTAGCTCGCAGAGGAACCCTGAGAGCCATCCTTCCAAACTCAATTCCCTGTCTACTTCTACGATCTCCTGCCCCAGTGAGTGAGAAACACTCGCGACCCTCTTCTCTGGGTCGAAAGAGCACACTATCGGGACAAGGCTCCTGCTTCTGATTTCCCCAAGCAGCAGGCCTTCTTCGATGTCCTCCAATTCTGCTATGCCCCTCATTGCCTTCGGTCCGATGAAAAGCAGGTGAATCTGCCTGATTCGTTCAATAACAGACCCCCACGCCTCTTCCAGACGATCAGATTCATCAGGCACATCGACGACCATGGCAGTCTTGCAGCCCTCTAGCTCAGCGAATGTCATGGACGAACCCCAGGCCCACTTCATCGACCCTCCGTCTAGGGAGCAGGAAGAAGATAGCACGAGCCAGTGCTTCGACTCTAGCACCCCCCTCCAGTCTATGAGGCCCTGGTCGAATTCACTTATCTCGCTTCGATCAATTATGAATTGGGCATCAGCCCCGATTTCTAGAGAGCTCTCCACCACGGCAGATGCGCCGTCGCTCCTGTCCTGGCGCCCAAGACCAACTATCCTCACTGGAGCCATGTCCATGCAGTCCACTCCGCATACTGTGAAGAGGGTTGCCTATTCCAACTTCCATCTCAGTAGGGCGATTGCACCACCCATGCCTTCGAGTTGCTTCCCTGCGTCGTGCTCTGTGGAAGCCTGAATCACCTTCCCGCTCGAGGCCTCGACCGCTTCCGCGATTGACCCCCAATCCGAAGGGTCTTCTTTAGTCCGAAGAAGCCCCGCCTCAATGACCAGAGTCTCAACCGCCCCCTGTGATGCGGCATCCGACACCATCCCCATGCCATAGGTGACCGCACCATCCATCGAGATTCTCTTCAGGCCCTCCTCTATTGCTCGAACCTGCTCAACGATAGCATGCTCTCCTAGTAGAGAGTCGGCCAACCCATCCGCTAGCACTTCGTTTGCTGCAGCCCTCCCGCCTATCGAGGTCGGGACATTGACGATCTTGTTTTCAGCCCCCAATCCCC
>JAQXEZ010000016.1 GCA_029250605.1 Candidatus Thalassarchaeaceae archaeon
CAGACTTGGGACCGGGAGAGGTGTGGGGTACGCTCAGGGTAGGGGTAAAATCCTGTCATCCTGAGCGGACCACCTGTTGCGAAGGCGCCACACTAGAACGGATCCGACGGTCAGGGACGAAGCCTAGGGGCACGAACCGGATTAGATACCCGGGTAGTCCTAGGTGTAAACGCTGTGGACTTGGTGTTGGGGATTCTCCGAGGATCCTCAGTGCCGAAGCGAAGGTGATAAGTCCACTGCCTGGGGAGTACGGTCGCAAGGCTGAAACTTAAAGGAATTGGCGGGGGAGCACCGCAACCTGAGGATTGTGCGGTTTAATTGGATTCAACGCCGGAAAACTCACCATAGCCGACGGACAAATGAAGGTCAGTGTAATGAACTTACCGGATTGTTCGAGAGGTAGTGCATGGCCGCCGTCAGTTCGTACCGCAAGGCGTTCTGTTAAGTCAGATAACGAACGAGACCCTCATCTCTATTTGCTAACTGGATCTCCGGATCCAGTGCACTATAGGGAGACCGCTGGCGCTAAGTCAGAGGAAGGGGAGGGCAACGGTAGGTCAGTATGCTCCGAATGCTATGGGCTACACGCGCAATACAAAGGACAGGACAATGGGCTGCTGCTCCGAAAGGAATGATAGCTATCCCGAAACCTGTTCGTAGTTCGGATTGAGGGCTGTAACTCGCCCTCATGAAGCTGGATTAGGTAGTAATCGCGTCTCAAAAAGGCGCGGTGAATATGCCCCTGCTCCTTGCACACACCGCCCGTCAAACCATCTTAGTTGTGGGTGGGTGAGGCTACCTCTCTATGGGGTATTCGAGCCTGCCTTCGACGAGGAGGGTTAAGTCGTAACAAGGTATCTGTAGGGGAACCTGCAGATGGATCACCTCCTAAGAAACTCGGAAACCGGGGGTCGGGGTGGCTTTTTGCCACCCCGCCTCCCACCTAGCCTCCTTCAGGAACCACAATAGCGCCCAATACGGTGCTTTTTTTGCATCTAGGCGAAGGTATATACCTACTACATCGCGTCAGAAGCCTCATGCAGCGATTACTCGCTTCAACAATGATGCTGTTAATGATGACCGCAGCCCTAGCAGGCTGTGCGGGATCCGACGTCACACAAGATGACGTGGATACCGCGAGAGAAGAAGGAAGAGCCGCTGGAATAGCAGAGGCTACACCGGTGAGCACCCTGGACACGATTATCGATCGTGGAACCATGAAGTGCGGGGTGAAGGAGTCCCAGTACGGAATGGGATACCTAGACGCAGCCACGGGCGTACGCTCGGGACTGGACATCTCATACTGCCGAGCTGTTGCCGCTGCTCTGGGACTTAACCCCTCTACGGACGTTGAGTACATCCCCGCATCCGGATCGGACAGGTTCGAGAAGCTAGCCGCCGGCACCATCGACGTTCTAATCCGCACCACGACCTGGACCACCAGCCGTGACGCGAGCCTGAACGCCGACTTCGCTGGAATGAACTTCTTCGATGGACAGGGCATCCTGGTCCGCGAGGACAGGTTCGCTGCAGCTGCTGCAGGAAACTCGGCCGCTGGACTGGACGCAGCCAACATCTGCGTTGGAATCGGTACCACTACCGAGGGCAACATGCAGGACTGGTTCGCCTCCAGGGAGATCGCCTTCACGTCCGTGCCCGTAGCCGACGCCGCTGAGGCGACTGCTAAGTTCATCGACGGATCATGCGACGCCTTCACCGGAGACATGTCGGCCATGGTTGCCAAGAAGTGGCAGCTCGACACCGACGGCTCGATGAACGGAGTGGACATCTGGATCGCTTCAGAGCTGATGTCCAAGGAGCCCCTAGGCGCGGCAACCCGCGACATGGACTCCGACTTCAAGGACGTCGTGGCATGGGTCTGGTACGGAATGGTAACCGCGGAGGAGATGGGCGTAACGTCCAGCAACCACGGTGCCATGGCAACCTCGGCCTGCGCCGTCAACGACGCTGGCTCAGCCACTGACCCAGGAATGTGCCGCCTTCTGACCGAGAACCTCGGTCTCGGCACTGCCACCAACCCGCTTGCGGGAACATGGATGGCAGCAGTCCTAGACGCCGCAGGAAACTACGGCGAGGCGTACGATGACGCCTTCTGCGCTGGAGACTACGACGGAACCAGCGGATCGGCAGCCATGAACGACTGCCTGATCTCGCGCGCTGGAACGCTGAACGCCCTCGTCTCAGAGGGTGGCATCCAGTACGCACCTCCAATGCGCTGATCCCTCAAGATTAGCAATTAGGAATTACGAAAGCCCCCGGGGGGGATTAACTCCCCCGGGGGCCTCAAACATCAAGTGGTTAAGCGAATAGCATGTGGTAGAATGGACCTCATGCGCAATCGCCTGTCAGGACTACTGGCCATCCTTTCCGAGATGATGAGGAGGCCGACTCAGAGAGCCTCGAACGCCGCAATTCTCCTAGGGCTCCTGTACGTCTTACTAGCCGGGCCCTATGTGGGCATGCTCCCATCGCTGCCATTCCTGACCCTATTCTCCTGCCTTCTAGGAATCGGGTTCATTGCTCGAGCCGTCGACAAAATTGGCACCTTAGAAAACGAGTGGGGAATCCGAGACACGCTATCTATCGGGGTGCTGCTTTCGCTCCCGACGCTGTACTGGAGGTATTCGAACAAGTTCCTCGGTATGTCCTCGGACTACCTTTCAAAGATGGCTACAGACATCCCATGCACGACCGGGGTCAATTGCGTCCTTGATGCCCAGCAAAACCTAGCCTTCTACCCCCTGGACAAGATGATCCTGTTCTTCGGTGGCTTGACCCTGCTATTGTTCATGCTAGTGCAGAACGAATTCTCCAGTATTTCCAATTTGACGGGCAAAGTCTACAGGACCTTGAGGAGATTCGCAAGGGACCCAAGAAAGGGTTACGAGGACCTGATCGCCGGCTTCCGGCACAAAATAGCCGTAATACGCAAGAGTCCCGAGACGGCAATCAAAGATCGGATCGACCCAGTGACAGGAGTAAAGGTCGGTGAGATCGAAGTCGAACTGGAAAAACCGGGAGACTCGCACGCCCACCTAGCGGAAGCGTCACTCGGGTCCGCATTCTACGACGTCTCGACCTCCCTGTTCGCAATCACCGTCTTCCTCGCGTGCTACTTGATTGTGCCAGACATGGACCTATCCGCCAGCACCCAGGTCCCATTCCTCTTCCTAGGCACGGGAGTGGTCTCCGGGATCCTGCTCCTCCAGAACAACCTCGATGACCTCCTCTCAATCCGGCCCCACAACTTCCGCGACTACACGGACGGAAGCGCCAGGTCGAAATCCGCTGCTGCTTCTTTGCTCACGATCGTCCTCTTCGTAGTGCTCTTCCTCAACGTCTCGTACGTCCCCCTAATATCCCAAGACATCCCATCCTTCCTGACCCTGATCACCCTGATCACCCTGACCTGCTGGGCCTTCATCCTCTCCAAGGAGGGGGCTAAACCCAAAGTCCAGTCACACAGGTCTGCAGCATTCGCCTTCCTAGTGATATTCCCATTCCTGATGTACCTGTTCCTGAGGGTGTTGTTCCTAATGAACGACGGCACCAACCCGGTAATGCTGAACCGATGGGAGGTGAGGTACGAGTTCATGGACCTCGGTAACACGTTCAAGATCAATCCATGGCCACTGGACGCCGAGCCAAACATCGATGCGAGGTGGATTTTCCTCAAGGCGGCCATAATCAACTCCGTCAGAGTCACCCTCGTCAGCATCATCCTGTGCACCATCCTAGGGGTAATAGTCGGAGTCGCCCGCCTCTCAAGCAACAAGCTGACCGCTTGGGCAGCCACGGCATACGTCGAGATATTCCGAAACCTCCCCCTTGCGGTCCTACTCTTCCTGCTAGCCACGCAGATCGGACTGCAGTTCCCGATGATGCCAGAGGAGAAGAACCTGTTCGGCGGTGCGATCTACTACAGCAACAAGGGCATCTGGTTCACCACGGTTGCCTCCTACGGGGCGCTGGCCCTCTCTGTAGTCGGACTAGCCATGGTCAGGGCCCTGCTCCGTCACCAAGACAGGGTGGAGCCCCGAACCATCTCGGCACCACAGGGATTCAGCCTCAGGAGGCCATTCGCTTCGTTGGGGTGGAGGTTCGAGCCCCTAGCCGCCGACCTATTCGTCATCCTCTCCCTGGTTCTACTATTGACCAGGGTGCAAATCGGCGAGGCACTATTCACGACCCCGTCCGGAAGGTTCTCGCCGGGAGTAATCAGCAGTGACCTGTTCGAGGCCCTGTTCTACCCGTTCCTAGGGAGCCTGCCTGACGGCCTCACGACCATTGATGGAAAGTCCAACGTGCAGACGCTGGGGGACAACGCACAGATAGCGATCGGACCCCTGCTGGGCGTCCTGCTATTGGTGTACTCCCTCCTGGTCACCACCAACGTAGACGATGACGGCATGAATTCGCTGGAGGTGGACGACACCGAGGAAGGCATCAGGCGACGATTCACCCTCTGGGTCGCAGTCTTCGCCTTCGCACTAGGGGTAACCCTCGCGGGCGGGATTTACGAGGTTGGCGAGGCCCTTTCGATGCCCGAGTTCACCAAGGACAGGAACAACGACGGCGTCCTAGACCAGCCAGGGTCTTGGGGGATAGAGGAGGGAACCGGGTTCGAGATAACGCCCTTCTTCCTCGCGATGGTACTCGGGCTGACACTATTCACCGCATCCGTGGTGGCGGAGATTGTCAGGGGGAGCATACAGTCACTTCCCAGGGGGCAGGTGGAGGCTGCCATATCGCTCTCATTGAACCCGTTCCAGAGGCTGAGGCTGGTCATACTCCCTCAGGCTCTGAGGAGCATGATCCCCCTGCTGAACAACCAGTTCATGAACGTCTGGAAGAACTCCAGCCTGGCCGTGGTCGTGGCCTACACTGACATTTTCTACGTCATCCTGGTGATGATGAACAACGTCGGCAAGCTCATCCCACTGTTCCTGCTCCTCCTGGTCACATACCAGATTGGCAGCCTCACGATTTCTGCGGTAATGAACTGGTACAACTCCAGAGTAACGAGCGTGAAGATATGACTACGATCAAGAAGGTACTGGATTCGATGTGGGCCCTGGCTCCTTCAGCCCTGAAGTCAGAGACCGGCATTAGGGAATTGGAAGAATCAATAGTCGGCAAAAGCGGCAATCCATGGATAAACCACGAGAACGAAAGAGTAGTCTCTTCCTTTGTATTGGGGCTATCCATAACCATGGCGTTCGCCTTCTCAATGGAGTCTTGGAGAGCAGCAACAATGGAACTCAACCCGGTAATGGGGCAGCCTACCGGCGATGCCGACCTACTGGCTATCTTGTACTTCCTGCTAGCCGCGTTCACCTACTGGGTCACCATTTCCTCGATGGTGAAACTAACTTGGCTCAAGTCCACATCGACTGCCCTTCTCGGAATCTCGACTGCGTGGATAATATTCATCGTCTCCACATTCCTGATCCACTGGTCGCTCATAGAGGCGGACTGGGTCGTGGTCTGGGCGAACAGAGATCTGGTGATGATGGGGCAGCTGATGAAGGAGCAGATGACCCAGTCCCCAGGATCACACGTCTGCATAAACGAGTCGAACTGCTACGGCATCAACCAGAACTTCCGACTTTGGTGGTCACTTTACCTGACCTTCGGGATTCTGGGTGGCTCTTATGGGGCAAGCGGGGAGAAGCCCAGGAAATTCCTGGTCCCGTTCTTCGCCATCATGGGCCTAGTGGCTCTGATAGCCCTCAATCCGACTGAGGTCAGTTACAAGACTGACACGGTCCAGGTCAAGCTGGCGATCGCTACACTCTGGGCCCTCGTGGGATACGGCCTAGCGTACTGGTACTCGAAGAACAACGAGGAGTACAAGGTAAACCGACTGAAGTCATATCTGGCAGTATCGGCCGTGGCCACGTTCTTCTTCGCAATCCTGATCATGGATCCGCCTCAGTTCGTCAAAGACGGGGCAGAGGTACTTGGAGGGACCCCGGCCCAATCTTTCTCAGAGGATATCATCGCAGGCGACAGAACCCCCTCGACCTGGGACAAGCTTGCCGGCAACGGAATCGAGGCATCCCAATGGGGCGGTCTGTTCGTGAACCTGATTATCGCCACCGCAGGATGCGTCCTAGGCTTCGGGATAGGGGTCGTCTTAGCCTTCGGGAGGCAGAGCGACCAGGCATTCTTCAGCATCCCATCCATCGCCGTGATAGAGTTGGTGAGATCAGGGCCGCTGATCTGCTGGCTGTACTTCGCGGTGTTCATGATGCCCGACCTGATGGACCCATTCTACAACGCAGAGGACATAATCAGGATGCTCCTGATGTTCGGAATATTCGGTGGGTGCTACATCGCCGAGGTCCTCAGGGGCGGTCTGCAGGCCGTTGACAGCGGTCAGAAGGAGGCAGCAGCAGCACTAGGGCTATCACCACTCCAGACCAAGCTGCAGGTCGAACTCCCCAACGCGGTCAGGACCACCCTTCCCTCGATCATCAGCGTGTTCATCGGCCTCTGGAAGGACACCACCCTCCTCTTCATCGTCAACATCCTCGACTTCTTCAAGCTGGCAAAGGACCTGCCCAACTCGGATCTGAGGTTCCTCGGGGACTTCCTCGAGCCGCTCTATGTCACCGCAGTGGTGTTCTGGATTTTCGCATTCTACTTGTCTAGGGTCTCGATGAAGGTCGAGAAGAACCTTGGGCTCGTAAGAGAAGGAGGAGGAGAAGCTGCATGAGTGAAGAAAGCGATGAGATGATAATTGAAACAGAGGGAGTTAGGGTGAACTTCGGTGACTTCTGGGCACTGAAGGGAGTGGACATCAAGGTCAGGAAAGGCGAGATAATAGTCATCCTGGGGCCATCGGGGTCCGGGAAGTCCACATTCATAAGGACCCTCAACCGACTCCAGCCCCACAGCGGTGGGACGATCAAGATCGATGGTATTACCGTCGACGAGGACACAACGGTATCCGACCTGAAGTACGTTCGCTCGGAGATCGGGTTCGTATTCCAGCAGTTCAACCTCTTCCCCCATCTCACCATAATGGAGAACATCACGCTAGCCCCAATGAAGGTAAAGAGAATGCCAAAGAGGGAGGCCGAGGAGAGGGCCATGGAGCTGCTGGAGAGGGTAGGAATCCCCGAGCAGGCATACAAGTACCCAAGCGGCCTTTCAGGCGGGCAGCAGCAGAGGGTGGCCATTGCCAGGGCCCTAGCAATGGATCCGAAGATCATGCTCTTCGACGAGCCGACCTCGGCTCTCGACCCAGAGATGATCAAGGAGGTCCTCGAGGTCATGATAGACCTGGCGAGGCGAGACATCACGATGATTGTGGTCACTCACGAGATGGGCTTTGCCAAGGAGGTCGCTGACAGGTGCATCCTCTTCGACGAGGGGCATCTGATAGAGGAGAACAATCCCGAGGAGTTCTTCTCGAAGCCGAAGCACGAAAGGACCAAGCTGTTCCTAGAGCAGATCCTCTAGGTCCTGGAGAGCCACTGGGAGACGCCGTTCAGTATCGCCCCCCTGAAGGTGAGCAGGCTCAGGCTCGGTCCATTCAAGCCTATCGTCAGGGTCGCACCCCTGGTGAAGTGGGTCTCGTCCCACCCGTCGCTGACCACGTAGCCCCTGTGCATGTCACTCGTGATCACGGTAGGCTCACTGACCCACTCCCAGTAGGAGCCGTCTGCCGACCTGTCCGCACGAGGGAGGTCCCTGGCAACGTACAGGTAGTGGTCGTCAATCTCGCTGGCCGGGAAATCGACTCCCTCGATGTTGGCGACGTGCCTGAACCAGGCCCCCTGTCCCACGAAGGTCGAGAATAGGCACCCGGAAGAGTGCTGCATGGAGTCAATCCCCCTCCTCTGGAGCCTGTACTTGGATGGCTGGTACTGGTGAGTGTTGGCGACGAGGAGGTCATTTAGGGCGGGATCGCATCGAATGACGTTCCCGCTCGTGGTCTCGATCTCGGCTTGAAGGCGAGGCAGGACGTTGACTATCGCCTTCCCATCCAGGGCAGCCCTAACGTCCTCGGAGAACGTGCTTGGATCGCTGCCCATGAAGAATCCGTACGAACCCCCGTTGCCCTCGACGCGCGGGTGGCTGTTTACCCCCATCACCGGGGTGTTCTCGTCGACCGAGTGAGCTATCGACGTCAGAGTCCCATCGCCACCCAGCACGATGACCAGGTCGGGCTCCACGAAGTCAGCTCGCCTGACGGTCTCCCTGGCGGTGTAGCCAACGTTCAGCCCCCTCTCTGCCTCGAGATTGTCGAGCACTCGCCTGACTTCCTCAAGCGACCTGTCGTGGACTTCCTCGAAGTTCTTCTTGTAGACGACGAGGATGTCTGCGCTCATAGTTGGCCTCCCTCGGCAATCGCTCCACGTGCCCTCCATATAGGGGCCACGCAAACCGACTCACGCCCGAATCCATTGAGGAACGCATATTTGGGCACCCATTCAGCCACCGACGTGCTCAGACCCGTCTTGCTGTCGTTATTGCTCTGCATCCCTGCGCTATCCGGCTGCCTGGAGGTCGAGAGGCACTGCCCAGAGGGCACATGCTTCCCCCTCACCAGCAGCGCATTCAACTCCATCCTGGAGGAGGTCGGGGAGATAGACGCACTGCAACTGGCTGAGGGGTACGACAGGCTCAGCGTCAGCACCCTATCCAGGTTCACCGAATCCGGAGTCAGCGGGGAGATGCAGTGGAAGGTCGAGAAGGACGACGATAGGGAACTCCGGCTAGTAGTCAACTCGGTCGTGGTCGGCGGGATAGTAGTGGTAGGTTACGAGATCTGGGACGGTGGTCCCGACACCTACACCAGGACCTCGGATCACTGGATGAAGGGGAGGGACATGGAGCCGAACTACGAGGACCCCTTCCTAGAGATAGCGAGGCTGGCGGCTGAGGACCCCAATGGGAGGTGGCCGCCATTCAGATACGACGTCTCCCAGTTCTCAGACCTAAGTTGGACGATAACCGGGGATGCCATGGAGTCATACCAGATAGCCAGGGCAACCAGCGGCCCGGATGAGATTTACTTCGAGATACATGGACTGACTCCGAGGATTGTCGGCCTCACGATTTACTCGGAGGGACTCAGCCAGGAGGATGTGACATTCTCCATGTCCATCGCCACGGAAGACTGGGACCACGCACTCAGCATCGACTACTACCTTACCATGCTCGAGGGTAACTCATACTTGGGCATGAGCGGACTGGCTGAGTTCCCACGGGCTCCCGTCCCATTCATCCCAATCCCAGACCAGCAGTCAGTCACAGGCGATACCACCACGGTCACCGGGACGGTCCCCGGGGAGATGTCCCACGAGGTTTCCCTGTCCGAGATGGAGATGCACGTCTTCTCAGGCGGGTCTTCCGTTGCGAGTCTGATGCTCAACGATGAGCAGGCCAACATTTCCGCCGAGGGCGGGACGTGGTGGGATCTCACATGGACTGACTCCGGAGACTCGGGCCTACTGTCGCAATTGGACACCTTCTCCATCAGGACGAACTCAGACGAGACCTTCGAGATCCGAATCTTCGATCATTGGGCACAGGCCTGGACCGATGGCCTAGGATAGAGAAATCCGGGACCAATGACGAGGAAGAGTGAGGCGCCTAGATCCAATCGTCATTGGGGGCAGTCAGCTCGCTACCTGCGTTCCCTGTGTTCACGACCCCTCTAGGCTCTACCAGCATCACCTTGCACTCAGAGTCGGCGCAGGGCTTGTGCCTCACGCCCTTGGGAACGACGTACATCTCACCCTCGCCCAGCTCTACCGAACCATCCTCGAACTCGATCCTCATGCTTCCCTCGATGACGATGAAAGCCTCGTCCGTGTCTTCATGCTCGTGCCAGACGAACTCCCCCTCTATCTTGACGAGCTTGAACTGGTAGTCGTTCATCTCGGCGATCACCTTGGGTGTCCACTGTTCTGAGAAGCCGGAGAGCTTTTCCCTGAGGTTTACCTTGTCCATCCCACTCAATTCCCCGGCTGAGTCGATGTATTCAAATTATTAGGGCGGACTAATCACAAGGAACATGGAAACAGGACTTGGGGGCAAGGTCGTGCTAGTCACAGGCGGCGCCGGAGGGATCGGCCAGGCAATATGCAGGAAGTTCGCCGAGGATGGAGCCAAGGTGGCAGTACATTTCCACACTTCATCCGAAGAGGCCGAGTCACTAGCCGCGGAAATCGGCGGGATCGCAGTCCATGCCGATCTTAGGGTGCCCTCCCAAGCCGACAAGATGGTGGCCGAGATCGTCTCGCAGATGGGGGGGATAGACGTTTGTGTGGCCAATTCTGGGTCATACCCCCCTGATCCCAGGCCAATGTGGGAGATTGACGAAGAGAGGTGGAACTCAACGATCATGTCCAATCTGGGGGTGTCTGCCAACACTTCTCGCTCATTCCTCTCCCATGCGTCGACCAGGGGTTCGGGCTCCCTCGTCCTTGTTGGCTCAACAGCGGGGGTATTCGGGGAGGCTGGCCACTCGGACTACGCTGCCGCCAAGGGCGCGATAACCACCGGGCTCCTACTGTCGCTGAAGAACGAGGTCTCCCGATTGGGGTCGGTCAGGGTGAATGCTGTAGCGCCGGGCTGGACACTCACCGAGAAGAAGGCCGAATCCGGTCTGGACGAGGAGGTGATGGAGAGGGCGAAGTCCACAATGGCACTCAAGAAGCTGGCTACTCCGAATGACGTGGCTATGGCTATCGTCTCCCTGTCATCGGACGAGGTGTCCGGGCACATCACGGGGCAGGTAATCGAGGTGGCAGGCGGAATGGAAGGAAGGCTAGTCTGAACTTTTCGAGGACAGCTTCTTCCACAGGTAGACCGCGATGGCCAGCAGTGCTATCGCCCACCCCGGGGTGATGATCAGAACCGCCACTGTAGCAGCAATCTCCTCAAGCACGAGATCACCCCTCGCTCAGGAAACTGACTCCAGTCAGGTCCTCGCTCACTTCCCAGAGCCTCTTAGCAACAGCCTCGTCACTCGCCTTGCGGTTGATCTTGGCCCTCCCGGTCCGACCCCTCATCTCGATAACACCCGTTGGCCCCCAGTACGGGTACTCCAGGGCACCCTTCTCGGTTGCAGCGTAGAGAGTCGCCTCGGCACCCTTCTTGGCCGGGATCGCCACGATGAGATTCAGGAATCTCCAGAATAGCGAGTACCTCTGCAGGTCAGTCGCCGAGTATCCTGGATGGCTGGCTATCGCGGAGACTCCAGAACCGCTCCTCTCCAGCCTCCTGGCCAACTCGAGAGAGAATGTCAGGTTCGCAATCTTGCTCTGCGAGTAGAAACCCCACTTGTTGTACCTCTTCCTCTCTCCGTTCAGGTCGTCGAAGTCTATCACGCCCGGGTTGTGTGCGATGCTCGAGACGGTCACGACCCTGCTTCCATCTGTCGTCTCCAAGACCGGCAATAGGTGACCAGTGAGGGCGAAGTGGCCTAGGTGATTGGTTCCGAACTGCAGTTCGAAACCGTCCTTGGTGAATGACTTGGGGGGGATCATCACTCCCGCGTTGTTGATCAGGATGTCCAATCGATCCGCCCACGAAGAGAAGCCCTCAGAGAATGATCGCACGCTGGATAGGTCCGCCAGGTCAAGGACGGAGGTCGAAACCTCTGAACCGGGGAACTCTTCGAGTATCCTGCGCATTGCTACCCCAGCCTTCTCTTGATCCCTGCATGCCATGATCACCATTGCACCCTTGGAAGCCAGAGCCCTCACCATGTGGAATCCTATGCCAGTGTTGGAGCCTGTAACTATGGCGACTTTCCCACTCTGGTCCCCCATCATGCCCTCGGACCACTTCATGGGTCCGTCCCAAATCGCACGACTATTTCACAGATGGGTGGAAGTTGCCTCAGGTCCTCCGTCAAACTTGATGGACCACTCCCTCTGCCCGGCTCATGGCGAACCCTAGGATAGAATCGGATGAGAAGGGGCATCTGATCGATATCCTCTCTGCCCTGCACCCAACCGCAAAGAAGAACTCTCTGCGGAGGATGATCGATCATGGACGGGTCCTCGTAGATGGGAGCAGGGCATCACGTGCCAAGGAGATCGTCCACAAGGGTTCCATCGTGGAGACACTTTCCCGTTCGGAGGGTGATGGCCCGGCAAGGAAGGAGGATGGCATCCCCGAACCAGAGGTCCTGTACGACGATTCCGATATATTGGTCGTCAACAAACCCGCCGGACTACTCTCGGTCGCCACCCCCCGGGGGGAGGCTGACACCATGTTCGATCGGGCGCTACTCTGGGCTTCCAAGAACCACTCTACTCGGGTGCATCTCGTTCACCGGCTCGACAGGGAGACCTCGGGCTGCCTGATTTTGGCAAAGTCTACGGGAGCCAAGGACATGCTGCAGAGACAGTTCAAGGACCGCACGATCGAGAGGATATACCATGCCGTCGTGTTCGGCAAGCCGAGCTCCGAGTCCGGTGTTCAGAGGGCTCGAGTCAAGGAGACGAAGGACAAGCGAGTCCGTCTGATCCAGGAGGGCGAGAGAGGAGGCAAGGAGGCAATAACCAACTGGAGCATCGAGCAGACCGGACCGATTCACACGCTGATAAGGATCAAGATCGATACAGGAAGAAGGGCACAGATCAGGCTCCATATGAGTGACATGGGATGCCCGGTATCAGGGGACACTCGTTATGGTCGTGGAAAGGCAAGCGTGAACCGACTCTGCTTACATGCTTCTTCTCTGAGATTCGAGCACCCCAATGGCCGGAGGATGAGGGTTGAGAGCGAGATCCCGCCCAAACTTTTCTCCGAGCTTAAGAGGAAGTCTCTGTGAACAGAAGCCCACGGCTCATTCCAAATTCAGTTACTGCACCCCAAAGTGGCTTATTTCTTACTCTCCATACTAAATAGGGTGTGAAGGGCGCGGCTGATTAGAGGAACAGATTGGTTCGATTTTCAGATTTAGGGGTCGAGCCAGTATTGGTCGATGTTTTGCGGGAAGAGGGCATAGTGGAACCCTTCGAGGTTCAACGGGAGGCGATTCCCGATGCAATGCTCGGAAGGGACGTTTGCTGTAGGGCACCGACAGGGTCGGGGAAGACTCTGGCCTTCGGTCTGCCACTGATCTCCCGGACCAAGGAAGCCAAGTCGAAGAGGCCGACCTCATTGATACTGACCCCAACACGGGAGCTGGCGGAGCAGATCCGCAAGGTTCTGCAGCCTCTAGCCAGGACATCTGGGATAGGTGTCCTTTCTGTTTATGGCGGGACTCCATACAAGGGGCAACTCAGGAGCCTGAAACAGGGAGTCGAGGTTCTCGTGGCATGTCCAGGACGCTTGATCGACCTCCTTGACAGGAAAGCACTCCGCTTGGATGACGTCGGCATTGTGGTCCTAGACGAGGCCGACAGGATGGCTGACATGGGATTCATGGAACCAGTCTGCTCGATACTAGACAAGTGCAGCCCAGACAGGCAGACGATACTCTTCAGCGCCACTCTAGACGACGATGTCGCTGAGATAGTCTCGGCATACCAGACTGATCCAGCTAGGATAGGGATAGGCCCAGAGGAGATTAGCATGGACAGCATGCAGCACCTATTCTGGAAGGTCAACTCCAGAGGGAAGGCCGATCTCTCGGCCTACATCACCGAGAAGTGCGGACGCAGCATCATCTTCTGCCGAACTAGGGCCGGAGTTAATCGCCTAGGGGATGAGATGAGCGAGATAGGGACTTCATTCACCACTCTACATGGGGGGATGAACCAGAAGCAGAGGGACAGGTCGATGCAGAAGTTCAGCGCTGGGCGTTCCCGGGTTCTGATAGCTACGGACGTCGCTTCACGTGGAATCGACGTTACAGACGTCAACTGCGTCATCCACTTCGACCCGCCGGACGACGGCAAGGCGTACAAGCACCGAAGCGGAAGAACAGCGAGGGCTGGATCGACTGGCACCGTAATCTCCCTTGTTCAGAGGTCCCAGAACAGGAAGTACAAGAGGATCCAGCAAGACGTTGGAATCAAGTGCAGGTTCACCGAGCCCGACGTCGATATCCTCGAGGAGAGGGAGTTCGTCATGGCACCTCCTGTGAAATTCAGGGGCGGCAGCAATTCAAGGGGGCCGAAGAACAACAAGAGGGCCCGAAGGTCTAGGAAGAGTAACCAGTCTAGGTCCTCTAACCAAGGTGGCAACAGTGACGGCCACCGAAACGGCCACCGAAACGGCCAACGGAACGGCCAACGGAACGGCCAACGAAACGGCCAACGAAACGGCAACAGTGACGGCAACAGTGACGGTCACCGAAACGGGCGTCGCAAGGGCAAGAACAATGGTAACTCTCCAGTCAAGTACAAGGACAAGCGTAGGGGGAGGAGAGGACCCCCAAAGAAGGCCCAACCCCGGTCATAGTCAGCGATGATTCGACAGGTAGATGTCTGGTGATTAATTCACATTCTAATCATCCTACCTTCATTGAGTAATCGGTTACTTGTAGGAGGGGCTCTCGCGAAGGCTGTGGCAAGGGAGTTAATCCGACTCGAAGAGGTACACAGGGCCTTCGGGCCACTCACTGTACTCGAGGGAGTCAACCTCAGAGTCGACGAGGGCGATCGAATCGGAGTCATCGGTCACAATGGATCGGGCAAGACCACCTTGCTGCGGACCATCAGCAACCAGGACCAGGACGTAGGTGACATCAAATTCGCACCTGCCCTGAGGCTCGCCTTTCTTACTCAGGTTCGTGACATAGACGATGAGGCGACCCTCGGCCAGGAGCTCAATCGCAAGGGAAGGCAGTTCCTAGAGCTGGAGGAGGAGATATCCGAGATCGAGCGGAGGATGGAGGAACCCTCCTTCTACGACGGGGACTGGCAGCCTACCATGGAAAGGTATCAGGAGCTGCAGAGCCTAATGGCACGTTCCGGAGGGAGCGACGTAGCAGGTCACGCTACTGAGATACTGAAGGCGCTTAACCTCGATCAGAACTCCATGGAGGTTCCCCTGAACTCCCTCTCCGGAGGCGAGAGGGCAAAGGTCGCCCTAGCCAGGCAGCTCGTCGGGCTGGACCAGATTGACGTCTTCTTCCTCGATGAGCCCACGAACCACTTGGACTTCAACACCCTGGAGTGGCTGGAGAGGTTCCTCAACGGGTTCGAGGGAGCACTGATGATCGTTAGCCACGACCGCTACTTCCTAGACAAGGTCTGCAACAACATAGTGGAGATACAGGACGCCCACATCAAGGGATATCCTGGGAACTACACATCATTCCTCAAGCAGAAGGAGATATTCCTCCAGACCCTGAATGACAGGATAGAGAAGACGCAGAAGGAGATCAAGAGGCTGCAGGGTGCCATGCAGTCGATGAAGAGGTCGAACAAATTCGACAAGTCGGTTTCCCAGAAGCACTTCATGATAACTCGCGCCCAAAGGGAGCTGAAGTGGCTCAGGTCGATCAAGCCGAGGAAGCGACAGAGCCTGAAGTTCAACCTGCAATCCGCTGAGAAGAGCAGCCTGGACGTCCTGGAGTTCCGGGATGCCAACCTGTCATTCGAATCACTGAAGAGGCCGATATTGGAGGATGTCGGAGTGAGCGTTAGGAGAGGTCAGAAGATCGGCGTCATAGGTCCGAACGGAGTTGGGAAGACAACGCTGCTCCGTCTCATCACTGGCGATCTGGAACTGGACTCCGGCGAGCTCGAGATCAGCCCTGGGGTGCAAATCGGATACTTCCACCAGGACCACAGGACCCTCGACTTCGACCTAACGCCCACCGAGGAGGTCCGCAGGCTCAAGCCGAGGATGGACTACGGTGGCCTCCGGGCCCTGCTCGGGCAGTTCCAGTTCACTAAGGACATGGTATCCACGCCGCTCAGCAAACTCAGTGGCGGAGAGAGGGCCCGAATCGCCCTGCTCCGCCTCCTGCTAGAGGAGAACAACATGCTCCTCCTAGACGAGCCGACGAACCACCTTGACACGGATGCTAAGGAGGCTCTTGAGACAGCACTGGGTGAGTTCGACGGCGGAATAATCACAGTCAGCCACGACCGGTACTTCCTAGACAAGGTGTGTGACACCATCTGGGACCTGCAGGGGGATGGGGGCATCGTGGTCTGGCCTGGTAACTACTCAGAGTACAAGAGCCACTCCATCTCTACCACGCATAACCGTTAGACTCAGAGACTCCATTCAAGTAGAATGACTCGGAGGGACGGGCATGCTTCGACTGGTCTACTTCCCGTCCCCCGGCAGGGCGGAGGCGATACGCATCGCCCTTTCGCTCTCGGGAGCCGATTGGGAGGACGTATCCATCGATGGTGCGACCTTCCAGGCCATGAAGGGGGCCGGGGAGCTGCCATGGGAAATGGTCCCTGTTTTGCAGACCCCAGATGGGACCATAGCGGAGTCATCCGCCATACTGAGGTACGCCGGACGCATGGCGGGCCTTGTCCCCGAGGACCCATACCAAAGCGCCAAGGCGGACGAGTTCATCGATGGTATGGAGCCATTGTCCAAAGCCCTCGACTCGACCTTCGGGATATCCGACGTGAACGAGAGGATCAGGCTCAGGAAGGAGGTTTTCGGACCCAAAGGGAAGGGATCCAAGAACCTCTTGCTGCTCGAAAGGAAGGTGGCCGAGTCGGAGACCGGCTGGGCAGCGGGAACCGATGACATGAGCATAGCTGACCTGAAGCTTTTCACCGGCCTGTTCGGACTCTTCTCTGGGAACTACGATGGCATCGAGGCCTCCGTGGTATCGGGCTACCCCGGACTTATCGAGTACCACGGCAAGATTTCCACAGATCCTCGCATTCAAGCTCACTATGCCGATGTGGGTGATGGCGACATCCGATGGACCTTCCTCCCGGGTGCCTTCGAGGGACGGTGACAAAACGTGTTAGGTGCTTTGCTAGACTTCGCCCATAGCGAGGCGGTCGCTTACATGGGGATGGTACTCATACTGAGTGCGTTCTTCATGGAGACTCGTGACATCCTGCACAGCAAGGCCGCCCCCTACCTGGGGCTGATGGCACTGGGCTCGGGACTGCTCGCCATACGGGCCTACCTGATTGACGAATGGGCATTCTTCATCCTGGAGGTCGCTTGGTTCGCTGCTGCGGTATTGGGGATGTGGTCGCTGTGGGCTTCCATAGGAGAATAGGTTCCGCCCCCCATCTTGCTAGTTGGGTGTGCTCAGGCTGATACATCAATGAGTTAATCTACCGAATTCACTAGTTGGCGCCAATGCTACCGTCATTCAACGTTCTTGGGGGTGAATTGGATGCATGCTCGGTCAAACCGCTCACTGGTTGGTATAGGGATGGCTGCTGCAATACCGACCGCAACGACCGCGGTTTGCATACCGTATGCTGCATGGTGACCCTGGAGTTCCTGGAGTTCGCTCGCTCCCAGGGAAATGACCTGATCACCCCGATGCCCGAGCACGGATTCCCCGGCCTGTCGCCCGGAGACAGGTGGTGCGTATGCGCGCAGACATGGCAAGACGCTGCCGATGAGGGAGTTGCCTGCCCGGTGGTGATTTCGTCCACCCATGAGGAGACTCTGCAAGTCGTCTCCCTAGAACTACTCAAGGAGCATGCAGTCACCGAATAGGGCATTTCTGAATCGATAACAGTAATTATTGGCCCCCATTTCCGGGGTCAATGCCTCTCAAGGATCTGTTGACGGGAAACTTCCTTGGAGTTGTCTCCGGAATCTCGGTCGTGGCGATGATGGTCATGGCAACTTCATTCTGGGCATTCTCCGGGGATGGTGTTTCCGTTCCAGGGGGAGATGACGATCCCGGGACCGAGCAGATACCTCCTCCTTCATTGCCGAATCCATCTTCGGTAGTAGATGACATAGAGGCGCTTGCCGACTTCGGCTACCGCAAGATCGACACCGTAGCCCATGCCAACGCGGGCGACTTCATCGAGCTGAGGATGGCCGACCTCGGGTACGATGTGGAGGTACAGGAGTTTGCCACCGCCGAGTGCGGCTACTGCAGGAACTACGTGGCCACCTACGAGGGACTCGACCCAGACTCGTGGGTCGTGGTCGGCGGCCACTACGACGCGATATGCTACTCGCAGCAGGTCGTCATCGGCATCGAGTACCCCGGATGCACGTCCGAGGGAGCCTACGACGACGCCACGGGTGTCGCATCCCTCCTGGAGCTCGCCCGCCTGATGGTGGAGTGGGGCGGGACGCCCGAGCATACCTGGAAGTTCGCCGCTTGGGACTACGAGGAGTGGCAGGGCAGCGGGTCCGCAGAGGGCGGCGGGATGGGCAGCTTGCACTTCGTCGAGAACCTGCCAGAGGGCGTGGAGATCGCCACCTACGTCAACCTAGATATGTACGGACTCAACTGGCCCGTAGAGACCCAGGCTGCCAGCCAGCTCAGCGGCTGCGACGAGAACTACTACCACCTCTACCTGTTCACCTCACCCGTGGACGACTGGTCCTACTACACGGACAGGGGGCTCAACGTCACCGACAGTATGGTGGAGAACGCCTCCAGCCTGCAGTTCAGATTGAGTTCGGTGCTGTACAACGACCTGTCTTACCCGATGGATTGGGTCCAGGTGATAGACGACACGAAGGGCAACTCAGACCATTTCAACTTCATCATGAACGGGTGGCCTGCGACCTGGTTCAGGGGGATGCACGAGTTCATTCAGGAGACCGGCGACACGTGCGAGCAGTCCCCGAAGCACGCTCCCACGGACAGGATGGACGTGCTATACCAGCTGTCCGGAGGGAGGCCGGGCCTCGAGTCAGGCATGCAGACCGGACTGGACGCACTTGCATTGCTGATGTGGAGCGACGTCCAAGGGCAATGGTAGCAGCGTCCTATGATTCGTACTCGTTCCTCTCCCCGGGGTCTTCGCTGAGGTACTGGACGAACTCGTACTCGTTACCATCATGGTCGAAGAAGTAGTATCGGTGCCTGTGTGGGTGGTCGACGTATGTAGCACCCTGCTCGTACCCAGCCTCCAGCAGGCGTTCGGTCAGTGCCGAGGCGTCGGTGACGACGAAGCCCATGTGGTTCATCCCGGGATGGACATACGGCCTGTGTGGTCCCCTTTCTGTGGCTCCTCGATCTTCCACGCATAGGTACGAATACTCGGTACCGACGTGGACCCAGCGCTGCGCCTTCTCCCCGCCCCCTTCTCCTCTGATGGTGAACTCCGGCATCGCGGTCAGTAGGAATCTAATGGTCTCGTCGACGTCAGTGGAGGTGATGTTCAGGTGCTCGAGGTAGGGCTTCATGGGGGCCTGAGGGCCAATTCCGCTTATGTTGCCATCGGTAGCCTTTGTTTCTATTATGCACTAGTCTCCTGTTCCGGGAATTTCTCCACGAGCCAAAGGAAGCAGATGTAGAACACTACTGGAGCAACTACCCATACTGCTTGTGGGATCAACGTGTAGCCCGGTGACATCGGCGCGGAGCCAGGTATCGGGGGTATGATCACAGGGTTCCAAGAGAGTGGCTCGTATATCCAGACCCTGCCATTGAACAGGTACTCCACCAGTAGTTCCTGGAAGATCCCCCATCCGGACATGATGCCGAGCTCTTTGCGATCGAACCCTTGGAAAAGGTCCCCGCCCAGCCAGCGATGGCAAAGGTAGACTCCGAACATGAAGATGGCACCATCCCAGATTGAATGGGAGACCTTGCGCGGCCATCCATCCAAACCCCATGGCCATCCCACCGCCCCATGGAGGAACTCCGGCCCGAGGAATAGGAATGCGAACTCCCAAGTCGACCCGATCAGTGTTCCAATCCAGAATGCATACAGGTAGGAGAGGGGGATCTTGCCAGTGTGATGCAACCAGTGGAACAGGACTATGAAAAAAACTGCCAGCGTGAAGTCGGCAATCATCAGGAATGCTGCCAGTGGTTCCATGTCTCTCTGAGGGTGCATGGGGTTTATTTCCCTAATGTGCAAAGATGCTACTCTCTTTCGAGGTAGCCTATGGGGTAGGATTGAAGCCACCCAGTTCTAGCGGAGGCCATGTCCGAGGCACGTCACCCGCTGGCCCGACTCATGACCCAGATGAGTGACCATAGGGGGACTATCATCCTAGCATCGATATGCTCGGTCCTGAACAAGATATGGGACCTCGCACCACCCGTCCTGATTGGGATGGCCATCGACGTGGTCCACCAGCAGGAAGAGTCCTTCCTAGCTGAATACGGTTACATCGACCCTTGGGTTCAGCTCCAGGTTCTGGCTGGGATTACAGTGGCCATTTGGGTCCTCGAGTCGCTCTTCCAGTATTTCTACGGGGTTCTGTGGAGGAATCTAGCCCAGACGGCGCAGCACGAGCTTAGGATGGATGCCTACAGGCATATCCAGGACCTCGAGATGCAGTGGTTCTCCGAGCAGAGCACCGGCGGGCTCATGGCCATCATGAACGACGACGTGAACCAGCTCGAGCGTTTCCTCGACCACGGGGCCAACGACCTCCTGCAGGTCGGGACAACGGTGATAGTTGTCAGCGGGATCATGTTCTCCCTCGCCCCAGAGGTCGCAATACTAGCGATACTGCCGGTGCCGATCATCGTCGGGGGCTCGTTCTTCTATCAGAGGAGGATCGGGGTGCGATACACCGAGGTGCGCAAGGAGGTCGCCGAGCTGAATGCCATCCTGAACAACAACCTGCATGGGATCACCACGATCAAGTCGTTCACAGCGGAGGAGAGAGAAGCTCAGAGGGTGAGCGAGGCATCCCAGTCGTACAGGGACGCCAACAGATCCGCCATCCGACTCTCCGCATCCTTTGTCCCCTTGATTAGGATGGCCATCCTTTTCGCCTTCACGGCAAACCTGCTCGTGGGCGGGAAGTACGCCCTCGAGGGTAAGATCGGTCTCGGTGAGTACTCCGTGATCGTGTTCATCACCCAGCGCCTGCTCTGGCCACTCACCAGGCTGGGAGAGACATTCGACCTCTACCAGAGGGCACTCGCATCGACAAGCAGGGTCCTCGACCTCCTCGACACCGATGTTGGGATCGTCGAGGGAGAAACAAGCCTCAATGCGGTCGACGGCGACATCAGGTTCGAGGGCATCCAGTTCACCTACCCCGATAGGGAGGACGTGCTCAGGGGAATCGACCTCGACGTACCCGCCGGCAAGACGGTGGGGCTCGTGGGGGCGACTGGCTCTGGCAAGACGACTCTCGTCCGTCTCCTGCTCAGGTTTCACGACCCTCTCGAGGGAAGTGTCACCATGGATGGTCACGATGTCAGGGAACTAAAGCTCGACTCTCTGAGGGGGGCTATATCTCTCGTCAGCCAGACGACGACGCTGTTTCCAGGGACCGTGAGGGATAACGTTCTGTATGGTCGGCCAGAGGCCAACGAGGAGGAGATAGTCGAGGCAGCACGCATCGCTGAGGCCATCGGATTCATCGACGATCTCCCAGAGGGATGGGGCACCAACATCGGAGAGGATGGCCATCGCCTGTCGGGTGGGCAGAGGCAGAGGATAGCAATCGCCCGGGCAGTCCTGAAGGATGCCCCAGTCCTGGTCCTCGACGAGGCAACGAGCAACGTGGACAACGAGACCGAGGCGGCCCTGCAGCGCTCGATAGAGAGGATATCCCGGGACCGCACCACCCTGATCATCGCCCACAGGCTCTCCACGGTCAGGAACGCGGACACCATCGCCGTGATGGAGAGGGGACAAATCACCGAGATAGGAAGCCACGACGACCTAGTGTCCCAGGAAGGTCTGTATGCTAGGCTATGGGCAGTCCAGACAGGGGAGGCATCCGAATGAGCCACGAGGGGAACGTACCGAGACTGACCGAACTGGCCGAGACTCTCGGGATGGAGATCACCGAATTCAGTGAGGGCTCATGCGTAGTCGAGCTAACCGTGGGGAGGAAGCACCTGAACATGGGCGGGGTGGCCCATGGCGGGGTCCATGCTACCCTCCTTGACACGGCTATGGGGGGGACGCTCGTCTCGATCATCTCCAAGGAGGAGTGGTGCGCGACTGCGCAGTTGGACATCTCGTACCTTAATGCGGTCAACAAGGGGGAACACATCGTAGCAACGGCAGAGGTCATTCGAAGGGGCAGGAACCTTGCTCATGTGGAGGGCAAGCTGGTCAATGGGGGGGGAGATCTAGTGGCCACGGCCAAGGGTACGTGGGCAATCTGGGAGGCTCGCCCGAAGAGCAGAGGCGGTTGATTAAGGCTCATGCAGGCGTCATATTCAAGAGGGGTGATATCCTCTTGCAATCATGGCGAGAAAGGACTCACTAACATGGTTCATGCTGGGAATCGCGCAGATACTAATTGGAGACGCAATCGCTGGAGAAATCATCGGGCCACTAATCCAAGCGTCTGGAGGTGGGACTTTAGCCCTCGGGTTATACTTCCTCCTGTTCGTCGCACGTCACGACGAAGAGTTCACCGAGCTATACAGCAAGGCCGAGAGGACAATCTTGCTTACGGATCCAGCTACTGGTAGGAAGGAACTAGTGAACGAATCCCCGAAAGGGGTCAAGGCGGCTTGGTACGCAGTGCCTGTGATGATGACATTCATAGGCGCGATGGCCTGGCTCGTTGGCTGAGGAAGGCTGATGTCCCCCAAAGAGGACGACACGATCGTCGACAAGGTGATTGGAAACCCCGCATTCGACCAGATGTTCGGTTACCACATCTTCTTCAGAAGGGCAGCCATCCCCGTCCTCCTTTTCCTGATAGGGCTCTTGTCTTACACGCTATTCGACTCATTCCTCTCTTCCCAGAACAACCTCACACTGTCCTTCGTAATCGTCGGACTCTCATTGGGTCCGATTCTGAACCTAGAGCGATACATGGGCTCCATATTGTCTAAGAAATGAGGCTCCCTTACCACCCGTTCCGCCGAACAAGTCAAATCTTACCCATCGTACGCAGTAGTAATGGCTGAGTTCAGTTTGTTTGATTTAATAGGTTTCGGGGATGCAACGGGGGTCGAACTGCTCTTCGCAGCAAGCGCTCTAGTGGGCGGGATTCTGTTCGTCCTCTACTTCTTCCTACTGATGATAGGAGGCATTGCAACCGATGTCTTCGATGGCCTGTTTGGCATAGATGTCGACCTAGGGGCGGATGCCTCGTTCAAGGCACTCACTTTCCAGGGCATCATGGCCTTCTTGATGTTCTTCGGTCTTGGTGGACTCTACGTTCTGAAGTCAGATGGGGGGGCCAGCCTCTCCATACTCGCGGGAGGCATAGCAGGAACGGCGTCGATGTACGCAACGGGCAAACTATTCGAGCTCTTCGTCAATCTGCAGCAGGATGGGACCACTGATCTGGTTGAGGCAGTCGGATCAAAGGGGCAGACATACCTGAGGATAGCCGAAGATGGATTGGGGCAGGTCACCGTGGAGGTTAACGGTGCCCAGAGGACATACAACGCAAAGTCAGAGGACGGTGCCGGAATAGCAACCGGCGACTTCATCGAAGTGGTCGATGTAATCGGCGAGGTATTGGTAGTAAAGAGGATCTAATTTCTCATTGAAATTTCCTAGTCCCACCATCCCACCAGTGGCCATGATGGGTAAGCATTCATAGGTGACCAACCCTTCATCTGGAATGAGTTGAGCCAATGGCAACGTCAGCAGATATACTAGGAATAATGATTTTTGCAGTTGTACTGATTCTTGTGGCTGCTGTGATGTTTTTCGCACAGCGCTACAAGAGATGTCCACCTGACCAGATAATGGTGATTTATGGACGCACGGAAAGAACGGCGGACGGTCGCCCGAAACCATCCAAGACCATGCACGGTGGTGCTGCCCTAGTATGGCCCCTGATTCAGGACTTCGCATACATCTCTCTGAAGCCGATGACAATCAACATCGACCTCAGAGGGGCCCTATCCCTGCAGAACATCAGGATCAACGTCCCGAGCACATTCACGATCGGCGTTTCCACTGAGCCTTCCATAATGGCCAATGCAGCCGAGCGTCTTCTGGGATTCAGGGTGGACGACATCGAGGAGATGGCCAAGGAGATCATCTTCGGGCAACTACGTCTGACTGTCGCGACCCTGACAATCGAGCAGATCAACCAGGACCGCGACTCCTTCCTGGAGCTGATTCAGAAGAACGTCGGACAGGAGATGAGGAAGGTCGGGCTGTACCTGATCAACGTGAACATCGCTGATATCACCGATGAGTCGGATTACATCGAGAGCATCGGCAAGAAGGCAGCATCCACAGCAGTCGAGCAGGCTAGGATCGATGTCGCAGACGCTCAGAGGGACGGTGCAATCGGTCAGGCAAAGGCAGACAGGGCAAGGGAGATCGAGGTAGCTCAGAACACAGCCGAAGCCGAGAAGGGCCGCAAGGCCGCCGAGGCAGACCAGCGTGTGTACGTCGAGCAGCAAGAGGCCATGGCGGTTGCTGGTGAGAACTCTGCCCAGGCAGAGATAGCCAGAGCAAACGCAGACCTAGCCGAAGCCGAGGCTTCAGCCAAGCAGAGAGCCGACGTTGCAACAGCACAGGCAGAGGCAGAGATTCAGAAGGCAGTATACGAAGAGGAGGAGCAGAAGCTCAGAGCAAGTGAGATTGCCCAAGCGACCGTCCAGAAGCAGCAGATCGAGATACAAGCAGAGGCCGAGGCGGAGAGGCAGAGGAGAGTAGCTCGCGGTGAGGCCGATGCAATTCTTGCCAAGTATGAGGCCGAGGCCGAGGGTATCCAGAAGGTCCTGGAGTCCAAGGCAACGGGTTACAGCAGCCTAGTCGCCAGCGCTTCTGGAGACCCCAAGGCAGCAGCAACTCTCCTGATGGTCGAGAAGATAGAGGCCATGGTCACTGCACAGACCGAGGCTATCCGGAATCTGAAGATTGACAAGATCACAGTATGGGACAGTGGCAACAACGCTGATGGGAATTCGGCTACTAGCAACTTCGTAAGCAGCCTGGTCCAGAGCCTGCCACCAATCCATGACGTAGCCAAGATGTCCGGCGTCGAGCTCCCAGACTACTTGGGTTCGATGACAGACGATTCCGATGAGTCTTGATCATTATCGGAAGTGATGGCATGACCGAGAGCGCGGTTGTCGTGGAGGGGGCTAGGACCCCGTTCTGCGAGTGGCTAGGTGGAAAGAGAGGTGACGGCAGTCCAGGTGGGAGACTAGCATCCGTCTCCGCAGAGGAACTTGGCACCATTGCTATCAAAGGCGCAATGGAGAGGTCGGGAACTGATCCAAATACCGTTGAACACGTAGTAATGGGCCATGCGCTGCAGACTTCCGGACAAGCAATTTTCGGAGCCAGGCACGCCGGACTCAGAGCCGGAATTCCCCAAGAAGTTCCGATGCTCACACTAAACCGACTTTGCGGAAGCGGCGCCCAGTCAATCATCAGCGCAACCCAGATGATCATGCTGGGAGAGGCAGAGGTAGTTGTTGCAGGGGGGATGGAGAACCTCAGCCAGGCCCCACACGTCCTAAGGGGGATGAGGGGTACTTACAAGTTAGGCAGACCCCCATCAGCTGGGGAAGAAATCCCGCAGGACATGGAGGACTACCTATTCACGAACCTGGTCGACGGGGTCAGTGGCATGTTCATGGCTCAGACCAGTGACGAATTATGTCGTAGGAAGGGAGTTCTCCGAGAGCAGGCGGATGAATACGCCGCCCTGAGCCACCAGAGGACCGAGTCCAGCGTATCGTCTGGAGCTTGGGAGAACGAGATAGTTCCAGTCGAGACTCCAGGTGGAGTAATTGACCATTCCCACGAGGATCACGTAGTCCTCGGCACGACCATCGAGACCCTCTCGGGCCTGAGGGCCCACTTCGGACCAGACTCCTTGGTTACTGCAGGCAATGCGTCTGGTGTCGTCGATGGCGCCGCTGCGGTCGTGGTGAAGTCTGAGTCTCGAGCAGAATCTGACGGTGACGAACCACTGGCAAGAATCGTCTCATGGGGGATAGTCGGTCTAGAGCCCAGCATCATGGCTTACGGCCCGGTCCCCTCCAGTCAGAAGGCGATCGAGAAAGCAGGCCTGACCGTCTCGGACATAGACCTCTGGGAGATCAACGAGGCATTCGCAGGACAGGCAGTAGCCTGCATCAAGGACCTCGGGATAGATTATGACAGAGTCAATGTGAATGGCGGTGCGGTGGGACTGGGACATCCCCTAGCCGCAACCGGAACGAGGCTTGTCCTGACTCTCTCTCACCAGTTGAAGAGAACTGGTGGGCGTTACGGGGTAGCCACAGCCTGCATTGGTGGCGGACAAGGAATAGCCGTAGTCTTAGAATCGCTTTAATCAGCGGTGAGCCTAGTGGCGGAGGGGTTATCTCTAATCGAAGAACCCCTTGCTCATGAGCCACATACCTGGAACCGGACACGCGACTTCAAAGAGAAGCCTAGTGAAGACAGTAACTTGGAGGACAATTGGGACAATTGATACCATCATCATTGCTAGATTTATCACGGGTAGTTGGACGGCAGGAGCAGCCATAGGGGGGATCGAGGTCTTCACCAAGATGGCGCTATACTTCCTACATGAGAGGGGATGGAGTTTTGTCGACTGGGGTTTGGAGGATACTACCGTACCATTAGAAACACATTCTATCGTGGCGGTTCAATCTTCGTAGTAAAACACTGAGACTGACCCATTCGAACCGCTTAGGTTAATTGCCATATGCTCGGCCCCGGCCTTGATATGGCGATGGGTTTGTACACTAGGGAACGCGTTCTGGCAAAGACATTTGCCTGGAGAATAATAGCGACTTTGACAGGAGCAGCGATAGCTGGAATGCTGACTGGCGAGTTAGAAACAGCGGGGTGGTTCATCGTTATCGAGTTCCCGTTGAAGATGAGTTTCTACTACGTCCATGAGAGGGCTTGGGAAGCAGTGGAGTGGGGAGTCGCAGAACCAGCGGTATGACCTACTCGTGGATGAACCAGTGTTCCTTCCTAGGAGGGAGTGGTCGATTCATCCACAGGGGCCTCCTCTCACCACGAGGATGTACTTCCTTCTCCTTGGCCATTTCGTTCCACTTCTTGTAGTACTCAAACGACTTGTTGGTATCGACCTCTACGTCACCGTACTTCTCCCCCTCGGCCGGCCTTGAGATCCTAACCTTCTGAAGCCAGCAGTGCGCTCCGCTGATCGGGTCGGGCTGAACTGCATGGGTGATGTTCTGATGCACCCCGCCATCCCTCCACCAGACCCTGTTGGTGTCCGGATCTTCGGACTCCCACGGCCTTACCCCTGTGACCGTCCTCATCCTCATCCTGCCCTCGCCCAGGTCCTCTATCTCGACCTCGTTGGTCATGTACCTGTTGCCCGAGTCCTGCTTCCTCCTCCATCTGCCGATGTGGTGCGAGCATCCGATTATCCCTGGCTTTATGCCCTCGGTAACCCAGACCTTGTCAATGAACCAGCCTATCTCGGTCTCGACTTTGAGGAGGTCACCCTCGCCGACCCCTAGCTTGGCGGCATCTTTCGGATGGACCCAGAGGGGATTCCTATGGGCTATCTCTGCAAGCCATTTGGCATTGGCGGAGCGAGAGTGGATGTGCTGGGGTAGTCGGAAGTTCGGGAGAAGGCAGTATTCGTCCTCCCCCTGCAGGTTGTCCGGGTGCACGTGGCTCATTACTCTGTAGTGAGGGATGGAGTGCTCGGGATGGCCGAACTCGACCATGGTGTTCGAATAGATCTCCTGCTTACCGCTCGGAGTTGGCCATCCATCCTCCTCGTGCTTGTTGTAGGTGGCCTCCTCGATAAGGAAAGCACCGTGCTTCCGCATGTAACCAAGGGGGTCGGTCCCTTCGGCATCCGCTGCTTCGGGAAGCCCCGGTATCCTCTCGAACATGTACTGGTAGTATTCGTCGATTGTGATTCTCTCACCCTCTCGGTATGGGCTCATGAAGTGCTCCCTGATTCCCATCGTGCCATCGTCTATCCTCCATGACAGCTCGTTCCAGAACTCATCCTCCTCCCACACCTCTCCGGGGTTGACCTCGTGAGTGAATTCCACTTCCTTGCCCTCTCTGCGAGCATATTCCCTCAGCACCGGTTGCCTGAACGCTACCCACTTGCCTGAGCTGGTAGCATATGAGTTGACGTCGTGCCTCTCTGAGGCATGCCCCATTGGGAGGACGTAGTCAGCGAAGAAGGCCGTTTCGTTCCAAGTCGGGGTCAGAGCCACATGGCACCCAACTGCATCCTCGTTCTGTAGCATCTCGATCCAAGAGAATCCGTCTGGATATGTCCAAACCGGATTGAAGACTCTAGTGAAGTAGACATCCATCTCTCCCCTTCCGTCCTTGATCAGGTGCGGCAGGATGTGACTCATCTCGTAGTGGGACATCGTGTACTCTGGAGGGAAGTGCAACTCGTTCCACCCATCCGGGTCGGGGGGGACGTCGAAGAGGTCAGGCTTGTACTTGGACCACGAGTTTGGAGAGGTGCCCCCTTCGGTCCCCACGCTCCCTGTTAGGACGTTAAGCAGATGTAGGGCCCTGCTGACTTGCCATCCACCAAGATTGCCTATGGCAGCAGCCCTCCAAACGTGTGTAGCAAGCCTGCTTCCAGCGCTTGCCACGATCTCTCCCACCTCTATTACCTGCTCTACTGGGATCCTGCATTCCTTCGCCGCGAACTCGGGGGTGTACTGCGAATATTCCTCAACCAGGAGTTCGATGAATCGATCGAACTCCGGTGGCTCTTCTGGGTGGTCCGCCTCCAGCCACTCCCCCCAGTTTACCCAGTTCTCCACAAAGTCCCTGTCGAACAGGCCTCGCTCCAGGATCATATTGGCCCATGTTAGGAAGAGGGCTGACTCCGATCCGGGCCACGTCGGAAGCCAATGGTCAGCCATGGCCGCGGTGTTGGAGAGTCTCGGATCTATTACGATGAGCTTGGCTCCGTCCATCATCCCTTCCAGGATCCTCTGTGCATGCGGATTGAAGTAGTGACCAGTCTCCAAATGTGACGATGTTAGCAGGATCACCTTTGCGTTGGCGTGATCAGGTGATGGCCTATCGTGACGATGCCAGAGCGCATACCCGGTCCTGGCCCCAGCAGAGCATATGTTGGTGTGGCTGTTGTGCCCATCGACTCCCCAAGCCTTCAGGATCCTGTTTGTGTACCCCTCGTGCCCTGGACGTCCGACATGATACACTACCCTGTCCTTGGCACCCGTCTTCAGTGAGTGGCGAATCTTGGTTGAGATTTCGTCCAATGCGTCGTCCCAGGATATTCTCTCCCAACCCCCTTCCCCCCTTGGACCAACTCTCCTCATTGGGTGGAGTATCCTCTCGGTGTCATTGATCTGGTTGATAGTTGCAGGACCCTTGGCACAGTTCCTGCCCCTACTACCGGGATGGTGTGGGTTCCCCTCGAACTTAGACACCTTTCCAGAGTCCTTGTCCACATATGCCAGAAGTCCGCATGCGGACTCGCAGTTGAAGCAAGTCGTGGGTACCAAAGAGTATCGCTTCTCGACCATCTTCGGCCACTCGTTCGCATCAAGTTCTACGTGATCGTGCCATTCTTCCGGTTTGGGGAAGTGCCTCAGTGAACCGTTGGCCCCGACTGCATCGGGCCTGTCCAGATTGGGGATGATCCTGAGCCTCTGCGCCACGTTCTCGATGAATGTCTTACCCAAGCTAGCACCTCACAATAACGGCTCCATCTGTGGCTCCATGACCAATTTTTTGTCATGGGCCAGAATTCCTACTAGTACCATCCCGCCTAATACGAAGGCGAGCGGCTTCATCAAAGAGAGGGGGAAGAAAACTGCAGCCCCGATTGCCACGGTCTCGACGAGGAATTTAGCAGGAAGCAGGGAATCTTCTGACCAGGACCTGCCCTTGGCCTGCATTAGAAGCCAAGCCGTGTAAACCCCAGTCAGCAAGGCAAGTGGCAATCCGGCAATTGCCAGATATGTTAGGAAGGACCTGTCCAAGTCGAGGATTAGGACTCCAGCACTCAGGGCCAGAACGCCGCCATATCCAGAGAGGATGTATGCTCCCTTCACTAGCCAAGAGTCCCAATTCGGCCTCAGCATCACGTATAGGAACCTCTCCGGCCTATCTAGGTCGATGACTAGGAGTAGCCCAGTGATGGCCAGGAATACAATCCCTATTCCTAGGGTCATTGCCCACAGGCCATCGCTCATTTCAACCAACCCAGAAAGCATTGCTAGAATCGCCACTACATAGGTTCCAGCTGCTATCCCCTTCGTCCAGATGTAAGTAGACACCTCCCACCCCCATAGGACTCCTTTGCTGGGCTGGTCGTAACTTCGCTTGGCTCCACCAGTCTCTTCCGATAGCCTTTCCATTACATCTCTGATGATTGCCTTGTCTCGGGGAGATGACTGCTTAGCCTTCTTTTCTAGAGCCAGTTGAACTATCATTGACGTGGTGTCCGCCCCCTCCAACCTGCTGTCTGCGTACTTTGCGAAGTGCCCGACCCCGAATGCTTGCTCAGTCCACATGCCAGAACCAGTAACCTCGGTGGCATATGGGTCTAGCATCTCCTCGCTGGCATCAATGTAGTACAGATTGGGAGTAGCTCCCGACTGGGGCTTTCTCACAGTTGTATCATGTGAGGCGACTAGGTTGGAAATCTCAGAGTTGGGGTCGTCCAAGTCCCCTGAGACTATTGACTCAGTGGGGCAGACAATCACGCATGCAGGCTCGTAGGAGTGTTCGATCCTATGAGCGCAGTAGTTGCACTTAGCGGCAGTGCCCTTGTTGGGGTCGATATAGAGAGCGTCGTAGGGACACGCCTGCATGCACGACTTGCACCCTATGCATCGTTCGTCATCGAAATCTACTATCCCATCAGACCTCGTGAAAAGAGCCGTAGTCGGGCATATAGTCGTACACGGGGAGTCCTCGCAATGGTTGCATCGATGGACGCTGAACTCTCTTGTCGAATCCGGATATGTTCCCGATTCTATGTACTTGACATGGGTTCTGTTGACTCCGATTGGGATATCGTGCTCGGATTTGCAGGCTACGGTGCAAGCATGGCACCCGATGCAAGTCTTGTTGTTTATCACGAATCCGTAGTTCGTCACTATTGTTGCGATGAGGCTTAGACGCAAAATAGTTCTGTGTCAACCAAGGAGCATTCCAAGAATAGCCCCGCCTGCTAGCCAAGCACCCGCCATCGAACCTAGATTACCCATCATAGTGACCATCAGAACCCTTCCAACACGGTTCTTCCAGAAAAGAGAAATCTCGTCAAGTACCAGGAAGTCCTGTGCGTCCTTCCCAGTGGGTGATGCGACCTTCAGTTGCGTGTATCCAGCGAACCATCCAGCTGCCAGAGTCGGATTGAGGGATGTGATTGGTGATGCGATGGCACCTACAAGTATCGAGAGCGGATGCCCTCTAGCGATTAGAACCCCGGCCCCAGCCAGTACCGCATTCAGTATGAGCCACGTCTGAGCAGTCTGCTTCAGAGCATCTATCTCCCCATTTGTAATCATCCAAGCAACAGCCCCAAAGAGGAAGATAGGGATTGCGGCCATCAGCAGTCTGGGCCAGATGGACTTGGGCGGTTCCTTGCCCAGCTCAGCCAGCCTCGATGTGGTTTCAATTGCAGGCTCCCCCAGGTTATGCGCAACCCCGCTTAGGTGACCAGCACCGATCACTGCCAGTACCTTGCCCCTCCCTCGAATCTGCTGAATCCTTCCAGCTAGGAAAGAGTCGCGTTCGTCGATCAGAACCTCTCCTGCTCCGGGTGCGATTTCCCTGGCTTCCTCCATCATGCTGCTGAGCAGGTCGGAGTCACCAAGAACCTCGTCTATGGAAACCTCGTCATCGTCCTCTTCCCACAGCAGTGTGTTTAGAATTCTCCATTTCTCTATTATCCCCATCTTCCTCCAGGCTCTCCTGAGGGTGACAACTACGTCCCTGTCAATCATTTCCACTGGGACTCCCGAGTCCTCGGCGGCAATCACTGCAGCCAGGAGTTCTGCACCCGGCTTCTCTCCGGATGAAACTCCCATCCTCCTCTGTTGGGCCGCAAGTGCCGATTGTAGGAGGATCATTGCCGACCTCCCCTCTTTGATAATCTTCAGAAGATCTTCAGATTCTAGTGAGTCTGGTTTTGTCAATGCAGCCATTCTTGATGGGCATAGTTCCACCGCAACCAAGTCAGGCCCCCATTCTTCGATTTGACTCCGAACTAGGTCCACAGACTCACTACTGACGTGTGCAGTCCCCAATAGTCTCAGGCTATCATCGATATCGATGATGTTGTTGCCTTTCTCCGACATCTGCTCATCTCACCGCCTTCATAGCCGAGAAAGCATCCGAATGTTCGATCACGTCATGGACCCTGATTATGTCAACCTCTTTCTGCATTGAAACAGCTGCTATGCCCAGAGTTCCAGCGAGCCTCTCGTCACTACTTTCCCGGCCAAGAAGGTCCCGAAACATGCTCTTCCTACTGACTCCCCACATCAGTCCCATTTGCCTATCAGGTACAACGCTCCTTCCCGAAGAGAGTAGCGCTAGGTTATGATCCAGGGTCTTTCCGAATCCTATCCCCGGGTCAGCAACTATGTGTGACGGATGGACGCCCGCTTCGACTAGTCTGCTTGTAGTTTCAACTAGGTACGACCTCACTTCATCCACCACATTGCCATACTTGGGGCCATCCTGCATGTTTTCAGGTAGTCCTTGCATGTGCATGACGCAAACTGGGCACTCGAATTCAACTACCACGTCTATCATTCCCGGATCCCCCATGGACGAGACGTCATTCACCATGTCAGCCCCGGATTCTAGAGCCTGACGTGCAACATCTGCTCTTCTTGAGTCCACGGATATGCAGATGTCCGGTAGTTCGGCCCTGATTCCCTCTATTGCAGGGATAACTCGCCTCAACTCGTCTTCTACTGGCACCGAATCAGCACCAGGTCTCGTAGATTCGCCTCCCACGTCAATCCACTCGGCCCCGTCTGCTGCCATTCTGATTGCCACGGCAACCGCCTGATTGGTGTCTGTCGACCTGGAACCGGAATGAAATGAGTCAGGAGTGACGTTGACAACCCCCATAATCCTCGGAAAACCATCCTCTCGGCGATTTAGCATGGGTCGCCAGTCGGCCATATGGAACTCGCAAACGACGATTGCTTTATGATGTGACGGAGGGGCAATCGGACGATGGTTATGGGAGATGATGCTTCCCTAGAGGCCTCAGAACCACAATCCGCCCAAGACGCAGCAGACTCCCATGATCCTGAGACGCTGTTCATCCTTGACTCGATTGTACAGAGGCTAAAGCCTCGTGACGCGCACCATGTTAGGGACATGATTACCGAGCGAGGTAGAACCTCCGGAGCTCTATTCCTTTCAAGCGCACTATGGTGGTGGATTACTATCAGTAAAGGCTCAGAGGAAGTCAATGACTCTCTAATCCCGCCCTCGACTCTAGGCTCTCTAGACTTCGAAACAGTCAGCATGATCATCCCGGCCCTCGTCGTCGCAGCCATTCTCTTCACAGGAATCGGGAGGGAGAGGGGTAATGCCACAATGTCACAGATAGGTGGTGGGCTGGGAGTCCTTGCTGCGTTCTACATCATCGAGCCAGCTATGATGAACTGGGGGGAGCTCGAGGGAGATGCGCTATTCGCAACGGGGCGGGTTCTCGTCCTTGCGGTGATGGTAGGATTCGCTTCACACATGATGTTTGATGCTCTCTTACTTCAATGGGTCAGAGCCAGCATGCTGAACATGGGCGTCGACGTCTTCCCATCCTCTGGAACAGATGCCCTCGAGGGTCATGCTGATGAGCCACCCCCTTTCGCATGAGCCATGAGTGACGAGATGCCACCCAGTCTGTCCGTGCTTAGACTGGGGCACCGACGTGACAGAGACAAGAGAATAACATCTCATCTAGGACTCACTGCTCGGGCTTTCGGGGCTGACGAGGTTATTCTCGCAGGAGACAGGGACCCCTCTGCGCTGGAGACATGGGATTCAGTGACAGAACGATTCGGAGGGGAATTCTCGAGCAGGTTCGAGGAGAGTCCCATGTCATTCCTCAGGAAGCAGTCTAAGTCCGGAGGGGCAACAATAGTTCATCTCACGATGTACGGCAGCCCTTGGGAGAAAACCATTCCAAGTATCCCCATAGACAAGCCTGCCTTGGTGGTGGTGGGAGGCACAAAGGTTCCAGCCGAGGTCTACCACTTGGCTGACCACAATGTTTCCATAGGGAACCAACCACACTCGGAAGTAGCTGCTCTTGCGGTGTTTCTGAACTCTTGGCTAGGTCCCGTAGACAACGACTCAAAGTTCTCTGGGGCTAAGATGAAAGTGATCCCATCATCCAAGGGAAAGGTCGTAATCAACGATGATGAAGAGTGAATTTACATTAGCGGAAATTCCTATTCCCTGTCAACCATTAAGAATCGTACTTGGGCAGCCTTGCTGATGTCGGAGAGTCCAGTAGACGGGGGCTTCTGCCCCGGCGCTGGTATTCGCGGCGTCGATTCCCCTCCAACATTCTCTGATGCAGCGGATTCGATCCTCGAGTCCGGAAGTTTAGAGCATCCCAGTGGCTCCCGTGGAATCCTACTACTTGCCGATGGAACCAGGTACGCGGGACGACTTTTCGGCTCTGAGGAAATCGCTGAGGGAGAGTTGGTTTTCACTACCGGGATGTGCGGATATCAGGAAAGCCTGACAGATCCATCCTTCGCCGGGCAGGTCCTAACTTTCACATATCCACTTCTGGGGAACTACGGGATCCACCCAGGGGTCTCGGAGTCATCTTCGGTCCATCCCCGAGGCGTCGTCTGCCGACAACACATGACGTCTCCCGACCACCGTGACTCCGTGGGGAGCGTGCATGACCTATTGGTCGCACACAACGTCCCTGGGATCGAGGGAATCGATACACGGGCACTAACCAGGAGGGTCAGGGAGCATGGAACTCTTCTCTGCGTGTTCGGACCTGCTGAGAGACTCGAGGAAATGGAGGTGATTCTTACGGAACTAACCGCTCCTGATGCGGAAGACTTGGTAGCCCAAGTAACCTGCAAGGAGCCTAAGCTACTAAATCCCGGTGCCCAGGATGACGAAGGTCTTCCGCTACCACGCCTCGCAGCTATCGATTGTGGTGTCAAGCACAACATTCTGAGGGAGCTTTGCACTAGGTTCGAGGTCGTCTGGTGTCCAGCTGACATGCCTCTAGGGGAGATTGTCCGAGACTGGTCCCCTGATGCCCTCTTTGCATCCAATGGGCCTGGTGACCCAGCCCACCCGGGAGCCGCAACAGTTGCGAGGAGGAGTTTGGCAGCCGCCGTCCGACAGGGGATGCCAGTAATGGGGATATGTCTAGGGCATCAGTTGATGGGACTTGCAGCCGGACTAAGGACGTACAAGCTGAGATATGGTCACAGAGGGTCTAATCAACCAGTCATGGACTTGGAGACGGGGAGAGTCCACATCACAAGCCAGAATCACGGATTCGCTGTCGAGGATCCCGTACAGGGGATGCTCGCCCCTCACCCTAGTGGGGCCTGCTCTGAAACCAGTGACAATGTACTGGGTGCTGAGTTCAAAGTCCGTCACATCAACTCCAACGATGGTACAGTGGAGGGGCTTGACCTATTGGACAAACCTGCTTTCACAATCCAATTCCATCCTGAGGCTTGCCCGGGACCGCATGACGCCTCACCTTTATTCGACAGATTCCAGCAAATGGTTGCAGATCATCTCGAGAGTCCGGAAGCAGAACTAGTAAGCAAGGAAGGCGGTTCCTGATGCCTCGTCGTGATGACTTGAAGAGAATCCTCATCCTTGGTAGCGGTCCTATTCGTATCGGTCAGGCAGCAGAGTTCGATTTCTCTGGTTCACAGGCCTGTCGGGCACTCCGTTCAGACGGTTACGAAGTGATTCTTGTCAACTCCAACCCCGCAACGATTCAGAACGACCCCGAGATGGCAGACAGGATATACATCGAACCGCTGCTGCCAGAGGTGGTAAAGCGGATCATGGAGACTGAGAAGCCAGACGCACTCTTGGCAGGAATGGGGGGGCAGACAGCCCTGAACATAGCATCTGCTCTCGCTAAGGACGGAACTCTTGACGAGTTAGGAGTTGAGTTAATTGGTTGCAACCTTGCTGCGATAGATGAGGCAGAGGACAGAGACCTCTTCAAGAGGGTCTGCGAGGAGATCGACCTTCCAGTCTGCAAGGCCATGGCCTGCGAATCAATAGAGCAAGTCATTGCAGCCGCAGAGGAACTGGGTTCTTTCCCATTACTGATTAGGCCGGCTTTCACCCTAGGTGGTCTTGGTGGCGGAACAGCATTCAACACGGGCGAGTTGGTTGAGATAGCGAGCCAAGGAATATTGCACTCAGCAATTGGCCAGGTACTCATAGAGGAGAGTATTCTAGGTTGGCAAGAGCACGAGTATGAGGTAATGAGGGACAACTCAGACAATGCCATCATCGTTTGCACTATGGAGAACATCGATCCGATGGGCGTTCACACGGGTGAGTCGATAGTAGTGGCACCACAGCAGACTCTTTCCGATCGTGACCATCAGGGACTTCGAGACTCAGCACTGAAACTAATCAGGAGGCTCAACATCAAGGGCGGGTGCAATGTCCAGTTCGCAGTCGAGCAATCCACTGGAGACTACCGGGTAATTGAGGTGAATCCTCGTGTCTCCCGCTCCTCTGCATTGGCATCGAAGGCCACAGGTTACCCAATCGCAAGGATGGCAGCGTTGATCGCAGTTGGGTATACTTTGGACGAACTGCCCAATCCAATTACTGGAGAGGGGACGACGGCCGCATTCGAACCAACTCTGGACTATTGTGTGGTCAAGATTCCTAGATGGCCGTTCGACAAGTTCAGAACTGCAGACAGGACTCTAGGAACCTCGATGAAATCTACAGGCGAAGTAATGGCTATTGGACGTTCCTTCGAGGAAGCATGCCTCAAGGCATGGGCTAGTTTGGAGTACGGCCAACCCCATCCAAGACCATTGACAATGTCCGATGCTTCCGATGGAGAGACAATGGATGAAAGGGCATCTGAGAGGCTACCAACTGCACTTCATGAGGACTGGCTCCGAATACCTACGGATAGGCGGCTGGGGGCTGTCTTTGAGGCGTTTCGCAGAGGTTACTCGATCGAGGACGTGAGGGATCTGACTGGTGGGATTACGAGATGGTTTCTCAGAAGGTTCGAGAGAATTGCGGTAATAGAGACGGAGATCAGAGCAGCAGGGGAGATTGGGATGCTCCCAGCAGAAATACCTCAATCCGAAATGAGTTCCTGGAAGGGAGCAGGATTCACAGATTTGCACATTGCGGATGCGCTTTGTGGCTTCCCTGAGAGCGGCTTCAAGAATCTCCCAACCGGACAAGATGAAACCTCTGTTAGGTTGAGGAGGCACGAACTAGGAGTACATCCACGATATCGGATGGTCGACTCTTGCGCCGCAGAGTTCGCTGCAGTCACGCCATACTACTACTCGACGTATGAAGGTGGTTCGGCAGAGACGGGTGTGGATTATGTTCCCGGATTAGCATCCTCCGTCAAACAGAGGATAGCCGTGGTCGGTTCAGGCCCTATTCGAATCGGCCAGGGAATCGAGTTTGACTATGGGTGCGTGCACGCCGCCGGGGCGATTCAAGACCTAGGGCACGAGGCGATAATAATCAATAACAACCCAGAGACGGTATCCACTGACTTCGATACAAGCGACAGGTTATACTTCGACCCACTTACTCTGGAATCTGTAACAGAGATTCTCCTTAGGGAAGATGCAAATGGGATTCTGCTACAGTTTGGTGGTCAGACTGCAATCAACCTGGCCCTCCCCCTATCCGATGAACTCCCTCATCTTTCCTCCATGGGCCTAGAACTCGTGATGGAAGGTACATCTCCCGAATCAGTAGACGAGGCAAGTGATCGTGAACGATTCGAGGAGTTCGCGCTACGATGTGGCCTGAGGATGCCCGATGGGGCGACTGCAACCACTCCAGAGGGAGTTAGGCATGCGGCTAACGAAATTGGATATCCTGTTCTTGTTCGACCTTCTTATGTCCTCGGAGGGAGGGGGATGGAGATACTGGCCAACTACAAGCAGTTGGAGTCATACATGAGGGATGCTTACCTCTCATCAGACAGGCCCCTTCTGATTGACAAGTATCTCGGTAACGCAATGGAGCTAGACGTTGATGCCGTCTGCGATGGCGAGGATGTACTCGTTGGAGCAATAATGGAGCATCTCGAGGAAGCGGGAATTCACTCTGGAGACTCAACTTGCTTCATCCCTCCGCAGAACGTACCAGATGAAATCCTCGAGCAAGTCGATGAATGGACAAGGGTGATCGGACTAGAGCTCGGTATTCGCGGCTGCTATAACATCCAGTTTGCAATCCATGACGGCCTACTGTACGTTCTCGAAGTAAACCCCAGAGGATCCAGGACATTTCCCTTCGTCGCTAAGTCTACAGGAATCCCACTTGCTAGGATTGCTGCGAGGGTGGCTCTAGGGGAGAGGTTGTGCGATCTTGAGGTGCCCGAGCCACAGACCGCTGCTGTCTGTGTCAAGGCTCCAGTATTCCCATTCATCAAACTTCGTGGTTTGGATCCGGCACCAGGTCCCGAGATGAAATCTACAGGAGAGGTCATGGGTTCTCACGTCAGAGCCTCAGCCGCTTATCTCAAGGCAAGACTTGCAACCGAAATACCCGTGCCAACCGAAGGAGGGGTGTACATCACCGTGAAGGATGACGACAAGTACGCAATGATCCCACTAGCGGAGAGCCTCAGGGAAATTGGATTCACTATTTTCGCTACTAGGGGTACCTCTCGAGTCCTCCGGGGCGTGGGGGAACTGGAGGTGGAGACATGCTACAGGATTGCAGAGGGGCGTTCTCCAGATGCCCTGGATCTGATGCGCCAAGGGAAGATACAACTCGTGATTAACACTCCTAGATCTACTGGAGGGGCCGTTCTAGATGGCAACATGATGAGAAGACTGGCGGTAGAACTCAACATTCCATTCGTCACCACCATGGCAGGTGCAAGAATGGAGGTCGAGGCAGTCAAGGAAGCCCTCTTGGGGATTCCAGAACCACGTTTACTCGATATCAAGACCCTCAATTAGAGTTAGACTCTTACTGAATTAGGGTGGCCCCAGTTTCAGTCTTGATTATCCTTCCGTCCTTCTTGGTGTGGACAGCCATCACAGCCTCAGTTGTGCCATCTGGGAAGTCCATCACCGAGTGCTCGACTAGAATATCATCGTTCTCGTAGATGCATCTTGATTCTTTGATCACTACATCTTCATTCGCCATCATGCTAACCATCATCTCACTCATCTGGGACTTGCCAATTGTTGTCCCTGTTTGATGGCGGACGAATTCGTAGTCATCGTGTAATGCCTCCGTGTAATGCGTAGCGTCCCTTTCTTCTATTGCCTTCATCAGTAGTTCGTAAACTCCCATGGGGGCCGGTCCAGTATGGTGAATTTGAGAGTTTTCTATACCATTACGAATCCAATCAGTAGTTTTGGAAGGAGTAGCAGAGCTCCCCTTTCCACCCTATGCACTTCCAAGGAGGGACAGAACCCCCTCTCGGTCCATCTCGAAGAGGAGGGAGGAAGCCTTGGGCCCGTAGTCCCTGCCTATTAGGGCCCAATATATCGAGGAATACCCCTTCCTTCTTGGGATCTCTGCAGATTCGCAAGCATCTGCAATCGACTCATTGATTCCCTCATCCGACCATTCGCATTCAGACAGGAGCGTAGAAAGCGCAGAAAGGAACCGCTTACTCTCCCCATCTAGATTATCCTTAGCTTCATCGCTCAGGGCCATCTTGATCTCAATCTTCGCGTCTTCGGGGAAGTGTGGGCCCTCAATCCAAGTTCTCATTCTTTCGAGTCGAACCACCAGTGATTTCCCAGGTTTCCCTTGGATATGCTCGGACCTGTTCAGAGATCTCCAGACGTCTTCATCAGAGGACTTGATCTGTGCGAGCATTGAGAGGTGCCTGAAAGAGACCCCACCTATCGATTCACGGGGGTCAGAACCAGATTCAACTTGACTCAGCCTAATTGCACCTCTTTGGGTCTGAGCTGCCACCAACTGTCTTTTTGTCATCCCAGATTCCTCCTTAGTTGGGTTAGAAACAAGTCTTTCATACTCATCAGCGGTTCGGAAAAGGGCACTTCCGGTATCGAATTCTATGTGTCTGTTAATCTTGCTTCTCGCGATAACATAGCGAAGAATCTCTGGGGGGACCAGGGAGAGGGCCTCCATCGGGCCAACGGTGAGGCCCGTAGAGCTGGACATTGGTCCCATCCCCTTCAATTGAATCCATTCGTAGACAATTTTGTCCGGCGGATCGCCACCTAGGAGCCTGCAAATAGGAATTCCAGTGTCGTAACTTCCTCCAGCGGCACCATGGTCCTTACCGGCTGGCTCGCAAGTGATGCCGTGAATCGCCCATCTGGCGGCCCAATCGATTCTCCAGGGCATCTTTCCCTCGGCCTTCCTGATGTCGGACTTCCCTTCTATTCCATGCGAGTCTATCCAGAGGACAAATGGATTCTCGTAGCCAGTCACTATCACTCCATCGAGGCTACCATCGGATCCCATCGGGTTGTAAGGGAACCAGTCGTCAGCTAGTTCTCTCCCTGAAATATCCTGAATAATACCTCTAATCTCTTCCTTCTTTGAGATGGCTGAGTCGATGTATTCAGCGAATCTCCCGGATTCGTAAGTCTCGTGATTCATCACCACCTCCGGGCGAACTCCAATTTCAGCCAGAGCTTTCAGGAACGGTGCAAGGAAGTGCTCGGCATAGGTATCCCCGCCATCTCCCGGCCTTCCATCGGGACCAGGAGCCGGGATGTATGCGAGTGGGTGTCCTATGTATTTCTCGTATTCGGGTGATAGGAATTCATACACCCTCCTAAGTGGGTCCATTGAGTCTACGATGAAGATGTATTTCGATTGAATGTCTGCATCCATGCATGCCCTATGTATCATCTCAGCAGAGAGAATCTCCCTCAGATGACCGATGTGGAACTCGCCAGAGGGAGTAATTCCGGAGGCGGAAACCTGTTCGCCTCCACGCTCGATGAGCCTTTGTGCGGTATAATCCGCCCAGTGCATGCGTCACCTCAGACCGTCGCTGCTCGAATCAGCGCCCTCAATGGCACCCCATCGACGTCATCGTCCCAGGACTTGTTTACAAGAACCATGCACATCTTGACATCGGCACCCGATGCCTTGAGGTCGGCTGCCGTCTTCTGCATGGTCGTGCCAGAAGAATATACGTCATCAATGATGATTACCCTTTTGCCATCAATACCGGCATAGACTTCTGAGAGATGCCCACCCACCACCTCGTTGATGCTTCTTACGACTGACATTTCCAGATCCATCGTGGAAGAAATTGCCTGGGCGAATGCGATACCGTTGATGCTCACTCCAACGATGGTGTCGACTTCGTCACCCACCATCTCATCAATGATGTCGCAGAAAATGTATGACACTGCCTCTATGCGTTCGCCTTTGACAGCAATTGACCTCCATCCGACCTTAACGTCAAGCGGTTTGTCCTCTACTTCGTAGTCACTGGCAGAGAGCCACTGTACAGTGGTCTGAGACAGCGAAAGCTCATCTGCTATTTGTTGGGTGTTGAGTCCGCTTGATCTGAACTCTTCGACCTTTGTCCTTAACTCATCTACACTTAGGTGCATCAGTCGATGCCAGCGTTAGAGTGCTATGAATCCACCGGGGGTATTCTATGATGGATGTTGTATTTGCCATATTCAGAATCTGCCGGTGCTTCCGAAGCCACCCTCTCCTCTATCTGTGTCCCCTAGGTCCCCGACATCAACTTCTGAGAATTGAACATCGGGAATCGGTGCTATCACTAGTTGGGCTATCCTCTCTCCGGATTTCACTTTGTAGGACTCTCCTTCACCAATCCAGGTCATGAGGACGAACAACTCTCCTCTGTAATCGGCATCAATTGTCCCTATGCTATGAGGCAGGATGAGTCCTTTCGATCCCAGTGATGACCTAGCCCTAACTTGACCCTCAAAACCCTCTGGAATAGCGACTCTTAGCCCAGTTCTGAGCTTCACACTAGATCTGAAACTCACAACTGTATCCTCCAAGCAGTACAGGTCCCACCCAGCAGCATGAGCGCTTCCCTTGGTTGGCATCTTTGCTTGCGAGGAAGTCTTGGCGACCTTGACAATGGGGGCCTCATCCATATGTTCCCGAGCTAGAACCGGTCCTTGACCGTTCCCAAGACTCCCGGTGGGGTGAAAAGCCCCCCTATTCTCGCATGGTCATGTCGAACCGCGGATACGAGGACCTCTTGGATCGTGCTAGGGATAGGATTCCTAAGGACATCAGTGAGCGTTCTAGGTGGACAATGCCACAGCCAGACATAATGATTGAGGGGAGTCAGACTATTCTCCGAAACTTCTCAGAGATTGTAGATGCGATGGATAGGGATGCAAACCACGTTTTCCAGTATCTGTTGAATGAACTTGGAACGTCAGGGAGCAGAGAGCAAGTCAGAATCATGCTCAAGGGCAAGGTGCCCCCCAAGAGAATCAAGGAGAAGATTGTCTCCTATGTCAAGACGTACATCCTTTGCGGAGAGTGCAAGGCCCCCGACACTAGGTTCATGCGCGAAGATAGGACGACCCTGTTGAAATGCCAGGCATGCGGTGCTACAAGGCCAGTGCGACTGTAGTCACTCCGGGGAGAAGTCCAATAGGACCTTTCCTCGATTTTTCCGATTATGCATGTGCATCTGCGCATCCGCCACTTTCTCGAATCGCCACACTGAGTCGATTACAGGATCAATCTCTCCTTTCTCTAGCATCTCGGACAACGAAGCAAGATGCCCCTTGAATACCGACTCATCCTCCAAGAGACCCATATGGATGCCGAAAACAGCCTTGTTTGAGGTCATAAGCCGGATAGGGTCGAATCTAGGCATTCCCCACCACATCCTCAGTTCGGATAGCCTCGACCTCTTTTCTCCCTTTACCGCTGCAGATGCCCCGAAGTAGTACAATTTACCCCCCTTCCTAAGGGACTTGTATGACCTTAGCAGGTGACTTCCACCAACAGGGTCGATGGCATGATGAACCCCTCTCCCATCGGTCAACTCCTTGCAGACTTCTTCGAAGTCTTCCTCCTCCCTATCTACGAACCTCATGCCCATTGATTCAACAAAACCCCTCTTGGGGGTGGAGGCGGTTCCAACTACCAATGAAGCCCCAAAAGATTCGCAGATCTGTGCTACTGCAGTACCTACTCCGCCAGCAGCGTGATGGATAAGGACCGAATCTCCCTCACTAATCCTTCCTAGGTGCACTAACATGTGGAATGCCGTACCATAGGTGACTGGAATCGCAGCAGCTTGATCGAAAGAGATCGAGTCAGGAATGGGTATTACTCTTCTAGCATCCAGGCAGACCTTTTCAGAATATCCTCCGAAGCCAGTCATTGCCAGCACCCGATCCCCTTCTTCCAGGGTGCCCACGCTGTCCCCGACACCAATTACTACGCCCGATGCCTCATATCCGGGCGTGAATGGGAAGTCTGGATTAGAGCCGTATAGGCCCTGCCTCATCATCAATTCTGCGAAGTTAACCCCCGCCCTATGGATTCTGACGCATACTTGGCCACTCTCTGGAACGGGGTCCTCCTCTTCCACGATCTCGATTGTTTCGACACCACCAGCCCTTGGATAGACAATTTTCCTCATTCAAATTCCCCTTGCAATCTCCGCTCTATTCAAAGTAATTTATGGGATGTACTCTCTAATTTCTTCTAGCCCCTTCTTGTTCTTAGTAGGCACCCCTCCCGAGGGATAGCCAATCTTGATGAAGCCAATTATTCGCTCTTCATTTGGAGATACTCCGATTGCCCCATACAATGCCTTCGAACGAGTAATCGCACCAGTGCTCCACTGCGATCCGATTCCATTCCCCCACAGCGAGAGGACCAAATTGTGTGTCGCACATACTGTTGCCGCATAGTCCTCCCCTTCCCTAAAGGGGTCTTGAGGACTCAAAGCGCTAGTAACACAAATTAGAACTGGAGGTGATAGGATCTTGTCGACTGCCTTGGAAATGCCTGCCCCCGAATCCTCTCCATCGGGGACCTTTTTCTTCGCCAGTCTTTTGACCTCGGGGATGATTTCTTTTCGGACCGCATCCCCCATTACGTAGAATTTCCAAGGGTGGGTATTCTTGTGACACGGAGCATTCCTTGCCGCATCAAAGGCTAACTCCAGTGCCTCCTCTCTAACCTTCTTTTCGCTGAACTTGTAGATGGTGCGCCTTGAGGTGAGGACATCTTGGAATACGGACATTTCCCTCACCGTTCGATTGCATCGAACTTGGACGCCAAAACGAAGTCTGACTCGGAAAGCGCGTCGATTTTATGGGTGAAAATTACGGCTACCAATTTACCCCATCCAAGGTTGAAATCGGCATGATGATTTTGCTCCTCGCATATAGCCCCCAGTGAGTTGGTAAATTCGAGAGCGGATGCAAAGTCTGCAAAGGTCCAGGTCCGGGTAATGTGATGATTCTCGACTAACTCCCAGTCGTCATGGATCTGCACGAGGAATGCTATCGACTCTTCTTCGCTGAGCGGGGGGACACCTCCCTCGCAAGGAACACAGTCCATGGCAGAAAGATTATCCAATTATTCACCCCCATGATAGATTGTTTCCATGACCTTCACTGGTCTTCTCAGCCATCTCGTGGACCTCTGATCTTCTCTTCATGTCATCCTTCTCGAATTTTAGTAACTCTTCGTCCTCGATGTATGTTTTTCTCAGATGCGTGACAAGCCTCACTTCCACAATAGCATCACGAGATATTGATCTGAATTCACCATTCTCATCCAATACGTCTATCGAAGAACTCCTTCCCCCTACCATCATTCCACGTATCACTGGGTCTCTGTCATCAGGTAGCATCCTCCTGTCTAGGAGCATCTCGACTAAATCGTCCTTCCTCAGGCCGTATTTCCTGTCTAGTAGGGGTCCATGGAATACATCGCCAAGCTCATCTAGACTCGGCGAACCATAATCCTCCAAGAAACTAGTAGCCCATGGGGGCAAATCAATTTCTTTCCCCCCTCTAGTTGCGTCGGACACATGCCTTCGTTCCGGCAGTCATAGAAAAACCAGCGGGTCGCCCATGGCCGTCAATTTCCCCCATACATTACTAATGATTGAAGTGCGATACCGTGGCGGAGTCGACGGAGGTAGTTGCTTGGGTTCGGTAGAATGGAGGTCGATTCCGACCGTACTTTATCCTCAGGAGATTCTCGACAAGGCATTTGGGAGGGCGAGCAGTCAGTCGGATTTGGTCGAGGATCCTGACAAGTACCATCGAGTCAGGAAGCAGATGACTCGGATGGTCCAGTCTGCTTGTGATGTCGCGACAAAGACCCTAAACTCGTACGTGGGTAGATGGCCCAGCCTAAACTCGTTACCTGAGTTCGACCAGGCTCTTGTGGATGCAGCAGTGGGGTGTGACGATTACAAAAAGAATCTAGCATCATTGCAATGGGCCGCCGAGAGGTCCCAGAGGATTTCCGGAGAAGCGCAGTCAAAGATACTAAGACTCAGAGATATTGACGGATTTCACAAGGCAAGGAGGCACGCATATGGGCGCTTATCCTCAATTATCGATCAGATTTCACCTCAGATTTTGTGGTTGGGCGAGGCTCGAGAGGTTCTACGGAAACTTCCCTCTACCGACCCATTCGAACCATGCATTGTCGTAGCCGGATCACCCAATGTCGGAAAATCAGCATTAATTAGTGCACTTTCGAGTGGCGAGCCACAGGTCGCATCGTACCCATTTACGACCAAGCAAATCCATCTCGGGCATTTCACGCATAGGCGCAGAGTGTACCAGATGGTAGATACCCCCGGTCTTCTCGATAGGCCTATGCCGGAAAGGAACCAGATAGAGATGCAGGCTATTGCCGCTCTGGAGCATCTCGGCGATGTTCTGTTGTTTTTGATTGATAGGACCGACGATTCGACAACCCCTGTTTCCGAGCAGGAGCATCTCCTCGAAGAGGTGAGGGGACTCCTGTCCGACAGGAGGGTTCTTGTTGTTTCTACGAAGTCAGACCTCATCGAGAATAATGGCCCCTCTGACGATCACAGCATCAGCTCAATTACCGGGGAAGGATTAGAGGATCTAAGGTCAGTTCTAATCGAAATTATCGATGCCGATAGGGTAGAAGATCCGCTGACTCTTCCCGATCATTGGCCTCGACAGGATGAGGCCTAGATCTATCCCGAGGATCAGACGTGCCACGAATGGCCGCAGACTACGCAGTAGAAGTTGTGTCCGCCATAAGACTCAGAAAGTCCCGAAACGTCAACCTCAGAGCTGCAGTTGGGGCATTTTGTCACGCGCATACACTCTCCAATACGGATTGGTTATTCAACGATACTGAGGAAAACTCACTTCTTACCTTGGATTCGCTTCAGCAGGTTCCTAATCGGAAACGCCATCTCACCTGCCCCAAGCAGCAGCAGTCCAGAAGTGCCAGCGAGGATAATCTCAACGTAATTGTCCAAGTGTATGCTAGAGGTCATCTCGACCATCTGTGAATCGAGTCCAGCACCCTCATAACCAGCGGTAACGAAACGGTAGGAACCAGGTTTGACCTTGAAAATCATCGAACCGTCATTCTGCGGCCCCCCTGCCACTAGGAACTCACCAATCTCTTCTTCTGTGCACATGGTTAGGCCAGTAGAACCATCCGGGGGGCACTCTTCCGCTGCCGAGGAATCTACTACTCCCAGCCAGCCTCTGTCTGGCTCCTTCCACTTAACATCAAGAGTGATGTCCAATAGCCCGAACGCACTTGGAACTTCCATATCCTCAATCGTCATTCCGACATTGCATCCAGCATCATCATCCGAGCAAGGGACGATAGGTACTTGATTTCCTGTTGCCGCCGTCTGATATCCGATTAGGCTCACGACGAGTATCAAAGCACATAGCAATCCGACCAACATCGGTAGAACGGAAAGGATTCTGACCATCATTCTAACATGCCTCCTGATTCAACGCGATTTAACCTGACGCTCCCATGATGATCTGGAATGCAAGGAGGCCAACGAAAATCGCAATCCCGAAGTACATCAAGAAGGTGAACCTCTTCCTTGATTTCTCACGCCTTTCAAACATTGTTTCACAACCATCGTCACCGCATATCGCTGGTTCGCTATCCAATGAAATCGGCTTCCAGCAAACGGTACAATGCCTGTGCGGCTCTATGCCAACCCTAGTTCTGGACTTGCTGCCTCTCTTCGATGCTGCGGCATGAGCCTGCTTCGCAGTCCTCTTCGCCGCCTTCAGAATGGTGTCTTTCCTACTGGTCATTAGCCCCTCACCCTCGTTCCCTCGAAATCATCCCCCTCGAGTGACATCTTGATCACTTGAGTGTCCCTGCCATCGAGAACATCCAGGGGGAGGCCATGCTCAACTGCTTCCCCCACTCCAACTGGATCAACTACCTGGGAGGTCCCTGCCTCTGCATGTTCTGGTGGCCCCACTATCTCTTGCAATTCTCTTAGTGTCAGATGATCGAAAGATTCTGCTTCAGGATATTGGCTGGGATCATGTGAATAGACGCGGGCGACGTTCGTCGCAATAACACACTTTTCCGCCTCACTCTGTATAGCCAACCTAATTGCAACTGCATCTGTAGTGTGCCCCGGCTCAGTCCCCCCCATTACGACAACGTCACATTTCTCCAATTCTAGCACCGCTTCTTCTGTGCTTTCTGGAATCTTCCTCGATACTGCCAAACCGCCTTCGGAGAGTGATTCTCTGACAATGGTTGCATTGAGTCTCGTCGCGGCAATTCCGATCCTGTCCAAGTGAGACACATCTTGAATAAATGGCTTGGCCAATTCTATCCCCTCTCTCGCCGGAGAGCCACCTCCAACTACCAATGCCACCTTTGACCCTGATTCCACACTTGCTACAATTACTTCGACCAAACTCTGTAACCATTTGTGTCTCCCTTCGACTTCCGGCCTAAGCAAGCTCCCACCGAGCGCAACAACAACCGTCGCCATCGACCATAGGTTGGCACCTTGCCTTTCAATACGTATGCTCTACTGGTGCTGAAGGGTTGAAATGCCGCCCGTGATGTCAAATCACGGAGGAGTAGCATGTCTGACGAGATAGCGCAGCAACAGCGTAGGCTTCGACTCAAGAAGTCACTCGCGGAACTATCCGTAATGAAGGGCATGGGAACCGAGTTGGTTACTGTCATAATCCCACCTGAAAAGATGATGCACGATGTTCGCCATCATCTTGTAAATGAGGCCGGCCAAGCCGCCAACATCAAGTCTAAATCCACTAAGAAGCATGTTACTGATGCCATAGAATCAGCAATTTCTACACTTAATCGATACAAGACGCCAGGAGATGGCGGAATCGCACTTTTCGTCGGCCATGTTATCACTGGAAATAACAAGTCAAGGCTGATGTCGACTGTGATCGACGATCCTCCGGAGCCATTCCCGTCCTTCAGATACAGGTGCGACTCAACCTTCGAGATTAGTCAGTTGGAAGAGATGCTCATCGATCGAACTTCATATGCTCTTTTTGTCATCGATAGATCAGAGGCAGCTTATGGGTTGGCTTCAGGAAAAAGACTACATTGTCAAGAGCACATCACATCACTAGTCCCTTCGAAGCATGGCAGAGGGGGGCAATCTGCACAAAGGTTCGAGAGGCTGATTGAGGAGGCGGCTCATAACTTCTTCAAGAAAGCAGCAGAAAGAGCGTCAAACTACTGGCTCCCGATGGTCCAGGATCTGAAAGGGGTAATTATCGGTGGGCCAGGGGCGACAAAGGACTTCGTTGTGAAGAATGACTATTTCCATCACGAAATCAAGAAACTGATCGCTGAACCTTTCTTTGATGTGGGCTATTCGAATGAGAGTGGCCTGAGGGAGTTGATTCAACGTGCCGGCTCAACAATGGATCAGATAGAGTTAGATGTCGAACGCACAATCGTCGATGAATTCTTGCAGGAGGTGATGAAGTCAAACCCAAAGGCGACTTATGGGGAGATGATGATTCGTTCCGCATTGGGGCAAGGTGCGGTTTCCACCCTCCTTCTCTCCGAGGCACTAACAAAGAGGAGAGTCACCTGGTTTTGCAAGGGGTGCAAGAATGAGTGGGTAACCACTCATGAAAAGTCATCAGCGATCCCAATTTGTCCTGAGTGCAAATCTGAAAAAGTCATTGAGGACGAGGAGAATTCAATGGATATCATCGATGAACTAACGATATTGGCCGGACACACTTCTGCAAAGGTTCGACTAATCTCACTTGATACCGAGGAGGGTTCGACCCTCCATACTTCTTTCGGCGGAATCGCCGCACTGTTGAGGTACCCAATTTCTTGAGGTGATTTGGATTAGAGATCTAATTGATGAGATGACCCCAACCTTCTCCAAAGCCATGAAATCACTGGAAGTAGACGATTCGGTATGGCTTCCGTTAATCGGAAGAGCAACGGTTGAGGATCACGGGGACGTAGCGCTTCCATGCCATTCTCTGGCAAGTAGGTTGAGAAAACCTCCCCAGGATATTGCAGAGCAAATCTGCATGCTCGTCAAGGAAGATCTAGATCCGTTTGCAACCGTCTCATCAATTAGTGGATTCGTGAACATTAGTGCAAAACCAGAATGGCTATCAAATTCACTTTCCTCTCTCATCTCCGATCACAGATTGGGCATCGAGTTGGAAAACCCCCTCACATTCGCAATCGACTATTCGGCCCCTAACGTCGCTAAGGAGATGCACGTCGGTCACCTGAGGTCGACTGTAATAGGTGATTCAATAGTCAGAATGCTCGAATTCAAGGGACATAGGGCGATTAGGGAGAATCACGTAGGTGACTGGGGTACTCCATTCGGTATGTTGATCGAGCATCTTCTAGATCTCGGTGAGGATCTGGCGGCAAATGAGTTGGGCGTCGGTGATCTGGACTCATTCTACAAACAGGCCAGGGCCAAATTTGTCTCCGATGATGAGTTTGCTGATCGATCGAGAAGCAGGGTTGTTCTCCTCCAAGGAGGAGATCCAGAGACACTTCGGCTCTGGAGGGTTCTGGTTGACGAATCAATGAGGTACTTCAACGAGGTTTACTCAATGCTAGGAGTTCTACTAACCGATGAAGACATCAGAGGGGAGTCAAGTTACCATGACTTGCTTCCAGAGGTCGTTGAACGACTGAAGAAAGTTGGGATATTGGAGGAGAGCGAGGGTGCAGATGTTGTTTTCCCGGGCGGATGGGTCAATCGCGAAGGGGAGCCACTTCCAATGATAATCAGGAAGGCAGATGGGGGCTACAACTACAGCACTTCAGATCTGGCATGTATTATCGATAGAGTCGAGAGACTGGGCTGCGATAGATTCCTGTATGTCGTCGGTACTCCTCAGAAGCAGCACTTCGAGATGGTCTTCCAAGTCGCAAAGCAAGCAGGGTTCATGAACGAGAATCATCAAGCTGTGCACGTTAATTTCGGCTCGGTTCTTGATACAGATGGAAAGGTTCTGAAGAGCAGGGAGGGGGAAGTCATCAAACTCCATGATCTCCTAGAAGAAGCAATCAGGAGGGCCGATGATGCAATCAATGAGAAGAATCCAGAATTGGTTGGCGATGAAAGGGACCAGGTTGCTCGGACTGTGGGCATTGGGGCCGTCAAGTACGCCGACCTCTCCACCGAGAGAACGAAAGACTACGTTTTTGATTGGGAAAGGATGCTATCTTTCGATGGAAACACGGCCCCATATCTTCAATATGCATATGCTAGGATATGCAGCATTTTCAGAAAATGGGGTGGTGACAGGGAATCTCTCCGTGACGCTGTTTTTGTCTTATCCAATTCACAAGAATTGACCCTTTCCAGAAGGCTTGCAGAGTTCCCCTCAATTTTTGATAACTCATTTGACACATTCAGCCCTCACAAACTTTGTACTCACTTGCATTCAATCGCCTCAGCATTCGCCTCATTTTACGAGAATTGCAATGTTCTGAAGGAGGAGGATGATGATATTGCAAAAAGCCGTTTAGCATTGTGTGAGCTAACTGCTCGAGAACTCCAACTGGGATTGGGGATAATGGGAATCGATGTTCCGGAGAGAATGTGAATCTAGGCATGTTCAAAATATGCAGCCTCTTGCCGTCTTCATGGTTAAAGTAGGCGAGAAGGCCCCCGATTTTACATTGAAGAACACCTCAAAGGAAGCAGTAACACTATCCGACTATCGCGGAAAGACTGTGATTTTAGCATTCTATCCGGGAGCATTTACGGGTGTTTGCGACAAAGAGATGTGCTCATTTCAAGAAAATCTTACCATTCTGAACGATTGCAATGCGACTGTATTTGGAATCAGCGTAGACTCCCCTTGGGCCAACGCAGAGTTCGCGAGAAGATACAACTTAGAATTTGAATTACTTTCAGATCTGGATAGGGATGTCGTCGAGTCATACGATGCACAATTTGTCGGGCTCGGTGGTCTCGATGGTTATGTCAGTGCAAACCGAGTAGTCATAATAATCGATACTCAGGGAACAGTCCAGTATCGGTGGGTCGCTGAAAATCCAGGGGTCGAGCCAGATTACGACGCAGTGGTTTCTTTCTGTGCTGCTTAGCCCCATGCTAGGTGACGAACCAGAGAACCGTAGATGATCCCAGAAACAGCTAGGCTCTCTTCGTTGAATCGATCCATGTTGTCCAAGTAGGTGTGGTATTCTGACGAGCCGGAGCCATAGCACATCATCGCCAATCCAAATTCATCCACCTCTTCCTGGTGAATTCCAAACACGAATGGCGCATGGTCAGAGTTGTATGGCATCTGCTCCGATGCAAGCTCCCTAACGCTAATGCTGTATCTTTCGTACAGTTCGGGATGGGTCTCAGCAAACTCGTCAACCAAACCCTCAATGTGTTTCACATCCGTTGCACTGTTCCCCTGCAGCATCACTCCGGAGTTCCTCTCGGCATCTACGTGGTTCATATCGAGGTTGATGTACAGTCTGAGGTTATCCTCCAGCATTTCCCTATGCTTGCTGACCCATTCCGAGGATCCCCAGAGGCCTTCTTCTTCCCCACCCCATGTGCAGAAGTAGACCGTCAATTCAGGTTCTCCCAGTTCTTCTTGCAACAAGCCGAATTGCCTAGCCATCTCCATCACAGTGGCGGCCCCTGCCGTGTTGTCCACAGCACCTTGCCCATTGTATACGGTGTCATGATGGGCGCCAATTACGACCAACTCCTCGGTCTCACCCTCGATAATCCCGCAAGGAACGTGGATGTTGCCATTGTTTTGGTTGTCAACCTCTATTCGGAATTCTAACATCCCTTCTGAGTTGACTACCTGGTCACGGATAGACTCACCGACGCTCTTCGAGACCATTACGAACCCGATGTCGTAGGGCCTTTCCTCAAACTGCGTGATATCCAGAGATTTAGAGTAGGGGACGCAATCACCGGATACCAAATCATCACAATTTTGTCTGGAATTTACCGTAATCAGGCCCCTCAGACCATTCTCCTGGGCTCGCGTCATCAGTATTGTGTTGCTCTCGGTTCCCGGCTGACCATTCTCGCCATCCAACAGCCATACCAATCCAATGCCATTGCTGGCCGAACTCCAATCCTGTGTTTGATTCCCCATGGCCAAGTCAATCACGTGGACATCACTGCTCGCTGGAATATTCACGCTTCCGCTGTATCCCTGGACGACGAAATCTGACCTGTGCTCGAATTGCACCTCATCTCTGTCCAAGTCCGCAACAGAGCAAGGTGCTGGACCCCCGAAAATCCCTCCAACATTACCAGGTAGGCAGATCATCATTTCGAATGTGTTGCCCATGTAGTATAGTGGAACCTCGAACTCTTCGAGAGTAGAGGGCAATCCGCTATTCGAGAAATTGGTCTTGATCGATTGTGCAGTATTCTCCTCTTCCACAGTTCCAGAAAGCCTTCCACCCCAGTCAGGATCTCCGAGGTCAACCAGACCTTGGGCATACGCCCTAGTTTGGTTGGCGTCGAAGTCAATTAACTCGTATTCTTGCTCTCCCTTGATCCATCTTGCTAGATCTTCCCCGAACAAAACCCCGCCTCCCGCCGCACCGAGGACGACCATACCTACGACGATAATTGTGGAAGTCGGCTTACCAAAACTAGGTGACCATTCAGTCATGTTATGGCAATTGAACTCTTTCCACCACTATTGAACCCATTCCAGTGCCGGTCATGCTGGGCATCAATCTTCAGCTCCGACCTCTTCGCCAGTCCATCTTTTTCCCAAGGAGTGCTCAATGTCTAACTGGTCCAGTATCCTTGCCACTACAAAGTCAACTAGATCCCCAATGTCTCTAGGGGAGTGGTAGAATCCCGGACTTGCAGGAAGGATCACGACTCCCCACTCGGAGAGGTTGTACATCGCTTTCAGATGAGGGGTGGAGTAAGGGGCCTCCCTTGGAATTACGATCAGTTTCCTCCTCTCCTTCATTGCCACCAAAGCACTCCTGGTTGCAAGGTTGTCACTAATTCCGGCAGCGATTTTTCCAATGGTTGTGCCACTGGCCGGACATATGACATACGCATCGAATCTAGCAGACCCCGATGCTGCTCTAGCAGCAAGGTTCTCATTATCTTCGAGATTCACACCTTCTCTATCAGCCAATTCGCGAGGGGTGATGCCGCATTCAAGATCCAGATTAATGGCCCCAGTGCTAGTGACTATCAGGTTCACAGACCACTTGTGTTCGACTAGCGCTTCAATCAGCCTGACGCAGTACTGTGCTCCCGATGCCCCAGTAAGTGCGACAACGGCCTCAGGCATGCCATCGCGGCATACCCCCTCCATTCAATGGTTTCCCAACCTCACATCGACTGTTCCAGGCACTCTGCAAGGAACTCATACTCTTCGACGCTGTTGTAAAGTTGCGCTGATATTCTGATGTATCTCCTACCATGGTGCCTCCATGGGAAAACAGGGACTTGAATTCCAAACTCATCTAGAAGGTAGTTGTGATAGGGGTCGCCCTCCATTCTCATAGGCCCCACCTCTTCCTCCCCTGGCATCTCCACTGAAGCTATCGATGAGACTAATGAGTCAGGAACTGGCTCCGTGGTTCCGAGTGCCTCGCAGAGAATCTTCCTCCCCTCTAGTACCAATGACCGGTTTCTTTCCATTATCTCCGGCCAACCGCCTTCGACGAGGGCACCTAGGAAATCAATTGCTAGTGGTATGCATAGCCAAGGAGTCGGATCTTGGGTCCCCGGCCACCCAAACTCAAACTCGAACTTTTCTTGGTCTGTTCCTTCTAAGCTGGCACCGTGGCTTATGCTTAACGGCCTCACCATATTCTTGAGATCAGACCTAATGTGGAGGAAGGCAGAACCCTTCGGAGTGCAGAGCCATTTGTGGCAATTCCCAGTGCAATAAGCAGCATCAAGATCCCTGAGATTCAGAGGAACAATGCCGGGCCCATGTGCCGCATCAAGGAGCACATCAACTCCTGATGTCTGCAACTCTAAGACGAGCCTTTCGAAGGGCATCCTCAGACCTGTGGCGCTAGTCACGGTATCCACCATGGCTAGGACTGTTCGTTCGGTAACAGAACTCATCATCAGGTCTACGATTTCATCCTCTTCCTTTACTCTGAATGGAACTTCTACAACCACTGTCTTCGCACCCGCTCTTTCTGTAACGAAGTCGACAGCATTCCAACATGCCTGGTAGCTGTGGTTGGTGACTAGTATCTCATCACCGGGATTTAGGACAAGGCTTCTGAGTACCGTGTTCACACCTTCTGTGGTATTCTTCACGAATGCCATCCCCTCTGGATCCGCATTCATGAATTCTGCAAGTTTATTTATCGAGGAATTGATCATAGGGATGTATTCTCTTTCAAAGAACCTGACCGGGTCACTCTCGATGGTTTCCCTAAGCCTACTTTGCTCTTCAAGAACTGCAATGGGTGTTGCTCCGAAGGAGCCATGATTCAGAAAACAGGTTTCTTTGGAGAGCATCCAGTGCTCAGCCAAATCACTTCTCGGGGGCCTGTTCACACCAGCATCTCCGGACTCCAATCCACAGGGTTATTCGGTACCCTGCCGAGATTTTCCTCGCAAGTCAGTATCAGGTTCTCCTCAACTCTCTCGAAGTTAATTGTAAGCCCCCGGTCGTCTTTCTTATACCCCAGTTTCGAAAGGCTGGTGTGAGTGCCTGCGGGAATGCCACAGCATTCCAAATCCTGCACTCTGGAACCGGGGGTGTCTATGTTGATCGACATCCCATGGCGACTAACCCAATGGAGGAATGATAGCCCGATTGAGCAAATCTTGTGCCCATCGACCCATGCCCCTTGCATCGCATCATCCCTGTACGCGGAAACCCCGCATTCGGCAAGGGCCGCAATCGCCCAAGATTCTAGCCTCCCAATTATCCCTCTGATGCTTTGATCCCCGACTTCCCACTTTACAATCGGATATACGACAAGTTGACCCGGTCCATGCCAAGTAATACCCCCGCCTCTGTCGGTGAGACAAGTTGGATACCCATCTACGACGACATTATCACGGACTGCCTTGGGCCCAATCGTCACTATCTCTGGGTGCTGTACGAAGATCAAGGTGTCACCAACCTCGTCTGCAATCCTCCTTTTCTGGAGACCCTTCATTGACTCAGCCATTACTTGATAATCTACTATCCCGCACCTTAGTACGTCGATTCCGCCCATTCGACCCCTCAATTAATGTGGATGGCATGCCCTAGGGTCTTGAGCACGCTCTCGTGGAATGCCTCGGACATGGTTGGATGGGCATGCACAGTCCCTGCCACGTCCTCAAGCAACGCTCCCATTTCCAGGGCCAACACGAACTCCGCGTGCAACTCTGCCACGTGGCTGCCCACTGCTTGAACTCCTAGGATAACGTGATCTGACTCTCTGGCTGTCACTCGGATGAAACCCCCTGTCTTCTCAGCCTCTAGGCTCAATGCTCTCCCGTTTGCAGCAAGCGGGAACTTGCCGACAATGATTTCCTCGCCCCTTTCTTTGGCTTCATCAGGAGTAAGGCCGACAGACACTATCTCAGGTTCCGTAAAGACGATTGCGGGGATGGCTACCTTGTCGAATTCTCGTTTATGACCAGCGATAATCTCCGCCACCATCTCCCCTTCTGCACTAGCCTTGTGTGCAAGCATCGGCTCTCCTGCGACGTCCCCAATTGCGAATACCCCCGGAACCGATGTTCTACATTTCCTATCGATTCTTATGAAACGCCCCGAACCATCCATCCTAACCCCGGTGTTTTCTAACCCCCATCCTTTGGTATTGGGCTTCCTTCCCACCGTGACTAGAACCTTGTCCACCTTCACCTTGTGCTCAGTTCCATCTTTCTCAAATGTCAATTCGACCTTTTTCGATGCTCCCTTGCCCTTGATTTCGACACCTCTGGCCAGTGAATCGGTGTGGACTGAAACCTTGTGCTTCTTCAGCCATAGTTCCAGTGGCCTCCTGATCTCCTTGTCCATAATCGCCAAGATGCTACTCATCCCCTCTACGACAGTAATCTCGGAACCCAGCTTAGCGAGCGCGCACCCCAATTCGAGGCCAATATATCCTCCTCCGACAATTGCAACACTCTTCGGCAGTGATTCTAGATCCAATGCTCCGGTAGAGGATAGGACAAACTCCTCGTCACATGGCATGAATGGCAAATCTATGTGGCTAGAACCAGTAGCGATGATGACGTTCTCTGCTTCTATCTTCACACTGTCTCCACCAGTATCGACGGTGCAACTCTTGGGGCCATCGAAACTGGCCCATCCCTTGATCAAGTCAGCTCCAGCTGCTTTGAGAAGGCCCTCCACGCCCTTGTTCAATCTATCAACAATGGAGTCCTTCCAAGATACTAGTCCCCCCATGTCAACTTCAGCATCACCTTTGACAAACAGGCCCATGTGGCCCCCTTCAGCAGAGTGCTGGCGAAGGGACTCAAACCTCTCTGCAGCGTGGATGATTGCCTTGCTTGGAATACACCCTCTGATTAGGCAAGTTCCTCCTGCCTTGTCACCCTCCACGACAATCGTGTCAAGCCCCAGTTGTGCTGACCGTATTCCCGCCACGTATCCTCCCGGACCAGCTCCAATTACCAAGACCTGGCACTTGCGTGATTCTGCCATCTGAGTACCTCACATGAAAACGAGTGCTGGATTTTCCAGCATTCTCTTGAGGTGCTGAATCAGGGAAGCCCCGTCCGCCCCATCGACCACACGATGGTCAAATGCGCTTGAGAGATTCATAATCCTCCTAACAACTATCTCCCCACCCCTGACAACAGGCATCTCTCTGGCCTTGTGTACGCCGAGGATAGAGACCTCTGGATGATTGATTATCGGAGTAGCTCCCAAGCCACCCTCGCGCCCCAGGCTTGTGATTGTGAAAGTGGATCCGGTAAGCTCGTCTAGACTGGCACTCCCATCTCTCGCAGATCCGGATACTCTCTGCATTTCTGATGCAGCGCGCCAGATATCCATAGCCTCAACATGTTTTACCACAGGGACATACAAGCCACGCTCAGTCTGGGTCGCGATTCCCAGGTTCACTGCTCCCTGCCTGTTAACAACGCCACCCTCGTCATCGAAGTGTGCATTGCATTCGGGATGTTCAGGCATAATCTTCGCGAGAGCCAGCATGATGAATGGCAGGTAGGTCAATTTCGGTTGCGCCTCATCCTTTGTCGAGTTGAGAACCCGCCTCAAAGACTCTAGCTCAGTAATGTCGACCTCTTCGAAATATGAGAAGTGCGGAATCCTGCTCTTTGAGAGGCTCATTTGCTCAGAGATCTTTCGCCTCAGTCCTACAACCTTCACTGGTGTGATTTCAGTCCTCTTAACTGAGTAGGCCATAGGCGGGGCGCCCGAAATTGCTCCACCGGCGGCTATGAATGCATCCAAATCAGCATGCCTGATTCTTCCAGCCGGGCCCGACCCTCTAACGGTTGACAGGTCCACGTCGTTCTCTCTTGCACGCTTCCTAACTGCAGGACTCGCCAGGACTCGTCCGGTTGACGGTTGAGATGGAACCTTGGGAGCAGGGGCCGGAGCGGGAGCAGGGGCCGGAGAGGTATCCGATGTGCCGCCATCACTGTCGGCCACTTCCTCTTCACTTGCTGATTCTTCCCCCCCGGTGTCGATCTCGAGTAGAGTTGTCCCGACTCCAATCATGTCGCCAACTCCTCCACTTAGGGAATCGACTACTCCGCTCTTCGGGGATGGAATTGTCACGGTTGCCTTGTCAGTCATCACATCGACAATAGGATCGTCCTCGGAGACCGAATCGCCAACCGAGACGTGCCATTGAACTACCTCCCCTTCTACTACTCCCTCTCCGATATCGGGCAACTTAAACACGAAATTTCCCATCTTACTCCTCCTGTGTTTTCAATATCGCCGTTGCGATTCTAGATGGTCCGGGCATGTAATCCCATTCAGTAGTATGGGGGAATGGAGTGTCCCATCCAGTGACCCTTTCGATGGGCACCTCAAGGTGGTAGAAGCACCTCTCCTGTATCGAAGCCGCCATTTCCGCGCCGAAACCACTGGTCTTAGGAGCTTCATGGACAATCACACACCTGCCCGTCTTCTCGACCGAACTTACGATCGCCCCCCTGTCCCAAGGAATCAGAGTTTGCAGGTCAATTAGATCGCATGATACCCCGCTGTCACTGATTGCTTGCTCGCAAACATGGACCATGGCGCCCCATGAGATTACTGTGCAATCGCTTCCTTGTTGTGCCAACCTCGCCTCGCCAAGGGGGATTCTGTATTGGCTCTCGGGAACTTCGGCCTCTGGATGATCAGCCCATGTAGGTACGTTGTGGGGGTCCCCGTAGAATGGCCCTCGATAACACCTCTTCGGCTCGAAGAAAACGACAGGATCATTGCACTCAATTGCACTAATCAGTAGACCCTTTGCATTGTAAGGGGTTGAGCAGTAAACCACCTTTAGTCCGGGCGTATGGGTGAATTGAGACTCTGGGGACTGTGAATGGTGGTGCCCGCCCCTAATGCCACCACCTGCTGGGGTTCTAAGTGTGACAGGGGACCAGAACTCCCCTCCCGACCTGTGCCTTATCTTGGCCATCTCGTTCACAATCTGATCATAAGCCGGGAAGATGTAGTCAGCAAACTGAATTTCCACCACTGGCCTGAGTCCATTTAATCCCATTCCAAACGCGGTTGCAGCAATGCCCCCTTCCGAAAGAGGCGAGTCGAAAACACGATGATCCCCATGCTTCTCTTGCAACCCGTCAGTTGTTCTGAATACCCCTCCAAAGTACCCGACGTCTTCCCCGAAGATGATTACATTAGGATCGCTATCCAGCATATTGTCGAGAGCGCTGTTTAGTGACTGAATCATATTCATGTTTGCCATATTCAGCCTCCCATCATCTCATCATGCTGCTCTCTCAGGTGCCAAGGCATTTCTTCGTACACCTCTGTGAAAATAGTTTCCGCAGAGGGATATGGTCCGTTTGCCAGATCTCCGAATTTTACCGCCTCCTTGTAAGCATCAATAACCTCTGAATCGATCCTTTCCTCCAGTTCTTTGTGCCGCCCCTCACTCCACTCTCCCAATTTTATCAGGTGTCCTTTCAGCCTATCCACAGGATCGCCACCAGGCCACTTCGTATGCTCTTCCTTGGGCCTATATCTGCTTGGATCGTCACTGCTGCTGTGTGCTCCCGTTCTGTAAGTTAGAACCTCTATGTGAGTGGCCCCAGAACCTGCAGCAGCTCTCTCTCGTGCCCACTTGGTTACTGAATATAGCGCTAGGAAATCGTTTCCGTCTACTCTAATAGAAGCAAGCCCGAAAGGGATACCCCTCGACGCGAAATCCCCCATCCCAGAAGCGAAGTTGGAATGAGTCGAAATTGCCCATTGGTTGTTTACTACATTCAGAATTACAGGGGCCTTGAAAACACTTGCGAAGTTTAACGCATAGTGATAATCCCCCTCAGCGCTCGCCCCATCCCCTATCCAGGTAATCGTCACCTCATCCAGTCCTTTGTACCTTGATGCCAACCCCACCCCTACGGCCTGGCTGAACTGTGTTCCAACAGGGCTGGAAACAGAAATGAACCGTCCCTCACGATACGAATAGTGTACTGGCATCTGCCTGCCCTTGATGTTGTCTTCTACGTTTCCAATGCAGTGGCAGATCATGCTAACCATCCCCCTGCCTCTGACGAATTGAGCTCCCGGCTGCCTGTAAGTTGGAAAAATCCAGTCTTGCTCCTCCAAAGCCATTGTTTGGGCGATAGCAACTGCCTCCTCTCCCAATGAACGCATGTAGAATGACAGCAAACCAGTCCTCTGCATTTTCATCATCCTATCGTCGAAGATCCTCAATCTGACCATGTGTTCCAAGCCGGTTCGGAGTTTATCTGCAGAGAGTAATGGGTCCCATTCCCCAGAGGCATTTCCATCGTCATCAAGGACCCTGACTAGGCCCTTTGCTAGTTCCACTGTATCTTGGAAATGGCAATTCTTGGGGTCGGGCATCGAGTAATCGCCAGGTTTCCATGGCCAGTTTTCGAAACTCGATTCCTCCCCTGGCCTAAATGGGGCGTCTGGAACGTGGATTTTCCCACCAGTGTCCTTAGTGGTCATGTTTCACTCCCCCTTATCATGAATTATCAACCTCTGCAACAACCAATCTCTTCTGTGACAGGACGTGACTAACCGCAGAACCCGTAGAGTCTCGTGTGACCACCGGCTCGCCACCCATTGCTTCCTCCCAGAGAAGTCCTGCTCTGTAGCTAGACCTAACCAGAGGTCCGCTAGCCACAGCACTGAAACCAAGATCCCTGGCGAGGCCATCCCAGTCTGCAAACCTGTCTGGCTCGGGAAACCTGTCTACTGGGAGGTGCCTGAAACTAGGCTGCAGATACTGACCTAGAGTAATCATGTCTACTCCAGCCTCACGAATCATCCCCATTGCCTCTTCGATCTCTTCATCCGTTTCTCCTAGTCCGACCATCAGGCTAGTCTTCGTAAGCAGGTCTGGGCGGATTTGCTTTGCTTTCCTGAGAATTTCTAGAGATTGTGCGAAGGAGGCCCTTTGATCTCGAACTATTTTGTCTAGACGAGGCACGCACTCGACATTGTGTGCGAAAACCTTCAGAGGTAGACCATCCAGCATTTCCTCGAGTGCGTCGAGATTTCCGTCTAGATCCGAACAAAGCAATTCCACACCAACATCTGGATTCTTGTTGGAAACCTCTACGATGCAGTCTCTGTAGTGCATTGCTCCTCCGTCTTGAAGGTCATCCCTGTTTACAACAGTAATTACTGCATAGCTAAGACCCATTCTGAGAACTGCATCGGCCAACTCTTGGGGCTCTTCCGCATTTAGTTCTGGAGGAGTCTTAACAGTCCCGACCGCGCAGAATCTACAACCTCTAGTGCAAACTTCACCCGCCACCATGAAGGTCGCAGTTCCTCGGCCCCAGCAGTCGTGAACGTTCGGGCATCGGGCCTCCTCGCAGACGGTATTCAATCCATGAGCCACCACATTGCCCTTGGTGGCATTGTATCTCGACTGAGATTGACCAGTCGGCAGAGAAGTCTTGAACCATGGGGGGAGCCTCTTCCTCATGTTTTTCCTTTTTTCCAGGGGGCTAATCTCACTGGTGCTGCCACAACCTCCGGACGACTCTACTTCGGAATCGATGATTGGCAACCGCCCCTCCATCGTTATCAGCGGATAGAAGAACGACATTAACCGTTCTCATTGTGAAGTCCCACTTCTTGTGAGCAATCGGTAAAGTGTGTGGTCCCCTGCGGAGTGTATGCGCGGGACGGTATTGGTTACTGGGGGGGCCAAAAGGATAGGCCGAGAAATCTGTCTGAGGCTTTCAGAAGAGGGATTCTCAATCGCCATCCACTACAGAACTTCCGAACAAGAGGCGAACCAACTGGTTGGGGATATCGAGTCCAATGGTGGAAAGGCCAAGTCTCTACAATGCGATCTAAATGATTCTGATTCTGTGAGGGGATTAATTCACAAGGCAAACGAATCACTTGGCACTGTAGTGGGAGTTGTAAACAACGCCTCCTTCTTCTCTTTCGACAGGATTGAAAGCCTCTCAGAAGAACTGTGGACAGAACACATGAGGGTAAACGTATTTGCCCCGCTTGTCCTAATCGCCGAGTTGTCAAAGTCTCACCAAGAAGCCTCATGGGTCGTGAACGTTTTGGATTTCAAGGTCGAATCACCAAATGCAGATTATCTCTCATATACGGGTTCAAGATTCGCAATGTACGGATTGACCTCCGCACTTGCAATTGATCTCGCCCCAAGAATCAGAGTTAACTCGGTTGCACCAGGGCACGTTCTAACCAGTGACGTTCTAGATGCAGATTCGCTCAAGGTAGTGCAGGCCCAATCCCCACTTGGTTTCGGACCTTCTGCAAATGACGTGTCCGGAGCAGTATTCTTCCTGGCGAACTCCCCTTCAATCACAGGTCAAACCATCTTCGTTGACTCGGGCGAGCGCTTTAGACAGATGGAAAAGGATCCGGCATTTGACAAGGAGTGAGAAAATTGACAATCACAACTCACCATCTTAGTTCCATAATCGGAAACCTCGAGTCTAATGATTGGACAACATTACGACTCGAAGACGTGGTAATGGATCTGGACATAGGTACACACGATTACGAGAAGGGGGTGAAGCAACCGGTGAGGTTCGATATCGAAGTTTTGCTCGAGGGTGCAGACTCCCCAATCAATGACCAAATTGGAGACGTTCTAGACTACGAGTATCTCTATCGATCAATAGAAACAGCCACTTCTAAGAGGAATACCCTCATGGAGACAATTGCCTCTTCAATACTGGATTCCATACTAATTCCAGAGAATGTTGTTGCAGGAGTGGTATGCTTGACCAAGACTTCCCCCATGGGCTTTGATGGTAAGTTTGGCTGCACTCTGGCTAGAGTAAAACGCGAATTTGAGAATTAATGGTGCAGGGGATGGGATTCGAACCCATGAAGCACTAAGCACCGGAGCTTAAGTCCGGCCCCTTTGACCAACTCGGGTACCCCTGCAGCCTAACGAGCATCGACTTTCGATTTCAACCGAGCGGACAATAACGTGCCATAACCGACGCATCCACCACTCTAGACTCCCGAACTCTTTAACATCCCGGATGCGGCGCACAATCGTGCGAAATCGCAACCCCCGCCTCTCTGTACGTAAAACTACACTGGTCTCACTGTCATTGGCATTATTGATGCTTATTCCCACTAGCTTCGATTTGGAATCTCCAGAACTTCCCGATTACAAGGCATTCAATGCCTCAGAAAGTGCACCAGACGCGAACTTGTACAAGCTATACTTCGTACAACCGGGCCAGAACCAGACCGCTGGAATGGACGGACTGATCAGTACTCAACCGCCTGAGGGAAACGAGGATCAGGAAGTGGCAAGCGCATTGGATGACGATGTCCAATTCATGACCATTTCATTGATGTCATCGATGGAATTCTTTGGGAGGAAGTTCCATGCAAATGAATCATACTACATCCCAGTTGAGCTATTCCTCAAGTCTGAAGGACCTCAGAATTCAAATGTCGATTGGACAGTTTCCATTATGACTTCTGAGAGAACCATCGGCTCCACAACTTATTCCGGTTCCGTGTGCTCTTCATCTTTTGGCAGCAGTTGCGATTTTGATCACGAGATTATCGAGGTAGGGGTAGGCAATTCTGAATCATTCCAAGTCGGGAAGAACGAGCGACTGATAATCAGGGTTAGAGCCAGCATGTCGGGGTGCGACAGTAGCGACGGCCCATTCGGATCTAGCTGTTCTGCAGATGTTGCATTCAACAACATCGATAATGAGCCAAACAAATTCTCCAAGATGGAGGCAAACGGAAATGCACTGATGAATAGCATCATCGTAGTCCAGAGGGAAGGCGCAAACATTGCTGATGGTTCCGAGATTGACTGGTACCCGAATGACATTGTCGAGGACAGGGAGATGCAGTTCTCCATAGATGCAATCAGCGCATTCGGGAGGGCAGATATTTCCAGGGTTGACATCCTGATGAGGGGCCCAGATGGAAACTATGAGGTCGACGAAAGAATTACTGGCGACATGGAGGACATAGAGGATTCCAGCACAGGAGTCTTTGGCAAATTACTCTTCACCTACGATAGTGGACTTTCTCCCGGGGAGTATACTGTATTTCTCAGGGTCCAGGATGTCGGCGGTAACGAAATTGAAATCGAGCACGAGCCAATTGAGATGCATCAGTTCGGAGTGTCACTGAAGCACAGGTTCGATCGTTCAGTTGAGTACTTCGCCCCGGGAAAGGTCACCCCCGTGCCCATGGTTCTTGTCCACAGGGGGGACTCTACCAAATCGATGAACGTAGAGCTTGAAGTTTTGACCAATTTGGGCAGCTCTTGGTTGGTTGAGTTCGACTCACCAGCAGGATACGAGATGAGCTCTGGAGGTACGGTGATTAATCCAACTGTGACTCTCACAGCCCCCGATGATCTGACCGGGATGCCGAAGAAGATTGAGATTCGAGCAGTCGCCGAGGCCGATGTGGATGGGGTTATCTCAGTTGTCCATCAGGATACGCTCGTACTAAACGTAGAGAAGATTGACGTCTACCAGCCCCCGGTAGTTTCAGTCTGGTCCGAGGATCACAAAACACCGATAGCGAACTCTTCCAGAGGTGATGCCCTGGATTCGACCATCCCCAGATTCGCCGAGTATGGGGAATTCAACCCATTTATTTTGGAGATTTTCAATACTGGTTTTGATGCTGATACATTCAGGATCGACATTCTGAAGAGGTCGAAATCAATCTTCCAATTGCACGATAATCTAACTGGGCAGAGGATACTTCAAGATGAGGGTGATGGGACTTTCCACACTCCTTTACTGGAGAGGCACAGCACCAAGGTTCTGATACTGGGGGTTAAGCCAAGCCTAGACAGGGAGGATGAGGATATTGGGGAGATTGAGATAGAAGTAATTAGTGGAGGAAATTCCTCTACCAAAACTATCGTTTCATTCACAATCCAGAGAACATATGGGATAAGGGGGGAGGTCTCACAGGATTGTGATGGGACGCCTCTAGGCCACATGAAGGTGGCACTTTGTGCGCCCGGCCAGGATAGGCCTGAATTGGACTTCAGGGCTCGATTGACGAATAGTGAGACGGATCTGGAAGCAGCATCATGGTGGCTGCTTCAGAACCCCGCATCGTTGAAGGAAAATACCGACAGAAACTCTGCTTATGGCCAATGGGATTTCAGAATAACAAATTCGGATGGAGAATCAGTTCCTCGAGTATCCCTTGGGCCCGGAGACTTCACAGAGGTCTTCATCAGCGTAACCCTGACTAATCAGGTAGAGGTTGGGAATCATACTGTCTACCTGAGGATTGTTGAGGATGTAGAAGAAGACGAACCAAGATATTTCGATCTTCCTATGACCTTCGAAATTGAAGCCGATCAACCAATGTTGGAGATTGTTCAGGTTTCCCAGAATACTAAACTTGCACCTGGAAATGACTATTCTATCCAGATGAAAGTAAAGAATGAAGGAAACAGTCCAATGACCGTTCTGCTTGAAGTTGACGTAGACGAGAGTGGGTGGGATGTGAGCATCGGTGGCCTTTCGGGTTCCCCCTTGATAGAAATTGAAGCATTTGACGAAGCCACATTTACTGTCGAGGTTTCTGTATCTAGTTCGGCGAACAACGGAGATTCAATTCCAATTTCAGTTACTGCCACCCCACTAGACACAGAGCAGAGTTTCCCGGAGTCTCTATCCGCCAAGTTCACTCTTACGGCAATAGTAGAGATCGGGTCTTTCGTCGATATAATTGTTAACGAAATGGCCCATCCTAGGCCAATCACTCTTGTTCTGGTTTTGGTCAGTGTTCTATTGCTGTTCGCTGGTATTCAGAGCAGGCTCAATAGGAGAAGGTGGGCAGCACAGATGAGGATGCTGGAGACTCTATCTGACGATGAGGTTGAAGTCCAAGAAAACACTCCTGAGATTCCCGCACCAGTAACCGTGGAAGAAGAACATAGGGGCGTAGATAAGTACGAAGATGACGATGTCGAGCTGATATAGTCTGCAAATGTACGAACGACGCTCCATTCTTCTTAAGACCCAAAGTTAGCGGCCTACAAAACGGGACTGGCATCTATGCATTTAGCAAATCCAAATTATGGAGAATCCGGGCCCGCGGCCAAGAAGAGATCAGCCTCACTTCTGACCTTCTTGATACTAATGTCAGGGGTGGCCTCCATGCAATTCGCCGTCTTCGAGGTCTCTGCTACTGTGAACGACCAGGATGCAGACGGACTCCCGTATGGGATTGAATTCCTGATCAACACTCAGCCACAGGATTGGGACTCGGATAACGATGGGCTCCCTGATGGATGGGAATGGCAATATGGTTTAGATCCCCTATCGTCATCTGGAGATAACGGCTCCACCGGAGATCCAGACTCCGACGGACTCACAAATCTGAACGAGTATCTTTACGGAATCCCCTCGGGTTGGGATGAGCCATCCACTACGAACGTCCTGGACAATGGAGTTTGGTGGAATGGAACTATTCCTGTTTCGAACTGGGACGAGGAGAGCGCCATGCAAGTGATTCAGGGTTCTGGTTCAGACGGTGCAGACGAGGATCCGGTAGGAAACATCTGCACAGATACGTTCGACAACGATCACGATGGAATGGTTGATTCCAATGATCCAGACTTCGATGGGGATGCCGATTGCAGCTCCAATGATGATGATGGGGACGGAATCGAAGATGAGGATCCCAATGGTTGGGATACCGATGGAGACGGGATGCCAGATGGGTGGGAGGCAGCAAATGGCCTTGACCCGACCTCCAACTCAAACCAAGATGGGACTTTCGGGGACCCAGACTCAGACGGGCTATCAAACATTTACGAGTACGTCAACCCTGCATGGGGGACTAGGAATGGGACGACATTCCCACCAACACAATACTTCAGACCCGGGCCAATCAACATGACGATAACTGAGTCGCCCTGTAATCCAGTACTTTCCCTCGGCCCAGGAGGGTGTGGAATCTTTACCGCCGAGGTCGATGGAATTACCCAGACTGACCCACAGAACAACGATACTGATGGAGATGGCCTGAATGACTCCCTGGAGGGGCTCATCTTACTTACTGACCCAACCTCTCCGGATACTGACTCGGATGGAATTCTCGATGGAATCGAATACAATGGCTCGTATGGCGATCCGGCCCAGGGTTCAGACCCTAGGAATAACAACACGGATGGAGACCATTTGGATGATGGAGACGAAGATCTGAATGGCAATGGGGTGGTTGATCCCGGTGAGACTGATCCAACGAGAATCAACGACGAGGGAGATTTCGATGGTGATGGGCTGCAAAACTGGGAGGAGAACAACTCCTGCACTCTATGGAACGTTTCCGACTCAGATGGAGGTGGAATAAGTGATGGAGACGAAGGCTTCCCCGGGCAGACCGATCCGTGTACATCGATTTTTGAACTTGTTTTCACAATTATTTCCTGGGATGGAGATGCCAACACACTAACCATCAACTCCACAGAAGGGATCAATCCAGACCCGGTGGATTGGAGGGGAAACGCGCCTATGGCTTACTTCGCATCCCCCAATGGTACTCGGACCCCATTCAGCTATGTCTCTCTGGAGGAACCATCCTTCCTGAAAGGGGTGGATGCGGAACCCCCAATAGGGGCAGCAACGATTCTGTTCACAAATGGGTCTTGGTGTTGGGATGCTTCTGCCAATGCCACTAACGACCCATGGTGCGATGATGACTACAAGGACTCAGATGGGGATGGTCTCGCAGACTGGGAAGAATTGACAGCAGCTTGGGGGTTCTTATCTGATCCGACACTATACGATACGGATGGAGATGGCGTCAATGACCTATCTGAAACTCTGAATCTAACTGACCCAAGAGAGCCATGTCACAATCTACTTGATTCCGATGAGGATGGCCTCAACAACTACTTCGAGAATACTACAGGATGCTCAATGATTTTTGGAATCGGAGGTTTTGGATTCGGAGGAAATTTCACATCTGACGTTTGGTTCACTCTCTGGAACGTAGCAGATACTGACAATGGAGGGGTCGAGGACGGGCAGGAATATCTAGACGGGACAAACCCTCAAGACAATCCTGATGACGATATCAACCCCCTCGATACTGATGGTGATGGCATACCGGACATAATCGAGCAGGATATAGGAACTGACTGGCTCGACCCCGATTCCGATGGAGGGGGGATCCCTGATGGCGAAGAATGCCCAGAGGATTTCTGGGTTCTGGACTGCATCGGGTCTCCCGGAGATCCTTTCGACCCCATTGATGACATACAAGAGAACGCACTGATGTTCACTGCCACCAATAGTTCCGAGGGACTCGATCCAACTGTCAAACACTACTGGAGGTGGCATACCTATGACTTCTACACTGGAGTTTCATGGGGTGTGAATAGCACCCTCGTGGGCAATACCCAAGTTACTCCGGAATTCTCCACAGAACAAGGGGTGGCAGACCAGTCTTTCTGGAATCACTCAGGGCCACTATCCTGGGAGATAATTTTCGATGAAGCCGGATACATCGGTCCCGGGCAGGAACTAATTCAACCTCACAATGTGGTGAATTACACGGCCTGGGTGGATAGTTCCGCCGGACTAAACTTCTCCAACTACACTCGTGACATAATCGTCGATAGTGCCATCATCGAAGCTCTATACGTCAACGCTCCAGAGGTGATATTATCTGCTGTAATTCGTGAGAATTCGACAGCATTCGCTGATTCCGATTACGGCAAGGATTTACCTCAAGACTTCATGAACAACTCAGGTTTCGTCGCTAACCTTACTCAGGATATCATAGACCAGTCGGGGGCGATCTCAGCCTGGGAGAAGGTCACTGCTATACAGAATTTCATAGTGAATGGTAATGACACAATCTCTTTCCTAAGGAATCACTACGGTTCGGGCAGGGAAAGCGGTCTTGGAATAGATAGTGATGTTTCTCATTGGATTCTAAATTCATCTAGGGAAGGAGACTGTGATGAGTTTACTTCAGTCTTCGTGACTATGCTTAGAATGGCAGGTATACCTGCCCGCAAGGTCACTGGCTTTTCAGGTGGCTCATGGGATGGCAAGGCATTCAAAGTGTACGGTAAAGACTTCTCTAGATGGGCCGAGGTTCATCTCCAGACCAATCAGAACCAGGGTGAACTAGATCTTGGTTGGATTCCCTTCGAAGCTTGTCCCCCGATGTCTGAAGTTACGGTTAATGTGGAGTCTTGGGGGCCAACGTCAGCTGAGAGGAATACAACGACATCAGAACACATCTGGGTCGAGGGGACCTTGGAGTTTGTAGAGAACCAGACTCTGGTGGATAACATCTCACTCTCAATGTACCTTGTCGAACCCAGTCAATCCGAAGAGGTGCCCGGAAGTGCCGCTATTCTGGAGCACATGGTGGCCATTGTGACAACGAATGCAAATGGCTCATTCAATCTAACAGGCCTACCTCCCCAAATAATACAACCAGGTTTCGGATCTCTGGTGATCCTCACCGCCGAGATGGGATATGTCGGCATCCAAGGAATTTCCATGCCATGGCAAGTCAATATCACAGATGACGTATCCTTGTCTATTACCAGTCCAATCCCCGTAGTCCAACCAATGCTAGGGATTGGAGTCAACTCGTCAATAACCGGACAACTTTCTTGGGCAAGTTCACCTTTCTTGGATCCTTCAATTGTTGATGACCTGCAGGTCGTTCTGAACTACTCTTCGGATGTAGATGGCGAAGTGTCGGTTGTTTCCGGGGTATCCGGAGGGGGATATTACGAGTTCATAGTACCAATCGACGAGACAGAGCCCCTCGGATTAATGGATGCCGCTATTTCATTCCAGGGTTGGCATTTCGATGATCTGAACAATGCCACCCTCCCATCTTACCACGCGCTTCCAGGTACCCTGCCCTTCAAGATGAACATCACGCTATCTCCGAATCTAACAGCAGAGATTCAGTCACAAGGACAGAATAACTCGATTCTGGAGATTGGAAGCAATATCTATCTGAACGGAACTGTACTCAGTAGAGGCCCATCTCCTACGTCGCTAAATGGTACATTGATTCTAGAGATGCGAAGAGCTGATCTCTCTGGGCCCTTCCAAGAGTTGACCACATGGTACCTCAATGATTCCTCATGGGGCTCCACTCCTGGCGATTTCTCAATCGTTTGGCCCTTCTCTGCCTCTGACGTCCCCCTCCCTGCGGGACCGGTCGATGTACGTCTGCAGTTCGACTCCGATGACTTGAATTCTAATGACCAAGAACAATTTGTCGATATCTATGGGATACGTAGCTTCGTTGTTTTCGATTACGAACTTCCCTTCGCCATCAGGGGTCGAGAGTATGCTGTTGACGTATTATTGGAGGATCACACTGGTTCCTCATTTGCTCCATTTGATGGCGATTATACCTTACTTTTCGATGGAGACCTCGTTTGGAACGAAACCGATCCTGACGCTGGACGGGTAACTCCAACCTTCACTCCATCTTTTGGCATGACCCCGGGGGACTATGATTGGAACCTCAGTTATGGTGGCTCCACTTGGCTCAGCCCCAATTTTACATCAGGTGCTCTAAGGGTCCGAGGAATGGGCAATGCATCTGCAAGCGTCTCTAATGATTGGTCCGTCAGAGGATCGACAAACTGGATCTCTGGATTCGCAAGAGATATGGTGCTGCAGAACCAGATTACTGGAAACAACACCTCCGTAACTGTGCAGCTTCTGGTGCCCTCGACCCTGCCCCCCACCCCTGGTGGATTTCCAGCAGCCCCCACGATCTACAATATCGCAAATGGTTGGGTGGACGAAACAACAGGTGCATACAATCTTTCATTCGAGATTCCACCGGGCATTCCTTCCGGCGTATACGAGATTGATGTCGCTTTGAGTTTCTCTGGTAACCCTCCAGAAGGAGGTAGTTACTACAACGCAGGAGATCCAACAACAATCAGTTTAGGCGTGCAGACGGAGTTTGTAGTCGAGACCGACCCCCAGTCTTCGATAGTTACTGCCGGGGAAGAATTGCTCCTCCAGTCTACTGTAACGGATGTTGAGGACCCATCTGCATCACTGTCTGGGGTGTCTTTGGACCTCTACTTCGACTGGGGCGGGCCTCTCCAGACAATACTCCAATCTGGAACTACTAACTCTCAAGGAATTGTCTCCTTTGACCCAATCGTCCCATCCACCTCTCCACCTGGATTTTATGACATTCGGGTTCACGCCGCTGACGATCTTTCTGATAACCTCACAACCCCCGGTGCGGGAAGATGGCTCGGGAACGAGAGTTTCGTGAATCTAACAGTACAGGTTGTCAGCTCAGTTGAGATAACTTCAATTCCTTCCCAAGTTACTGCACTACAATCCTTCAACTTAGTGGGCAATGTGATGGATTCAGTAGATGCCAATAGGACCGTAGACGGACCAGTTGGCATCAATGTATTCTTCCTTGACGAACCAGAAGAACTACTAATCAATAATCAAACTACGAATATTACTGGAGCCTTCAACCTCATAGTTCCAACCGATACCCTAGGAAACGGTGTCCTCAGAGGAGACAGGACCCTAGTCGTTAGCGTAGTCAACGGCTCGACACCATTCTACCTGACCGGTAACGGGGATGCATCGATACTAGTGGTGGGGGTTTCCCAATTCGTAGACTCAAATCCGTTTGTGAATACCATTGTGGACCGAGGCGGATCAATCACCATTACAACTAGGCTAGTAGAGTTCAGCAACAACGAGAATCCACTTTCAGGCTTCGAAGTGTGGGTTCGTTTCCACGATACTTGGCTCGATCCAGGTGTAACTGCTGCTGATGGCAGTATTGCCTTCGAATTCGAAGTCCCTCATGACCACCCACTCGGGCTCGTGAATGTCACCTTCGTCTTCAACGGTTCCGTCGACCTCCACCAAGCAGTGCTGACCCTGAATACCATCACAGTGAGATCTACAGCTACGATGGTAATAGATCCAATAACTGCGAACCCGCTTCCAGGAGAATTCTTCAACGTCACAGGCTCTTTGACATCTAGCAACGGATCAGGACTATCTGACAGTTCGGGCAATCCTCTGAATCCAACACTGACATTCTCCATTGACGATGAATCCAGTACGTTCATAGTTTCCCAGGTTACATTCAATGCAGATGGAACTTGGTCGGTGGAACTTAGACTCGACTTGTCATTCCCACGAGGACCACATGGGTTGGATATTTCATTTACACCCCAGGTGACATATTTCTCCTCAGCATCTGGGTTTGCTACCTTCGATAGCAGAGGCTTTTCGGTTCTAACTATAGAAAGCCCAGATGACCTTGACCCCGACAACAGGACAATCAGGGGTGAAACTTTCGATATCTCTCTCTCCCTGATAGATAACGCGGGCGGGCCTGTAATATCTGCCACCATAGTGGTAAGAATTGACAATATCACCGTATGGGGTGGTCTGACTGATTCGAACGGAACCGCTTCAGCATCAATACTGGTTAGGCCAGACAGAGACCCTGGGCCGATGGTGGTCACAGCAACATTCTCAGGAATCAATGGTACTACCGGCCTTCTTGGTGATGTGTCTTGGACAAGGCTCATCGTACTGGCCCCCACGAATCTAGTACTGAAAGAAGCATCCTCCCCCTCCATAGCCGGTGGGTCGGTAACCCTGGTCGGTTCACTTTTGGATGAAAGGGGGCAACTCCTGCAGGCCGAGGGCAACACCAGCGGCGGCCTGATTCACCTGTACATTGATGGGATTGACGTTGGTCCTGCTTACGCCACTTTCTCCAATGCTACCACGGGACAGTGGTCTATCACATACCTAATTCCTTCAGAGATGGACTTCGGGCCCCATACAGCTAGAGTAGATTTCCTAGGTGGATTTTCTTGGGTAGATCCTATGGGCCAAGGCGACTCCCTCAATCCAGAATACTACTTGGGTTCCTCTGACACAATGGCATTCAATGTGACCCAACCAACTCAAGTGGTAATTTCCACACCCCCTGGAGAAATTGAAAGGACAGAGGTAGCTGTAGTAGAAGGTGTACTGACCGATGGCGTCGGCCGAGCCATCCCAAGTAGAGACCTCGTCATGTCGGTAGACGGGCAGGAAATAACATCAATATCGGTAGATGGAAACGGTTCATTCATCGGTTTTGTCCCAATTGCACCAGACATGTCACTGGGCTCGATTGTTATCGGCATAGGGTTCGCCGGAGAGGATTTCCTACTCCCATCAGAATCATCGGTGGTATTCACTGTCTTTTCCCCGGTTTTCGTCACAATGGATCCAATTGGGCCAATTGCCGTGGGTGACGCCATGTTGATTTCGGGCACTGCCAAGGATAACTTGGAGGATGGTTGGCTAGGAAGCCAAACAATCGAGATCTTCGTTGATGGTGTGCTGGTGGGAATAACTAGTAGCCAGGAGACCGGCATTTGGTCATTGGAGTGGTCGATCCCCGATTCAATGGATATTGGGAACCATTCTATTTCTGCAATTTCTCCAGCTCAAGGATTCTACAGGCAGGGCATAGTTGAGTCGAATTTCACCGTCTCTTACCACACCTCAATTTCACAGCAGGTCGAACAGACGTATGTGACCAGAGGGGGGCATTGGAACTTCAGTGGCAGGCTCTTCGAATCTGACACTGGTTTTGAGCAAGGACTTGAGGGAAGGGAGATCTCGGTACTTCTGGATGGGGCTCCTGTCGAATTGGTAGTCACAGAAGAGGGTGGTTTCTTCTCCTACAGCCATAGGGTGCAATACGCATTGAGCAGAGGTTCTCATAACTTCTCTTTCCTGTTCGGTGGCGAGTTCCTCTACCTCTCGACAGAAGCCGTGTCGCAGGCATTTGTCCTGTCGGACATCGTAGTCGAGGTACAACCAATCACCAACACGATCATTCGAGGCGATGCATCTCCATCCAGCTCGATAATGATACAGGGCCTCGTAAGGGAGTTGGGGGGAGAATCCGCAATCTTCGCCAACCTTTCCATGAGCCTAACATGGGGTGAATCTGACCTTCCAATCACTTCCGGGCCTTGGGATAATCCGAGTACGATGAACTTCCAGATCAGAGCAAAGGCCCAGGAATTCATGCATCCAGGTGAGAACATCATCACCATAGTGGTCGATTCCGACCAGTCGAGGTTCCTGAATGGCGTTTCCAAGGAAATCGAGATTCTCGTGATGATAGAGGTTGACTTCGTATACTCTGAATTGGACCTCTCAAACGGCCAGAGGGTGATTAGGGGTACCGTAAACGCCACTGCTAGGGACACCGGCGCTCCACTAGAGGGACTTTCCCTAACGGCTAGCCTGATGAATGGCAGCATTACTCATTTCACGATCTCTAAGCTAACTGGGGAAGATGGTGTCTTCCAGTACGAATTCAAGTCAATGGCTCCTCTGCCCGCCTTGTCCGAACAATCGCTTCCACCAGAGGGATGGGGTCTCCTAAGCGTGATGATTGGCTCGGACTCCGAGTTCATCGATCCGGGAAGCCTCTCTCTGCTGCCCTCTTCGGGCGTCCCCATAACTTACGAGAAACAAGATGGTGACTCCTTATTTGGCAGTACATATGTTGCACTCGGTGCTCTGTTGGTAGCAGCAATCGCCATCGCAATCGGCGCCATGGCTTTCAATACGAAGAGGAAATCAACAATTAGGGAACTAGCCAAGGTTCTGGGCCAGACCGTGGAGATGCTGGCATCTGGCGATGAATACCGTCGAGCAATCTTCCTATGCTACGAGAATATGTGTTCAGTCCTAATGCGGCGGGGTTTCCTGCGAAGGAACTTCGAGACAGTTCGAGAGTTCGAGTACGCAATCAGAGAGGCTCTTCCAATCAGCGAGGCTTCATTGGTTCCCCTGGATCGAATTTTCGAGGAGGCCAGATACTCAAGCCACGTCCTTGGAGACACTCATAGGGACAACGCACAACTAGCTCTCTCTTCGGTCATGCAGGAGATTGAGGCGATTCAAGACATTCCATCGAGGGATTTACAGTTGGAGATTGAGGATTGACTCAATCCAACTTGATTGCAATGAATTCCCCTTCCCGAATTGCCCCTGAAACGCGCCTCTCCTTCGGTAGCCGGAACGATCTGATCATTCCTCCAAACCTCTCTGGGGAAATAACTCTGACAATCTGAGAATCATCGTCGTTCGTTGTGTCGATGGTAAACTCATTCTTGTTGGTAGTTGGCAAGGGTAGCCTAATCTCAGATTCCGACCATTCTCCCCCGAACTCAGAGACAAACTCACCCAAAGTGGAAACAGACTCGCTTAGGACTCTAGACTCGATTTCAGAGACTACTGATCCATGCATCTCCATTACTTCGGAGAGGTGGGGCAACTCATTTAGGAATCCTCGATGCATGGACTCTGCATCTGTATCAAGGCCCACTTTCAGATCGGCCAGACCACCAATTGACTCTATTTCTGCATCAGATTGGACATCAACCCTAGTCCACTCCATGCATTGCCCAGTTACCCGACTCGCATGAACCCATTGTCGATCAGATCCCGAAGAACGCCTTGACTCGTTCTGCGGTTCTTTCAGGTTTCGATGTCCGCATCTTCTGCATCGCAGGCATACAATCGCTGACTCTCCTCTCTAGAAGCCTCTTCTCTAGGAGGATCACAATCGCCCTGTCCTCCTTCTTCCTAATTGGCCTCCCAAGGGCCTGAAGAATACTGTTCACAGCTGGCTGTAGACTTGCGTACTTCCATGCCCTATTCCTGTCATACTTCTTCGAATAGTACTCTAGCAAGGCATCTTGTTTGGCACTTGGGGGTGGCAAAGGCAGACCAACGCAAACCAGAGCACTCAGAACATTTTCCGAGTAATCAACCCCCTCGGAAAGCTTCCCACTCAGGACTCCGAAAAGAGCAGATCCTCCCATTTGCTTATGTTCATAGAGTTTAGAGATCAAACTCTCTACGCCCGACTTACTCATTCGCTGCTCTTCTTTGATAATTTTCTTTCGGCTCCAACTATTCTCAAATTCCCCATGAATCTTATCTAGCATAGAATAGCTGGGGGCGAAAATTGCAACATTTCCTTTCGTGTTGTCTATTACCGACTTTACATGGCTAATTATTGATGAAAAGCACTCGTCTCTTTCAGTGTACTTACTTGTCACATCACTTGCAATTAGTACTGGCCTATTGCCCAAGGGAAACCCAGAAGAATACTCAATGCATGAAGAACGACTCCTTGGTATTCCTAGTATCTCTGCGTACATTTCTGGCGGGAATAGCGTTCCAGACATCAGTATGGAACCTAGGCATTGTTCGAAGATTGGCTCACCAACAACACTCGGATCAAGTAGATGACTGGTCACCCTTGGCTCATCGAGCAGTTCATCGAAGACTAAGGCCAATGCGGAATTTTTTCTATATCTGATACAAATTTCCAATATCTCAGCAAGCCTGGTGCAGTCATTCTGTTCATCTTCCCCCGAATCCTCATCTTCTTCGATTACGACTGACAACAATCGTGCAATCATCATCCTCAGACGAGATATATCGTCCTCAGGATCTTCTTCTAGAATCTTGCCTATGGCCTTTGAAACAACATCTAGAAAATCCTGAGTGGCCACCCTTACGTCGTCTCCCTTTGTCTGTTTATTCTCGGCTTTCTTTTCTTCGAACCATTCTCTCAGACCTGCATCATCCCTCAATGCTCTGATTTGCTTCTCCAGAGATTTCGCTTCTCTAAGCTGATTTGATTCGGGCATCTCCAAATCCACCTCCCTTTTCTCCATGCTCTCTTTGTATTCTTCGACATCAGACAAAGCTCTTTGGAAAACTCTCTCGGTAACTCTCCTCTCAAGGCCACTCCTAATTCGATCCGGAAGGTTATGTGCCTCATCGACGATGAGAATTGTATTTTCCAAATCTACTCCCATAACTGGGAGCGAAGCATCTCTGACGCCCTCTACGAAAACATGGTTGTAGTCGCAGACGATTACCCTAGTGTTTTTTGCCGCCTCTCTCGCGGTTGCCCATGCGCACACATCCGTCTTCCTGACTCGCTTCAGAATCTGATCAACATGTCGTGGCTCCGAATGGATGAAGTCTTCCAAGTCCGCTCTTAGGAACCTCCTCTCTGACTCGGTTACTCCTATTTCGCAATTGCATTTCCCCGTGGACCTGTCCACTACTTTGCACATGCCCTCTCTCCCAATGATATCGACTACTTTCACTCTGGAGAATCCAGATGGCAGCCTCTTGTTGATTTCACGAATTGTATCAACAACAATCCTGTGTTGGGATTGTCTCCCTGTCAGAAATAAAATCTTTGGAATTTCTGCGTTCTCACTTTGATTCGCAGCATTGAGTGCGGATGCCAATGCTGCCGCAGTCTTGCCAATCCCTGTGGGTGCCGCCGCAAGTAGAAAACCCTCATTCTTCAATGAGTCAATACCATCGGAGATCATCCCTATTTGGGACTCTCTAGGAGTCTCATGAGCGAAGAAAAGATTGCTATTGGCCACTCCTTCACCAGACATGGAGATGTACTGGGAAATTGACCGTCCATAAGTTTGCATCCCAATTCATAGCATTCCTTCTGGGAAGATTCGGGTTGCCCCGCACGCGTGGTGCGGGACGGTGTGTGTGTTGAGTTCTAACTCTGATCTGCTTTCCTGGGGATACGAGGGGCTTCGCTGGGGTCATAACCAACTGCGTTGCTAAGCTTCTTCGCCCTGTCTCTGATGTTCCTCAGTCCGTTGCCAAATCTCCTGGCATCGCTTGATTGGTGGTTGGGGGAGCGGACACGCCGCTCCCCCGAGTTCTCTCTGTGCATCCCAACTTCGCCCATATCTCTCTCTCCTAAGCGTTTGAATCCTCATCGTGTCTGAAGCGCAGCTCATCCATGCGCTTTCTCAGTAGGTCCACTACTGTGGCCCCTTCGATCATCTCCTTGCGGATCATCTCCCTTGCCGATTGTCTTAGGACAACATCCGCAGGCTCACCAACAATCTTGCAGTAATCCCTCAGCCTGACAGTTAACTCCGGGCCTAGGTCCACTTCCACTCGATCCCCCTTTCCGGGAAGGGGTGTCGACAGCAACCTCCTCACTGCCTCTCTAATCACGTCGGACCTGTTTCTCATCCCATCGAAGCCCACGAGTCTGTCTAGTTCCAGGAGGTGATCCTCTGGAATTCTCAGCGAGACCATTGGACTGTTGCCGGGCACCTCCTGTTCCTCCTGAGTCTGCGAGAGACGCGTACAGGATATAATTGTATTGCAATTGAAATGCAAATGAAATACAATAACGATATTATTGAAACATCCTATTGATGACCCCTAACGAGCGATTCAAGGCACATGGTCGTCTGGCATCGCATGGTGTAACTGTGAAAGTCATCAATGATGCTATACATGGCCAATTCAAACTGAAGGGAGTTGCCCAGGATCTCCTTTCCACTCCTGAGATGAACAAATTAAGTCACATTAAGCAACTGGGTTTGGCTCATTTGGTTTTCCCAGGCGCCCATCATACAAGGTTTGAGCACTCACTTGGGGCCTCGCACATCGCAGGAAGAATGGCCGAATCCATCTCAATGGAAGATATTGACACGGACACCCTGCAGGTCGCTGCTATGCTCCATGACGTTGGTCATGGGCCCTACTCACACACATTGGAGCACATTCTGGCCGATAGAGGGGGAATGGATCACATGGAGGTTACGAAAGGAATCATCCTCGGGGAATATGACGTAATCGTTGATGGAGAAGGGGAGTCAATAGATGAAAGGAAATCAATTCCTGGTATCTTGGAGGATCGCGGCCTAGATCCAAAGCTAGTTTCCTCACTGATAACCGGTCCCGATGCATCAGGAACAGAGAGATCTTTGATTAGTTGGACGGAGGGCAGAGAGGATTTCTCTGGGGAGGATAAGACATTGGCACAACTTGTTCATGGGCCCGTAGATTGCGATCAACTGGACTATTTGCTGAGAGACTCACACTTCACAGGAGTAAAGCATGGGGTGGTTGACCACAACCGACTAATTGAGTGCCTACGTAGTCAGGGTGGTGACATTGTTGTCGAGCAGGGCGGCCTATCGGCACTAGAGGGCATGTTGGTGGCCAGAGGGCTAATGTACAGTGCGGTTTACTTCCATAGAGTTACACGAGTAACCGAGGTAATGCTTTCTCGTGCCGTTGAGAGGGCAGGTGATGCATTGCCAGATTCTATCGATCTTCAGAGGAGGGTCGACGCGGAGATTTGGGCGGCTCTTGACAAGGCAGGTGGTTTCTCCAGGGACATGATTACACGACTCAAGTATCGGAACTTGCTGAAGGTTTGCCTGAGTCGTAGGAAGGACGATATGAATCCTGAGCAGATTGAAAGACTCGCATCAATAGCCAATGAATTGAATATTAGGAGGGAGATAGAGGATGACATAGCATTCCGTGCAGGTCTGGAACCAGGATATGTTGCAATCGATGTTCCAAGCGTGAAACTCCTTCTCTCAGAGCCTAGAATGGCTCAAGTCGATGTCAAGGTAGTTGGCGATGATGGCAAGACGAGATGGCTCAAGGAGGTCACCCCTATGGCCGAAGCACTGAGAAAGAGGCAAGTCAGTCAAGAAGCAGTCTACGTGATGACTTTATCAGGAAACGAGAAAAGAGTAGCCGAAATCGCTAATCAGATATTGTTCGAATAACGCCACATTGCCTGATTGTTTACTTGGAACATTCAAAAGGGGAACAAAGTCAGGGGCGCTCACCCAATCAGGGTTCAACACAATCGTTGGTGACCAAATGGACAATGCGATAAAATCAGTTTACGAGACAGTGAAAGCAAGAGACCCAGATCAGCCAGAATTCCATCAGGCAGTCGAAGAAGTACTCGACAGCTTAGGGCCGGTGATTTCTGAGTATCCGGATTACATTGACGTGATTCAAGGTATGGTTGAGCCAGAGAGAGTAATACAGTTCAGGGTACCTTGGTACGACGATGAGGGAAACCTCCATGTAAACCGAGGTTTCAGGGTCCAGTTCAACAGTGCGATTGGACCTTACAAAGGAGGCCTTAGGTTCCATCCAAGTGTCAACCTTTCAATTCTGAAGTTCCTGGGATTCGAGCAGGTGTTCAAGAATAGCCTAACTGGTTTGCCAATGGGTGGGGGAAAGGGAGGTTCCGATTTCAATTCCAAGGGGAAGTCGGACTCAGAGGTTAAGAGATTCTGCCAGTCATTCATGAGCGAGCTCTGGAGGCATATTGGAGCCAATCTAGATGTTCCTGCAGGGGACATCGGAGTAGGTGGTAGGGAGATTGGATACCTATTCGGAATGTACAGGAAAATGGCTAACGAGTTCACTGGAGTTCTAACTGGCAAGGGACTCTCCTACGGCGGTTCTCTAATCAGGCCAGAGGCAACGGGATACGGTTTGGTTTACTTTGCAAGAGAGATGCTGGCAGCCAAGGGCAAGTCGTTCGATGGAGCAACCGTCGCAATCAGCGGTTCGGGTAACGTAGCCCAGTTCGCCTGCGAGAAGGTCCTAGACCTAGGCGGCAAGCCAGTCACCATGTCAGATAGCAGTGGCTACATCTACGATGATGCTGGAATCGATCGCGAGAAGCTTGCTTGGATAATGGATCTAAAGAACAACAGAAGAGGGCGAATGAAGGAATATGCTGAACACTTTGACGGAGTCGAGTACACAGAATCAAAGCCCGAGCCAAATCATAACGAACTATGGAGCACCAATGTCGACGTTGCTCTTCCTTGTGCCACTCAGAACGAGATAAACGATGCAGAGGCTCAGATGCTCGTAGAGCACGGGGTAATTGCGGTGGCCGAGGGAGCAAACATGCCATGCACTCCCGAGGCAGTCGAGATTTTCCACGAGAATGGCATTCTCTTCGCACCAGGGAAGGCTAGCAATGCCGGCGGCGTCGCAACTTCTGGTTTGGAGATGAGTCAGAATAGCCTGAGAATGAACTGGACCAGGGAAGAGGTCGATCAGAAACTCGAGGGTATCATGGTGAATATCCACAAGAACGCTTTCGAGACTGCTGAGAAGTACGGCATGCCAGGAAACTACGTCGCTGGTGCAAATATTGCCGGTTTCCTGAAGATCGCAGAGTCTACGATGGCTCAGGGAATTCTCTGATACTCCTCATCTGGGTCCTCTTCTCTCTCATTGTATATTGAGAATAGAAAGTATCCCCCTGCAGACGCTGCTATTGCTAAGGCGATTAGGGCGGGAATAATTGTGAAACCATCTTCATCATCGACCATCGTCCAATTCACACTTTGACTAGTCGTCTGCCCCCCTCCGAATGCTAGCTCATCCACGAGTTGAGTCGGTGTCAGAATCCTGCATGAAATCGAGTCCTCACCCGGGACCGATACCCTCCAGCTGAAAGAAATCGTAACCTTCTCCCCCGGTCCTATTACTGCGTAAGGGAATGAAGGCGAGATTTGCGCCGTAGCATCAGTACTGACATCCTCACAAGTGATTGCCAATTTTGCAGCAGCAGACCCAGAATTGGAGATCTCAGCATCAACATTAACAGAATCGCCGACGACGGCTTCGCTCAGTGCCCCATCTTCTCCGACCACAGAAAGACTATCCCAAATCGCCATCGGAGTCCCGCTTTCCACCTTTACTTCAGAATCCCAGACAAGTTCGAATTGCCCCCCTCCATAGTCCCCTATGCCCGACTCCTCTGGATTCCATGCAGTTCTGTAGTCTGAAATGGTGACAATCGCCTGCTCACTCCAGATCGGGTTTTCCTCCCAAGTGTTGTCTTCTGACCATGCTATCTCGACCACTCTATCCCTCCCTCCATCGATGAAAGAAACCCCCATTTCGTTACTGAAGTTTGAATAGCTAGGAAATTTGTGCATCCCGGTGATATCGTATGTGACGAACATCGCATCGAAGGAAAGACTCTGCCCGGATATCCTCCTCTCCCACTTGTCGGTCAATCCGCCTGAACCACTCACATCTTCTCCCCAGATGATTGATGAATGTGCTCTGGCCCTGATGTCATGGTCATCTGTGCTGTTTGCGAATTGCGTACTCCCTCCTAGGTGGATTCTTGCATCGTCACTAGTCAATAGGATTGGTCCAACCCTATTCAGTAAAGAATCATTGATGTGAATATTGCTAGATGAGGAAATTTGTCCCCCGAATATATTGGAATGGGAGGAGACAAATTCACCCTCTGAAGTGATTGTAAATCCAGGAGAACCATAAACCATCATATTGCGGAATTCAAAGTCAGCTGCGTTTGTTGCATATATGCAAGACGGACAATCAAAATCACCCCCATTTGCTCTTTTCACTGAGATGGAGCTGATTGAAGGAGGATGGCACAATGGTCCAACTAGATCAATCCATATTTCACCATCAGGAACATTTTCTATTTCCAATGAGTACTCTTGTCCCGACAAAGCCTCAGAATGATTCTCAAAGTAAGCAGTTACCCCGTCAAATGTGGTAGGCTCAATAGAAGTCATAGTTACAAGGGCACTTGAGGAACTTGGCCATTCAATTTTGACCCCAGATCTATTTCCTTGATCGCAGTATCCATAACCCACTAATTCACCGGGTGGTGTCGAGGAAATAAGACTCGAGTTGTCAATGCCAAGAATTGAATTCTCATCGACAAAAATTTCCACCCCCTCTTCGATAGTGAACTCTGATTCGACAATATTCAGAATTCCCCCGTTTACCACTCTGACATTCTGTGACAGCGTCATGTCCTCCGACCACGTCATGTTCGACTCGATGATGATGTCATCCCCTTCCGCTACAGCATTACTCGGAATGAGGGTCACTGAGAATAATAGTACGAGGCACAATATAATCGGATTTCTTCTGTTCATTGCCAATCCGTCCCGGCAGAAGGCCATGAATATCACCCCTCCGGGCTCAATCTTCCCACAGATTTTCCACTCTCACAATCGTGCGAAGGTTCATCCTCCGAATTTCACTGCCAAAGGCATGTCATCGGACTCACTTCCTTGGGATGACCCCCTAATCGCACCACTTCTGGTGCTCTGGCTATACCTCCCAGGATATCTTTCCAACACTGCAGCAATGCTAGGGGGGAAGTGGATCCCAGATTTGACAGGAATCCCCGTTTTCACAATCGATGGAGGCAGGGTGATGTCAGATGGGAACCGAGTTTTGGGTGATGGAAAGACCTGGAATGGCCTAATTGGAGGGACCATAGGGGGTGGTCTATTAGGGGTCCTAACTCATTCAATTGCGAATGGAAATACGGTTGATTCTGCTCCATTCCTCGACCCCCTCTCGACATATGGGACGAACTCCTCGGAGATCTCGGATGCGTGGTTCTACTTTGGAGGAGATTCGGTTACGGCATTCACAATCGGCTGTGTACTTGGATTGGGGTGCATGGTAGGTGACTCAGCTGGTTCCTTCGTCAAGCGAAGGCTCGGGCACAAGAGGGAAGGAAGCGTCAGCTCAAAGGCTCCGTTGCTTGACACCATCCCTTTCGCAGCCTCTGCTTTCGTCTTCGGGCAATTCCTACTCGCACCGTCCATTGTGGGTAGTTCCGAACTCCTGATGGGGATGGCACTACTCCTCTTTGCAACACCAATTCTACACAGGTCCTTCAACATCATTGGATATCGATTGGGGCTCAAGTCAGTGCCATACTAGGCAACATCTCATGTGCAATCCATTATCACTAGAATAGCGAGCGCGAATCATGGCCGGAATGGAAGTACTGGTGGTTGGCTCCGGTGGCCGAGAACACGCATTGGCACTGGGTCTTTCTCAGAGTGATTCCGTTTCTTCAGTCCACTGCACACCTGGAAACGCTGGCACATCGATGGTTGCTACCAATCACGATATCTCGATTTCTGATATCGAGGGAATCGTCAGTCTAGCAAAGGAATTGATGGTATCATTGGTTGTTGTTGGTCCCGAGGCACCACTAGTGGATGGACTATCAGATAGGCTAAGACAGGAATCAATACCCAGCTTCGGACCTCATTCCGAGGGGGCACTCCTAGAGGGGTCCAAGACTCATGCAAAGACGGTCATGGAGTCACTCGGAGTCCCAACAGGGAGGTTCGAGAGGATTGAAGAAATTGACTCAATAGATGCCAGCTTGGAATCATTTGAACCTCCATGGGTCATCAAGAGAGACGTACTTGCGGGAGGAAAGGGAGTAACTGTTACCTCCTCAAGAAAAGAGGCGCATGAAGCGCTGAGAAATGGGATTGAAACAGATGGTTTTGTCCTCATGGAAGAGCATCTCTCAGGAGAGGAGGCCTCAGTTCTAGTGATCATGGACGAGTCTGGTTATGTGATGCTTCCAGCAAGCCAGGACCACAAGAGAGTTGGAAACAATGATGAAGGCCCAAACACCGGGGGAATGGGTGCATATGCGCCCGCTCCAGTCGCAACACCATCAGTATTGGCCAGGACAAGGGAAGAGATAGTAGAACCAATGCACCACCATCTAAGAAATTCGGAGATGCCCTATCGTGGCTGCCTATACGTTGGTCTGATGATCGATGAGGATGGAGCTCCGAGTGTTGTTGAGTTCAATGTGAGGCTCGGAGATCCGGAGGCCCAGGTCACTATTCCGTTGTTCCAGTCAGATTTGGGGCTGGTTCTTCTTGCAGTTGCGCAGGGAAAACTTGCAGACATTGAAGTTGAATTCAAAAAAGTCCACGCTGCAACAGTTGTCCTAGCAGCAGAGGGATATCCCGGGAATGTTGTTTCGGGTAGGCTGATCGAAGGCTGGGATGCAACAATAGAAGAAGGACAGGTTCTCGGCTTTGTCCATCTTGCCGGAGCAAACAGGAAGGATTCAGGAGAACTAATCTCAATTGGGGGGCGGGTACTCTCGGCAACTGGAATTGCGCCTACACTTGGCGAGGCATTGGAGGCCTCATACCAGATAATTGGGGGGATCGAACTGGACGGCTCCCATTACAGGGAAGACATCGGTTTCCGTGCACTTCCGTGATGAAAAATAGCACCAATCTAGGGGTTCTCTTTCCAATCCGTTCTACGAACGGTTAAAACAAGCGTTTTGGTCGGCGCGATGCTGAGTTATTGGCAAATAGGTCCGGTGGATGGGATGGAACAGGAGAAAGATACCCTTCAAGTTGTTCAATTCAACAACCTTGCCGCACCCGTTGCTATCACTCTGGCACTACTTGGTTTGACTATCGTCGCCTCCTCTCTGGAAGGCAGAGAAGTAGACGGCGATTTCCTCTCTACAGCCATCCTGATATCACTATCAGTGTTAATACCAGCATGTATTGGCAGGTCTTCCTGGCTGATTCCTCTTGATTCCGGAGCCCTACGTGTCGGCGCTATCACTCTCGCGGCATCACTCATAGGAATAATTGCAAATTCAGCAGATCCAGAAAATTTCAACCATATGTTCGTTGCCACATTCGTCTTTGTTGGATTCGCTTCAGCCGCCTTAAACGAATCAGAACGATTTGAAGAGTCTGCAACCTTCCTCTCAATAGTTCTGGGGGTGCGTCTTGCGGCATTCTATGCAGGAGGACTCATCATCGCTCAAAGTGACTCTCTTGCTGTGATCGACACCGTCAGGGAATCAATCGGAGCCGCATTCTTCTCATTCTGGCTCGCTTCAATATCACTCGGTTTCCTTGTGATGGTCGGACTAAGGGGGACAATCGAGAATCGGGGCACAGGGAATCTAATGGCCAATCTTCCAAACATTAGGGAGAACCCAGAGGTGGGAATTTACGCGTCTCTAGTATTCGCTAGTTTCTTGGTTCCACTAATCTGGATCGGCCAGATTGACTCTCTCCAGGATTTCTCTCAGCAGAATCACATTGGATTGGCATGGGCATCATTCTCTGTATTAGTGATCTTCATTCATGCATTCTTCAGAGCAGAGGGGTGGCACGTATTGGGTGCACTTCTGGCAGTGAACTGGATTCTTTACTCCATTGGCCATATTCATGAGATTGGTAACGAATTACCATCCTTATTCTCCGAGGACGGATTCATTGGCTCCTTCACCTGGTTCTTCCTATGGTTCTGGATGAACTTCTTCACACTCTTCTTTGCTTCCAGAGGTGTTTTCGGAGATATCGCCCCTAGAAGGGAGAGGAGTGGATTCAGAGTCTGGTGGGATGTCAACTCCTACGTAGTGATGGTCACTCTTGCCTTCTTGATAGCACTCATCGTTAGAACCGCATGGAACGTAATCCCGGCAATGAATGCGAATGGAACCGGGCTATGGGACATGACCGGTGGTTCTGATCCTTGGTACATGAAGAGAGTAGTGGACTACGTTATTGCTGAGAGGAGCCATCTGATTTTCGATCATGATAGGGCTTACCCATCCGGGGGGATTAATCCAAGGCCACCACTCTTCTCTTGGTCCCTAGCACTAGGTGGTTTGGCTCTCTCTTGGATTCTTGAGATTCCAGCCGATCAAGCAGTGTGGTGGTCCATGTCGGCTCTACCAGCAGTCTACGGCGCCCTCATAGTCCTCCCAATTGCTGGGATAGCCTCACGCGTACACAGCAGGAGAGCGGGCATCATTGCAGCATGGTTGATAGCACTAATGCCGGGTCACATGAGCCGCTCAACATTCGCAATGTCGGACCACGACTCCTTCGCAATGCTTTTCCTGGCAATAGCATTCTACTACTGGATCAGGGCGATTGGGCATATTGATCACAATAAAATCTTCAAGTCAACTAGCACAAACCCTCTGTACATTATCGCAGGAATGAGGGAGACGTGGAAGAGGAACCCCTCATTGATGGCAAATGCTTCAATGGCCGGAATCGCTTTCTCAATCATGGCCCTTGGGTGGAAAGGATTCGTTTACGGACCGGGAATCCTCTTCCTTGCTTACTCATTCCAAGTTGCGATCAACATTTTCAAAGGAAGGGATAGCCTTCAATTTACCTCTGCAGCCCTTCAAATGATGCTAGTCGCAATCCTCATTCCGACTCCATTCTATGCCTGGCCGGGAATGAATCTCCTTTTCGCACCCAGTGGAATGCAGCCTATGTTCTACATAATCGGGTTCACATTCGCGATGGGATGGGTGTCTAGCTCATTCAGGGACAAGCCTTGGCTGTTGGTAGTCCTAGGGGGGAGCGCCTTATTCGGTTCGATACTCGCTTTGCTATACATTCTCCAAGTTAGAGACCTTTTCAATGGATGGGACATTCTCTTTACCGGCGGTTTTTACTTCTCCAAGAACAAGATCTTCGGCACTATCGGTGAGGCGCAAGCTCCCGAGAGGGGCGTTCTTTTCGCATCCTACGGCCCCATAGTGGCTCTAATCGCAATAGGTTGCGCATTCTTGCTATTGTGGAGGGGTAGTAGGAAGAACAAGTCAGATCTAACTCTTCTTGGACTCTGGACCATTATCGCCACATACATGGCATGGTCAGCCGGCCGTTTCATAATCAACGCCACCCCAGTAATCGCAGTAGTGGGGGGAATCGGGATTTCCATGCTATGGGGAGCAGCAAGTTTACCAGCCTTCACCAAGGTATGGAGGAACTCTGGGATCGGAACCCCAAGGACCCGTTTCAAGTCTCTATGGCCGGCCACCAAAGCACGTCCAGGAGTTCCAGCCATGGTCATGGTTTTGCTCCTCATCACATCTCAACACGCGACTTATGGGATCGATGCTGGAATCCCAAGAGGTGATCAGTCTGCGAACGAAATTGACCAGAGCCTATACGACATCGTCCCGGACATACTGAGGCAAGACTTGCTAGGTCTCTTTTCAGTCATGAATGGCGATACGTACGACCAAAGCGATTCTGGCCTATGGTACATGGGTACTTTCGGCCCAAGCTTCAATTCACAGGGCTGGAATGAGGCATATGACTGGCTCTCCCAGCAAGATAGCGAAACACCATTCAGCGATCGTCCCGCCTTTGTTTCCTGGTGGGACTATGGTTTCCAAGCCTTGGCTTCCGGACAGCATCCCACGGTTGCCGACAACTTCCAGTCTGGAATACCAAACAGTGGGGCAATGTTACTATCAGGAGGCCAGGAAGATACACTTTCTCTGTTCATAACAACCCTGGCGATGGGCGACAAGAGCATCAACAATGGCCAACTCGGTGAATCCTTCCTATCCGTCCTAGAGGGTCACATGACTCCAGAACAGGTCCAGGAGTTCGAAGCTATCACTTCCAATACCAACAAGGGGTTTGTCCAAGATCGTTTGATGGCCGTCGTTGCGGAATATGGGAGTGCCGAATTGCTCCAGGGTGAACCCCTGGACAGCAATGGGCTGACATGCTCCGATCCTTGTTTGGATGCCTATGTTGTATTGGTAAACGGGGAACCATTCGGTGAAGCCACCACCAATTCATCCGAGGCAATGGCACTCTTCGATCAGGCTCGCGGGTCAGAATCCACGTTCGAGTTGGCAGAATTCGATGACGCAAGTCACTACGATATGGCAGGATACCGATATACCAGAGACATCATCGACGACTACGATGATCTCTCGACCGCGCTCCACAGGACCAATGCCAAGTTCGGCTTGGCTCGTGCGTTCCTAATCACGGCCTTCTCGCTCGATGATCTCGTACAGATATATGACGGAATCTCATCAATCGACACGTACGAGGTCTCAGATTACGAAGAGTCGCATGGGAGTACAACCTCGAGGAACCACGAGATTCGGTACTTCGCTGTAGATAACCGGCTATATCCACTTGGAGGGATGTACTACCAGGACTATCAGTCGTACCATAGGGGGCAAACTACTGGAATCTTTCATGCTCCAACTCATCTTTCTGGTCTAGACATCGACTCATACATTACAACAACTTACGAAACAAATCAGGGTGATTTTTCCCCTGAGGTGTTCCAAAACATGTACTTGGAGGACCTCAAGGCTCAGGCTTCCGGAGCATCTACTGGCGAGGACATGATTCAGATGACGGATATGAACTATCAGCATCTGGACAGTTTCTTCGACACGATGATCGCAAGGACATATGTCGGCTATGGGACTTCCACGTTGGGGCTTCCATCGATAAGCGGCCAAGTAGGAGATGCCGACACGCCTTCTACTTGGATTCTACCAAACTCGCTTACGGGGACTCCAGGGAGCTATCTACAGGGAGCAATGGCACTTCCAGGGGCAATGATGAATCACTTCGTACTATCCAATTGGTACGATCCGACAAATGGTACTTCCTGTGAAGAAATTCAGATTACAGGCTCTGCTTCAACAGTAGCGGACAGTTCTCAATTGTCGGAAGTCTCACTCTATTCAGAGGACAGCCTCTCATCAGGATGGTCCCAGATTCAATCAGGAGGCCCTTGGAAGATGACCCAAGTGGAAGATGGAGTCATCCCCATGAACGCCTCAACTACCAATTATGACCCCGACGAAGAGACGCTCTCAATCAGTTCAGCAGCTTCATCTTCTGCTAATGATACCGAATTCACCCTAACAGGAAAGGTGGACAAGTACTGCGGCTCGATTTATGACTCCAACAGGAATGTAAAGATCCTGAAGTACTACAGTGGCGCAACACTACAGGGCACTGTCTCGCTAGAAGGAGTCGGACCAGTGCCCAATGCAAGGATCCTAATCGAGAGAGACGCTTTCAGCGGAGATGAGTCCGCGGACGAAGAAGGCCATGTCGTAGACAACGACTCCAGAACATACTGGATACCAATTGGGAGTACTCAAGCAGACGAGAATGGCCACTTCTCTTTCACCGCTCCAGCTGGAAAAATCCGCGTCTCTGCTTTCACAGGCGATCCAGACTTGGATGCAGCCAGAACATCCCTATTATCAGGTTCTGCCAACCTAATGTCAGAACTTTTCTCAGAGACATCCCAGAACCGAGCCGTAAACCCAGTAACTGGAATCCTGGGCAACGTCTACGGGTCAACATGGCTCTCTGAGACAATAGTGAACATTTCTGGGTCAGATGGACACAGCAATGGACAATCCGTCATTGAGGCCCCAATATCGGTATCCCCATCAACTGCTTCAGGAATACTCTCATGGTCGGGCGAACTTGATTTCGATGGGGACCCTGTTCTTTCTGCCAACATTACCCTCACTCCTTCTTCAGAAGATGTAGTAATCCAACCCTATGAGGTCATTACTTCTGATGGGAGCATGGTCGGGGAAGACTTGAGATTCAGTGGTATAGGGGAGGTCACATTCCTGGGGGAGGGAACTATGGAGAGCATGGGAGCAGTATCTGTTCACGACTTCACTGGTACTCATACTCAAGCTGTATTCGATAACCACAGTATTACTGGAGAAGGGCAATTCTCTGGAAAGGGTATGATCGATGGCACACTATCGGGCGAGTTCCCAAATTGCTCTGGAGATTCAGTCCCCGAAGGTTCTGATGCATGCATTAACGAAGAGGGGCACTATCTCTTGGAAGGAATAGCAAACGGCTCTGGAAAGTTCACATCACAGGGAGTCAGTGAATTCACCAGGGAACTCTCCCAGGCCACATTCATCGGTTCAGGCAACTTTGCCACAGTCCCTTCGGATGACCTTGTCACATTTGGGACAATTAATGGAACTGGTACTTTCTCGGGTCACGGATCGTTCAGTGGACCTATGGTACGACCAGGTTCCTTCCATATCGTCGACGCCCTCCCTGGGGAGTACGTCGTTTCAGTGGATTTCGGAACCGGGGATCCTGTGGAGATTGTGCAACCATTCGTAATCCCTCTGACTTCTTCTGAGATTCAGACTCCTGTATCTATCACTGGAGGCGCGATCAAGGGAACTGTCTCGATTTTCACAGGTAGGCCATTGTCGAGTGAGGTTTCGATTTTCTCGATCAATGGCTCTAGTGAGGATTCCAATGAAGAGTGCCAAGGCGTCATCACTCAACCATGTTTCGTCATTCCTGACGAAAGCGGTTCTTTCGAGGTCGGACCAATAGTCCCAGGCTCTTACATCGCAGAGGTAGATATCGATGACGACGGTTTCCCAGAGCTCTCTCAGGCATTCACGTTCGAATCCGGATTAGCATCTCTAGTGTCCTTCCCTTCTGAAGTACCTCAAACATCCGATATCACATTCACTCTCTCCGATGACGGAATCAGTGTTGATGACCTTCATTTGCAATTTATACCCGAGGATCTTTCCAGAAGTGCAGTCACAGCAATGTTCGACAATGAGTCAAAGACTTACCATGCCGAGTTGAACCCAGGCAATTGGATACTCAATTACACACTTAGCGATGAGAAGCAACTGTGGCAGCGCATATCTATCGGTAGTATTGATGTCAGCGACTCTTTCGAGTTCCTGGTTAGCCAGGTCGTTAGTGGGGTCGTGATCGACTCAGTTAAGGGGGACGAAATTTCAGATCCACTGTTGTCCAGAGTGACCAACCAGGAGGTTATGTTCCAATGGCAGGGATTCACTCTCAAATCCGTAACCGACTCATCTGGAGAATTCAGCGTTATCCTCCCACAAGGTGCCTTTGTCCATGCAACCGTGGAGAGAATGGTCGGAGCAGGTGGATTCTTCTCCAACGGCACGAGCTTCCAAGTGACAGATTCGATGGAAAATATCACAATCGAACTCACTGAATCAACAATGGTCCTCGGAGAAGTAAGCCTCAATCGTGAAGGAAACACGTACAACCAAGGATTCTCCGGATGGACTCCCGTATTTGCCAAAGCAAACAACTTGGACGGAACAACAGACGCCGTTTGGAGGGAAGAGGTGGATGACCTCGGGCGATTCGACATGCTGCTGCCTCTAGGTAACTGGTCTTTCACATTGGAAGCCGGCAGTGAAATGACTGCCAATGCCGTAGTCAAGGAAATCAACACAACCTCAGAACCCCTGGTCGAGCTCCTGGTACTTCCAACAAATATTTCTGTGGAGATAGATTTCTTCATCGATCATATGGGCGATAACAACGCATCCAATGGGACTCCGGTTTCCTATCCATTCGAGATCAAACCACTGTCACCCAATGGTGCAGGTTACACCGTCCCAAGAGAAGGTTCTGAGTGGACCCAAACAGGTTTGGCAGAACTATCTCTTGAACCGGGAAGGTACCGAATAGTTGTTGAGAGGGCTAACTCTTCTGCAGACGATCCATTCGATACCCTATATGACACAAATGACATCTTCGAAGTTGGGATCGGGTCTTCTACAGTCAAGCGTTCTGTTGGGTTCGAACCAAGATGGTTAGTTAACATCACATTCCGGAATGAGAGCGGCCAATTACTAGACAACCACGAAGTTAAACTCGAGAACGCCGAAAATGGTTGGATACAAACTTACACAACCAACGAAGATGGTGTGTTGGCCGAGTATATTGAAGAGGGGGATTGGATCGTAATTGTAGATGAATTCGAGACAAACTCGGGTGTGTATGAGGGACTGCGAAGGCCGATTTCTGCTACTCAATCGTCGGCAGGATCCAGATTGAACTTCCAGACAGTCGAACTTGCCTCTGTTACTGTGACTCTCCAATCATCTTCGGATGTGGCAGCACCCGAGTTGGTTGATCTCACGATATCTTCACAAGAAGGCCTTGGATCATTCGTAAGTTCGATCGGAGGATTTGATCAACCACTGGAAATAAGGCTGGTACCCGGGTTCTGGAACGTTGAGATTAACCAGACCAACCAGGACGGAGTCATGACTCTCTTGGAGAATTCTTCGTTGGTTGAAGCCGGTGTAACCGTAGGACCCAATCACCAAGTTTTCCTGACCGTACAGAAACTAGTCAGTCTTAGTGGCAAGGTATTCTGGGATCTCGATGATGATGGTGCCCCTGGTTTCTCAGAGGGCCTTTCTAATGCCTCTGTAAACATTACCGGAGACCTTGGTTCCCCGACTCATCACTTAATTTCAGATAATGACGGAATCTGGTCCACATTCCTTCCTGTCCAGAGCTCATGGAACATTTCCGTAGAGAGGGAGGGCTTCGGTACGCAGACTTCTCCAGTCGAAATCGGGGAAACCTCGGTTACCGAAAATATCGAGATTTCAGCTGGCGAGGTTGAAATTTCCGGCAGCATTTCGTATCCTGACCAGACATGTATTTCCAGCGGCGAGTGGCAAGTTCAGATAATCCCATCCCACGGAATTTCAAGAGACCGCGTCACAGTATCTGGAAACTCTCTGGGAGAGTGGTCTGCCATGATCCAACCAGGTAGTTGGGTGGCCATGGCAACATCTACATCCGTGACTCCCGAATGCATAGATTTGATTTCTATCGAACCTCTGGAAGTTGGGGTCGATGGAGCCTCATTAGAATCAGAACTAACAGTTGGGGGAACTCTCAGGCTTGATACCAATTGGTTGGACTTCGATGGCAGTGCTCATGATCTTTCCGAGGTTGAGGATTATGACCTAGTCCTAGAATACGGCCCAATTTCATGGTCCGAGGAACTAGGAAGCGATGGTGTCCTGAATCTGCTAATGATGCCGGGAACGGTACAAGTCTCCAGTAGTTTCGAGTTGGACGAGGGTGTTCGGAACGTGTCCTATTCTGGCGGAAAGGGAATTTCTATCAGGGCTGGACAGGTTAGCCCAATGAACACCCTTAGCATCGATAGAGTTTCCAAGCAGAGCGTCTCTGCTACGGTACAAGGGCCTGAAAGAGTGGAAGTTGTAGAGATTGATGCTACTTGCACCAACGACGATGATGGTGACGGCGTAATCAATGGAGAAGACGTATTCCCGAACGACTCCACGGAGACCGTGGATACCGACGGCGACGGGACAGGCGACAACGCCGATGCTGACGACGATGGCGATGGCGATCTTGACGACGTCGACGACTTCCCATTAGGACAAGGGCTGCCGACAAACTCAGCAGAGGGCTGCAAGTACCAGAACGCTGCGTTCAATGTCTCGGTCGAATACGATGGGCACAACTCCTTCGACGAATACACAATCGTCGGGACAGTCCCCAGTGCCGATGGAGTGGATTGGAGTGTCCAGTTCCAAAATTCATCAGGGGAATGGGTGGATTCCTTAACTTTCGACTTGGGCCTGACTGATTCAGACCTCACTGAACAAATCAGCGTTCGCGTGGTACCGGCCAATGTGGGTGTTGCACATCACTTCCCAGATGGGCACTTGGTCCTAATCAAGATGTCAACCGATCAAGGATATTCAACTCAAGTAGAATTGAGGGTGGATGTTCCAGAATACAACGGCATTGAACTCAATGAACCAGAAAACCTATTCTTCGACAGAGAGGAGACCACCATTACGATCGTGATCCCATTCCAGAACACTGGAAACTCAGACGAGGTGTTCTACTTTGAGTTCGACAGTTCAGAGTGGTGGCAATTCGCTGGACCTACAACCCAACCAGTATCCCCATTCTCCGATGGTACCGCCACCTTCACACTAGTCCGCTCCTCCGAACCAGAACTGCCTTCTCCCTATGCCGAAGAAATCACATTTACTGTTTCGGACCTGGACAACAATACTTACTCGGGCTCAACTGTGGTGGAGACAGACTCCCCAGTTCTCTCTGTCGTGGGAGGTACGGCAAGGATCCTCGGGGGCAATGGATTCGCTTCTTATGGCCAAATAGAGAGTTATTCCGTTAATATCAACAACAGCGGGAATGTAGATGCTGAGATTGTCACCTTAGTGGCTACCTTGTGCTCCGACATTGTCTGCGAAAATGAGCTAGGCGTCAACTCCACTTCCAGCGGCTCAGTATCAGCAATGAGCGAATCAACATTCTACATCACCATGGACTACACCCAGTTTACCGAGTCCAAGAAATATTGGATAGTATTCTCAATAGAGGGCGAATTGATAGATGGAAAGTCAGAGTCTTGCACCTCGACGAAGTCAGATGGCAAGGCATCCTGCGTCTTCGAGGCTCAGCTATGGACCAGCTCCGAAGAGAATGACAATCTGAAGTACTTGGCATACGCATTCCTGATAATGCTAATTGCAGCACTCCTTTACTTTACTAGAAGGCCAGGTAGACGAGTCAGCGCCCCGTTCTAATACTACTTGCATCAGCACACAATGGGGACAAACATGCGTGGAATCTCACGTCTAGAATTGATGCCTGAACCTGGGGATCCTAGTCTACTTACAGCCGTAGACAGTGATGCACCCGGCTATCCAGGAGAGGCCTATGGCATCAGTGACGAAGAGGCTAGGAAGCTGAGGTGGCTAATGAGGCCACTAATGAGGTTCTTGTGGCCTTGGGGAGCAGTCGGATTCTCCGCAATAGTCGTCTCTATTTTGCTCCTTTATCCCTCGATATACTCACTTATTGGCGAGGTTCTTGATTCGGAGTGGGCCTTCGAAGATAGCGGCATCAGGGATCTACAGGAATCTGGAAGCCTAGGCGAAGGAGTCAGAGTATGCATGGTTGATACCGGCATAGACATCTCTCATCCAGACCTATCACATCTAACGTTATCCGGATTTCGTGACTTCTATACCGAAAAAGACTCTCCCGTCAGAGATATCGGAACAAATAGTCACGGAACTTTGATGGCGGGACTTCTTGCTGCGAATGGCTCATTCACCGGTGTTGCCCCAAGCGTTTCACTTTCGATTGCGATTTCTCTCGGACCAGACGGAAAGTCTGCAAACGAGAGGATGGTCTCCCAAGCGATTAGGTGGTGCCGAATTTCTCAGGACTCCGACATAATTTCTCTAAGTCTGGGAACTGCTCCTGGATCTAGCTTCTCAGATTCATCTGACACCCTTGATGCCGTTAGAGAGGCATTAGAAGATGGGATTTTCGTAATCGCAGCCGCCGGAAATAGTGACTCAAGGCAGAATCTCTCCGACGTCTCTTCCCCTGCTAGCTTATCTGGTGTGATTGCAGTTGGGGCACATGATAGAAATGGAGATACGTGGGTTGATAGTGCTGTAGGTGCCAAAAACGATCCAGAAACTGGTGAGGAACGAATATTCCCCAACCAGAAACCCGAGATCGTAGCTCCCGGTGTCGATCTATGGTCTTGCAGAGACAGTGGTCGTGACCCGCCATACGCATTCTCAACCGGTACCAGCGATTCTACGGTATTGGTTACAGGAGCCCTCGCCTTGATCCTCTCAGTGTATCGTGAGGAAATTGCGGGAGAAAACGGAATCATCGACCAACATGAAATGGACTTAGTCAAGGTAGCGCTTGCAAACTCGGCACGAACCGACTCAAGCCAATCTGAAAGCCACGATTCGAAGAATGGCTATGGGCTCCTTGATGCCAAAGAATGGTCTAGACAAGTAGAAATTGAATTCGGCATCAACCAAGAAAACATATGAATTGGCAATAATTGATGAAACTCTTTGTCCCTATGGTTAAATTGTCTAGATGTAGTCCGATGCATTATGGCGCGGGAAGAAAAATTGCGGTCATTCTCATTAACAGGACTTTTCTTGTTGAGCATATTACTTTCATTGGCCTTGCCAGCAGGTACTGTTTCCGCATCAAACGAGACAACAACGGGGACAATTACCGGTACTGAGACTTGGGCAGGCGTACACACCCTTACCGGAGATGTCACGATAGCCCCCGGTGCAAAATTGATCATTAATCCAGGAGCAACGATTGAGTTCCCCAACGGAACCCATCTGGATGTACGAGGGAGCCTGTGTGCCGGCGTCTCTTCATGTGGTGCTTCTTCGAACGCTGGGCCTGCCATGGGAATAACCCTGAGATGGAGTGAACCCCTTAATTCGAGTGCTACAGGGGAATGCTATGGGATGAGTTCTGGCAACCAAGAGATATGGATAGATGACCCTTCATGCAGCGAGGGCGTGCTAATGAGGAGTTCGATAGATCTTTCTGAAACCGGCCTCAGATACGTCACATTCGATAGTGCTTGGGGGATTCCTCAGTATGTCTCTGCAGTGGGAGAATTCCGCTATGGGGCCCTCGTTCTAGATGGAGCTAGCCCAACTCTTACCGAACTTTCATTCAATCAAATAAACACCTCCAGTGTCCTGACAACCAACCTCGCTCAACCAACTTTCAGTGGCGGGGAATTCGTCGTAGGGACCGATGCGAGTAAGAGCATCGTTGGAGCAGCATTGCAGATTTACTCCTCTGGATCCTCAGTAAGCCCATTCTCTCTGTCTGATATTTCTCTCACAGGAACCAATAATGGATGCGGTAATAGGGATGGGGGAAGGCACACAATTTGGGCCGAGGACTCATTTATCGAGATAGATAACGCCGAAATCTCATCAGGAGATTTTGGAATCGGGCTTTGGACATCAGCAGGAAGCGTGACAAACACGCAGATAAATGTGAACTGTAACGCAATCGATCTAAATGGGAAGAAGGCAGTTGGGGGGACTTCATTCGACTTTGAAATCTCGAACAATGAAATTACTACGGTCGACGGAGCAGGAGTTTTTGCATCAGCCGGGGCCCTAGTGTACTTGGTAGACAACGATATTGGCGGAGCAGCATCTGGTTCCGGAATATCTGTTTACAATAGCGAGGCCCACATTCACGAAAACGAAATTGGGCCAATAGGGGGCTACTTTGGATTGTGGCTGGGTGGCTCGTACGACGTAATCGCTGAGAATAACTCGATTTTCGACACCACCCTAACTCCAGTGGTTGCAGGGATGTACTCATACGCCATTCAAGCAGCCTCTAGGCTATACCTAGCAAACAACTCAATCTCCTATGATGGTACTGGGACCTGCGGCAGTGAAACCAATTGGGGGGGCGAGTTTTCTTGTCCCGTCTTGCATGCATACGTTACAGGCGTAACCATGTATGATAACATCATCACTGCAGGTGGTACAGCCGATGGGATTCGAGCAGTAGGGTCCCTGTTGGATATTCAGAGAAACTCATTCGATGTGCAAAAGACTGGTGCTGTGATCAAGAACTATGACAGTGGTTATGCCGAATCACAGCAATTCGGATCACTAGCATACTTCTCTGAAAACGACTGGAACCAGGCCGAGACAGTGTACAACGTGACAAAAAGCTCCGTCACTGCCCAGTCAGAGTACATACCCTCTCCTCCCAGCGGGGAATACCCAGTCCGCCTATCATGGCCAGACCAGGAGGCCTGGCCAGACAATGAATTCCAGGGTGCGATTATCCCAACGCCAGTAAAGGAATGCAACACTTGCCAGAACATGACGCCGAGGAACTTCCCATTGGGTGTCAGCATGGATAACAACTCAACGGTATTTACATTTGCAGATTTGACAAACTTGGACTTGTCCAAGGTCAAGATTGCAACACAGCCAACCCACTTCGCAGTACAGGTCAGCAGAGCCGAACTCGTCCGATTCCAGGCACTAATTGGTGGTGAAAAGGTAAGCGATGCATTGGTCATTGTGGAGGATGCACTCGGTAACGACCTGTATCGTGTAAATACTGGTGGCGATGGTTTCACTCCATGGGTCGCCCTCCCATCTAACTTCCACCTCGACTTCAGAGGACTTGGCGGAGGAGATAACCCGGATGGGTTTGCGGATGATGAGTATGAGGACTCTTGTTCAGACGGGATTGACAACGATGGCGATCTCACCATCGACACCGCAGATTCCAGTTGTGATTATTCAGCAGGAACCAGGGAACTATCACTTTACAGATATACTGCCTATAGATTTGGATATGGCTACTACTCCGGACAGTTCACCCTTGAGGAGAACTCGCTCGAGGAGACTGCACACCTTGAGAATGAAGCTCCAACGGTGATAGTTACCGAGAATGATGGACACTCATTCAGAAGAGTGGTTAACATCACTGGAAACGCTCACGATGGGACATTGGCAAACAGTTATCTGACTGACGAGAGGGCCCAGTGGGACCAAGGTGGCTATGTCCATGCCGTCCAAGTTAGGAATCCATTCACTGGTTCTTGGGAGGATGCCGAATTGGCGATTGATACTAGCGGTGCAGATGAGGGCGAGGTCACACGCTTCAACAGGCCTTTCAGCTCTTGGTACTACAATATTGACATGACTGGACTCGCAGGTGAAGGCGATTACACATTCGAATTCAGGGCATTTGATGGGATAGATCACAGCCCTGTGGTTTCACGAACAATAAAACTCAATACTCAACCCCCCAGCATTTTCGTTACCACTCCCAGTTCATTCTCATCTCATGATGAAGGTTCGGTAGTCTTCGATGGCTATTCCCAGGACCCCTATGGATGTCCGGACAATTGCAACACTGACATTGGTCTAGTATACATGCAGATTTCGGGACCAAATTACCAAGTTACTAGCCCAGTTGAGACTAATTCCGATGGAACTTGGGATTGGGAATGGGACTTCAGCACCCGGCCTAGGGAACTTACGACTTACACCTTCACAATTTGGGCATCTGATTCAGATTTCTGTAATGAAGAAGTGGACGAGTGCCAGCCAGTAATTCTGACCCTAACAATCGATAACAGGAATAGCCAACCCACAATTAGCGTCAATCAGCCATTTTCAGGAACAAGAATTTCCTCCTCAGTGGATACTGCTCTAACCGGGGTGGCTAGGGATTTCGATGGAGGGGTTACAAGGGTAGATCTGGAAGTAAAGGACGTATCAAATGACTATGTTTCAGTTTTCGAGACCAGCACCAGTGAATTTTCTGAAGATGGAATCTGGGAGATTGAGTGGGACACGACACAACTTCGTCATGATGCGGAATATCTGCTACGATTCCGCTCGTATGACGGTATTGACTACAGCAGCTGGACCGAAGTAACCATTGTGGCCGACAATCCACCAAATGCAGGCAATAATCAACCCGAATTCGATTCATCCGGCTGGCAAAGTGAAATCACTCTTTATTGTGACTCAGAATCAAACTCTGTCGACAAGTGCACCACAGTGGAGATAGATATGAAGGAGTATTTCTCCGACGTAGACAACGACATACAGTTCATCTCTGTTTACAACGACACATCAATCGACTCGGACGATAGACACGCTCTTGTCGTCGGTGTCGGAACAGATGGAATTGCTCGTTACGACCCCGCAGACATGTTGTTTTTCGACGATGACATGGAGTCTTGGACTCTGAATAATGTGATTTTCATAGCCACCGATGCATGGGATTCTCGAGTCAACTCAAATCCTGTCAACTTCATAGTGGTCTCCCTTCAATTCTCGATTCAGGAGCCCGAGCAGTCTTGGGTCGAAGAAGATGAAATGGCAATATATTCCGGCATCGGACTTCCCGGTAAGCAAGTTTCTGTTTTGATAGGCGGTAATCCAGTCAACAACACAATCGTTTCTGAGGACGGAACATGGGAGTTGGGAATACCAGCCTCTAGAATTAAGGGAGACTCATCAATACCAAAATTCACTTATGCAGGCGAAACCACAGAAGTTAGCGCGATTAGTAAGGGAGAGCCAACGCCCGAATCAACAAACTGGGGAATGATTGGAGCAGTTTCTGTTTTGGCCATACTGTCACTGGCTGCTCTTGCTTACTTCACTGGATTTATAGGGATTGAGATTGATGACGAAGATGAGTACAAGACCCCTGTCCAAATACCGAAGGACTACGGTGACGAGGAAGAAGAGAGTTCTCTGGAGAGGTATGATGACCACCCCGGTTGGCTTTGGGATGCAGCTTCCGAGGAATGGGTCCCAGATCCGGATTTCCAAGAATAATGTATATTCCAAGTTCTACTAACATTTGTATATTGAGTGAGATAGTGTTGGGTATATGGCCACGAGTGCGTCACCACGTCCAGGAGTTCAGGAGAGGATTTTCCTTCACCTTAGTGACTACATAGACCATAGTGACAAGGTCGAAGTCCCATTTGCATTGTCTCAGATGGGGATAGCCAACGCGGTGTCAATCGCTCGCTCTAATGTGCCTCGTGCAATTTCTGGAATGAAGGAGGCAGGACATCTTATCGAGAGGCAAGCACATGTGACGGGGGTATCTCGGAAAAGGAAGGCATACTTCCTCACCGATGAAGGAGCCAAGGTTGCAGATGAGGTCTGGACAAGGGTTTCAGAGACAAATGTAAGGGTAGTTTTCTCCGACGGTCGTTCTGAGAATACATCCCTGGCCGAAGCAATCGAGTCCTCAATCCTACCTCTAAGGCATGTCGATATGCTGAGATATATGGATGATTCAGGTACTATCGACCTATCTGGCCTGACTTCCGAGTTGGTAGAGAGAGATCTATCGAAACACATTGAGAAGCAGTTAGTTTCGTATCTGAATGACCTTCCAAGAACAAGAAGATTCTACGGGAGGGAAAAGGAACTAGATGTGATGGCAAATCTCCTGGAAGCCAATTCTGCTTCTATCCTTGTACCAGGAATAGCCGGAATCGGAAAGACCGCTCTTTCGACAAAAATACTCGACAGATTTACTCATAGGAGAAATCTGCTCTATCATCGGTGCCAGGATTGGGAGGGTTCCCGAGCATTCCTTGAGGCATGCGCAGAATGGCTCTCTGCGGTGGGAAATAACGACCTTTCTGACTATCTTGCCTCATCACCAGTACCACAAACGAACATGGCCGTCAATCTAATCGCTAACGGTTTGTCCGAAGCTCCATCTTTGATAGTAATAGACGATTTGCATAAGGTTGGTGATGAAACCCTTTTCTCCATTCTCAGGGAACTTACTCTTAGGATAAACACGCTGAAGGAAGTTGGGCTAGTGATGTTCTCTCGTTCCTTCAGGATGGTAGTTCCAGAATCCGACCAGTCGGGCAATATCGTAACTCTAGTAATGCCCCTTCAAGGATTAGATGCCGAATCAAGTAGGCAGATTCTGACAGCAATGCCAAAAATGGATTCGGACCAGTTTACCCACATATATTCTCTATCTAGGGGGCACCCACTGATTCTAGAGTTGATCAATAGGGGAAATGTGGCTGAGACATTCCATGCCACATTGGAGGCCTTCGTTGAAAAGGAGATTTTCAGTAGACTATCAGGTCCCGAGAAAAGACTACTAGGTGCCATTGCAGTTTTCCGTGAGCCCATTCCTGTGCAGGCAATCCATCAAGCAGAGGGAAGCGTAGACCTACTGGATGACTTAGTCGAGAAGGGTTTGGCACGCCAATCTGATGCTGAGAATTTTGATGTTCACGATCTCGTCCGTGAATTCTTGTTAAGATCGATGGACAAGGAATTGAAGAATTCCTTACATTCCTCGGCTGTGAATTGGTACAGGGAAAAGAAAGATGATGCTGCAGATCGTATTGAGTTCATTTACCACCTTAGCCATACAGGAGACGAGGAAGGCATTGCCGAGGTCCTAGTTTCGGAGGGTCATGGATTGGTTAGCACCGGTCACACCGAATTACTAACTATTCTAAATTCACTCGAAAGCAGTGATTTTGATTCCAGTAGCAGAGGCCTAATTAGGGAACTAAAGGGTGATATTTTGACTATCCAAGGTAGGTGGGATGAAGCCGAAGAAGAATACGATGCCGCAACAAAACACATTGGCGGAGGTTCCCCTGGCCGCGAACTTGCCCGCCTGCTTTCAGCAAGGGCAGATATTGCGGTAAAGAGGGGAGCAATGGATGATGCCCTCGAACTACACCGAAAAGCCCTGGAGATCCAGATAGGCATTAGGGATGCTGTCGGAGCAGCAAGAAGCTACAACAATATGGGGCATATATTCCGTCGAAGGAGGGACATTCGTAGAGCACTAGAGGTGTATGGGAATGTCGAGAATCTTCTGGAAAAGGAGAAAGACCCAGATCTGAATGACGCTAGAATAAGGCTGGCATCGGCCTTCATAGAAATGGGGGAGTTAGACAGGGCAAGGGAGCACGCCCTTTCTGCTTATGAGAATACTAAGGATTCAAACCAAGATTTCACCCATGCTAGATCAAGAGCAGTCCTAGGAAGGTACTATGCCAAGATATCAGATAACGACCTTGCACTATTCCATTACTCCGGGGCCCTGGATACTCTCTCCGACCAAAATGACCCCCAAAGTACAGTGGAGGTCGAGATGCTGCTAGGACAGGTGCTAATTGATGCAGGACGCAGGGAGGAGTCTGCAGAGCACTATCTCAATGGTCTAGCAGTCGCTGAATCAAACGACTTCCGTATGCTCCAAGGAGAATTACTGGCAAGGCTAGGTGAGGTGGAGTCCGATCGCTCTCAGAGGATGGATTATCTTCAGAGGTCCCTTTCTCTATTCAGAGACCTAGGCGCTGTAGGGAGGATGAAAGAAGTACAGAATTCAGTCCACAGAGCGGTGATGGGAAGATAGTCACGCTGCTACAATGCTATTAGGCTCAGTCTGTCCAGTCCAATAACTAAATTCAGGACCAAGTTGCTTAGAAATAGAGATATTTCCAGCAAACTGATCGCCAATTGCCATCAAGACTTCGCTCTCAGCCAAATGCGGAGCGTTATTCTTCTCTGAAAGGTGACAAAGGACAATACTCTCCAAATCGTCGTGCAAAACTTCCAGTAGTATCTCTCCAGCTTGCCTATTGGAAAGGTGCCCACCTCTTCCTGAAATCCTCCTCTTCAGGGAGTCAGGATAAGGTCCTCCAACTAATCTATGATGATCGTAGTTTGCCTCAATAGAAATGTGGTTACAACCAGATAAATGTTTGATTAGGTCTTGCGGTGCTTCTCCCAAATCTGTAACAATTGCCGCTCGATCCCCATTACTATCACTGGCAATTAGGGCCACATTATCTGCATCATCATGAGGTACGGGGACCGGCAGCATACTCAGCTCTGATGAGAACTGAACCCTCTCTAGATTGCCAAATGTCGTACACTCTTCCACTAAATCCCAATCCATTTTCGATGCAGTTACTAGATTACAGTGTAGTCTCGAACCCCACTTCTTTGAGGCCCTAAGTGCCGAACCAGAGTGATCTTTGTGATGATGAGTTACCACAATAGAATCAATAGAATTCGGCTCAAATCCTGCTATGTCAAGCCTCTTTTCTGTCTGTTTGAGGCTGAAACCGCAATCGACTAGGACATTGCAGCCCCCAGAACTGACAATTGTTGCGTTTCCACGACTGCCAGATCCCAAGTGAGTTATCCCAATACCCATTGATTCACGTGCGGTTACAGACGACCTTTCAACAAATCCATGCCCATAGGCCAATATTTGCTATTTTCAAACACCAGAAACCATTCTAGGCCCTTCTAACGACATATGTCCGAACGACGCTCCATCACCATGATAAATCTCTGAACCCGGGATTTTGCATAGAGGTGGGCGGATGCGTAGGAAGCAAACAGCTTTACTAGTCACAATGTTGATTTTTTCTAGCCTCGTATTCATCTCTCAGACTCGTCCACAATCCCCAGTATCCTCCACAGACCCAAATATGGCTGAGGGTACAGAATCTCCAGTTACCGACCAAGACGGGGACTTAATGCCTGATCTATTTGAGGTAATTTTTGGAGAATCTGTTGAAATTGAGACTGCAACATTCCAGGGTACCATACTCGGTCTCAATCCATCCGATTCTACTGATAATTCAACAGATTACGACAGGGATGGATTAACTGCTTTGCAAGAATACTGCTGGCCTTATACTTTGGATAATTGCTTCGAAGAACGCAATACACTAACGGGAAAATCTCCAGAGGAAAGTGAATCCGGATTGAGGGAGTATCTTGACCCCAGATCTTCGGATACCGATGGCGATGGCTTGCCCGATGGATACGAAGTACACATGTGCACTTTGGGGGGCCTATACAAAAAAGATCCAAATGACCCTTTGAATCCAAACAATTTCTGGGAATGCCGATATTTCGATCCACTCGATCCTAGCGATATCAATATCGATTTTGACAGGTGTGAGGCGGACTTCAGTTGGGGTTGCGGGGATGGGTTCGATTTCAATAGTGATGGGAACATTGACCTCGGAGAAATGTTCACCAATGTGGAGGAATACTCACTGGGAACTCCTGATGACTGGATTACTGAGAGGGACGGACTCTGGTGCTGGGGTTCAATTCAAGGACTCTCTGAAGACTCGTGTCAGACTCAGTTTGAGAGACCAACTGGAGAATCAGGATGGATGGGATCTGACCCTAGATTCTCCGACTCCGACTACTTCTACTGGGATGAAATAGCCCCTGCTCCATTAGATGTATTGGGAGATGGGATCCCTGATGGTTGGGAGGCCCAATATGGGCTCGACCCTTTGAATTCCAGCGATGCGATTATTGACAGCGATTTAGATGGATGGGACAAAGACAAGGACGGCTTCATTACGGCGGATGTAACTATAGGGACATCCCAGTGGGGCGAGTCATTCAGTAATTTCGAAGAGTTCTCAGTGGACTTCGATGAAAATTCAGGAGTTATTCCAGGAGTGAGGGGTATTGAAATTTCTTCCGATTCCAATAACCCGATTAATTTTGATCATTCAACCGCAATAAGGTTAGTCGACTCTGCCGTGCATAGTATAATTTCAGACCAATCAAGAGAGAGGTTGTTGGTCGGAAGTAAATATGGGATTACTGCATTAGATCCATTCAGAGGAATTTCGACGTCATTTGAGTTTCCCTCGGGAATTGAATTAAACACAATGGAAAGGAACTCAGTAGGAAACATAGATTTCCTGATGTTGGGGTCAAATATGGGCCTACACACGGTAATTCTAGAAAACGGACTCCCAGTTATGGATTCCCTAACTACTCATGAACTGGGAGAAGCAGCTGTTCTATTTCACCTCGCCTCTGATTCATTTGATCCAGGCATCCTGATTATGGGCAAGGATGGGGCATGGCGGACGACATTCTCTGAGGCTGAACAATCTCTTTCCACCTCTGAAATGATTTTCGTAGAGTCACTCTCATCAATGCTAAGAAAGTCAAACGCGACCGCAACTTCTGCAGGGCATGCCAAGATTTTTGGAAGAACCCCAATTCTACTAATAGGGACTGATTTCGGCCTAATTGCCTGGAATTCTACAGATGGTTCTGACAACAATGGGATGCCATGGTGGGTTTTCACAAGAAATAATGCCGATGAATTTGTTAGCCCGGATATCTTGGATACCACTAAGACCGCAACAGTCAATTCAATAATGGTAGAAATTTCTGAACAGGGCTCCGACGATGTGTGGTTGGGGATGGGGGGCGGCCTCCATCTAATCACAATGGACCTATTTATTTCCCAACCGAAGGAGGCTATTGACAACGAGAGAATGCTCAATCTAGGGGGTCTACTAACCGGAGCTAATGATATTCGCTCTATCCTTCCTCTTGAGGGGATGATTGTTCTAGGTTCTTCAGACGGAACTTGGTGCTTAGAAGGGAGTTCGGAGGGGATTCTGGACATTCGTCAGAACCAGACAGAAATCCCTGGCCTTGTTACCTCACTCACTACTCTGGAAAGAGAAGGCCAAATCTGGGTTTTCGCCGGCGTCTCACCTGGGCGATTCATGAATATAGCTCCGATGAACCCACATTCCCATGATTCTGACCTTGATGGGATCCCTGATGGTTGGGAGTTCGCATACGGTCTCGACCCAACGGATCCGTTTGACGCCTCTAGGGACCATGATGCCGACGGAGTTTCAATCGGCGGTGGCAACGGTCCTGGATTCGACAGATTGTGGACAAACTTGGAGGAGTATAGGTTCGTCACGCCATCGAATTTTGGACAAAACGGAACCGATCCCAGAATTGCAGACTCCGACGGAGACGGATTAACTGATGGCGAGGAGTATTGGGGGTGGTTCATTGACTCAACATCATTCGAGTGCTACTACCTCAATCAGAATTATCTATGTGATTCCGATGTTGGTACATCTGCAGAGGAAGTTCACCTCGGCGGTTGGACCGGAACAGGTTCGAGTGGCGGCAGTGATCTACCAACCGATCCGACAAACCCTGACTCAGATGGAGATGGTATGCCTGATGGATGGGAAATCAAACATCGTCGATGGATTGGAGACATCTACACTGGGGGCAATGAATGGACATTGGACCCCAATAATCCCAACGATGCTAATGGTGATGCCGATGGAGACGGACTAACCAATCTATGCGAGTATGAATGGGAAAGACTGCTCGATAGGTCAATTTCCACCGGTATCATCTCTCATGGTGAATCTTCTGATTCAGTGCAAAATTGGACCCCAACCGATCCAAATTCTGTAGATTCAGATTCGGACTCGCTTCCCGATGGTTGGGAAGCTCGCTATTCATGCAACTGGCCATCTTCGGATTCAGGAATCAATCCCATGAATGGCTCTGATGCATTGAATAACCCTGATGGGGATGGATTTGATGTCAACAAGAATGGGATTATTGAATCCGAAGAAGCATTTGTTAATTGGATGGAATATCATATAAAATCCGATATCTTGCTTTCTGATTCAATATATTCAGGAACCATGTATCCAGATAATCACACATCATTATTGCCACACCATTCATGGCAAGGTCTGGCAGACGAATCATTCGGAGAAAGAACTGGCGAATACTACCTATCTCTGTGGACAGGATTGCCAAACGAAGACATCGGTTCCTCAGATCCGTTAAATTCCGACTCTGATAACGACGGCATGCCTGATGGGTGGGAGGTCTTCCATGCAAGATGGAGTCTTTTCGATAGTGATTGGACACTCAATCCAGTCAATGGGGGGGATGGTCTTGGAGATCCCGACTTGGATGGGATGTCAAATTGGGAAGAGTACAATGCAATCGATAGTGATATTAGTGAATCAGACCCTACCATCTCATCACCCCAGTTCTACCTAACCGATGCTGCAGGGGCTCTACTCGAGACTCCATGGATTGGTGCTGACTCGGCTCTTTCGTTTGGTCATTTCTTGACTGAAGATCAATCCAATCTGACAGGAACTTCTGCTGACCCTAACAATCCAGATACTGACGGAGATGGTTTGCTCGATGGGATTGAAGTGATTTTCACCACTTGGAATTCAAGCGCTGGCGTTTGGACGCTTAATCCATTAATCCCCGATCAGGGTGGTTTCGACTCGGATGGCGATGGTATTGGTGATCTGGTTGAACTAAACCTGACTGCAAACCTCCCCATTAACGGGGAATCTTATCCTATGGGGGCACCAACATTTGGTGTAGAATCGATAGAAATAGATGAGATTGCTTTCGAAAACAGGGTATTCAGGATCCTATTCAGTAAAGAAGGAAGGGCTGAACTAGGAATGGAGCAATACTTGGAGTGGAAATCTGGTTTACCAGCAAAGCCGATGCTCCAGGCAATCTTTGGAATCACTGATCCAAAGGATCAGGATACTGATAGGGACGGGATGAGCGATGGATACGAGTACTGGTTCTCGGAGTGGGATCTAGAGGAAAACCAATGGACGATGAATCCTCTGACTGATTCAGACGTAGATTTCGACTCCGACGACGACTCATTCGATTGCAACGGAGACGGAGAAATATCTGACTCTGAATCTTTCGACAATTTGGCAGAGTATGACTCTAGGTGGTATGGGAAGAGGTTGGAGGTAGGAAACGTGCCAAATGGGACTTCTGCTGTCTCATATGGTGCCGATGCAGCCAATGCCTTCATTGAAGAGGATGGACTTTCTAATAAATCTGCATGGGGTCAACTTTACTCTCTGTTCTCATCCAAAAGCCTCAGTTCTTCTGAAAAGATCGGCCTGATCAACCAGGTCGACCCAGACAACTTCAACAAATCCCTGATTGGAATCAGTGACCCCACTCACGATGACTCAGATGGAGACGGTATGCCAGATGGTTGGGAATACTGCTACTCAATTTACGGTGAGGTCTTACCAGTCAACTCATTACGTTGGTCATTAAATCCTCTCAACCCACTGGATGTTAATTATGATCCAGATGCAGATGGTTGGTTGGACAGGGACATATTAGATACGCCTGCAGTCCAAGGAAATTGGGGTTCCAGAATCTTCACACCACTCTCGGAAGGCCAGCAATTCGAAAATGGCGCCAGCTCACTTTATTTCACAAATATAATGGAATATGATAACGGAACTGGCCCATTGGATCCAGATTCAGACTCCGACTCAATTATGATGACTCCAGTCATAGTAGATGGTGTGGTTATTGATTATCGCCAAGACATGAGCCTATCAGACGGAAGAGAGATTTTCAAGTATGGGACAAATCCACTTGACAATGATTCCGATGGGGACATGATGCCTGATTTCTATGAGTATTATAGAGGTTGGAATGAGACTAACGATAACTGGTCTTCTTTCATGAAAATCAAAGTTCAGTGGACCGAGGTGACACCTCAGAACTGGAAGCCAATAAAATTCTCAGACGGCGAGATTACAAGACCAGATCTGGACTGGATATGGTTTACTCATGATCCAACAGATCCCTCGGACGCTACACAAGACGCAGATAATGATGGCGAGTGGGACTGTACGGGGAGCAGTTGCGATTACGTCCCATACAACAATTTCCAAGAGTATTACGCAGTTGTCAATGCGACCCTATCTTCGCCTTCGATTGTCAGGGCTTCAACTTTGTTCGACTGCTCCGGAGAAGAGGTGGAGGAATGGTGGCAACTTCGTGAGACCCTCCTTGGCACCTGTTCAGGTTCAAGCTCACTATCTTACAACTATCTGCGAATCAACAAAATCAATGACGACGACCCACTCTTTGCTTTGATAGTTCAAGATAATGACTTGACATACTTAGATGTAAACTCTAGTGATGATATTATTCATGTCAATGGAGAATGGACCGATGAATTCAACAGGCTTGCAGGAGATAGAAATCACTTGCCAAATCCGGGGCTAGGGGAATATGCATTTGGTTGGTGGATTCTAGATATTGATGGAGACTTGGTTGCTGAAGGTACCGACCCAACAAATTGGGATACCGACGGTGACTGGTTGAATGACTTCTTCGAGATCGACGATGATCTACTTGACGGAATTAGGGGCAATAGCGGTTCGCCGATTCGCTACGATGATAGGACTTCATGACCTCAACAATTCATTTGCTTCCTTCTCCTCAGATATTCATGACCGAGGGCACGCGAAACATTCCCGGGCCCGAAGAACCCGTGAACGAAAAGCTCCTTTTCCTCAGAGAGAACATGGTTCACTTGACAAATCAACTCAGCATGCCAATAATTGAAGTCGCCCTTGTCATCTCGAAGTACATCCGCATCGTGATGGATTCTCTCCACAAAGCCGCCATCGAGGAAGGAGAGGAATTACCTGACATAATCCTCAATCCACTTCCTAGTGATTATCCACAGTCTGAAACGACCTCTGGGATTACTTCATTCCCACTTGAGAAGTTAATTGACAGAGTCGATCAGGATAGGATGGACATACTGGATACTCTCGTTAGGACAATACTCAATGAGAGTCAACTGGAATTTGTTTCAGCACTTCGAGAGTTTAGAGATTGGGAACTCGAAATCCGAAATCAACTATCCGATGTTTCAAGTCCCGGAGGACTGTTTAGCCCACTCTCACTAGATGATGAGTTCTAGCCATTCATTGATTCTGAAGATGCTACTATCCCACTGGAAACCCACCAAGCATCTGCTATCGACCAAACGAAAAGAAAAGGCCATAGAAATGCTGGAATTAGTGGGAATTGAATTAGAAACCACTCGCCTGCCTTCCTATGTTGGCGATTGAAATGTTGCCCCAGGAAGAGGAAGGGAACAAGTGAAAGTGCTACGGCAAAGAGTGGGCGTATTGCACCCCATGGCCCAACGCCTCCACTCAACTCGCCCCATATCGTAGAAACCACGCCCAGGGGCCTGAAAACATCGTCTTCTGCAGCCTCCACTTTGACTACGAACTCCCCTTCCACATTGGTTGCGATAATTGTAAGCGGATGAATTTGCCGACCAAAATATCATAGAAAACGAGAACAATAGATAGCGATTGCGAAAACCATGCATGCGGGGGTCTTAGTCACTGGATTTGAGCCATTTTCAAATTTTAAGAGAAATATCTCTCAACAGGTTGTACATTTAATATCCACATCAACAATCTTCGATTTCAATATCAGTACTTCAATCCTAGCAGTAGACGAAACCGGCTCAAGGGAGATTTCTGACAGGATAGAATGTGGAGAAAAAATTGGGGCAGTACTACATCTCGGTTTCTCTGAAAATGCAGATGAAATACTTCTCGAGAGATACGCTAGAAATCATTTTCAGATGAAAATTGCAGATAACTCTGGAAGGAGACTCTCTTCTGGCAAGGTGTCTCCAGGAAAATCAATTCTTGAAACAAAAGTCCCAAGAAACTTCATCGAAAACCATCTAGAGGGCATTTCAAAAATCAGATGGAACGAAGACGCAGGTGGTTTTGTATGCAATGAGACATATTTTCGTTCACTATTAGCATCCTCAGGAAGACGACTACCGATTGTACTTTTCATTCATCTACCAAGCGAGCAAATACTCCCTCTTGAAGAACAATATTCCATCATTATTTCGATATGTGAATCTCTGAATAGGATACTTGACTCGAACTAACTTTCTCTTCTCCCTCTTCTAGATTCGAACCATTCCGCGGCCTCTCCAGTTTCCGTCATTGATAGATCGTCACCAACTTCTCTTGGCACAATATCCCTCCCGTTATGCCAGGTGGCCTGCTCTAGCCATAGGACAATGTCTCGTCCAGTCAAAGAAATCTCCATGGTACCTCCAAGGGGACTCTCTTCCAAAACAAAGGAGGCCTTACCTATGGATGCAGACTGCCTCGAGAGGCTGAAAATAGTCCCTTCTTCATCAGCCTGCATCGCCATAGCATCAAGAGCTGTGTCAAGTACTCGGCTCTCCCTCAATATAGACATCAGATTGTCGAGTGAGTCTGCTTTTCCACTTATTTCCTCAGAGTCCCTTATTATTGGGAAATCCGAATGTTCTGGGGCATTCTTCGGACTCCAATCTGGAAAGATTGAGCGTACGGAATCGATAACTTTGCCCGGGTCATCATGACTTCTGACAATTGTCGAAACTACGATCTCTGGCTCCATATGACCTCGAACAAATGGAAACTAATAGTGCTAACCGGTCAGAAATCGGTTTGCGCGAATATTCAAACCACTAACAATCGACGATTAGATGTGGCACAGCGTTCTGGACTAGTTTCATTGACTCTTGTTTTGATTCCAAACATCGTCCTCTTTTCTTTCAGAATTCTCTCCCCCGGGCTCCATGAAGCACTTTCAAACGATGATTTCGAGCAAACAGTGGCACACTCACTGGCCCTCTTAATCGGACTAAGTATGGCATACAGATATTCGGTGGTCCATGATCACGAATTCCGTCGATCCAAGGCAATCAGCGCTCTATCAAAGACTTACAAATTGGAGGACAGAGGACTTTGGGAAAAAGGAGAAGCAGCAATACAGAAGTTAGAAGCAAGGGCATATTCTGATTTCAAAGGAAGAAAGGCCACTACTTCCAGACGGAGAATGCAGGGTAGGATCGGCGAGATTAATCGAGAATCCCCGGAGCTGGATCAAAAGATAGAGGAACATTCAGGATTTATTGTTGCAGTCGATGGAATTGAGCAGAAAAATGCAACTGTCCAAGAACCACTCCAAGACAAACCTAATCTATCCTCCCGATTTTTAAAATTCTTTTCAACTTCAATCGAAAGAACTGCGACTAGGAGGGATGAAAGAAGGAAGAAAGAAGAACTCCGGAAAAGTGAGTCTTTTTCTCCATCCGAGGAAGATGCGAACTCTAGATGGACAATTCCACAAGGGACCCAGATGAAAACTAGGTTATGCACGAGTTGTTCAATGTATAATGCCGCAGAATCAAACTATTGCTCATCCTGCGGATCATTAATCACTTGATTGGGGAACGGTTGATATGACTCCTTTAGGAGCCTAAGCCGGGAACGTTATGGCCAGTAAGCGAGACTATTACGATATTCTCGAAGTTGACAAAGAATCCTCAGAGAATCAAATAAAACAGTCTTTCCGTTCCCTTGCAAGAAAGTATCACCCTGATAAGAATCCAAATGACGAAGAAGCAGAGACAAAATTCAAGGAAATCCAAGAGGCATATGCAATCTTATCAAATCCGGAAGAAAGGCGAAAGTACGATGTCTTCGGACACGAAAGGCCTGGCGGTTCTCCATTCGGTTCTCGGGGTTTCCAGGGAGTGGACATTAGCTTCGATGATCTCTTCGGTGGTGGTTTCGAATCAATTTTTAGCCAATTCTTTGGCGGACAACAGGTTGATAGATCACGTGGTTCAGACTTATTGGTAAGGCATAAGGTACCTTTTCAGGCTTCAATGGACGGCTTGGAAGATGATATAGAAATTGAAGCTATGAAGGGGTGCAACAGTTGCCATGGTTCCGGTTCCGCAAAGGAGGGAGGGTCTCGTCAATGCCCTTCATGCGAGGGAAGAGGGAGGATAGATGAGATTTCTATGATAGGCCCTTTCCGACAACGGGTGAGAAAGGATTGCGCTTCATGTAGGGGTTCTGGAAGATTGATTTCCAAACCATGTCATGATTGTGGGGGCGATGGTAGAGCCCTACAAACAAATCGTGTGAAGTTCTCGGTTATGCCTGGGATAGCTTCTGGCAACCGTCTTAGGATGCGTGGACAAGGCGAGGCTTCAACATCCCTCAATGGCAGTCCCGGAGACCTGTACATAGAAATTGATGTTGACCCCCATCCATGGTTCGAAAGGGATGGGCCAGACCTGCTCATGGCCCTGCCTCTGAACTTCGCCGACTTGGCTCTCGGGACTACTATCGAGATTCCGCATATTGATTCTGATGGCCTAAGGATTACAGTGCCTCCTGGTTCTAATCCGGGGGAAACAATTTCGATTCCCGGTAGGGGTCTGCCGCACAATAATCACGGATCGAGGAGAGGGTCGGTAACCGTCGTACTAAGACTTCTATCTCCGACCAAGCCTTCTCGTAAGCTGAAGAAGAAAATCAACGAAATAAGGCTCGAATTAGAGGATTCTATTCCGCCTGTCGAGGAGAGAATCAGGGACGAAGCCAGAACGAGAAGGGGACGTTGAAAGCTCACTCTTCTCCCATTTCTATCGGATTCGTTGGAACCGCTGCTATCGGTTCCCCATCCACTAGGCCTGAAATTTGCATATTGACCAATGGCGGATTTCCCAGAGTTTCGATTTGAACGAATGTCGTCGTACCTCCTTCAAGATCGCCCAAGAAAACCTCGTCATCCCGAAAAATCATTTTTGGAACAACGCTCTGTATTGAAGTGACTTCACCTAGTGGCGAGAATATTCTGATGGCAGCCATTTCCCAACTAAATGATTCTGTCCTGACCCCAATTAGAAGTGAATTACTAGAATCCTCGAATCTCCAAACACATATGTCGATATTTTCAGTAAAATACCTGATCTCAGGTTTACCCAACTCCTCCGAAACTGAATTCCATGGACTCTCCCCGAGTATGGATAGAGCTCCAGAAATCTCTTCTAGACCCTTTGCTAGATCGTTGATCGAGAACCTATCTCTAAGAGTACTCAAGATGTGCTTCTCTTTTTCTACTAATTCCTCATCCTTTTTAGACGAAATCAACTCACCCCTATTCCACCATAAAACGATTACTAGCGGGAGTATTAGGAACAGGCCTGCAGCCACATAGAACGGAGTAAACATCCATGCCAAATTGACAAACTCCCCTCCGTCTTCGAAAGAACCCCTATTTTCCAGAGTGAATCGATATGAAATCTCCTCACCGAAGCCACCATTCCTCTCTAGTCTGATTGCATGCATTCCTGGATCGAGCCCCAATTCCCCTATATCGCCATCCGCAAACTCGACAATCGTCCAAGTACTTTGATTCAGTCTCTGTACACTAATTCTAACTGATTCGTTATTAGAAATCCAAAACCCAACCATTGTCCAATTTGTTGAAGATATTTCCAGGGCAAATACATCAACAGAGTCATTCACCGAGAATGTTCCGATGGTCGTGGAATTATTCAGCGAGATTATTTGCCATTCTTCGCCTATTTCGCTGTCATCCCATAACTTTCCTGGAGCATCTCCTGACTCCTCTATTATCGAATCCTGCTGCTCTTCCCCAGCACAAGAAAATGTGAAAATTGAGGTGACAATTAACGTAGTAATTACCAGGCTGGCCCCACGCATCATGCTCGGGAAGACAACTAGGTCTTAGAATCCTTCAAGCGAAATGCTTCCATGGGCAGCCAATGAGTGAGCGGCCAATAGGAAGGAGCGTGATCTCCAGAGATAGGTTCTCCAGACTATTTTCCCTTGGAGATCGGAATGATCCTCCATCATTTGCGCCGGGATTAATTATTGGTAAAGATGATCCAGATTTCCCAGTTTCAATTGCTCCATTTTCTTCTTCGATGGATAATTCTACTATCCCTTCATCAATGAAGGTATCAACTCGTGCCAATCTCTGTTTCCCATTTGATTCTCTAGACACGTGGGAATCTTCCCAGGGATTGGTCCTCCCACCGAGCCTACTGGAGTCGGATTCAGGCGAATTTGGCACGGGGGCAGAGTTAGTTCCGGTAACCTGGAACTCATTACATCACGACCAGTCCCTACTCACTATTGGGCTACAACCCTCAGTAATAGTGTTGACAGATTCACCTCAACTGTCAAGCAGTCTTGGTTTGTTAGAACAGGCTCTATTGACTATTAGGACAAATTTCCCGTCTTCACTTATTTGGACACCAGGAATCGGAGGTCCGGATAATTGTGCTCTTCTCTCATGGATGGGGGTGGACATTTTTGACTTGGCTCGTTCCAGACAATCATCTTCACTAGGCATACTACTTTCTGAAACCGGACCTAGGTTTCCTGAACAATCAACAAATGAGGATTCGTCAATGGAGTCCCAAAAGGAGATGTGGATTCGTGCAATTTCAGCCACTAGGTCCGCAATTAGAGATGGTACACTTAGGGAGTTGGCCGAGAGACAGAGTACTTCGAGCCCTCGATCCGTCGAACATCTTAGGGGGCATGATCAACTCTCATTTGAGATTTCTAAGCAAATTGGCTTGTCTAGAAGTTCTGTAGATTTCGGAAAAAAACTCCGCTGCCACTCCTTTGAGAGTAGGAGTGATGTTGCCATTAGAAATTGGAGAGAAGCTATTTCCGAGAATTATGAACCACCTTCCCGGCAATGTGATGTTCTCGTTCTACTCCCCTGCTCTGCAAAGAAGCCGTACAGACTCTCCCAAAGCCATTCTAGATTCCGACGCGCAATTGGAAATTCACGTGCCCATGAGGTAATGGCGACGGCTCCTCTAGGATTAGTTCCAAGAGATTTGGAAGACTTGTGGCCCGCTGCACACTATGACATTCCAGTTACAGGAGATTGGGACAACGATGAATTGTCGATAATTAGGAGTATGGTTAACAGACTTGTAGAAAGAGTAGGTTACTCAACAATTGTGAACCATTCCGGAATCGATTTACTCCTCACAGACCGTCTTGTAATTGATACTAGAATGGGTGGAAGTGCGGGTTCTAGCGAATCCCTAGAAAGGTTACAGGATGCAATCTCCTCCTCATTCTCGGAAGATGGCGGAGAAATCGATTTCAGTGTCCGGCAGGAGAAGATGAAATCAATTTCTAGATTCCAATTTGGCTCGGACGAATGGCTTGATGGCTGCGAAATTAGAGGGAGGCCCCCAATTTTCACAATAACGAAGGATGGTGTACAAATGGCAAAATGGGATCCCCGGAGGGGGAGATTCTTACTTTCCAAATCAAGCCTAGAAACAATGAGGGGACTAAAACTCCTCAAGTCGGTGGAAATCCATCCTGGATTAGACTGGGTTGGGGACATATTTCCAAGCATGATTGCGCACCACGACCGCTCAATCTTAGTTGGCGACGAGATTCTGGTGATACAGGGAGGGAAACTCCTAGGTTCTGCCAGATCAGTTGCCCCAGGGTGGGAATGGCCCCTGGGTCCCGGCAAACTGGCAAAATCGAGACACCGACTCTGATTGCTCAGAATCGATTGATATGGCGTAGCGGTTAAAGAGGGAGAGCAGGACGCCCGGCTGCCCGAGGTATACATTATGTCAAGGATGCACAGTAAAGGTAAGGGGGCCAGTGGGTCTAGCAAACCTCATTCAAAGACTCCTCCCGAGTGGTCAAATTCCGACAAGAAAGAGATAGAGGAGTTAATTGTTCAACTATCCGAGGAAGGTCATACTAATGCTTCAATTGGCTCTATGTTAAGGGACAAGCACGGAGTTCCAGACGTTAGACTAGTCACCGGAGAGAGAATATCTCAGACATTGAATAGGCTAGGCAAATCTTCTGGCCTCCCAGAGGATCTAATGAGCCTAATGCGCCGCGCTCTGCGACTGATCGACCACCTCTCTCAGAATTCCAAGGACATCCACAACAGGAGACAACTGGAACTATGTGAGTCAAAGATCAGGAGACTTTCGAGGTATTACAGAGAAAACAATCAGATTGACTCGGAATGGACTTACAAGAGAGACCAACTACGACTGATGGTCGAATAAACAGTAGTGATTTGTACTCGTCTCCCATCGAAGGAGGGTGGAGTCACTTATCGAGCAGGATATTTTCTCTCCAGTACGAGATACAATCCAATTTTTTGCTAATGAAGTAATCAGTAGCCGTAAGCCAATTCTACTTGTTTCAAAACCAAATTTGGAAGGCTCCCTCTCTCTGGCTCCTATTGAAGCTGCCTTGCTAGATGCGAGAATCCCATATAAGCGTAGATTTTCAAAATCAAATCCAGATTATACTCACTTTATCCAAATTAAAGATGACATTGCTTCGACAAAAAAAGAACCCTCCGGACTGTCCCTTTCTACAACCATTGTCGACGGACTAAGGGGTAGGTTTGGTGATTTTCGCAAGGGGCCACTTAGTGCAGTTGCCCAGGCCCACGTTCTTGCTATGGAGATAAATCACCAGAGCCTTCGACTTAGGAGGATGCGCCCATGGTTGTTGTCTGGAAATTGGATCAACGAAGCACTGGACACAACATATGACCCAGTTTACTCCTCTCTGCGGGATCATCTTTCAGCAGAGGGATCAATTCGAGTAATTCCGGTGCCCGAAGTTCCAAATCTATATTTCAAAAACTACCCCTGGCTAGAAAATAGTGAGATAGAGGAAGCCACTAGGGAATGGGGTAATTCAGAGTTAGAAAAACGTGAAAAGATAATGGAAAGACTGGTTAGTCCAGTTCTAAATTCTAGATTTCCTTCAACATCAAGATCCGAGGAATTGCTTTGGCACTGTGTTCTCGGTTCTGGTTGGGAAACTGATCTGGCATCTCAAATCAGTTTGGCTCTAACCAATTGGGAAAACAATAAGCCCATCAACGCAGCATCTATTGTTGCAGACTCTCTTGTTTCAACAGGGCAAATATGACTATTCGATCCTGAGGATACTACTGCATCCGACACATTCAATCCTTAGTGGCCTTATATCCGATTCCACAGGATTCCTCTTCCCACAAGACGGACACCTAACTCTCCCGCCCCTCTTCGAATTTCTCTGAACTTCGCTATCATCAATCACCGGTGAAACAATAGCAGCAGGGAAAATCAGTAACACGCTTGAACCAACTACGCCAAGAACAATTGGCATAGGCAGTCCAAACCAATATATCGACAAAGAAAGAATCCCCAATACTCCTATCATGATCATGCTTGGCACCCTTGTCCTCCTTTTCGTCAGGGCCATTCCTATTCCTAAAGCCAAGCATAGAGCGAACACAGAGATCATAGCTGAAATTAGGGGACTGAATAGAAGTGCATTTTTCGCTTCAAAATCAAGTCTAAAATCAGTATCGGAACTTATGTCGTTTTCCCCCATAGTGAGGATCTCCATTACAATCCATCTTCTATGCGTGTAATCAACGTCCCCATTGTCCAAATTAACCCCATCGAACCCTGATAGCATCCCTGTCCGAATCTCGAATGAAAGGCCAACTTCTTCCCAGAAATCATATCCACCGGGTCTGATAAAATCCTCAATTAGAGTCTGCCTCGAGTCTCTCTCAACCTTGTAACTAGACTCTACATATATCGAAATCTCATCGGAGTTGAAGGCCCTAGATGGGCCTAGATCTATACTCACCACCAAAGGCCCAAATTCTACAGGATCAACTCCGAAGACAGACTCAGAATTGATCATTAGTCCGACAGAGAGAAATGACTTCAGATCCGACTTTGAACCCTTGAGGTGACTTTCCAGTGCAGCTAGCTCTGTGTTGTCTACTCTAGCATTTGACTTCTCTGATGGGCTTACGGTATCTGAAAATGTATTCAGGTTCTTCCACCAACTATTCGATCCTAGGCTCTTATTTCCAATGTTGTCAAGGCCCCACCTCATCCACTGAGACATGGCACCATCAAGGGTAATCGTCGTCTTTCTCTCTATGGAATTACCATCATATTTGCAGTTCACTTCAACCATTAGATCAGAACCACCAGTCCGCGGAGGTTCCTCTTCGGGATACCAGCTGTTGTCTCCAGTGTCTTGGCCAAGTGTGATTTCGTGAATTTTATCTACTGTGATGACGAGTGAATCCTGCAGTGAAATCTGGAAGTCAGTTCTGACTGCCCCCTCACTTGAACTGCTCGGTTCCCAGACAAATGTCACGTCCACCCAGTCTTCATTCGAATTTACTATCGGACTTTCAGCAATCTCGACATTCTGGACCATAAAACCACCTGTGGAACCAGTCCAAATCTTGTCACTGAATCCCGAAGTCAACCTTACTGGAAAGAATACTAGGTTTCCCTTGACACTAGCTTCCCTAATAACCACGTTAACTAGTGGGAATGAAATTGATATTGCAGCATCAACATCTTCTTCACCCCAGTAGAACACTATTCCAGACTCACTTCCCGGATTGGAAAAAATCAAACTCCTGACAGAAAAAATCACCTCTATCTTCTCGTTTTTCGAAACTTCACCGTCTTGCACTTCTATGTCCACTTGCAACTCTCCCGATTCAGTAAGATAGATCGCAGGCAGTTGAGAGGAACTTTCGTAGGTATTGCCGCCGACCTTGACGACCACGGTCGCATTGGCTGATACTCCAGCAGAGTCTGAAACTTCGTACGGAATTGAGAAGGTCCAAGTCCCGGAAGAGTAACTTGCCGACTCTCCCCATTCAATCATCCATGAGCCAATTTCTACCTCTCCAAGAAAGGAAGAGGTTACTTCGACTGACTTCTTTTCCTCTAAGTCAGATTCGAAAGGGGTCAGCTGTCCGTTGTCCGGGTCCCCGATTAGGAATAGATCGAACTCATCAGGAGACTCGCAGCAGTCACTGCTCTCTGTAGCTTGGGCATTAATTGGTGAGAAAATTACCATTACTAGCATCGAAGAAAATATTGCTACTTGCCTTGCTCGGGAACGGTCCACGCCACTCTGATTCATATCGTACCCTTCAATGCGACGCAATTAATGAGTGATAATTACGTTCTTGCCGACAATAATCAAAATCACGACTAGCCATGTAGCCAGACCAATTCTACTACTCCGTTGTTAATCCTATCAAGTCTGGCGAATCCGACTCTCTCAAACTGGTAGACTTCTCCGACCCTTAATTCAAAATCTTCAATCAAGCCCACCAATTCCCTAATCTTCTCCCCTTCAGGGACAAACATCTTTGCTTCTCTGGAAATCTTCTCAGGAAGCCAGTGGATGATTGGTCGACCATCACTCCTTTCTTCGCCTTCAATCTCTGCATTAGAATCTGTTATTTCAATATCGGCGAAGTCTTTCAGACGCAACTTTCCTTGTTTGCAATCCTCCTCCTGAATGAAAATAAAATTCTCAACACCCCAAATCCTCATCCCAGGGATTGCTCCGTCCGGATGCCTAGCAATCTTCGCTTCGGAGGGGGAATCCTCACTTTGAATTTCAATTCGAATGGGGTCTGAAACGAAAAACCTCCTTTCACAATTGCTGTCAATATTCTTCGAATTGAAAGACTCTAAGGTTTGCATTGAAATAGAGATGTCCTTCTGAGTTAGACCAATTTCATTCCAAAGAGAAATTAGAGATTGAGGCTCAAAACCCCTTCGCCGTAGAGCCCTTAGGGTGGGTAGACGCGCATCATCCCATCCATCATATTCTCCCGTTTTGATAGCAGATGACATCTCTGATGTGGAGAATCCACCAAACTCGTGAATCTTCACTCTCCCCCAGTAAAGAGTCTCGGGATATGTCCATCCGAAGTGTTCGTACAACAATGTCTGTTTCCTTGTGCTGTCCATCAGATCCTTACCTCTAATGATGTGAGTAACACCTTGTTCGTGGTCTTCAACCGCACTCTGGAAATCCAATAGGGGCCAAACCTTGTATTTGTCCCCAACTACTGGGTGAGGTGAGTGCTGAATCCTAAGTGCTGGCCAGTCCCTAAGTGCAGGATTAGGAAGGTTCATGCTAGTCTTTACACGTACTACTGCCCCTCCTTCCATAATTCCGCCAGAATTCATAGAATCCCAGTCTTCTAGACTCACCGAAACCCCTCTCCCTCTGCACGGGCAGTCAGTTTTTGCTTCTCGAAATCCACGAAACTCTTCAGCCCCACAACGACAAACATATCCATGACCCTCGGCAATCATCTTCTTTGCCTGTTTGAGGTAAATGGGCATTCGTTCACTAGCCTTGATGACAACATCAGCAACTCTTCCAGACAACCACTCGAAGTCTTCCTCAATCCAGTTGTACGCTTCCGCCAAAGGAGGTTTGACTCTGGTATCCGTGTCATCGAATCTGAGTACTATTTTACCATCGTATTTTTCTGCATACCTGGAATTAATCACGACTCCTCTTGAATGTCCAATTGACAATGGGCCATTTGGGTTTGGTGCAAATCTAAGTACAACCTTTGATGTATCGCCGGGAAGTTCACGCAAACCCTCTTTCTTCTTGTGCCTCTCTCTCTTCAATGCCTCTGGATCAATACCCCCAAGCTCTTTTCGAACTACTTCTAAACCCTCTTGATTCGCCAATGAATTAGCCTGTTCTACTTCGAAATCAATCAGATTTATCAGCCTCTTTGCGTGAGGGCGAAGATCGGACCTTTCTGCCAGAACTCTTCCTAGGACACTTCCTGCCTTGCCCTTTCCATCATATTCTATAGCGTTCTGTAATGCATATTTCCTCACGGTTTGTATGTCCTCGGGATCAAAACCATCGGCATCTCCCATGTTACTCGAACAAACCAGCCATTGGTTGCATTTCACCGTTCTTGCTAATTCCATTCGTCAAGAGCAGATTGAACCCCACTAGGGCCTCCAATCGTCCTTGATGGAATTGGCTTTCGATGGTGCGCCATCCATGCCCTCTCGACATTTTTCCACTTTCTCCTAAGGTATTCATTGGGGGGATCTTCCCTGCAAAGATCCTCAACTGCAATCTTTGACTTCGGGTCTGATGGATATCCCGAGCCTAGGTCAATTCCCAATTCTTTGGACAACTTCTCCATCGCCAAATCCCTATTCACTTTGGCGATAATGCTGGCTGCGCCAGTCACCACGTCCTCAGAATCCATCCTATGCTTGGAAAATATTCTACAATCACTACCCAGTTCTCCCAATGTTGAAGATACATTCTCGCCAAAACGTTCCGCATCTACGTCACAAGCATCTAGAAAAAGGCTGAACTCTAATGAACTCGCAGTCACCTTTGAAATTGCATCGGCAAAGGCCTTCACCTCCAGAGAATTCAGAGTTCCCGATTCCATCCATAAATCAATGCTCACTGCATCACAATGTATCAAACCGATCTCCCAACCTCTAGATTCAGAAATGGCAATGATTTCAGTGTGTATTGACTCTCTCTTCGTCTTGGTTAGATTCTTTGAATCATCCACACCTAAATCTGTCAGAATAACTCTGTCCTCCATTGGGATAGAAAGTGCACACACAACCAAGGGTCCAATGGAAGGGCCCCTGCCTGCCTCGTCAACGCCTATGTGGTGAACTCCCATATTACCCTCCACTGACACCAATAGTCATGAAAACTACTGTTTTTTGACTTGAAATAGGGAAAGTATCATTCGTACACCCGTCGCTCATTGGACATGGGACCGATATGGCCATTCAAGAAGAAGAAAAAGGCGAAACCGGCTATTTCACGGACAAATTACATGAAGAATGTAGTTGAGTATGAGAAAAAATCCGGAAAGAAAGAAAGTAAGAATGAAGATAAAAGCCATCTGGAGTCTAAGAAGTTCTTGGATGCAATGAAGCTATTGTCAAATGATAAGGATGACTAGGAAACAGGATCAGGAACCAGGAACCCAACTTCTTCCAGGTCAATTTCTCCCGCCTGAATTGGGGATTTTATTCCAAATCCACCGCTCACTTCGGGGGCAATTTCTCCGAATTCCCCTATTCTCTTTCCTTTGACCAGAATATGGCTGCCTCTACCAGTTATCCACGGTCCGTGCCCAGGTTCGGTAGGGGTAAACTCTACATCCTTATCTCCAGCACCCAGATCTCTCAGAAGTGCCTGAGCAATGCCCTTAGAGGAAGTGAATCCACTACCAACCTCAGCACAAGTCCAAGCCCCCCTCTGGCTATTTCTGAAACCCTTCACTACAGTCCCCAATTCATACACTCTTTGGGGCAATTCGTGATGCCTATTAGCAGCAAGTAATCTTAGCAGAGACGGCAGAATGTATTGCCTTAGAACAGTGTGATCCGACGTAATTGGATTGGAAATCAGTGCCATTCCCTGTTCTTGTGGCCATCTCACGATTTCGAATTGGTCCCTCTCATTTGAGAGAGTCAGACTTTGCACTTCCTGAAGTCCGCATGCCCTCATACTTTCTCCAAATCTCCTATCCAGATTAGAAGACACAAGTGGAATCGCATCCAGATGCGTCTTAGACAATATTTCTGGTAGGTTTTCGAAACCAAAACCTATCGCAATGTCCTCTACAACATCAACCGGATGCATAATGTCACTCCTCCAACGAGGCATCGAAATAATGTGTTCAATCTCCCCCACAACACAGTCCGCCCACCTACCACGCTCATTGGGCCCGTCAGTCACAGTCTGACTCCTTTCCAGTTTTCCACCCATCTTAGAGATTGCACGCGATAACTCATCTGAACCCAACCCTAAGCCGAGAATTTTCCTAATCAGACTCTCTGGAACTCGATGCTTTCGAGCACCCCCATTGGGCACTCGGACACCTTCGACATTCGAACCGGATAATTCGATGCTCTCAACGATGCCCCCTCTTTCTGACATTGATAGGCACACAAGTAGCAGACAGGATTCACAGGCCCTAATATCCCATCCAGTAACATCGATGAAGAAATCCTCAGTACTCGCGTTAACAGTTGTATGGCTTCCATTGATTATCGGTGGAAATGAGAGGACCCTATCTTCAGAATCCAGAATAACTGGAAAACGATCCATCCCTTCCATTAGGTGGGAATACTCGGCACCTTTCGGGTGTTCTTCCAGAATCCGTTCTATTGTCATCTCTTCTGAGCAGGCGAGTGGAATGAAAGAGAAATTTGACGGTACTGTAGTTGCCCTGAGAGGGGGTTTCAGAGAGCTTAGGTCGTGGACACCTATCGATGCGAATTTTCTTCTTCTCCCTAATGTCATGTGTAACTTTTCTTGATGGTCCATCAGAGTTTGAATGAAATTTTCCCTTTCTTCCAGATTAGATCCGGTGTCGACCCCCCTAACAACTGCGCCCATTACTATCGGTCTGACATCTTTCAATTCGGAGGCGATTGAAAGCTTGATTTCACCCTGAGATACTGGTAAGGAAACTCCTACTTCTGATGTTGAAAGAAATGCACGGGAAGCCCTTGCAATAGTCTCATGGCTGAGAAGATCAGGTCGATCTGGAAAAACTTCGACCTCTATTGATTCCTCGCTATTGCTATCTACCGGGCAACCCAATTCCGGCAACCATTCGGACCATTCCCCGGCTACATGCCTATGCCCGTGAATATTCTGAATGTAACTGAGGATGGAGTGTTTGAAATCAAGAGTAGGAATTTTCTCACCTCAGATCTAGCCACATCTTCAGGGGGCGATCATATCCAACCAATCTCAAGCCAGATATTGCAGCGGTATCAAAATCGTTTGCTCGAAGATTCCTCCTCCCTATCCTCTCAATCCTATCCACGCCTATTTCTCGCATCCACCCACGAATTCCCATGGATAACTCGTCAATCTTCGAACTCAAGTCATTTTCAGGGCAGGGGGAGACCAATGCAGCACATCCTGATGCCACGGCAATTATCAGGTCCTTAGCATCAGGCTCGTGCAAGACCTCAATCATCACAAATTTCCCCATCTCCCCTATCCCAATTGCCTTCGCAGCCAAACCTATTTTTGGAAGTGAAGAGGCTAGACGAGAACCACTTCTCGTTGCACAGTTCACTACTGCTCCATCCAACTCCAAGTCCATAACAAGTCTGAAAAGACGCTCAATTCTGTCAATTCTTCCCCTTAGTAATATTATCGAATTCCCTGACATCCTACTTCGAAGCGAAATCAACATCGCTTCTATTTCTGCGTCATTCAGTCCCGGAAAGTCTGTGATGTCGAAAACAATGCCCGAACAATTACCGGTATAATCGATTGCCTCGGAGAACTCATCCTTTCCAACTAATAGCAGATCGTTACTTCTTGATTTTGTCCTGACAATCGCAGGCACAACTACGTCCTTCCATTTTTCAGAACCGATTGTCGTCTCACAAGTCATGATCCAAGGGATTTTCAATAGTGCACCTCCCGAATCGGCTCCATCTTGAACTAGAAGTGTGTAATGATCCAGAGGCGCATTATCCGACAACGAGTCATTATTTGGATATAGTGAAATATTTTCAAAACCCTCAGAGATGAAGAATTCTGGTGCCTCAATAGTTGCCGAAGTTTCTACTCCGGGCTCTAGAACCAAAGCATCGTCATTCAGAGCCAGACCCATCGGTTCTAGCAATTTCGAGAATTCAGTAATTTCAGACTTCTTTATCGATCTCATTTCCACTCCATCTGGAGGTGGCGGGCAACTGCCAGAAATGATGACCCTGCCTCCAGTCATTCCTATCCCGGGCTCCGAACCAACCGACCCCATTACCAAGATCGAACCACCTGCCATCCCAGATCCTAGGCGATCACCTGAATGCCCTCTAATTAGCAGAATACCGCCAGACATAGAGGAACCGGATTCATCCCCCGCCGATCCTTGAATAGAAATCTCCCCCCCCGTCATTCCAAATCCTGCCTTGTTGCCAACATCTTTCTCTACAACTGTTTTTCCGGAAAGGTGAAACGCTCCAAGCATAGATCCAGCATCTCCCCTTAGGGTCAAAGTTCCGCCCCGATTTGCTGCTCCAACACAATCTCCGAGAGATCCGAGACAAAGTACTCTTGCACCCTCCGGCAAGTGAGTCATTACTCCAAACTCTCCATTCTTGGGTCTTTCATCACCGGCTCGACCCCAACCAATCTTTACTGGACGATCCTGTTCTAATGCCTGCTCGACATACCTGTCCAAGTCATTGTTGAGTTTCAAACTCTTACTGACAATATCTCTCAAACCATGGCCCCCTGCATTACCCTAGTATCCAGAAAGGGGCGACTCATTATTGACTCTTGCCGAATTCGCTATGTTCATAGGCATCCTTCAGACGTCGATTGACCAAAGGCAAAGACATGGGGATTTGAAAATGGAAACCATAAAGGTGGCAATAAACGGTTTTGGCACTATTGGGAAGCGCGTTGCAGACGCGATCGACGCCCAAGAAGATATGGAAGTTACAGGAGTAACGAAAACAGGTCCAAGTTTTGGATGCGAGCTCGCAATCAAGAAAGACTACCCCCTTTATTGCACATTTGATGATGGCGACCGGATTGACCAATTCTCGAAGAAGGGTTATGCCTGCTCAGGGGGCCTTTCTGACTTGCTAGCAATTTCTGATGTAGTCGTAGATTGCGCCCCGGGAAAATTAGGCGCACAAAATCTTGAGAAATATCAGTCTGCAGGAATAAAGTACATTTTCCAAGGAGGAGAAAAGCACGAATTAACCGGCCTGTCCTACACTTCATCCGCTAATCACTCGGAGAATATGAATGCAATTGGGACAAGAGTGGTTTCTTGTAATACAACTGGCCTGTCTCGCACCCTAGTCCCACTTTTCGATCACTGTGGCTCACTGAAGGTCGAATGTACAATGATTAGGAGAGCAGCAGATCCCGGAGACTCAGGAAAGGGGCCAATCAATGCTATCAAACCCGTACTGAAAGTGCCAAGCCACCATGGTCCAGATGTGATGACCGTAAAACCTGAGATTGAGATAAACAGTCTCGCTGTAGCCGTTCCAACAACGTTAATGCACGTCCATAGCATTATCGCCGATCTCCCGGAGGGACATGGGCTAACTACTGATTCGATAATTCAAATGTGGACCGAAACCCCACGGGTAATCATCATGAACGGTTCGGAGGACCGAATTCCAACTACTGCAGAAGTGATGGAGATGGCTAGAGACATAGGCAGGAAATGGGGCGATTTGCACGAAATTTTCGTTTGGGAAGATGGGGTAAAACTTGTCGGAGACCGCCTCTACTATTTCCAAGCAATCCATCAGGAGAGCGATGTAATCCCCGAGAATGTTGATTGCATCAGGGCACTGATGGGTGTTGAGGAGGACTGGCGCAAGTCCGTTTCTAAGACCGATGAATCAATCAGCCGATATTATTCCACATAGTATCGATATTCAATCGCATAGTGTCAATAGTCAAAAGAGAATCTAGTCTCGGAATGACGAATGACAACCACAAAATCAGTCTGTTCAGTCATTGCTCTCTTTTTACTCTCGACTTTCGCCCATTCGTTTTCATTAGAACCATCATTCGAAGAAAAGTCATTTTCTCAGTCCTCAGATGTTTCCAACGAGAAAAACTGGGCTATGTTTGAAAACCCAATTTCCAGTGATTATCAAATATCGGAATCATCTGGTAAGATTCATACTCCTTTCGGGATTTCCGATCCTCTGGTTGAAGACCTGCCCTTGGGCCCGTGGCAGATAATTGGCCTGCAAAGGCCATATGATAGCCGATTACATATTGTTCAATCTATTAGCTCAGACTTGTTTGGATTGGAGAATGATCTCACATCCATCGGAATAGAGATTATTGACCATATCCCAGATGATTCTGTAGTTATCAGCCTCTCTGAAGAGAACACAGATGCAGGAATTTCACGAGTTCAGAATCTTTCCCAGGTTCGCTGGGCCGGCCCCATGCCATCAATGTGGAAGATTTCTAACTCCTTAGTTACATTAATGCAGTTCGAAGACCCTCTAATTGACCTAGATGTCACTCCATCTCCAACGAATTCGCCCGAGGACCACACCGATCTAAATGAGTTAATCCACTCCTTCGAGGGCATCCAGTACGAATCTTACCAATGCGACTCACACCTTTGCCAGATAAAATCTGCAAAACCTTCGTTGATAATTTCGTTAGCATCAGACCATAGAGTCACTAGAGTCGATCCAGGACCAGTCCTTTCTATCCAGAACTCTAATGCCACCATTATTTCAGGTGCCGATTTTGCGAGGACAATATCTGGGGTAAACCTCACTGGATCAGGTGAAGTAATCGGGATAACTGACACCGGTCTCGATACAGACCACGGAGACTTCGATGGAAGGCTCAGGAGTCCCGTATTCAATTTGTTCGGGGCGGACACTTCCGGCGCCGATTCAAACAGCGGCCACGGTACTCACGTAACCTCTACACTATTGGGGGACGGTTCAGGGGACTCAAATTCTACTGGCATCGTTCCCCAAGCGACTTTCAATTTTTACCAATTAGAGATTGACAGCTCCGGAATATTAGCAAGATGGGGTTCACTGTACGAAATGTTCGAGCACTCGCTGATGAACGATGCGAACATTCACACAAACAGTTGGGGGAGTGAAAACCTTGTTGGAGACTATACCTCGGACTCTCGCTCCATTGACTGGTTTACAAATGACTATCCTGAGTTCCTAGTGATTTTTTCTGCCGGCGATATGGGCGTATCTGGAGTGACCTCCCCAAGTACTGCAAAAAACGCCTTATCAGTTGGGGCCTCAACCACGGGAGCCTTTGGTTCTGAGCCCATAGGTCAGGTCTTCAATGAATCATCTTCGGGCCCGACTTCAGATGGTCGAATTAAGCCTGATTTGGTTGCACCCGGGGTAATGATATGTTCCGCACGAGCCCAGGAAGCAGACCTTGCCACTGGTGGGGACTGCTCTAATTCGATGCATTCCGACGGTTCCACTCCTATGTACATGACACTGAATGGAAGCTCGATGGCAACCCCAGTTGTAGCCGGAGCCTCTGCAATGGCAAGAGAATTCTTGAGGACTGAAGTTGGAATCGAGAACCCCCAATCCGCCCTTATCAGGGCATTGTTAGTTAACGGGGCAGAGGATATTGGCGAGCAGGACGTGCCGAACTCTCGTGAAGGATGGGGGCAACTCAATATCTCAAACAGCCTCTTTCCGAAAAGTAACGGAGAAAATCTATCCGTATTCTACGATCAAGAAAGGCAACTAATGCCAGGTCATAGTTTCATCTACACATTCGAGGTTTCTGGAGGTAACGGGATTGATGTTACTCTGGCATGGAACGATATGGAGGGTTCTGCTTCTGCGGATCAGAACGCAAGCCGACTTGTCAACAACCTCGATCTTGTGGTAATTTCACCAACTGGAGAAGAGTACAAGGGGAACCACTTTGCAAATGGAATTAGTCAAACATCAGGTCCTAGTGACCAACTGAATAACCTCGAGAGAGTCAGGCTACCATCTTCTCAGTCAGGAACCTGGTCTATCCAGGTCGGACATGCGGGTGGTTTCGCTCAAGACTTCTCATTGGTCTTATCCGCGGATGCAGAAGAACGCCAAGAGGCAGATCTAACAGTTGTCCCCAATTCTATCTTCTCCTCTGAAAACAGCCCACTTAAGGGAGATACAATCTCCATGCAACTTTCTTGGATTAATCAAGCAGCAGCATCATCAGGAAACTACTCAATATCGATACAGGACATTACTGACGGGACTGCGATTGGGACCTATTCGATGCCATCACTCGTGGGAGGGGGGATTAAGACATTTTCAATTTACCATTCTTTCCCAACCACAGGAACTCACATCGTGAGGCTAACTCTTGATCACTTTTCTGAGGTCGTTGAACTAAATGATGAGAACTCGGGAACAAATAACAATGTGTTTGATCTGGAATTGGATGTAACTGAGATAGGTGTCCGAGTCACACCCCTTATGGCCGATGGATCTCATCCTTCCGACTTCCAGGAATTAAAATCTGCCAAGTCTCAGAATATCGATCCAAGCTTGGTAAGTTGGGCTGAATTCCAACTAGAACTATTGAATGAGGGAACCTCAGAGATCACAGTTGAACTCTCAACTTCCGCCGTACAAATAATCGATGAGTCTGGCATCATGAACACCCCACAGGATGAGTGGTCTCGTTCTCTAAGTGAAGCAGGACCTTGGGTGCTCTCTCCTTTCGGAGACGAGGGCGACCGAGTGGTAATCTCACTGAATCTCACTGATGAAGATGCAGATATAGAAAGCAGATTCGCACTTCCTGGACTTTTCGTTTCCGAAATCACCCTAAGGGACAAGATGTCCCCAACAATATTTCATTCCATTCGCCTATCTGTTGACATTGATCGCGTAGAGGGCCTATTTACGGTTCCTGCAGGGACAGAGAGCCTGGGTTCTGAACCAAACACATTCGCCCTGTTCACCCTATCAGTCAAGAATATTGGAAACGGACCAACCGAATACAGCATTTCTTGCGAGACATCCGACCGTTGGATCATTCATGTTGGAAGTAGCCAAACTTCTGAAATCACGATCGGCCCCCTAAGTCGACTCCAATTCGTACCAGTCCAAATTAGGATCAAAGTTCCACCCGCATCTTCTGGTTTGTCTTCGGGCGATACAAACCTAGTCACATGCGTGACTACCTCTGTGAACGACCCTACTCTATTCACAACCGAGACCGCCGTAGTTGAAGTCCTAGAAAGCACAGAGTTCACTACTCAAATCTCAGACTCTGCTGGCTCCAATTTCGGCCCAGTAGCTATATCAGAATCCAGAGCGGTACTGAATGGAGAAACCGTAACCACGGTCTTATCTATTTCGAATAGGGGGAACATCCCTCTAGATTTTCATGTTCGCGCACTGTCCTCAAGCAATACTTGGCCGATTCAAGTATACCTTTTCGATGAAGAACCCCCCTCTGGAGAGGAAACAAACGTCGAATTAGAAGTAGAACCCGGCGATGAATCGAAGGTGATTATTCGCACCATAGTTCCCCTTGCAGCTGAGAAGGGCGATAGAAACACAATCACGATCAAGACTACATTGGGCGACACAATCGTAACAAATGCCACAGTGCTGGAAGTAAGAGAAATTACCACTCTAGATGTGCAGAGCGAAGAAGGATTCTCCATCGCCCTAGGCCAAGATGGCAACTCTGATATTTTCCTACATAATTCAGGAAATGTCCCCCTGTTAATTGACCTCACAATGGGTACCCTTCCAGAAGGATGGTCTGGTGGCTTCTTGACCGGAAAAACATTCACAATGGACATGAATAGGGACTCTGTCATCACCATAGGCCTTCAACTTCCCAGTGGAACCCCAGTTGGTGCTCTGTTGGATAAGGTCCCCATCATTATCGAGTCAACATCTCCAAGCATGTCCAAGGAAACAATTACCATAGAGATGGATGTATCAGTTCTGCCATCCGTGTGGATAGATGTCCAGGCTGACTCTGGAAACTTGCAGGGTGTTCCCGAGGGTGAAGAGTCAACGTTCACTCTGGAAGTTCATAATTTGGGAAATTCTCCTTCCGGTGTGCAGTTATATTTCGACGAATTGGACGGGTGGACCATTACATTCGAACCCTCTGTAATCGAAGAACTAGGTTCCGGAGAGCACGTGGAAATCACGGTAACAGTCAAACCACGAAAATCTGCTGATAACGGTCTCAATCAACTACTAATTTTTGCAAACTCAACATCCGAGGAGGGGCAAGTCACGGTCACCCAGTCTTCATTGACTATCGATATCAGCAAGGAAAAGTCATCCAACAGCGGTGGAATCTCCGGTATCTTCGAAGCATTGGGTCTTCCTGCATGGACAATTGCGATTCTTTTCTTCGCTGTTCTTGTGGGTATGGTTTCCTTCGGGATTAGGGCACGTCAAGAGTTCCAGCCCGTTGGTTCCGAGGAGGAATTGATTCCACGTGGCTCGGCTCTCCAAGCCGGATCAAAGGAAGAGAGGAGAGCAGCAGCAATGGACACATCAACCTCAGGCGACGTGGTAACCGGAGAGGTCTCAAAAACGGAAATCAAAGATGCCTTACAGTCCACAGTACCGACCCTACCCACGCACCAGGTTCCCGAGGGGGCACTCCCCTTGCCACTTACGGGACTTCCAGATGGATGGACAATGGATCAATGGGTGGCATATGGGAATCTTTGGTGGGAGCAGAACGGCCCCTAGAGCGGTTCATTTTTCCGTACCATCCCACGCCCCACACTCATGACGGGTTCAATTGTGTTATTCGGACCACCGGGGGCTGGCAAGGGCACTCAGGCAGAAATAATCGTCGAGATGACGGGAAAACCTCAGGTTTCGACTGGTGACATGCTACGTTCTGCGGTTTCCCAAGGGTCAGAACTCGGCTTGGAAGCAAAGGAGTATATGGAAGCGGGGCAACTTGTTCCCGACCAGGTAATTATCGGATTGATTGAAGATAGATTGAGTGAATCAGACGCATCAAATGGCGTACTCTTTGACGGCTTCCCAAGAACAATCCCCCAAGCAGAAGCGCTCTCTGAGATTACTGAAGTTTCGGCCGTGATATCCATTGAGGTGCCAGATGAAGACATCATCAACAGAATCGTTGGAAGGAGGATGGACCCTGAAACAGGGGAGATCTATCATGTTTCGTTCAAACCACCCCCGCCAGAGATGGCCAGTAGGCTAATTCAGAGAAAGGATGACAATGAGGATACAGTCAGAATGCGCCTAGCTGCCTATCATGAGCAGACAAAACCTCTCGGAGATTGGTATGGTGATATGGGGATTCTTGCCACGGTTGACGGCACCGGCACAATTCATGAAGTTAGCCAATCTGTCGCAAAAGCAGTAAGAAGTCTATGAGGTAAACAATGGCTGGAAGGGGCAGGCGTTCTAGGAGACGGAAGTCGGATAGAAAGAACGAGGCAGAAGCTGCGATTAGAAATCTCTCCGATGCACTTGATGATAGTCTTGGAGAACGCATTGAGATCGCTGATAGCGCAGCCAGACAAATTCTCGCAATCGGAAAGAAGCACGGAGTAAGACCAGCATCACAAATTAAACGAAAGATTTGTCGGAGCTGCAAAAAATCACTTTCACCAGGATTTAACTCCAGAGTCCGGATATCTTCAAAGAAGTTAATAATGACCTGCCTAGAATGTGGCAGGGTGACTCGACAAGGTCCCGATTTCGGAGGTTCAGATAATGAGTGATGGCATCCCTAGAAGAATCATAAACTCCGCCAAGAGCGAGGATCTGGACGTCTCGGTAAGGATTGGAAAGGGAGGGATAACTGAATCGTTAATCTCCGAACTGTCAGATCAATTGTCACGAAAGAACCTAGTCAAGGTCAAGGCAAATAAAGGCACCACAGCCGATAGGCAACAGAGAAGCTCATTGTTTTCCGAGATAGCCAAATTAACCACCTCGAATCTTGTTTTCCAAAGAGGAAACGTCGCTGTCCTTTGGTCCGGAAAGTAGGACATTCAGCAATTTTTTGATATTCTGCAATAGTCACATATTTAGAGGCATCTTTTGTCGTGACAATCAATGGTGACCGAGGCCCAAGTAGTACTCGCAATTTTCATTCTATCATTCGCATTGATTTTGTCAGAGGTGGTTCACAGAACTATAGCCGCTTGGTTCGGATCCGTTCTGATGTTACTTTACGGCCACTACACGGGAGTATTTCACCTCCACGAGGAGTACAAACCCGATGGGATGGGGGTAGCCGTCCTCGAAAAGACGTATACTCTAGAGCACACTATGGTTGGTTGGATAGAATGGGAAGTGATTGGACTTCTCCTTGGGATGATGATTTTCGCCTCAATTTTGGAACTATGCGGATTCTTCGAGTATGTCGCGATAAAGGCCTCAAAGATGAGCAAGGGGGACCCATGGAGGCTCATTGTGCTATTAGGGACGATTACTACGTTGATTTCTCTCGTTATTGACAATGTTACAGCCATCATTATAATCGCCCCGGTTACATTGAGGATCTGCAATAAGCTGGAAATCAACCCAGTACCCCCATTGATGGCCGAGGCAATACTGTCCGACACCGGGGGAGTTGCATCAATGGTCGGGGACCCACCAAACGTAATGATAGCGGCCGCGGCATCAGACTACACGGCTTTCGACTTGAGTGCGTTTTCCTTCAACGGGTTCCTGTTCAAACTTGGAATACTCACATTCTTTGCATGGGTCGCTACTCTCAGCTACTTCAGATGGTATTACCACGAATGGTCTACACAGAAACCCCCGCACGTCGAGTTGCTGTTGGAGGAGGACGAGTGGGAAGCAATCAATGACAAGCCGTTGATGTACTCGACTTTGATAATCCTTGGACTTACAGTGGTAGCCTTCTCGGCAAAGTCCCTGCTCGACCTCCCAATAGAAATTGATGGTATTGCACTGTCCGGAGCAGCATTTGCATTAATTGTTGCCAGGCCAAAAAATGAGGAACTCAGAGAGGGCTTCATCAACGAAGTCGTAGACAAGGTGGAATGGCAAGCGCTTCTTTTCTTCGCAGGCCTATTTCTGCTGGTTGGTGCGGTAGGAGATGTGGGTTACCTTGATCAGGTTGCAAACTGGATTTTCGATAACTTTGGGGATGACGAGGTAAAGTTAGCAGTAGCAGTAATTTGGGTTTCAGCTATTGCCAGTGCGTTGATCGACAATATCCCTTTTACTGCAGCTATGATTCCAGTAATTTTCAGCATCACAGAGGCCAGCGGCGGTGAACTGAGTCCAGAGCCTTTGCTGTGGGCGCTAGCGATGGGTGCTGGTTTTGGTGGAAACGCAACCCCAATAGGCTCTAGCGCCAATGTAATGGCTGTGGCTATCAGCGAGCGTGGACCATACCCAATCACAACTGCCGAGTGGGTTAGGGCAGGGTTTCCTGTGATGATGATCACCTGCTGCGTGGCAACAGTTTTCATGATAATATTCCATGGAGTTCTATACTCCTGATTACCAGTCAGTTACCATCAAATCTTGATGCCCGGTGGATGATTATTGTGGATTGCACGGTCTGCGGCTTCTCATTGGGCGCTCCGGGTTTTTGTCCGGCTTGCGGTTCCGATAACCAGTCTTCAGAAATTAATGTTGGAAGAATTAACCCAGTGGATCTTGAAGCCGATGAAATAGAAAATCCAGAAATTCTCAAAGAAGAATTAGACTCAATCGACGCTGAGTCAATCGATTCTAGTATTCTCTCGTCAATAAAATTACCATTCGGATTTGAAGATGCACCTCTGAAAAATATCAGTTTTGAAATCCCATACGGTCTAGATTTTGCACCATTTTTTAGAAAAAATTAGCCCTTTTACCTGTTTTCTGGTCTACTGATGCGGACCACTGTTCCCGTTTTGTTCAAATACCATAGGTCGGTCGCAAGCCTTGCTTTGTGCGCTCTGATAGATTACCTATCAGGGTAAGTGGTTGAGGCTGCTGCGCCCTGCGGGGAGACGTAGTGGCCTGAGAAACCAGAATTGATATGCCTGGACACCAGAGGCCTCACAATAGTGAGTACCAATAAGAAATAATGATGCTACAACCCAATTGGGGGATGGCTCGGCTCGAGAGCCGACGAAGGTCGTGACAAGCTGCGATAAGTCGCGGGGAGAGGCATGAATCTCTTTGATCCGCGAATTGCCGAATTGGACCTCCTGACAACAGTCATTCCTCGTTTTAACAACGTAGGAAGGGGAACCCCCCGAACTGAAGCATCTCAGTAGGGGGAGGAAAAGAAATCAATAGAAATTCCGTGAGTAGTGGCGAATGAAAACGGAATAGGACAAACCGAATCTCCATAGGAAACTTTGGAGAGATGTGGGGTTTGGATCATCTGTAATCTAAGTTTAGGAAGTAGAAGTCGCCTGGAACGGCGCACCATAGAGGGTGAAAGTCCCGTATATGTACTGAATATGATCAAGTGATGAATCCAGAGTAGCGTGCGTTGGATATCGCGCGTGAATATGGGAGGCAGATACTTCCAATCCTGAATACTACTCGAGACCGATAGTTGACAAGTAGCGTGAGCGAAAGCTGAAAAGTATCCTTAGCGGGATGTGAAAAGACCCTGAAACCAGTCGGGAACAAGCTGAATAAGCGTTAAAGCGATGATATGAGCAGCGTTTATTCTTGCGTTTCGAATAATGCCCCTGGGAGTTCTGATCATTGGCGAGGTTAAGCAGTTAATCTGCGAAGCCGGAGGGAAACCGAAAGGTCCGCAGCCGCATTAGCGGTGAGGGACTGGGTGCGCTCGCCCGGAGTCAATGGTGGGAGACCTGAAGCCTGTCGATCTATGCCTGACCAGATTGAAGCCCGACGAAAGTTGGGTGGAGGATCAAACCGTGGCTGATGTGCAAATCGCTCGGATGAGTTTGGTATAGGGGTGAAAGTCCAA
>JAQXEZ010000009.1 GCA_029250605.1 Candidatus Thalassarchaeaceae archaeon
ATAATCTCTGACGTGTATCATATTCCGTACCCCTACTATACTCATGTGTAAACTAGGGGTATAGGTACAACCCGTTGTAGATAGTTCGTATCATAATCGGTCTAAGGTAGATACCCATATTGACGGATATGTAACAATGTAACCGTTGTATTGCTATCCCTCATATTCCCTACCCAATTTGACTATACATCTGCTAGGGATTCCCATTGATTGGGGCCCTTAGACCAAACCCTATCAAGAGACCAACTAGCCCCAATCCACAAATTCCCTGAGAAACTAGCATGTAAAGAAGGTTGATTGATTCGTAAGTTCCAATCTCATCCAGAATTGTACTAAAGTGATAAGAAAGCCCCAAACCAACGATCACCATAATTGTAGAAGTTGCAATAATTCCCTTCTTCATGGTGATGCCAGCTATTGTCCGTCAATTAGGCTACCTGTCTATGATGTATGCGTAATGATGGGGGCCTTGTATATGCGGGCACCATATTCCCTATCCTGAATGACGTATACGTCATAGAGTGGGGGCCTTATGGTTGCCCATGGACAAAGAAGAGGCGGTCAAGGAGAATCTCGACTCGTGGGACGAGTTGGCCAGTGTACACGCTCAGGGAAGCGGGGCTGAGTTCTACCGGATAGAGCAATGGCTCGCAGGCGAGTCAAAGTTGGCTCCGTGGGAGATTGAGGAAGTTGGCCCGGTAGTCGGCAAGTCCCTACTGCATCTACAGTGTCACATCGGCACCGACTCGTTGTCGTGGTCCCGTGAGGGGGCTAAGGTTACTGGCCTGGACTACTCGCCTAGTGCAATTAGAGAGGCAGAGAGGTTCGCTGGGATGATCGGGGTCGATGACGCCCGTTTCGTTGTCAGTAGAGTCAGGGACGCAGTTGAATCGCTCGAGGGAGAGGAGTTTGATATCGTCTACACGGGCAGGGGCGCACTCTGCTGGCTGCCAGACATTGAGCAGTGGGCGTCCGTCTGCAGCAGCCTAGTCAAGCAAGGCGGCATACTGTACCTGGAGGAGTCCACCCCCATGATCAATGCATTAGAGCCAATGGCTATCGAAGGAGATTCGGTATTTGGGCTGAGGTACGACCTGTTCAACACGGAGGCGGTGAGTGAAGTTAGCGAGGGCAGTTACGCCGACCCTGATTACCCAGGGTCGAGAAGGAGTCACTGCTGGGAATACAGGTATGACTCCATCATCAACGCCCTTATCGCCAACGACTTCAGGATAGATCTATTGAACGAGAGGGATGAGATCTTCTTCGACCCATTCCCAGAGAAACTCGTCGAATCAAGGCCGAACTATTGGAAATTCAAGGAAGGTGAGACGAGGTTTCCACTCACCTTCACCCTCAAGGCTACAAGGTTGTAATCGAGGGTACCCTATATTTCGGCTTAGACTCACGAGGATGCTGTTGGATCACTCGCAGAACACCCTGACAGTGTCACCGTCACTGCTGACGATGTTGACGTCGAATTCCTTGACTGCTTCCAGCAACTCCTCCGCAGGGACTTCGTCTATGAATCGATCTAGATCTATACCCTCGTCCTCCATGACCTTCCTAGCGCTTCTGGGGATGAAGTGGTGGAATTTCATAGTCAAATTGATGAGGATTAGTGGGATGCGAATATTCACGTCGTCCCCGTCTTTACTCTGCACCATGATGTAGAGGAATCGTGGGTTCTTGGTGGTGGTTTTCAGTATGTCTTTGGTCATGTATTTCGGTAGAAGACGGTGACTAATAAGAATTTCAATTCAATGGGTTCGGACTCACGAGGACTCAGAGGGTAGGCCCTGTTTCGCATACTGGAACCGACCCTTCATATGTACACCAGTGCGTCAATAATCATGGAAGAAACCCCCATAAACTCAGGATTGAGGAATATTTTCATCATCAATGGCAGCATTTGGATGGTTAGCTGTTGGTTCACTCTTGTCTTTCAGGACTGGGTCCCTGATGGCCTTGCATTATTGCCACCAATGGCATTGGCCTCCACGACCATCATAGGGATCTTTGTGTTTTTGAAAATGGACAGGGCCAGCAAGACGGATCTGGTTTGCAGTGTTGATGGCTGCGAGAACAAGGTCAGGATTAACAAGCAAGTTTGCCCCATTCATGACGATGAGGTGCAAAACCTGGTTCGTAACAACCGGATAGCGGCGGTCATAGGGTCGATAGCCTCGTTGGCGATCTATCTGTTGTTCTTTTGACGTCCTTGATGGTCATGAGCAGTGCCACGAACTCATCGTCCTGACCCCAGTAGCATTCAGAGGGACTAGGCAAGCACCCCTCTGAGCATAACCTAGTCTCAATGGGTTGCTGGGTTAACCCCACTGACCACAATACGAATCACAGTGACCGATTAACTGCGATAGGCTCACACGCTACCCCTTAGTTCTAATTTCATACCTTTTACGATTAGAAGTATATGGAATATGGACCAAATTAGTTAAGCACTGGAAGACCCTGATTCCAAATATGGAAATTAAGTGGATTCTAATTCCGTTGTTCGCTCAAGTCTTACTCACTTTTTATGTTGGTATTGTGATGCGTTTGAGGAGAGAAAAAGCAGTAAAGGAAGGTACAGATTGGCGTTATTTCAAAACATTTGAAGGAGAAAAACCCCCTAGATATGTTTTGCAAGCAGATCAACATTTCACTAATATGTTTGAAACACCAATGTTATTCTTTGCAGTATGTATTACTGCAATGGTATTAGACAATGTAGACAATGTATTGCTAGGATTAGCCGCAGCATTTGTTCTTGCAAGATGCATTCATGCATGGGTAACACTAACTAATAATCGACTATTGTGGCGATCTAGAATTTTCGTTACTAGCAGTTTGATTTTGTTTACTTCATGGTGTTGGTTACTCTATGCCACATTTGCTTAGTTTTCAATTTCTTCCCAGGGATAACACGGGGCACCCTATACAATGCCCGCATTGGCAAGGGTAGGGAAGATGATGCTCCTGTGTACCACGGTTGCTTTGTGACGTATCCATAATCCTGGGTTCTACCCACAGACCCATCATGATGGCCTTTGTCATAGAGGGGTGGCTCAGTGAACCCTCGATGATGCCGTCCATTTATTTCCCCCCCCTGTCGTCGCAAGGACATGAAGGGGCGTGCATTCTCACTGACTCTAATGCTGCTCCTAGTGCCTCTTGCAGGGTGCGCTGGCTCGGAAGACTCGAATCTTGAAAGGTTCGAGCTGGGCAGTGGAACTGCGGAATTCGACCAGGATAGCGTTCTATTTCCCTTTCATCTCACTTCATTCACTTTCGGAGATTACCAGCTGACCCTTGAAACGGCTGCCAGGGATATCATGGAAAACCATGTCAGTGGGAATATGACCTATGAAGGGGCCATCGAGATTCTGGAGTCTATGGGGAGAAACTCCACCTTCTACGAGCAATCCGCCCAATGGGATAACTACGATGAATACAGTTGGGAGATTGTTCTGGTATCGGGAAGTGGGACTTGGGACGTTCTATGGTTGGACTACGAAAAATCAGTTGCAATTAACAGTGTGGGGCCTGACTCCGATCTCTGGAGAAACTGGTCCAGCACCTTGAACGAAAGGGGGATGGATAGTAGCGGTTCGAAGGGACCCTTGGCCAAGCCGGAGCAAACCTGCTCTGGAGACCCGGATAACGAAGTCCGTTGGCTGACTCCTTACGGCTTCAAGAATAATTGTACAGCCGGCTTAATAGAGGAATCCTACAACGATATTTACACTTTCAACATATACAGCCTGAGCGGCGAAGATTTCGTTCTTGAATGGAAGGTATTTGGTTGGAAATGATCCCTAGGGCCCCTCTATGATACATGCATAATAATCCGTAGGGATTATGATGCCAACATAAACCACGGTGGCGGGAAATTGCTTAAATTGAGGGTTTGGTAGGGGATGATAGACATGTCATATTTTGATAAATACGTAAGTGTTCACTTTTCAGTTTTTGACGAGTCAATCTCTGGAT
>JAQXEZ010000017.1 GCA_029250605.1 Candidatus Thalassarchaeaceae archaeon
GGAGGACACGAGAGATGCAAAGTTTTCGCCGAAAGTATCTGCTTCGTTGAATCGGGCTGGAGTCCTAGACAAGCCGGAAGGGGGGCCCTTGCGACCACACCTAATCGGATGGGTAGGGAAGATGATGCTCCTGTGTACCACGGTTGCTTTGTGACGTATCCATAATCCTGGGTTCTACCCACAGGCCCATCATGATGGTCCCTGTAATTGAGGGGTGCCCCAATGAACCATAGATGATGCCGGGGAATTCAGTTTAGCGTGTGAGCGGCATAGCAGTCAGATCGATAAGTCACTCAAATTCAGCTGGAACAGGATAGCATCGAACAGCCGACTCGATTCCTGGCCCACTCGGGTCGCTTGCTGAACCACTTCTCTTCATGCTCGGATTGTTCGCTGTACGGATTCTTCAGCATCTCGTAGAGCTCCATTGCCACCGAGTAGTCTCCCTTCTCTGCGGCATCTATCGCCAGTTGGGCCATCCAGTTCCTGAGTACGTACTTGGGATTGGCCTGAAGCATAGCCCCCCTGTCAGGCTTTCCATCCACCCTGTCCCACCACCTAGTCAGCCATGCGTTCCACTCGTCCGACCGGATTTCCCCTTCGTCGTAGAAGGCTGGGTCTAGGTTTTCTAAATCCGTCCCATCGATAGTCGAAAGCAGTCTGAAGAAGATTGTCATGTCGGTCTCGGTCAGCTGGAGATTCGATGTAAGATCAGTGACCAGATCACCGTCTCCCTCCTCAAACTCGTCAAGCCCGAGCTTCTCCGCCCACATCCTGCTGCTGTGTTCTCGGTAGGAGTCGTAGTAGGAGTCGAGGACTCCGTTAAGCCTCACTGGATCCTCCATCAGCGGCGAGATGGCCTCCAGCAAGCGGGCGATATTCCAAGCTCCGATTTGTGCCTGCTGGCCGTAACTGTACCTCCTTGTCCCGGAATCGGTTGTGTTTGGGGTCCAGCCCGGTTCGAATCCCTCTAGCCAGCCGTACGGCCCGTAGTCTATCGTAAGCCCGTGGATGGACATGTTGTCGGTGTTCATGACACCGTGCACGAAGCCGACTCGCATCCAGTGGGCTATGGTCTGTGACGTCCTCGCAGCCACCTCCATTAGCCACTCAACCAGTCCCTCGTCGGTGTCCGAAGAGTGCCCTGGGAAGTGTCGCCTCACCGTGTCGTCCACCAGTATCCGTAGGGTCCGGCCATCCCCCGACATCGAGTGAATCTCGAAGCTCCCGAACCGGATGAAACTCTCAGCCACTCTGCAGACTATAGCACCTGGCTCGGGTGCCGGTCTCCCGTCGTACATTACGTCCCGAATCACGTCCTCACCCGTAGTGACCAGGGAAAGAGCTCGCGTTGTCGGCACCCCGAGGTGGTGCATCGCCTCGCTGCACAGAAACTCGCGAATGGACGACCGGAGCACCGCCCTGCCATCGGAGAATCTGGAGTAGGGCGTCTTTCCCGACCCCTTCAGCTGCAGCTCCATGACCCTATTTCCTTTGACAACCTCGCCCAGAGTGATCGCCCTGCCGTCCCCGAGCTGGCCGGCCCAATTTCCGAACTGGTACCCACCGTACCTCTGGGCGTATGGATCCATCCCCTCGACCAGCCCATTACCACCGAGCAGCCCCGGCTCCGCGACCTCCAGACCAATCTCTCTGGCTACCTCATCCGACCAGAGCCTCAGCACCGGTTCAGGCATCGGCTCCGGTCTAACTCTCGACCAGCACGCCCCAGGAACCTGTCTTGGACTACCCCCGGTCACCTCGTCTCCGGGGGTCCCTTCGAGAAACTGGCTCACCCAGTTAAGTGAGCTCAATGACCTCTGTGTCATGGTCCTGTGTCCAACATAGGCCAATTGAAGTTGTGTATGTCGCTTGTCCTATAGGGTACCCATCATGATGTATGCATCAGCAAGGGGTAGCGTGTGAGCGGTAGGGAAACCATTCAAGGCCAGCACCCCCTATTGATTTCATGCTCCTTCCCGGCATTCACTGGCAATGGTTACGCGTCTGCTTCATCTGGGCCTTGTTCATCTCACTCTTTTTTTACATACTCAAGCAAATAATGTTCGAAGAGGAAGAGGCTTGATCGTTGAATCGAACCCTCTATGATGTGGACGTCAGTTCCATACCCTAGTGTACGCGGATATACACAAGGGCCCCATCATTACGCATACGTCATAGAGGGTTACTCTATGAGGCGGTCGTGGAGAAAGGGGGCCTGCCATTACCTTCCCATCAATTAATTGGGCTTTCACTACTAGGCGTAATTCTTGTATCTCCAATAGTAGGGAGATCATTCCTCTATTTCTTACTAGGTACTTGGGTTCTTCAGACAATAGTAATCATAACTTTCTATCCGACAAAGAAGGCATAATCTTCCCTACCCAGATGAGTTATGCCATATCCATCGGGTGGATCATTACGGATGCGTGATCGAGGGTCGTTCCCACCGACCCACGGTTAGGGGCAGCGTAACTCAGGGGCCGCCCCAATAACCCATGGTTACGAATGCGTGACAATCCTTTGATGCGGGCATCATATTCTCTACCGAATATTACAGATATCTAAAATCCCAGATCATCTAAATCTACCTCGCTGTTCATGTTAACTCTTACTGGGAATGAGAGAGTCACCCCTCCCTCCTCGAACCTCCTTAGTATCTCTGTGACGAAGAACGACTTGGATGGCCTCATCTTACGTGCATTGTCGACATAGTAGCGTATCTCCATAACTATTTCTTGGTCACCGAACCCTCTCAAGACCACCTCTGGAGGCTTTGGCTTGCTCACAATGTCGGGATGGTTCTGAGAGATATCTTTCACTATCTCTTCTGCCTTGGTGACGTTTGACCATGTGGCAGTAAGGCCCAACCTAATTCTGACCCTGAGTTCCATATCGGAACTGTGGCTGAAGTTTGCAACTGCGTCCTTTGTTAGCAGTTTATTTGGAATGGTAAGTAGAACTCCGTCCGTCGATCTAACTCTGGTTGTTCTGAGTCCGATGTAGGTTACGTCCCCCCACTTGGAGTAGGTTCCACCCAAGCTCTTTGGCAACAATATCCTCTCGCCCTCTCTAAAAGGCCTGTCGATGATGATGAATACACCGGCGATTACGTTCTCCACTGTATCCTGAGCGGCAAAGGCAACAGCGAGTCCAACGAATCCTAGGCCGACCACTAAACCTGTCACGTTAATGCCGAACTCGTCAGCAGCGGTTAGGACCACAATCGCCCAAAGGGCAACTCCAGCAATCCTGAATAGAAAATTCTCTAGTCCCTCGTCAAAGTCAACGTTGTCTAGCAACTTTCTCAGGTATGCCTTGATAATCCCGATTAGTGGAACCCCAATGGCGAGTATCAGTACGCCCGAAGCCGGACCGGCAGACAAGGAGTCCGAAAGGCACGAAAAATTTGGTTCGAGCTCTTTTGGAAAGTCATCAAGGCATCCAGTCATACAAAATCGTTAGAGAAGGGGGCACAATAGGTTGTCGATTATTATTTCCTACCTCATGTTTACGCCCGCGTATACCACGGTAGGGAAGGTGATGCCACCGAGTGCCACGGTTGGTTTGTGACGCATCCATAATCCTGGGTCCTGCCTACAGACCCATTATGATGGCCTCTGTCATTCAGGGGTCGCTCAGTAGACCCTCGATGATGCCGTCCGAAAAAGAAAACAATAATTGACCGAAAGCCGATTGAATTGGCATGGAAGAAACACCACAGTACCAAATGCCGCCGACCGACACAGCTCCATTCTCACTGATGCTTTGGGCCCAGTTTGCCGTCTTCGGTCTGTTTGTCTTACAGGGTGCAGTTGAAGACGACTGGGTGTGGGCGATTGCAGATGGAATAGCTGGGCTCCTCCTCCTCTTTCGCGTCAAAAACTGTCGACCAGTCGTTGTTTTCCTGATTCCGGTCCTGACAATAGCGCTAGGTTCCGGAGAGGGTTTCGAAGAACTCCCCTTTATGTGGATATTCTACGGCGTTCTCGCTTACCTCCCTGTATTGGCCTACGATGAGTTTGAAGTCGAACTTGACTCGGACAAGAAGCGCATTGGTGTCCTCGGACTCTTCACTGTGATGGTCGTGCTTATGGGGATGTTATTCGGACCGGCTTGGGTCCTGGCAGAGGGCTCCGGAGGAGAGTTCGAGGATCCGGAATGCTCTGCGGAACCTTGTGAGGTGTATGAAATCACATCAGATGCCTACAACATAATCGTCGCAGGTATCGTCATCCAAGTCGCCGCAATCGGAATGGCATGGGGGACGAAAAATTATCTTGCAGGACCGCTCGGTTTCCTGGGTATTTTCACGAGTTGGTACGGAATGGGTGAAATGGGGATAGGGGAGGATCCGGCAGGAGCAGATTTCGCGTGGATGCTTGCAATGTTAGCTTTCTTCACACTCGTGATGTACGGAGCACTGGGCCGAGAAGTGGCGCCAGTGAATACAACGGAGAGTGAATGAAATGGATATGAAGACAATATTTCAACCAAAGTGGTGGTTGACAGGTGTGGGTGCCTTATTCACACTCTTTACGCTGTTGACTTACGCTGAAATCATGAACGCAGCGGAAACGGGTTGGGGTGCCGATTACACTGCTAACGACGCATTCTACGAGAAAGCATGGGCTGCTACCTACCTCACCATCGCAATTATTTCTGTGGTTTCTGGCCAATTTGTTGAAGGGAGATCTCAGGCGATTCTTGCAATGACTATTGGAGGGTGTAATATCCTTAATTTCATACTAGTGTTCCTTGCAGCTGGTGATTTGGATTATGGCTTCACGGAGGATCCTGTTAACTGGGCGCCACCCATGGTAATGGCGACCGGTCTTCTCTTGTCTGGATATCTTCACTTAGAGGACGAATGACGCATACATCATAGAGGGGTTCCCTTAGTGACGAATATGGAAGAGAATGAAGGATGGGCAATGTTCCGACGTGCGATTATCATTGTAGCAATCTTATTGTTAATTCTCGCGCCAATTTTCCTTTATGTTTACTTGGAAAGAGGGCTTGAAGGCTCCATAGATTGGTTCGCTGACCGCATCATTGGAGTAATGTTCGCAGGATTACTGGCGGGTGCCTTCGTATTGTTCGATAAACTGTCCAACAAACTGTCCAACAAACAAGAGTGAACGTATCATATTCCCTAGCCTTTACTTCGTGTTGATTCGAAGGGTTAGCAAAGGTTAGACGAACACTAGTCTTCTAGGATAGTAATATCCCAATTCGCACTTGGCTTGTGCCAATCTCTAAGCTGGTCGGTCTCTAAACGAATTTGAACACCTTCCCCTTGGTAGATATCTACTGCCTCAATTTGAAAATCGACTACTTGTTCATTATTCCTAAATGTATTATCAAAAATCACATCCTCAGATATAATATTACCACTTTGAGTTCGCTGAATAATAACTCTCAGATGGCATTCTTGTAGTGGGTTTCTGAGTGAGCAGGATTCACTACTTCCATCATGCTCTACCAATAGGTATCCTGAGATTTCTACAGACCCGATAGTAGGGATGAGATCGATTACAGTATCTTTTGCGGTTGGCGCACATTCACATTCCATGTTGTCAACCTTGGCCTCGGCAGATAGGTGTACTGTGACCATAGTAGTTGCGACTTCTATACCCTTGGTGCTTAATGAGGTGGCGGTAACAAGGTATATACCTGGTATTTCGTATTGGTGTGAAACCATTTGACCGGTTGCCATGTCACCATCACCAAAGTCCCAATTAACAGATTCGCTGCCTAAACTTGTGAATGTGAAGTTATGATAAATATAGGTAACTACCTTATCTTCATCGTTGTCTCCCTCATCAATTTCTACCAGATTATAGAAGTTGATTCCTGATTGTGAGTCTGCTGATATTGAGAAATCAGAACCATCATTAATTACTAGAGATGTGAGATTCGAGCCCAAAAAAGCGCTACCGAAAATAGCGCCAATCAGGAAAATACCTACTAAGGAGGAATACAAAACATTACTTCGCATGATTTTATTAAACTGTATATATTTATCAATTAGTGTTTAATGTAAAAGAATTTTTTTCCTGATGTTACGATTATGAAAGTGAACAAACAGGTAGTATATCTCTATTTCACTTCTGAGTGAAGATTTGGCCATCTACCTGTCCTTTCAAACGCTAGCGTGTGAGCGGCATCGAAGTCAATCGGTCTCCGTATCGCTAAGTCTTCCCAAAAAAAGGAGTGAATATATGATCAATGTGAATATGAGTGGCCCACTGGAATATCGCCATGTCCCTCCAAATATATCATCGACCAATTGGTCCCTACGTTGGTCCTGACTGGCAGAGGTGTCTCCCAAATAGTAGGCCAATCCACCAAAAAATGTAGCGGCGATAGCTGCTATTGTGATGATGGTAAGGACCAGAGCGATGAAGGAGACTACAAGAAAATTGGAGGAGCGGGATGAGGTATTGTTCTTTTCTTCCACCAGAGTCATGATTTTCGGTCATGGTTGAGTCCAATAAGCCCATTGGGAGCCCAATGAGGCGCGGGCGACTCAGAGGGTTCTCAGAGGGTAGGGAAGATGATGCCCGCATCACATTCCGGTACCCATTGTGTTTTACGCGCCGCTCATTACGAACACATGTACCGGTTCTGCATGATCATCGTTCTCGGGCATTCAATGGTGATTAAATGTCAAATTTTGAATCTTTAGGTTTATGCAATGATATACTTAAAGCCATAAAAAATGAAGGTTATGACAGACCCACGCCAGTACAAGAACTCGCCATACCTTTACTGATAGAGGGAAGGGATGTGCTGGGAGTAGCACAAACTGGAACAGGAAAGACTGCCGCATTTGCTCTTCCAGTACTAGAAAAATTATCATTTAGTAAATCTCCGGGAAAACGAAATATTAGAGCACTGATACTATCACCTACCAGAGAATTAGCGGCACAAATCGATCAACGCTTCTACGTGTATAGCAAATATATGGATATTCGACATAAGGTCATATTTGGAGGAGTTGGTCAAAAACCACAAGTTCAATCATTAAGAAAGGGCATAGATGTATTAGTTGCTACACCAGGTAGGCTTCTCGATCTAATACAGCAAGGCCACGTTAACCTTGATTATGTTGAATTCTTTGTTCTAGATGAAGCAGATCGGATGCTCGATATGGGATTCATAAGAGACATCAAGAAAATATTAAAAATCCTCCCTAAGAATAGGCAAAATTTACTTTTTAGTGCCACAATGCCGTCTAAAATAGCGGATTTAGCCAATTCATTTCTAAATAATGCTGAGATGGTCGACTTAAGCCCCAATGAAATCACAGTGGAGAGAATAGACCAAGCGATATTTTTCGTCCGTAAAGAAGACAAAGTAAAATTAATTATAGACATTATTAAAGAAAATCAAGTTGAGAGAGGCATTATTTTTACTCGTACAAAACATGGAGCGAATAGACTAGTGAAAAAACTCGATAGGGCCAACATTTCCGCTTTAGCAATTCATGGGAATAAGAGTCAAGGTGCCCGTACCAGGGCACTCTCGCTATTCAAGAATGGGAGTACGCCACTCCTCGTCGCCACGGATATTGCTAGTAGGGGCATCGATGTTGATGATGTCTCTCATGTTTTCAATTATGATTTACCTAATGAGCCTGAAAGTTATGTTCATCGTATTGGAAGAACTGCACGAGCAGGTAAAGGTGGCACTGCATATGCATTTTGTGATGAAAGCGAAAGTGGTTATTTAGTAGGCATCGAAAGGCTCATCGATCAGAAAATTCCAGTTATCGATGGTCATCCTTATCACTTTACTAAAGCGATTCCAAAGCCGAATCAAAGGCCAGGGAAGATAAAAAATAGTAAAAATTCTGGTAATTCTGGCAATAATAAGAACGCTCGTCATAGAACAAGAAGGAGAAGGAGAAGGAGAAAAAATAATTCCCAATGAGTTTTTTGAAAAAAGTGTTTAGTGCCATCTAGAGTGGTCATCATCTTCCCTACGGATTACGCCGTATTAGATTCGGTTAATTCTTGGTAGTTAGAAGTCTATACCTGTATAATGAATAAATAGTTAGTATAAGCGTTAGAAATGAGAATGCAGGAATTAGCAGAGGTCTAAAGTCCCAACATTGACCAGCGTTTACTGATTGTGAGCATTCTGGATTTTGCGCGTAGCTAACATAAGTTGTAATGGTAAATAGAAGGGAAACTATTGCTGGCGCAAAAGTGGAGGCCATTTCTTTTTTTGTCAATGTTTGCGACATTAATTTCCCTAAGAGCCCTGCATGGATATGCTTTGCTACGGCATCATCTTCCATACCCCTGGTGTATGTATGCGTCATTCAGGGTCACCCTGCCCCCCCTTACTGATGCATACGTCAGTATGGGTACCCTTGCCAATGCGGGCATTGTATAGGGTGCCCCGTGTTATCCCTGGGAAGAAATTGAAAACTAAGCAAATGTGGCATAGAGTAACCAAC
>JAQXEZ010000001.1 GCA_029250605.1 Candidatus Thalassarchaeaceae archaeon
GTTTCGCAGCCTGTAAGCGTTTTCGTAAACACCCTGGGCACTGGGACGATAGATGACCACACTCTCTCCAAGAGGGTAGAGGGGGCCTTTGACTTCAGGCCACAGGCGATTATCGAGGCGCTAAACCTGAGGTCTCCGATATACTCCAGAACAGCATCAGGGGGTCATTTCGGGAGGACTCCTAGCCCAGAGGGAGAATTCTCATGGGAGAAACTAGACGACGGTAAGATCGAATCATTGCAAGGCTAGGTACTCTGGTTTAGCCAGTGACGCCCGAAGACCCAGTGACTCCGATACTCCTCATCATTCCCCCTGCCCTCGTCTGCTATCGACCTCAGGGCAGAATCGAGTGCTCCTCTGATGGCATCGTCCCTCTCTTCACCCAAGTGAAGTGGGGAGGCGATCTCAGCCAGCCTGGGGACTAAGACAAAGTTCTCTGCGTCTTCTCTGGAGAAAGAGACTACCTTGTCTTGGATCTCCGATGAGAAACCAGCCTCTCTAAGGGCCCCTAGTACGACATCTATTGACAGTGGGGTTGGGAAAATTCGGTCCAATCTACGTTCGTGACCATCTTTCTCATCATCAGCCATCTCAGACAGTCTCGCAGAACGAATCTCATCGAGTCTAAGCAACTCCCTCACCGCCCGGTAAGGATCATGAAGGAGCGCGGAGCTCTCTGGCCTGAGATCGCTTTCCAAATCACCGCTGTCCCAAACGAATGCCCCATCTTCTTTGAGGCTACCAGCAAATTGCAATGCCAGGTCGCCAATTGTTTTTGCAGGAATGAGGTGAAGCGTGGACGATGAGATGATCACATCCGCTTTCCTACCCTCCAGGATGTCCTCCAATCTCCTGAATGAGGTTCTGCCGGAGGCCTCTCTCTCTATGGACAATTCGAAGTGCACGTCTTCCCTCTCACCAAGAAGGTCCCTGGCCTTGGAAAACCATGACACCAGGGGGTCAATAAGTACTAATTCGACCTCCACTCCTCTCTCATCGAGAGATTTCAACAACTCTATCGCAGATCCTCCGGTGCCACTTCCGTAATCGACAACTAGCGACTCATTATCTATGTGGGGGGACGCGATTTCAATCAGTTTATCGACAGAGTTCTTGTGCCATTTTACAGGTCTATTCGTATCTCCATCGCGATATAGGGCCTTATGATATGCCTCCCCGTCCCAGACTTCGGCATCGCTAAGCCCACTCGGTTCCCATCCGGTTGCCACGACTGTCCCGATTGCAGGGGACAGATTATCTATTCGCATTCCCATCAACCAGAAAGGTGGTCATGCAGCGACAACACTCATTTCCCATACCGTCATCAGAGGGTCACAGGATGTGGATGCGTGAAGACGAATATTGAGGCAATTGCGATCAAGAATCTACAGGAAATACTGAGAGAGAGGGGATATTCCGCAGAAGCGCTCTTCTCAAAGTTCGACTCCGACCACAACGGCGTCCTCTCCAAGAACGAATTCGAGAGCGCACTGCGATCGATCACTGGCCAAACAGCTCCCCAGGCGATCGTGAACGCGATCTTCGGTGCGCTTGATGAGGACTCATCCGGTTCCCTTGAGTTGGACGAACTGCTATCAATCGTCGAATCCGGCCCTACGCAAACTTACTCCGCCGGCCAGTCCATTTCTATCGAGGGGCATCCAGATGCCCGTTTCAATGGGATCTACTCGCAACAGGAAGGGCAAATCAACAGCAAACCCAGCTTCAGGAATCAGAGTGGATGCATTTTGTACGCCTTCTCGTCAAATTCTGAGAGCTCCTCTTCTTGGAATCTCGACGATCGAGACCAGAATGGCAGCAACGACTGGTACAGGGGCGGCTGGACCCGTGCACCCAAGGACGGGTCCGTCCCTCTGGGGGTCAAACGCTGGGTCGGGGTCGGGAAGATCACCCTTTCTGCAGCAGGCGGGGATGATGGTCCCCCAGAATCCCCAGAACCCAATCAGGACCAGGGTCTTCCTAGTGGCGATGGGGAACTTGGGAACTTGATGCAGGAGATAGATGCGGCTTCACGATACTTCGAGGAGCAAGTCTCGGGCGGGGAAATGTCCGTCGATAAGGCGATTGAGACCGCAAACTCTGCCTTCGACAGGAAGATCGAAGACCTCCCTTTTTTCATGCGCTCTCCGGCAAGGAAGGCATGGGATGATAGGATTGTAGACATGGAGAAGAGGATCAGGGAGAATTCCCCGTCACCCTCTACAATTGCAGCCGGTGTCGGTGCGGTTGGCACTGTCGGCGCTATCGCCTCAAAAACGAGTGAAAACCTCCCTCCTCCCGTTGACTCAAGGCCAGAGCCACCGGCCGCACCCGAGCCAGAGCCACCGGCCGCACCCGAGGGTGATACATTCAGCATCGAATCTGCCATTTCTAGCTTCGAAGCTTCGCGGACGATCAGTGAGAGAAATGCCACGAAAGAATCCCTATCGGGGAGTTCAGGAAGCATTCACATCAGGGTGAACTCAATTGAGAGGACATTCGGGATAGGGCTCTCGGATGAGTTCAGAGGGGGAAGCACACTGATCGCAAAGTCAGGTGATATAGGCGAGCTGGAGATCAGACTCCCCTCGAACTCAGACGCAAGCCAGTTCAAGGCCGGCTACGAAACAGAGATCTCCGTCACTATCTCCGATTGGAACGCCGTCAGACGCAGGATCATCCTGGAAGCGGCCTAACTTGCAGCCTCGAACGACTCCTCGATCATCTCATCTAGGCTTATTGATGGTCGGAATCCGCATCTATCCTCCAAGAACCACGCGTCAACTACCCCCCAGACTTCCTCTCTGTCACTTTGGTTCAGCTCAATCTCACAACCAGTCCGGTCTCTGTACAATTCTGACAGATCAGACATCAGAATCGCCTTCCCCGAACCAACTGCGAAGCTCTCCCTAGTGGGAGGAGGGTCCCTCAGGACCGCATCTACGACCCTAACAAGGTCCTGGACATGCACCATGTCCTTGACTTGGGAGCCATCGCCCGGGACGTTGATCCAGCCCATCTGGCTCTCGAAGGCCCATCTGTGGAGGATCCCGTTCCCTGGCGGACCCGAGATTGGTACTCCTTGGACGTTTGAGGCCCTGATAACGCTCACTGGGCGTTCTGACTCCGCTCTCTCCAATGCATTCTCCTCTATCCAAAGTTGCCCTTCTGCCGCAACGTCCCTCGGGGCTAGGGTCGAGTCGAATCCGTAGTACTCCTCCCCCGGTTCCCATTGGGGGTGGACCCTTAGGGTGCCTAGAATAACCATGTGAAGGGAACCGTGCCTGTCAACCGCATCAAGAATCGGCCTAGCCTTCTCCCTCATGATGATCAGGGACTCTCTGTCATCCCTGTCAACCGAAGTGTCAACTGGTCGCGAATTAATGTGAATCAGCGAGTTGCAAGGGGTAAGTAACGCATCTAGGGCACTAGGGTCTCCCAGCTTATCATCTGGAATGGGAACGGCCGAATCACCAAGCACCTCCATAATGTAAGGTGCGACGAAACCATCCGCGGCCGAGACTGCAACCTTCATGCTCGACCGTATCTCCTGACAGGTAATATACTGTGTGTTTGGAGAGAGCACCTCCATGAGAAACCATTGAATTCCTCCTAGTCCGCAACCGATTCACAGGCGAGCCAATGGTCGACCAAATCCCCAACCTTGGAAGAGAGTCGGAGATGCTAGGGGAACTAGGCATGTCGACCATGGATGAGCTATTCGCAAACATCCCGGAGGATGTCCGAAGGACCGACCCCCTACCCCTCCCCGAGCCACAGTCGGAGGAGCAGATTCTAGAGGATGCAACCAGGCTTCTGGGGGCAAACATCCATCTCGACTCCAGGCCGTCGTTCATCTCGGCTGGTCTCGCTAGGAACTTCGTCCCCACGATGGTCCCAATGTTGGCCACGAGAGGTGAGTTCCTTACATCTTACACCCCGTACCAACCAGAGGTCAGCCAGGGGATGCTCCAAGCTATGTGGGAGTTCCAGACAATGGTCTCAGAATTGGTCGGTCTCCCGATATCCAATGTCTCGATGTACGATGCCAGCACTTCTGCCGCGGAGGCAATAACTTGTGCAGTCAGGGTAAAGTCGAAGAAGGCCACACAACCTAGTTCCGTGTACATCTCAGAACTTGTCCCGCCCCACAGGTTGTCCGTCATCGAGAACTACACCCAGGGAGTCGGGATAGAAATCCACAAGCTCCCTCACAACGCGGATGGAACACTCGATCTGGGAGCCGCAGCCTCTGCTGCTGGCTCTTGTGCGGTTTACGTAGAGCAGCCGAATGCACTGGGTCTACTCGACGAGGGGCTCATGGACCTCAGAGGGACGATCGGCGAGTCTACTGCAATTATTGTCGGAGTCGACGCAGTTTCCCTCGGAGTCATCGAGCCCCCTGGATCATGGGGAGCCGACATAGTGGTCGGAGAGGGCCAGCCATTCGGTATCGGCCCAACTGCCGGCGGGCCAATCTACGGGCTTTTCGCATGCTCCAAGGAGTTCCTGAGGCTGATGCCCGGGAGGATAGTAGGCCAGAGCATCGACTCCGAAGGAAGTACTGCATACACCCTTACCCTATCGACAAGGGAACAGCACATTCGGAGGCATAGGGCTACGTCAAACATCTGCTCAAACGAGACGCTGATCGCATTGATGGGGGCCATGCACATGGCGCTGCTCGGCCCAGAGGGTCTAGAGAAACTGGCAACTAGGGTCTACTCGTCAACTTGTAAGACTCTGGAAGCCGTCATCTCGATCCCCGGAGTCGAACTAGTCAACCAAGGTGGGTGCTTCTTCAGGGAATTCGCAATCAGGCTGCCCGGCCAAGCCAAGGAGGCGCTCGAGAGCATGTACTCTGATGGGGTGATTGGGGGAGTCAGCCTAGGAAATTGGTGGGACGAGATGTCGGACTGCCTCCTAGTGGGCTGTGACGAGGGGACAACTGAGTCTGACATCTCTGCGCTGACAAATGCCATCGGCAACTGGATCGAGGGGGGCTCGGAATGAGCACGGTCTTCGATTTCCACGGAGCACCAGGCACTGGGTGGTCACAACCAGACCCAATCAGCTCAGAAGTCAATCCGATTCCCAAAGGCCTCCGTAGGAAGAGCCTACCCAACTGGCCGAGAGCAAGCGAACCGGAACTGGTCCGGCATTACACCGGGCTATCGCAGAAGACATTCGGGATAGACACGGGATTCTACCCTCTTGGCTCCTGCACGATGAAGCATAACCCCAGGGTCAACGAGAGGATCGCCCAGATGCCGGGTATCGACCGAATCCACCCCCTACAGGAGGACTCTCAGGTCCAGGGTCTCCTCTCGATATACTTCGAGATGCAAGAGATGCTAGCCACATGCTCCGGAATGGATGCAGTCACTCTGCAACCCGTAGCCGGTGCCCAGGGCGAGTTCACCGCGATTAGATGCATCCAGGAGTATCACAAGTCGAACGGAGAAAGCCACAGGGACAAGGTGATCGTACCAGACTCTGCCCATGGGACGAACCCCGCCTCTGCATCCATGTGCGGCTACCAGATAGTGGAGATTCCGAGTGCTTCTGATGGTAGGCTGGACATCGGGGCTCTGGAGGCCGCCGTCGGCCCCGATACGGCTGCAATGATGATCACCAACCCATCCACCTTGGGCCTCTTCGAGACGAACATCGCGGAGGCATCCAGAATTGTACACGAGGCTGGGGGCCAGATGTACTACGACGGTGCCAACTTCAATGCCATTATTGGGAAGACCGACCCTGGGATGATGGGCTTCGATGCTGTCCACTACAACCTCCACAAGACGTTCAGCCAGCCTCACGGAGGAGGAGGTCCCGGAAGCGGACCAATAGGCGTCAAGGACCACCTCGCGCGCTTCCTCCCGACTCCCGTGGCTTCTCGAAGGGAGTCAGACGAGGACGACTCAAATGGGGTGGGGGACGGGTACTGGTACTTCTGGGAGGAAGTCGGCGAGGCGAGCATCGGCAAGGTGCAGCAGTGGAATGGCAATGCCGGGGCAGTAGTCAGGGCATGGGCATTCTACAGGAGGTACGGGCGCGAATTAGAGAGGATGAGCGAGTACGCAGTCCTCAATTCCAATTACCTGCGGAACAGGATAATGAACCCAGCTGCCGATGTGGCCGCAAAGATTCACTGCATGCCTTCCGAAGGGGCCCAAGCCGATCTAGTGATGCATGAGTTCACCCTCTCAATAAGCCCCATAAAGGAAATGAACGGCGTTACAGGCAAGGACGTCGCCAAGCGTCTCCTTGACTACGGATACATGTCGCCTACCCTTTACTTTCCTCAGATCGTCCCCGAGTGCCTAATGATTGAGCCCACGGAAACCGAATCCAAGGAGGTCTTGGACAAGTTCGCCGCTGACTTCCATGCGGTTCTCTCCGAGGACCCAGAAATAGTCACATCCGCACCTCACACGACTCCCGTAAAGAGGGTCGACGAGGTGTGGGCAGCTCGGAAACTCATCCTCAGGCACCCAATCACTGATTCCGAGGACTAGCGAATTATACCTCGAAGCCCTCCCCGAGGGGCATGGAGGCTGGCTTGGATCGACACTTCCTTTTGGGTGAGCCTGGGTGGTGGAATAGCCCCGACCTCCCCCCAGACTTCATGGCCGGAGAAATCCCTCCACCGCTCCCATGGGTGAGCACCACCCCTAGGGTTGGAAACTTCGGATGGTGCCGGCAGAGGCTGAGGCCATTGGTCTGGCCCCTTCTCAAGCCATTGGCATGGGCCCCACTCTTTCTATTGCTGACCGCGATCCCGCTACTGCTTCCAGGGAGAACTCCCGATGACCAGGTCACTTCCATATTCTTCTTCTCCATCTCTTGGGGGTTGGTCATTCTGCCGATTGTATTCTCCAGGAACGCACAACCTATGTCCGACGACTCCCTTCTCTCATTGCCTGTGGATTGGCTCTCACTGGCATTGGCATCCGCCATTTTCCCCCTGCACCTCACGATCGACCCAAGGATCGTATGGCTCTCATATGCGTTGTACTGGGTTGCTTACTTCCGCACGGTGCAACTCGTCCAAGCAGCTATGCTGACCCCACCTGCAAGGTTCCTACTCCCTATCGAGCCAGAAGACTGGTCCGGGGAACTCAGCCCTCCGTGGAGGGTTTCTTCGGCAACATGGTCGAGGAAGGTGCTTGCGAGCGTGGATTTGCCAAATGGGAGGGCCATTCTCTCGGGCTCCTCCAGATCCGGACAGGACTTCTTGTCCATGGCCTTCGTCCACAAATCGGGCTTCATTCAGGACCCCTTCCACGATCCCTCGCCAGGGGGGTCGGAACTATCTGAATTACTGGCAGACCCACTAGCGGTTGTGGGCAGGGGATGGCCAGACTCGCTCATCATTTCCTCGGAGGAGGAATAGGCCTGGAAACGGCAGGCATTTGAACCGCCCACCTGCCGTAGAGGCATGGACATCTGCGTGGTTCTTGGCTCAAAGTCTGACCTGCCCATAGCCGAAAAGTGCCGGAGCGTGCTCGACAAGTTCGAGGTATCGTACGAAATCAGGGTCGCCTCCGCTCATCGAGCGCCAAAGTACCTGGAGGGGATCGTCGAGGATGCAGAGGAAGGTGGTTGCAAGGTCTTCATCGGTATGGCTGGGGTAGCCGCAGCCCTTCCCGGGGTAATTGCTTCCATGACGGACAAGCCAGTCATCGGAGTTCCAGTAGGCGGCAAGGTCCCGTTAGACTCCCTCCTGTCCATCGTCCAGATGCCACCGGGGATGCCCGTCGCCACAGTCGGGGTGGACAGGGGCGACAATGCCGGAGCTCTAGCAGTTCAGATCCTAGCCACAAATGACGAGTCACTAGCAGCATCCTACTCAGAATTCAGGTCCGAGATGACCCAGAAGGTAATTGCAGACGACAAATCGATCCAAGGGTGATACGGCAATGCAGACCCAGATACTGGTCGACGAGGCTATCGAGGCCCTCAGCTCCCAGATTGACGACACCGCGATCATCGCATGCTCGGGCGGAATAGATAGCTCCGTCGCTGCCGTCCTTGCACACAAGGCCGTAGGTAGCATGCTCCACTGCGTCTACGTCGATACGGGGCTGATGAGGAAGGGGGAGTCGGATGAGGTCTCCGAGATGTTCTCCGAGATGGGTATCAAACTCAAGGTCGTCGACGCATCACAGAGGTTCTTCCAGAATCTGGAAGGAGTCACCGACCCCGAGGAGAAAAGAAAGGTCATCGGTGAGCAGTTCATCAGGGTATTCGAGGAGGAGCAAGAGGGATGCGATGCGAAGTACCTGGTCCAGGGCACCATAGCCCCAGACTGGATCGAGTCCGGTGGCGGGGAGAGGGATGTGATCAAGTCTCACCACAACGTCGGCGGACTCCCAGATGACGTAGACCTGACTATCGTGGAACCGCTCCGCGAGTTCTACAAGGACGAGGTCAGGGAGATGGCCAGGGAACTCGGAATCAAATCCAGCGAGAGGCAGCCATTCCCCGGCCCAGGGCTGGCAGTCCGAGTTCTCGGAGAGATAACCCTCGATAGGGTGGAATCATGCAGGGAGGCATGCCACATAGTGGAGACCAGGATCAGAGAGGCGGCATCCGAGGGGAGATGCGATTTGCCATGGCAGTACTTCGCAGCACTCCTCCCTGTCAGAAGCGTGGGAGTCCACGGTGATGTGAGAGTCCACGGGGAGACTATCGTAGTAAGGGCAGTAACTAGCCTGGATGGGATGAGTGCCCGATACTCGCCACTTCCCCACGACCTCCTCGCAGAAATTAGCACTGAGATAACCAACTCACTAAAGGGCCAAGTTAACCGAGTAGTCTACGATATCACGCACAAACCACCGGGAACAATCGAGTGGGAGTAATCCGATTCTTTGATGAGTGATGTGCCCTGCCCCGAGTCAGGCCGACATAGCTTAGTTGGTGGAGCGGTGGACTGTTAATCCACAGGTCGCAGGTTCGAGTCCTGCTGTCGGCGCCATCTCACACTCCCAACCCTCATTTGCTTCCCCCCCCTCAAACCACCATGAGCAACAGGCAGACAGCCGACAACGTGGTAGAGGCAATAGGGGCATCCGGAAGGCACTACCGAGACAGCCTACCGATGATAGCAAGCGAGAACATCCTCAGCCCGATGGTCAGGAGGGCATGCGACTCTGATCTCCACGGACGATACGCAGAGGGACTTCCCAGGAAGAGGTACTACCAGGGGTGCGATGACTTCGACACGATCGAGGAGATCGGGATTGAGAGCGCCAAGAGGGTCTTCAACTGCCGGTTCGCGAACATACAGTCGACCTCAGGCACCAATTCTAACATCGGGTCACTGAAGTCACTGGCCAAGCCAGGTGACAAGATCACAGCCGTGTCCACCGCTGATGGGGGGCATATCTCCCATGCGAGGATGGGGGCAGTCGGGCTAAGGGGACTCGATCTGGTCACATACCCATGGGACGAGGAGAGGATGGAGCCGGACATAGATGCGGCAGCCTCCCTGATCCGCGAGGAGGAGCCGGCAATTGCCCTTTTCGGCCAATCGGTATTCCTCTTCCCAACGCCTCTCGAGGAGTTGTCCCAGGCCGCTCACGAGGTCGGTGCAACCGTGATGTACGATGCTGCGCATGTCATGGGACTCGTCGCCGGAGGGCAGTTCCAAGACCCACTAAGGGAGGGTGCAGACGTGATGACTGGGAGCAGCCACAAGACGTTCCCAGGGCCGCAAGGGGGGTTCGTGCTATCAGACTCGGAGGACGAGAAGCTGCATCGGAGGCTAAACAGCGGGATTTTCCCAGGGGTCTGCTCATCGTACCACCTGCATCACGTAGCTGGTAAGACGATAGCCCTCTCCGAGTTCGAGGAGTTCGGGAACTCATACGCCAAGGACATAGTCGTCAACGCCAAGGCACTCGGTGCGGCACTTTCCTCGGAAGGATTCGACGTTATCGCAGAGGAGAGGGGCTTCACCGCTAGCCACCAAGTGGTCACGAGGCACGGGGAAGTCGACTCCGGAGCTGGCAGGGATGCTGCTGCAACCCTCGAGGAAGCAGGGATAATCACCAACATGAACATGCTTCCCGGAGACACCAAGGCAATGACCCCGAGTGGCCTCAGGCTGGGCACCCCGGAACTGACGAGGGTCGGAATGGGGGCTGACGAAATGCAGGATGTCGCCCGCTTCTTCACCAGGGCACTGCTTGAGGGAGAGGACCCATCCTCCGTCAAGAGAGATGTCAGGGAGTTCAAGTCCGAGTTCCAGACCGTGCAGTACTGCTTCGAACCCGGTCCAGCCTATCCTGGTCTTTGAGGGATGCACAAGATATTCAGTTGGCACCCCCTGTGCGGCCCGTGCATAGGCAACACGTACTCGCCGTGACAATCTCACTACTCCTCCTGCTGCCCGGATGCGCATCTTTAACCGAAAGCGAAGTTGAAATTCCGGTAGAACCAGACTGCGCGATGGATCCAACTGCAGACGGATGCTTCGAGAACACCATCACTGAGGAAGACTGCTCTCCGAAGCAGGTCTTCACCGGGGATATGTGCCGGACCATGATGAGGCCGGAGATGCTCGACTTCGGGGAGTCTGAGGTAATACTGGAGATAGGTGAAGAGATCCAGCAGATGACGCCGAGCTTCCTTGGGGACGCCCCTAGTTCTTGGGCAGTCAACCCATCGTTCCCGGATGGGATCTCAATCGACCCAGATTCGGGGGTGATATCAGGAACCCCGGCCCATGAGTCATCCTCCAAGTCCTACACCATCATCGCATCCAACGCAATGGGGGTGTCATCGTTCAGGCTGGAAATCACAGTCCTCCCCCCTGAGATAATTTCCATCGACCTCCAGATGGAAACGCTCTACTGCACGAGGGGCGAGGTATGTCACTTGGAAACCCCGTCGTTTCTGGGCGGAATCCCTGAAAACTGGGCGTCCGATCCCCCCCTGCCACCGGGAATCATGTTGGGCGCCGACGGCTCTGTCTCTGGGGAACCTTCCGAAATCGGCGATAGCAACCATACCATAACGGCCTACAATAGCGCAGGCGAGGCCTCATCCACACTCAGGATAATCACCACCCATGCATCCCCGGAATCAATCGATTACGGGGTATCCCACTTCACATTCTCACTAGGGCAACCAATCTCGATTTCCCCCAGCACCACTGGTGGGGAAATCACTTCATGGCAGATTGCCCCTGATCTGACAGATGGCCTCTCCCTGTCTCCCTCCGGCACCATCTCGGGTTCGCCTGACGTGCTGCAGGAAGCCACTGGATACACGATCACCGCTGAGAACTCAGGTGGGGCAACCCAGTCCACCATATACATCGAGGTGATCGACCTGCCAGTCTGGGACCTCGAATACCAGCAAGTCACATTCGACCTCTCTCTTGGCGATGACATCGGCTCAGTGATGCCCTCGTGGGGCGGTGGGACCCCAACAATCTGGATGGCTCACCCACCACTGCCTACCGGATTCTCACTCGGACAGGAGAACGGTGTTATCTCGGGGGTCGCGACGCAGTTGCAGGAAACATCCTACCACACAATCTGGGCGAACAACTCCGCAGGGGGAGACTCAACCCAGGTATCTTTCCACGTCATCAGCCTCCCTCCGCTAGCCGTTACATGGCCCGGCAACGAGTTCGCACTAGCCTCAAACGAGAGCGCATCCATCCAACCCCAATACTCGGGACCCTCCATCGAAACCTGGGAGGTGGACCCACAACTCCCCGCCGGACTCGCAATTTCCGACTCCGGGACAATCTCAGGGACCCCTGATCAACGAACCGATTGGTCCGAGTACACTCTCTGGGCCAACAACTCGGGAGGCACAACCTCCAGCAGCATCTGGATCGCAGTCCACGACCTCGCTGCAGATCAGAGTGACCTACTCCGGGGGATGGGACAGACCAGTTGGGGTGGCTGGCCATCTCCCGTGCTCCCGATAGGAGAGTGGTCCTTCCCAGTGGCATTCGCCGAAGGGGGATATACCTCAGCCATCCCAGTGATATCCGCCAGTCACGTTGGCAAGGGGAGGATGCTTGGTTATGGGCACGAGAGCTGGGTTTCTGGAAGCGGCGGGACAGACGAGACCACCTTCTCCCTCAAGGCAGTTGAGTGGGTCTGTGGGGTCAATGCAGTAGTCGGTCTTGCCTATGGTGCCGGTTTCGATGGATTCCAAGACGATCTGGAGTCACAGGGCCACACGGTACGGAACTCAGTTTCCCCCGATAACCTGTCTGGACTGGACTGCCTTCTGGACGAGTTCTGGAATGGCCATGACGACGACGACAACCAGAACATAGCCTCCTTCCTTCTCGATGGCGGAGGGGTGATAATGGGCGGTCACGCTTGGTACTGGTCGTACTCCAACACAGATCTGGCCCACAACTACCCGGGTAACAAGATAGCCAAGGAAACAGGACTCTTCGTCTCCAGTGCATGGGGCTACAACGACGTGGACATGAGCGAGGTCCCCCATGAGCTAGCACGGCCCAGGGCCGCCATCGAAGCAATCAGGGAAGACCGAATCGAAGGCAATGCGCTCTCAAACGCAGAGGCGACAATAGCCGACTCGACACTCTCCCTATGCACTAGCGTGGTCTCCCTCGACTTCGATGACTTCTGGGCGCCCCTCAGGGATGTTGTGAACCAGACGGGATGGACTGTGATCGAGTACGGCACGCTCTGGGAGGACGTAGGTTACGATCTCGGGGAGGACCCAGTCGCAGACACCCTCCTCAGGGTCGAGACTGCCCTGACTCAGGGGCTGCCAGCAGACCAGCTACCATCGCACCCGAGTCATCAGGAATTCCCCGGGGAAGTCCCTGCCAACGCCAGCAGGGTCGCTCGAACAGTTTCAGTGAATGGCAACCAGAGCGGACTCCCCTCGAACTTCGGCTACTCATCAGCGAGGGCTCACGTGAGGATGACAACCGGTACCTACGCTGCTCCGGGCGAGGTAGTCGCAGTCACACTCCCACCTAGCATAGTGGATTCAGGGACATACATCCTCGTGGGTGCGCATAGTGACAGCCTGTGGGGGAAGGACCAGTTGCACCGGCATCCGGAGATAGTACGCTGGTGGTATGTCGATGACACCGAAATGGAAGTCGGAAACGCATTCGGCGGACCCATCTACGTGGCCATCGAGCCGGGCTCGACTCTGGGGCTATTCGAAGTCACCATCTCCAATGCCGTAGTGGCGCCAACATACAACCATGGCGAGACCGACGTGGAGGATTGGATCCAGGTGAACCGGCACGCTCCGGCGCCATGGGCGGAAATAGGGAGCGACCAGTTCATCCTCTCCGTCCCTAGCCATGAGATCAGGGACCTAGATGGTCCGGAAGACCTCATGGAGTGGTGGGATCAGGCCCTGGGGATGGAGCACGAGCTGTACGGTTTCCTCCCATGGACGAGGGTCGAGAGGGCAGTCTTCGATGCCCAGATATCCGCTGGCTGGATGCACTCTGGCTACCCCTTCATGGCTCACGACCTCAGTGTCCCGGCAGTGGTCAACGTCACCTCCATGAGCACCGAGGGCGACTGGGGCATGTTCCACGAGCTGGGGCACAACCACCAGTGGATGCCATCTACCCTGCCCGGTACGACCGAAACTGGGTGCAACTTCGCCAGCGTCTACCTGATGGAGGACCTAGTCGGCGTCTCTGGCCACGGGGCCATCTCCCCGGACCAGCGTGAGTCCAGGACCAGGACCTACTTCGACAACGGGGCGAACATCGCGGACTGGTCAGTGTGGGTCGCTCTGGAGACGTTCCTGATGATCAAGGATGAGTGGTCATGGGCCGAGATCACATCTGCCCTATCGGTGTACTACGACCTACCAGCAGCGGAAGTGCCTTCGACGGATGACGAGAAATTCAACGCATGGGTCCTCCATCTGTCTAATTCGACGGGATTCAACCTCGCCCCGTACCACGCTGCCTGGGGGTTCCCACTCGACCAGACCACTTTCGACGCGCTTTCCCACCTACCCGTTTGGACGGACGACCCCCTCAGAGGCGAGTTCTACGAGTACCCCGCAATCCTGAGGGACCTGTACTCGCCCAGCGTTTCGGAGGCATACTCGGTCAACATCTCATGGGGGACCTATGACAATGGGACCAACATCACCCTGACCGTATTCTACGGCACGACCGATGGTGGGACGCAACCCTCGGCATGGTCTAACAACGTCGAGTTCGGTGAGACTCAAGTTGGAAACGAGTCACTGGAGATCACCGGGCTCTCCTGCTGCGGCACCGAGTACCATGCACGAATCAGGGCCGCCAATGACGCTGGGGAGACATGGTTCGGCCCGATATCATGGACCACGAACTATCTTCCCGACTGATTCCTCAATAACCCCTCAAGGGACAGTCCGGGGACGATCCTCTCATGCAGAACCGCAAGGGGTATCCAGACAAGCGTGTGCAAGATGGTGACCAGGAAAGCCGGGATCAGAGCCAGCCTCGGCTCCCCTTCCATCAGAAGAGCCACAGCGCCCAGCACCGCGAAGTGAGACACATAGATTGTCAGGGAAAGCCTCCCTGCGGGTTCCAAAAGAGACAGCTTTTCACCCATAAGGGGCTCTCCCCCAGATTCCTCTTCCCCCTCTAGCACCCTAAGGGCCAGTGCCACCATAGTTCCCGAGACAACCAGGAAGGGCATGCTAGCAGGGAAGAAAGTGAGGACAGCATCTCCCGAAGTCAGAGCCCAGTCAACCCCCTCGGCTACGGACAATGCCAATGTCATCGAAGTCGCTAGTATTCCCAACACAACCCCCCTCTCCCTGGCTCTTGAATCCTCACGTAGGTCGTGAAGAACCGTGCCTAGGAGGATGTAGAAGACCCACGGCAAAACCGGATAGGTCCCGTTCCATAGTAGCCTGGTCACCCATTCCCTCATGCCACTAGCATCGACCCTTTCGAACCAACTGAGATCGGGACCAGAGTTGGACCCCAGAATCAAGGGTGACACGCAGAACAGTAGCATCAACATCGATCTGGTCCCCATGCTAGTCCTCACTAGAGCGGGGCAAATAGCAGCCGAGATGGCAAGTAGGGTGAGAACGCCTGGTGTGTGCCACTCGAACCTCCCTCCCCTCTCAACGTTCAGAAGTACGTTTACCAGAATCTGACACATGCATAGGAGGACAAACCTAGGCATTATCCAATTTGCCCATTGGCTTGCCGTGTGGCCCTCCGATAACCTCCTAGAGGCACTACTGTACATCCCCCATCCGGAAATCGTGACGAACATCGGAGCCGCCATCCCTCCGAAGGCAGCCGCAACGAATGCTGCAGGGTGGCCCACGGTAATCCCACTGGGGGGGACGATTGCCGCTGTGTGCACCTCGACCATGCAGAGGACTGCGATAGCCCTGATTCTGTCTATATGCTTGAGCCTCATGCAGGAACCCCGCAACGGTTGCACCTAGTTGAGCGGTGACAGAATACGATGCTTCTGAAGAAGCACAAATCTACTCACCCTTCATCTTCGTCTTTTCCGAATCCCAGCATCGACCTAGTGCTAGGATCTGATAGGCCGTATGCCAGGGACGCGATCGAGGTCACGTACATCAGAGCGACAACCGTGTGTACGGCAGTCAATGCGGTTCCAGCCGTTCCTCCGAAGTTGGTCCAACCCATGGGCCCCAGGTTGTCCGAGACTTGGCCTGTGAAGGTCTCTGCCCCCTCGTCATCGATCTCACTGAAAACGTGGATCTCGAATACTGGCATCGACTCGGTGCTATCTTCCGAAAGGTCCGGGTCCAAGAAACCGGGCCCGCGTGTGTCCAAGTAGAAAGTAACCTTGACCTTCCCATACATTATCGCTGTAGTAACGGGTTCGACCTTCAGTTCTATGTCCGCCCCGAGGTACACCGGTAGTGCACCGGGAATTACATCAACGTAGGTGGAAGAGCCAATCAACTTCCCTTGGATCTGTGTATTGGTGGGCTCGACTGTCACTGTATGCTCTACCATGTCGATTCCCTTGTACGTCGTCTTGCTCCCCACCTCTGAGGTCGCAATTGCGTATCCTGCCACATTAAAGCTGAATGGATCGTTCGGACTCGCTAACGAACCAGCGGTCCCCATCAACGAAGTATCAGAATTCCCAGCATGGGCGGTCAGGAGCCCGCTTGCCCCCTCTTCCCTGTGTGGAGCCCTCCAAGTCAGGTGCTCGGTCATTCCGTACACCTGCCCATCTTCGCATGGGAGATCATAGCCAATGAATGCTCCATTGACATCGTAGTCGAAGTCGCAAAGCCCATTCCCGTCAGAGTTGATGTAGCCCTGGGCCATCCTCTGGCCCAACGTGTCACCTTTTGTGCTCATCTTGAACACTGACCAGTCTCCGGTGCTGATGCCGTCCGATCCGTAATAGGTTGCATTCGTCTCTAGACTGTTCCAGGAGAAGAATCCGAAGTACGCGCTAACAGCATCGTCCCAGCCGTATAGCCAGTTGCTGATTGGCATCGAGTAGTAGGGCGTGTTGCCAGTTACGAAGTTCAGCAGAACCGGCATCACCGTGTCGAAGTAGAAATTGGCGACCCAGTCCCTAAGTGCGTGAGCCGCATCCTCAGTAATGCCGTACAGGTTAGCGACATAGGCATCGTCCCAGACGTGCTGCACCCCTTCTGCATCAGGAAGGCTCAACCCGGAAAGCTCACCATACATGAATGGCCCTGGGAATGATGACTTGAGCCCGATTTCCGGGTCATTTAGGATGAAATCAGATTGCTCCTGAGTCAGTTCCGCCATACCTGCGAAACCGTCTCTATTCAGCCCTATTGGAATGTAAATGCCACCCAAGGGATCGTAGTCCCCGAATGCAGTTAGCCACCAATCATTGGAGGCCATGGTCCCCTGTCCACCAGCAAGAATCAACTCGAACTCAGTGGGAGCACCAGTTAACCCCAAGCCGACCCAAGGCTCCACGTAATCTGCAAGGCCAGCAATCGTGAGTAGGCCAACGTTGTATGTCGTCATAGCCCCGAAGTAGTCTGCACTCTGGAGAGGCAGAAGTAATCCAACCACCATTCCCGGCAGGGGGATCCCACTGATTTCGAATGAGGTGAGCATCCCAACGCTTTCGTTGAATAGCAGGTTATCTAGTGATGCCGGATCGCTGATGGTGAGTCCGCTAACCTCTGCGAACCTCTCCTTCAGTTGGGGAGTCTGGTTGTTCACCTCTGCTCCTCCTCCCTTCTCGACGAACTTTGAGGCTGCCAATGAATAAACAGCCCAGTCCATGTGTGTTGCGAAATCTCCAGAGTACCCATAGAGGGCGGCTCTGGTCGCTGTGACAGTGTCACTTGGAGCACCCATCCCTGCAATCAGTACCGGTCCAATGTCGCACGTAATGGCAATGCAATTTCCACTCCCGTCATTCGCATTGTAGAAAATTGACTTGATAGCTGCCGCATCATAATCCCCAGTTGACATCGAACCATCAAGTCCGCTCTGTGACAGGGAGGCTGCGTACGAACCTAGCAGTACTTGCTCCTCAACACTCATGTTGCCGAACTTCCCCCCACCAGCGGCGTCCGCCATTGCCCCGATGTCATCGGATGCCCAGATGCTAGGTGCCCTGTTGGAGAGGTCGAATTCAATCATCTGAGCTGCGAACATGGCCTTAGCGAATATCTCTCCGTACTCGATGCCGCTACCCATTCCCGCTATCCTCTGGGTGTTCCAGAGGATGTTGATCTGGTTGACTACGGTGTCACCGGACAACGAATCGTGCTCCACTCCATCGTCATCCGCCCAGGTGCAATCCTCGCACCACTCGAAGGTCTCGTATCCAGAGTATGTGATCGAACCCTCGTCATAGTCGAATTCGATGACCTCTCGAGTCGTGTTCTCGTAGTAGATGAATGGGCCTAACATCTCATAGGTGGGCTCAACCGTCGCATCAGCCAGTATTTCCTCCAAATTGGTGATCGAGTTGCCGAAGTACGCCTTCTCGGAAGATGCGTTGATCCAGTCGTCATCGAAGTCAGCCGTATAATCCTGGTTTCCATCATCATCCAAGCCGTCGTAGCTTCCTGCAACCGTATCTGCTACGGTTCCTTCGATGATGCCGTCTATAGTCCCTGTGACTCCTATTCCGACGTTTACCATCAGTAGCAGTGCCCCAATTATAATTGCAATAGTTCCCTTGTTCTCCATAGTTTCACTCAGACATCCGAAAAGGGGACTAGGCATAAACCATTACACTAGGTTTAGTCATGGATACCTGATGCCTCTGGGACAACCCGGCGCAAGATAAGGTTCATTTCGATACTCATGGGCGATGGCTACGGGGACCCGTAGCTCAGTTGGTTAGAGCGCTCGGCTCATAACCGAGTGGTCATCGGTTCAAATCCGGTCGGGTCCACCATAATTGCAACCTGCAATATTGACACATTTAGGGTCCGACTTGGGCGAAGCCTCAAATATGGTTCGACCAGAGGATTTTGTGATGAGTGCATCGTTTAGAGTACCGTTGATGATACTGGTTGTCTATTTCATGAGCCTCTGCTCGGGAGTAGCCGCAGTTCAAGCACAGACATCTCCCGATGTCTCGCTCACTTGCGATCAACCAGCCCCGATCGAGGTTTACCCAGGCGCACTGAGGTCTACGATCATCTACTGCACTCTGACAAACCCTACCACCTTCTCCGAGAAGGTTGACCTGACATACCAACAGGGGATAATTTCGGTAGCCGGGCCTGGTTCTGCTACCGTCCCTCCGGGAGACACCTCCTTCCAGGTCGCTGCTAGGGCAGATTTGAGGCAGCCAGAAGGGCAACAGGTCGTCACAATCACAGCAACTGTGACCCAATGGAACGGAGCGCCTGTGACTGCAGCAACTTCCCCTACCGAGGCCAAGGTGATGACTGTCTTCAAGCAGTTTAGCAGACTGAGGGTCGGTGCAGAGCTGGCCTTCATCCAACTGAGGCCGAAAGTCGACTACACCCTAGTGTTCGATGTATACAACGATGGCAATGCAAGGGACAAGTTCAATGTGGAGGTCCAGAACTACGACGAGTTGAACGACGAGGGTTTCCAATTGAGCCTACCTCTGATCTCGCAGGAGATTGACTCGCTCGCGCCTCCGGAGAAGTTCAGGGTGCAGATGCGTACTCCGAAGAACCAAGGATGGACTGACAAGTACTTCAATCTGCAATTCAAGGCCACCTCTGAGTACTCGGTTAGGTCAGAAGGAATTCCGAATACCCAGATTCAGGTCATGACCATCTACATCAGAGGGGTCTACCTTCCTGGATTCGAACTAGTGGGAACGACGATGATGGCCGCTCTTGCTGGTGCTGCAATAGGACGGAATCAAGCCAATGACGAACGACTCGTCGATGAAGATGGAAACGTCACCCCCCTAGATAGTAGGATATTCTAGAAGCCCCCTTCCAAGAGCCATAAGGCAACGGATTGATAACTACTAGTCCAACGTAGAAAGTTGAGGGGTGTGCGTTTTTGAGTGAAGGTGGTTTACTTGAGAAGGCTGCTGAGCAGAGTCCAAGCCAAACCCCAGTTGCTGTCATGCCTTCCGAGGAGGCTCCAAAAGTAGCAGGACCCGTTGAAGCGGCAAAGTCAGTGGCATTGTTCGGCTTGCTCCCAATCCTTCTCTTCCGGGCTATCTTAGTCTACTTGCCAGGGGGCATAGATGAACTGGTGCTACCGTTCACATCGATTTCTCTGGTGATGGCAATAGTCTTCTTCGCCTCTCTCGCATTTGTCATGTGGAGGCTTGGCTTAGTGACGACTACAGGGCTCGCAGTTTCTGGCTCTGGATCAGTAGCAGCTTCTATAGTGGTAGTTTCATACCTGCTGATGCTCCTCTTGCCAATGGTGATAGGGGTTTTCTTGGAGGGGGAACTGTCCGTTGGCCAAATTGAGTATAGTGAGGACGGCGAGTCGATAACAGTCAACATACTACAAACTACCATGTCAGACAGGGAATTGGAAGCAGGACTCGTTGTTTTGCAGTCAGGATCCCAAGTCTGGAGTTCCACCGCTAATGTGACTATCGACAGCAGCGATGGAGAGAGTGAGATTACAATCCAAGTGAGTGAATTCTATTCTTCAAACGCCCTCCCAAACTCCCCTTACACACTCAAGGTGACTATCGATGGAAAGGAGCACACTAGAGATTTGACTTACAGCACTATACAGTGGGACTCATCACAATGGACAGGAGCCGACGCACTCACTCGTGACATCACTGGTGTTGATGGTATTGCCCGAGGTGTTGTGAAGGAGGATCCCGACAGATGCAGCGGAGATGCTCAGAACTGCCTTGTCGGGGTGGTGATGTCAGGTTGGGCGGGACTAGACACTGGGGCGGAATATCCGGCCAGGATGCCATTCGCTGATTTCACCGTTGAAGCAGTGCTCATGGAAGGGAACGACGTAGCAATTGCATATCCTACAATTACGGTTGCGAACACAGTCGCCACTTGGGACTCTAATGGCGGTTTGTTTGGCTCTGGATCTGGATATTGGGGCGACTACGGTTCTGAGTTTGCAATGGGGGGCTCGGTCTTCGATGCAAACTTTGGGAAGTACGTACCGAAGGACGAGTTCGACTCTGCAGGTGACTATGGCTGCTATTCTTTTATCATCACAGTCAGCCAAGAAGGCTCTAACTCCCTTTCTGATACCTCCTACTACGAGTACAGCACGAGCAATTCAAACGATATCTGGGCATCAGTCTCAAGCTGTTAGTCAGTCATTGATGCTCGAGAGGAACTCCCTCATCCTTTCCGTCTTCGGTTCATCGATTATCGATGAAGGCCCCTCCTCGGCAACAAGACCCTGATCCATGTATATCACTCGGTCAGCTACGTCCCGGGCAAAACCTATCTCGTGGGTAACAACTACCATCGTCATGCCTTCTTCCGCCAGCCCTTGGATAGTCTCGAGAACAGAACCTATTAGCTCGGGGTCTAGAGCACTGGTAGGCTCATCGAACAGCATTACCTCCGGCTTCATTGCAAGTGCCCTAGCAATAGCAACCCTCTGCTTCTGGCCTCCTGAGAGGTTTCCTGGATAAGCATCGACTCTGTCAAGCATGTCTACTCTATCCAGTACCTTTCGTGCCTGTGACTCTGCTTCTTCCTTGCTCATTCCCCTGACGTGAATTAGCCCCAGGGAGACATTGTCAATCACCCTCAAGTGGGCGAATAGCTCGAACGACTGGAAGACCATACCGATTCTGGAACGCACGTCATTGATGTCTGCTGCAGGGGTGTTTATCCTCTCGTCTTTCAGCTGGACTATTCCCTTGGTCGGCTCGATCAGTCTATTGATGCACCTGAGGACTGTCGACTTCCCACTTCCAGACGAACCGATGATCGCCAGTGAATCTCCCTCGGATACTTCGAACGAGACACCTCTGACTGCATGGACCCCTCCGACGTAGGTTTTCTCCATGTTCTTGACACTGAGAATTATCTCCGACATTCAAGCACCCCCTGAGATTCCTAGTCCTGGAATCCTGGTTCTTTCCTCTAGATACCTTAGGAATAGAGCCAGTGTCCAAGTGATTAGGAAGTAGGACACTAGTACCATCCCCCATGTCCAGAATACTTGGAAAGTAGTCGCTACGATCAACTTGCCCTGCCTAGTTATTTCCGCATAACCTATGATCATAGCCAAAGATGAGTTCAGCACAAGATTGACCATCTCGTTACCCAATGGCGGGATGCAAATCCTTACTGCCTGTGGCATTACTACCAGTCTCATTGACTGCATATAGTTCAGGCCTATGCTCCTTCCTGCCTCCATCTGTCCAGAAGGGATGGCAGCAATCGCTCCTCTGATGGTTTCGCACTGGTAGGCTCCCGAGTTCAATCCTAGTGCGAAGATAGCGCTAATGTACGCCCTATCTTCTAAGATTCCACCAACCGGACGCCCATAGGCAAGGGATTCCGGATTGGTCTCGTAGACAACGAAGATGTCCGTGAGGAAGTTCGCATTTCCCTGTAGGTATTCGAAGTTCAATAGCATTAGCCCTGGGTCCTGCATCCGCCTGCCCAGCTCGAATCCGAAGTGGATGAACATGAACTGCACTAGTAGTGGGGTATTGCGGAAGATATCTGTGTATGCCGTAGCGATTGCGTTTAGTGGCCTAATCCCCCACGGGTTTAATGAGAATTCTGACTTCCCCATCTTTAGGTCACGAATCGAGAAATTCCCATTGCAGGAGAGGAAAATCCCCCCTAGGATTGCTATAGCCAGTCCGACAATAATCCAGAAAACAGATGCCGGAGCCCCAATCGGGGAGTATATATGCTCCCACCCATCTAGATTGAGCGCACTAATTTCATCAAGATTGGAGAGGATCCGGTAGACTCCGAAAACAAACAATATCATCCCCACAACTCTAATCGCGAAAATGTTCAGCGGCTCACTAGCCGCAATCTCTGCTGACTTGCCTTTTATGGAAATCAATATTTTTTCGAGTTTGATAGGGTTTTCAATAGTCCGGTATTTGCTTCCGATCCCATAATGCCCGATGATATTTAGAACCGAAATGGGAACTTTCAGGATGACCCATAATGGACCTAATGTAGCCATAACTAGTAATTGGAGAAATTGGTAACGGTTGGTCTGCGCGACGTTCTTCAGAGTGGTCGGGGAGGTCTTCAGCATCGAAAGAACGATTCCTAGTGAAAATCCCATAATTATCCCGAAAAAGACGATTTTGGCGGTTGCAACCAGACCGTCCATCAGCCTCTCTTTGGAGTAGTCGACGAATTGCCCAAAGTCACCGAAGTCAGCAACCTCGAATCCAATGAACTCCTCCGAACCAGCATTTTCAGTCCTGAGAATGGCCCCTCCATCGCCTACTACAACTCCTGTGAAGCCATCTAGCATCGCAAATGCATTGAAACCAGTTTCGTTCGAAACCGGAATCATCTGTTGTGAAACTATGTTGCCTCCATCTTTGCTCAGAGACAAGTAGCCATTCGGTCCGGCTAGCATAATCTTGGACTGGGATAGAACTTCCAGTGATGAAGCATCATTGTCAAGCTCGGTGCCTCCGGCAACGAACTCATTTCCACCTCCTGCGGGATACTCCCTTTCTATTTCCACTATGTTCCAGACGAAACCTACTGCTAGGTTACCTTCTCGGGACGATTTCAGTATATGCCCATCCTCGGAGATTGCGTATGCTCTGATGGAGCTATAGTACTCAATGCCAATGATATCCACTGCGGATAATTCCCCAGGGGCATCCCTGTAGTCCCAAGATGATCCTCCATCATCTGTAGCGAGAATAGTCCCATTCTCGCCCGAAATAATACCAGATTCTTCATCTAGAAAAGAGACACTAAGAAGATCATTCGAAAACCCGATCGAACGATTAATCCACTCATCGCCGTCAAATTCCCATATCTCCCCATTTTCTCCTACTGTGACAAACTCCTGGCTCCCTTTGAGAGCCACATCGTTAATGAGAAACTGACCAGGAAAAATTGGAATGTCCTGGTTGCTATCATCTTCGCCATTCCCAATGTTCTCAAGAATAATCAGTACTCCTCCATCGGTCGCAATTAGTATTGAATCATATCCTGAATCGGAATGCGACCATTCGTGACTCCCTGTGGAGTCCACTTCCCATGTTATGCCCTCGTCGAGACTCCTTAGCATAACCCCTTCATCTCCGAATGCCCAAATCTCACTGTTGATCGCCTCAGCGGTGTTCAAATTGGCATCGGGCCCCCCATCAACTCGTTCCCATCCACTCCTAACTTCCTGGGCCAAAACCCCACTGAACGATATCAATAGGAGGAATAGAGCGATCGGCAGAAAAATATTGGAGCCCTTGGGGAGCCTTCGCTCGCTCTCGGTAGATGCTTCCAGCGTCATGTTGCCCTATCACTCGCTGGACTCCGAGGATTTAGTCTAGCCGACCATCATGACCTAGATTCCCACAAAGAATGCCATTGGGCAATATTGATGGGGGAAATCTCTCTGATGGTGCTTATGGGCGAATTATTGTACAGTGGGAAGGTAAAGCAGGTATGGAGCACAGAAGATCCAGATGTCATTGAATTCAGGTACACCGATCAGATTTCCGTCTTCGATCAGGTCATTCCCAGTCTAATACCTCGGAAGGGAGAATCACTGAATCGGGCCTCCTGTCACTGGTTCGGGTTGATAGAAAAAGAGGAAATTTGCAAGACCCATGTAATCGAGATGAATGCTCCCGACAGGGTCCTTGCAAGGCGCTTCGACGTCATTAGGGAGCCAGGTGCTATTTCCAAGGACGCTGAGAACTTCTTCGTCCCCTTGGAAGTAATTTGCAGACACTACCTCGCCGGAACTGCTTGGAGGAGGTACCAGAGGGGAGAGGCCTCTGCAGAGCAGTTTGGATTCGACTCGGGAGACGTCCTTCACGAGGGGGCGAGACTTCCTGAGCCCTTCCTAGAAGTTTCCACCAAATTCGAGAAATTCGATCGTAACCTTGGGAGGGGGGAAGCGTTGGAAATTTCCAATCTCGATCCTGGGGAGTTGGACGCTATTCTGGAAATTGTTCTTGAGGTGGACTCTGTTATCGAACGCGAGACTTCTAAGAGGGGCCTAATTCATGTTGACGGAAAGAAGGAATTTGCATTGGGGTCGGGAAGGGAACCGATCCTGATCGACTCTTTCGGGACATTGGATGAAGATCGATGGTGGGATGCAGAGGCATACGAGGAGGGGGAGATAGTCCAACTTTCGAAGGAAGCAGTAAGGAAGCACTACATCGAAACTGGCCATCATGCTGCGCTTTACGAGGCTAGGCAGTCAAACACCGATGAACCTCCAATACCTGCCCTACCAGATTCCATAATTGAAAGTACGGCTGAACTATACGCAAGTATGTTCCAGCGCCTCACTGGAGAGGCACTCTGATGGGGACTCATGAGTACGAAGATGACCCTAGAAACGAGACGGTACTAATATCCGTTAATGGAAAAATACTCCCTCGTAGCGAAGCCATGGTCTCCGTCTTCGATGCTGGATTCCTCCTGGGTGACGGTGTCTGGGAGTCATTCAGACTCCATGAGGGAAAACTCGTATTCATTGAAGAACACATGGATAGGCTCTTTCGCGGAGCTTCAGAGATCTCTCTTGACCCGGGCAAGTCGAGGAATCAGATTTTGGATGAAATCGACAAGGTAATCTCAGTGAACCAGATGCACGACCAAGTCCATCTGCGACTGATAATTTCCAGAGGTCTGAAGCCCACACCATACCAAGCACCTTGGGTAATCTCATCACCTCCAACCATTGTCATCATTCCAGAGTACAAGGAAGCAAACCCCATGAGGGCAGTCGAAGGAATCAGTCTAGTCTCCGTGGAAGTAAGAAGGAGCGGACCCGAGATTCAGGATCCAAGGATTAACAGCCTTTCCAAGCATAACTGCATTGCAGCTTGCATTGAGGCGGCCGAGAAGGGAGGAGATGAGGGTCTGATGATGGATCCTAATGGCTTTGTATCTACATGCAACTCAACGCACTTCTTCATGGTAAAGGGGGGCGAGGTCTGGACCTCGTCTGGAGAGTATTGCTTAGAGGGGATAACCAGGGGCAAGGTATTGGAGTTATGCGAGAGTAATGGGATCCCCTTCTCTGAGGGGGACTTCACATTCGAAGATGTGAATTCAGCCGAAGAGGCATTCGTAACTGGGACGTTTGCAGGACTAACTCCAGTGGTTTCATTCGACGGAAGTCCAGTTGGAGATGGTAAGAGGGGGCCAATGTGCGAACAACTCCAGAATCTATACCAGGATCTCGTTAGGGGTTAGTGCCTTGTCTGACGGGGTAAAAATAGCAATGTGGTCCGGTCCACGGAACATCTCCACTGCGATGATGTACGCCTTCGACAATAGAGTAGACTGCCATGCCACTGATGAGCCACTATATGCGAACTTCCTAATGTCCACAGGGACCCATCATCCTGACGCAAAAGTGGTGATGGAGAACCATGAGACCGACCTCGGCCAAGTAATCTCACAAATCACAGGCCCAATACCCGGGGGAAATCCAATCTGGTATCAGAAGCATATGTGCCACCATGTCATGGACGATTCTGACATCTCATGGATCGGCGGGTTAACCAACTGCTTCCTAATCAGGGATCCTCGTGAGGTACTGCTTTCACTGTCTAAGATAACCGACTCAATCGATCTGAGGTCGACTGGCCTCCCACAGCAGATCAGGATAGTGGAATACGTCACTGAGGAGTTGGGATTGGACCCTCCAATTCTTGACTCGAAGGAAATCTTAGAGAATCCTGGTGCCTTACTAAGGAAACTGTGCGATTCGGTAGGGATCAAATTCGATGAGAAAATGCTGTCATGGGAGCCCGGACCAAGGAATTGCGACGGAATCTGGGCGAAGTATTGGTACGCTTCAGTGTGGGCGTCTTCAGGATTCGCCGCACCATCTCCTAGAGAGGGGGAATTGAGTATCAATCTCTCAGAGGTCCTGGATGAGGCCATGCCATTATATCACAAACTCCGGGAGATTCGAATTTGTGCCTAGGAATGCCTTCTCATCATTATCCCACATTTTCTTTTGCTCGCCGATCTCAGGAATACCAGCAGGTGTCTGAAGGCATCCTGAACCCCTCCGTCCAGTGGCTCATCCGACTTCACTGACCAACCTCCTCGCTCTATCTCCTTCCTCAGATCTCTCACATCTGCGGAGTCTAGCCAACCAAGTAACTCGATACCGCCTGCACCCTCGCTGAATCCGGATTGCCCCATGACCCCTTCGCTCAAACCACTCGCTAGCTTTCTCAGAAGGGAATGAAGGCCAGACTCTCCCTTGCCCTCTATCGTGAATTCGAGAAGGTATTCTATCGCATTGCCGTCATTGCTTGGAAACCTCCCCAGGCGTTCTCTCGAATGGCCTCTGTCTAAGGCTCTCGGGGCACCGCCTCCATCCTGCCAATCCAGTGCCGAGATGAATAGCGATGTGGCTCTGTCAATCGGCGATGGGTCACCCTCTCTCAATTCAGGCAGCACGCCAAATCCTTCCATGAGTCCCAACAGATCTTCGTGGCTCCCTGTCATCGAGTCGTTTATGGCGCTAATCAAGGAGTCAGGCGCCAATCTAATTGGGTCGAAAGTATGGAACGAAGAAGGGCGAATGTAGCTCCCCATGATTCGTAATATTAGCTATCTGTCAAGAAGCCTTCTGAGCCTCTGATCATACTCATCCCCATCCTCGACTTCTCCCTGTCGGACGAACTCCACTCCATCGCTATCCGGTTCTTCGACCTCATCTTCAAACGATTGTTCAGTCTCTTCAGGAGTCTCGGACTCATCGTTATCGCCTTTTGGCACGTTCTTTGACATCTTCTCATCTATCGCTGCCTGTGCCAGGGCCATAAGTCGCCGCCCTTCCCTACGATTACTAGCGATCCAAGAAATGCCGAGGTACATTCCAACGACAAGGATGGCCACAATCAAACCTGTTCCGAACTCATCGAACTTGTCCTCCAACGCCGAACCGCCGCTAAGGACAAGGCTAGTCTCGTCGTCACCAGGGTCTGAATCCATGTCCCATGGGAATGAGCAACCAATGGTCACAACCAATTGAGTCCCATCTTCCACATCCGGCCTATCGAATTTAGGAGCCGGCACGAATGCCTGGGTCATGTCGATCACATGCTCTGAGAAGTAGTCTCCAGCACTCATTGTGATGGTGCAGTCGGCATCGACCAAGACATTCTCGTTGAGTCTCTTTGTTCCGATGTTGATCTTCTGACTCGAACCCTCCCCTACCAATTCCACGACCCCAATGCCGACGTTCCAGTCGCTTCTTCTGACATCGAACATTTTTTCTTCTGATATGATCAATGCTCCCTTTCCGTCTAGCAGACGGATGCCGATGCTCCTCTTACCTGGGTCCGGGTTCCAATCAGAACCGCTAAGGTTGATGGATTGGGCGGTTTCGTTCTCCGATAGGATGCCGAAACTGGAATCCAGAACAACTCCGTCATCCCCAATAAGCAGAATTTGGAATTCAAAAACCTCGCTTCCATTGGATATCGAGCATGATGCACGCACGTCTTCGAAACCACCCGAAAATGAGCAAATTGCACTTCTGGGCTCTGACTTAGAAATTGTCAGAGAGTAGCTAAGTGTAGTACCTCCGTCAACAGTCAGGCTTCCATTTGTTGTTGACTCGGCGGAGAGAAGCCACCCCATGCCACCCCACTCCAGTTGGTCTCCGGAAACCTCGTCGATCAATATTGAATTCTCACTTGTCCCATGGACCCTGATTAGCGCATCGTCCCCCTCGTAGGAGAACAAGTACGGGGAACTCTCCCACGAGTGCTCGTTAAACTGGGCCTCTAGGGAGATCTCCCTCTGGTTTCCTATAGTGTCCATGGCCAAGATTCTGACACTCTCGCCGTCATCGCTCCAATCCTCGTCAGGAACGATCTCAATCGGAACGCCCCTAACTTCCCCAACTCCGAGTACAACTCTCATGGCTCCCCTTGTTTCCCAATTAGGAGGTAGATCTAGTACTTGGAACTCTATTGTCGTTGGAGTGTTTCCTGTGTTCGCAACCATTGCGTTGGGAAGCCCACCCAGGGGCGAAACGATCCAAGGTCCCGAACCCTCCATCGAGAAGTTGAACTCCGAAGACACCCTCAGGGGCAGGGTGATCTCCATTAGCCCAAGGGAGTCGCCCTCTCTCACCCTAATGTGCAATTCAACAGTCTTGCTTGGCGTAGCCGTTTCTGGAGGGGTGACATTGAATGCCAACGTAGTCGAAGAGCCTGGTTCGACTTCCGGCAGATCGTTCAATCCATCGATCAACCACCCGTTCTGGCCAGAAATATAGGCCGAAACGAAGGGCGTACTCGGAGTATTTCCTTCCTGAATTATCTCGATTTCTACCGACGAGCCATTGGCGTCTATTTCCAAATCAGCCATAGATGAGGAGATCCTCCAACCGGGGATCCTAGAAACTTCGACGAAGAAGTGGAATTCCATTACCACTTCATTCCTGGCATCAGCGATTACATCCACTCTCATAATTGACCCATTCCAGGAATCTTCAGGGACCGAAGCGGAGATTGACAGTGACTCGGTCCCGTTGACCGCAACTCCAGTGGAAGAGCTTCCATTTGCTTTCCAGTCCTGTGATGAATCCGAACCGATCAGCAACAACTGGGTTTCAACAAAGAGAGATAGGTCATCAACCAAGTTCCCCGTATTTGTGGCATTTATCGACATTGTCTTGCTCTCTCCCGGAGATAGAAGGAAGGTCGAACCATTGATTGGAGAACCATCTTTCACCAGGTCAATCTCCCATCTATGGTCCTGCCTGACTTCGAAAACCACCACTTCCTCCTCAGACACCGTATCATTACCCTGCGAAGTCATGGTGAAAGAGATGGAAATGGGAATCCTGGCTGGTGCGTCTTCAGACAATGTCACGCTAACTGGCACAGTCCTGAGGCTACCTGCACCAAGTTCAACGGGGTTGCTGGAGAAAGAAACCTCAATCCCTGGGTCGGAAGTGATGTTCTCATCGAGGATTAGCTCATAGGAGAGTGAGTATGCATCATCGCCATTTCCAGGATTCTCAAGACGTAGTACAACCAGGTTAGAGTCTTCAACGTCCACTACGAATGGCTGTGTTGTGGGGGAGTTGATTTCCAAACCAGCTCGGTGAATCTGCAGAACCTCGATTGAAAGGGCCAATGGCGACTCAGAACCCGCCGTCCCCCCACTGCCCTCAAAGAGATGGAAAGAAGGCCGAGCATCCTCTGGAAGGTCAAGCGAAAGCGTCCCACTAACTCTCGAACCAGGATTCCCAGATAGGGAAATCACATCCCCCGTGACTGATAGATGCCCGTTCCCGGCCCATGACCAGCCTTGGATGGCCATCTCAGAATCGGCCAGTGACCAATTAACATGGCCATCTCCCTCGGGCAAGTCTGCCAATATCTCCCAAGTCAGGTTCTGAGTGGGTACGGATCTGATGTGGCTTGGTTGTACGACTGATCTAGAAGCAACAAACTCTAGTTGGATCTGACTGCACTCTTGCTCTTCCCCAGAGCCGACGCACATGCTTAGTGGGGTGCTGACGCTCTCGCTGGGACTAGTGCCGCTCGGTACGGCTAGTCTCGCCGTCACCTCCTTCATCTCACCAGGACCAAGGGAAAGTGCGCTAATCTCATCCCCCTTGGAGTCAAAAATTCTGAGGTCAGAGCCCCAATCGGTGCCATCCCATGATATCGCAATCTGCTCCTCAGCCGCATTGCCGACGTTCTCAATCATCAACCAAGCCCTAGCATCTTCGGACACTAGTCCTAAACCGGTACTTTGAGCCGTCCCGTCAGGGCCTCTGAGTGACATCCCTCTGGTCCTGTTCGCTTCTATAGGGATGTTAGCGGATATTTCAGCAGACCCGTCATCATGAGAGAGTGTGAGGGCCAGGAAACCGGAATCGGAGCCCAGAGCTCCCGAGGGAGAGACGATTTTGAGAACCGGACTCCATAATTCATCTACTTCAATCTCTACTGAGATAATTCCCCCGGGGGTCTCGTCCACCCACGTCCACCCGTTTGGCAAGGAAGAATCGTCCACGTCTAGTGACCAAGTTCCTGCCAGCCTCCCCGTCGACCTAATTCCAAATTCTGCATAACCCTCGCTACCGGGGTCGATTCGCAGAGGCTCGGTCGGGATTTCGAATGATGCATTGTAAGTCGGGATAATGGAAAGTGTACGAACCTGGATATCGTTGTCATATCTTGTTTGGCTCAAGTTGAGATATGGGTCCAGAACTAATTCGAACGTGTGTTCTCCCAACCCCCCGCTCCATTCTAAGCTAAAAGATGAGAACGAACCCGAACCACTGGGCTCCACCGGAGTCATGGACGAAATTCCAGCCCCTCCAATCTTCTCCCCGTTAGCATATAGGGCCACGTCTACAACCTCGTCAGTCTCCGCCGTCCCTGCATTCTCGATGTAGACGGTCACTGTGACATCTTCTCCCGGATCTGGGGCACTGGGATTGAACTCGATCCCCCTGCCATCCGTCAATGGCCTTACGTCTGGCATTGCAGTTGAAACAACCATGCTACCAAGAACTATGTCGAGAGTCGCATCCCCATCAACATCTGCCAAGGAAGGGGATGCCCAAGTCCTATGTTCGAGCTCGATCTCGTCTGACCATTCTGAGTTAATTCCCGCAGGAGATCCCGTAGAACCATCGAAAGCCCAAAGTGACCTTCCATAGGAAACCAGTAACTCTGGCTCATCCTCGGAATCAATATCCATCCACGTGGGAGCAGCAACCGCAATCTCGTCGTTTGGATTGCCACTACTCTGCTCTAGGTCCTGAGCCCATTCTTGATTAGGGGTGCTCCCCCCAACGTCATGGCATCCAGCAGCACCATGCCTATCCGTTGTTGTCTGCCACCATGTATTCCAGCATACTCTATCATGAGTCCCATCGCCATTGGTGTCAATCGCGGTAGGAGGAGCATCAGCGAAGCCATTGGATGCATCGAATTCCCACAATTGAGAACCATCGGAGATCTCCAACCCTCTGAATTCAGCCCCATCTACCGCTGTTGAGCCATCAGCATCACTGGGAATTGTAATGATGATTTCTGGGTCCCCATCTGAATCTAGATTTGCGATAATGGGGCCGGGTAGTCTGATGTGAGGAGAATTCGTATCTCCATCCAGGTTGTTCAGCGACAGCCCACCTTGCCAGATCGAACTCCCAGTTTCTGAATCTATCTTCCAAACCCACATCCCGCCATTGTTCGCCTCAATGGTGGTCAGAATCACGTAACCAGTGTCGTCGTCAACCTGGGCGAAAGCCGGGTCGGAGGGGTGACTACCTTTGCTCAGTGCTACTTCCCAAATTGAATTCGGAGTCCCATTAACCTGAAGCGGCAAAGCGAGGACAACGGGGTCTTCAGAAACCTCGTCTATAGCAGCGATGACCAATTCAGCATCTCCATCTAAATCGATGTCGGCAAGCAGGGGTTGAGTAGTAGGCTTGTGACCGCCAAGAATCCCACTTGTATACGGCCCCTCGTCACTGCTAATCATCAGAGAGTCGTCATTCCATGACCAAAGCAACTCCTCCGAATGTCCTGAGTATGACCATCCTGTAACCGTGCATGAGAGCCTCGGAGACCAGGCATCTACGTTCAATGACCCTCCGGCATCATACGTGACTAGAATCTCGGCCTTCCCATCTTCATCGATATCCACTATCACCGGAGCTGCCTTTATTTTCTCAGTTTCTCCCAAATCAACCTGCCATGAGAGTTCAGAATCTTCTCCCTCAATTAGACGGAGTATGCTGTGATCCGATCCCGACACATCCTCTGTTTGGACCAATATTGTGAACAGAGAACTCTCTCCGCACCTCTGTGCTGCTCCAGGCCCCACTTCGATAGAACCTGAGAAATCAGCAACTGGAGTTGCAAGAGAATCAGTCCCAATCGAGTATGAGCCATAGGCCCAATTCACAGATGGCTCCACAATCGACAGAAGCGATTCAGAGTCGGCAGGGTTTCCCGTACCCGATCCGCCGGATGGGCCATGATTGGGGATGTCTGCAATCCTAGATGCGGTTCTACCAGACTGAGGCCAGGGTTGGTCCCCATCGACCCAAACTTCGTCCTCCTCTCCTTGCGTGCCCATTATTGCACCTAGATACTCTCCGAGGAATTCTTCTTTGGACGTATCCAAATTGGTGGTTGCCAGCGGAGTTGTTAGTAGAGATGCAACCACTATGGCGCAAATCGCTTTCCGCCGCGACGCTTGCACTAAGGTTGCTGGCACCATCAGAATCGGAGATGCAATCTAGAGTCCACTTGAACATTCGCACCAAACCCACATTCAGACCTACGGTCTGATGGACAAACCAATTAGCCGGGCAAATCTTCCAATCCGTTGTGCTTATACAGGAGGGGTCGGTGGCCGGGTCGCACGGACCTCTCCTCCAGAGGCATGGCCGATGAGGGACGGGAGGCGACTCCCACCTCTGTCCGGCTTCAGGAAGGGTTCCGCATAGGAGGAAAAAGAATGTACACCCTTGAGACAAGAGAGTCAACTATCCGCATACCTGCAGAGTACATCCGCAGAGGCCGCAGATTAGAAGACCACATAGATGAGCTAGCTCACGATGCATTTGAGTGCAGGTTTGACGAGGATGAGAACTTCACACTATTGACTTTCGATCATGAGGCTGTCGGACGGGGAAAAATAATCCACGGAGATGGTGCTATTTACCAGAATGTTCGATTCAAGGCGCTGGTTTTCTCGATGGACAACAATGAGGTTGTCGATGGAGCCGTTTCCGAGGTATCGGAGTACGGTGCCTTTGTGAGGATTGGCCCCATGGAGGCCCTACTACACAAGTCTCAGATTCTTGACGAACCAATTCAGGTCAACTTGGGAGTTAAGAGGATAGAGGGCTCTCAGAGTGGCCGGAATCTGGAAGAAGGGTCATTCGTCAGATCAAGGATTGTTTCCAAGTCGATCAACCACAATGACCCCCGTTCAAGTAAGATCGGATTAAACTGCAAGATGGATGGGCTTGGCTCATTCGACTGGGTCGGAGGGGATGAATAACATGGTCAAGCAACCATTCGCATGTGGGGAGTGCAACATGATACTCCCGGACCCTGAGAAGAAGGCAGATCCCCCTCAGTGCAATTACTGCCCCAGTGCCCCGGTGACCACTGACTGGCAGGGGCTTGTTGTGATAATGCATCCAGACCGATCAGAAGTCGCCAAGAGGCTCCAGATCGATAGGCCCGGAAGTTATGCCCTAAAGGTAAATATCAGGTAGGTGGAAATGTGGAAGTCATTGAGAGAAAGGAAAATGCAGTGCTTGACAGAGTTGAACTGACGTTCCAGTGGAATCACTCTGGAGAGTCCACCCCATCACTATCACAGATGGTAGATGCAGCAGCTAAGGCCGAACCAGGGGCCGATAAGAAACTGGTCTTCGTCAAGAATGTCAACACTAGGTACGGCATGTCCAGAACATCGGGGATGGCTCTGATATACGGTGCGACAGAGTCGGCGTCAATTGAGCCGGACTATGTCATTGAAAGGCACAAGTCATTGAATGAAACCGAATCAAAGGAGAAAAAGGCCGCGGAACCAGAACCCGCGGAACCAGAACCCGAGGAAGTCGGAGAGGAGGATGAGGCTTGATGGGTGGTGCTGGAGAGAAGTGGAAGAAATCCAAGCCATCAAAATACTCCGTAGAAGGTGGAGAACTGGTCAGGAAGGGTACCGAGTGCCCCAATTGCGGACCTGGGGTTTTCATGGGCGAGCACAGCGATAGAAAGGTCTGTGGCAAGTGTGGTCATTCAATAACCGGCGACTCAGAATAGTCCTGGAAACCACTCCACGAGCCATCATTTGCCAATACCATCCCGTCTATTATGGCGATGCCCACATTTTCTCTTTCCGAAATATCTACTCCCGAACTAGACAGGATACCATCTTGCCTCCATCCAGTCCATCTCCAGTCACCATTTTCGAACTCGGCATCCAATACCGGCCTTCCGGTTCTGTAGATTCGATGTTCTCCCTCAATTTTGTCCATTATTGCAATAGATCCCTCATGGAGCATCACAAACCATCCCCCATCATCAGAAAAAATTACTCCGGAAACACTGTCGCCGAAGTCAATTACTCTGGAGAAAATCTCTAGGCCATTAGAGGGATCTAGAACCGACAACCCCCCTGCTTTGGACCAAATTGATATGCCTCCCGGAAATTCCACAATCCCGACTATCTGGTCGTAAGCGGAAATACTGGATATAGGAGGCCACCTAGGTAGCAAACCTCTCCAAACCTCAGTCGCCCGAGCGTCTATCATATAAATTCCTGAAATAGTGGCAAAAACCACATTTTCCCCAGATTTCCCCATCTTCATTGGTTCCGAGTCCATTACCCTGTGCCACAATGATTTGGAGGGGACTAAATCAGATCCCTTCTGGGAGTTAATCGCGGTACGCAACTCCTCCCTACTGGAACCGTCCCCCCACACAATATCGATAGGTAGAGCAGCCATTCTAGCTTGCCTGAATTCCCTATCTAACCAAATCCCAAACCAGATCTGGTCTATAATCAAACCATCAATTATTGGAGTTGGAAATGGGGTTGAAACGGGTTGTAAGGCCTCCCCCTTTCGATTTATCTTCACTAGTTCCCCCTGAGTTCCAGACAAAATGTGGATATCACTGCCTCTGGAGATTCTAACAGGGGAAAAATCGACCTCGCTCCCCCTCATAGGCCCCCGAAGAAGAACCAACTATTGAAAGAGTACCTGAGAATATTGAAGATACAATCGCCCTCACAGGCCATGGTCTCACTGCTTCTTGCTTCCTCAGAAGACCCCGCCTCGATGAATATTCTGACGGAGTTAATGGGGATAGGGGGGTGGGGGGACCCACAAGAATTTGAACATGGCCAGGTTACTAGGCATTCGTGCGGAAATGTCGAGGCACTTCTGATTGATGATTTGCACATCTGGGCAGACGGGATTGATGCTACTCACTCATCGTTGACCGGATCAATAGTAGACGAGGTTTTAGTCCTCTCAAGACACGTTTCCGCATCAGAGACCCCTGCCCTGACCCTCCATGCAATAGGGGTTCCAGGTGAATTTCCACACGGTGAAAAGGCTCGATCAGGAGGAATAACCGGTACGGCCGTCCCCCCTTCTACGAGATTCGGAGAATTATTCAGAAATATGTGCAGAATAGCCAAGGAAGAACATCTCGAAAATGAGTACGACCTCACTTTGGAGGCTACTCACCATGGTCCGGTTCTAGTAGTCCCCACGCTATATCTCGAAATAGGATCAACCTTAGAACAATGGGAAGATATCAGAGCTGCTAGGGTGTGGTCGAAGACAATCGCCATTTGTCTGGGGATGTCAGAACGCTCTTCCAAGACGGATTGGGATGGATGTGGTAGTGTGATGATTGGTCTTGGAGGCGGGCACTATGCCCCTCGCCACAAAGCTGTGATCTCTGAATCAGATGTCTGGGTTGGTCACATCTTGGCTAACTATGCAATCGTCTTCGAAGAAGAACAGACGAACAGCCCCTTGCCACAGGGCCCGTGGGCTCACTCTGTTCGAACTGCAGTGGAGTCAACCAGGCTTGCATTCCCCGGAGGGGATATTTTCGCCCACTTAGATCGTAAGTCATTCAAGGGGTGGCAAAGATCCGCATTGGCCACTCTTCTTTCCGAACTTGGAGTGCCAGTCCTACGGGGAAAGCAAATTTGCCCCCCGTAATCGTCAAGTCTCTAGCCACTCTGTGGTAGGCATGGGTCTCTTCGGCCGAACCATCGTCACCTTCCTCCCCTTTGCTCCGAGATTCATTGTAGGATGGGTTGCTAAGAGATACACTGCAGGAGAAAACCTGGGCCAGGCACTTGAGTTGATGGGGGAACTCTCGTCGGAAGGTGCGTGCTTCACGATTGACGTTCTGGGGGAGGAGATCAAGTCCATCGATGAGTCATCATGGTTCATCAATGAGTATGAGTCTGTCATCGACTCAATCGCGGATAGCGGAATCGATGCCAACATCTCAATCAAACCTACTGCCCTTGGCCTCCTTATCGACGAGAAATCAGCCCTCTCAAACATTGAAAGAATAGTTCGAAAGGCGGCGAAAGACGACATCTTCGTTAGGCTAGATATGGAAGATAACAGAGTTACTCAGGCAACAATAGATGCGGCAATATTAATTCAGAATCAGGGTCTAGAGAACATCGGTGTTGTCCTTCAGGGAAGGATGTTCAGAACTCCAGATGATATCTCGCGCATGAGTAAATTGCTGGGTGCAAAGTCGGATTTTAGAATTTGCAAGGGGATATACCTAGAACCTCCAGAAATCTCCTACACAAGCTACCGGGACATCGTAGATTCGACTAATCGTGCTATCGATCTGATGTTGGATTCCGGTTCCTATACAGCAATCGCATCCCATGATATTCCAGTCATTGAACATGCCCTGAAATCACTAGAATCTCGCGGTCTGGGCCCCGGAAAGGAAGACCCTCGCCACAATCCTCCAGTTCCGATGAGAAAAGGAAAGGGCCCTGGCTACGAATTTCAGTTCCTTTTGGGCGTGAGGGGGAACATCAGGAGGGATCTTTCCAAGAAAGGACATAGGACAAGGGTTTACTTGCCATATGGTGAGAAATGGTACGAGTATGGGATGCGCAGGCTCCGAGAAAATCCTGGAGTCGCAGTACACGTCACTAAGTCGCTATTGATGCCTTGGACTAATCGAAGATGATGCAGGGTTTCTTACACAGAAACGCCTCGCAATGGATCGTGAGCGACCAGATTTTGAACATCGCAGGATATCGATTCGTCAATCTTCATGACCGGGACGAATTACGTGACCCATTCATGGAGAGATGCACCTCCTTGGAACTCAGAGGAACTATTCTATTGAGCCCCAACGGGATAAACTTCTCTCTAGCCGGCTCTGATGGATCAGTGAGCGATTTCATCGAATATCTGGAGTCGGACAAGAGATTCTCCGGGATTCCAATAAAATTCAGTCGCACGGACTACCAACCCTTCCGTCGCATGCTCGTAAAGAGGAAGAACGAGATTATCTCGCTAGGGATGCCTGAAATCAAACCATCCGAATTTACGGGAGCATATATCAAACCAATTGAATTCAAGCATCTCATGGATGAAGGGGGGGATCTCCTGGTTTTAGACACGAGGAACGACTATGAGGCTCGGATAGGATCCTTCGAGGGCGCCCTTGAGCTAGGCATTCCTTCATTCAGGGAGTTCCCAAATGCTATCGAATCCCTGCCCGAGGCGTATAAGTCAAAGACCGTAGTAATGTATTGCACCGGCGGAATCAGATGTGAGAAGGCATCCGCAGTCATGCTGAATGCTGGATTTGAGGATGTAAAGCAGCTTGAAGGTGGTATCCTGGGGTATTTCGAAGAATGTGGAGGCTCATACTGGGAAGGGGATTGCTTCGTTTTTGATCAACGTGTTGCTATAGATTCTGATCTGAAAGAGACGGACATTCAGATGTGCTTCAAGTGCCGTGAACCATTGTCATTGGATGAGCAGAACTCCGAATACTACGTAATCGGAGAACATTGCCCCTATTGCTCCTCTATTCGGCAATGATGTCACAGTCCAATAGTCTTGGAACCGTCTGATTCAAGTCTGACCACTTCTCGAACGAATCATGCGACCCGCTTCGATAGCTATTCTCGTAGTCTTGGTTTCCTTCCCACTATCCTCATCCACCGTGGCCATCTCGGACCCGGCAGAAGACTCTCCATGGTGGGAGTCAACATCGATGGATTTGGATCGGGATGGGATACATGACGCGATTTGGGTTGCAATTGAGAGTGATCTCCATGACTGGGTCGACATGAATGACACGATTAGCGTGATCGTAGATTTTGATCATCAGCCCACGTACGAGGATCAGGAGATGCTAGAGCGCGAGGTCGACTTCAGAACTCAATTTCGTTTCCATCTGATCGATAGTATTGCTGGAAGAGTAGCGGTCGATGATATCGTGGAAATGTCAACTCTTCCGGGGGTTGTCCTAATCGAACTAGACGGAATTCTAACAATCCAAATGAATGACGTGAAGGACATACATGGAATCCCAATGATTTGGGAGGATACAGGTTACACGGGCAAGGGGAGTGTCGTCTCCATCATTGATACTGGGATTGACTCAGAACACGTTGGACTCGACGATATGGATGACGACAACTCAACAAATGACTCGAAGGTTATCGCATTCTACGACGCAGTGAACAACCCAGACAAGACCAATGGCACTGAAGTGAAGGCATATGATGATCAGGGACATGGGTCCCACTGCGCTGGGATTACTGCCGGAACCGGTGCACCAACTTACGAGTACGTCGGTGTCGCACCAAAGGCTCAGTTGGTTGGAGTAAAGGTCCTAGATGAAGGTGGATCAGGCTCCTTTGCAACCGTTATGGCCGGCATGCAGTGGACTGTTGACAAGAGACACGACTTCAATATCAGGGCTGCCAGTATGAGCCTTGGTGGCTTCGGACTAATTGAGTGGACTTCTAGTGAGGAGGAAAGCGTAAACAGGATGGCCAATGAAATGGTTAGATCTGGAGTGGCCCTGTTCATCGCTGCAGGAAACTCAGCGGTAAGTGCCCAGATAGGGACCCCTGGTTCTGCTGAAGACGTGATCACCGTTGGTGCCCTAGACAAGGACACTTCTATTGCAGTGTATTCAAGCCAAGGACCTACTGAAGAGGGGAGGGTGAAGCCCAACATTGCATTTGTAGGCTCGAGTGTAATGGCTCCGGAGGCCAATTCCGGAGACGGGTACGTAGGCTACTCGGGCACTAGTATGGCCACACCAGGTGCAGCCGGCCTTGCCGCTCTAATGTACCAGGCAAATCCAGATCTCTCGCCTTTTGATATCCGTAACATAATGCAGGAGACATCCACATATCGGCAGTGCCACTACATGCTAGCGAATGAGCCATGTGCTGAGGACTTGATTCCTAAGAATCGGCAGAACAACGTCTATGGTCATGGGCACGTCGAAGGTCTGCCCGCACTTCTTGAAGCCGCCAACTACGTTTATGGCCTAAACACAGATCTCAATCTGAGCATCGACGAAGAAATCCCGGAAGAAAATCGAATCAACCTATCTCCCGGCGAATCATTCCTCGTTTCCGTAGAGGGTTCTCCGATGGAGATCCAATGGAGGACTTGGGATATGAGGGATAACTGGATGAGCCACCCTGAGTTCTCTGAAGGTGACTCAAATATTGGCATTACCCACACAATGCTTGTCGACAGACTCCAATACCTGCCAGGTAACCAGATTGAGGGGAATCAAACAGTTATGGTAAGGGCAATTCTTGACGATGATGCCTCGACAAACCTAGTCGCTCACGTTTTCGTCCTTGGCTCTGAGACCCAAAACGAGAATGGCCCAGGAGGGCAGAATTCCAGCTTCATTGTGACAGTTCTGTCTCTGGTCGTAGTCTTGCTAATCGGTTTGCTAACTCTCTCAGTGATTCGTCTTAGGCAGAAAGACATGGATGAGTATGAGTTGGAAGATGAGATCAACATTTCCGAAAATTAAGCGATGACTAGGGCTACCAATACTCTTTGTCCGGGGGATGCAAGTAAATTCTACGAATTTCATTTGCCATCCTACTCCCAGTCAGTGTCCTGCCCTTGCCAGTATGAATTGCCCTAATCCTCCACCTTGATTCCGCGAAGTCAATTATTGTCCCACAAGAGAAGACTCTGTCTGGTTCACATTCCAGTTTCCCAGACTCACTAATTTCGCTACTGGTCATAGTAATTCCAACTACGGTTTTATCAGATCTGGTCGCCCACATTGAGAAAATCTTAGATGCACTGAGGACTTTCTTTGACCGTGAATCATTATTGTCAATTCTTGTCACCATCCAAGTAATATCCTCATGCTCGAACATATCACCAACAGAAATCTCCTCATCCTCGTCGACCTCAATTTCTACACCGAAACTCTCCCCCCCATCCGACAAAGTAGTCTTCACCATCACTGGCTTAGGAGGGCGAATCATTATTTTATGAACAAATGAGCATGTAATGCATCTGACCAAGAAATCCTCCCCCTCTCCTTGGGGGGTCCTCTTGATTATCGAATGATCAGTCACTTCGCCGCAACTAGGGCATTCGGAAAAGGCACCCTCGTCTTCATCACTCATGTTTTATCGTGATGAGGCAGGGTATTCAACCCATCCTAGAGTATTATTCAAGAGCAACACTCGTCAGAACGAACTGTGGGCGATGACAGCAATGGCAATGGTCTCCCTCAGATGTCAGATGCAGATGTCATGACACGACTCCTCTCAGAGAATCTAGAGAGGGATCAGTCCGAGCCAGAGATTGCTTCCAGTATCGGGGAGCAGATGCTTCACATGGACATACCACTGTTACCTAGATCTGTGAGGGCTCGAATTAGGGACGTATGCTCTAGAATCGAACCTAGAAACATCACTCTTGTCGGAGGAGGTATAGGGCATCTATCTGCATGGCTGTTTGATCTCTGGTCCAATAGTGATCAGAATGGCCGAGAAGGCTCTATTAATCCCCCTGATGCCTTCAGGATAATTGAACCAGGGACTAGGTTTTGTGTGATTATAGACCGATTGATTAGGAGATACGAGGCAGAAGGTTGGGCGCAGTCGGTTTCCATGGCGTGGCAAGAGGTGTTTGCTGAGACCGCCTCATCACGAGCTTCTAACATCACAATTCCTGCGAACGCAGTAAATTCAATACTTCCAATGCCTCTGGATCTGATACTCATTGACTTGCCCGAAGGGGAAAGGGTTGCAGCTGCATCAGCGGCCTTTGATTTGGTTTCTACTGGGGGGATTGTCCTTCTTCTCGAACCGACCGTACCCACTGGTGACGTGGGCGATTTTTTCGATGACATGGAACCAACTCCTGCTCAGTTGAAGGTTCAGTCGTTCAATGAATGGATTGAACTGGTTAAAAGAATCAATGATAGTGACTCCGTTGGATTTACAGATTTGACGGGTGGAACTTTAGTCGCTCTTCTGAAGGATTCCTAGCCCTCATCATTAAAATGTGAAACTAGTTTGTCAATCCTAAGGTGCCCGTAGCCATAGTGATCATCATGGGAGTCTTGGCCATCCATCATTTGTGAGGCCTGTGTAATTGCCACTTTGACTCCCTCTATCGATTCTCTGCCCGAAGAATTCTCTCTCTGAAGTTCCGGGTCATCCTGCAACAAGAGTGCTAGAGAGCCACTGACCCACGCCGTCGCAGCGGAAGTGCCACTGGACCAACCCCACCATCCGCTGTTCCCTACTCCCGATGCCATCAGTACTGGTACTTCGTGCCCCGGCGCTACTATCTCCGGCTTTTTATCGGGATTATTTCGAGGGAGAATTGGATTTGGCCACAACCTCCCGTCGTTGTCTCCCTCAGAGCTGCCTGTCCAGATTCCCCCAGTGCGAGAAATCCCGCCAACACAAATGACATCCTCTACAGATCCCGGTGAACCCACGTCACCATCATCATCTTCACCGTCATTCCCTGCGGAAGCAATCACGAAAACTCCGCTATCCAGTGCTTCATCAACGGATTGTTCCAATTCGTCGGTCGTGAAAAGTCCAGATCCGAAACTCTGTCCGCCACCAAGACTTAGTGAAATTATGTCCGCCTCCTGTTGAACACACCAGTCTACAGAATTTGCAACCGAACCGGCGTCCCCCTGGCCTTCGTTATCAATCGCCTTCGCAACTAGCAGATCCACTCCTCTGGAAATCCCTCTCAGACCTCCATCCGCTACAATAATCCCAGACATAGCAGTTCCATGACCCTCGTCGTCATATGGCTCATTGATACCATTAACAGCATCTAGCCACCCCCTAAGCACAAGACCTCTGAAATCTGGATGACTGAGGTCTATTCCTGAGTCGACGACACAGAGAACAACACCTTCGCCATTTAGCTCGGATAGTGATTCGTTGCTTACTCCGGTTAGACTCTTGTATTCAGTTTCCCAAGATGATAGGGCCTGGGACGGCCTCTCAATCACCAGAACTTCTCCCTTCCAAATGTAGAGTATCGCAATTGATGACGCCAATATTATTAGCAGTGATAGGCTGAAAGCGACAACCATACTCGCTGCATCTTTCCCCGATAAATCTTCGAAATCAACGATTTCAGAATCTATAATTTCACCAGTCTGATCCTTCACCAAGCCTCAACCCTACCAAAGTGACTCCCTACAGGAGTATTGGATCCGCAGTTCGCACAAACAACTCTCGATGGTATCCTAATTCCACATTGTTCACATTCCGACCCAGTCACGCCCTTCCCAGAGCAGCCATCTGATTCGCAGGGAATGCTGATCTCCCCAGTCGTCTCCTGAATGGCATTTGTATTTTGGTTGCAAACCGGGCATTTGCCTTGTTCTGCCTTCTTTGGCTCGAAGACTTCTCCCGAAACCTCGCGTGCTCGGGATGTCTGGATTCTTGCTTCAGTCGAACCAAGCATGAATTCGGGAAACCAGACTATTCCTAGGAGCAGAAATGTTGCCACAATACCAGAAAAAATGTGTAGAAACACCAATGAATATCTGAAGTCCAAATCCCCCGGGCTCGGGGCTATGGAATGGGCGCTACTCCAGAAGCTGATATTGAGCACAATTATCCATACAGCAATTCCAAGACTCCAAGATAGTAGGCTATGATCCTTCCATGCTCTGTCTATTACTCTTGGGTCGGGGTGGAAATGCTTCCTCTGGACATGCATGTCTCTCGTCTCAACAACGGCCCTCCTAACGACAAAAATCGATAGAAATAGCATCACTAGGTTAGAAACCACGATCCAGACCCAACCGCCAATTCCTGAATCCAACGGAAAAGAAGGATTGTCTGCATGTGATTTGATATGGCCAAATTGAATGAAACCCATGCCTATTAGGAGGTAGACCATGTTCTCTCTCATAATTGGATAACTATTCCAGAGCATTACAACGAATCCTACCCAGCAAATTACTGAAAGTAAGGAAAGTATCAGGGCCAGGTCCTTCATGTGTAAGAAACCACTTTCCTCTCCTCCTAGAATGCCCCACCTGTTGTAGTCCCCACCGCTTGAAATCTCCCCAATCCCAAGGTCCCATGAACCTAGAAAGAATCCTGCAACGAACAAGCCAATCATTACTCCTTCCCTCACTCCCCAGAATTTGCTGACTAGGAGAATATTGTATTTTATTTCCGTCAATAGCAAATCAAGTATGCTAAGTCGCTGGTTCACTTGGGAGAAACTATTTCCAATCGAGTAATCACTCAACCTATCCATCAGGAGTTCTTCGTTATCCGCCGAATCACCCTCTCCCGCCTGCTCCATGTTCTTCTCAGGCCATTGACATTGAATAAGAAACTCATCCCCCGAGTGTTGTGATTGGCATCAATTTGGAGGATATTGGCGCCGAGGGCGAGATTTGAACTCGCGAGGGAAAAATCCCACGGGCTTTCCAGGCCCGCGCAATACCGGGCTATGCGACCTCGGCTACTGGGGCGCACCAACCCATTGGTTTTCACCCTGACGTTCGAAGACAACCGGTCTTTGGATAGTCGCCACGATTAAACCACTCCCTTCGGTCGTCGCCGCGCTGCCACTGTGGCTTAGAGGTATAGCGTCGCCTTGGTAAGGCGAAGGTCGGGGGTTCAATTCCCCCCAGTGGCTCCACCCAAAAGTAATTTTTCGAGTAGTAACGTAGATTGGTTCATAACTGATACAATGCACAGCATAAGCATGCCCAGTGAACGCGCTAGACTTGCAATCGTAATGACCCTAATGATGATTCTATCTCCTATTTCATATGCTGGAGTCTCAAATTGGTCCGGACCTTCTATTATCAACAGCGAAGGAACTCCCACAGTAGTGGATGGGTTCACAGTCCCAACCAACTCTACAATCATGGATGGGTGGGTTCACGTAACTAATTCCCCATTGCCTTCTTCTTCCGATTCTGGGATAACCTGGGACGAAGACGACTTTTCCTCTGGAAATCTAGTTGGGGTTGAGTTGAACGATGAGGGCGAGATGGTCCTAAAGGACGACGGGACTCGCTCCAATGTAAGCACATTCGATGTAGGCGAAATCGAAGTAACCCTCAATTCTGCATATCAGTACTCCCCAGGATGGCAAAGGGTATTCATCAAATCCTCGTCTACTAACTTGTCAGACTGCGGCGGGTCACCAGGGGACTACATCGATCATGGTCTAGATAATGACTTCGACCAGACTCTGGATGACGATGAAATCATCGAGACCATAATCTACTGTGAGACGTTTGCTAATGGCGACGTCGTCACTTCCTTGTCAATAGACGACCCAGGGTCCGGATATGCCCCAGGGAACCTATCAGCTACAGGTGGAGGCGGGTCGGGTTTCTCAGGAACATATGCTGTGAGCTCCGGCATAGAGAGCATCACAATCAATGACGGTGGTTCCGGATTTGACACTGCTGACCAGGTTGTTATTCAGTGTCAATGCGATGGTACTGGTGCAGCGGCATCGATTGACTCGGTAGACTCCTCCAGCGGTGAAATTACTTCTATCACAATCGACTCTCCTGGATCTGGATACCAGGCCTCAGACACTATCGTAGTTGGTGTGTCGGGTGGGACCGGAGAATCTCTGTCGGCAGAAGTTTACTCGACAGGAGTCATACATTCCGTAGAAGTTACCGATGGGGGTGCCAACTACACCTCCTCCCCCACTATTGTTATCAGCGACTCTGGCGGTTCTGGAGGTGATGTTACTTCCATTCTCGGGGATTATTACGAGTACGAGATAGATATCATTTCCGAGCCCCGTGGAGATAATTGCACATATGCGGGAACCAAGTTTTTATCGGGCCTAGATTTGAATGGGAATAGGAATCTGGATGACTCTGAGATCTCAGATACTTCCTTTATTTGTCACGGTAGCAAACTTTGGGGGGCTACGACATTTCAAGATATGAATGGAAGTATTGTCGGCAACGAACAGACTCTTGCACACGGCGTTGTCCCTTCTTCATCTACGCAAGGTCTTGTTTCCGCGGGGACCCTTCCCGGCGAACCCGTTCCGGCAGGGACGTCCGGCCATCTTCTTATTCCACCTCAGAATGTTCCAACAGGCCAATACATTAGCTCATACTACCTAACCTTCGATCACTGGTACCATGTAGACAGCACTTCCTCCGGAGGGGGGGATGGTACTTGGGTGGAATACCGCCTAAAATCAAACTCCACATGGGGTGACTGGAACTTCATTGAGCCACAGGGCGGGTATCCTAGTACCCTCTCTACAGATGCTCCAACTCCAAACGGGGCGACTTCCCCCGTCCCAGTATTTGCCTCTCCATCTCACAGTGGATGGGTTACTAGCAATTTCTCTATTTCATCACTTTCAGGCATAGATGACTCCGACAAGATCCAGTTCAGATTCTTAATCTGGACCCATCCAGATGCCGTAAACGAAAGGCCCGGCTGGTTCATTGACAACATTAACATTATCAATCAGGGAGTAGATTTGGATGTCTGGCATCACGGTTGCTACACCACAACAGCTACCTCTTGCACCTATAACGCCATGGCATATGGTATTCTGCAGCGAAACCTCGATCTGACGGGCACCAACTCCACCTCCACGATTGAGTTCAACATGGAATGGGATCTGGAGGGGGGAACTAGTGACAACGCATGCGTCGAACTTTCGTTGAATGGGAACACATGGGCCGATATTTCCTCAAGCACAAGTAGCACCGCGTCAGATTGCGCTGTAAGGTCCGGCGCAATCCCTGGAAGCGGATACACCGCCGACAACGGACAATCTTACGGCGATCAGAGCAACGACTTCAGACTGGTGTCATTAGACATACCATCAGGATTCCAGGACCAATCCAGTGTGGACATCAGGATCGTTGTCGATACAAGTTCCTCATTCAATTATGGGGGGACTTCTCAAGACGAACGAGAGGGCCTGACAATTTCTCATCTCAGAGTAGTAGACTATGGTGGCAGTACCTTGTTCGTCGATGAATTCAACTCCTCCTCTACAATGTCTCACTTCGGGCGGCTAGATTCCCAAGGGAACCCGTCTCCTGATGACTGGATTTACAGATCTATCCCCAAGGGTGAGAGTTCCCTGATGCTCGGTTTCGAGGACTCATCAGCCAACACCCCTTCAGTTTCCGATGCTCCAGGATGGTCTAGGTCGACCAGCGGAACGTGTAGTTCTGACAAATGCAAATTCACCCTTAACAGAGTCTCTTCTAACTCGGGACCTCCAACGGCCGCTTCTTTCCCGTATGCGTACGGAGTCGGTTTCTCTGGCCTCTATGAAAACGGAATCAATGAGGCCAGGCTAATCTCGCCCGTCTATGACATACCAATGAACGGGACCTCCTACCTCACATTTGACCACTGGTCCTGCTCCGAGGCCTCGTGGGATGGGGGCGCGGTGTTCATCAAGGTCAACGGCGGCAGTTGGCTGCATTTCGATCCCGGTTGGTACTCGAGCACAGCCTACACATCTGCCGGGCACAATTTGGCAGGAAACGCAATCTTTTCTATGGACCACTGTACTGGAGCAGCATCGTCTGGTTCTTGGTCTTCAACCAGCCAGATGACTAATCTTAGGGCTAATCTAAATTCATACAAAGGAGACTCAGTCCAGTTCAAGTTCGCATTCGGATCTGACGCAATCTGGAGCCTAGCTGGATGGTTCATCGATAACGCCGGAGTACAGATTTCTAACTACGGCGCTCCTGGTAGTTGGGTCAGCCCCTCGTTCACTTTGGATAATGCAAAGCAATTCAATCTGGGGTTTGTTGATATCAAGGGCCAGGCACATGACGGGTGGATTCGTGGATCCATCTTGGATGCGGGCTCTGGAACCCAAGTTCCCGGCTTCTCAAATTTGTCATTCCCCATCAGCCTCGCCGGTATCGACTCAGACCAATACCCACAGATCAGGGTGAAGATACACATGGGTTCCAATGATATCGAGCAGACTCCTAGTTTGTCGAGGATCACAGTCGGCGGTAAGAGGATACTGAACGCCGACTCGGGACAAAATGGGTGGGATCTTAGTGCAGGTGTTGAAGTTGTGGATGGACTCCTAAATGCCACAGCAGTAACTGGGACGATTACCTCCGACTTCGTTTTCTCCCCACGCCCCATCAAGAGCGTAACAATCCAAGGAAACATCTCTAGTTCTGTTTCTGTAACAGTTTTCGATAAGTTGGGCAATTCTCTAGGTTCAGCGAATAAGGGCGGGACAATACAATTCTCACACCAGCAGGTCGGTTTCGCGGCATCAGTAAATCTGCCTACCAATGGGTGGATAGACGTCCTTGGGATTTCCTCAACATTCTCCAACCCACCCTCCAATTCCCGACTAGATGTTCTTAACGATGGAACTGATGATTGGTCCTTCCCTATGTTCGATGGCGACGATTATGCCTATGGGAATCTGGGGTGGCAGTCCTGGATTGATCTGGGAGACTCGGTATCGAGAAGCGCCCCCTTGTACCTAGATGGTTCGAACCCGGAGAGCCTTACAGTGATGATTCCCGAATCGGCGACCGTAAACTCTGGGTTCGTCAGCATCGCCCCCGATTCGGATGGTTTCGATGCCCCTGTCACGGTTACAATCGCTGGAGCTTCAGTTTCAGGTGGCAGTGGTGATTCGCCATTCACTAGCACCCTAAGTCTAGCACAAATGTCTGGCATTGGGCTTCTCAGCGCCAGTCATTTCGATTCATCTACCGGCAGGGATTGGGTAGAGGTTCCGTTGTCAGTAACATCAACATCCGCTCAGGCCGTTTCAGTCTCATCTTTTGGAGTCGGCTACATGTTCTTCGAGAATGTTTCAGGACTGGGTTCCTCAATAGGAGACTACCTCGAAGGCATCTCCGACGAAGATTTCGAAGAGGAGACCGACATCCCTCTGAGCATTACTTCTGACTATGGGGCGATCTCGGTGGATGGCTCCTTAATCTACGACTTCATGTTCGTAAATAGGGAGTTCACCGTTCCTAACACCTTCTACCCCGATGGAAATATCGTGGAGATAGTTACCAGCCATCACCATCTGACTGATAACTCACAGATAGCCGACATCACCCTCTTTGGGTCTTCTTCTGATGGGAACACAATCGGCTTCAAGGTCGATAATGGTGCAGACGGTCTCTGGGGGTCTGGATCAGTATCGCCTCTGTTCTCACAATCATACGGGTCATCAATAGCACCCCTTGATGCCGGCGCTAGCTATGTCGCAGAGACAACTCACACAGATGGTTATGTGGACATAGAAGTTCACTGGAAATTCAACATCGACTGGAACTGGGACGATGTTGACAGTATCACATGGGTGGCTAGAGCAAACGATGCGGATGGTGACACAATTTGGCCCGCCACATCTCAAAGTGGACGTTCAGGGGAGAACGCCGTCGAGAACGACCTACAGATAGACTCCTTCGAAATAAGAGATGAGTTTGAAAGATTGATTTCGAATACATATGACACACTGTTTTACCCATTCCCGGTACAAGATGACAGTATGCTAAACATTTCTGGAACGGTCCGTTTCCAAGATCAGGAAGCAAAGAGGCCGTCTGCTTCCGACTTCTCGGTAGCACTGGATCTTTCTGGTGCCATTTATGCCTTGCAGACCGATGACGAGGGGCAATTCTCCGGCATGGTCCCGACACATAGTGATGCTAGCTCGATGACGCTCTCGCCGCTGATGCTCAGAGTGGGGCCATCAAGCTCCACCAATGGGGCAGAAGACACCACGGGTACTCTCACCCCGGTTGAAATCGAAGTGGATACGAATCCACCTGTGGCCGGATTAATGCAGGTCCAAACACCTATCGGGCTCGAGTATGTTGATGGGATGGTCGTACCTCCTACGACCTTCTCCCCCTACATCACAATCAGTGAAGGTGAAGCCAGGGGGGAGACCCTGACTCTGAAGTACTGGAGAGAGGGATTAGATGACCTGGATGGGGATGGAGTGGCCGATGAGGACGAGTACCAGTCACAGAGCAGTGATCTGAGCGTTGGCCTAACTGGCGAGCAGCAAGTGCAATTCTTGGGCATCGATGTCTCTTCACTTGATAACGAAATGATTCACCTATACGTCGAGGGGACAGACTGGGCCGGCCTGACTTACCAAGATGGCGGGACTGGAGGTGGACCAGGTGCAGACAACTCCTGGGCTTCAGTAGTAGTGGCAGAGGACGTGATGGTGGAATTCGCAGGAGCAGGACTAGGCACTGGTTCAGGCGGGGGTTCAACATTCTCCCTGGATAGGGCAACTCAAGACAACATCGACTACTTCCTAATTCCAGGGGAGGAACACACGTTCAAGGTTCGCTTGGACGAGCCAAACGGCTTCCGTACCATTGACAACATCACGGTATTCCTATGTGGTTATAGCAGCGACTTCGGCGTCTTTTCCTACGAACCCTTCTCCTCCACATTGTCTACTCCAAGCAGTAGCATGCTGCAGACAATCAGTGCAAGCACCGAGAGCATCACCTCCTCCGTGACCGAGTTGAGTGTCCGCTTCAAGATGTCATGGGATATGCCATTCGAAGAGCAAGATTTTGATTGCAAGCCCAGAGTCTTGGTTGAGGATGGTCTGGATCAGATAGAGTCCGAAGTGCTAAGCTCACTTTCCTGGCGACTAGATAACAGGATTGTCGCTATCCCGATCTACACTGAGGACCTCACTGCCCCGATAATTCCAGCACTGGGAACTTCACTTTATCTCGGCCAGGGCGATTCTTTCTCGGTAAGTGGAGCTGTTTATCACGAAGGAACCGGAGTCCCGATAGCAGAGGTCACTCCAGATTTGACTGTAGTACTATCGATGGTATACGGGAGTGGGAACTACGAGGCCCTATCTGCAGTGGAGCCATCCGGGAACTTCACAGTGGCGATGACCCTGCCAAACTTCCAGCCAGTTGAACCAACAACCGTATTGACCACTTCCTTGATAGGGACTCCAGGATCTTCATATTCGGTGTCAAATTCTGATGCCACAGCAACCGTCGATACAAAGCCACCTACCGCATTGTTCAATGTTGAGGCATACCCAGACTCATCCCTCACCGTCATAGAGACCGATTCAATGAATTCGGTCATGGTGACGATCACAATCAACGAGGAAATAGGGATGAACTACGGGTCACTGCAAGTATCTTGGGCATTCCAGAGGAGTGGCCAAATTATCCCTGGAACCGAAGAAACTGGGGAGATTCCTTGGTACTCCAGCACCGAGGGGACTCACGTTTATCGAGGGGAGATTGACTTCAGGCCATCTCTCGAGTTCAATATAGAAGATGGCGACAAGGTGTCATTCTGGATTACATCTACAGACAAGGCAGGAAACGAAGTGGCCGGTCTCGGAGGGCCGGACAACCCTCGGACCCCAACGGTCCGAATCGTTGAGTTCGAGGGCCAGTACTCTCGTTCCCAAATCACTCCTACGAAGAATCCACTAGTGGGAGATAGAATCACCATCGTGACATACTGGGAGAATCCCGGGAAGAGTGAGGGGACCATCACCGTGGGCCTCTACGAGCAGAGGATAGATGGGACATTCCAACCTTCAATTTCCACTATCATGAATGGCCCGGTCGAGTTGTACCTTGCCCCAGGTAGTTCCAGTGTGAAGGCCGAATTTGAGTACAGCCCAAGTCAGTCCGGACAACCGCTTCTGGTTCTTGTAGTGGACGATGACTATGGAAATGAGAACTACATGAATGTGGAGATTAGCGATATTGAGGTAAGCTCTTTGTCCGAGGGTTCTGGCCCTAACAGTGGAATGTTTTGGATTGCCGGGTCTTTGGTTCTCTTGCTATCACTGATGGGTGCCGCGTTCTACATCATCAGGGGTTCCGGAGGAGGGGACGTCTATGACGAAGACTGGGACGACGACAACGACGAGGGATACGAGTAGCGGGAAAATGGCCTCTCCTTGTTGCATCTGAAAAACCCCTCCGATACTGAAAAAGACCCTGACTTGTTTATAGGCTAATTTGGAATAAAAGCAAACGAGGGAGAGATCCCTCGGATGGGATGCGATTATGACAGAGGTAACCAAGTTAGATGATATGAAGCAAGAGTTGGAAGAGCTAAGAGCACTGGTGAACACTCTGCTGACGATAATTATGGAAGAGGCGGATGGCGTCCAATCGGGTTCCGCACAACCACAAACCAACTTACCTAGAATTGGATACTCAATGTAGTTCTAATTACCCATAGTTCAAGTGAAATGCCCATCTCGGTCACACATGGGAATAATTTCATTGACAACTGAGCAATGGCTACTTTCTGCAGCCGCAGTGGCCACTGTTGCTTTCTTGGGCGTCGCACTATTGCAACCGGGAATATTTGACCCTGAACCCGACTGGGAGGTTTCTGATGGGTGTCTCGGTGGCTTGGAGCACAGCGATGTCGGAATTTCATTCCACTACCATCCAAATCTGAAGGTAGTCATGGATGGCCAGCAGATTACGATTGACCCCAATACCGGGATCGATCAGATAGGTTGTCGAGAGGGGATGAGATGGGTCCACGTCCACGATTCTTCAGAAACCGGATTCACGAAGCTGCATATCGAGACTCCCGACAAGATGAATGTCCCCCTCGGGGCTTTCTTTGAGATATGGGAAAGGGATGGGGGCCCATCTCTGGATGATGACAGAAACTTCGATATCGACCGAAGCGGCATTTCCGATTGGGAAGAGTATGACATCATCTTGAATGTCAATGGGGAGCCCAATGACAAATTCGAGGAATACATCATGTTGGATCACGATGACATAGAGCTGATCCTTATCTCAAAGTAGATTCCACTACCCCTTGATTACTATTAGTGGCCTTAGGCGAGCCACTGGTCTGGCAAGGCCCGCTTTCTCTGTGAGCCTGATTACCTCATCCACATCTTTGTATGCGTCAGGCGCCTCCTCAGACAGGTATTTTTCATGGGTCTCGTATATCGCGACCCCTTTCTCGGCCAACTCTCTTTTGACCGCCGCACCGTCAATCTTCTTCCTGGCCTCGGTTCTAGACATCGCCCTTCCAGCACCGTGGCAAGATGATCCAAATGCACGGTTTGTCCCACTACTCGGTCCGGCCATTACGTAAGACGCGGTCCCCATGTCCCCCGGTACCAGAACGGGCTGCCCGATTCCAGAGAAATTTCCAGATAACTCAGGATTATCCCCCCCAAATGCCCTGGTGGCCCCCTTCCTGTGGACGCAGCAGGTGCAAGAAGACCCGTGGACCACATGTTCCTCTACACGGGCAATGTTGTGGCAGACATCGTATACTACCCCAACATCTACCTCGGTCCCCATGTGGGCCCTAAGTGCGCTCCTCAGATGGTGAGTCACACTGCTCCTATTCGCAAATGCATAGTTTCCAGCCGCCTTCATCGCATCGAAGTAAGACTCCCCCTCTTTGGAAAAGAAAGGTGCAGAGGCGAGTTGCGGGTCAGCAATCGAGATCCCCCATTCTTCAGATCTCCATCTCCCATCAGATTTCCTAAATTTCCCTTCTAGTCCTTTGACATGCTCTGAACACACCTGATAACCAAGTCCCCTTGAACCTGTGTGGATCATTGCAGTAAGCCTCCCTTCCTCCAATCCAAATCTTCTAGCAGCTCTCTGGTCCAAAATCTGGTCTACTACTTGGATCTCAAGAAAGTGATTCCCCCTGCCTATTGATCCGAGAGCCGATATGCCCCTTCTTTTCGCTACATCCGAGATACTCCCGGAGTCACCCTCCAATCTTCCTTTCATCTCCATTTTAGAGAGATCTTCTTCATGCCCTAGGCCAATCTCGGCAGCAGCCTTTGCACCATCGGATAGGATTTCGTCAAGTTCGTTTGAACTAAGGCTGTACCCGCTCTTTCCTGACTCCCCAGCCGGAATCCTGGCCTTCAGTCGATTCCCAAATTCCTTACTTCCACTGCCTGATTTTTTTCTAGTCAGATGCCTTAAGTCTTCAATTCCAAGATCTATCGAGCAAAGCCTGACACCACAATTGATGTCGAATCCTACTCCACCGGGCGAGATTACTCCGCCATTTTCTATGTCGGTAGCTACAACTCCACCTATCGGGAAACCAAATCCCTGGTGGAAGTCGGCCATGCCCCAGGCTTCTCCAACTATGCCTGGCAGAGATGCAGTGTTTGTCAGTTGTTCCAGAGACCTGTCATCGCTCTTCCCAACATGGCTACTATCCGAAACAATCACCGCATCGACTAGCATCTCTCCTCGTTTCTTTATCCTCATCAGGGAATCCCCATCGTCCTCAAGAAACCGGGCCCAGTCTTCCATCAATCCCGCTGGCAAATGCTTTCCTTTCAACACACCGGGGCCATTTCGCGCATTGACTTCAAGACCCGTTGTCCAATGGAGTGGCCGAGGGAGGCGTAGTGAACTTCGGAGAGGTGAATATTCCCTTCTGGTCGGAATCGGGGCATGTTTGCAAGAAATGTTCTGTGACTGGTGCCAGATTCTGGACTAGGGACGAAAATAGGAGGACCTGTGGGGATAGCACTGATGATCCATACACATTCATCGGAAATCCAATTATCTCTGGATTTACGATTAGGGGGAAGGAACTGAAGGATGCGATGCGAGAGAAATTCCAAGACTTCTTCGAAAAGAGAGGTCACTCTAGAATTCCCCCATTTCCTGTTATAGCGAGATGGAGGGATGATATCCACCTCACAATTGCCAGTATAGCAGACTTCCAACCCCATGTGACTAGCGGACTCGTGCCTCCTCCGGCAAATCCACTGGTAATCAGCCAACCCTGCATTAGGCTAACCGATGTTGCTGCCGTGGGAAGGTCTGGAAGGCACCTATCAACATTTGAGATGATGGCTCATCACGCCTTCAACAGACCAAAAGAAGATGACACGATATACTGGATTGACCAATGCGTAAGGTATTGCGATGAGATGCTCATCGGAGAATTCGGCATCAGTCCAGCGGAATTGACCTATGTTGAGAATCCTTGGTCAGGGGGGGGTAATGCAGGCCCAGCTTTGGAAGTGATAGTTGGGGGGTTAGAGTTGGCCACACTAGTTTTCATGAACCTAGAGGAACATGAAGGGGGTGAAGTTGAGATTAAGGGGCTCAGATATCGTGAGATGGACTTGCAGATAATCGACACTGGTTACGGACTTGAGAGATTCTGCTGGGCCGCAGCAGGTACGTCGACGATATATGATGCAATTTATCCGGAGTCGGTAAATTGGCTGAAAGATCTGGCCGGATTCGAGGAGATGGTTAGGGGACTCGAACTCTCTTCCAATACTGATCTTCTATTGGGGGAGTTATCACGATTAGCTGGGATCCTGAATATCGATGTAGGAACGGATGTCGAGGCCCTGTTCTTGAAACTGTCAGAGAGGCTACTAGAGTCGGGCCTGGAAGTTTCGATCGAAGAACTCAAGCGCCTCACTGAGCCATTATCCAGCATCTATGCAATACCGGATCATATGCACGCTATCTGCAATATGTTGGGCGATGGATTGGTTCCAAGCAACTCAAAGGCCGGATACTTGGTCAGGATGCTGGCAAGAAGGGTGTGCAGGATGAAGGAAGAACTGGCACTTGGGGTCTCACTATCTGAACTCGGTATTCATCACATTGAAAAACATCTAGAATTCACCAATTTTACCCAATCTAAAGATGGTGTGATGAGAATCTTGGAACTCGAGGAAATAAGATACCATGAAATGCTTCGAAAGGGCGAAGCAGCGGTAAAGACGGCCTTCAGAGAATTGCCATTTGAATCAACAGAAGCTCCAGATGAGACTCTCTTTAGATTGTCAGAGGAACGTGGCTTGAATCCAGAAATGGCAATTTCCATAGCCAAAATTGCAGGCTGGACAGAGTTGGCTGTCAGAGTCGGCTTCGCCGCGGACATGGCATCTAGGAATGCAGAAAGGACCAAGGCCGCGGCCAAAGAAAAGACCCAGTCCAATATATTCCCCCTCGATGATTATCCTTCAACATCAATGGACTACTATGATGATACCAGCAAGACTTCTTTCGAAGCATCTGTATTAGGTTGCGGCAATCTATCCGAATCGCAATTATCTTCTCTAAATCCATCTAGTGAGGTCACTAAAATTCCTACTCACTATGTAGTTCTGGATCGAACACTATTCTATCCCGAGGGAGGGGGGCAATTGGGGGATCAAGGCTCCTTAGGTGATGTTCTGGTCTGTGACACTAGAGTCGAAAATGGCACCATATACCATCTCACCGATGGTTCGATACCAATCGGCGAGGTCTCTGGAACTGTTAGTTGGGACAGACGCCGTCAGTTGATGGACCATCACACAGCCGTGCACATTGTCGGAGGAAGCGCTCGAGCACTACTGGGTCCGCATATTTGGCAAGCAGGCTCCAACAAGGGAGCACGTTACGCTAGGATAGACCTCACTCACTTTTCCCGTCTTTCGAGAGATGAGCTTAATCGAATTGAGGATCTCTCTAACGATGTAATTGCCTCTGATGCCACGGTCGAGAAACTCGAAATGTCTCGTGCCGAAGCGGACGAATTATTCGGTTTCGAGTTGTATCAGGGCGGCCCTCCAAAATCCAGTCGGATTAGGGTGATCAGAATCGGTGATCACGATGTCCAAGCCTGTGGGGGGACGCATCACGACAAAGTCGGTAAAATTGGGGAGTTACGCATCATTCGGTCCAGTCAAGTCCAAGACGGGGTGGAGCGTCTGCAAATCGTGGCAGGTGAGACGGCACGCGAGCATGCAAGGGAGCAAGAGCGACTATTGAAAGAATCAAGCGAGGTTCTCGGCGTCTCCTCTGAAGATTTACCAACAGCCGTTTCCCGATTCTTTGACGAATGGAAGTCACAACAGAAGAAGATAGAGTCATTGGAGGCCGAAATCGTCAGACTAAGGACCAGTGGCGGTGGCGATGGAGCTATTGAGAGAGATGGAATTCGTTATTCAATTATGGAAGTAGAGGGTGGCATTAAGGCACTAATGTCAATGCTTGGGGAACTAACTAGAGACCCATCAAAACCAACACTTGCGGTTCTCGGCACTAAGGATGACGGAGGGAAACTTATCGTCGCTATAACCGAAGGCACTCCAGCCGCAGAGGCCCACAATGCCGTAGAAATACTAAATTCAATTTCTACCCACATTGGCGGGGGTGGGGGGGGAAGCCCGACCATGGCACAAGGGGGCGGTTCCAATTCAGATGGAATTCCAGCAGCCCTAGACTCTGCACGACAACTCCTAGGTTTGTGAGAAAATGGGCGTTTCAGTTGATGCTTCCAAGAGGGCCTCTTCTATCGAGTACGCGATCAGGGACGTCGTCGTTCCAGCAATAGAGCTGGAGAAGCAGGGGCACGAGATTATCAGGTTGAATATCGGGGATCCGCTGGCATACAAGGGACTCCAGACTCCGAGGCACATGATTGATGCATACAAGAGAGCCCTTGACTCCCAAGACAACGGGTATGGCCCATCATATGGGATAACCCCTCTAAGAAAGGCAATTGCTTCCACCGAGTCCAGGAAAGGATGGGTATGCTCGGAGGAAGATGTTTACGTGACCCACGGAGTAACTGAGGCATTACAGATATTGTTTGCAGCCTTCCTAGAACCAGGAGATTCCATTCTTGCTCCCGGGCCGCACTACCCTCCATACATGGCATATCCACAAATGTACGGGGCTAAGACGATCGAATACAAGTTAGACTCGGAGGATTGCTGGCGCATCGACTTCGATGACATTCGCTCAAAGATGGACGAAAAGGTACGACTCTTGGTTCTAATTAACCCAAATAATCCTACGGGCAACGTCCCCCTTCCATCTGAAATAGACTCGTTAATTGAAATCGCCAGAGATTTTCCAAAGTGCACATTAGTCTCAGATGAGATATACGACGGCCTAGACTTCTCAGGAAATTTTGTCTCTCTCGCATCAAGATCAACGGATGTCCCAGTAATCACCCTAAACGGAGTCTCTAAGGTCTATTTCGCACCAGGATGGAGGATTGGGTACATGGCATGGCATGATCCTATGGGGGTGCTGCATAATGTCAGAGATGGGGTCGAGAGGCTGCTCCGTAGTCGTCTTTGTGCCTCAACTCCAGCTCAGTATGGTTTTCTTGCAGGTCTCGTTGAAGATCAAGATTGGCTGGTCGCTCATCGAGAACTAATTAAGAAAAGACTGGATTACTCACTTAGTCGAATAGAATCCATAGATGGATTAGAGTGCCAGTCCCCGGGAGGATCATTCTACTTATTTGTAAGAATCACAGATCCAACGTTAGCATCGGATGACAAGAACTTCGTCTTAGACCTCCTCCACAAGAAGCATGTCCTGCTCGTCCATGGTTCTGGTTTCTCCCCCGAGATGGGCAAAGGGCACTTCAGGATGGTATGCCTGCCGGAAGTGGAGTTGCTCTCAGAGGCATTCGACAGAATCGATGCATTCCTACGGGGTGAGTGATGAAAAATCACCACGCTGAACACCAAATCCCCAGTTTTCCAGCAGTCAATCCCCATTAATCATTATAGCCGAACCCAAGTTGCATGAAACGCCCTCCATGAGGGCGGGGTGTTTGTATGGCCTTAACACACAATCAATATGCAGTCGCAGCGATTACTGCAACGCTGTGCTTGGCAGGTCTTTACACCGTAGTTGGTGCCGGACTTTCAAGCACGAATAGCGGTGGTTTCGAATCAGCTGTGGAAGATTTGGAGTTGAACCCTGGGAATCAGAGAGAGTGCCCGCCTGACATTCCAACGATAGGTTGTGATTGGGATGGCGATGGGATTGCAGATCGTATGGAAAGCACCCTCTACGGGACCAATTGGCAGGAAGCGGATACCGATGGGGATGGCCTAGACGATGGATGGGAAATAGAGAATGGGCTCGATCCTCTCGATACTGGGCAGCCATGCATCACGATAGGAGAGGGACTCACTGAGGTAGAATGCGAAGACATCCCAGTAGCTTCGGTAGACACCGAGAGGGAGACGGGAGAGCAGAATGAGACATTCCCAAATCCGGACAACGGACCACTTGGAGACCCAGATAGAGATGGGCTGACAAATCTAGATGAGGCGGAGTTGGGGACGAACCCCCGTCTGAAGGACACCGATGGGGATGGCCTGAATGATCGGTGGGAATCTAGGCACACTCACGAAATTACTACTCCGGCAGGAGTCATTACCCTGCTAGACCCACTTGATGGGAATTGGAATTGCCCATTGCTGACTCCCTCGATGAAGGCAGAGATTAAACTGGACATCGGCGACGATTTGTGGGAGGAGATGGGTTCTCAATTCGGCCATTCCTGTGATGCTATTCTGGATCTAGAACTTCCCGAGCCAGACACGCTAAGGAACTTTGTGGAGGAGAAATATGATACAAATCCGCGAGATTCCGACAGCGATGGGGATCTTATAGACGATTTAGTTGAGATTTCTACTCATCTGGTGGATCTGGAATCTTTCTGTGGCCGTCCAACCTTCGGGACCCTAACATTACCAGCCCCGCACCTCCGTGCATTTGCTTCAGAAATCCAATTCACTGCTCAGGCTCTGCCAAATGGCGGAATTCAGACAACTCTTCAGAAGAAGAGCCCGCTGGACAACCCCAACTGGTTCAATGAGGATATGGATGGCGATGGCAGGTTGAACGGACCAGGGGACTGGGACACGGATGGCGATGGGATGCCCGACGGATTCGAATTCTGCTACTCATTTGATTCAGATTACAACTGGTTCCTTAACCCGGCAAACTCGACGGATTCATATGGTGATTCTGACGGAGACGGACTGAACAATGTCGAAGAATTCGAAGTTTCTTACGATTGGGGGCCTTCAAACTTCACTAACCCCCTAAATCCAGATACTGACCAAGATGGTATGCCTGATGGCTGGGAGTTCCAAAGCGGAATCCACCCCAATGATGGCAGCAATGCCGATGATGACCCAGACTTCGATGGCTACGACGCTGACAACGATGGTTCTGTAACTTACAAAGATATGATTGGTGCGACTACGATTGAGAGGATAGACGTCACCCCCGGTGAATATGTTCAGGCGAACAAGACAGTACTCTGGGTCCGAACGGTCGTGGATAGCAATTACGTCAATATCCCCGTCAAGACTGAAACCGCTGGCTGGGTTTACCACATCAATGTGGAGATTGATCAAGAGGTAAAAAGCCGACTACAATCACTAATCACCGTCGTCGAGCAGCACGAGAGGTTCACAAACCTGGATGAGTACAATGCCAGAGACAGAGATGGAGATGGGGTTGTTGACGGGAGGTCTACCGATCCACTGGTCGCAGACACCGATGCAGACGGGCTAATAGACGGCATCGAAGTCATCGGATGGAAGATTCGCATCGTCGACTTCGGCGTACGAGAGGTCATTGTACGCTCGGATCCCGGAGTCTTCGATACGGACAAGGATGGTCTTTCTGACTCGGTTGAGTACTACGAGACATTCACTAACGCAACGGACAAGGATACCGATAACGATGGACTGGAAGACTATAGGGAGGCCGTTGATGGTCACCCTTGGTACGATAACGGGACATTGGTTTACTATTTCACGAATGCCTCAGCCTTTGATACAGACAACGACGGCCTTGAGGATGGGGAGGAGGTTGTAGACGGGCTTGACCTTTACATCACCCATGGCAACAATGCCGACACCGATGGTGACGGCCTTAACGATGGAAGCGAGGTCCTCTTTGTCCCTCGCCCTTGGCAGGGCTCAACTAATCCACTCCTCAATGACACCGATGGGGACGGGCAACCCGATGGCTGGGAGATGCAGGTTTTCTCAGTCCAGGAGAACACAAACAGCCACAGCCTCTGGATTTCTACAAACAACTGGCTCCCTCCTGGGTGCGAATCAATGATTGAATGCGGCAAGGGTCCCGGGGGTTGGATCTGGATTAACTATGTCTCAGGATTCGATTCTTCGGGTGATAGGGACGGCGATGGGGTTCTAGACCCCCAATACTTCCTACATGAGATGAACCTGTCTGGATTTTCGGTACCTGAGCAGGGTAGATGGGCACTAGACCCATCATTCGGTTCTCCAGTGGACTCGATATACGATATCGACAACGACACCCTCCAGAACTCTCTAGAGGCCCCGGATAGATGGGACACCAACCCCGTAGACGACGACTCAGATGGAGACAGGCTCCCTGACGGCTGGGAGGTGAGCTATTCTGAGCAGGCAATTGAGCTCGGACTCGTCGACAACAACACTCTGAATGCACTTGGTTCCAGGGGCCCAATGGACCCGAGGATGCCAGACTCGGACCTCGATGGGATCAACGATGGTAGCGAGGATATGGATAATGACGGCCTCAACAGGACCAATCTGATGTACCGATACTGCCCAGGATGGGATGACCCCCAAGATTTCGAATGCCACATCGACCCTACTACTCCTGCTGGATCACTGTTCTATGATGACTTGGAGAATTATACCAATTTCGAAGAGTACCAGAATGGCACTAGCCCGATCAATAACGACACTGATGGGGACAAGTGGAACGATGGATCCGAGGTCTTCCACCAAGATCAGGACGAGGATGGCATGTGGGCTGGGTGGGAGTACTATTTCGGATACGATCCATTCGACTCATCAGATTCCCTAATTGACTCGGATGGGGATGGTTTTGTGAATCGGTGCGAGAGTCAATGGAACACCAATCCGAAGGATCCAACAAGCTTCCCTTCCCAAGGCGAACTATGCAACGACTTCGACTAATCGACGTTGAATTTCTGGAATACTTCATTCGTAGTCATGCTAACCCGAATGAATGTGGTGCATTTGGGGAGGTCTTTGATCCTCCTGGCACCTACGTATGAACAGGCCGATCTCAACCCTCCTAGAATCGATTGGATGGTGGTCTCGAGAGCTCCTCGATAGGGGACTCTGACCTCTTTCCCCTCCGGAGCCCTGTGTCCAGCAATCTCTCCATAGTGAGTCTCCATTGCCCTTGCCGAAGACATTCCGTAGAACGACTTGTATTTATTCCCGTCCTTATCATCAATCACTTCTCCCCCGGACTCGTCATGACCTGCTAGCATCCCTCCGAGCATCACAAAGTCAGCCCCAGCCGCGAATGCCTTGGAAACGTCACCAGGTGATGAGCAACCACCATCTGACATCACATGCCCATTAAGTCCGTGAGCAGCATCAGCGCACTCTGAAATTGCCGATAGTTGCGGGTAGCCAACACCCGCAACCTTCCTAGTCGTGCATACAGAACCAGGGCCAATTCCAACCTTTACTATGTCTGCCCCAGCCAGTATCAGGGCCTCTGTCATCTCCCTGGTTGCAACATTCCCTGCAATGATTATTTTGTCAGAGAATTCCTTTCTGACCTTCCTTACAAATTGTAGGAATACTTCTCGGTACCCATTTGCAACATCAATGCAAATCATCCTCAGATCTTTGTTGGTCGCCACCTTTCTCTTCAATAGGTCGAAACTCTCGGCTGTTGAACCACATGTAACTGCGATACATGTTGGGTCTACCCCTTCTCCCCATGCCTCTGAAAATTCTCTGGTGGAGTAGAATTTTTGCGTACAGGTCAGCATTTTGTGCCCTTGTAGCACTCTAGCAATCGAAAACAATCCTGTTGTATCCATGTTTGCAGCTACTATTGGTATTCCTGTCCAAGTTCCCTCTGTGTGTCTAAACTTGAATTCCCTGACTAGATCTACATCCGATCTTGAGACCAACGTGCTCCTCTTGGGACGTATTAGTACATCATCGAAAGTTAGCTTCAGATCACGCTCTATTCGCATATGACCTTACTACTCCAACGAAGGTGGACTTATGACTGTAATCATCATACTCCAATTTGGTGCTCGTGCCGGGATTTGAACCCGGGTCGACGGATCGAGAGTCCGACATGATGGACCGAACTACACCACACGAGCGGTAACTTGGGGAGGCCCCATCTCTATTTCAAAACGTTGTATTTCGCCATAGTTCTCCTAACTTCACTTTCACTTTCACTTACGCCCCTTTTGGCTCGATTAATATGTCAATGACCAGACATAGGGTCATGATTGGAAGAAGAAAGCAACACACTGCAATAAGATATAGGAAGAGGCCAGAACCACATCAAGTTGTCCCCTTGTCTAGTCTAAAGATGACTGAAAACAAAATGGGAAGAGACAATTACGGCATCATAGTCAGCCATTCAGGAGATCTAGATTGCAGTCAATCTTGGTCCCCAATGGTGGTGCACAACAGTCTTGTTGAGATCAGCCCCAATGGGTGGGCCGGTTTGCATCGTAGGATGCTATCATCCATTCCCGCCAAAGCGGAGGTATCTTGATGTCACGGACAAGGAGGCTTAGGGGTGAGGTTCTTGCTCTCTTAGAGGATAAAGGGACAGCAAATACAGTGGAGATTTTTGATCACTTGAATGACAGATTCCGATGGGGGGCTACCATGAACCAGGTAGGAAATATCATGGCAAAGGACTCTAGATTCTCCAAAGTAGGACACGTCAGGGGGCCATTCAGAGGGAGCGTATACACCGTCTGTGTCTGGGGTCTTTCCCAGAAGGAAACCACTCTGGTAATATCTTAGTCAGGGAAGGGATGAAGACTCTCCTCTTCGTCAATGAGTTGTGAAAGCACCCCCATCAGTCCATTCATGGGCATCCTTATTCCGAGCAGGAAACTCTGTGTCTGGGGTATTTGGGGTATTTCTGGGATCAATATTGGCATCAAGAGGACTGCCCAGTGGAGACTATGCTATAATCACGGTACTGCATTCTATATCAGTAATGACGTTCATGTTCTCATGGAACGCCCTCAATGACTACGTGGACATTGAGATCGATAAGACAAACAGGCCAGATAGGCCACTTCCTTCGGGAGCAATAGCTTTGGAATCCGCTAGAAGGGGGATCCAAATCACCGGGATTATTTCAGTAATCTCATTGATGCTTGCTGGCTATGTTTCCTCGACTGGGAGTTCGGGGGTAGGGGATTGGATACCATCATTGGCAATATGGTCATTTGCACTAGTTCTATTGTTTAACTACGAATCAAGCTCAAGATTCAGCTACAAGATGAAGGACAAGGGCCTACCAGGAAATATCGCAATCAGCCTATCTGTAGGCCTAGTGATAATATTTGGTGCTGCTAGTGTTTCTAAGCCACTGGATGCTAGGTCCTGGGTGGTCTTCCTGATCGGATTCTTTTACAATCTTTCAAGGGAGATTGTGAAAGACATAGAAGACATTGATGGAGATGAGGGGAGGAACACGTTTGCAATGAGGGCGGGCGTGGATAGGGCACGCGCAGTAGCCGCAGTTTTGCTTGCATTGGCTCTAGCCGCTATACTTGCTCCATTCTTGCCATTTTTCCAGATTTTCACTGACTGGCATGTGATTTTTGTTATCCCAGCAGTAGTTTCTCTGATGATGGTGAAGCCCAGATTATTCGCTACCGAAGATAACGCTGCGCAGAAATTAATCAAAATATCGATGCAACTTTGTCTATTTGCGTTCTTGACGATGTCCCTGGTTCCGAGTTAACGCAGTTCCCAGTAGGTCTGCCATGCTGCTTCGTTGCATAGTAATGTTAGTATCGACATTTGGGCCCACATTCTATTCTCTGCTTGGTCGAAAACCACACTATTCTGCGAATCTATCACTCCATCTGTAACTTCATCGCCTCTATGAGCAGGAAGGCAATGCATGAAGATATAACTCTCGTCAGCTTTGGCGACTAGTTCCTCATTTACCTGGAATCCATCGAATGAACTCATTTTGCCATCCAAATGTTCCTCCCCCATGGAGACGAAAACATCGGTATAAATCACACCGGCATCAGTAACAGCATCCTCCGCACTGTTACATCCCTCAATTTTCGATCCAGACCTTTCAGCAATCTTCTGAGCTCTCATGATGATATCCGGATCGGGTTCAAAACCCACAGGTGTGGCGAATTTGATGTCTAATCCTAGTATTGCACATCCCAATGCCAAATCATGCAAAACGTTGTTTCCATCGCCCACCCATGCAACATGCCCATTCACTCTATCTGAATTCTCCACAATCGTCATCATGTCCGCTGCTGCTTGGCAGGGATGATGGAGATCGGAAAGAGCATTGATTACTGGGATTGTAGAGTGCTTTGCAAGCTCCATGACGTCGTCATGCCCGAAGCATCGATATGTGATGCAGTCCAAATACCTCGAGAGAACCGAAGCAGTATCTGCGATAGTTTCACTTTTTCCTAGTTGCAGATCACCTGAAAGAAGAGTAATCGGTTGCCCACCGAGTCTATTTACCCCCACTTCAAACGACACTCTCGTTCTGGTTGATGGTTTCTCATAGATTGAACCTACAGACATGCCATCGAGAGGCTTGAAATCATACAAGGCCTCATCATCATTCTTTATCCTAATAGCCCAATCTACTATTTCGGATAATTTTTCGGAAATATCATCAATCGCCAGAAGGTCTACCTTCTGTTCATTGTCTTTCATGTTCAATATCTCCTGCAAAACCATCCTTGGCATCTGACATTCCACCAAAAATATTCTGTGCGAAACTTAGCACATCGGCTTGCCCTTCCTCCATCTCACTAGATAGTGGAATTAGGCCAGGCTGAATTGCGGCATGTTGCATCATCCTAAGTTGCCCTATTGCAAACTCTGCCCTCTGCCCGCCCCCGTCAAAGCTGCTCTGCATAGAAGACTCCTCAAACAAAGCAGCCTCCAAAACATCCAAGTTATCGCCCCATTCTAGGATTCTTTCCAGTTTTTCGGGCTCTAGTAGGTCTGATTTTGATAAGAAATTTGCAGTTGGAAGGCCAAGCCTGAAGTGAACTATGGATGACAAAAGCATCTGGGAGACAAATCCACTAGGTGTACTAGATAACAATGGATCAAACAGGAAAATAAGGCATGCCCTGCCCTGTCCAAGAACATGAACAAGATGACTGGAAGCCTCTCTAAACGCAAAAAGCTCAACTTGACCAGGAGTATCTACAACCATAATGTCGCCAGCAAGACCCTCAATCTCTTCGAAAACCTCCTCTGCTTGAGAGGCTACTAGATCGGCTGCCAGAATCTGGGCCCCATTTGGCCCTAGGTCATATTCATCCATTACTTCAGATAGTGAGATTAGATCCCTGACGTCGAACTCTGGGTCATAATGGACTCTCTCTGCCCCTGGATCAAGATTTACTGCTAGCACATCTATGTCCAAGAACCTCGCCCATCTCTGGAAAGAAGTAACTAGCGAGCTCTTTCCGGCTCCCGCGGTCCCAACTACGAATAGCACTGGTGGATTTGTCCCATCATTGGAGCTCATACGGTCGCCGAGAACGTTCCCAACTTCAACGTTCTCAGAGAAACAACCACATTCTTCATCAGGTAACCGTTAAACGAACCCCGCACTCGTGAGAATGTACCCTGAGGGCCATTTCATGGTTGAAGACTCTGATTCTTATGAAGAAGAAGAAGTGGCAGAAAAACAGGAAAGTGACTCTAGTCCACCTCCTGCACCTCTAGGGTTTGAATTGCCACCACCACCTCCAGCAGGTTTCGCACCACCACCTCCAGCAGGTTTCTCCTCGCAAGAGTTACCAGATCTTGACGAAAGCCAAACATCAGAGCAGGACCTCCCCATTGACCACGAAGCAGCGAGGAGGATGCTCCTTGGTCTGGATGATGAAGACAGTGAGGATGCCAGCCATGAAACAGAGGGGGACGATCATCTGGGAGAAACAGAAGCTCACCAAGATACCTTCGAATCGGAAGACGAGATGAGTGAAAATGACATAGAAGAATTGGATAACCATGAGGTAAGAGAAGAGGAGACAGGGCCGGAGCAGGATGACGCCCCTCCACCACCTCCCGGTTTCCTAGAGGGGGAGCCGGAGCAGGATGACGCCCCTCCACCACCTCCAATCGGATTCGACGCCCCTCCACCACCTCCTGGTTTCCTAGAGGAGCCGGAGCAGGATGTTGACGATTTTTCCTCGATTGACTCATTGGCTGATTCGTTATCACTACTGGAAAATGATTTCGATTCTGAGGGAGACAATAATCAGACAGAGATAAGTCAATCTTTCGAAATCCAAACTCAACCTGAACAACTCCGGTGGCCCGATGATGACAAACAAGATTCGGAAGCTATCTCGGAAGTGTCTCAAGCCATCAATGCCTTCGGACTTGTGAAAGAATCAGAATTCTCGCAATCCAATCCGATGAAACAAACTAGACCATCACCATTTCTCAGAACCTCATCGGAAGTTGACTCAATACCAGGTGACAAACTTCATGCAACGCTGAGTGAAACTGAGGCCTCTGTGTTGAATCCCGATGGTACGATTAGAAAGCAGTCAATTGACGGGGAGTTGATACTTAGGAACTCGAGTAAGAAGCACAGGGCATGGGATATTGAGGTTCATCTTGAATCAATTGACTCGACCGATTTCGGAGACAAGGTTTCTTCGGTAAAGGAACTTGACCCAACAGAGGAGACAGCCATTCCCTATACTGCTTCAGGAACGAGAATGCTTGTCCTGAAAGAGTCCATTGACACAGATAGTTCACGTAACGAGGAACCCAGTCTTTCACTGGTTTACTCTGACTCGCCTCAGGAAATCGAAATTAATATCGAGATTGAGAATGTTTCACCAGCACCATTGTATGACGTCGAGGTAAAGAGGACTATACCGAAATCTTTCGTTCTTCCAGATGACAGGTTGTACAGCATAGAACAGGACTCGATTGTCTGGGATATTGGTAGGATGAATGTTGGGGAGATAAGGAACCTGTCAATTTCAGCCAAGATAAATACCGAATCAATTGAGAAGATTAACGCAGGAGTGACATCGGCTACCTATTCGTCTGAAGCAACTGTCTCCAGAGCCAGATTCGAGAGGGTTAGCGGATCGGGTCGGCAGTTTTCTTATGTGAACGCCGAAGAAGATGATAGGCCCGGTGTTTGGCATTGTACCTGCGTTTTCGAAAACAAGTCTTCTTTCGTGGTTTCTCTTTCTGGGGCTACAGTTCGACTCGTTGGAAGGGAAGACGCGATTCTCGATGTCTCAGACATCAGACAAGATGTCCCTCCCGAGGGAAAATGGGATTCAATGGTTAAACGAGTAGAATCTGATGATCAGCCCAGCTTCACTCAAGAGATCAGGTTCTCAATTCTTCCTAGAGTCTCTGTTCAGTCATCCGGAACGATTGAATTAAAGGAGCAGCAATTAACTGTCCTGGATGCCGTTCTTCAGAAGAGATTCGATAAGTCTAGGATAAAATCTTACATTTCTTCTAATATTGAAACAGTAATTACCCTTGAGAACAATGGAACCTCTGAGATAAATGTTCTACGGGTTCTTGACGACGTGCCTGGAATTTTCGAAACACCTTCCGTCGGTGACATTTCAATAGAAATAGAGGGAACAGAACTCAAAGAAGAGCAATATCGAATAGATGTAGTGAAAGGAACCCAATTAGAGGATAAGCACGTGTCTCCAGATGGGGACGGGCACACCCTAAGGATGACAATCGGTACTTCGGCACCTCTTGGACTACAACCTGGAAAGGCCGTCGTAATTCGATATCCATTGACTGCCCCCGATCCTTCTCCAAGCAATCAATTACTGGTCGCTCCGATCAAAGTCGATTTCAGCTCCGAGAGATTCGGTCCCGTTGCAACCAGGATGGTCCAGAGGCCACCCAAGATTTCAGTAGTACATAAGAGAAGAAACATCAGCACAGGGAAGGAGGTTTTCCCTGGAGGAAAGTCCGGGCAATATGAGATTATGCTGATGTTTCACAATAGCTCCGATAGTGCACTTGACGATCTCGCACTTCATGACATCGTTCCCGGGACATTCACAATAGAGGAATCAATTGTGAGATCCGACAAGGAAGGAAAAAGAGAAGCATCGGTCACAAAGGAGTCTGCTCGAGATGGAACTCAGGTCACATGGGCTATCGGTAGGATCCTTCAAGGGGAGAGGATAGAAGTTCTGTACACCATCCAAGGGGATCCCGAAGCAGAGTACAAGGTTTCTGATGCTCAGGACTTCCACGGTGCTACATTCGGAGAAGAGGTCGATGAAGAGCCAAATGTCCCGCAATGGCTCGAGAAAGAGGCAGATCCCCTGCCGATTCCCTCTCAGGAGGTCATAGAAGTACCCTCAGAGGAACCAGAGGAATTCATGGATGAAACTCTTGGATCCGAAGACGATGAAGGCGTAGGGAGGGAAGAGAACCAAGAAAATGACAAGCAAGAAAACGGAAACCCAGGGGAAGAAGAGGATGAAGGCAAAACTCGCCTTTGTCCCGCTTGCGGTTTCAAAGTCGACATGGGCTCTTCTATATGCGTAGTGTGCGGAAACACTCTTTCGTGAAGGCGTTTAATCGCTCTAATCTACCGAAGTGTTATTCTCGTCCTTTTATGCCGAAGCAATATGGCTCCAGCACAGGCAGGAGGTGATGCCCAAGCCGATGCCATGGCATCGATGATGCTGCCTATGCTGATGCTACTCGGAATGATGGTCATGCTGATGTTCTACCCGGGCCTGAGGATCGGCCTCTCAGATGTAGCAGGATCAGTCCTAGAACCAATGCTGCCCTTCCATCAGACGTATTTCGTCCCGACCGTTTTCATCGTCGGATCATCCATCATGGTAGTTAACACAATCATACGTTCCCTCTTCATGGACCCACTTCAACAGGCTCACTTCTCTCATCGGAGCAGGCAAATTGGCAAGCAGTTGAGGGAGGCTAGGATGGCCAGGGATACAGCAATGGCCGACAAGATGCAGACTATCCAGATGGAAATGATGCCAGAGCAGATGAAGATGCAATCTTCAATGATGAAACCAATGGTCTTTACTATGGTTTTCATTATTGCAATATTTAGCTGGATGGCTAGCTCTGTGGAGTCTTTCAGAGTTGGATTTGTTAGTTTACCTTGGGATCCAATGTGGAGCTTTAGCTCCAGAGTTCTGTGGATTTTCCCTGCATGGATATCGACTTACATAGCAATGAGCGCTCCTCTAGGTAGAATTATCGATCGGCACATCAAGTTACTTCGTTACTCCAGACATCCCCTAGTTCTATCTGGGGATTCAATCCCAGAGCCCCTCATGTACATGCTAGATGATGAGAAGACTTCCTCGAACGCATCTTCCACTGTGCGTAGGTCCCAGCGGAGAGCAGGCCCAAGAAAGACCGGTATCTCCTCGAAGCATGACTCCCAGCGTAGGTCTGGGAACAAACATGCAGCTCCCCCTCGTGAGGGAGTAACATGTAACATTTGCAAATCGGACATGATTTCTAGGACACCAAAGGGGCTCCTAAGATGCGATGTATGTAGAAGCGAGTGGAGATGATACTTTGCTCAGGGTCACGATCAGCGGACCCCCAGGGAGCGGGACATCGACGCTGGTATCCAGAATCGCATCATCTCGCGGATGGTCATCACTGAATGGGGGCGATGTTTTCAGGGATGAGGCCAGAACGAGGGGGCTAACAGTGGAGCAATTGAGCTCTGCGGCGAAGGAAGATCTGGATGTAGACCGGTCACTGGACTCACTCCTTCAGAAGCGCATGTCCTCACCTGAGTCTCCGGAGATAGTAGAGAGCAGACTTAGCGGTTGGTGGGCGCATAAGAACAACCTCAATTGCCTGAGGGTCTGGGTAAAAGTTTCCGAGCAGGAGAGGGCGAGGAGGATTCAGAAGAGAGAGGGGGGTGACCTAGTGGAGTGCCTGAGGAAATCACAAAAGAGGCAGAAAGACGACATGGAGAGATACTCCATCCTATATGGCATCGATCTTGATGACATGTCCCCCTACAGTCTGGTCATAGATGCGGATGAAAAGGATGAGTTGGAAGTTTTCCAGTCAGTAGACTCCGAACTCGGTAGGTGATTGAATGGAAAAACAAGAGAACTGGCTGGTAGACGAATCTGCAACAACAAACCAGTCCTTCGGTTGCATGCCCTACGAGCGTCCACTAGAAGAACTCCTTGAGTGTGGCATTATACTGGTTGACAAGCCATCCGGGCCATCCAGCCATCAACTTGCAGCGTGGGCCCGCTCTATGTTGGGCATCAATAGGATCGGGCATGGCGGCACCCTGGATCCATTCGCAACCGGACTTCTGACCCTATTATGCGGCAGATCAACAAAGATCACTGGAGAACTACTGAAGAAACCCAAGAGCTATGTCGCAGTAATCCGATTCAAGAATCCGATAGGAGGACCAGAACTGCACGAGCTTGTTTCTAAGATGCAGGGCGAGATATACAACGTACCCCCTAAGGAGTCGGCAGTGAAGATTCAGGTTAGGTCACGGAAAGTCACAAAATCAAACCTGATTCAGACTGAAGAAGGTGACAGAGTCCATCTCCTTTCCATCGATTGCGAAGCAGGAACCTACATCCGAACTCTGATTCGGGACTTGGGACTACTATCCAGTAACGACTGTGAGTTGTTGGAACTCCATCGTTCTAGGACTGGCTCTCTTGACGATCAAATGGCATGTAATATGCAACAGCTAGCCGATGCAGTCTTCCTGTGGCGTGAGCATGACGATCCTCGAGGACTCTCGAAACTCATCTCTCCAGTAGAGGCTGTCTTGGAGGGGATGCCTGAGATAATCATCAAGGACGGCGCAGTGGCTGCTCTTTCTCACGGTGCTCCACTTGCAAGGCCAGGAATTGTTTCGGTTCCCAAGGGCCTGCTCTCTGGGGGGACGGTCCTCCTCTCAAGCCTCAAAGGTGAGGCTGTGGCAATCGCCGAACTCACTGTCGACTCCGACTCCATCCCCGGGATGGATTCTGGTCAAGTCGCTATACCCAAGACAGTAATCATGCAACCCGGGTCCTACCCGCAGACCTGGTCGAAGGAGTAATCCGCTAAGCGGACTCGTGCTCTTCGTAGATCCATTCGTCTGTTTCCAGCCTAATTTTCAATATCATCATTTTCTCACACACCACCGCATTCGCGGCCTAAGCCACTAGTGCAGTAGTTAGGTTTCGCTTTCGATCCCTGTATAACCATTCCCTAGTTTGCTATGATTATCAGCCAAACGTCAGCCAATTTCTGCCAAAAGCCGACTATTTCCTACGTTGGAAATCCTTTTTCAACGACTTTGGCCCCAGTTGAAATGCAGCTAGCGAAATCGTCACCACTAGCAATGAGATTATGACAACAGTTGCACCCTTGCCCCCACTCCCAGAGTCTACCTCGGAATCTTCCACTGGAATGGTGATATCGAGGTGGTTGTTCCCCTCTAAGGTCTCTTCGATCGAGTTCGTCCCATCAATTTCAATTTGGAAAGTAGCAATCTCAGAGGTTTCCATAAATTGCAAATCGCAGATTGCCATTTTCAGATCCCCAGGCCCCAAATCAGAAATTGCCCCTGTCCCGACTAAGATTCCATCAATCCTGCAGTAGAATGTGACATTCTGCGCAGAGCCCCTTCCTTGGTTACGAATGAAACCAATAATCTCGATCACATCACCATTTGCTAGCATCTGTGACTCCGATCCACCGACCCTAATCTCAACTGACTCGACTAGTAAATCCGGCTTTGCTGTGACAAAGACAACGATATTCCTCGAAACTACTGACGTTCCGTCACTTATTGAGATGTTCAGAATGTGTTCCCCAATTTCCACCGGCTCTATCAGTATGGTTCCGTTCTCACTCACTGCGGCCCAAGACTTACTCGTAGTGATAGTTAGCTGTGATGTGTCTGGATCGAGTAAATCAGGTGTAAACTCGTGTGATTCCCCTAGTTCAATGTATAGGGTACTTGGGATATGGACTATTTGCGGAGGGTCCAGAACTTCTTGAATTTCCACAGAAAATGACCCTTCCCATGAATTTCCTGCTTCGTCATTTACTGTAACAAAGACTTGAGCTATGCCATTCTCTTCTTCTCCTGGTTCGATTGTCAGTGAGCTCCCTTCTCCAGTAGCCTTGAGAAGATCGCCATCTGATGTCGACGCACTTACAATGAGGTCGTTGGAGTCGGTAAAGTCATCTGAGCATATGGGCGATAGGGGGATAATCTGCCCCCCGCCATCCTCAACTAGTACCAAGTCTCCGATTTCCTCGCAGAATGGGTCTCTGTCCCATTCAATGGAGAATCCTCCAGTAATTGACATCGAACTAATATGAACAATCGTATTCTCCGCGGTTCCGTTGGATGACCATTGGAATCTAGTCGCAACTCCGAACCTCAGCTCCTCACCTTCCATAGGTAGGGCATGCCCGATTGGGACGGAGACTACGAATTGTCCGGGATCCATCTCCTCGGAGTGGACCAGGTAATTTCCTACTGCGAACAAGATATTGCTGGATTCCCCTGAAAGTCCAGCGAAACCTCCAGAAACCCTTCCTGTGACCACCAAATGAGGATCGTTAATGTCAACTCTTGCACCAGAAATGCAACCTTCATCGACTTCTACTCTGAAATGTTGTTCCGAATTTGAGGGCCCTATCAGCTTACCAGATTGGATTACATGGTATTCCCCGCCAGATTCTACTGATGAAATCCAGATCGTGTGATTCCCCTCTCCAAAGATATGGATCCTACCTAAATCCTGATTGGGAGGCGGGGTGATTTGGAACTCCCACAAACCACTCTCAGAACTATTTGGGGTTAGTCCACAGGTACTATGAGAAAGTCCAGTGATATTTCCCTCGTATGGTCCGATGTCTATTACTGGGACTTCATCTAGAATGACGGAGTGATCCGCTCTGGCGTTCTCGAACGAGAACCAAGGCTTGTGGAATTTAACCCTCAGCCCGACAGCATCGACCCTCACCTCTGAGTCATCAGCACCCTGGTTGTCTGATACGTAGTCAACGTTGAATTGCGTTTGTTCCAACTTTGCCCAATCCCACTCGACGAGACTATCCAGATTCAGAACCAGGGGGTTACTCATCCTGTTCACGGCACTGATGGTCCTTGCAAACGTCGTAACCAAGATGTCAGATCCTTGGTTTTGCAGAATTACGTTGACCTCATCACTGGGTAGCTCATCTGGTATTGAAATATGCAGAACTAGGGAAACATTCTCGATTTCCATTGAATGCAATCCTGTGAAACTGTACCCCCCCATCGTTATGTCCGGTCCCTTGGACCATGAGTAGAATCCGTCAGGTTCGCCGAATGTTGCATTGCAGTCTGCACATCCACTACTAGCCCAAGAGGTGTATTCATCGAAGTTGTCCGGTCTGGAATGGGTGAAGGACATCTCACCATCAGCAATCATCCCAATCGTGTAGTCAGCCTGCTCCAAAGTGAATCCCTTTGTGCTGCTGAACGACCAATCGGCACTATTCTGGAAACTACCTGCTTCGAGAATCTCGACTTGCTCAGAAGATATCACAGAATCGCCAGAAGCAATAGGGGAGAGCAGAGCAATCACTGTCACTAATGCGAGGGCTGAGGCGGTCCTGTTATCCCTCATCGCAACGAACGAAGGCTTTCTTGGCTTCAAGGCGTTGGTACTAGGCTCATAGGTTGCCAGCATAACTGTTGAAATACGGGCTGACACACGACTGACTTACTTCTGGCTGTGATGGTGTAGCGGTTAGCACGGTGGGTTGTGGTCCCGCCGGCCCGGGTTCGAGTCCCGGTCACGGCCCCAGGTTATTCCTTTCCGAGGGATTCTTCACTGATCTTGTGACCCATTCTTCTTGCTTTGGTTGAGAGGTAGTCTACGTTCCCATCTCCCACGCCCGCAACTAATGGCATTCTCTCGACCACGTTTATTCCGTACTCCGAAAGCTGTTCCACCTTGTCCGGGTTGTTCGTCATCAGGTTCACCTTGTCTATTCCGACCGACCCTAGCATCTCAGATGCGATTCCATAGTCCCTGGCATCCGCTGGATGGCCCAGCATTAGGTTCGCCTCCAAAGTGTCAGCACCTCTGTCTTGCAGGTTGTATGCCTGAATCTTTGCATGTAGGCCAATTCCTCTGCCCTCCTGCCTTAGGTAGATTAAGCACCCCCAACCAATCTCTTGGATCAACCCCATTGCTGCATGTAATTGGGGTCCACAGTCGCATCTAAGGCTGCTGAAAGCATCTCCTGTAAGGCATTCAGAATGAACTCTGACTAGGACTGGGTCTGGGCCCTCCATGTCTCCGAGCAGAAGTGCAACATGGTCTAGACCGGTCTCTTCTTCGTGAAATACTCTGATTCTGAACTCCCCGTGTTCGGTGGGTAGGCGGGCATCAGCTGGGACCTCGCCTATTTCGTAAATCCGTCCAGCGTTCATGAACACCCGAAGTGAAATCCTCATTTGAATCCTACATGTCACCAGTCACATTGATGATCACGAATCTGAACTCGCCTGATTTCTCCTCCACTTCCTCAAGTACCACTCCTAACCTATCGCAAAGTGCGGGGATGTCGAAAAGCGTCTCCGGATCGTCGCAAATCACCTCTATCTTGTCGCCCTTTTCGCAGGTCTTCAGTACTCTACGAGTCTCGTGGACAGGAATCGGGCAGAGGAAACCCAGAAGGTCGAGCCTCCTCTTGACGTCAACGTCCATGCCACGAGCAAGGCAGGCCCCGCTTCAAACATTCTCAGTTCTTTGAGAATTGGAACTCATCGTCTTCATGGGCCCTCATGTAGTTGATTGCAGTATTTTCATCTTCAATCATTTCTCTACCACGCTTCTTTCCGGATTTTGCTTCTTCCCATCTATCCATGAATATTCCTGATTCCCAGTCGTTCAAGAACATGGGGCGGATGTAAGAGGATCTGCAAACAGCTCTGGTATTGCCCAGATCAGCAGCGACAGTGTCGATTACTGCCAGTATGGTGGCATTCCGCTCGTTTTCCCCATCTCCGGGGAGTTTCCCTGCTTCTGCGAGTTTTGCAAGCCCCTCGGTCCCCTTCAGAGTCCTCCCGGCCCACGTCAAGTAAGGGGGAAAACCTGTCTTCTCCGATTCCTCGACAGCATCCTTGTGTAGCTTTGGAAGCTTATTTATCTGATTCTCACTGGCTTCCGAAACCATGGCTAGCCTTGCGGCGGTTTTCCATGACGCAGCCCAGGTTCTGAAGTCCTTCGCCGTGTATCGGTGATCCATGTGTTCCTCCAGGTAGTCGTTGATGTGCTCGGCCTTGATGTCGTAGTCATCCCCATTATCATCCAAGTATCTGAATAGATCCTGGGCCTTCTCCTTGCCTCCAACCTTCCCCGACTCCTCAATCAACTTGGCAACATGGTCATCCTTGATCAACAGCTTCCACTCCTTGCCTGACTTGCCAGTGAAATTCAACACGGCGTCTATGTCCCCATCTATCGCCTTCTTCCCCTTCCAGAATTTCACATGCCCCTCCTGGAGTGTCGTTAGCCCATAGGAATCGTTCTCCTGGGCATATTGGTCTGACCCGACTCGGATGTGGTATCTGTCAATCAGCCTAACCACGATTGCCACTACCTTGGCCCTGTCCATAGGGCCTCCACCAAGATCGGAATCGACCCTTCTCCTTAGCTCGTTTAGTGCAATTGCGAACTCATCTACGTTCTGGTACTTCAGAATAGATTTGTATTCGTTCCACTTTGGGTGGTATCGGTATTGGAGCCTCCCATTCGAGTCCTTCCCTGTGGCTTGGATGTGTCCATTCTCGTCCGGGCAGAACCACACCTCGGTCCAAGCTGGTGGAACCGCCAGCGAGTTGAGGAAACCTATTCTGTCTTCATCCGACAGATTCTTCCCGTTTGGGAGGCGATAATCCCATGAGATCGTCGGTCCCCCGCCCTCCTCTTCAGATGGGGTCTCTACTTTCTTTCTGGTGATTCCTGCTTCTTCCCTATCGCTTAGGATCAAACCCGCTTTCTCTGCCGATGTTCCGGAGTCCTCAGCCTTCATATGGCAATATTGTGCCACTAGGTTTGAAGAGGTTTCGCAGAATCACTCCGAGAACTGTGCTAGAAGAGACTCCAGAGCCCGCACGTCGTTCTCCAGGATGTCCCTCTCCGCCTTCTTGATGTCCCCTTCTTCCAGCCTGGCTTTCAGGACCTCCAGCTCGGTTCTGGCAGAATCCCTCTCCTCTTCCATTTCAGCCTCGTCCCTGAGCATCTTTATCCTAGAAACATGCTGGCGCGTCGTTTTCATTCGACGCATCCTTTCGCCTACATCCCCTTCTGGGAAGGGGCTCGGCTTTACCGGGAGCTCTACTGCGACCGGGTAAGGGATGCTGATGCCCTCTCTGCTGAATGAGCTGTCTATCTCCCTGAGTAGCCAGTCGGTGGCTAGGAACTCATCGCTATAATCCGCAATCCATGCGTAGAGCCTGTAGTTCTTCGAGTAGTCCGATAGCTCTCTGAGGAGAACTCTCGGAGGGGGGTCTTCCTCTACATTGGGGCATCTCTTGGCCACCTCCATGATGACTTGCTTGACATGGGCGGACCTCTCATCGTAGTCCACCCCTATATCCAGCGTGAGGGTGTGCCTGGAACCCGTCCCATCACCACCACCTCTGGCAAAGTTGGTTATCGTCGAGTCGACGAGCCGGTTGTTGGGGATGACTACCAGTTGCTCGGTTAGGGTCAGCACCTTTGTAGAGAGGATCCCAACTGACATCACTGTCCCAGTTACTCCCTGGACTTCTATCCTGTCTCCCACTTCGAATGGTTGGTCGATAGCCAGCATGAATGAGTTGAGCATGTTGCCAAGGGTCTGCTGGACTGCCAGTCCAATGATCAGTGAGAAAACCGCAAGGGAGGCTAGTATTCCTAGGAGCTCGATCCCTACTTCTTGTAGTGCTAGGTAAATGCCCATGAACCCGACTATCCCTCTGGAGGAGAAGACTACCAGGGGATTCCCTCCAGTGACTGTAACGCTCTTGTTGGTGTTGTATCTGTCCAAGGCTGCAGGGACGATGAACTTGATTGAAACGCTAATTATCGAGGCCGAGAGTAGGATGTATATGCCCGAGAAGTACGGTGCAACCGCGGTGTAGATTGCATCGTTCCTACCGAGTGTCCACATCATCGTGAGTTCCACTCCTGCCAATAGCACGAAAATGTAAACCCGGTTCGAAATTGGGTCTAGGAGTTCGTTGTCCCATGTCGCATCAGTCTTCTTCACGATTCGCCATGCCACTTTTAGGACGACGTATCTGGTGAACAGTAGGAAGAATAGTGTGAGACCCAGGGAGACCCCAACTTGGGCTAATATGCCAACCTCCTCTACCTCGTCGAGATAACCCATCAGGGTTGAAAATGCATCGGTTATCGGGTCAGCCATCCAATCACTCCCAACAGACCCTCTATCAAATGCTTATCGTATCAGGCGCTTGGCCTGTAGGGCCCACTCGTCTCTGTCAATCCGCCCAGGACCGAGGCCAATTGCGTCATTCACCTCGTCGGAGATTGATTGATCCATGTTCGCGATCTGGGATATCTTGTAGATGCCTATCGCATTCAACTTCTTCTCGACGAACCTCCCTATGCCGTCGATTTGCTGCAAGTCATCTCTGTCCTCTTCGGAACCGAAGCCAATCGTTGCGAAGTCGATTCCCGACTCATCCTCCTCGACTCTATCGGTTTTCTCCTCACTCTTGCTCCTACTCAGGAGTTCTGCCGCCTTCTCCCTCCTGATTTGCATCTCCTTTTCCTTCTCGTCTGCAATTTCCTTCTTCCCGATTTCCTCTTTTGCCCGGTCTAGCAGTTCTTTGTCCGTGGGCGAGGAAATGTCCCCTTCGGGAGGGGGTGGTTTGCTAACTGATCCCCCCTCTAGGTCGACAAAACTCCTAGCTTGATTTGCCCACTCGTCCCTCTTCACTCTCCCTGGGAAGAACTCTATCGCATCGTTGACCTTGTCCTCCAATTCGGAGGTCATTCGGGAGATCTGGGCGAATGTGAATATTCCGAGCGCGTTGAGCTTCTCCTCGATGAACGGCCCAATTCCCTTGATTTCCTGGAGTTGGTCCTTGTTGTCAGCGGTGGCGAAGCCCAGAATTCCGAAGTCTATGCCCTTCGATTTCTCGGCAACCCTGAGGAGGGCACTTTCCTTCTTCTTGGTCTCTGCATCGAGCTCTTCCAGTTTCGACTTCCTCTCCTCTAACTCCTTCTCCATGGATGCGAATCTCTCTGCAGCCTTTTCGCGGGCTAGTTGGTTGTCCCGCTCCTCGAGCTCCATCTGGCGCTTCCTCTCGATCGCCCTCTTCCTCAGCTTCTCCTTGGCCTCCACGGCCTTAATTTGAGCCTCTCTTTCCACTTCAGCAGCCTTCTTGGCTGCATCCCTCTCGATTCTCCCCGCCCTCTCTTCTGCTTCTCTCTTCAGTAGGGCCGCCCTCTCTTCTGCCGCCCTCTCGATCCTCTTGGCCTCTTCCTCTGCCTCCTTCTTCGCAGCCTCCTCCGAAGCTCTATTCTCCTCTTCTTCGGCCTTCCGATCTTCCGCCTTCTTCCTCAGAATCGCACGTAGTTCTGCAGCTTCTTCCTCGGCCTTCCGCTCTTCCTCGGCCTTCCGCTCTTCTTCCTCTGCCGCCTTCTTTGCATCCTCCTTCGCAGCTCTCTTCTCCTCTTCCTTCTCCCTCTGGAGTCTCTCCTCTTCCTCTCGCTTGGACTCTCGCCGCGCCTCTGCTAGCTTCATTGCGGCCGCCCTCTCGGCCTCTGCTGCCTTCATCTCGGCCTTTGCGGCCTTCAGATCCGCTTCCGCGGTCCTCTTCTCGGCTTCTCTTTCGACCCTCTCTATCTTGGCCTTCAGGTCTCGCTCCAACTGCGCTGCCTTCTTCTTAGCGTCGATTTCAGCATCGGCAGCCTTCTCTACCGCCTCTCGCTCCAACTGCGCTGCCTTCTTCTTCGCGTCCCCCTCGATTCTTTTCGCCCTCTTCTTCGCCCGCTCCTCTTCAGGGGTGTCGTGATGCACTTCGACCTCTACTGCCCACTGGAAGTAAACCGTCGCCTTCCCTAGTCTGATCAGTCCAGTGTACTCGGTGGTGTTGACGGTGTCGCCATCGTCATTGAACTCTAATCTGAACTCTATGTCTCCCCTGGAATTGGATTTGATCGACTGCATGCGGAAGCGACTGCCGTTGTCTTCCGATGACATGTCCGTGAAGTCGCACTTCAGCCTAGGGGAGATGTTCGAGACATTGATCACCTCATGACTGCGTGCGAAGGAGCCCTTGCGAATCCCCTTCACCGGTTTTAGCACATACGGGTCGTCGTATTCGCCGCTTCCTTTCTGCCACCCGTCCTCGGTTCTGGTATACTCCGGTTCTGGGCCTAGGATTTCCTCTTCCCTCGTTGTGAACGGGTTGATCACCCAGAGAAGGAGAAGCAGCAGCAGAAGGAGTGGGAAGCAGCAAATCCACAGTATCTTCACAGCATCTGGGACGTACACCTCCAATAGATTGCAAACTCCATCGCCGTCATCGTCCTCGGGAACCGAGAGATTGTCCTTGGAGTCCGTTCCGCAGCTTGTCTCGTTGAGGTCAGGCCAACCGTCGTTGTCGTCATCAAGGTCCTCAACCAGGTCGAATGTGCAGTTCGCCGAGTCGGTCAGGTACCTGCAGGTCAACTCATCCGGCATGGTGTCGTTGTCAGTGTCGTCCCATGCGGTGGGGTTTTTCGGGAACTTGTCGATCGGGTCGCCGATGTTGTCGCCATCGTCATCCTCGTCGATGTAGCTGCATATGCCGTCCAAGTCGATGTCCTCTGGGAAGGAGGAAGCGTTGGTCGGATCGGTGTTGCACTCGAGCTCGACCAAGTCGGGCCAACCATCTCCGTCCTCGTCCGTGGTGTTGTCCTCCGGCCAGAAGATGTCGAAGTCGACCCTGTAGGAGAAGTCCCACTGGGCGTTCTCTGCTCTGAAGGTATGTGAGTACTCGAGTATGACGTGCCTCCATGCCTCCTCGGGCGTTCCGGAGATGACTCCGGTCGTGTTGTCGAGCACTAGTCCTGCAGGCAGTTCAGGCAGAACCGAGAACAGCATGATGCCTCCGCTGTTCGGAGCGACCAGTGGCTCCAGTGGCTCCATCTCCTCACCTACGGTGAGGACTAGCTTGTCGTTGGGGTAGAAGAAAACGATGGGGGAGTCGTCGAACTCGTCGTTCGGGTCGCATATCCAGTCGCCATCGTGATCTTCAGGGCTGCTGACGATATACAGGGGGTCCGTACCGCACTGGATCTCGACCGTGTCGTTCCAACCATCCCCGTCGTCATCTGGGTCGAATATGTCTGGCACCCCATCCTCGTCCGTGTCCAGGTGTTTGGCGAAGATCGTAATGGGGAAGGCGTCCATGAAGAGTGAGTTGCTCCCTGTGACAGTGTAGGTCGAGCCATTCACCTCCTCTGTTGCGAATCCTGTGATCAGTCCATTGGTCGTGTTGAATTCCAGTCCCTCTGGAAGATCGGGTGAGATTGACCAGGATGACACGTTACCTCCGAAGATCTGCGGCACCATGTACACCTCATCCACGTTGGTTGTGAGATTGAGCTCGCTATCCAGGTAGATCAGGTCGAAGGCATCGTCATCCGGGTCGGGGGTGACCGATTGGAGTGTTATCTCCACCGAGCTTTGGTACTGGGAGTTGTTCGCCCATACGGTGAATATCTGGAGTTCGAACTCGAACATGGGGGCTCCGCTGATGGTCCCGTTCACTTGTCCAGACCGGGCCAATGACCCATCCAGGTTCAGGCCCTCCGGAAGTGGTGGCCAAATCTCCCAGGTTCGGACGTCTCCTCCGTAGGTCGTCGCAACTATGGAATCCATCGGTTCGTTGACGAACAGCAGCTGTGAGGTCATGCTGTAGACTAGGAAGAGATCAGAGTCGTCGATGTCATCGAGGCCGTCGCACAGCCCATCGCCATCATGGTCCTCTGGGAATGACAGTGGGTCCAGAACCCCGGTGAGGCACGACGACTCTTCGGAATCGCCCCAGCCATCGTTGTCGTCGTCGTCGTCGGACTCATCGGGAATCCCATCGCCATCGGTGTCGAGTAGAGCCGACGAGATGTTTATTGAGAAGTTGGAGCCATATTGGGTATTGTTCGCCCAGATGACATAATCGGTCGCGTTGAATGGTTCCGTGGATAATCCGGTGATTTGTCCGGTGCTGTTGTCGAAAACAAGCCCAGCGGCAAGCTCCGGATGGATTTCCCAGTCCCTGACATCGCCTCCGAACACTATTGGTTGGATCTGAACTGGGGTTATGTTGACGACTAGAACAACAGTGCTCTGAGGGTATGCCAGGCTAATTGGGCTGTCATTGAACTGGTCCACGAGATCGCACATCCCATCGCCATCTGAGTCGGAGGGGATGCTGGTATTGTCTAGCTGCTCCGTATCGCACGCCTGCTCCTCTTCGTCCGTCCAACCATCATCGTCATCGTCGGTGTCGTCCTCATCGGGAATCCCATCGCCATCGGTATCGAGACGCCATGAGGAGATGTTGATGACGAAACCCGAGGAGTATTGGCTGTTGTTGGCCCATATCGTGAAGTTCGTGGGCGTGAATGTGACGTTGGCAACGCCTGAAATCTCCCCTGTGCTATTGTTGAAGAATAGTCCAGATGGCATTGGAGGGGAGGTTTCCCATTCCCGCACCTCTCCACCTAGGACAATTGGAGCCATCTCCAATGATGTGATGTTCGTAGTCAGATTGACCGCCGAAACCGCATAGGCAAGGAAAATCGGGGAGTCGTCGATGAGATCCAGGGGGTCACAGACCCCGTCCCCGTCACTATCGGGGGGGAAGTCATCCTCGTCCAGTGGCCCAGTGGAGCATGCAGTCTCATTCACGTCGGACCAGCCATCGCCATCATCGTCCTCGTCGGTGATGTCGGGTTCGCCGTCCCCATCGGTATCCAGTAGCGAGGCGGAAATGCTCAGATTGAATGATGCTGAATAGGCTGAGTTGTTGGCCCAGAAAACATGCACTGTCGTATTGTAAGTCGCAGTTGGGGTGCCGGAGATCTCACCAGTGGTGTTGTTCAAGATTAGGCCTCCTGGCAGGGAGGGGGATACCTCCCAGGAGGCGATTCCCCCTCCAGAAGTTATTGGGACCAGGGAGACGTTGGAGACGTTCACTATCAGTTCTAGATTAGTGACCCCATAAGCCATGGCTATAGCACGGTCATCCGTTTCGTCCAGGGCATCGCAAACGCCGTCGTTGTCTATGTCGGAGGGGGTGTCAGTCGAATCCAGGGGGTCTCTCCCGCAATCGATCTCAGCGGTGTCATTCCACCCGTCATTGTCGTCATCGGGGTCGTAAAGGTCCGCGACTCCATCGGCATCGGTGTCCACGAGGACCGTGATTGAGATGGTCACGGAACTGGCCTGGTCTCCCGTGGCATTCGCCCAGATGGTGTAGTTGGTCTGGTTCTGCACTTGGGTGGGAGTCCCCCATATCGAACCGTTGGAGGCTCCGAATGTCAGTCCGAGAGGGAGGTCCGGGTAAACCTCCCAGCTCTCGGGGGTGGAGCCGGACGTCTGTCCGGCTATCGGTTGCATCGGCAAACCCTCGGTCAGCAGCAGGTCGTCCGTGGGGAATGTGAGGAAGATCCCGTTCCCGATCACCCAGATGGAGACCTCGGTGCTCGCGCTCCCTCCTGAGTTGTTGGCCCAGACCGTGTATGTAGTCAGATTGGTAACTAGCAGGGGGATGCCCTCGAAGAAACCGTTGATGGTGTTGAATGTCAGTCCGAGCGGGTAATCCGTTGAGTTGATCGCGAAGCTCTCCACGGCGCCCCCCTCTATGGTCGGTTGGATGCTGACTAGCGCGTCCCTCGGGATGTTGAATGTCCCGTTCCCGTAGGAGATGTTGGCGATTGGCTCGTTGATGGTGAACTGGAAGTTGACGGCAGTCGTCCCCCCCTCGCTCGTGACTCGTAGCTGGAATGTCTGCTCTGTCAGGTTCACCGTCGGGGTCCCGTAGACCGTCCCGTTGCTTTCCCCCAGTGTGAGACCGGATGGCAGTGCTGGTACGAAGGTCCAGTTCAGGATGGTCCCATTGACCTCGGAGGGGGCGATCGGCTCGATCTCCAGCCCACGCTCCATGACGAAGGCCGTCTGGTTGTATGATATCGTGGGCCTGCCATTGAGGATTAGGAATGAGACGTTGAACTGGTTGTTGCCCAAGGCGGTGTCGTTCATCCACAGGGTGAATTCGGATAGCGACATGTTGCTGGTCGCCGTCCCCGAGATCAGGCCGGTGTCCGAGTCGATGCTCAACCCAACGGGAAGGGCGGTAGATACCCAAGAGTCGAGGTACTCGTCGCAGTAGCTTGTCCCCTGGTAGCAAGTCGCCCCCATGGCACTCAGGCCAGTGACTCCCCATAGGGTGCTCGACTCGCCCTCCACCAGATTCGCACCGTCGATGGTATGCCCCACGGTCTCCATGAAGAATTCGCTGTTGTATTCGCAATTGTTAGAGGTTCCACCCATGGGGCTCCCGTTCCAGTAAAGGCCGCATGTACTATCGTAGTAGTTCACCAGCATGTTGCCAAGGGGGTCGAAGGCAACGTCCTCCCAGTCCAAGATATAGGAGTACGCAGGATTGTTGGCGTATAACAGGTATTCCTCGAAGTCCGGATTCAGGTTCGAATCGAGCCTCAGTATCCTATGGTGGCCTGCAACGTTGTACGTCCTTTGCCCGAGGAAGAGGACGGGCATCCCCTGCGGGTCAACCTCAAGCAGGCTGTAGTACTCCGCATAGAATCCCGAATTGGCGGACAGGCAGAATTCTCGTGATGCCTCTGTGCTCCATTCGGCTCCGCTCAGCCTGATTACCACGAGGCTGTCGGAGCAGGTCTCGTTGAACCATGACACCGAGCCGGTCACGTTCAGGCTGCTGAGGTCGTTCACGGACCAGATGGCCATGACCATATCTCCCGAGGGAGTAACTTCCATCATGGCAGAGTCGTAGTTACCGTCGAATCCCGCAGGGCTCTCAGACGTGATCTTGGATGCACCAGTCCATGCTCCGGTTCCGTTCATCCTCCCGATGACGTAGTGGTAGGTGTCGTTCCCCACGGTATGGCCCCCCAGTTGGGTGTCCCCGTTGGCCCTCATCAGGACCTCGACGCTTCCGTCGTCATGCACACCCATCCCCTGCAGGGTCCTGTGGCTGGAGGAGGCTGGAGTCAAGGTAGTGGCCCATGAGAAGTCGCCGGTCGCGTTGATCCTGACCACGAATGGCCTGTAGTAGTTGTAGTTGGTACTCGGGATCTCCATGGTGACGTTTCCGAAGGTCACCGTCCTGAACGATGCCGAGTTGGTGGAGATCTGGCCGGCAACCGTGAGATTGCCTGTAGTCTCATTGACGCTCATCCTGGTGAATCCGTAGTTGTTCACGCTGGCCTGTGTCGAGACTTTCCAGTTCGCATCGGTTGATCCTTGGATGTAAGCATCCTGCGACCACCTGGTGCTGCCGTTGGTGTCTAGCGAGATGAAGAAGGCAGCCTCCCTGTCGGGGAGGTCATGCTCAGTTCCCGGGAGGTCCAGGGCACCACTCGCCCTATGCCCGGTTACGTAGGTGTTGCCAGAACCGTCAACGGCCATGGCTCCGGGAATACCGGAGGTCGGTGTGAGCGGCACGACCCATGCCCACGTCCCGTTCGCCCATCTCTTGGCGACGTACAGGTCACCCGAACTGATTGATACGCTTAGTCCGTCGGCTGACCACGCAGAGGTAGATTGGTATCTCCCGTAGTAGTACAGGTTGCTGTCCGAGTCGTACTCGTGTAACGTGTATCCCCTTCCATTGTTGTAGTATGTTGACTGGTGGTCGGCCCATTGGCCATAGCCAGCATGAACCGGTGCCGGGGACCTGACCGTGAAGGTGATGGTGACGGGATAGGATTCGCCGCTGCTGTTCGAGTAGATCGTGTGGGCAGTACCTGTCGTGTCAACCACGGTCGGCACCCCCGTTATCTCTCCGGTGGTGTTGTTGAGGGAGAGTCCAGCAGGTAGCGATGGTGCCCACACCTCGACCAGGGCCTGACCCTCGAAGGTGGGAGTCAGGGAGACTAACTCCCCCTTCGTGACGACCAACGAGGAGGTCCCGTAGTCCATCACCGCGTACTGCAGCGTGTCGCACACCCCGTCACCACCGGCGTCCGTGGGCTGGAATGTGTACGACGGGTCTAACAGAACCCCCTTGTGATGGAGAATTGCCGAACTGCTGTCGTTGGCGTCAATGGACAACAGGTACGGGTCGTCCTGGCGATCGAAATCCAGCCTCAGCCCAGCATAGTTCAGCGACTGCGGGTTGACTGTCGATCCCTCCCACCCATCGCTCTGCCATACTTCTTCGTGAATCCACGAAACTCCTGACTTGTGGGACAGCATTAGCTTGTCCGAGGTGTGATTGATCCATGCGACGTGAGCCACCCCCGTCGAGTTGGTTGCAATCTCGACACCCTCGTTCCTACCCGTCGAAGCTGCAATCTCCTCGGTGCTCCAAGATGAACCACCGTAGACCGAGAACCACAGGTTAGTCTCGTTGTACATCGCTGCGTATGCGGTTCCGTCGCTCGAAACGTGCAACTCCGCTCTACCGTGATCGGTACTGGAATAGTTGTAGCCGCTGGCCCATGACGTGCTCTGATTGCGGTCTAGAACCAGTTTCGGAGAGCTCCACGAGACGGTCGCGCTTCCCGAGAGGCTGCTATTTAGATCAGCCGTGTAGTGGTAGAAACCAACAGGTAGTCCAGCGTCTCTTGCAGAGACGTTTACGGTTAGCAGATGCAGCTTCCCATTTGGCCCAAAGTCGATTTGTGGGTGGTGATTGTAGTTGTCAGAAAGTCCCCCTGGGACGTTGATGGAGAATTCCGTCCCGTTGAGGTACCATCCCTTGATGTCGGACCCGCCGTCCGAGTCGTCCCACCTGACAACCATGTCCCCCTCGACGCTGATTGCCACGTCTTGTGCCGATGCTATCGAGTGGTCCGATCTGGAGCTGAGGGATGAGATGCTGCCGTTCTCGTCGATACCCCTCGTGATCCCATACTGGTCAATCACGTAGACTATCCCATTGCGTTCCTCCATGCCCCAATAGCCCACATGGCCGTAGTAAGTCATCTGGGTCGCAACCGTCCCATCGAACTTCAATAGGCTATTGTGCGACCAACTATCGCCATATGTGGCGAATACGCGTATCCCGTAATCGGAGATGAAGAAGTCGTATCCGTATACTGGATTGTCACCACCACTGATGGGCTCGTCTCCTGTATTGTCCCAGACCCCCCTCTGTGACCATGTAGATGGCTCACCGCCGTAGCACTCGATTTGGTAGGTGTCGTTCCATGAGTTGCCGTCCACATCATCATCGATAGCGTCGCAGATGCCGTCCCCGTCGTAGTCTGTGGGCTCTGAGATGCTGCTCCACCATAGAGTCCCGCAGGCGATCTCCTCGGCATCGGACCACTTCGTGACTGTGTCCTGATCCGCGGTCATGACATCGGGATCATCGTCATCCGTGTCCGTGTTGACGCCGATGCCGTCGTCATCGTGGTCGAACCAGTCCCTCTGGTCGAAGGGCAGGTCATCAATGACGTCGATGTAACCGTCATTGTCGTCATCTGAGTCCCAGATGTCTATCCACCCGTCGCCGTCGAAGTCGGGAGGCACCATGTACAGGTTGGTGATCTGCAGCTCACTGCCCATCTCCCCGCTCTCGTCGCCGATGTCGTCATCCACGCCATCGTAGACTCCCAGCCTTCCATCGTTGTCCATGCCCCAGCATCTGACGGTCCCGTCCTCGATGACCGCACATGAGTAGTACCAGCCGGAGGAAACTGAGGACGACCCGGTTGTTGGCAGGTCGGCCGTTTCCAGGCCCGCCCCCATCTCCGCCGCGGTATCTACATCATTGTTCGTACCGATCCCTAACTGGCCTTGGCCGTTGTCCCCCCAGCATGCTATGCTGAGGTCGTCAAGCAGTGCGCATACGTGTGAGTACCCGACGCTTATCGATGCCGCGGTTCGCCCGGTGCCGAGTTCGACGTTGGGTAGGTCGTCGCCCATCTCCCCGTCTGCATCACCGGTGCGGCCAGAGGTCGTCCCCAGGCCCGTCCTGCCATCCGAGTTGATTCCCCAGCAGCGGACGCTGCCGTTGTCGAGTACGGCGCATGTGGATTCGTAGCCCGCCGACACGGAGACTGCGGTCCTGCCATCTCCCAGGTCCACCGCGGGCAGACCGTCCCCCATCCGCGCATTGCACTCTCTGGTGTTGAGGTCCGTGTCAAGCGTCGGGTGGCATGATATCCCGTTTGAGTCGAGGTCTGGGCCGTGCCCTATGTTCTCGTTGTGCCCCTGGCCCAATTGCCCGTAGTAGTTGTACCCCCAGCACTTCAGGACGCCGCTGTCCAGTATGGCGCACGTGGATGTGGCGCCCGCCTCGATGGCTATCGCAGTCCTCCCCGTGCCCAGGTCCACCGCTGGGAGGTCGTCGCCCACCTCGTTATCGCCCATGGTGGTGGAGTTGCCGATGCCGAGCTGGCCGTATCCGTTGTATCCCCAGCACTTTACGCTGCCTTCGTCAAGGAGGGCGCACGTGTGGTGCTGCCCGGTCGCAATCTCGGTAGCCGTCCTTCCCGAGCCTAGGTCGACGGCAGCTAGTAGGTCGCCCATCTCGTTCGCACCGTCACCTATGGTGGTGGTGTTGTTGATGCCGAGCTGGCCGTAGTTGTTCCTCCCCCAGCACTTCACGCTGCCGTCGTCCAGCAGGGCGCAGGCGTGGTTCTCGCCCACGGAAATTCCTGTAGCGGTTCTATTTGCTCCTAGTGGGACGAATGGCAGGTTCTCTCCCATCTCATCCTCCCCGTCAGAGGCCGTGGAGGTGTTTCCATTGCCCAGTTGCCCGTAGTAGTTGTATCCCCAGCACTTCACGTGCCCCTGCGAGGACCTGGCGCAGCCGAACTTGCCGATCTCGCTCAGGGAGATCTCCGCTACGTCGTAGGGACTGGAGGAAAGGGATTCGCTGCCGTCCGATGCCCCGAGGGGAGTAGTTGAGTCGAGCATCACTAGGTCGGTCGATGCGGGTGCCGTCAGGGAAGCCGCCCCACCGCCTCCCATCTGCCCCGATGAGCCATCTCCCCAGCACATGATTCGCCTGTCTCCGCTGGAGTCGCTTGAGTATAGTGCGCAGGAGGTCCCGCCCCCAGAGCCGGAGCTCGTGGAAACGGAGACCTCCAGGGGAGTCCAGCCGGCAACGGTGGTGACGGAGACGGGGTCCGTGGAGGTGACTGCGCCTGCTCCATTGCCGAGCTGACCACCAGAGGCTACTCCCCAGCAGATCAGGCTGCTGGACGAGACCGCGCAACCATGGGTCTCCCCCAAGTCGAGGGAGGCCAGACCCGTGGTTCCCGAGCCCATCGATGCCCCTGTGGGGTGGAACTGAGAGTTGCCCATGACGGCAGGGGACTGGTGCCCGGCGAGTGAGAAGGACAGGTCGCCCCCGTCCTCGTCGAAGTAGGCGATCATCGCCTTCCCATCCGCGTCTAAAGTGATCTGAGTGCCCTGTCCGGCCGAACCGGCATCCTGGGTTGTCAGGGTCCATGATGCCCCGTCCCATTCCGCTAGGCGAAGGGTGCCGTCGTGGTAGGCAATGCGGGGGTTCCCATCAGCGTCTACGGCTATCGAGGTGTATCCCAGTACGCTGCCGCTGGGGTCCACGGTGGAGAGTGACCACGACGTCCCGTCGTGATACGCGTATCGGAGCAGCCCGTTCGTCGAGTCCACGTACGAGATGTGGGGGTTGCCGCTGCCGTCGAGTGCGAGGTCGGAGTGAGCCCCCACCATGGTCGAGCTGTCATCGATCGTGACGCTAGTCCACGACGAGCCGCCCTTGGTCGCGTACTGCAGGGAGCCAGAGGAGTCGGATCCGTTGTAGAAGCTCAGGTGCATTCCTCCCGAGGCTCCCACCGCGAAGCCCAAACCGTATCCGTGGGTTCCTACTTGCGCGACCTTCTCCGTTGCTGCGAGGCCATTGGCAATGACAAGGGACATCAGCCTGTTTTGGGAGTAGTTCTGGTAGGCGATGTGGACCTGATCTCTGCCGTCCAGGGCGATGCTTGGGTGCCACCCCGTACTACCGAATTCGTCCAACGTCTCCACCAGCCACTCGGAGCCATCGAACCAGGCATACTCCAAGTCGTACTGGGATCTGTCGAGGTAGGCGATGTGCGGCCTGTCAGCGCTGTCGACAGCGATGGAGACCGAAGTGCCGATGTAGTGGTTGCCCTGGTCATGGACGTTGGTCTTCGTCCAGGAGGGATCGCCAATGCCCCTGTGTGCGTACTCCAGGAATCTGCCGCCAATGTCGTAGTATGCGACGTGCAGGCCGTCCGTGGAGTCGATTGCTAGGGAGATCGCCCTCTCGCCTGACGATAAGTACCAGCCACCGTAGTCATCGACGCTGCTAGAGGACCAGGTTCCGTTGACCCTGATGGAGATGTACACGTCGTCATAGTAGTCCTCGTAGAAGACTACGTGCGGCACGTCGGTGCTGTTCAGCTTGATATGGCTGTTCTTGCCAGTGTTTGAGTATCCCCAGTTGGTACTGTAGTCCTTGACGTCCTCGTAGACCCAGTCGGTGCCGTTGTGGTACGAGTACCTCAGGTTGTAGCAGGTCCCGCATGAGTTGTTGTAGACCCCGTATGAGATGTGCGCGTTGTCGCTGGAATCCAGGTCTATCGAGGTGTCATAGGCGTAGTACGGGGTCGCGTCGACGACCTCGATGGACCATGCCGAGCCGTTGTGGTGAGCGTACATGACCGCATTTGGATAAGTGGTTGAGTTAACGTAGGATATGTGGGGGTTGCCCGAGGAGTCTATCGCTATCGAGGAGAATTGCCCGGAGGCGCCCCCGTTGTCCACTTCCTCCACATTCCACGAGTAGCCGTCGAACTTCGCGTACATCAGGCTGGATGCGCTGGAGTTGTAGAATGAGATGTGCTGGTTACCGGCCCCGTCGAGCGCCATGGAGATGCCATAGCTGCCGACGATGTGGGAAAACCCTTCCACGGTGGTTATGGCCGAACCGGGCCTCCTGATGGTCGACATCTCCACGAATGCCGGTGACGACCCATCCGTCCCGTTCAGGAACGGGGCTATGACGGTGCTGCCCGAGATGTGGGCCTCCGGGTCCATGCCGACCGAGTTGGCGGTCTCGCCGCTGCTGGCCACAGCGTCTGATGCGAGAACCGTCCCCGTGTAGACAGTCGACAGCAGCCCACCGTCAGCCGGCCAGTCCAGCTGTCGGTATGCCATGTAAGCCGTCCCGGTGGAGTAGTCCAGCGTCATTGCCATGTTGTCCCCAATGTCATACCCGTCCCAGACTCGGACGGTCTGCCATTCGTCTCCCGTCCCGCTGTTGTTGTATGCGAGCCAGGCCTCGTTGTAGTAGTCCTGGTATGCTATCCTGGGCCTGTCGCTGTCGTCCAGCTCGAGGACTATGCTCTGGGACTGAACGCTAGTGTCTATGTCCTGGAAGGACCACGAGGCCCCGTCGTGCGAGGCGTACCTCAGGTCGTAGCCTTGGTCGTAGAAGTACGCTATCCTGCTCAGGTCACTGCTGTCTATGGCGATGGAGGCCCAGCTGCCGACGTTGTTGGTGCTGTCGACCACCTCCCTCGTCCACTCCGTGCCGCTCCAAGTTGCGAGCTCCAGGTCGTCAGACGTCTCGTTCCTGTACGCTATCCGTGGGTGGTCGCTGCTGTCCAGCGCTATCGAGTTGTACCTGCCGTTGTCGTTCGAGTCGTCTACCGTCAGGGTCTGGTCGACCCAGTCGGCGCCGTCGTGGTAGGTGTAGCGGAGAGTGTCGTTCTTGTGGTCGTAGTAGGAGATGTGGGGGTTGCCGCTGCTGTCCAGGTCCAGTGAAGTGTGCATGATGGGGTTGTCCTGGTCCATGATCGACTGCAGGGTCTCCACGGCCCAGGACGTCCCGTTGTAGTGGGCGTACTTCAGCCACGTGTCATCAGTCCCGGAGGTCGACCAGGACCAGTATGAGAGGTGCAGGTTTCCTCCTGCGTCTATCTTCATTCCGTTCCATGAGTAGCCCGTGTATGACTCGTCGTCATCTATTACCGCCGCGTCCGTCCAACCCGTTCCGTTGAACGTCTTGTGCATCAGCTTCTTGCCACTCGCCCTGTAGTATGCCAGGTGCAGCTCCTCTGTCGATGGGTCTCTGGCGATGGCGAAGTACCTCGGGTCATGGCCAGTCACTGAGGCCATGGTGGTGATGTTGTTCAGGTGCCTCGTGTGGACGAGTTGCTCTGCAGCCTCGTCGTAGCTGAGGAAGTGGGTGGTCCCTCGCGAATCCTCTGCGACCCCGATGCCACGCGTGCCGTCGCACTCGTCGGACGAGGTGCATGCGGAAGCAGTGCTCCATGCCGTTCCGTCGTACCTCGCGTACGATATCCCGCCTCCGTCGTTGTAGGCCAACAGCCAGTTCCCGCTGCTGTCGGTGGTGAGGGCTGGGCTCCTGCCGACGTCACCCGTGGAGGCCACGGTACTAACGACCGGGTCGGCATACGACGTCTGCGAGGATGTCCCCCAGCAGAGCGCCTCGCTGCTCCTCATTACCGCGCAAGTCACCCCATCGCCGGCGTTGATGCCATCCACGGTGATGCCGGTCCAGTTGGACGAGACCAGGCTGCTCGAGCCAGACAGGTCGACCTCCTTCGGGTCGTAGGTGCTCGTTCCAGTGTAGCCGGGGCTTCCGAGGATGTTTGAGTAGCTCCCTCCGTTGTGCCCCCAGCAGTTCACGCTGCCCGAGGATAGCAGTGCGCAGGAGTGACGTGCACCGAGGGCGATCTGCGAGACACCGCCCGACGCGTCCCAGAGGGCCCTGCTGGGCTCCAGAACCGAGCCTATGGAGCCATATTCCATGTTTTTGACTCGTAGGTCGTCAATGTGGACCTCGTTGTAGTGGCCGTATACGTAAATCTGGATCGAGACGTCGCCAGACCCGCTGTAGCTGTCTGGGACCTCGAATGCCACGTTCTGCCAAGATGATAGGGAACCCCCAGAGGTCGTGACGTTGGAGTCGATCTGGGAGAGCAACTGCCCTCCTGCGTAGATTCTGAGGTACTCGCTTGTGTAGCCGTTGTTACCGTGGTACCTTGCCTTCATCTTGAACGAAACCACGTCTCCCTGTGAGACGGAGAATGAGTCGCTAGACGTCAGGGTCTCTGCTCGCCAGCTGTTGTATAGGGATCTCAGTACGTAGTCTCGGCCCTCGCCCGGACCCTGCATGTAACTGGTCCAGCTCGAGGTCCAAGATCTTGAGTTGTCGGTGAAGTTCTCGTACTGAGTTTCGCTGTTCGCGGCGTTGATGATCTTTCCAGTCCTGTCATCGCCCCCGTTGCCCCAGCAGTACATGTTGGTGTCCGTGCCGGTCATGCAGTTGTGGTCCGCCCCGGCAGCGAACTGCGAGACGGTCACCCCGGAGGGGAGGGTCACGTATCCCGGGGCCTCGCTGGATGATGAGGTTCCTCGTCCTAGCTGCCCATTGGCGTTCCTGCCCCAGCAGACCAGGCTGCCATCGAGTCCCGTGGAGCAGGCATGGGCCGAGCCAGCGTCCACCGCCTCGGCCTCGAAGCCTGCAGGTAGGTCGACGAGAACCGCGTAGGCGCTGCTGGACCCCGCAGACGCGCTCCCCAGCTGCCCCTCGGAGTTGTCGCCCCAGCATGCCACGGAGCTGTCCGAGAGAACCGCGCAGCCGAACTCCTCGCCTATCGCCAGGGCATCGGACTCGGAGACGGAGGTGTCCTCCCAGTCGTCGAATAGGTCGCAGACCCCGTCCCCGTCGGCATCCACCGGGGTCGAGGACGAGTTGGAGTAGTCGGTCCCGCACCTCATCTCGTCGAGCCTCGACCAGCCGTCCCCGTCTATGTCCGTGAGGAGGCCCGCGGTGGCGACCCCCTCCTGGGTGAAGATCGTCATGGCGGCAGAGGTGCCGGGGTAGTACGCGTAGCCCCACATCTTGCCCTGCTCGCTGAGCTCCACGCCGACCCAGTCCGAGCCGCCAGTCCCCTCCAGCTCGGTCTTCTCCCACGAGCCCCTGCTCTTCTGGAGGGCGTACGTGCCGTCTGCGGTGGCGGCCATGACCAGGACCGAGAGGTCGGCGCCGACCGCTATGTCGATCACCCCGGTGTCCGTGATGTCCACCGAGTCGGTGATGTCCTCCGAGGTCCAGGACCCCGGGCTGTCGCAGGCAGATGAGCATGAGAGGTAGTGGATGCCGTCGGGGCTGCCTAGGTACGCTATGTGCATCGAGCCGTCCAGACCGAGGTCCAGGGCCAGAGAGGAGTTCCCCGCAACCGCGGAGTACCCAGCCCCGCCGGTGTCGAACTGTCCCGGTACGTGTGCCAAGGCGCTCGTGTTGACGGGGGTCCCGAACCCATCCGAGTCTAATTGGACGACCATCACATGACCGGGCTCGTCCTGGCAGGATATTGCGGTGCAGGACTCGTTCGCGATGTAGGTCACGTGGATCGTGCCATCCAGTGCTACGTCGGTGTCAAGTGAGTTTGAGAGTGTCGCGTGTTCCAGATCGTAGTCGGCTAGCCAGTCGGTCCAGTCACTCGTACCTCCGACGCATTTGGTGGAGGCGTACTGGGCCGAAGAACAAGTGATGGCGTGCACCTTGCCGAACAAAGTGGAGAGAGTAGTATTGTACCCCTGGGAAACGATGTACAGGTTCCCATCATTGTCGACCTCTATGGAATTGGCTATCGGGTCCTGGTTTAAATCGGGTACTGCCGTGTTGGACCAGTCCCCATCTACCTTGGTCGCGTAGTACATCGAGCCACCTCCAGCGTGGTCGGAGATGACTATGTGGGGGATTCCGCTGGGGTCGATGGTAAGGGAGACGTCCTTGACCCTGTAGTCCCCAGTGGCATTCTCGTAGACCGCCTCCGTCGACCACTTGCCCTTGTAGAGGATCCCGAACCTTACCACGTCGTTGGCCTCGTCGACGTAGGCCACCGCCCCGCACGAGTCGGGGGTCATGGCCGTCGAGGTCTTGTTCCCCACGTACGAGCTGGTGCTGTCCAGCGTCTCCTGGGAGAGCGCCTCCCCCTCCGCGGGCAGGTCGCAGGGCTGGTCCAGTGTGGGCTCGGGCATGAACAGCTCCACGTAGTCCAGGTCGTCACCCATCTCCCCCGACTCGTCGCCAGTCGCACCGCTCTTCCCGAGGCCAGTCCTCCCGCCCATCCCAGTCCCCCAGCACTTGACCTGGCTGTTGTTCAGTATGGCGCAGGCGAATGAGTCGCCCACGTCTATCGATGTAGCGTGTATTGAAGTGCCCAGGTCGACGCTCGGCAGGTAGTTCCCCATCTCGTACTGCCCGTCGCCCCTGGTGACTGCGTCCCCGTAGCCCAGGGCGCCGTCGTTCCCCTTGCCCCAGCACTTGGTCGTGTATGGGGTGGTTGCGTCCCCATCGTCGAGAATGGCGCACGAGGAGCCGAACCCCGTCGCGAAGGAGACGACCGTGAGACCGGATCCGAGGTCGACCGTCACGAGGTTGTCGCCCATCTCCCCTGCACCGTCGCCGATGTCGGTCGTGGATTCGCTGCCCAGCCTGCCGTCGCCCCCCGATCCCCAGCATGCCAGGCTAGCGTCATCGAGTATGGCGCAGGTCATGTCCTCACCGGCTGAGATGCTCGTGGCGGTTCGTCCCGAGGGTAGGTCAACGAGCTCCATGTTAGCGGCAAGGTTCTCGTCGTCACCGATGTCCTCGGTGCTGCCTATGCCAAGCTGGCCATGGGAGTTCGACCCCCAGCAGCCCGTCTCGCCGTCTTCCCACAGGATGCAGGTGTGGCTCGATCCCGCGGAGACCTGCGAGAGCCCGACCCCCCTGTCCGGGAGGTCGACTTGCGCACCACTCTCGTTCGTGTCCCACATCGTTTCGGCGTTGCCCCGTCCCAGTTGCCCCGAACCGCTCTCCCCCCAGCACCAGAGCCAGTCCTCCGTGGTGTCGTTGGTTATGGCGCATGTGTGGAGGTTTCCGACCGAGATTGAGGTGGCGAGGTGACCGGGGTATGCCGAGGAGTCGGGTCCGAACCGGGCCATTGGCGGGATTGCCGAACCCATCTCCATGTAGCCATCGCCTCGTGAGCCGGAGCCAACCTCGCCGGAGTAGGACCCGAGGAGGGGGTTGCTCCCCCAGCACCTCACAGACCCGTCGTTGATCAGGGCGCAGGTGTGCCTCTGGCCGGCCCCGACGTCGGTGAAAGTCAGGTCGCTGCCGACGTCCGTGAACATGAGGTACTGACCCATCTCCTTGTCGTCGTCACCGTAGCTGGCGGTGTTCTCGTGGCCCGTCTTGCCCTCCTCGCCGTTCCCCCAGCACTTCATCTGGTTCAGCGTCCCGATGACGCAGGCGTGGTCGATCCCGATGTCGATCGACACCACCCCTGAGTTGTCCAGGGTCTCCGACCTGAGCGGGGTTTCGCCGAGCTCCTCGCTGGAGAAGTCCAGTGACGTGAGAAGGATCAGCTGCGTGCTCGTCAGCATGAGCAGGACCAGGGTCAGCGCCCTGACGGAGGCACATGCTTGCGCTCGCATAACCCCCAACGTCAAACTCCACTTTTGATACTATCCGCGGAAATCCCTCGTTTTCGATTTCAGACACCCCTATAGGGTGTCTGTTGCATCACTCCAGCAGGATCTTCGCCTGGTCAGACCACAGTTGCCTGCGGATCCTCCCGGGCATGTACTCTATCGCGTCGTTGACGTCGTCCGACATGTCGTCGTCCATCTTCGCCAACTGGTCCAGAGTGGTGATGCCGAGGGTGTTCAGCCTCTTCTCGAGGGCATCATCGATCCCGTCTATCTGCTGCAGGTCGTCGTCCCTGCCTCCGGACTCCCCGATGACCGAGAAGTCCACTGTGATCGCCTTGATCTTTACCCTGGCGTTGATGTAGTCCTCCTTGGCCATGGACCCCTCCTGGGTCTTCAGGTCGTTCAGCCTCATCTCCACCTCCAGTTTGATCACCTCTGCTACCTGCTCTGCCTCGGCCTCGGCAAGGCCCTTCCTCTGGCGTGCCTCCTCGGCCTTCTTCCTCCTCTTCTCAGCCTTCTTCTTGACCTTGTTCTTGGCCTCCTGGCGCTTACTTGCCTCCTCCTTGGCGAGCTCCTCGGCGCTGAGCTTCTTCTTCGCCATTGCCTTCTTCTTGGCCCTTGCTATCTTCTGCCGTTTCTCCTCTTCCCCTATCTCCTTCTCGAGGTCCCGTCTGGCTTTCGCCTCCCCCTCTGCTAGCCTCTGGGCCTCCCTCATGTCCCTCTCTTCCTGCTTGGCAGAGTTCTCAGCCTCAATCCTGCTCTGCTTGGCGTCTCGGTGCTCCTTCTGGGTGGCTTCCTTCTCCTTCCGGGCCCTCGCCTCCTCTGCTTGCGCCTTCTTCCTGGCTCCGGTCGCCTTACCCAGTTCCTTCTCCGCTTCCTTCCAGGCCTCGGTCTCGCTCTTCAGGTCCCCCTTGGCCTTCTTGTGGGACTGTGCTTCCGACTCGGCCTTGTTCTCGGCCTCCGCCTTCAGCTTGGCTTCCGACACCGCCTTCTTGTTGGTGTCCGAGGTCAGTTTCTTCTTCTGCCGGGTTTCTTCTTCCAGGGCCTCCCTCTTCTTGCTTTCTTCCGAGGCCCTTCTTTGGAATGCTTGCTTGGCCTTGGTTACTACCTTGAGTTTGCTCAGCGACTTATCCCTCTCCTTGTCAGCCTCTGCAGCCTCCTTCTTCGCTTCTTCGCCCCTCTTCTGGTGCTCCGCGTGCTTGGCCTTCGCTTCCTTGCCCGCCTTGTTTTCGTCCGTCACCCTCTTGGCCGCGCTCTCGGCGCTCGACTTGCTGGACGCTGCCTTCTTGGCCAGCTCTTCTGCCTCGGCCTTGGCCTTGGCCGACTTGTCTTGGGCCGACTTGCGATCTATCTCTGCCTTTTGCAGGTCTTCTCTTATGCCCTTCAGCTTGGTCCTTGCCTCGGTGAGGATGGACCTTGCCTTGTCCGTGGCCTTGATGCTCTCGTCGCGTACCTTCTCGGCATCCGCCTTGGCCTTCTCGGCATCCGCCTTGGCCTTCTCGGCGGACTTCCTGTCAGCCACCCCCTGCTTCGCCTCTGCCTCTGCCTTCTTCCGGAGGACCTCCCTCTTCTCGAGTTCCCTCTCTGCCTTCTTCCTGTCGGAATCGGCCCTCTTGGCCTTGTCCTCGGCGTCCTTTCTGGGCTTCACGGTGGATTGGTATGACTTCTCGGCCTCCCTCGTCTTGATCTCTGCCTCTCTCCTCTTCGAGTTGGCCGATTCGGTCGCCTTCATGGCCCTGTCCAGCTTCTTCTCAGCCTCGGTCTTGGCCTTGGTTTCCTCGGCTAGCCTGCCTTCGAAGTCCTTCAGCATCTTCGACTCTTCCTCCGTCTTCGCTCTCGTGACCTTGACCTTCTTCGCTAATTCGGATATCCTGCCCTTCAGGCTCCTCAGTGAGTCTGTGATATGTTGCAGCCTGGCCTTCTCGGTAGCACCCTTCTTCGATTCCGCAGAGAGCTCCTTCTCCGCCTTCATGTTCTCGTTCTGTGACTTCTTGAGGTCGTCTTGGAGGGCGGACAGTTCCTTGGACAGATCTCCGGACTTCTTTGCGTCTTTGCTGGATCTGACTATCTCCTTTTCCAATCGGCTCTTTGCCTCCGAGGCGGCCTTCTTGGAGTCCTCCAGCTTCGCCTTGACCGACTTCACCTGCCTTTCGAGGTTCTCTAGCTGCTTCGCTTCCGCGCTGCTCGACTTCTTCTTGCGGGCAAGGTCGCTTTCGGCCCTTTTCCTAGCCGAGCCCTGGTTCTTCAGGTCCTTCTCTGTGGTGTATTTGGACTTCTTCAGATCATTGATCTTCTTGGATGCCTCTTTGATTGATTCTGTTGTCTGCTTGAGCTCCTGTTCGGCCTTCTCCCTCGCTTTCTTGGCGCTCTCGAGACTCTTCTCGGCTGCCGCTCTTTCCTTGGCTGCCGTGTCTGCAGCCTGTTTCTGATCTTGCAGCCTCTTCTTCTCGGCATCGACCTTCTTCTTCGCCGCTTCTGTGGCCTTCTTCTCGGCATCGACCTTCTTCTTCACCGCTTCTGTGGCCTTCTTCCCGGCATCGGCCTCCTGTTCGGCCTTTCCCCTCGCTTTCTTGGCGCTCTCGAGACTCTTCTCGGCTGCCGCTCTTTCCTTGGCTGCCGTGTCTGCAGCCTGTTTCTG
>JAQXEZ010000011.1 GCA_029250605.1 Candidatus Thalassarchaeaceae archaeon
ACCTCACTGAGTGGGAAACACACTATGTTGACTCTATCGCAGAACTCCCCGATTGCGATGAGGCTAGCTTAGGAAGGCTATACTATATCTCAATAGAGGCTGAATTCCGTGCCTGCACTGATGACGGGTGGACTGCTGTAAGCCTCCTTGGTCCCAAAGGAGAGGATGGCGCAGACGGACAAGACGGCGCAGACGGATCCAATGGGGCGGACGGACAAGACGGCGCAGACGGATCCAATGGGGCGGATGGACAAGATGGCGCAGACGGATCCAATGGGGCGGATGGCTTTGTATCGCCGAACACACTCCTTACCCATGTTTCCAACCCTATGTCATTGAGTGAATGCCATGTAGGGGGCCTTACCATCAGTTATGGCCTAGACAACGGAGATGGGGTCGGAATAACTCAGAACGGAATATTGGAGGAAGGGGAATACGATATCATCACTACCCACTGTAGTAGGTACGGATTCGGAGTATCCAAAGTTGCCGACATATGGAAAGGGCCCCTATCATCCATTGACGAATACTCCTTCGTGCTCGGAAGTATAGGGGATACAGCGTTTTTCCGAGCAAATAATGGAGTTACCGGTGACGAACTGTGGGCTTACAACAGCTCCAACGGCACTGTCTGGCAGGCATCTGACATAGCAAGTCCGGTAGGATGGAGTCCAGGCGCCGTATTCAGCATTCAGGTAGGGGACACAATCTTCTTCGATGCAGACGATGGAATCACAGGCAGAGAGCTTTGGGCCCACAGCTCCTCAAACAACACGTCCTGGCTGGTCCATGACATTAATCAGGGAGAGGAATGCTATAATTCGGATGGAGAGGTTTACTGCGATGGACTCGGTAGCCACCCAAAGGGTGCAATTCTAGTCGGCGATACGATATTTTTCCTAGCGAACGATAACTCCTCTGGAATACAGCTATGGGCTCACAAACCAGGTAACTCTTCAACTTGGGAAGTTCACAACCTAATGATTCCGCCTGTTTGGAGTTCGTGCACCAGCCTGACTGAAATAGACGGAATAATCCTATTCCCCTCTTTCGAGGGGGTTAGTTCCGTGTTGATGGCTCATGATACTTCGAATTCATCAACGTATATTGCTGCCTTCGTGAATCTTCCTTATTGCGGGTTGTCCATAGCCGTGGGGGACACGCTCTTATTCGAGGCATTTGGGTATGACCCAGATGGTGATGGGGATGAAAACTCAGTATTCGAACCCGCATTGTATGCGTATGACACATCGAACTCAACATATTGGATATCCGCAGACACATACCCCGGACAGACGGACATGTATGGTGACAGGGGACTTCTGGTAGGTCAGGATGTTTATTTCGTATCAAGAAGCTCAGACGCTGATTGGGGCTTATTCTACCACGATTTGTATTCAGGACTGACGACACAGGTGCCCACAGGTCAGGTCAACGGGATTCCAGGGGGGAATCTAATGTTGGAAGTCAGAGGAACCCTATATTTCAGTAACACTGTAATGGGGGATTCCGAGGTCTGGGCTTACAATTCTACAAACCACACGAGTTGGAATGTGACAAGTGGCGACGGGGAATCCGGGATTGACCCACACAATGGCATTGTTGTAGGGGATACAATTTTCTTCTCAGGCGAACATATTGTTTATGGTTACGAAATGTGGGCATTGGATACAAAAAATGGCAATTACTGGCAGATTACCGATATACACTCTGACGACTCTAGCTACCCACAAGGATCCCACCATGTCGGTGGAAAAATAATTTTCATGGCAACAGACGGGTTCGGGGGCGCGGGAACCGGTTTCGAGCTCTGGGAATTGGACTTGGAGATGATCCAAGCGTATTGAGGTGGTGAAAACAGCCCATCATCACGCTACCCAGATGAGTGATGCAATATCCATCGGGTGGATCATTACGGATGCGTGATCGAGGGCCCTTCCCACCGACCCACGGTTAGGGGAGGCGTAACTCAGGGGCCTCCCCAATCACCCATGGTTACGAATGCGTGACAATCCAACCGTGGCACTCAGTGGCATATACCACGCTAGGGACGATGATGCCCGCATACACATGGGGCCCTCGATGAGGTCGGTGAACTCAAGTTAGATATTCTATGGTGGAAATTTTAATATGGGACCGCTCTGACTTCATATTGGGTGAAAAAAATGAAAGGACAGATAACAAAATTAGGATTGGCGGTGAGTGCGGCATCAATTGTTGCATCAGTGTATATATTCTTCATGCACGACGGTGGAGATCCAGACTTGGGTATTTTTGTGGGTTTATGGGCACCGACTCTAATCCTATTTTCTCAAGAAATTGACAAAATGACGGAATGATCAAGCAACCTTGGTACTCGTAGGCATCATCTTCCCTAGGGAATGTGATGCAATGTAATACATCGGTTGCTTGTGGATGTAAACAAATGTTGATGAGTGTTCGATTAGCACCAGGGATATGACCGAGCATACACTCCAACAAAAGCTGATAGCCGAGTTCATCGGAACCTTCTTTCTAACCCTGACCATTTGTCTCACTGCAGTATTCGGATCTTCATCTTCGACTCATCCAGCCTTCCCAATTGCTGCAACGTTAATGGTAATGATATACGGACTTGGACATATCTCCGGGGCTCACTTCAATCCGGCAGTGACGATGGGAATCTGGATTAGAGGCGCCTGTGATAAATCAGATGTGTTGCCATATATTTCCACTCAGGTTCTTGCTGGAATCACTGGAGCTATGATGTCTATACAAATCTATACTGAAGAATACCAAATACCATTAGAGGCAGACTCGTTGCTAAGCAGCCATGATTATTCATCTGTTCTATTAGCAGAATTATTGTTTACGTTTGCCTTGGTATTTGTAATACTGAATGTAGCTACTTCAGAGAAAACTGCTGGAAATCATTACTTCGGCTTCGCAATAGCATCAGTTGTTTTTGCGGGAGTACTTACTGTGGGTGTAGTGTCTATGGCTTCATTCAACCCTGCTGTATCTATTTCTTTAGTTGCAGTTGGCAAATTGAAATTAACAGAGGTTCTCTGGTTGCATATGGCTCCGCAGATGGCGGGTGCATTCATTGCAGTTCAGGCATTCAAGGCGACCCATTGAGAACACAGTATTGCCCGAGGGTCCCCCTCGCAATCAGCAGTAGAATCTACTTAGAATCAGCGGGGATCCGAGTGTAAACCTAGGTCCCCTCAATAATGGGAGTCACTCATCCTCGCTGGGATGCCCGCTCAACTTTCTGCCACGCTCCACCATTGTATGCTTCGACTCCAGATTTATTGAGTATCTTTGCTGCTTTTCCAGATCTCATCCCGCTTGCGCAGCAGGTAATTATGACTCGATTTTGCTTTCTAAGTGAGCCCACCTTGGCTGGGATTGCCTGCAAAGGAATGTTGCGTGATTTCTTGCCATGACCAGTTTTGTACTCAGCGGGGCCTCTCACATCAACAACAATTGCCCCTTCTTCTAGCAAATCGGCCACCGATCGCCCTTTGGAGCCAAACCATCTGTCGAAGAAACTCATCAACTAATTCCCTCATTCATACACCACGGGCTTGTCAGCATTCTTCCATCCAGTGATGCCGACCTCAAGCTCCATCAAATTGGTGAATCCCATATCTACTAGGGTTTGAGATGCGGTCTGAGAGCGGTTTCCGCTCCTGCAATACAACAGTATGAGTGAATCTTTGTCATCTGGCAACTCCGACTCACGAGATTCCAGTTCCGTGTGAGGAATAAGCGTTGCATCCTCCAAATGACCGTCTTGCTCCCACTCTGATTGTGTCCTTACATCCAACAGGAAAGCATCAGGATTGTCACTGATGGCTTGGTCAAAAGTCTCCACATCGACACGCGCCCAATCTCCAGAATTCGACAAGCAACCTGGAAGCAGGAGCAGTAAGAGAAGAATTGCTAAGAGACGCATGATTATCTGAGTTGCAATCAATCTTTCAAGTTGTCTAACAGGGACCCTTCATTCGCTACCAAATATGATGGGGTTGCAATGGGATGAACTCATCTATGACGTATGCATGCACTAGGGCCCCACTATGAATTTCATTAATGCCCAGGAGTATCTAACGAATTGCATAACAGTTTTCACTAACGGTCCCATCTCACAGCCGTGGCAAAAGAGAGTTTGAAACACAGAATCGGCCCCTATCGACTCTATGCCCCTGTGTATGATCGTGTCTTCGCGCCAAGTTTCTCCGAGGGGCATCGAAAAATGTACCAATCCCTCGACCTTGAGGAAGGTGACAGGATATTGGAGGTCGGAGTGGGGACCGGGGTATCGTTAGCCTTCTGCCCGGATTTTGTACAGGTAGAGGGGATAGATTTCAGCGAGTCGATGCTAAGTCAGGCAAGACGAAAGTTGGATAATGGCGGGATTGGGGGCAATATCGTTCTTTCCAAGATGGATGCTCATGAGCTTGAGTTCGACGACGATACCTTCGACCATTCTCTAGTTGCTCATGCCTTAGCAGTTGTCTCGAAACCCCATAAGGTCCTCTCTGAGATGAAGAGAGTGACAAAGATGGGTGGCAAGATATGCATAGTAAATCACTACTCTAAGGGACGTAGTTTGGCTCTTGGAATGTGGAACCCACTGAGAAAGAGGCTAGGGCTGGGAATGAAGGTTGACTTTCTACGCCTCATAGGGGATTGTGGTATGGAAGTTCTCGGTGAGGAGAGAGTCAATCGCAACTCTTCGAGCATCATAATCTGCAAGGTAACATGAACTCTGTCGATATCATAGAGGGGCCCGTGTACACAAGGGGCCCTAGATAATACGGCCAGAGTTCACGTTAACCGTAATGATGTAGGGGATAAAGTAGGTGTGTTTATTACACCTCCGAGGAGCCCATTGCTCCAGAGGTGTGATGGATGGGCGAAATGCTGCATAGGTTGCACGTTTCCAACTATTCACCCAAGGAAGAGATTGCGAATGTCATCACACATGGGCTGGGAGTCATCCTCGCCGGGGTAGGCCTGTACTTCCTCGCTACCGAGGCGCACCTGACAGACGATCCGTGGAAACTGTGGTCTAGCGTGACTTTCGGCCTATGCATGTTCGCTTGCTACCTTTGCTCTACCCTGTATCATGCCGTTTCTAATCTTGAGTTGAAGGATAAGATGAGGATTGCCGATCACATTGGGATCTATCTGCTAATTGCTGGTTCCTACACCCCCTTCGTCCTCGTGAACCTCCACGGATGGATTGGTTGGACGTTCTTCGTCCTCATCTGGGGTTGCGCTGTGTTAGGAATCATCATCAGAGTCACAAATCATCGAGTCCCGAACTATGTCTCAGCAGCGCCCTATCTCATCATGGGGTGGCTGGGAGTCATTGTAATCAAACCGCTGTTTGACTCTGTGGGCTGGGATGGGATTGGCCTGATTCTGCTAGGGGGCGCGCTCTACTCTATCGGAGTCGTGTTCTACTTGTCAGAGAGGATTCCCTTCAACCACGCCATCTGGCATTTGTTCGTGCTCGGGGGAAGCATCAGCCATTACTTCGCAGTGTTGTTCGAGGTCATTCCACTTTGAAACCGTGCCTCGTGGTTCTATAACCCCTAGGTCAAATGAATTGATTTATTATCTCAAGCACAATCTTCGAAGTGTGAATCATAGAACCACACTGATGGTATTGCTGCTTCTCGGAGGCTCAATCTCTGGTTGCGTGGGAGTCACTGACGAAGATGATGATGGCGTCTCGGACGTCGACGATCTTTGTACTCAGACCCCGATTGGCAAGGATGTGGATGAGAACGGTTGCTCATCCGGCCAGCGGGACAGCGATGGAGATGGTTTCGTCGATTCCGACGACCCATGCCCTTTCACACCAGCCGGCGAGATTGCGACCAGTGACGGCTGTGCGGATTCCGAGGTCGACATGTCGATGCGTCCGTGGTGGTGTCACTCGACGGGATCCGGTCACGGTGATGACCAGGGTCATGGCGATCACTTAGCTCCTGCCTATGAAGGGATGACGAAGGGGATGCTGTCATGGCAGGATTGTATTGACCTCTCAGAGCAGTTCGAAGCCGCTATCGCGTGGGCAATGCAGTGGCCCACGGTCTCAGATGCCGAGGCAGATGGATTCCACATGGCTGTAGACTATGCCACGGGCATGGGCACGCATCACGTCCGACTCGGGGACTTCTCGATGGAAAATGATGGCTTCGACCCCCTAGATCCTGAGTTTGTTGGAACTAGGTTGGACCGGGAGTTCGATTTCGAGAGTCCTGAGTTCCTCATGTACGCCAGCAGTGACCAAGATGCGCAGCTGGTAGGATTCGCATGGTACGTGCGCACCGATTCTGAAAATCCCCCAGAGGGGTTTCCTGGTGACAACGACTGGTGGCACGTTCACGAAACCCTTTGTTTCACAAACTCTAGCTTCCTTGTGATTGGAGAGGACATCAGTGACGAGCAGTGTCACTCATCCGATGGGACTAACATTCATCTCGGCAACTATTGGATGACTCATGCTTGGATTATTGAACCATGGCTCAGCGAGATCGATGTATTCACCAACCATCATCCGTGTCTGAAAGAGGAGGGAGCGTCCAGTGACTCCGAAGATTCGTGCTGGGAAGAGGCGTCCAGCGAAGGTGGGGGCGAGCACAATCACTAGTGAGTGCTCTCTACTTTCTGTTCTACCAAGCCGGCAGGTGAGGCCTGGTCATCACCTTCCACTTGAGGCTCTCCACTGACGGCTGGATTCCGCTGGGCCCTGTGGTATATCTCCCTGAGAGTCTGGTCCCCTATCTCGAGGTAGACCCGAGTGATTGCTATACTCGAATGCCCCAAGAGCCTCTGGATGGTGACCAGGTCTGCTCCCCTCTCCAGTAGCCCAGTGGAGAACGTGTGCCTCAACGTATGGGGGCTCAATCGACTCTTTGGGGTGTCTGCTGCATCAGCAAGCCTATCCATCATTTTCTGAATCGACCGAGGGTTGATTCTCCTCCCTCTGCTAGATACGAAAACTGCTCTCAGTCCCCTGCTGGAGTGATTTGTATCAATAAATCCACCCAATCTGCTTATGTGTGGCACTCCAAACGACTATTCATGAAAACCAAAGCAGCAACCATAATCTTGCTAATAATCACATCTGGCATTGCCGGATGCACAGCTACGGATGGTGTCGAAAGCAATGGCCATGATGCTCGAATGAGCGAGTTAGAAGAGTCACAACTGGAGTTGGCTCTTGCATTAGCCGAACAAGAACAAACGAATTCGGACCTTTTGGCTTCGATTTCGCAGATTGAGATCGCAAATATGCAGGCAATCCAAACACTGGAGTCTGATTACCAAGAGTCCCTTGCTGAATTGGAATCGAGCTATATGGCTGCAATTGAGGCCGCGACATTAGCAAACAGTCAATCCCTTGATGAGATTAACGAAACAAATGCAGCATCATTCGACAATCTATTAGCCTCATTGAACACACTAGAGAACAACTTACAGAGCAGTCAGGATTCAATCGAACAAATTTCACTGATCGTTGAAGCGTTAGATGATGAGGACACATCAGACGATGACCTTGAATCTCAGATTACGGCATTGCAACAGTCACTACAATCTTTACAATCAAGCCTTCAATCTTCAATTTCTGACTTAGAAAATAGACTAAACAACACTAGAGCAATGAATGATTTTTCTTACCTAGATTTCCAAGGTGCGGCACTGTTCAATTTCAATAATGGTTTGGGGGTGCAAATGGATCCACCAATCTTTGATTTTGCAAACTTGCAGAATGCGAGTTTGTCTTATTCCAACTTTTCCGACGCCAGCTTCGTTAACGCGAATTTAGTCGGTGGGGATGGCCTGTTTTCCACATTCCATCGCACAGATTTCACTCGAGCTGCGATGTATAATGGCTTATGGAGACAGAGTGATTTCAATAATGCAACATTCGTTCAGGCTAATCTTGCTTACACCGAATTCAGATGGAGCGATATGTCCGGCGCCAACCTAACTGGGGCATGGATGTATGGTGGAGGGAATTGGATGGGCGTCGATCTCTCATATGCCGATCTGACAAATGCGATGATGTATGACTTGGATCTCAGAGGTGCCAACCTAACTGGGGCTGATTTGACCGGAGCAGATCTTGCTTATCTTAACACATCATACGGGCCTGCCGACCTGACTGGCGTAACTTGGAGCAATACAACTTGCCCCGATGGAACTAATTCAGATAATAGTGGAAATACTTGTGTGAATAACCTTTGAAACAGGGACGTGAGAAGGTCACATGGCTCGTCTAACCCAACTTATGCTCGCCGTGGCGATATTGCTGAGCGTGGCGGTTTTCAATGTCTCAGCAGAAGACGGGGATGGCGATGGCTGGACTGATGACCATGAGGAGTCTTGCAACACTGATCCTTTGGACTCCGAATCTATACCGATAGATAGTGATGATTCGGGAATCTGCGATCATCTTGATCCCGATGATGACAACGATGGCTGGTGGGACAATATCGAGCAATTATGCGGCTCTGACCAACTAGAAGCAGGGTCGGTCCCCGATGACTTGGACGGGGACGGAATCTGCGATACCCTGGATAGGGATACCGATGCAGACGGGTGGGGGGACTTGGACGAGATTCTCTGTAAATCCTCGCCGATTGATAGCGACAGCGTTCCGCTGGATCTGGATGGGGACCGCAGGTGCGAGTCGCTACCGTTCGCTCTCCCAGTCGTACATGTGCCAGTCAAGGAAGAGGTTTTTCTGCAACCAAGCACGATTCAGATTACTGTAGGCGGCTCAGCGGCAATTATCGCTGCAGGAACTGTTTATTCTGTCGAACCTGTTAGATGGTCGGTATCAAGGAAGACATGGATGAGTTTCGCCCTCATGATCGGGATGGTCCGCAAAACCCGAGATGGAGAGTTCCAGAGAGGGCGTCTGTACGGATACATTGAGAGCAACCCAGGAATCCATCTTTCAGCCCTCACAAGGCTTTCCGATCTAGGGAATAATCAAGCCACATATCATTTGGACAGATTGGAGAAGGAAGGCAGGATTTGGTCTCGAAGAGATGGGAGACTGCTGGTCTTCTTTGCCGATTCAGTACCCGCAGACTCATCCTTCCCAAGCTCCCTCCTGGATATCAATTTCAGCAAGAATTCGATAAAAAGATCAATCCTCATGCAATTGAACCAAGCGGACTTGATGGATTTAAGGGGATCCAATGGGGCTGAATTGGCCAGAGAGATTGGATTATCCCCCCAAGTCCTTTCCTACCATATCCGCTCACTTATCGACTGGGGGATGGTTGAGAGAAAGCGCTCGGGATTGAAGGTCTCGATTTACATTACAGAATTAGGAATCGAGGCATTGACTGGGATTGAAATCGGCGTTTATCCTTGAATAACTGACCCCTCTGAGGACCCTCTGACCTCCATACGCTTCAGAGGGTACCCTTGTGTATGCATGCGTCATAGAGGTTTACTCATTGCCCATACTTCGCAAGAAAGCTCGAATCGCGATAAACCCGATTGGGAGAGTAAGCAATCTTAGGAAAAGATCCAACACGAAAAAATCTGCACTAATCATGTAGGGAAAATCCGATGTATTGATTCCAATCAGAGTTAATACTCCGATTATAATTAAACCAACAACAGGAAGTCCTATGATTACGGAAACAAGGGTTGTATTGTCCTCCCACCAGGGCCCCTCTTCATCGCCTTCAGCCAGAGCCATTACTCGACAATTATGACTGTTACTTACAAGCATATCCTCTGCATTGACTCTCTATGTCGTATGCATAAACAAGGGTAGGGAAGATGTCGGATACGTCATTCAGGGTACCCTTGTGTATGCATGCGTCATAGAGGGTTCTTTCCCTAGACCCACGGATAGGGGCA
>JAQXEZ010000002.1 GCA_029250605.1 Candidatus Thalassarchaeaceae archaeon
AATGCGGATCACGAGATCTTCCAGACGGGTCTTCCTGGATTTCCAGACAATAGCCATGGAGGGGCCTGGGACGGGCGGATTTACATGGGCAACTACCACTCAGGACTATGGATAATCGACATCGAATCGCTATTTGTCGCAGGATTGGAAAACGGGAACAAGACCGATGCACACATGGATTCTACAATTGGGTACCACTTGCCTCATGGAGCGGATGGCGCCCCGCTTGACAGCTCCTACTATGACTTTGGCTGGACCCCCTTCATCTGGACGGCTGAGCATTACAAGGGATACACCTACCTTTCTTGCATTACCACTGGGCTTTACATCGTACAACTGGACATAGATGAACCGTATGGGAAGCCTCTTTCCTCCTGAATCGGTAACGGTGCGGATTAGGTGCAATTTCATATCGTAGTTGTTCACGCGAGAGGGCATGAGAGGCACGAGAGTATTGCTGGCAGTGGCCGTTATGCTGATGGCACCGGTCTCCGGTTGTCTTTCTTCGAAGGACGGAGGCGGTGGTACGGCAGAAGATAACTGGGTCGACCCGGTCATGGAGATAGAGGATTCGAACCATTCCCATAATGACCTGCTGGCCCACAGACTTTCCACTTCAAACGCCAAGCTGATCGACTATCACAATCTGAATTGCGATGGAGAGGCCTATCCTCCACCCGAATTGGATAATACGGCAGGAAGACCGTGCTATGATGAATGGAAGAATGTCGGACCGACGCCCGGAGATAACTCCGAGATAGCGATCGAGGGGAATTTCGACGAGGACTGCAAGATATACGCTGACGGCAGCGGGGGATGCTTTGCATATGTCTCGAGCTACAACCAGTTCGAGATACTGGACATTAGCGAACCGAACAACATCAGGCTCCTGTCGACATACTACGCGGAGATCGCTAGGATGATCGACATCAAGGTCACCGAAGACAACAACTGGGTCCTAGTCAATCACGAGTTGACCAACAGCGAACTCGACCCGATACCAAACGACGACGATGCCAACAGTGGGACCAACAGGCTGGATGTCATCTACGTTGGAGACAAAACTAGCCCCGTCAAGGTGGCAGAGTGGAACAACCCCCCCGCTGGTTTCCACAACCAAGACCTAGCTGTCTACTGCGATTGGGGAGGAGCAGTAGACTTCAGAGAGGAGTGCAGCCTATTCCTTTTCGGAGCCGATCCATACCCAGAGATGGTAGAGGGCAGTTCCGGGACATTCTACAAGGGGACCCAAGTATTCTACGTACCAAGGGGATTCGAGTCTTGGCTCCCTAACCAGAACGACGAACAGCAGAACTCAAGCAGGGAGATAATCAGATGGGGCGGTTACACCCCCGAACCCGATACGACCTGCGGAGGGTCGATTTTCAACCACGATCACGTATACTTCGTACACCCGATTACGAAGCAGAGGCTCCTGATAGCCTCATACTGGGGTGCTGGACTGAGGATCGTCGACGTCAGTGAGCCCCCAGTCTTAGCCGACCCACTAGGGATCTCATGGCCTCCGGAGGTCGGTCGCTGGCTAGGATGCCCATCCGCTGATGAGGGATGGTACGGACCGGATGGCGGCGGGCATGCCAATATGACTCCGGAGGAATGGCTGGATGCAGGGCAGGGCAATGACAACATCCACTATGCTGTCCCATACGAACACCTGGTTTGCAATGGCATTAGCGAGTACGTACCACAGGCAGAATGGCCATCGGAATGCGGTTCGGGACCAGATGATGGAACTCATGGGGAAAACTGGCGCCACTACACCATCATAGCACCGGAATACGGCAGCAACCCCGATCATACTGGTTTCCTTTGGACGATAGATACCACGGACCCAACGCGACCTTTCCTAGTCTCCAAGTGGAGGCTGCCTGGCGAGGGGACATTGGCTAATGGCTCCAAGCACCCTCAGCACTACATCCCAGGTGGATACATCTTCAGTCCGCACAATGGCGACACAGGGACGAATGGCCACGTCTACTGGACTCACTATCATGCAGGAAACTGGGTTACTGATCACGGCAGAATTTGGGAGGAGATTGTTTGGGAGAATGGGGTTCCCGAGCCCGACAGAGGGTTCCAAGCGATCGAGGAGTTGGCACCTACTCACACGATTGGTTACTACCTCCCATCTGGGCCTTACTGGATCGAAGACCCTACGACAACGCTTGGCTACGACATGGCCGATTGCTGGGCATCATGCATGATACCTTTCGACTGGGGGCTTCAATACGACCCCAGGGGATTCATGTTCGTCTCTGAGATGGTCAGCGGGGTCTACGTGGTCCAGTTCGACGAGGACTACGATCCAAGATACAACTATCCGGCGCTATGGACAATAGAAGAAGATGATTGAGATGAGGTTTAGCTTCGTAGCGGCGCTCCTAGCAGCATCTCTGTTCATGCCATTAGCAGCGGCGCACGGCGCGAATGACTTCTCCATCATATTGCGAAGTTCGAGCATGCAACCCAACGAGGCAGAGGTTTTCCAGAACGACTCAGTGACATTCTACAATGTGGCTGACGAAAACCGAACCATAAGGGTCGATCTCGACGGAGATGGCATTTATGACCAGAGATGCGAGACAGCCCCCTACAACTCTTCCTCGGTCAAAGACGAGTGCTCATTCATGATCTATGCCGAAAGTTGGGATGCTGGGAATTACCTCCTGGACGTCTTCTCCAATGAAACACTATGGGGGACTCTGAACCTGACAGTGATTCATGATTACCACGAGGAGTTGGGGCCTCCCTCGGATTACATTTTCAACAATGGGACCTCTAAAGAAGAGGGGGAACAAGGTGATGAGGGGGTGGAGGATTCGCTGAGGAATCTAGCAATATTCCTACTGACTTGTTCAGCATTGGTCTGGCTAGCGAGGAGGAATGGTGATGAGTAGGTCGATTGCATGGATATTGGCTTTCACGCTACTAATCACGCCAGGTTGCCTCTCAAACGGTGAGATTGACGAATTCTACGGGGAGGACATCAATCCCCCGATTGCAGTAAACGAGTTCGTCCTGATAGATGACAAGGGAGAGTACGTGACAATGTCCCAATTCGAGGGGCAGGTGGTAGTGGTGGCTTTCCTATTCACTAGATGCCCGGATATTTGTCCGGTTGTTAGCGCGAATCTGGCCTTCATTGCACAGGAGCTCGGTGAGTTGCACGGAACCTCCGTGCAGATCATCACAGTCACAGTGGACCCATGGACAGACAACTCTAGCGTGTTGGGAAACTATGCAGACGTCAGAGGCCTTAGTTGGCCGCACCTAACGGGCAGTGTAGAGGACTTGGAACCGGTGTGGATGAACTTCGACGTTGGTCTTGCGACTTACGACACCGATATTGACAATGACGGAGTTGCTGACGGTTTCGACAGTTGCCCGGACACTCCAGAGGGAGAGGGGGTTGACAACAACGGCTGTGGGAAGGATACACAGCAACCGGATGGTGAGGTCGTTACCAACCACCATCCACTGGACTACTGGGTCGATCACACGACTGGCACCATAATTGTCGACAAGAATATGGAACAGAGAGTCTGGTGGGGAGATACTGACTGGAACCCAGAACTGGTCCTTGAAGACATATTGAGCCTAGTTGAAGAAGAGTGAAATATCCTCGTCAAGGGAGGGGAGATATGGGAGATTCATCCAAGGCCGTACTCCTAGTGTTGTGTTTCCTACTGGCCGGATGCTCAGGTTCCGATGACCTGGAGATTCTGGGTACTGAGTACAGGGATCCCCCCAACGCCCCGGGCTTCACGCTTGAGAACCAATTCGGTGAGGAGATTTCGCTATCTGATTTCGATGGTAAGGTCGTTGTAGTCGCATTCATCTACACCTCCTGCCCTGACGTTTGTCTGATCATCTCCTCCAACCTCGACTATGTGGACCAGAATTTGGGTGAGCATGCCGAGATGATTGAATTCGTCTCGATCACTATTGATCCGGCTAGGGACACAGCGGCCCACCTTCTGGAGTGGACTTCTGCCAGAGGTTACGAGTGGGATCATCTGACTCACGAGCGAGGTTCCGTGATTCAAGCGGTCTGGGATGATTGGAACGTTGTGGTGGATGCCGGGCACATAGCCAACAGCCTCCCCCCAGAGGAGGCGGAAGTTAGATTCGCGGTTTTGTTTCCCGACAACTCCTCTTTGACGTCTGACAACCCCTGTCAGGACCCATTCAACCTAACCTGCTTCGAGGATGGTGGTGATTTCGCCTCATCCGCCCTGATTGATAACTCAGGGGTGCATTATGACATGGACAATGGGACCATCGGAAATTGGACATCTAACGACACATGGGAGTGGAATCTTCACTCCTGGAATATCTCTAATGGGGCATGGGAACTGGTTGAAGGGGAGATATCAGGAATCGAAGTCGGCATCGACACCCATCTGGCATGGATTGCAAGCAATGCCAACATCAGTATGATCCCCCTGGGTGTGGACTGCAACGGCAAGGGATGGGTGATGGGGACTGGATCCTCCTCCCACTGCATGTGCGACGAAGGTTGGGTGCGACCTGGAGACGACTGGTTGTCGTGCGTTTCCGATGGCACCTCTCCGAACTCTTCGAACAACACCGACCCCCATGAGGAGAGCCTCGGCAAGTACGAGATTGGTCATTCGACTGTGACATTCATAATCGACAAGGATCAGAGGAAGAGGGTGGCATACTCTGGCATCCACTGGGATGTGAATGATTTCCTGCAGGACGTCAAGACTCTCGCGGATGAGTAATCAGAGCAGAGGCATCTTCCTCAGCCTCTCGAGATCTGGCTGGTAGAGTTGACGGATGTCATCCAGCCCCAGTATGAGCATCGCGAGCCTCTCGAGACCCATACCCCAAGCGCATACTGGCCACTCGGTACCAAGTGGCTCGGTTACTTCCGGCCTGAAGATTCCCGAACCACCAAGCTCCAGCCACTCCCCCTTCCAGAGGATGTCGACCTCGGCGCTTGGCTCGGTGTATGGGAAGTAAGCTGGCCTGACCCTCACGTCAGGGTATCCCATCTTTGCATAGAACGTCTTGAGAGTTGATATCAGCATGGGGAGGTTTGCATCTGGCTCGTGTATGATCCCCTCGATCTGGTGGAACTCTGGCATGTGGGTCCTGTCAATCGTCTCCTGGCGGAACACCCTTCCGATACCGAAGACGCGCGAAGGCTTACTTGGGTTATCTGCAATGTGCCTCACGGTGTTCACGGTGGTGTGGGTCCTTAGCAGGGCCCTCTGTGACTCGTCTCTGTCGAATTTCCCCCCCCACCCCTTGCTTCCAGTATCGTGACCGTGCTCGTGGACCCTGGCCCAGAGGTCCAAGTAGGGGCCTTCGACCTCGACTTTGCTAGGCTTGTCGAGGTAGAATGTGTCCTGCATTGTCCTAGCTGGATGTGATTGCGGGATGAACAAGGAGTCCATGTTCCAACCTGCCGACTGCACATAGTCGCCATCTATCTCTGAGAACCCCATCTCGAGGAAAACCGACCGGATCCGTTCGATTAGCGACTGCATTGGATGACGGCGCCCCCCCGTCGGAGTTGGTGCTGGTGCTTGGACATCGAAGGGCTTGAACTCCCCTCCTATCCAAGAGTCTGTCTGGAGCATTTCAGGAGTCAGTTCCCCGATCAATTGATCCTCCACCAGTGCTGATTGGTCTACTGATGATCCGGACTTTGTTAGCTTCCAAGTTCGTGTGGTGATCTCTTCGAATTCAAGCAGATTACTGCGGGACGAGAAGTGAGAAATCATCTCTTCGTCTAGAGTTGAGTATTGTACCGGGGCATTGGATATCGAATTGATGAAATCTGCCCTCCGATCTATTTCCTTCGAGATTTCCTCCTCATTGGAGAAAACCAGATTTCCGGACACTATGTCTACCCCCAATCCCTTCAGTATCCCAATCCCTGGTCCGGATTCACCTCTATCGAATCCCGAGGACATTAGAGAACCCATGTTCCTCTGATCCTCTTTCTCGTTTCTTATCCAATTCCAGAGCCTTGATTCGAGAAGTCCGCCCTCTGCTGCCTTTTTGCCCTCTGAGCCAAGGGTGACGAACCTAGAAGTCGATTCCTCGATCACCACCATTCCTGCCTCCTGCAGGCCCTTGCCTGCTCCAGCGACGTGGACTTGGTCATCCCATCCTGTAACTGACAGGAGTTGATCTAGGGACCATTCCTCTTCTGGCTCGGATAGCATCCCCTTGAGCATTCTCCGCTCATTGTTACCCAGATTCATTCCTGCCTCTCCGGCCATTCCAGAAGTAATCGACACTTGACGATTGCCGAGACCTCATGTTTCCCCGTTTCATTCTTCTTCGGATTCCCATAGTTCCGTGCCACATGATGGGCAAGTGAAATGGCTTGGCTTTTTTCCTTCGACCCAATCGATATTTGCGCATCTTCCACACAATATCGAAGTTCTGACCGGTTCTTCAAGAGTGGTGTCTATTCTGAACATTGCTCGTCCAGCATCGGGCATGAATGAGGCGCCTGGTGTCCAAGATTCATGCGTGGACTCTGTTTTTCCGTCTTCGTAATCCATTGAGAGTCCGAGGATTAGCAGAATAAGCCCCCCAATGGACAATGGGGCGGATATTGACATGGCGAACATGGAATTATCGTAGAGAATAAGGCCGGCCCCCAATGCTATACAGATCCAAGCGGAAATCACGACATTTAGTCGACGATTCGAAACTCCGGGAAGCACGCTCATGCGTCTTGGACGATGAGGTTGGATATCAGCACTATTGAGGAGATTTGACATGTGCAGGGTTCAAGTGGAGAGGGGGGCAGCCAGAAGCACGCCTCAGTAGCTCAGCTCGGTAGAGCATCTGATTTGTAATCAGACGGCCGGGGGTTCAAATCCCTCCTGGGGCTCCAGATAATCTTGATGATACCATTTCTGAAGCAGTGATAGCATACTGAGAATCGCCTTTTTTAGTAATGACGAATCCGAGAGATTCGTGGCCTTTGAGTGCAATATCGATGCTAGGGGCAAGGCATATAGGCTGAAGTATGGGATTTACGGCATTATTGCAGGATTCGTCCTATCCGGTATGCTACTCATCGTTGACATAGGGATTTGGATGGCTTGGCTAATCCCTGCAGGACTTGTGGCAGGAGGGGCCTTTGCAGTATTCGAGGGGTGGGCGGGTTGGTGTGTGGTTAGAGCTCTTGGTTTCTGGACTCCGATTTGAGCCAATCGTCAAATGCCTAGTGACTTACGACCTGATGTGAGCGCACATATCTTTGATGGCAAATCCCTCAGCTTGGATATTCAGAGAGAAGTGGCCATCGAAGTGTCAGCACTGAAAGAAAGGGGTGTTGAGCCCCGACTTGCAGTTGTAATCGCAGGGGATGACCCAGCGAGTCACGTATATGTCAGAAACAAGGAGAGGGCGTGTGAGCGTTGTGGGATACTAAGCACTAGGGTGGACATGATCGCAACCTCGACTCTGGAGGAAATTGTCGAAGTTGTTGAACGACTGAATTCTGATTCTAGCATCCACGGAATCCTAGTCCAGAGCCCTGCGCCGAAAGGAGTAGACGAGTTGGCCATAGCATCCTCCATACTTCCTCAAAAGGACGTTGACGGTTTTCACCCAGTGAACCTTGGACGCCTAGTTCAAGGCGATTCGGGGGGTTTGCTCCCATGCACCCCCTCTGGGGTAATGCGAATTCTAGAGGCCAGTGGTGTGAATATCGAGGGTTCCAGAGCAGTGGTTCTTGGACGATCCAGGATAGTTGGGATGCCTATGGCGTTGATGTTAGCGCAGAAGGGGAGTGATGCTACGGTTACGATCGCGCATTCTAGGACTGCCGATATAGAGGCGATTTGCAGTGAGGCGGACATACTAGTTGCGGCCGTAGGATCCGCCCACATGGTTGGGGCACATTGGGTTAAGCCTGGCGCCTTTGTGATTGACGTCGGGATATCAAGAGTTGAGGGTAGGCTAGCAGGTGATGTTTCGCCAGAGGTGTCCGAGATCGCAGGATGGTTGACTCCCGTACCCGGTGGAGTAGGGCCGATGACCATAGCCATGCTGATGAGGAATACATTGAGAGCAGCGGAATGGCAAGCAGATTAGTCAAAGATCCCCATCTCAAACTTGGCGTCCTCTGAGGCATGTACGCGAGGGTCCCAAGGTGGGGAGAATGTCAGATTTACATGGGCACTTTCTATCCCCTCCGTTGCTAGTGCGGCCCTATGTACCGCAGCCATCAACTCGGGTGCAACGGGACAACCTGGGCTTGTCAGAGTCATATCCACCTCTACATGCATCGATTCTATCCTTACAGAGTAAATAAGCCCCAAATCGGTCACCTTTAGTTTCAATTCGGGATCCTCCACATTGGATAGCGAGGCCATAACTGCGGATTCGTTGGTCAATCTATTGCCCTCCGGAAAGTATGGTGGCCTCTTCCTTGACCCTCTTGAACATATTCAGGAATCCATTGGCCCTACTAGGAGTAAGGGATGACCTGATTCCCATCTCCTCTGCGAAAACTGGAGACATTTCTGACACATAGGAAGGAGGCATACCATTTACTGCGATGGATGTGATTGCCATCAAGCCCTGTACTATCTGGGCATCGGCGCCCCCTCTGAGGATGAAATTTCCATCATCGTCAAGGGAGCAGGAAACATGTGCGCGAGACTGGCAGCCGTGAACCTGGTTGCCTTCGCCCCATTCCTCTGGAGGCAATGGTGAGGGATTTCTTTTCGCATATTGGAACAGAAGCTCATACCTCTCCATTGAGTCAAAGCAGGCCGAGAACTCCTCTACGATTGGGTCGAGCTTCACGGGCCATCCCCTGGACTCAGTCATGAAATGGCGTCGAGACTATCCGACTTGAAAGTGCTCATCATTTGTCTGAAAATCTGCCGACAACATAGTCCAGATGATTTACGAAGGCCTCTGCCTCGTCCATGGTGTTGTAAAGCCAGAATGAGGCCCTGTTTGTGGAAGGGACCCCGAGTGCATCCATCAGGGGTTGAGCGCAATGATGACCCGTCCTGACTGCGAAACCCCCTTCGTCGAGGAGAAGGGCTAGGTCCTGGGACTGAATTGAGTCATGAAGGAAGGAGACGGCCCCACTGCTATCGCTTCTGCTTGGATCCCCATAAACTGTGATCCCTTCGATCGTAGAAATTCTTTCAGCGGTCCATGAGGCTATCTTGTGGATATGAGAATGGACTTCCCTCATGTCGAACCTTTCCAGCCATCCTACTGCAGCGCCCCAACCTATTGCCTCTGCTATCCTAGGCGTCCCCGTCTCAAACAATGCATGGCCCTCTTGGAAGGTTGAACCTTCAGTACTGACTGTCTTGATCATCGAACCACCAGTCATGAAAGGGCCCATCTGACTCATGGCGTCTTTCTTTACGAGGAGGCACCCTATCCCAGTAGGGCCCCCCATCTTATGAGCAGAAATTGCTACAAAATCGACTCCAGAATCATCGAATCTGATTCTCTCGTGAGGAGCTCCCTGAGCACAATCAAGCAGAACTCTTGCACCATGGGCGTGAGATAGTTCGATGATTCTCTCGATTGGGTTCCTAATTCCGAGAACGTTGCTAGTGTGTACCACGCAGACCAATGATGCCCCGTCAACGGCGATCTCGAAGGCATCCATGTCGAGAGAGAATGAATTGGTGTCTATTGGTACATACCTGACTTCGACCCCCTTCTCCTTCGATAGTTGCTGCCAGGGGACAATATCAGCATGATGTTCCATCTCGGTTAGAACTATCACATCGTCGGTAGAGAGGTTCTCCCTAGCCCATGCATATGAAACAAGGTTGATCGCCTCGGTAGCACCGCTGGTGTAAACCATCTGATCGGGAGAGGTCCCGAAGTAATTCGAAATGGATCTCCTAGCGCTTTCCAAGGCGGTGGTCGCCTCATCGGCCAGAGTGTGGTTTGCCCTGTGGGCATTCGAATTGTACTCGCTGTAGTATTCCGACATTGCATCAATCACGCACTGTGGCTTCTGAGATGTTGCTGCGTTGTCGAAGTAGACCAATTGCTTCCCGTTTGGAAGTTTCCTGCTTAGAATTGGGAAGTCGGCACGAATAGATTCTACGTCCAGTGGCACGTCAACACCCAATACTGCCAGATGGTGATGTGATTTCAAGTCGCGTGTGATGCCGGTTAGGCGATGTTTGTTTCAAAAATGGTGCTCCTGCCGGGATTTGAACCCGGGTCGCCGGGATGAAAACCCGGAATGATGGACCGAACTACACCACAGGAGCGGCATATTTCCGAGTTGCTACTTTCTCATAATCAGTTCTATTGTGGATGCTCGTCTACTGGGCGATCCAAATCATTCCACCAATGGTTCAATGGTACGAATAACACGACTGAAAACACGCCAACTACAATCCAGAATAGGGGCTCTTCGAGCATCTGGACGAATTCTTTCCCCCAGTACCCAACAATCAGCACCTCCATTCCGAATCTGATGCCCCTTCCAAAAATACCAGCTGAAATGAAAGTGCGAATATCCATTCTTCCGGCTCCTGCCATCCATGCCAGGAGTTTGTATGGAATTGGGGAGACTGCAGCGATGAAAACACCGGCATCCCCGTACCTCGAAATCAGTTCATCGAGCTTCCTAGATAGAGAGGGTTTTGCAAGTTTCTCGACCGCCGGCCTTCCGGCGTAAAGTCCGATTGCATAACCCCCCAGTGACCCTATGACGCTAAACAGTGTGGCAACCAAGAAGATCGCCAGAAGCTCGAACTCACTGTTTGAATCCAGTGACATAGGGATGACAAGAAGGTCGGGTGGGACTGGTTGGAGTGCTGCCTCCGTGGCAGAAACCACGGCAAGTCCGGCAAGTCCGAAACCGCTCCCCCAGTCAACAACAGAGGCAGTTATCTGCTCGAGCATGATGATTCGTCGAAAGGTGATGGCATAACCATTACTTCATTCCGCCGTGGGCAAAACCGATAACAGAACTCTAATCACCTCTGGGGGACTATTCCATGTCTAGAGCCAACATTCTTGACACTTCGGCACTAATTAATTGGCCGATAGATGCATTGGAGGGGGGTTTTGTAGTCAATAGCCAGAGGTCCGAAGTAGAGCGAATTGCGCCCGAAAGAATGTTGTCAATAGAAGCAGTGAGGGTGAATTGGAGCTCACCTTCACCCAAGTCAGTGCAAGAATCAACCATTATCGCAAGAAATACTGGGGATTTGGATGGCCTCTCAGAGACCGATTTGCACCTATTCGCCCTCGCAATCGAGTTGGAAGGGCACATGCACACCGATGACTACAGGCTACAAAACCTCTGTAGTTCAGTTGGCATCAGGTGGTCTTCCGTAGAATCCGAAGGAATCTCAGAGGTCTGGAATTGGGAAATTAGGTGCCGGGGTTGTGGAACCGTAGCAGTTGGTTCGGAGAAAACCAGACCTGCAAGCGAGGAATTAGGAAGATGCGTTGAATGCGGATCTGAATTGAGATCTGTCAAGAAGAAGTAGTCACTCTTGCTCCGAGGAGACTTCGTCTGTCATCCCCCCTCTGTCCATATCCTCAATTGCAGACATCTCTGAAGCCTCTTTCATACCCATGTGAAACTCGCCCTTGGCTCGACCGACCCCCCTTGCCAGTTGTGGTATCTTATTGGCTCCGAAAAGGAAGATGCCGAAGACCACCAAGATGACGATTTCTGTTGAGCCCAGTGCCATGCTATCAGAGCGTTGTGTGAGGCCCTTCTTCAAATGCTTTGGCATCTTTATCGGTCAACCACCAGAAACTGGGGGCAGGAAGGCCACTTCGGCCGCGTCATGGAGCAATCTTGAGAGATCCGTTTCGAGATGCCCGTCAACTGCTACCCTTAGCCCCGAGGAGAGCATTTCTACTAGTTCAAATTGCATTGCTAGGTCATTCAGGGAAGTGCCGTCTATGAGTGAGACATCAATTTCCCTAGTTCCCATTTTCTCAGCCAGTGGTCCGAACATTAGCATCTTTACCTTGATAGCACGGTTGGACTCTCCTTGATCCTCCATGAAGGGTCCTGTGGAATCAGACAAATCAAGCCACCTGCCCAATTAATAGCCGTCTTCCTTAAATTGGAGCGTTTCAGATGATTAGGGCTGTGGTTTTCGACTGCGACGGGGTGTTGTCCGATAACGGATCATCGTGGCAAATGATTCACGAGTATTTTGGAACCGGGGGGAATGATGGGGGAAAGCATCAGGAGAAACTAGAGATGTTCTTGGATGGCAAAATCTCCGAGGAAGATTTTGTCGCACATGACATTCAACTTTGGAAGGGGGTCAGTCCGGAAATTCACAGAGATGACATCATGAGGTGCTATAGCGGAGTGGGGCTAATTAGAGGGGCGAGATCAGTAATTGAGGAATTACGAACTAGGGGAGTTTTCGTGGCAATCGTTTCTTCTGGCGTAGATATGTTCGTTGGTGCAATAGCGAATATGCTGAAAGTGGATGATTGGGTGGCAAATGGATTCGAATGGGATGAAGATGGTTGGCTAGTGAAGGGTCTTCCGACGAGGGTTTTGTCCCACAACAAGGGGTTGATGGTGGAGAAGCTTGCAAGAATAAATGGATTCAATGCTTCCGAGATCATCTCCATAGGAGATTCCAGATCTGACCTCTCAATGATGATTGAGGGGTCTCAATTCGTTGGTTTTAATCCAAGAAGGAAGAGAGCTAAGTCAGCATTCGAAGAGGCGGGCGTACCAATAGTCGAGGAAAAGGATCTGAGGTTGATTTGGCCCTTCATTTTCCCGGGCGAGGAACTTTCTGACTAGATGAAGCTGATCGACTCAGTGGCGAATGTATGCAGGTTGACTACGGTGAGAATGCAGGGCTTAGGCTGAAATCCCAACATCCTCTGGAAGTCTGTCTGGTCTTGCCAAGTGGAGCTATGGACCATCAATGTCCCCTTGTGGTCGCCTACGAAGTGGCCATGGACGTGCCCGGTTACGAAAATATCGGGGACAACAGGGATCACCAATCGATCCTCTGGTTCTGGGGAAAGTGGGGTCTTGCCACCCCAAGATGGAGCGAGGTGCCGTCGCTCAAGCATGGCCCGCATTGCCATCTCCGGCTTGGAATAAGTTACCGAACGAAGCGTGGCTACGAAGTCATCTATGCTCTTGCCGTGATATGACAAGACCCTGACCCCATGTAGGCTGAAGTCACATGGGTTTCCAACAAATGTTGTGTTGGAATAATCCTGCTGAATCTCAGGGTCTAGTGCTGGTTGTGGTTCTGCTGGACGCACTGCATCATGATTTCCCGGGAGCATAACAACGTCGACCCAATCGGGAACTTCTTCCAGCATCCTTGCCAGTTCCCCATACTGGTTGAAGAGGTCTGTTATCGTCAGGTGCCTTTCCTGGCCCGGATAAATCCCCACCCCATCAACCCCGTCTCCACTCAGAACGAAGTATTTCACGGTCCTTGCCAAAGGATCGTTCTTGAACCAGTGAATCATTTTCTCCCATTGAGGTCCTAGGAAAGTCTTGCTACCGAAATGAACGTCCGATAAGAATGCGGCAGAAACCGCCGAATGTTCGCCCGCCTGAGATTTTGAGTGCTGAACAAGGGGAGGTTTGTGGATATCATTAGCCCACATAATCGGATCTCTTTCTCCCGAAGAGAAGCTTCCGCTGACCCCAACGATTTCATCGTTCATTAGACCATCCAGAGATGGGTGTAAAGGGGAGGCGTCTGATGGGGGTTTGAGCATGCAAGTGATTTGTGTGCTCTCGTCTTCCAGAACAAACTTCATCCAGCCATTCTGTGTCCATCTAACATCGCTAGCAAGCCCGACAATTGTGAATTCGAGGTCTTTCGTATTGAACCTCTTTCTATTTTGCCAAGCCTCAGAATTGCTAATTGGGCGTCTTGGGAGTACACCATGAGAAATCATCATGCTCCTAATCTGCGCAAGACGGCTCCTGAAGCAAGACTGGATGTCGGAAAGCTTTCCTTCTGTGGAAGAGTTGCCAGTGATGTCGAAATGGATCTCCACATCTGATTCTACCTCTGAAGCATCCATTGGGAAGTCGGAGGTGTTGAATCCAGACGACGCCCGAGGGCGAGGTGGCAAAGATTCAGAGGTCCGAATTGGGGCCAATACCCTCCCATGGGAAGACGATTGCTCGGGCCTAGGTAGAGTGGTCTGAGAATGCCGACTGCTAGGTTCGATTGATGAAACTGGTTCTACGGGCGAAATTGCCAGTAATTCATCAACGGTACCCGCATCCAAGAGTCGCACCCCGGATGAGTTGGCGGCCTCAATTAGGGGAATCACACTCTGGAGGTTCTCCAATTTCTCCACGGCACTGGACTGAACGATTAACCCGGCTGCGACGAGTTGATTGTATGTCTCTTCCCAATTAGGCGAGTGCATGCGCTGGACGTCGTATGTGGACGCCCTTCATGGTATCGATGAGTAAAATGGGATTTCAGGATTTTTCATCCCAATCAGTCAGTGATGCTAGGTCTATTTTCTTTAATGACTGAGAGACTGTTTTCTTCTCCGAGCCCCAAGAAATTCCGCCTTCCCATTCCTCAGTACCCTGCAAAGATGCCTTGCCACCTGGCTCCTCGTCCTTGTTGACTCTCACAGGGTCGCTACTGAGCGAGGTCTCTCTTTTTGCCCCCTCCTCAACCCTGTCTATTGCTTCCAAAGTTAACCTCAAAGCAAATGAGGAGAAGGACCTCTTGTTATCCAAACGATCATTCTCGCCGAAGTCCATCCTCCTAACTAGGAAGTAGTCCTCCGCAATAACTGCAACATGGACGCGTCCGACTTCCTTTTCCCCTGTTGCCCCGCCCGGGCCAGCGATTCCTGTGACCGCAATAGCGACGTTAGAACCGGACTTGTATCTTGCACCTCTGGCCATCTGAACTGCGACCTTGTGAGAAACTGCGCCCGAGCCATCGTTGTCGAAAGCTGACTTTTCGACGCCCAATTCCCTCATTTTTGATTCGTTTGAGTATACTATCCAGCCTTGTTTGAACCATGTGCTGGCCCCTGAAATATCAGTTAGCAGTGATGAGATTAGTCCGCCTGTACAAGATTCGGCTGTGGAAATTGTCCAATCCTTCTTTGTCAGGCGATGCTTCAGTCTCGAAGCCAAGGCCGCAGCCTCTTCTACCACGGAATTCTGTCTCAGCACACACTATTGACCTTTTCAGTGAAGAAAAAGGCAGAATTTGGCACGATTAGATGATAGTTTTTCTTGGTGGGTCCGGCAGGAATTGAACCTGCGATCTTCGCTTTGTAAGAGCGACGTCATAACCCCTAGACCACGGACCCTGTGAGGTCCGAGAGGCAATGCATTCAAATCCTCTATGGTGGTTATCACTGACTAGAGGGAGTTACATTCATGCCAATGTCTGAATTAATCCGGAGGCTTGAGGCGGCAGGAGTGCCTCTGGATGATTTGACAAAATTTGCAATGGAAGACGTCGATCCGGCCAACTTCACTGATTTCGATCTGGATCCCTTCTGGGATGATAGGCCGGTACCATTCCTGTTCACTGGCTTTGGTGCGACGAGAACGATTTCCGCACCACATATGATAGCAACCCTTCTTCATAACCTTGAGATCATTGAGGGCCAAGACATAATGCTGATTGGTTCTAAGGGCGGTTATCTGGCAGCAATAATAGACAGAATGGTAGGTAAAGATGGTTCAGTGACGATAATAGAACCGCACGAAGAGGTCAGGGAATACACCGAAGAGAGGCTTAGCATACACCAATCTTCTGGAATAATTAGGGTGCTTAGGCCACATGACATGGAGAGCAGCGATGAGAATTCAAGGAGTTTCGGAAGAATTCTGATAACTGGTTCAGTGAGAGAAATACCCGAAACAATCGAGCACATGGTAGTTGATGGGGGTTTTGTTCTGGGGCCATTTGGTGGCCCGGTCCATCAAAGGCTATTGAAAAAGGAAAAGCAGGGAGACATGTGGTTCGATACCGATCTGGGGGGGGTCGTTTTTGGGCCGATGGACGTGGGGGAGTCGGAATCCGGACCCTTGGATCCAAATTCACTTGCTAATCACATCGAGGATGCATTTGACCTAGTTGGGGGACTTGTCGAAATAGAGGAAGTCACATCCGAAAGAGTCCGGGCCCTAATTAGAGCCCTTAGAGAAATGCCGACTGATCTGCCTTTCATCGATGAGGAATCGACAGAGGAGGAAATAATGGAGCACCCGGTGGTGGACCTTCTAATGTCCGAGATTGATTGGTTGGGGCCACTATGGCCAATTTTCAGCGAGTTTCTTTCTATCGACATAGCGAGCCCCGGATCAGAGGAAGAAATGCCCGATTTCATAGGTGGTCATGAAGACTTAGTTCCTTGAACAGTTGATTGTGTTAAGTCAGACTGCAGACTGCATTAGCCTGGAAAGTGGCACAGAGATGGGAGGAAGGTGGTCTGAGAGCCTGTGACGGCTGGTTTTGGGATGGAATAGATTACCCTGTAATCCGGCTTGCACAACTTCTTCCTTTGTAATGGACTCCCTGCCACAGTTTGGCCAAACATCGAGTTCTACAGTTTCATCCCCCAGATAGTCAACTTGGACACAAGGGAGGCACTGGAGGCCCAACCTTAGTGCGACTTGGTGTCGGTGATGCCCATCCAATATAACTCCAGAATTCTTATCAACAACTAGAGGGAGGACATATGCGTTCCATCGATTTGTCATCTTCTCTAATTCATCTACCTTCTTTGGGCGAGTTAGCTCGTGAGGTCGCAGAATCTCCATTGCCACTAAATCTACCTGCACAGACCTCGGAAGGGCCGTGGTTCAATATATCTGCTCCTCTGGAAGCGAGATATGGAGGGCGCGCGAAGGCAAATTAGCCTCAGCCTCCTTAGGGAGGAGGACATGATTGTGCTCGATAGACTGAGGGACATTGGCGATGCGTGGATTGTCGGGGGCTGGGTTAGAGACGTGCTTTCTGGCTTCTCTCTAGATCAAATTACCGATATTGACATTGCAACTAATCTAAGGCCTGATGAGGTGAAGACAATTTTCCCCCGATCGATCATGGTAGGTGAGAAGTTCGGGACTGTCATAGTTAGAATTGGTGAGTCTGAAAATGCTGAGTACGAGTGCGAAGTAACGACCCTCAGGGAAGATGGGGGTTATTCGGATGGTAGAAGGCCAGAAAACGTTGTCTTTGGTGAAGAAATAGAGAATGACCTGAACCGGAGGGATTTCACAATCAATGCAATGGCGATAGAGATCGGTGGGAAAATGTCCGGAAATAGCGAACCTGTAGGCGAATTGCTGGATTTCCATGGAGGCGCAGTGGACTTGGAGGCTGGATTACTGAGGGCGGTTGGGGACGCCGATAAGAGGCTTGGTGAAGACGGTCTGCGAGTTATTCGGGCATTCAGATTCCTAGAAAGAGGAGAGAGTGGACTCAGGAATCTAGATCTTGATCTGAGCAATGCAATTTCGTCAAATCTGGAAATGCTAGAAAGGGTATCGAAAGAAAGAGTATGGGACGAACTGAGGAAGATTCTGGCCGGGCATCACTCTAAGGAGATAGTCGGAATGATGCATACTCATGGGGTTCTGGGCAAGATTCTCCCCCGAATCTCAGTGAACCTTGGGGTTCGTCATTCTCGGGACCATATGGTGAATCTGGCACTAATGTGCAGTTCTGAAACGTCGGACGGATCAGAATTATCGGAGAAACTTGCTGAAGATTTGAGACTCTCTAGGAAGGAAGGATCGATCCTATGTTTTCTACATGGGCTCAGAGACTTGGAGCTAGACATCTCTATCAAAAGCGTCAGGAGATTCATGGCCACCCTTCCTAACTTGAGCAGGAGGAGGGTCCTGGACTATCTTTCAGGCGCTGGAGTGGAAACGAAGGAGTTCGAGGCTTGCTACCAAAGTGCTGTGGAGTTGCGTGCCGGAAACGCTCCATTGATTGATGGAAACCTTCTTTCTAGGATTACTGGAATAGAGCCAGGGAGGAAGCTTGGTAGGTTGAAAGACTGGTTGCACAGAATACAAGTGGAAGATGATATAGAAAACAGAGAGGCACTAATCGCGATGGTAGACGAAATCGGATGGGAAGAGTCGGAATTCGAGGATTGGCCTGTTCTTAGTTGGCCTTGAGTCAAATTTCGTTTAGGTAATCGATGTATTCTGATTGATCCAGATACAGGTCCGCGTCCCAATCATGAGGTTTCACTATCATACACCATCCGTCTTGGTAAGCCTCCTCGTTTACCAGGTCCGGATTATCCTCGACATCACCGTTGAGTTCAATGATCTTGCATGGGAATGGTGCATTGATCAGAACCCTATCTTCACTGGACCTGATAGTAATCATCAAATCATCCACGTCCAATTCGTCCCCTCTTGAGAGTAGTGTAGGGGGTGCATCGTCGTCGTTTTGTGATTCGCCATCGCCGGCATCAATCTGGAATTCACTATCGTCCTCTGGTTTGGAAAGTACTACTCGAACAATATCGCCATATTCGGCTCTAATGAATTCACTGATTCCTATCTTTACAGTCATTTCTTCATCGTCGTCGTCAAGCGTCTGGATCCACAAGTGATCCAGTGTATATTTTCTGTCATGGGCTATGCTAAATTCGAAATAATCGCCGCTATTCATCTGAGTATCGTCCGCCCGCGGTACCGTTTCGAATTTGAACTATTCGATTGAAGAGAAAATTCTTGTTTCAGAGGGATTAACAATATCTTCTTCATCGGAGATGCCGGGAACATGGATTTTGAAGAGACTGATGAGCAGAGCATGATTCGGGAGATGGTTAGGGCTTTCGCAGAAGAGAAGCTGGCCCCGACGTGCCTCGAAAGAGACAAGGAGCAGCGTGCACCAATCGAAGAATGGTTGGAATTCTGTGAAAATACTGGACTCCAAGGAGTCACCATTCCTGATGATTATGGGGGTAGCGAAGTAGATGCTGTCTCTGAAGCTATTATCATTGAAGAGTTGGCAAGAGTTGATCCTTCTTTCTCAGTGATGTACTGCGTCCATGTCGGACTGTGCTCTATGACCATTGCTTTGCATGGCAGTGAAGAGCAGAAGAGGAAGTACCTTCCTAGATTGGTCGGAAAAGAAATCGGCGCCTACTCACTTTCTGAGGCTGGTGCAGGTACAGACGCAGCGGCACTTGGTTGTAAAGCAAAAATCAGCGAAGATGGCATGCACTACTTATTGAATGGAGAGAAGATGTGGGTTACGAACGGATCGAGCGCAGATATCTACGTACTCTTCGCTAAGGACATCGACCATCCCGACTATGGGGAGAAGAAGCATGGCGGAACAACCGCATTCATTGTTGAGAAATCGTTCGAAGGATTCTCGGTTGGCAAGAAAGAAGACAAACTGGGAATCCGGTCCAGTGATACTTGCTCGTTGGTCCTTGAAGACTGCAGAGTCCCGATTGAGAATGTACTCAAGGAACCGGGAGAAGGTTTTCCGATCGCGATGAATGCATTGGATAACTCAAGGATTGGAATCGCGGCTCAAGCTCTAGGGATCGCCCAGGGTTCCTTCGAGGCAGCACTGAACTATGCGCATGAGAGAGTTGCATTCGGCAAACCAATCGCGCATCATCAGAGTGTTGGAAATTATCTTGCAGAAATGGCCACCAAAACCACTGCTGCGAGACTGATGGTTTACAAAGCAGCATTGGCAAAAGAAAGGCATTACAGAGAGGGAGCCCCTCGCCATACAAAGGATGCTAGTATGGCAAAGCTGTTCGCTGGGGACACTGCGATGTGGGTTTCTGAAAGAGCGATCCAGGTCCTAGGTGGTTATGGTTACACAACTGACTTCCCAGTAGAGAGGTTCTTCAGAGATGCCAAGATTACTCAAATATACGAGGGGACGCAAGAAGTCCAGAGAATTGTGATCAATAGATCCATTTCCCCGGAGTAGTGGTTGATCAAGTGTTCCCAATAGAGAAGATCAGAAGTTGCTTCCCATCGCTAGGAAGAATTGTTGGAGAAAGAGAGGCAGTTTTCTTTGATGGTCCCGGGGGCAGTCAGGTCCCCTCTTCGGTTACTGATGCAATGAGAGATTACCTATTGAGTAGCAATGCCAACACTGGAATGAGTTTTGCGACATCATTGGAGACTGATGAGTTGATTTCGGGCGTATTACAGGCGTGTGCCGACTTCATAGGTTGTGATGACCCTACAGAGATTGTCTTCGGGCAAAATATGACGAGTCTGAACTTCCAACTAGCTGGTGCTCTTAGCAGAACTTGGGGGCCTGGGGACGAGGTGGTAGTAACCAGGCTAGACCATGATGGAAACGTTGGCCCATGGTCTCTAGCAGCAGAGTGGTCGGGAGCCACACTAAGAAAAATCGGGATTAAGTCGGAAGACTGCACTTTGGATATGGAATCAGCGTATGAATCGATTACGGAACGAACAGTTTTGGTCGCCGTAGGTGCTGCTTCCAATCTTTCGGGAACGATTAACGATGTTAAGAAGGTCATAGAAATTGCACATAGCGTTGGTGCCGAGGTAGTCGTTGATGCTGTCCATTTCGCACCACATGCACTGATTGACGTCTCTGAGTTGGGATGCGATTTCCTGCTATGTTCGCCATACAAGTTCTTCGGACCTCACCAAGGCCTACTATGGGGTAAGAAGGAACGTTTGGAGGATCTTCCTGTGGCAAAGTTGAGAGTTGCGACTGAGGAGTTACCATTCAGGTGGATGACTGGGACTCAAAGCCACGAGGGGATGGCGGGGACAAAGGCCGCTATCGAACACATCGCATGGGTAGGGAGAGAGGTCAGTGGCAATCCCGATCTAAGTAGGAGAGAAGCCCTAATCGAGGCATTCAGGGCTATTGAGGAGTACGAGCAGGACCTTTGCCTACGAATGCTAGAAGGCCTAGGCAGGATTGAAGGGATTGAGGTTTGGGGGATTACCGAACCAAGCAGGATCTCAGAGAGGGCTCCAACTGTTTCATTTACACATCCGTCAATGGGTGCAAAGGAAATTGGAGAAAGATTGGCAGAAAGAGGAATTTTCGTATGGGCTGGTAATTTCTACGCTCTGGAGCTTACTGAAGCCCTGGGGCTAGAGCCAGAAGGGGTCCTTAGGGTGGGGGTTCTGCACTACAATTCAATCGAGGAAGTTGATTACTTTGTTGAAACGGTTGCAGAAATATTAGAGTGAGTCACTCGAACCACTGGTATCTTCTCTGTCCTTCTAAATCCCCTTCCAAGCCTACGCTGACCAAAGCGAATTCAGTGCTTGGTTTGACCACGGAACGCTTCCTCTTGCCCTTATGCAATGCCTCGTATACCGTCTTATTGATGGCGTGTCGTGTGGATAAGCGTTCAAAAAGATGGAAGCGAGATGCAATCTCCCTCCATCCAGGTTGAACAATTCCCTCGAACACCTTGGCCTTTGCACCCGACCCATACCCGCATAGTCCGATCCTATTAGATTCAATTTCTACATCCTCCAGGTAGTCTGATTCCATGGCAGACATCAACGCAAGGAAGATAGAGCCAGTGTACTGGTTACCGATTAGGCTTGAAGCTCTTTGAGTCTTCTCAATACGCTCATGAACAAAGACTTGGAACTCGTCGGTCTTTGAAATCAGTCTACGGTAGGAGTCGTTTGCTTTCTCGAATTCCTCGATTCCATCGAGAGTATCTGAATAGTCCGATGGCATCGGCTCCGGACCTATCTCTTCTACAATCTTAGACCACATCGGGAGATTTCGACGGTCATGACGGAATACGTCAGGAAACATCCTCTTACCCTGGAATGCGTATGGGAGGTGGACAATGATGCGACTCCATTGGTTGGTCAGAATCTCATCAGAATCTGGTTCGTAACGCCCCTCATCTATTGCCTTCTGACGGAAATCGATGAAAGCCTGTTTTACCGACTCGGAGTAGCATCGATTGGAAAACTGGCCATCGAAAACTGGAGTATCCTTGTGTATCATTATCTTCTCATTCTCAAAAATCACGTCGTTCTTCTTCTTGGAACGAGGTAGCATTTTGAGAATCTTCTCAGCCAGGTTTGAAGTGATGCGGGCTCCGGATTCCTCGGCAAGTTCTAGAACATTCTCTACCACTGTTCTTGTTTCGACCTCCCTCCGGGGCTTGAAGAAATCATGGACTGGCATCGTGGAAACACCCCAAATATCTGGGATTGCCAATAATCTGGGGTTGTGACGAATTAGTATTGCCCCTCCCCCGGCCCCCTGGGTGTATTCTCCAGAAGACCCAAGGTCGTACTTTGCGTTATCAGCGAAAACAACAATCCCTATTCGATTTCGATCCTCCCCCCCCCTAGCCGCCCAATCAAGGGTATTATGCATCGCATCCACCGCTCCAATGCAAGCGAATGTCATATCGACAACATCGCAGTTTCTGAAGCATTTTACACCGAACTTTGGAGAATATCGCTGTTCCAGCATATCCATGATGTAGGTCGCAGTAGGTTTTGCCCCGTCCAGGGCGGATTCAGTTCCAAGATAAATTCGGCCAATTGAGGATGGGTCGAGAGAATTTCTATCAATCAATCTGGAAACAGCATTTGCCCCCATAGTTGCAGTATCCTCGTGGACATCTGGAATTGCCATTGCCTCCAGCCCCAATCCCTTGCTAAGTTTCCCATAGTCGGCTCCCCTGAATATGGCGAAGTCCTGCATGGCAAAGTAGAGCCTTGGAAAGTGCAAGGCAATGTCATCGATTCCTACTTCTGACACGTTAATTCCTCCCTTTCCGGATTGTCCTACATTATCATATCTGTGGAATAACACCCCTCTAGTCCCACATTAGGCTTGAAACTAGTTTCCACCGGTGATGTTGTTAATCGATTCCAGAAGTTCTTTTTGTCCGGAAAAATGGTCAGAAATCGGCGATAATACTTCTGAGAGGCCATCGGCAATCGCCATCTTAGCATCCAATGGGTGAATTGTTCCATCCGAGACTGCGTCGATGAAGGACTGAGCATCGTCCCACTCCGAAGCCTCCCCGTACTTGGGATCTGGGGAAACGGTGATCTTTCCTATTTTGGGAATTATAACATGCTTGGAAATTTCGAAAACTGGAGAGTTTTGGTTCCCGACCTCTAGGAAGGCCTTACGCATCTTTGACCTAATTGTTTCAATGCCATCATCCAGCAATATTGCATTTCCAGGGTCGGACTTGGACATTTTGTGATCGAAAGAATCCATCCTCCCACCGGGCCCCTTTAGACCCGATAGCATCGGAGTATGGATGCAAGTTGGCTTAATCCAGTGGTTTTTCTCGGCGACCTCACGCATGTACATGTGCGCCTTTCTCTGATCCATTCCTCCGAATGCGATGTCGACCCCCAACTCAAAGATATCTGCAGCCTGTAGAGCAGGATAGTAGAATGCTGCTAGATCATGGTCCGATGAATCCTCGTCGCGGCCCATTATGCTGAATGTTCTGCGAACCCTTGAGAGGCTCATGTTCTTTGAGCATCTGAGTACTCTTTCCCAATATTTTCCAGAATCCATTACCTCAGAGGCCCGGATAAATTGTATCTCTCCTGGGCCCTTGCCTTCCGTGGGGTTTTCTAGAATTGCCCTAAACATCTCAGACATGTACTCAGAAGCTATGGAAATCTTCTCCATGTCTCTTCCAAACTTGTCATTTACCCATGCATGCCAGTCGGCGAGTAAGATGATTACATTAACACCCTCGTCAATTAAGTTTCTAATTGTATCAGCAAGTATCATCCAACCAAGATGAGCCTTACCACTTGGCTCTAGGCCTACATAAGCCACCAATTCACGGTCTCCAGAGTGGCTTAACCCCCCGGAAAGTACGGATTCTACATGATTAATCCCAACGACCTCTTGGCACCCAGAGAACATCCTCACAATACGTTCTCGGGATTCCGAGTCTATTTCTGGAGGCTTTCCCTCTGACATTTGGTCACCTAGTTGAACAGCTTGTTGAGCTTCTGAGCCCTGCCCGCCGCCTTGGTATTGTCGTTGGCATCAAGAAGATTTTCAATCTCTTCTATCAGGGATTCTGCTTGTTCTTTCTTTTCCCCTGGGATACTTTCTGACAACTCCATGAAGTGCTTTGCTGCAGAGATTGCAGACTTTGCCTTTGAGGCCTTTTTAGCCCACTCCTTCGCCTTATCCCCTCGTTTCTTAGAATTGTAACCAGTCGCCTTGTCAAGGAAGGCCGTCCACCTCTTCCTATCTTCCATGGCGGACTTCATCGCTTCGGGATCTTCGAAGTTGGGTGGAACATTAGTGATATCGACAATCATTGCTCCATTTTCATATCTGGCTTCGATAGATGTCATCACCCCATGTGAAGCTCCGAAGGAGTGGTCCGAATGACTTTCGACTTCGTCGAAGAACTCCTTTGCAAGAGCAGCCAGTCCGCCACTTCCACCTACTTCCTTGATTAATCCCCTGCGAACGTCGAATCGCTCCATACCCCTCCGAATGAACAGGGTCTCTTCAATACTGCCGACCCAGATGACATCTCGAACTAGTACAAGGGCTAAACGGGCACAGCATCTCCGACGCACATGGGCAAGGGATATTTGCCGGCAATAATGGGGGTCGTTGTCCTACTTTTGTCGCCACTGGTAGTGGCACAGTCGGTGGTCACAATGGAAAGCGTCGTTATTCTTGACGAGCGTGACCTTGGCATAGAGGGGGCGGCAGTTTCTCCAGATGGAAAATCCATTCTAGCCTATGGGGACGAATCTGCGATATTCGTAATGGATTCTGAGGCTCCAAGAAACAATTCGAAAGTTCATTTTATTGGGAGTGAAACTCTAATGGATGCTTCATTCCACCCTAGTGGCAATTCTGCACTTCTAGTTGGCGAGGAAGGTCTTGTATTGAGGTTTATTTCCACCAATAACACCATCGAGAACGCAGGTGGCGCTTCGACCTTCGGGAGCACTGAACTCAAGGCTATATCGTGGAATGGGGATGGTAGTTGGGCCTACATTGGTGGTGAAGGTGGTTGGATTTGGAGATTCAGGAGTCTGGAAGGGGGAGGAGTGGAGGCGATACCTCTCGAAAATAGGGGTGAAAGCGACGTGAGTGCAATTTCTTGCCTTCGGGGTTATAATATCTGTATCGTTTCCTCAAGCGTCGATGGAATTGGAGTGATAAATCAAGAACATGAGTTATTCTGGATCGGAGGATATGGCAATCCTTGGGTTGACGTCACGTGCCCCTCGAGTATCGCAATGGAATGTGTTGTCATCTCCTCTGACTTGACCATTGCTAGGATTGGGATGGACATTGAAGATCCATCAAAAACTACGATTTATGACAATGACATCGTACAATTGCAAGGATTCGAGGGAATTATGACTGGGATCAATATCCAAACAGATGGTAATTCCTTGATTTCACTGGCTCCCTTTGGATTAGTCGAACATGACCTAGATGAAAGCAAGTCATTCCACTGGTTGGATAATACTGACGCGGCGGATTTCGATACTTCAATCTCGGGACAGAGGATTGTTTCAACATGGGGTACTGGGGCCTTTGATGGATGGATAATTACTGATAGTGGGACCATCGTTTCATTCACAACGACTACTCAAAGCGAGGGAGGGACAATGCTTGAAATCTGGATTGGAATTATCATTCTTGGAGGGACAACTTTGATGATAGTCTCTCTGCTTACCAGTTCTTCTCCGAGACTTAGCAGATGGATTACAAAAAAAATCGGTAGTGAAGAAGAGCGGAAAAGTGTGATCAGGGAAGAAAGGCTGCTTTCAAGGAAAAAAGGACGAGCATAAATTCATGTGTAAACTTGCTCGCGAAGGGTTGAGAACATGGCATACGAGGCGTTAGACTTCTACGACATCGATTCCTTGCTGACCGAGGAAGAGCGAATGGTTAGAGACATGGTACGAGACTGGGTGGAAGAAAGGATTCTGCCGAATATTGAGGATGCGTGCAGAGACGGGGTTTTCCCAGACGAGTGGAGGGTTGAGATTGGAGAGATGGGCATCCTTGGAGCTCCTTTGAAGGGATATGGTTGCCCTGGCCTCTCTTACATTGCATACGGACTAATTTGTCAAGAGTTGGAGCGCGGAGATAGTGGTGTTCGTTCATTTGCTAGCGTCCAAGGCTCTCTAGCGATGTACCCCATTTGGGACTTCGGAAGCGAAGAACAGAAGGAGAAGTATTTGCCTGGGATGGCAAAAGGTGATTTGGTCGGGTGCTTCGGCCTTACTGAACCAGACTATGGTTCCAATCCCGGGGACATGATCACTCGGGCGGAAGACAAAGGGGACCACTTCCTTCTGAATGGGGCAAAGATGTGGATCACGAATGGGACAATTGCAGATTTGGCTGTTGTCTGGGCAAAGCTCGAGGGGGAAATCCGTGGTTTCATTGTTGAGAAGGGAGATGAGGGTTTCAGTGCCCCGGAAATGAAGGGAAAGCACTCACTCAAAGCGAGTGTTACCAGCGAATTGGTTTTCCAAGACTGCAAAATTCCGAAGGATAGGGTGTTACCGGATGTAAAGGGCCTCAAAGGTCCATTCAGTTGCCTCAATAATGCCAGATATGGAATCTCATGGGGAGCTGTTGGGGCTGCACAATCATGCTTCAACTCTGCGAGAGAATATGCCCTAAGTAGAATACAATTTGGGCATCCTATTGCTTCATTCCAACTCGTTCAGAATAAACTCTCGTGGATGCTACGCGAGATTACCAAGGGTCAATTACTGGCATATCACATTGGGAAGAAGAAAGACGATGGTAGTTGGATTCCAGAGCAGATTTCCCTAGCCAAAATGAATAATGTCGACATGGCTCTTGAAATCGCCCGTATGTCAAGGGACATCCATGGTGCGAATGGAATTCTCGATGAGTACCCAGTGATGAGGCATATGGCTAATCTAGAGTCAGTCAAGACGTATGAGGGCACACATGACATCCACAATCTGATACTGGGAAGGCATATCACGGGCATTCAGTCGTTCACAAGGGAGCCTTGAACCGCAAGAGCCTATCGTCCCAATATTGAAAGAGCCGCCTCCGACCCCGTGAACTGGGTAGCATTATGGGAATAGCAGTTCTGCTTAAGCAGGTCCCGGATACTACTGCCAAGATTGGCATTAGTGGAGGCAGGGTAGATGAGTCCTCGATCACAAAGTGGTCAATTAGCCCATATGACGAGTATGCCTTGGAGAACGCTATCAAGTTGAAGGAGTCGGGCTACGGAGATGTTGTCGCGATTACATGTGGCCCTGCTCGAGCCGCCAAATGTCTCACAGAGGCTGCAGCAGTGGGAGCAGATCGGTTAATCCATATCCTGACTGAGTCCTCATTGGACAGCATCCAAGTCCAATCTCTCCTATCTGCAGCTGTAAAAGAGGCTGAGTGCGATGTGGTGATGTGTGGCAAGCAGGCAGCAGACACCAATAGCGGCTCCACAGGACCTGGTTTGGCTAGCTCTTTGGGATTCTCCTGCGTAGGCGGAGTCACAGGAGTGTCAATGGACGGAGGAGTAGCCTCTGCTACTCGTCTAGGCCTTTCAGGTTTGGAAGAGGTAGAAGTTGGGGTGCCCTGTGTTTTCACATTTGACAAAGGAGACTCGGAGCTGAGGAGGCCGAATGTCAGAGGGATAATGATGGCCAAGAAGAAGCCCATAGATGCCCTCACGCCCGAGGATTTGGGGGTTGATGAAAGTAATTCAAGGGTCAGCATAACGTCTCATTCTTCACCACCAGAGAAGCAACCGGGGCAGAAATTCGTTGGTTCGGAATCGGTTCCCGAGGTGGTTAACAAGCTAAGGGAAGAAGCGAACGTAATCTAGAGGTGGAAAGGTGAGAACGACAGTTATATCAGAATCTAGCAATGGTGCCTTGCACCCAGTTACTGCACAACTAGTCGGAGCTGCATCCTCCCTAGGAGGGCCAATCACGGTCATCTGCCCTGGAGGCGTGGGATCCTCCGATGTATCACATATTTCTGGCGTTACAAAGGTAATCTCAGTAGAAGGCGCCTGCTTCGAGACCTACGATTGCTTGGCTTGGTCAACGTCCCTGTCACCCTTGGTCGAGGGAGATCTTATCCTCTCTTCGTCATCCGCAATTGGTAGGGAGTTGATTTCGTCAATAGCTGCAGCAAAGGGCATCCCCGTCGTACAAGATGTGATTAGCCTAAAAGATGGTTTTTCGGTGACTAGGACGATATACTCAGGGAAGGCGATTGAGGAAGTTGTTATTTCGTCCCCCTGCGCGATCAGCCTAAGGGCTAATTCATTCGAATCTGCAGAGGAGGGCGGTAATGCAGAAACCACTACTATTGATGTCAACCAGGAGGTTTCCGTTGCAGTCAAACAAGCACTAGCAAGAGCGAGTGAAAGGCTCGATGTCTCAGAGGCAGAAATTATCATTTCAGGGGGGAGGGGGATGGGCAGCCCAGCAAACTTCTCCCACCTTTACGAAGTCGCAGACGTACTTGGGGCTGCAGTTGGAGCGAGCAGAGCTGCAGTGGATACTTGGGATGAGATTCCGCATAGCATGCAAGTCGGCCAAACCGGGAAAACTGTAACTCCGAACCTATACATCGCAGTTGGGATAAGTGGGGCAATCCAGCATCTCGCTGGGATGCGTTCGAGCAAATTTATCCTAGCAATAAACAAGGACCCGGAAGCACCAATCTTTGGTGTCGCGGATTACGGAATCGTTTCTACATGGGAAGATGCACTGCCAGTGTTGAAAGACCATCTTGCAGAACTACTGTCAAACTGATGCCTGCTCCTTCTCGGAGTCGGCCCTAATTTGTCCGATCCTACTGAGGTACTCCTCGGTAACCCCTCCGGTAACATATATCCCATTGAAGCAAGAGCAATCGAAATCCGCTGGAGAGTCTGCACCTGCACTCGTGCAGGACTCTACAAGGTCCTCTAGTTTCTGGTAGATCAGCCAATCGGCCCCTATAGAGTTGCAAATCTCCTCATTTGTCTTGCCATAAGCGACATATTCCTCCCTAGCCGGCATATCGATGCCATACACATTCGGGTGTATGATTGGCGGGGATGATGAAGCGAACAACACTCTTGATGCTCCGGCATCTCTCGCCATCTGGACGATTCTTCGAGATGTGTTCCCTCTGACTATGCTATCATCTACAATCAGAACTGCCTTTCCTTCAAACTCTTCATCGATTGTATTCAGTTTCTTCCTAACCGAGTCCTTTCTTATCTTCTGCCCCGGCATTATGAATGTCCTCCCTATGTAACGATTCTTCACAAAACCCTCCCGATAGGGGATGCCCAATGCGCTAGAAAGCCCTAGAGCAGCGATTCTTCCGCTATCTGGGACTGGGATCACTGCTTCGATTTCATTTTCCTTGAATGATTTTGCGACTCTCTTTGCAAGAGATTCCCCCATTCTCAACCTTGCCTTGTGGACTGAGATGCCATCAATTACAGAGTCTGGCCTAGCAAAGTAAACATGCTCGAAAACACATGGTGTGTGAGAAACTTTGGGATGACAGGCCTTTGAAATAGTCCGACCATCCATCCTGACGATTACTGCTTCTCCTGGATCTACGTCCCTGTCCATCTCGAAGCCGATTGACTGGCAAACGACGCTTTCTGAAGATACTAGCCTCTCCGTGAAGTTGCCGACTACTCTCTTCCCCAAAAATAGTGGACGTATGCCATGAGGATCCCTGAATGCGACCATCCCCCAGCCGGTAATTAGGCATACTACACTGTAGCTTCCTTCTACTCTCAAGTGAGTCCTCTCGACCGCTCGGAAGACGTCGTCCTCACCCAGAGCGTCCATCCCACCTGGTCGGCCATCTACTGATCTCTGGATTTCTGCGGCGAAAAGGTTGAGCAGGGCCTCTGAATCAGAACTAGTGTTAATTCTACGATGATCGTATTCTAGGAGGCCAGAAATTATGTCAGGAGTGTTGTTCAAATTTCCATTGTGGGCTAGACTGACTCCAAATGGGGTATTGGTGTAGAATGGCTGTGCCTCTGCGGAAGAGTTGGACCCTGCGGTTGGGTATCTAACGTGTCCAATCCCCATTGAACCGACTAATTTCTTCATGTGGCGCTCAAGAAAGACATCCCGGACTAATCCATTTGCTCTCCGGTGAGAGATATTATCAGAATCGCTGGTTACTATTCCCGCTGCATCTTGGCCTCTATGCTGTAAAACGATAAGGCCGTCATAGACAGGAGTAGCGACTTGAGTTCCGGGGTTGCCAACTATTCCGATGATTCCGCACATCGGCTATCATTCCCGGGTGTGCGACCAAGCCTTAGGCGTTTCCGGCATGCATCACTTCTTCTGAGACATGGACCTATTACGCTTATTCCACCTGAACTTCCTAAGTCTGGCTGTATCGCCATACCCGCAACTTGCGCATTGGCCCTTTTGCTTGTGATACGAGTGACGGCCACATCTCCTGCATCGAATATGGGTGGATTTCTGCCTCTTGCCCATACTCGGTGTACCCTTTGACATGCGTTTCACCCTACTAAGACGACGCGTCCACCGACCGATTTGTTAAGAGGCTTATCCTGAATAATACCAATGTAGTTACTACCAAAAAGATGGGCAATAGTTCGAGCAAACCTATTATTGCCGAATTCATGGCTATTTCCAAGGATTCCGATTTACTGTAGTTTGTGGAATTGATGGCTGAATAGAAGAAGACGGTTCCGGTTACAATTGTAGAAGAAAAAGCAAGTGAGCGGTTGTGTCGATTATAACACGAGGCAAAATGGATTAATGCGAACGAGGAGAAAAGGAGACCCCCTCCTGAGACAAGCAGCAGGGCTTCGGAGAATCCCACGCCCATACTAATCCCCTCCTAATCGCCTTTCTAGAATAGTCCTCACAAGAACCTCTTCCTCATTCGAGAGTGGATCTGACTCATTCCTCAATCCTGATGCCATCTCAATTAGTGACGACCCGATGATGATTGCAATTAGGCTTGATAAAACTCCCAGAACTGACAGAGCCCCTCTAGTAATCCCCAGTATAGAAAACGAGTTTCTCACATAGAAAAGGGCCGTCCACGAAACTGCGACCAAAAGCCATCCAGAAACAAGTCCTGGCATACTGGATTCACCATAAATCGGAGAATTGTGAAGAATAATCATTGCACCGATTACAAAGGGGAAGGCAATGGAAACTGATTGTAGAATCGACTCATGAAGTTCGATTCCCCCTTCGGTTAATTCATCAGGTAGCAGGATCAGGCAAGTCAGACCCAATAGCATCAATGGAAAACCGAATCGACTCCTCTCAAAGGAAGGGCCCATTCGATGAAAGCTATTCCCTATTGCCATGATCAAGAAGGACAGCCAGATTATCCCTTCGCCCCCAAACATGAATTGCGGGCAATGACTAGATTCTTGTGTTTTTCTTGTGTGTGGCCAGCGCATCTAGCCGAATCGCTCGACTAGATTCATATACGGGTCATCGGTGGCTCGCGGCGCACAAGAAGTGAGGTGGCGCAAAAATGGTCAAGATGCCGAGGAAAATTATGCGTTACAGCCCCTTTGCCGGAAAGCACACCGAGCACACCGTTGAGAGAGTCAAGAAGAGGAGGGCTAGTGAACTAAAGTGGGGCCAGAGGCGATTTAGGAGAGTCACGGCTGGGTACAGAGGATTTCCTAGGCCAAAACCATCGGGAGAGAAGCCCACAAAGAGAGTAAACCTAGTATTCAGATGTACTGAGACTGGGAAGGCCCATTCCCCAAAGGGCAAGAGAGCTAGAAAATTCGAACTTGTGGATAACTGAGGTGAACTATTGGCCGGAAAATTCCTGAGAGTGAGTTGCAAAGACTGCGGAAACGAAGCCACCCTCTTCGATAGGGCTTCGACTGCAGTGTCCTGTCCAATTTGCGGATCAACCCTTGCAGAACCAGCTGGCGGGCTTGCCAACCTCATCGGATGTACCGTTGTTGAGGTTCTGAACTAGAGGGGCTGCATCTTGGCGGATTTAGCGAATGACTGGCCTGAAGAAGGCGAGTTGGTCGTTTGCTCCGTGAAGAGCGTTAAAGAGAACGGAGCATATCTAAACCTAGATTCCTATCCAGAGAGGGAGGGTTTCGTATTCATTGGAGAGATCGCTACCGGATGGGTCAGGAATATCAGAGCCCATGTTAGAGAGGGCCAGAGAGTGGTGGCCAAGGTAATCGGGATAAAGAGAGAGAGGGACAGTGTAAACCTCTCAATAAAATCCGTTTCTGAGGAGCGAAGGAGGGATGCACTTCAGTCCTGGAAGAACGAGCAACGAGCATCTCAGATAATGAGGGTGGCCGCAGAAAGGATTGGTTGGGACGGAGCCAAGACGACTGCAGTCTCGGAGGAGATGAGGGAGGCGTTTGGCTCCCTTTATGGAGCTCTAGAGGAGTGTGCCATAACTGAGAGTGCTTTAGAGGAGTCTGGATTCGAGGGGGCTTGGATAGCAGTTGTAACAGAACTGGCAATCGAGAATATTGTTCCACCATTCGTGGAAATTAGGGGTTTGTTTGAGATCAAGGTATGGGGTCCCGAAGGAGTAGAGGCGATTAGTGGCGCCCTACAGGCTGCAGAGGATTGCGCGGATGGAGAAGATGAAGTCACCCTTACTTGCCATTATGATGGCGCGCCCAACTACAGGGTTGATATCAAGGCACCAGATTACCCCTCGGCAGAGGCGGTGTGGGAAGCAGCCCAAGAGGCAGCGTCGAAGAAGATCGGGTCCGTAGAAGGATCGATAGCCATTGAAAGGCTCTGAATGAACCAATATGGGAAGATACTTCATGAACCTCATCGAGGGGCTCGTCTTCATCCATGGCTAGAACTAGGCTTCAACGCTGCACTAAATGCAAGACATTTGGCCTTGGAGCGAAGTGCAAAGAGTGTGGCGGGAAAATGGAGTCAGCGACGGCTCTGAAGTTCTCCCCAGAAGATCCCCAGGGGGCTAGGCGTAGGAAAAGACAGGATGCGGGTAGCGAGAAATGGGTCAAATCCCTCCCAAGCCCCAGAAAGGGTGATGATTCGTGAATAGGACAAGAGTCCATTGGCTTGAGGGAGACAGCCTCCCTATGCACGCCATGGTGCTAGAAGCAGTTCCTGGAGTGGGCAACGTGGGAAAAATTATGGTTGACGGACTAATCGATAAGCACCCCTCAAGAACCATCGGATGGATTCTGCACCCGGACTTCCCTCCTCATGCGACGCTATCTGATGAGGGTTTGATTGGACCACCTAGATTGGATATTATTGTGGTTATTCTCCCTAATGGCGAGAACGTTTGTATCATCACGGGAATCATGCAGCCCATGACTGCTCCCGGGCAGTTCGAGATCGCAGAGGCGATTCTTGGATTGGCAAGTGATTCTGAGGCGAGTCGTGTCCTTGTCCTGGCAGGATTGGCTGCGGAACCAGAATGCCGATCGATTTACGCAGTCTGCTCTGACAAAGTTTTCCGGAAGAACCTCGAGAAGGAGGACATTGTCGTAAGTAGGGACCAGCCAAAGGGCGGAATGATCGGAGTTGCCGGGATGGTACTATCGTTGTCCACAACACTCGGGGTACCGGCCCTCGGAGTCATAGCTGAGACGGTCGGGGCCAGTTCCGATGTCCTCGCAGCGGACAGGATGGCCAATTGGATAGAGCAGGCCTTCGAGGTCCCACTGGATCTCGATCTTGACACGACTAAGGAGACTGCTGCCAAGCTGATGGAGAAGATTGGGGGCGATGGTTCTATTGAGGACTACCTTGCAATGGAGGAAACTGAGGCTTCATCTGACTTCTACGTCTGATCTACTTACCTTCTTCGCCTTCTCTTGCTGTTCCCTCGCCCTCCGGATGAGGATTCCTCGACGGAAATTCGCCTGCCCTTGAATTCCGACTTGTTCATCGCCTTGATAGCGTCCTTGGCTTCCTTCTTGTCAGCGAATGTGATGAATGCGAATCCCCTCGGCTTCTTGGTTTCCTTATCCATTGCCATATGGACGTCGTTCAGTTTTCCATGTACGGAGAAGGCCTCCCTTAGATCGTCTTCCGTGGCATCGTAAGACACGCCGCCGATGAACAGTTTTACTCCAAACTCCTTCTGTGCCTTGCCTCTGGCTTTCTTCATGACCTCCCTTTCCTTAGCGAGATCGTCCTTGCTAGCCTTTCCAGACTCCACTCTGTCCATGCAGTCGCGGCATCTGAGGGGTTTTCCAGGAGTTGGTTTGAATGGGACCTTCGTCTGTGTTCCACAAAGGGTGCACTTTGCAGGGTGCATCTCCCTCTGTGGCCGCCCACCACCCCTGCCTCCTCTGGAAGATGGTGATCTCTTGGCTGATTCTGGAATCTCGTGAGACCATCCCCTCCTATGATCGGCTACTGGGGACAAGTATGGCCTTGCTCCGTCATGGCCCAACATGGACTCTGCTTCGCTGGACCAGCGCTCACCGGGGCGGTTTAACTTCTGGATATCTGAACCAGAGGGGATTTCGAAACCGTGTCCGAAGCCATTCGAGAGGGCCCTGAAGCCCCTGTAGTCGCAGCGAGGGCACTCGACGTTGAAGTCGGGGGTGATTTCACTTGGAAGCAAATCCTCCCCACAAGGCGGGCAAGCTGCGTAAAGAACACCCAATTTGGAATCCCCCTTTGTCGTGGCCTTCAGCATCGGCTCGACATTGATGATCTTGGCGCGAACGATGTCGCGCTTCCTCATCGTATCGCCCGCCGATGGGATGAAACGGTCCACTATTTCGGAGACGAAGACGTCTGCGAATAGCTTCAGAGCCGGGACGGCTCTGTGCCCGCCCTCGTTGGTCTCAATGTGTAAAACGCGGAGTTCTGCGGTCTTCTCGTTGAGGCGGTTCACCTCTCCAATAATGACATCACCAATCTTTGGAGAATTTATCGGAGGTGCTGATGAATCTACAGAAATAACTCCAGAGTTGCTCACGATGTTACCAGAGAGTACAGCCACGGGACCCCTATCAGTCATATGGAGGCCATGGCCCAATTCTTCTCCTGGACCAACCTCAACAGAAAATCCAGGGGTTACTTGGTCACCGACCGATGCTGTCATCGGCTCGCCGAACCGAAGACCCCCTATGAACGGTACGGCAAATATTGGTTACACTATTGTGGAGTTAATCGCCAGAAAGCTGCTCTAGTCTTACCTCTCTGTCTGCTGTGGTGAGAGTATGCCGCGGGAAGGGAGAAATCAGCCTCTCCATACCTCTCTACGAACCATCCGTGCTCCTCGAACAGTGGCTCTATGTGGCTCGCCTCGGCACTGTGCATCAAATGCGAGGATGCTCTAGTAGATAGGATGGCATCTAGAAAGGGGCGATCGGCCTTTGGAGACTGCCTACCCCAAGGTGGGTTGCTGATTACGACGTCAGGCGAATCTAGTTCGATAGAGTCTGTACCGATAGTAGCTTGGATTACTTCGACGGAGTCGGAAAATCCCATCTTTTCAGCATTGGACTGTGCTGTATAGCAGGCATTTTGGTCGGTATCAATCAGAACTGTTCTTCCAGCACCCAGAGCCATGGCGCCCAATCCTAGTACCCCATTTCCTGCCCCTAGGTCGACAACTGTACACCCCTCATGTAAATCGCCAAAGGTGGAAATATCAGTGAGCCAACGAGCGGCCAAGTCGCCATCAGTGGAGTATTGCTCGAGTTCGACTGATTGGGATTGGGTTTGCTCGAGTCCAGAAAGTAACATCGCCAGTCTTCTGACTCGCATGCTTACCGAAAGTCCACCTCGCCTAAGAACCAATTCAGAGTGTCGATTTCACAAAATTCTATGCAGAGTTCAAGTACTCTCGACTCCGATACTATGTCGAGCCGATGTCCGATATGCTGTCCTATGGTCTTCTAGCCATCGTTATTGGACTTGCAATACTATTGATCTATGCACTTTCTCTACTAAAATCGATACAGCAGGAGTCCAATCTAATTCGAGAACAGTCAGTAATGCAAAAGGATGCCATGGGGAGATTGGAAAACAAAGAAATCGACCCAAACGCAATTACTGCAGGGATTGCTGGTAGTGGAGATATACTGAAGGGTGCAGTTTTGAATTCACTAAGAGAGATAAATTTCTCTAGAGACATAGAAGGAATTCGTGCCTCTGCAAAACGAATAGGCGAAGAAGTTGCTGACATCAACAAGATTTTTCTCGATAAGCAGGAGGCTGGTGGTTGGGCAGAAATAGAGCTTGAGGCAAGATTGAAGGATACTTTCAGGAATGTTCAGATTCGAAAAAAGGTTGCTAAGTTGGACGGTGTAGAGCCCGATGCTCATTTGGTATTGACTGGGGGAAAGATTCTCTGTATTGATTCCAAGTTCCCTGTAAAATCATTCAAGGCCACCATCCCAATTTCAGAAGGGGGCCTGGGGGAAGAAGATGGTCGGAAGCGAGTCGGATCACGTAAGGAGTTCATTGAAGCAATCACGAAGCATTTTGCCAAAGTTGAGAAAGCTTATGTCCGACCAGATTTGGGCTCAACTGAGGTCGCATACCTGTATGTTGCATCTGAGAGGATCTACCACCACATGGTGAACCCTGACAATCCAGAAGAATGTGAAATTGTTCGAGATGCAGCAAACAAAGGTGTTATTCTATGCTCGCCTTCGACTCTAATCGCAAATATGCACCTCGTGAGGGTTGCAGAGCGTGCCATGGGAATTGCTGGAGAAAGCGACAAGATTCTAAGAGGGCATGATAATCTACGTCGTTCAATTGCAGAACTAGTTAATGCTTGGAATATAATGAGTGGGCATGTTAATAATACCCAAACAAACCGCTTAAAAGTCCAAAACTTCCTGGATGAAGTCGAGCGTTCAATGGAGAATTTGGATCGTCTTGACTTAGGTGGAGATGAAGACTGAGTGCCTACTCGGCAATCCATGATCGATTGGGACTCAAACGAGTTTCTCCCAGTCGTCGATATGCCGGAGGAATACACGGTCCTAGACCTCAGTCGGGGAGTCTGGAGTCAGCCTGATACTCCTTTCAGCGTCGGCAAGTACGACGAGTTTAGGCCCAACCTGTACAATACTGATCTCTTTGGGGGAGAGAGGAACGTGCACATTGGGATTGACATCGGAGGGCCAGTTGGAACTCCGTGCATGGCATTCATGGACGGGGTTATTTCGCAGTTCGGTTACAACCCAGAACCCGGAGATTATGGTAACGTCATCATAACCAAGCACGAGATTAGCGGTATTCCAGTATGGGCCTTGTACGGGCACCTAAATGCGGCATCGATAGAAGGGAAGAGCGTTGGAAATAGGGTCGATGCGGGAGAAGTGATTGCATGGTTCGGGGCATTCGAAGAGAATGGCGGGTGGGAGCCTCATCTGCACTTCCAACTATCTCTGATTGAGCCGGAGACTCATGACATGCCAGGAGTTGTGGCACCAGAGGATAGGGGTCAGGCCCTCAAGGACTATCCCGACCCAAGGCTTGTATTGGGACCAATCTACTAAATTGATGTTAGATGCGCCTTCAATGACTCTATCGCAGGCATTGCAGACGGGTCCTCACCAGTGAGAACTGCTAGACCTATTGACACCCAATCTGTAACGTGAGCAGCATATAGCAGCCTCTCCAGCAAGCTTTCCCCTTCGCACTCAATGACCCACGAGGGCGAGGATTCAATCTCTTCGAGCAGCCACTCCATTCTTGCACTTGTCCTCGGATGCAAATCTTCGCATGAGAATAGCAATAATGCACGATTTGACGCGGACTTTCCGGTCCATGCCACAATCTCGTTGTGATTCATCTCAGGAACTTCTGTGGCACCTGCGAACATCGCCGAATTCTCATTCAACTGGCAGGAGAAACGGTATGCTGCGGGTCCTAGGCAAGTTGGGGCGACGATCCCAATTTCACTCCCAACTATGGATCGTGACAGTGTAGCGGCCATCCCAGAGTTGGAGGACAAGTCCGAATCTGCGGATACTTGAGAGAGTCTGCCAAGAATATCGGATATCTCTTCTGGGCTTGGCCTTTGGAGAATCCCGAGTTCCCAGCACGCCGACAATTGGGTGCCGAAGATGTGCCCAAATGCCGAACGGGGCATTTGTCCGGGAGGGACATTTAGACACACTGAATCGTCGGAATCCGAGAGAATATCCTCTAATTCACCACCAGAGCATATTCCGACAACGGTCCCGCCTGCTGATATTACCTCTCTGACGCCATCCAGCGTCTCCTCCGTGTTACCGGAATAAGAGGTCGCCATAACAAGCCACTCTGGACCCCACCAACTAGGCACGCCATAGTCAGTCCAGACTACGAATGGCAGCCCTCCAGAATCATCTGAGAGGGCCTTCAAGAAAAGCCCGCCTGCCCCTGAACCCCCCATTCCCAGGCAGAGGACTCCGTTCCAGTCGGAGTCTTCTACCATACCTAGGCCAGTGGACATCGAGGCCTGGAGATCATCTACGAACTTCCTAGTGAATCCTGCCATGTCCCGAGGGTCTAGTTCGGAAAGCAATTCTTCGAAATCGGGCTCGCTCATTTCCCCCCTCCTTTGCCGGAGACTGGCAGTGCCACCCATCTCCCATCTATGAAGCCGATGCGCAATTCAACCGCCTCACCGTCATCGTCGTATGGGAGTCCAACGGTTGAAACCTTGTAGTCAGAAGGATCCATGAATTCAGCAGCAGAACTGTCGCGATTGAGGACCTGGACGGTGCTCTGTTCGGCAAGCGCGCACACAACACTGGAAGACTCCATGTCTCTCCACGTCGCCCCGGACCTCTCAAATCGATCCACCTTCCTTAGAATTGGACCGTCCTTCTGCCAACTATCAACTATCCAAAGTGATTTCTTGAATCTGACCACGTCCCCGATAGAGTAAGCGGGCTTCCTGTAGCTGAGAGTTAGCCTCGTAACCTCGACCCCCTCATTGACCCCTACAACTGTTGAGCTCTCCTTGACGGATCCGCCGAACGATCTGGTTAGTTTCCTCCCCCATGTTCTTGCAAGGCTCTTGGAGCCCAATTGGAGATCCCATCCACCTGTAACTGGACCTTCCTTTGAGACGAAGAACATGGGATTTGGCTCCATCGACTGGAGTAACTCGTCCAAGGTCGATCTGAGACTGGTTAGTTCTTCTTCGTTGAGTTTTCTCCCTGCTGACCTTAGTTGGACTGTTGCCTCGAAGTAGTCTCCATCCTTCCTCGTACAAGGAGTGCAGACCGCGTTGCTAGTCTGTAGCAGGGGCGAATGGGTGTCATGGAATTCGTAACCATCAATGGTTCCGGAGATCTCGACATACAACCTGTTTGTTCTCTGGTCTATTTCCTGGACTGAGAAGTCCACTGCAACCTTCTTGGCCCTCTCCTCAAGTACTAGGTTCTCCCTGATCCTAAGATCTGCTATTCCGTCTCTGTCCATAATGGACCAACCGCCCCTTATTTCGAATGACTCGCACTTTGCGCAGCGCCTCTGCTGAATTGTTTCTGGCATCTTCGAGAGGGTCGTCCTCTTCCTGAGGCAGGACTCGCATAGCCTGTCTGTGGATAATGGGGGATCCGCGCCGCAAGTGATGCAAAAGGCCCCTCCAGACATACGATTACCAGTGCTCCGCCCAGTCCGCCCCGTTAGAAGGCTTCCGAGAGCATCTGGAGTCATTCCCCTTCATCTTGGACTGTTTTCGCTGAGATCTGACTCTTGAGGTGGAAGAGCATTGAAATCCTGCTGAAGGAATAGTACCCGAGAATGGCAGACAACAGTGCATAGGTTACTAGGGCGGCGATTTCTCCAGTCAATTCGCCCCCTCCTTGTCAATCTCCCTGTTCAATGACTCCAACACGGCCCTTAGGTTGTAGATCGAGTAGTTTAGCAAGACCAAGCCAATGAACAGGACCATGAATGAAATTGCACCGAAGCCCATGACCTGGAGGATCTCCGGATCGACCCCGGTCTCCTCTGACTCCCTAAGAATGACGCCTGGGTGCCGATTCCTCCAGATTGTTGTTGCAGCAGCGGTAATTGGAACAAGTATGAATCCGAACAAACCAACGGCTGCTAGTGTGTCCCTTGTTTCTTCCCCATCAGGCTGACTCCTTAGCGACATCACAAGGAACAATGCCACAGAAGTCAGAAGGGCGAATGTGTTCAACCTAACATCCCCCCAATCCCATGGAACGCCCCATTCAACGGAACCCCAAATAGGACCTGAAATCACCACTCCTAAACCAAAGAGAAGCCCTAGTTCAGAGCCTATTACAACCATGCTCCAGCCTCCCTCTGAGCGCTTAACATACCATGAAACGGCACCAAGGAATAGTAGGCAGAAGGACAAGAATGAGGACCATGCGAATGGAACATGCCAGTAGAGTATACGATATGCCCCAGGTGCATTCCAAGAGTCAGGGTCGACCAAGGGGGCTTGGAAGAAACCGAGGAAGGCCGTGATTGCAGCGCATAACAGCCCCACTAAGGTAATGATGACTGCTGAGTCTCTGAAATCACTCACAGGACTGCGAAAAACAACATAGTGATGAATGCTGTTGGTCAGTAATCTGGAATCAACACTGCTGAGAGCCACACTAGGGCGGATAGGAGACTAGCAACGATACAAGTAATCAATGGATCGTGTATGGAGAGGCCCCACGTCATCCCATTATCAATGATAGAAGAAAGGGCATCTGTCAACTCCAGGAAGGGCCAGACCATTACTACCAGCAGGAGCGGAGCAGGGGCAGCTGAAGACCTAGAAAGATCGGAAACCAATAGATGTAGGGCAGTGGATGCAATCGCCAAGTCCATCATGGCCAAGGCGGGCATCCACAACCACGTCAGCACCTCGGAGGAGACTTGGTCGTCAACGGAACCGGAAAGAACGAGCCAAGAAAGGTATGTTACTGGGATGGGCAGTAGAATCGATGCTCCGGAAATTGAGAATGCAGGTCGTGCCATCGGCCCCGATACAGCATCCCACCAGCGACCGCAATCAGACTCAGAAAGTCTGGATACCAGTGCTGGTGATGAGATAGATGCGATAAAAGCCGGAGCGAGTACCAAAGCGGCTAGAAGTCGGCTATCATGCGACTGGAGGTCGTAATCCATCATCAAGGCGTAGGAGAGAAGAATGGCAACGATTGCCGGAGTTGCCCTCCCGACCGTTTCTATAGGATTCCGGAGCTCCATTCTAATCGACCAACGAATTAGAGACGAGATCGCGCGTTGCTCGCTTGATTGGATTGGTTCGGGCAAATGAGAGGGTTCTCCTGATGATTCCCCCGCAGATTCACTCAGAATCCTGTCTTCGATTGTTAGTATTCTATCTGCACATGACGAGAGGTCTTTGTCATGAGTCGCCACCAATATCCCATGGTTCCGGGAAGATAGGGCCCTAATCCATCCCTTCAGTGTCTCCTTTGCGGAGTCGTCTAGACCTTCGGATGGTTCGTCTAGAAGGACTACTCTGGGAGTCTCGCTGAGTACTGCAGGGGCCAAACCGCACAATATGGATAGGCGACGCCTGAGCCCTCCGGAAAGGTTTGCGACGCGTTCTTCGGACCTATGGCGGAGACCCCAATGCCCCAATAGATCCGCTATTTGCTCTTCATGAGAGTGAATTCCTGCGACAGAAAGGGATACTGCCAGCCGCTCTGAAACGGTCTCTTCTCCTGAGATTCCGCCCTTCTGAAGAGTCAGCCCCATAGGGGGAGGAGGGTTTCTGCGACCATCTGAGTCTCTAACCAATATCGATTCCCCCCTCTCGTGCCAGATTACTTCACCGGACCTCAATGGCAAGATTCCAGCGAACGCCTCGATCAGGGTTGTCTTTCCGGACCCATTGTCCCCCATCACTGAAACTACTTCTCCGGCTCCTAGGTTGACAGATGCCCCCTCCAGAACCTTGGATGGGCCTCTGTGTACTTCTATCCCCTTTACTTGGGCTAATGGGGATATGGGCATATTGGGTCGGTAGAGGACTGTCATATTGAGTGTTCCATAACTACGAATCCCTCTTTAGAGCAATCATCTGGGGGCAAACAATGACCAGGGACACCGACTTTCTCTGGAGTCAGCTAGAGTCAATTGACTTTCTCTGGATTGCGATTCTCTTTTTGGTCGCAATCGGACCGCTGGTCTACGCTGGCAGGAAAGGTGATAGTTTGGCGCTTGCAATGGTTCTTTCACTACTCCTTGTCCATTTCGTCCAGTACTTCTTGTCGATTCTCCAGCACGAGTTGTTTGATTTCTTTCCTGTCGACATTTTCGGTTTGATCCCTGTTTTATCCGGGGAACCTTCTCATTTCCACCGAATGTTCACTTCTGCATGGTTGCATGCCGACTTTATCCATGTTCTTGGGAACATCCTCGTAATAGCGCTGGCTGGAGTGCCGCTCGAGCAGAGATTGGGGGCAAAAAGATGGGTTGCTGTGTACTTCATAGGGTTCCTTGGTGGGAACATTGCATGGGTCTTGTCCCACCCAGATTCATATTCCCCAGCAATTGGGGCTAGTGGTGCTGCATTCGGACTTCTAGGGGCTTACTTGGCCTGCTGGCCAGAGGACAAGATCGAGTTTCCCTTACTTTTCCTAATCAGGGCTTGGCCCGTGTGGCTAATTGCATTCATCCGACTGGGGCTCGAGATTTTCCATATGTACTCGATTCAAAGTGGCACGGAGGGAGAAACCAACATAGCCCATATGGCACACGTAGGTGGATTCTTCCTAGCTTACCTTGTCGCGAGACCCATCGCAAAGGGGGCTCCGAGTCCGATTGGCGATATTGGTGCTTCAGGAAAAGCCTCTTCATTGACAGATGACATCAGAAAGCAGACCACTGCTAGGATGGGAGGCTTACAGAATGATCCTTGGGAATCAGCAGGAAAAAACCTGGAAGGAAGGGCTGCAAGAATTCTTATCAAATTGAGGGAAGAGGGAGACGAGTTGGAGACTAGAAGGGCTTGGCTAGAAGAGTTGGCTGAACACACAATTTGCCCTGTTTGTGATGGAGAAATAGTCGCTATCGATGACAGGGGGGTATGCAGATTGAATTGTTCCCTGTCGCCGAGCCACATCAGGTGGCCATAAGTGGCAATCTAGCAAGCACTTACAGGTTGGAGTTATACAGGTCTTGACTTTGGCTCTCTTAGAGAGCCATGGTCAGAGGTCCAGGAAAGTTCTTCCCATTCGCCATCGCGATTTTGGTTTTCTTGCTTGATGTGCCCATAGGAGCAGCGCATGTCCCTGATGTAGAGAATTCTGATTCTACAGTTTTTTTTGAGGGTGAAACTCCAGCCATTCCATCATTGATTTGCGGGGAAGAAGAATGCCAGAAAGAACTCAATCCGACCCATACTCCTCTCAATTCTAGTCCTCCAGCAATGGAATTCGGATGGTGGAATAGTTTCTGGTCCGACTCCGACTCCAATGGTTTTGATGACCGACTCCAACTTATCGTGGCAGGAGAAAGGGAGTCTGTCTCAGTAACTTCAATCGTTGGTGATGATGGCAGAGGAACTGTTGCTATCATTGTCCACTATGCATGGCATCCAGGAGTTCTGGACATCGACTCGTTAAAGGGAGTGATCGAGCAACACGGCTGGGAAAACGAAGGCTCCTGGTTCATGGTAATGGATCATCTAGATGCCATAGTCCTGGATCACGTCCCAGTGAGTTCTCTGATTGATATTTGGAGTCTAGATGGAGTCGTCCTTGTCGAGGAGCAGAGCGTTATTGTGCCTTATCTGGACAAGGCGACGAGGGGTTCCAAGGTGAGGACCTCGGGGGTTTATGACGAGACTTTGAGGGGGCTTGGATACCATGGTTCTGGTAAAGTAATCGCTATTCTTGATACTGGAGTCGACAATGAGCACTTCTCACTTGACGATTTCTCGGACGATAACAAGGACAACACAAAGGACCCCGATGACATAGAGGACCCCAAATGGGTCGGGGGATGCGATGCAACAGGAGTGGGGCAGTCAGGATGCAACGATGAGGACCCCGATGATGGTGACGGTCATGGAACCCACGTGGCGGGAATTGCCCTCGGTACGGGAGACTCTAGTCGAGTCAATCAAGGATACTCTCCCGGCTCTTATCTAGTCGACGTGAAAGTCATGGAGGACTATGGTGGGGGGAACTCCCAGTCTATTCTGGCCGGCATCCAGTGGGCCATTAACAACAAAGACACTGATTGGGGCAATAATGCATCAAGCAGGGGCATCCACGTACTTTCTATGTCCTTCGGCAGAGCCAGCTCTGCTGTTGGAGACAACAACGAAGATGGGTCATCGGCGGAGGCGAATCTAGTTAATCAGGCCTCAGAGAATGGTTTAGTCTGTGTAGCTGCAATTGGAAACGATGGAGCGAACAATGTGAACTCCGTCGGTGCGGCGGATACCTCAATCACAGTTGGGTGGCTGGATGACAAGAATACCATCGATCGTAGTGATGACTCAATTAGCTCAAACTCCAACTATGGCCCGAGGACCGATGATGGAGACGGAGACTCGTGGGATGAAATGAAACCCTGGGTTGTGGCCCCTGGGTCGAATATCAACTCCGCACAGCATGCCGAATCATCCGGAATCATTCCTGGATCAGAAGTAAACAGAGCGAGTGACGACTACACTCAGTTATCGGGATCTAGCATGTCGACTCCAGCGGTGGCTGGGCTCGTGGCGATTATGCTAGAAATTGGCGAAATGCGCAAGATGCCATTCATGGAGGAGGATGAGCCTGGAATAGAGAGGTATGAGGCGATCAGAAGTTTCCTCGCAGGTGGCTCAGAGTTCAGGAATGAATGGTCTGTGGATGAGACCTGGCAAGATAACAACTGGAACACGAGATATGGTTTCGGGATTATTGACGGGGGTGAAATCGCTAGTGAGATGTTCGATTACACAGGTGGCGGTGGCGGTGGAGGGAATCAGACCTCAGGCCCGGGATCAAACCAAGAGGGTCATTGGGTTGAGATTGAAAGTCCTTCAGCATACGCTTGGTTGGTAGAAGGAAGAGGATACAACCTAAGGGGGCACATCAACGAGCATGGCGAGGACAATGGGACTATCGAGGAAGTTGTCGTAAAGGTCGAGATGGAATTCAGGGAATCATCTGACACGCCCAAACAGAGATCAATTCTGGTAAACTGGTCGAATCCTACTGGAATAACCAATTGGACGGAACCCTTCGAAGTTCCCGACCTCCCAGATGAATACACCGATGTCTCAGTCACTGGAATGGTTGCGGCGCGGAATGACATAGGAAGATGGAGCAATACGACTGAGTACTTCTTTCCAGTAGGCAGGGTAAACATCACACTAGAAGGCCCCAGTGGACAAGGTGACTTGGATGGAAACGTAGAGGTTAATGGCCAGTTTCAGTCAATTGGAAATGCTACAATTCAATGGAGGCTGGACAGCGAAGAATGGCAGAATGGGCCCCATTACCACGACGGAGAGTGGACCATTGAGGACCAAGAGGGGATGAGGCATGCAACTTCTCGGTACAAGGGCGATGGCAGCATCGATCCAGACTACCAGGGTCATGCATATTGTGTACACATGTTCAAAGCGGCTCAGAATTCTGGGAATAGCGTCGATTGCAAAGAGGATGACGATGGATGGACTCAATGGAGTTTCAACTGGGATACAACCCAGCACAAGGACGAAGAGTACAGGATTTCAGTGAGGGTGATTAGTGCTGTTGGAGTGACTTCTGAGCAAATCCGAAGAGTTGTCAGAGTTGACAACATTGACCCTATGCCAGACTTGGTTTTCGTTAGTAAATCGATTTCGGTTCAGGAATTTGGCATTCCGATGCAGGAATCATATGTTAATACATTCTTGGAAGTCAGGGCTACTATTAGGAATTCGGGGGATCAAGCCGCGACTGATGTGGGAATCATTCTAGAAGAATGGGGGGAGAGGCGAGACGAGTATGTGATTTCAAACATAGATACCGGCCAGTTCGTTGAAGTTGTACTGTACTGGAACCCTATGGACTCAGGCGATGCTCTGCTATCCATTTCAATCGACCCTCTGAATTCAATTCAGGAGTTAGACGACAATAACAACGAGCTTGTAGGAACTTTCTCTGTTGTCCCGAGGCCTCCAGGGGTCGATCTTGCAATTAGGGCAGGGTCAATTTCAGCTCTGGCAGTCTCTAGCCCGATTCCCAGGCCAGACGAGTCGGCAGTCGTCCAAGCAAGGGTAGACAATCTGGGGTCGCAGGATGCTGTCGGAGTCTCTGGGACTCTGGAAATGATGACTGAGCGGGGTTGGGAATTTATTGGGAATTCAACTGCTGCATTGGTTCTGGGCGGATCTCATTCGATAATCTCTTTTCCCTTCGCTCCAAACATTTCCGGGCCACTTGAAGTGAGAGTGAGCGTCATCTTGGATAGCGGAGGAGACAATGACTGGTCCAACAATGTGCGGATCAAGACCCTGCTTGTTGACAGTACGACTTTGTCGGGACCGAGGGATGCTGAACTGAATCCCGGAGAGAGTCCCATTGCCATCGTAAGTCTAGATAGCGAAGAGGGTGATGATCTACTAATTGGGGAGAAGGATGGGGCCCTGTTAATGTACAAACTAACTGAAACTAAATCGTTAATTGAATGCAATAACGTGATTGAGGAACGATGGTCTGGCGATATTTCAATTATCGGTACGGATGAAGGTTTTGCCCATATTGTGTGGACAAGGCGTTACATGGGGCCAAACTGGTTTCTAATGCAGACCCTAAGTTACTCCACTATCGACTCAAGTTGTAGAATTGCCCCCCCTCAGGACTTACTCCCGGGGATTCCACTGTCCGATGGAAAGTATTGGGGCATTGACATGGACATAAGGGACTCTGAAATTCTTGTTTCTGGCTATCACAGGGATGTTTTCAGTGGGGGAAGTCTCGAAGACGAGACGAACATCTTCCTAATTCATTCAGAAAGCCCCCTCTCCTCGGACGACTGGAATCTGCAGACTGGAATAATCAAAGACATCGACGCCGACCCTTACCAGATTGATCCAATATCAGTCGAATTCGGGCATGATCAGGCGCATATCCTCTATCAAACGATTAGGAACGACACTACTGGCAAGGACCGCCTTGGAGTCTGGTACTCACATGGAATGATTGGCCAGGAGACGTGGGCATATCGAAAGGCAGTCGGTGACGAGTCGGCCATCCCCATGCTGACTGTGATTGAAGATGATGATGGCGATACTTTGGTTTCGCTTTGGAGAGAAGGGGATCCTCAAGACTCCGAACTGGTCGTATTCGTGACTGATTCAAATTTCATGACTAATGGCCAAATGGAAACGCGGATCCCGGCAAGAGGAATGGCGGGAATAGGCGTTGTAGAGTCAGAGAGGGGGATTCAGGTACTATTCGATCGGGTTGGGGCTAGTGGCCCTCAAGTAGAGTACGGGTTGATTGATGTTGATAGTGGTTGGATAGGCCTCTCAGACACTTTGGTCAGAGGGCAATACAAATCGATGGATAGGTCCGAAGATTCTGGAGAAACGATGATGGTCGTCTCATCATCCGACGGTTGGCAAATAAGGACCCTGATAGATGATGGCTCTTCTAGACGCGGCGGGGGCCTATCTGACCAACTAAGATCATCCCTCGGCTTGGATCAAGAGAGTTTCGAAATCCTAGTGATTGGTGTCGCATTGGCCGTTCTGATACTTGGAATGGTAACCTTAGTCGGTCTTTCCTCACAGGGAGTCAGGTGGGTCGGAAGGAGAGGTTCGATTGACAAGGATGCTAGCGTGGTGATGGAGGATGACGTAGTGGACCTAGTGGGAGGAACCGATCTCTCGATTGGCTCAGACGAGATCGAAATTGTCCAAGATGATTCTAATGATGATTTTGCCGTAAGTGGACGCGATAGCAGGAGAGCGAGAAGGGATAAGAGGAATTCCGAAGAAGATGGCTTGCTAGACACAGCGGATTCTGGAACTATTGAGCCCGTATTGGAAATCCAGATGCCAGATTACTCCATGGCACCACCTATTTCTGGCCAGGTAACATGTCCTGGGTGCAAGAGCAGGTTCGCAACGGAACCGGGAATCATGTCAATGAAATGCCCAGTTTGTGGATTGAAAATTGATCTCTGAGGTTAGGGAATGCCCGTAATTCTACTCGTTTCTGCCTCCGAAAGGAGAAGGGCAATTATGGCAGATTTCTCTGAAAAAGATGGTATAGAGGTGCGATTCAGCGTATTGAAGGAGCCCGAGCCCGAGCCTTTGACTAATCTTGAGGTTCATTTGCAAGTCGAATCATCCTGCATGCATAAAGCGAGATCTGCTGTCTTGGAGCTTGGTTATGGTGAAAACTCAGATGTAGAAATGATAGTGGTTTCTGACACGCTGGTAGAGGATCCTGATGATAGTCGGGTCGCATTGGGCAAGCCAGAGGACAAGGTTAGTGCAGCTTCCACCCTGATCAGACTCTCTGGAAGAAGGCACAAAGTTTGGTCTTCGACGGCAATCGTCACTAGAAATGGGACTGGTTTGGAAGTTGGTGCAGGTTGGAGAGCGGAGATCTGGACTGATTTCTCAATAGTGGAATTTGATGAAATTGGGGTGGATGGGATGGAGGATTTGATTGGTAGTGGATCTTGGTTTGGAAAGGCTGGCGGGTATGATCTAGCCGGGAAGGCTGGTTCTTTCTCAAGGGTAATCGAAGGGGAGGATGTGACTGTTCTCGGTTTCTCATCCTGTGCATTCGAAGAAATTGGGGGAATACTCCTCTAGACGAAGGTGACGCCACCGAACTTCAAGACGAAATCGCGTTGGATCTCGTCGAACCAGTCAAGCATTGACGAGGCGAAGCAGACTTTGAAGACCTCATCATCGTGCAGCAAGTCGTCTTGGATGCCTTGTAGGGTTCCCGGAGCCGCTCCACAGGAAACACATGCCCCGTCCAGATCGATGACTAGTGATAGTGCCCTATTCCCGTCACTTCTAACCTCAATTTCTCCTCTGGAAACGACCAGGGCCCCCCCATGCCCCTCCAGTGCCGCCCTAACAGGGCCAAGTCTTGCCATCAGCGCCGGGACCAATGAATTGTCTTCAGACTCAAATAATTCAAGAAGCGACAACGAAAGAAGTCTAGAAGTTTCGATTGGGTCATTTCTTTCTGATATCCGACGTTCTGCCTCGTCCTGGATGGCCTCGCTAATCTGAGACCTATACTTGTCCTCTAGTTCATCTGGGGCCCCAGTATCGTCATCTCCATTATTCATCAATTTATGCGAATGAGTAAGCCATTATAGGGTCACCTAACGAAGGAAGAGATTGAATAGTCAATTAGTTCCGGTGATTATGAGGATGCACATGAGTACCCCCTTGCTAGAAATCAAAGACCTGCATGCAGGTATCGATGGAAATGAAATCCTAAAGGGAATTAATCTGAAAATTGAACCCGGTCAGATTCATGCTATTATGGGTAGGAACGGAAGCGGAAAAACCACTACTGCCAATGTCATAATGGGGCATCCGGACTTTGAGATATCGGAAGGAGATGTGATGCTAGAGGGAGAGAGCCTACTCGAAATGGAATCTTGGGAAAGAGCTCGGAAGGGGGTATTCCTCTCATTCCAGTACCCTCAAGCAGTTCCAGGCCTTCAGGTTGGAAATTTCCTCAGGAAGTCTGTTGCTAACATCAGAGGCGAAGAGGAGGCCAAGGGCGCTGCCTTCAGGGAAAAGTTGACAATGGCGATGGAATCGCTCGATATCCCTCGTACTTTCATGTCAAGGTATGTCAATGATGGTTTCAGCGGTGGTGAGAAGAAGCGTTTTGAAATCCTACAAATGATGCTCCTAAGACCTCGACTTGCAGTTCTCGATGAGACTGATAGTGGCTTGGACATAGATGGAATCAGAACTGTATCCGAAGGAATCAATGCCGCTATCAGGGGGACTGATTCTGGAGCATTAATAATCACTCACTACTCTAGGATTCTAGAACATGTACAGCCAGATATGGTGCATGTTCTAATGGATGGTAAGATTGTATCGTCAGGAGGCCCTGAGCTAGCTACAAAACTTGAAGAGCGCGGCTATGAATGGCTGAAATAAGAATGAGGTGATGAGATGGCGGAAAACAGAGATGCCCGGGAAGCTGTCGGAGAATACAAGGCTGGATGGCATGATCCAGAAAACTCAACAATTAGATTCGACTTTGGCCTTTCAGAGGAAGTAGTGAGAGAAATATCCAATCTGAAGAATGAGCCCCAGTGGATGACTGAGATTCGAGTTAAGGCATTCAAACACTTCATGAAAAGACCGATGCCGACATGGGGTAACATGTCGATGTTGGAGGAAATTGACTTCGACAATATCTGCTACTTTCTGAGATCATCTGATTCAACCAAGAATGACTGGGATGACGTGCCAGATGACATCAGAAATACATTCGAAAGGCTTGGAATACCAGAAGCAGAGCAGAAGTGGTTGTCAGGAGTAACAGCTCAATACGAGTCAGAAACAGTATACCACAGCATCCGTGAGGACTTGGAAAGGCAAGGGGTAATTTTCCTAGACATGGACAGCGGACTGAGGGAATACCCCGAGATCGTGAAAAAGTGGTTCTGTTCGGTAGTGCCTTACTCTGATAACAAATTCTCTGCGCTGAATACCGCAGTCTGGTCAGGTGGATCTTTCATCTATGTCCCAGAGGGAGTTCAAGTTGAGATGCCTGTACAGGCATACTTTCGAATCAACGCGAAGAATATGGGGCAATTCGAAAGGACGCTGATTATTGCTGACAAAGGAAGCAGCATCCATTACGTCGAAGGATGTACCGCCCCAACCTACTCGACTGACTCGCTACACTCAGCAGTGGTGGAATTGATTGCACTTCCGGGTTCACACATTCGTTACTCGACTATCCAAAATTGGAGTTCAAATGTTTACAATCTAGTAACAAAGAGAGGAATAGCGCATGAAAAGGCGAAGATTGAGTGGGTAGATGGGAACATCGGGAGTAAACTGACCATGAAGTATCCCGCAGTGATTCTGAAGGGAGAAGGGAGTCACGCAGAAGTGATTTCCGTCGCATATTCCGGAGAAGGGCAGCACCAAGATGCTGGGGCCAAAATTCATCATCTAGCATCCAACACTACAAGTAAAATTCTCTCGAAGAGCATTAGCAAAAATGGAGGCAGGGGATCTTACAGAGGCATGGTAACAGTTTCGCCCAAGGCGGATAACTGCAAGCTGAATGTCGTTTGCGACGCCCTAATACTGGACGAAGGGAGCAGGTCAGACACATACCCAACAATGGAAGTGGCCAACCCAACTGCGAGATGTGAGCACGAGGCGAGTGTTTCGAAGGTTAGCGATCAGCAATTATTCTACCTTATGAGTCGTGGGCACTCCGAGGAAGAGTCCCTAGCAATGATTGTCAACGGTTTCTTCGAGCCATTCACCAGGGAACTTCCCATGGAATACGCAGTAGAGCTCAATCAACTGATGGCTCTTGAGATGGAAGGAAGCATAGGTTGAGGTCGAATAATGGATTCCGCTTCGAGGTACCTCAGTCTGGAGAAGCCAAACAAGGCAGACCATCTGTGGAGGTATACTCCCTGGAAGAAGGTGCACCCTACTGGACTATTGTCCGAAATCCCCTCACTAGGACAACCTGAGATTAGCCTGGGAATTATTGACGGTTCCGATCTCCCTTCTGGAATCGAATTGAAACTGGGCGTAACAGGAGAACCAGATTTCTCAATGAGTAGTGCGTTGACAAATTCATTCCTTCATGCATCGGCAAAGTCTTCTCAATGGACGTTGGTCGTGGACAAAGGTTTCTCTTCAGGCAAGCCGGTCATTCTTGAGGTTAAGGCAGGCGATTTGCCAACCATTGCTCATATCGCATTGGAAATAGGGGGGGCGTCGGAATTTGAGTTGATTACCAGAGTCACTGGTAACAGTGAATGGTTCGGACTACTTAGGACTGGTCGCATTAAAGACGGAGCAGTAGTGAATGATGTTGTGATAGGCCTCCTAGAGAGAGGGACTATGCTGCGCTCTGATAATATTGAGATTTGTCGAGATGCACAGTTCAGAGCGGGCACGGTTTCTTCGGGCTCGAATAGGACGAAGAGCGACCTACGTTACATTATGGGGGAAACTGGTGGAAACATCAGAGTCCTGGGATCAATCCTATCTACGGATTCTATGCACTTGGACCATCACATAGAAATCCACCATGAAGCACCGGAAACATACAGCCGATTAGCGTGGCATTCTGCTTGCGGAGGTAGCAGCAGGACCATAGGGACTGGGATGCTAACAATAAGAAAAGGCTCCAGGGGAGCGGATGCAGCACAGATTTTTCACAACCTCCTGCTCTCTAAATCCGCAGAAGCCGATTCGATCCCAGAACTGGAAGTGATGGAGAATGACGTCGTTGGTTGTGGGCATGGCACGGCAAATGGACCAATAGACGAAGAGCAGATGTTTTACCTCAAGGCTAGAGGGTTCGACGAGGATGATGCAAAGAGGTCATTGGTTGCAGCATTCCTCAATTCAACTCTCTCGGAGATGGGGGGGGCGGCCCTACACGAATGGCTCGTAGGCGAGTTAACTCTTCAACTGGAAGCCCTCGACGCGTGAGAAGGGGAAATTAATTTAGCCCGATGTCAGGTGATTTAGGCATGGATAGTGATCATTGCAAGGATTTTCTCTGCCTATGTGGTTTCAGGGGGGATGCCATTCCAATGCGGCAGCACATGGAGTGCCCTCGTTGCTTCAGAGTGGTTGAGGCGTGTTGTGAAGGGGTTCCCGAATATTGCTAACCTTACAAACGAGTTTGGGTCGTTTTTACTAGTGGTGAATTAGTGAAATCTATGAAGGCGGTCTTTTCAGCACCAATTGGGGAACAAATGCTTCTGAAAAATGGATTGCAGGACAGGGGGCACGAGGAGAGGGTCTCCAAGATTCTAGGCGGGGTCGCATTTGGATACCTTGCATTATGCTTCATAGCTCCCTATTTTCTTCCCTCGGATTCAGTGCCAGAGCTCTCAGGAAGAGCAAATGCTATCGATTATGCATTCGAAAACAGTTGGGGAAATCATGGTCATGAAGAAGGGGGGTCGGTTGGCCATGACCAGTCGCTGCACGGTGGTAAATTTGCGTGGAGTGAGTTGAATCCAATTTGGGCACTGGCATATGGTTTTGGAGATTTGAATTGTCATCAAAAACATGAGAGATCGTGGGAAATAAATGGCAATCAGATGCCAGTATGTGCAAGGGACATCGGAATATTCCTAGGATTCTCCTTGGGTTGCCTTTTCTTCTTGTTGAGAGGTGTCAACAGATGGACTGTTAGGGATACGTTCCTTTCGGTTTTCCCTGACAAATGGCTATTCGAGATTTACGAGAGAGACAGGCGGATGATTGTGATGCTATTGATAATGGGCATGGGGTTGGTTCCAATGGGGATTGATGGTTCCACTCAATTGCTTCTCGATTCATACGAGTCAAACAATTTGCTCAGGATCATCACAGGATTAGGTGCAGGATTCGTTGGTGGTTGGTGGTTTTGTTCGGCATTCTCAGCTAGACCCAAATTCTTCAAAGAAGCTGCCAACGTCACTCTTCCCGCTGGTTCCAGACTAGTAGTAAAGTGATTTCACTTCCCTAACCACCAATCGACCAATGATTCGATATTCTCGGGGGATTGCCTCCCCTCAATCCCGCTACCTAATATCGACAATCGACTGATTGTTTCCATCAATGCACGTTCATGCCTTCCCGATTTGGCCATCTGCCCCAAGGAGAAGCGGATGTGCGTACCCGGATTGAGAGACTGCCATTTACTGATTTCCTTACGAAGGGGCCAAATTGCGAGAACAAGACGTCCAAATGGGAAGATCTCCTCTCTTAACTGCGATTTTGGTGCCTCTCGCCCGACTAGATTCTTCCTCCGGTAGACCCAACCCAATTCTTTGAGGAACCTGATTATCCTCTGCGTGTGCCTCTTAGAAACACATCGAACCGGTCCCATGGAAGATCTGAGTTCGGAAATCTCAGCCGAATTGATGAGTGAAAGGGTACCACATATAGAGGACATTGAGTGATTTAGGATGTTTTTTGGATAATTATGGTGTTCTTTTTCCATTGAGGAAAGGGATTTTTTATGACTCTCCTGGGCTGATTTGAGAACTTTCCATGGTGCGTCTCCGTCCAACCATCCCAACTTTGTCTTCGGTGGTGTAATGCCAATATCTGGAAGTGTGCTTTGGTTTTGTGATTCCCTTACAATAGCCCTAATCTGTAATTGGTCAACTTGTTCCATTTCGACATTGATTGGAGTTGGTCTGCTGTTCATGAATGAGCGAATTGCCTCCCTCAGGGAGTTATGAAGTTGATTCTGAGTCCCTTCGTTTGAAATCGGGCCCAGTATTGCGCCCATGTCGAATGGAGTTGGCATTTCCATTTCTCCCGAGAGTAGTTGCCTGTATCCATCTCTGATCCGAATCTGCAATTCTGATGTCTCAAAGTACTCTTCCTTGCTGGAGAGGTCGCGGAGAGTTCCCTTTGAGATTCTCTCCAAGGCGATTTCTGGATCGCAATCTACCCAGATACAAAGATCCGGTATTAATGCGGCCGAATTAATCTGAGCGGTCCTCTCTAGTCCGATTCCGCCAACAATTCCCTGATACACAAGAGAAGAGTGGACATTTCTGCCACTTACTACTGCCCTGCCTTCTTGAAGTCGTGGTAGAATCCACCCATGGGAGTGATCTAACCTATCTGCCGCGAAAAGTCCTGCCTCCTGCTCAGGAGATAGTGTCTGTCTCCTAACGGAATCTATTGCCAGCCTCCCTAATGCATGATCCCTCCTAGGTTCAGCTGTTACCTCAACAGATCTGAAGCAGAACTCGGATTGTAGAACCTCGTGCACAATCTGTGTGGCTAGGCCCTTACCACTGCCATCCCCGCCTTCAATTGAGAACAGATACATGAGACTCTCCTGATGCCTAATGGCGGCTACCAGAAAACTGTTCCTTAGACAATGTCACCAGCCCCATGCCAATCAAAATTAGTAAAGGGCCGATGAAAATCATCCCCCTGCTCCAGAGACCTAAGAAGGAAAGCCACCACGATCTTCTGTAGCTATTGCCACGATAAGCCTCGACGCCACCGTAGACCCCCATTAGTCCTAGAAGGACGGTCATCAAGGCAATAGCAGTGGCAATGGAAACCGAATTGGACTGGTAACTCTCGCCGCGTCGGTCAATAACGTTCTCGCCATTTCCCTCAGACATGGTGATGACTATCTGGGCTTCGTCGCCAGGGACGAAAAACAACTTAGTCGTATTATTACCGCTATGCGTAAACGATAGTAGAGCAGGATCTCTACGGATTTCAGGCATAGTGAATCTACCGTCTGAATCTGTAAATGTCTCCTTTCCGGTAGTTGCACCCTCTACAGAGAGAAGTCGTACCCTCACCCCTTCAACGGGTTCTCCGCCTGATGAATTCCCTGTCCTTTCAGAGATTACGATGCCGGATACGTCAGAATATTCCTCAGATGAGTCTAGAGTGGCCGAGAGAATCTCATCCGGATTTCCTGAGACGAGTAGAATCCCCAACTGCACACCGAGAAGGCTACCGATGATGATTAAAATCGCCCCTGCAACCCTCGTTGATGGCTCTTCGGAAATGTCTTCCATGAAATACTCAAGATCGATGCCTCCCACGACATCTTCGTCGGCCATGACATGCCCTAACGATGGGAGTCCTTGAAGTTGGGCGTTTCCAGATCTTTCTCCTTGGGGGTTATTCGGAATAAGAAAAATGCCGAAGCAATAGTTACTACAGATATCGCCATCAATGTGAACAAATGTGAGCTCCCATCAGCACCCAATTTCTCTTCTGGGACTGTGAAATTGACCAAGTACATCTGCGTCCAGTTCTTCCCAGTAATCCAGAAACTACCAGAATTCCGATCAAATGCTATGCCGTTCAATACCTCTTCATTGCTATTTCCCTGAATGGAAGTGACGGCCAATGGGGATGAGAAAAAGTCCACCTTACCCGAAGCAGACGAGATTCTAAGGATTGTCTCCTCCATCCAAATGTTTGCATATATTTTGTCATCTACACATTCCAATTCATTTAGGTTTGAAACAGGAACGCCATCCCAAGTTACCTGTGTGGTGAAATCTATTTCAAAGCTATCTGGATCCCTGAATGAAAGCTCAGATGTCCCATTGGATGTAACAATGTGCTCCCCATTGTAGCATATCCCCCAACCCTCGCCTTCGAAACTGAAGTTTCCAATTATACTAAAATTTGAGATGTGAAATTCCAATGCCACTCCTGCCCTCCAAGTCAGCATAATGATTGACTGGCCCTTTACGGTAATCCCTTCTCCGAAGTAAGAGTCGTCAATCTTAGTCTGTCTGATAATCTCCCCATTTTGTGAGTCAATCTCGCTAATTCTCGAATGGCCATAAAGGCCCGAACTCTCGAAAATTGAGTTTTCCAGTACTTCCAGCCCTTGTGTGAACGAAGATGAGTCGTGAGGCAGTGTTCGCAATATCTCAACATCCCTCTCTTCGGCCGTATGATTGCCCTCCTCGGCCATTGACATCTGTGAAAGGAGTATGAGGAGCATTGCGATGGGAACGATTGATGGCCCCGTCCCCCTGCCCATGTACGAACGATGCTCCATCGATGTTAAAATACGTCCTCGAGCAGTTTGGAGCAGATTGGTAAACGAGGTGCTAATGATGGGTGGTGGTTCGGAAATCTACTCTACTAGGAAAGCTGTGCTGACAGTAGTTTCGATACTAGTTGTTTTCATTGCTCCTATTTTTTCCTCTGAAGGGCTAGCAAGCACTGGAGGGCAGCCAAGAAACTGCCTGAATACGTGGTCGGTGGACGATACGGACAACATGACGACCAATGACGGGACCTTTGCAGTAACTGTGGAGAAAATCTCCACCAACGCAGCGATTTTCGTTGAAGACGGTCAAATCGTTTCATCTACTGTTCTGAATGACATTGTGTCAAACTGGGAATCCATAATTTTCCCTTCCACTACCAACTACTTCGGGACCCCTCCGGATATTGATGACAATTGTCAGATAGAAATTGCCATTCTGTCAATAGATGGGCCTGGTGGGGAAGAGGGTTATTTTGAATCTGGAGTTTCATCGTTGCGAGAGGCATTATTCCTAGATATCGATGATCTGTCAGAAAGAAATCGGGTGATGGCGCACGAGTTTGGGCAATTGATTCATCACGAGAATGACCCTTTCGAATATTTCTGGATTGATGAGGGCGCAGCGGGGCTTTCTGAGTTTATTAGCTACGGAGAGTCAGTGAATCTAGAAGAGGGGGCAAACTCATGGACGCTGAACTCGAGTACAAGTTTGAGATGGTGGGACGGAAGAAATTCTGATATCGGTTCAAGTTTCTTATTCTTGGCATATTTGGCAGACAAATTAGGCGGGCCTGCTGCCATCAGAGAGTTGGTGTCTAATCCTTCCCTAGGTGGGAATGGGGTTGAGAGCCTATCCAGGAACCCTGGTCCGGGATCGACTCCAATAGGGACTTCAATGAGTGAGATCTTTGCAAACTTCAGCGCAGCAGTTACTCTGGATAGCGCGCAGGGTGCGTTTGGTTTCTCCGACCTTGACTTAGTCGATGATTGCTCAAACGGTGGCTTCTGCAAGGGATCCATCAGTGCAGAGAACGATCAGTGGTCAGAGGCGTGGCAATCGTCAGGACACTCAGTGGAGGGATGGGGGCTCAAATCATTCAGATTCACACAAGGTGATGGTTACCCCTTGAGCATCATGGTTCAACCGGACAGATTCGGTTTCGAAGGAGTCGTTCTTTCGAAAGAGGAGGCTTCTGGGACTTGGACTATGGACAAACTGAGGATTGATTCGAGCGACGGCAGGGGAACGGGACTAGTTCACGGATTTGGAAATACCACCTCCGAGGTTCTACTCCTAGTCTGGTACAACTCCCTTGTTGATGACTGTGATTTCGACTTTGCAAATTGTGGCGTACTTTCTGGAGGAAATTACCCCGTCGGGTCATTTACCGTAAGTGCCAGTCAGGTCACGAGCCCTGCTGAGGTGTCGATAGGGTCGATAGAAGGTTTTGATCGAGACGGGGACTTCCTCGATGATAGCGTGGAAATTGGCATCAGCGTCAGTTCTAGTGCATTTTCAGAGTCTCTGTCTGTAGAATTCTCGGCCTTCACCAATAATTCACTACATGATTCTGCGGATTTCATGGTCTCAGTAGGAAACTCTGAACCGGAAATGATCTCAGTTTGGTTTACCCCCCCATTTACCAGTGATTGGACTTTTACAACTAAGGTCAGAGACATTACTGGGGAACTGCAGGACATAGCTCAGTCACTCCCTCAGCAGATTTTCAACATGAAACCAGTTGGGTCGGGGGCAATCTCATCAAATGAAACGCAGACATGGACTCAGACGTACATCTTTGGGGGCGGTTACGACTCTTGGGGATTCGGGTTCCAAAACGGTTCTTTCGGGCACAATGAAACTCCGCAATCGTACATCTGGGATCTGGGTGATGGGAATTCTTCGAGTTTGAAGAATCCTGTTCATTCGTTCACGAAGGAAGGGGCATACGTGATCACTCTCCTAGTCAGGGATCATGGGGGTTTCTTTTCTGAAACAATTTCATGGGAAATCTCGGTAAATGATACCTCTGAGCCGATTCCTGAGATTTCTGTAGATGGTTTGGCTATCCAAGAGGAGTTGACGGTTCAGACGAATCAGAGAATACAATTTTCGGCCTTCGGGACGTCTGACAATGTTCCCGTGGACAAATTATTTTTCTCATGGAACTGGGGTGATGGATCTGGTGACTCTGGTACAGGAATCTTCGAAATTGGCCATTCGTGGACAGATGGCAGTAGCAATGGCACCGTATACTCATTGGAGTTGTTAGTCAGTGATGGTCACCAATCTGCACAGAAGTCCATTCTAGTCACGGTTCTAAACCGGGCGCCTTACCAGATTTTCTCGGAGGATCTGGAGGGTTTTGCGGTTACTCCACTGGAGATGCCGGATGTTTTCGAGGACGAAGATGGGATAATTGTCGAATTCAGATGGACTTTCGAAGGAGGCGTCAACTTAGGGGGGGTGGGTGTCTCACTTGCATCTGATTTCACCGAAACAAATTCATTCGAAGCTAATCCTATCGTCAGTTGGAAGGAACCAGGGGTGAAAAACGTAACACTAGAGGTGGCTGATGATGATGGAAATACCTCCATCACTTACTTGGAAGTAGAAATCCTGAATCAACGACCAGTTGCACTTTTCGAGCGCCCTTCTGACGGAGAAATCGGTGATGCTTACATTTTCAGTAGCTCATCATTCGACCCTGACGGGGATTCGTCTGCATTATCCCACTACTGGAATTTCTCAGACCGGGACTCACCCATTGAGAATACCACTTCCGTGAGTAGGACTTTTTCAAACCCGGGACTTCACAGTGTTTCACTAGTAGTCGTCGACGAGAGAGGCTTAGAGTCTGCTCCGAAGACTTTCCTACTGTATATCGGAAACCCATTACCTGTCCCAATAATGTCATTCATCTGCCCTAGTGATGAAGATGGATTATTGTTTGAACTTCCTGATGATGTGGAAGAGGGGGTTACTTGGAAGGTTCCAAGGACAGCGGAAGGAGGGGCCTTTGTTGCCCCTGGGAATCTCATCAGATTCGATGGCAGCGAGAGTTTCGACGCTGACCCGGAATTCGAAGGAATGACATCCACGGACGCCAACAGCCCGGATTGGAATGGGATTGTGGATTGGATATGGGACTTCGGAGACGCTAGTCCCCCTTCCTCAGGACCTCAAGTTTGGCATAGCTATGAGAGATCGGGGGAATATACAGTCAGACTTACTGTAGTTGACGGTTTTGGAGGCGGGGACTCCAACACCACAGAGATGAAAGTGATAGTCTCTTCAGCCCCTCGAATCGAGACTTCAAAACCCATCAGCACCGAGTACGTTGTCGTTGGAGAATTGGTCAATCTGTCCGGGGACGCCTCCGACTCCGACTTGGAGGCTGGAATAATTGCATGGATGGACAATGATGCGTTTTTTGATAGCGATGGTGATGGCGACCCTAGCAACGATAGAGACCTGAATCTCTCTGAGACTCTAGAGTTTGACTGGGACATCAATGTATTTGTGGATGAAGACTGCATGACTCTATCGGGGTGTGATGGCGATTCGAGGAACGACTGGATAATACCAAATCAAACCTGGGCCATTCCCGGTGAAGTACGAATTTCAATGATGGTCTGCGATGGCTTGAGTGTCTGTGAATCTAAAGACTTCGTGATTACAGTGCTCTCCGTCCAGGATACTGCACCGCCGAAGACTCTGTCCGACTTGACCATGGAAGATCTTGTTCCAGGTAGAGAAAGCGCAGGCTTACTTGCTCTTGTTGCACTAGTTGCAGTACTAGGATGGATGGTACTCAGAGAAAGGGATGATGATGAGATGGATGCCTTGGACAATGTCAAGAAATACGATGTCGATGAGGTCGAGGCGGAAGGAGGCCTACCTGGGATGGATCAACACAGTCCCCCTCCACAACCAAAATACCTTACTGCCGACGAGCGCACCAACAAAGAGTCAGGGTACGTGCGACCGATTAGAACGAGGCGAAAGAAGTGAAGATGAAAACGGCCGGGGGTTTTGGCATAAATCTCCTATTGGCGGGAATTTTCTGCTCAATTATTCTGATTCCTCCAGTCGCCAGTTCCCAATCAGTGGCCTGCGATGTTGCCCCTAGTAGTGATTGGAATACGACAGAAGATCCCCGAGAATACCTATCGGTCGGGGTTCCGGGATCAATCGAAGCATTTGGTTTTGGCGGGGACTCTGATTTGAAACCCCTAGACAAAGACGTCAGTACCGAATGGTCTGATGGTGCATGGGACAATTTTCCAGGAATACACGTTGAGAATGAGTCTGCAACGACTATCTCACTAGTACTGGAACCGGGCTATAGATATACATTCTGTATCGACTTCAGCGCCAAGGGGGATGTCTATCTCCTGACTGGTTCGAACCTGGATATGTACACAGTAGACTTCTACTGCGACGAAGAAGGTTGGGATTTGATTTGTGATACGGAAAGCCTAAATTCCGTTCCGGTTGAGTACAGAGACCTGTTTACATGGGTGCCATTCAGGGATGCTCATGCTTACGAATCGGTTTCCTATCAGGAGTTCTCAGTAGCAATAGACTCTTCTGGATCTGCTTGGTCTTTTGCTGGTTTTGGAGGCTCTGAAGGGCAAGTTCTGCACTTGGTCCTGGATGGGTGGGACAATAGCCGAGAGGGAGATCATCCGGCTTCTGGAAATATGAGCGTGGAGGTTCTAATCGATGTAGAAGAGAGGTTCACGCTTCCGAAGACCGCAGCATACTTCCTAATCGGTGCACTTCCGCTATCGTGCATAATAATCCCACTAATTATCCACTGGAAATATCACTCATCTGCATTGGGGGCGAGAGATGAGGAAGAGTTGGTAGAGGTCCCCCTCCTGAGGGACGGTGCCTAGGAGTACTCCAACACTTCCCATGCAATTCTCAGGTCCGAGGCGTTGATCTTCCCTTGCTGAGCCAAATGCCAACCGGACTCAGTAGTTGCAAAGACTAGTGCCTGATCCAGTGCCGGCGCGTGTATTCTTGACCAATCGCCACCCGGACCTAGTCCCATCAGTGAGTAGTTCGCCCCGGAAGACTTCAGTTGCAAAGCTGACTCAAAAATCCGCAGTGCATCTCTTCGATCCTTAGTGTAAAAACAAGCCTTTACCAAATCTCCCATCTCCTGGGCATCCATAACATCCTGAGTGATCTCGGAAGCTGAAGGGGTCTTCTCCAATGAATGTAGGGATGCGATTATACTGGTTCCATTTCCTGCTAATTTTACCAGTTCTTCCCTCTTAGTAGGGTCGATGTCAACTTCAAGGTCGATCCAATTCGGCTTACTCGCTATTGCTGCTTTGAGGACTGAAATCCTATCATCCTCACTTCCGGGATAGTGTCCCCCTTGCCTCTCTGGCCTGCAAGTAATCAACAGTGGAGTTTCTATTGTGGAAGAAATGGTCTTGATTGAATCCTCCACATCAATAGCATCCAATTCTAGTTGGTTTACAATAATCTCGATGCTCTCTTTTTCACCCTCTTCGGATTTCTTGGCAGAGGTTATCTTTTCTTCAGTGGTCCACAGAAGATCTAGCCGAGCTTCCACCAAATCTGCTCCCAATTTCACTGCCTTTGGGACATCGTTGCACATTTCTTCGACGGTCCTCCCCCTCAGTGTGACGCATACCAAGGGCTTTTGCATGTGAAAGGCCGAATTAAGTGGCCTGTTTAATCGTGTCGAGAGAGTGTGGACAATAATCGGCCCCAATTCAGCGTTTTTATCTCAAAATTAATAGTTATTGGACCTACAATAGGAGAGGGTTATAGGCCTCGTCTTCCTAAGATTAATGGTACGGCTTGAGGGTTCCCTATGGGAACCCTCAATTAGAGAACGATAATATGACTGAGGAATACAGTGCAGAAAGCATTCAGGTCCTAGAAGGATTGGAAGCCGTAAGAAAGAGGCCGGGGATGTACCTTGGCGACCCCCATGACGGTTCGGCACTACACCACTGTATTTGGGAAGTGGTGGATAACTCAGTCGATGAACACCTTGCAGGACACACGAATTCAATTGAAATTACGCTCAATCCAGACGACTCACTCTCGGTCAGAGATTATGGGAGGGGCATCCCCGTGGGGATCCACGAGGAATTCGGAGTCTCGGCGGCTGAAGTAATAATGACCAAATTACATGCTGGTGGAAAGTTCGATAATAGTTCATACAAAGTTTCTGGGGGCCTGCACGGAGTAGGGGTGTCTGCGGTAAACGCGGTTTCTGAATGGATGGAGATGACAATCCATCGGGATGGAGCTATCTATTTCCAACGCTATGAAGCGGGCGTACCACTTGAGGCACTGAAGGAAATTGGCAAGTGTAAGGATACAGGTACGATGATATCATTCAAGCCAGATTTATCGATTTTTACCGAAATCGTCGAGTTTGATTTTGAAGAGGTCGATACCAGGGTGGGTGAAACTGCCTTCCTAAATGCCGGACTGAGAATTTCAATCGTTGATCTTAGAGGTTCTGAACCACACACATCAGAACACCAGTACGAAGGTGGACTTTCCGAATATGTGAGTCAACTCAATGAAAGGAGGGAGGTGTTGCATGAGGAAGTAATCAAGATCAAAGGCGAAAAAATGATTGAGAAGGGTGAAGTCGAAGTCGAGTTAGCGCTGCAATGGTCCGATGCATTCAGCGAGTCGATTCGTTGCTATACCAACATCATAAGAAACAAAGATGGAGGCACCCATATGTCCGGTTTGCGGACGGCACTTACCAGTTCGGTGAACTCGTATGCAAAGAAGAAGAAGCTACTCAAAGGAGATTCTCTGTCAGGTGATGACGTACGAGAGGGGTTGGCAGCAGTAGTAAGCGTCAAGCACCCTGATCCTTCGTTCTCCTCCCAAACCAAAGATAAACTGGTGAGCAGTGAAGTTACAGGGATAGTTCAGACGATTGTTTATGACAAACTCGGCGAGTTCTTCGAAGAAAACCCATCAGTCGCGAAACAGATCGTTGAGAAGGCGCTACTTGCATCCAAAGCCAGGGAGGCGGCACGAAAAGCCAGGGACCTCACTCGGAGAAAGGGAGTTCTAGAAGGGGGAGGTTTACCAGGCAAACTTGCCGACTGTCAATCACGAGACCCAAGTGAGTGTGAGGTTTACCTCGTAGAGGGCGATTCTGCAGGTGGGTCGGCAAAAACGGGGAGGGATCGGAGAATCCAAGCGATTCTGCCCCTCAGAGGGAAGATTCTCAATGTGGAAAGGGAGAAGCATAATGCTGCAAAGGTGTTCCAAAACCAAGAGATACAGACCATGATTCGTGCGCTAGGTGCTGGTGTCGGCAATAATGAAGAGGAGGAGGGGGCCTTCGATACGAGTAAACTTCGATATTCAAAGATAATAATAATGTGCGACGCGGATATTGATGGCGCCCACATTAGGACACTAATGTTGACGTTTCTCTGGAGATTCATGAGACCTGCGATAGAGGAGGGGCACGTATTCATCGCTCAGCCCCCGCTTTATCAATTGACGAAAGGAAGAGTAAGCAAATACGTATTCTCTGATGAAGAAAGAGATTCGGTTACTCTGGAATTGCAAGGAGACAATCCAAATGCAAAAATAGGCATCCAGAGATACAAGGGCCTCGGAGAGATGAATCCAGAGCAACTATGGGATACTACGATGAACCCAATGACTAGGACGATGCTGAAAGTAACAGTCCAGGATGCAGAGGAGACTGATGAGCTATTCGAGATTTTGATGGGGAAGGATGTTCCGGATCGGAGAGCCTTCATCGAAAAGCATGCCAAGGAGGTGACTAACCTTGACATCTGAAGAAGGGGGCGACGTAGAATCACCGGAAAATAATGAGAATATCCTGAATCATTCTCTGAATGAAGAAATGAAGACATCGTACATCAACTATGCAATGTCAGTAATCATTGGAAGAGCTCTGCCTGATGCCAGAGATGGCCTGAAACCTGTTCATCGTCGTGTGCTTTATGGCATGCACGAAGGAGGTCACACCTCTGAGAAGAAATATAGCAAGTCTGCACGATCAGTTGGAGAAGTTATGGGGAAATACCACCCCCATGGGGATCAGTCAATCTATGACACCATGGTTAGGATGGCTCAAGATTTCTCACTGAGATACCCCCTTGTCGATGGGCAGGGAAACTTCGGTTCGATTGATGGTGACCCCCCCGCAGCAATGAGATACACTGAAAGTAGACTGGATAAAATCTCAAAACACATGCTAGAAGATATTGAAAAGAAAATAGTCGACTTTCAACCCAACTTCGACGATTCTGAGATGGAGCCAACCGTACTACCTGCAAGGTTGCCAAATCTGCTTTTGAATGGAAGCGATGGCATAGCAGTCGGGATGGCGACAAGGATACCCCCTCACAACCTTACAGAGGTTGCGGGCGCAATTAGATTGCATATCGATACGATTCTGGAAGAGGGGGTCGATATGAAGGGAATTCCCAGTATTTCTCTTGAAGAGTACATGCAGCATGTGAAGGGCCCGGACTTTCCCACCGGTGCGACCATCCACGGAATAGATGGCATCGTTGACATGTACTCCACGGGCAAGGGCAGATTCCACATTCGCTCAAAGTGCGATGTCGAAGATGATTCCAGCGGGAAGAATATCATTATTCACGAGATTCCATACCAAGTCAAGAAATCCGACATGCTAGTCCATATTGCAGATTTGGTATCAAAGGAAGTGGTCACCGGGATCAGGGACATACGTGATGAGTCATCCAAAGAAGGGATTCGAGTTGTAATAGAGGTGAAGAACAATTCTGACCCACATGCAGTACTCAATCAGCTATTCAAATCAAGCAGATTGCAAGAGTCCTATTCAGCAAATATGATGGGAATCCTAGATGGCAGGCCGGTTTTACTCACCCTACCAGTGATGCTGCACACGTATGTCGGTCACAGAGAGGAAATCATCGAAAGGCGAGCTGTTTTCAATCTTGAAAAGGCCGAATCCAGGGCCCATATCCTCGAAGGTCTAGTAAAGGCGCAGGAACGAATGGAAGACGTCCTGAAGGCTGGTAGGGAAAGTTTCGGAAGAGAGCAATTTGAGTCGGTACTGCAAGGAAACGAGGAACTACCAAAAATTGCCAAGTTTGATTTCACAAAACCACAAGCTAAGGCGATCGCGGAACGGCGTTTGTACCAGTTAAGTCGGCTAGATGTGGATAAGGTCACCAATGAATTTGAGGAACTGAAGATTAAGATTGCCGATCTACAAGATATTATCGAATCAAGGGCGAGGCGTTTGGAAATATTGGTCCGAGAACTTGGTGAGATGGTAGAAAGCCATGGTGATGAGAGACTGTCGGTAATCGATCCAATGCCACTCTCAATGGATAGGGAGGACCTTGTGCCAGAAGAGGCCATTGTAATCTCACTTACTACTGATAACTACATCAGGCACTTGCCTGTAGAGGCATTCAGACTTCAGAATAGGGGTGGCAAGGGGCTCAAGGGGGTTGCTACCAAAGATGAGGACGCGCCATCCAAGATAGTCACTTGCTTCTCTAAAGACCGGCTTCTGATTTTCACTGACAAAGGAAGAGTATACGGATTGAGGGCATGGGAGACTCCGTCGGCCAGCAGATATGGAAAGGGCAGCCATATCAGAAACCTCCTAGAGGGACTTCGAGATGACGAGAAAGTAATCTCGATACTCCCGATGCAAAGATCACTGATAGAAGATCCAGAAGGCCATTTCCTGATGTTTGCAACCGCCAAAGGCAGAATAAAGAAGAGTAGGCTATCCGAATATGCTAGAATCAATCGAAACGGGAAGTTCGCATTGAAGTTCGCAGATGGGGATAGTGACAGCCTTGTATCGGTGAGGCCGGCAACGGATGCGGACCATGTTGTACTCGTCTCCGCATCAGGCAATGCCTGCAGATTCATGCCATCTGGGGAGAAAACAAGGATCTCACCTGAGACTGGCGAGACGGTGACCACCTATGTGGTCAGGGTCCAAGGAAGGATCAGCCAAGGAGTATCTGGAATGAAACTGGCAAAGGGTGACAAGGTCATCGGGATGATCGTGACCGATGACTTTGACACTAGTGTCCTTACAATCTCCAAGTATGGAATGGCAAAGCGGAGCAGATTGGGTTCTGGAGAGATGATGCCTTTGGCAGAAGAGGGGGTCGCGATAGTTGACGAGTCGGGGGATCAGGTTTTCGAGAGAGATGGTTACAGGAAGACCAATCGAGGGACAAAGGGCGTCAGAACGATGTCATTGAGAGACGGTGATGAGATCGTCAGCGTGAGGCAGATTCCTGACTTGGAGGACCAGTTGTTCATGCTAACGGGTTCGGGAATGATGATCAGAATGGTCTCAGGACAGACCAAAGAGACCCTTGGCAAGGTGACCAAGGGAACTAGGATAATGGAATTGCGGAATCGGGATCGTACTGGCTATGTGGACGAGATAGTTTTCGTTGCTAGGCTCCCCTCCGAACTAATCAGCACCGGAGAAAGTCTGGAAGAAGAAGAGTAGTCGGACCGTTCTGCTTAAGCACGAATCTCTGGTCGTGTAATTACTGCGGCAGTCGCATAGCCTGGCCATTGCGCTGGATTGCTAATCCAGTGGTGTTTCACCTCGGGAGTTCGAATCTCCCCTGCCGCGCCACCAAAAGGAGGGAGGATTCATCCATCTTAATGCCCTCAGGGGCACGTGGTCAACACATGGAGCATCCTTGAAGCGGGAGCAATTCTAATCCTCCTAATTGGCGTATTAGTACTATTCTGGGTCATACTTAGGCATCTAAGACTCAGGCCTTCTAATGAAAGATCATGGGTGAACGATAACGAACGGTTGTCAACTGCTGAATTCGTTGATGGTGTGGTGACCGTTCGCAATGTGAGGGATTTCGAATGGCGTAGCGGCAGGGATTTCGACGAGAGATGGGTGGATATGGAGATAAAACTGGATGAGGTGTCGAAGATCTGGTTCGTTTTGGAGTACTTCGATCCATCTAGGAGACAAATGGCGCATACGATAATGAGTTTCGAGATGAGAGATGGGACGAGGCTAGCCTGTTCGATAGAGGTCAGAAGGGAGAAGGGAGAAAAGTACCATCCGATAAAGGGCCTCTTCAGGCAATACGAGTTGATTTACGTCTGGGCCACCGAGAGAGACGTGATTGGGGTCAGGACACGTTGCAGGAAGAAATCCGTGACTCATCTTTTCGAAGCTGTGGTACTTGGCCCCGGCAATGAAAGGAGGATGCTAGAGTCATACCTCAACAGGACCAACAAACTCAACCAAAGTCCCGAGTGGTACAACACAATCACCAACACCTGCACAACGAACATAGTTAGGCACGTCAATGAGGTCTATCCTGGAAGGGTTCCCCGAGCGGTTGCAATACTCCTCCCTGGACTTAGTCCCAACCTACTTCAGAAGAACAATTTGGTCAAGATAGAAGGAACAATTGAGGAAACGCTGAGGAACAGCATTATCGATGAGAAAGCAAAGTCTTGGGATGGCGTGGTCGATTTCGGAGATTGGATAAGGGAGCAAGTCAGAGGGGAGCATTCAACTGAATGACTCTGATGCGGTTTTGTGCTAAACATCCAACCACTCGAAGAACCCGATAGAGTTCGATGGTTCCTGCCGCCCTCGAAGAGTCACATGATTCGCTGGATTGCACTTGCTTCCCAGTCCGAGTCCCGGACGAATCTAATTTTCCAAGGAACCCCTGGTAGAGACATCGAGTCGATGGCAGAGTGCATGGAGAAAATGGGTGCCTCCATAGAAAGGGAGGATCAAGAGTGGGCCATTCGAGGAAAGAAGGATGGTCTAGTTTTGCCCGAATCGTATCTGGATTGTGGCAATTCCGCCACAACAGCAAATTTCGTCTCCGCGATTGCAGCTTGCATGGACGGCCCAGTAGAAATTGATGGTGACCAAACTCTAAGGAATAGAGATCTATCCCCCATGGCCTCGGCATTAAGAGAGCTAGGGTGCGAAGTCTCTTCTGACCATCTCCCATATACTGTTTCTGGACCGATTTCTAAAGGTAATTCCAGCATAGATGAGTCTTGTTCAAGTCAAACTCTTTCGGGGATGATTTTGGCATCTCCCGGATTTCCTAGTGAAGTGAAAATATCACTTCAAGGTGAAGCAGTTAGTCGTTGGTACAGAGACCTGACAATCGAATCTAGTGGTTTGAGTGGTTGGGCCGGAGACTATGGCAAGGTCGTTTACCTAGCCCCGTGGACGGTTGGAACCCCGGAAGTTATCGAAATCCCGGAGGAAACTAGCCTATTCCCCATCTCACTTCTTTTCGACAAACTCCATGGAACAAAAAGCTTGAATTATAGCAAATTCAAAGGAACCCCTATCTCAGAAACAATCGAAATGGCAATCTCAGGGAATTCCAGAAAGATTAGCCTAAGAGACTCTAGTGATGTGATTTCGCCGTTGGCTGCATTGATGGCAATGGGCAACGGTGGAGAAATTGTAGATGCCCCCCATGCACGAGGAAAAGAGTCGAATAGAATTGTTTCAACGATCAAAATGCTATCCTCATTTGGAATTGAAGTCGAAGAAAGAACAGGTGGTTTAGCTATGTCCGGGAGTCAACAACCAAGTGCCCCATCGGAGATCGTTGGCTGTAATAATGACCATAGATTGGCAATGACGGCTGCCGTTCTGGCCACGAAAGTTGGAGCTTCGTTGTCTGGGCATGAGATCTGTGATGTCACCCATCCGGGTTTCTTAGGAATGATAACCCCCAAATACTCAGGAATGTGATATTGTGTTGAGTAGTTATTGGAAAAAGAACCTTGGCACTCATTTGCTTCTAGTTCTAGTTGCGGTAATTTGGGGCTCTACTTGGGCGGCGGGCAGATTTCTTAGTTATGGATTGAACGAAGAAAACCCTGCCTCACTCAGTCCGGCGACTTCTGCTTGGTTGAGATACGCATTCGCGGTTTCGGTGTTCTTTGTCTGGTCGATTTCAAGCAGAGGTGATCGAACCTTTCGATTTCTTCCTCCTGACAGGGAATCATGGATTTTCTCGATTTGGCTGGGCCTTCTGGGAACAATGGCCTATCAATTGTTGTTCATGCATGGGATGAGTTGGACAGCAGCTGGAGATGCATCCCTAATCATCCCCATGAATCCCGTATTTACCGTCCTTCTGGCTGTGCCGATGCTGGGCCAGAGGATTTCGACAAGGATGTCTATTGGGCTATTGATTGGAATTTCGGGAGTGGCGGTTGTTGTGGGTTGGAGTCCAAACTCAGGCATCCCAATAGAGCACAGGATAATTGGCGATTTGATGATTCTCTTCGCCGCACTCTCATGGGCCGCTACTAGCAATCTGACTAAGATTATGCTTTCATGGGAAAGTGGCTACTCATCTCTAGAGATTGTGGTCTGGTATTCTGTGGCCGGTTGGGCTTTGCTTTCTCCGTGGATGATTGCTGAGAACTGGGGTTCGGCGATTCCAGAACCAAGCACAGCAGAATGGCTGACAATTGCATATCTGGGAGTAATCTCCACTGTCTTATCCTACGTACTGTTCGCAAAGGGGATTGAGTTGATCGGCCCCACCGCTGCCTCTTCATACGTCTTCCTTGTCCCGGTCTTCGGAGTTCTAGGGGGGTGGTTACTTCTTGGAGAGGAGATTGGAGCTTCCATGGTGCTTGGGTTCGTCCTAATTGTATTCGGAGTTACAGAAGTGCAGAGGGAAAGCGATCGAATGTCGAACGTTTCCTGATGTATACTACTGCCTCACCGTTAAATACGGAGGGTCAGTGGACGGCCAACGAGGCGATTGATTGGCACGCAAACCGGCAAAGATGTACAGGCAGATCAAGGGTCAGTCATTTACCAGGAGGGAGTACACCGGCGGAGTTCCAAACAACAGGATTCTGCGTTACCACATGGGCAACAGGAAAAAGGCAGAGACGGGTGGTTTTCCAGTAGCAATTGAGTTACGAGCCGATAATGCATGCCAAATCAGGGACTCGGCCCTAGAGGCTGCTAGGCAGGTTGCAAACTCTACAATCAGAGAAGATGCAGGGACAATCGGGTATGCACTCAGAATGCACACTTATCCCCACCAAATCTTGAGAGAGAACAAGCAAGCTACCGGTGCAGGTGCCGATAGGGTTTCACAAGGGATGCGCCTATCATTCGGCAAGAACGTCGGAACCGCAGCAAGAGTCCAGCGGGGGCAGACCGTTATTTCCATTAAGACCGAGGCAGAGAGTTACGTTGCGGCAAGGGACGCATTGAGGAAGGCGAGTTGCAAATTCCCCACGCCTTGCACAATCAAGATCGTACAAGGCTCCGAGCATTTGAAGGGCCTAGTGTGAGGCCAAGGGAGCATGTCCCAAACTGATCCACTCACGGTATTGCAAGATTCGCTCAGGGGAGCGCCCATAATCTGGAAGGGTGAGTACCCTTACTTCATCCATCCAATATCAGATGGCATACCAAGAATGGAAGCAGAGGTCCTTAGAGCGACCAGGGATCTGATTGTCAGTATGGTTGATTGGTCCCAGATAGACCTTATTGTCAGTGTTGAGGCCATGGGACTTCCGCTGCTAGCAGCCGTAGGAGAGGTAACTGGAAAGCCGACGGTGGTTATACGGAAAAGATCCTATGGAATGGAGGGCGAGGTCAGAGTTGATGTTTCAACAGGCTACTCCAGTTCGACGGCCTACATCAACGATATTTCATCTGGAGAAAGGATTCTGGTAGTTGATGATGTGATTTCGACCGGAGGAACACTAGAGCCCCTTCTGGAAACACTCGAAGGCATGGGAGTAGTTCTCCAAGACGTGATTGTGGCGATAGAGAAGGGAGATGGTAGAGAGAGGTTATCGAAAGAGAAACCGGAGTGGCCGATTAGAACCCTCGCAAGAATAGACATAGTTGATGGGAAAGTAGTGATTGTCCAGTAACAGGTGATAACATGGATCTGAATAGACATGAGTTCGAACTCGATGACCTGATAGAGAGAATAAAGGATAATGACAATCGCCTTGTTGCACTTCAGGTTCCAGAAGGTCTCAAGATGCAGGCACTGGAAATGATGGATGCAATCGAGGAAGATACTTCTGCGAGAATTATTCTGGCAGCCGATCCCTGTTATGGCGCTTGCGACCTTGTTCATGACAAAATGCAGCGAATGGGCGTGGAGCTTGTTGCCCATATGGGACATTCACAAATGAATATCGATTCCGGAATGCCTACTGAATTCATCAACGTTACTTACGATGGGGATCCTGCAATTGATCCTGTCCTGCCAATTCTCTCGGCGCATCGAGAAATCGCGCAGAAACGCCTCTCCGAGTCTTTGAATGAGGGTGAGATGAGTGAGGAAGAGGCCAAAGAGAGATTCATGGATGCCGTGGGAAGGGTATCGCCTCTGAGAGGAGCAAAGTTGGGCCTGGTTGGGAGTATACAGCATCTCCACCTAATCTTCGACTACAAGGAGCGGTTGGAATCTGCAGGATTCGAAGTCGAGGTTCCAGTAGGCGGGGCCCGGCTATCATTCCCTGGTCAGGTTCTGGGATGCAATTATTCGGGAGATAGCGATGATATCGGTCACTATCTTTTCCTCGGAAGCGGTGATTTCCACCCTATTGGTTTGGTTCTTCACACAGGAAAACCATTGGCAATGCTGGACCCGTACACTGGCGGGGCAGAGGAAATGTCATTCCAAAGGATTGAGGGGATTCTGAGGCAGAGATTCGGGCTGATTATGGCTTGTGACCAAGCAAAGACTTTTGGAATTTTAATAGGTGAAAAACCCGGCCAGATGAGGAGGAATCTAGCACTTAGGATGAAGAGGAAACTGGAAAAGCATGGTAAGAAGGGTTACCTGCTAGCATTGGAACATGTTGGGCCCGAATTAATCGACTTCTACCCGGTGGACGCATTTGTCAATACTGCATGTCCCAGGATAGCAATTGACGATTCGGTTCGGTATGCAAAACCACTACTAACGCCATTCGAACTTGAGGTTGTCCTGGGTGACAAGAAATGGGAAACAGGATACAAGTTCGATGAGATCCCATAAATCTGTACGTAGCCTCTCGGCATTTATTCCAGTAAATTATGAATCAAGGTAACGCTGTCTGGAAGATTACTCTTCTTCGTCATCGTCATCGTCGCCCAATAGGGCTTCCCAGTCGAGGTCTTCTTCTGCGGACATGAAGTAAAGTGCCCCCATCGCTGCTGCTGCTAGCATGCCGGCCATGTCTTGTGTGCTGAAACCGGTATCTGGCCTCATTGCATCCATACTGCCGATTCCGATCAAATCGATTAGGAACAGCTTGTCGCCGCCCCCCAACAATCCTGCCATGTTCACAACAACGAAGATTAGAATCGCAGCTGCTCCAATTAGAAGTCCCATTCTTTGTGTGTCGTTTAGTTCTACCATAGCAATACCTGTGCATCCCCAAGGGTGACGAGTTATTAATGTGAATGGTGGGCTGTTGACAAGTTATCTGGCTAAAACGGCTGTTGGGTGGCTATTCGGAGTCCTTCGCATCTGAGCCGGAACTGAAATTTAAGACACCGTCATCCATCAGATCGGCGATAATGTCCTCCATCTTCCTTCCGGTTTTTTCCGCAATAGCCTGAGTCTGAATTCTATCTGCGTGATCCCTTGCAGTTTGTGCCTTTGCCGCATCCCCAGGCTGGTTCCTCTGGTTCAAAACAGAGGATAGCCCCCTCCAATTTTCTGGGTTCTCGGCTTCGCTGGCTGTTAGATCCTTCCAAATCTCGAGGGCTCCGTCAAAGTCGCCCTCTGCAACTAGGCGAGTCGCCCTCTGAATTCTCTGTTCACTGCTCTCGGAGCTTGATGCCTGTTTTAGCAAAGCCTCAAGTTGTTCATCAGATTCCTCTGAAGATTCTTCACTAGTGGGTTCTTCTTCGGGTTCTTCTGGTGACTCTTCTTCGGCATCGAGGTCATCGAAGTCATCGAGGTCATCGAGGTCATCGAAGTCATCGAAGTCATCGTGGTCATCTTCTTCCTTCTCGGTCGCCTTAATTTTCTTCTCGGCATCCTTGGCCTTCTTCTCGGCATCCTTGGCCTTCTTCTCAGCCTCCTTTACCTTCTCCTCAGCCTCCTTTATCTTCTTCTCGGCCTCCTTGTTCTTCTGCGCTAGACGGAACGCAATATGCTCAGGAATCTTCTTTGCCATGAAAACTACCGAGACTTGGGAAAGACGGAGCACATTTAATTGTGGTCCAGACCTTATCAGACAACAAACAGGGAAATAGCCCCATTTACACTAAAATCACTATGACAAGGATTCGGCCCGTTCCTCACAAGCCTTCGCCCTTCCAGAGAGTCCGATTGAAGAAAAATAGGAAGAGAATGCATTCCATGTATCTGAGTCAGAAGAATCTTCGGAAACCATATGCTTGAGGTTTTTCAATGCAGATTCGTATTCGCCTCCGACTATCAATTCCAATGTTTGTTCGATACCCTGGGTTTCCTGTGAGGCCTCAGTTGCCTCAGAAGCCACTGCTACATTGGCATCTGCCTTGCCATACTTCTCCTCCGCCCAGAGGATTAGCTTCGGCCACTTGCCCTCGAACTTGTCAAGCCTCTTTTCGATGCTGCCGATCATCTTTTCCAACTCCTTTCCGTCAATATTGGATCGGAAAATGGACTCCAATGCGCTGAAGGCTTCTTCACGCGAGATCTCTACTTGGGCAGGCTGTTCTGATGCCTTCTGATCTTGCTCTTTTTCTTCCTGGGCTGGTTGTTCGGAGTCTTCTGGCTTTCCGTACTTCTGCTCTGCCCATTTGATCAGTCCGCCCCACTTCCCCTCAAACTTGTCCAGTCTCTTTTCGATGCTAATGAGGGCTTTCTCCAGTTCCTCTCCTTCCATAGCCGATGAGAAAATAGCCTCCAGCCTTGCTGTTACTTCCCCTCTTGTTTGTTCGCCTGCCATTCACTCACCGTAATTTTCGCAACCCATATGTTGGCTTTAACCCGCCGATATCTCCCTCACTCCTCCTCATCAGCGAAGCTTCCGGCCTGGTCGAGAGATTCTGATAACCCAAGCCAGTCTTTGTTCTGCTTGCCCTTTCGATGAGTGAGATTCTTCCACTTGTTAAATGCGACCTTGACATTGCCCTCGTCCAGAGAAGCTGCGGCAACATTCATTGAAGCGGCAGCACCTAGAATTTTGACGAGATTTGTAAATGAATCGTTGGCTTTAATCGCCCCCTCTTCTATGTCCGTTCTCTGATCTCTCTCAGCCTCTCTAATTCCACCCCATATCCTCTCAATGAAGTTCCTATTATCCTGAATCGGGTTGAGTATTGCCTTGTCTACCTCCAGTCCCTTCGAGACAATGTAAAGAGAGAGGCAGAAGAGGAATGACAGTTCTGCGAAATCAAGCAGGCCCCACTCTAGTTCCTGTCCCTGGAACCTCCATGACCCATCATACCTGCCATAGGGTCCTACATTTGTCGTCTTTCCTAGAACATTGTTTGATATGTCGGCGAATTTACCCATCTTGTTTGCCGTGGAAAGCAGTGCAACGAATAAGACAAGAATCCCTATCCTAATAGAACGGATGGACTTGATTGCAATCAGTTTCTTGGTCTTCTTTACTCCGAATTGGTTTTCAATCGGCCTATGGATCCACAATGCCACTAATGTGTAAACAAGAGATGTCACTATTGCGTAATCTAAGACTCCGATTTCCAGATAGCCCCAGATCTCGAAGTCAGCTCCCTCTGGCAGCATAATCTTCTCCTTTCCTTGAGGGATGCTTTCTTGACTTAACAGTCCGGTGCTAACTGCTATGTTGTCGGAGAATCCAGAGCTGTTTACTGACTCGAAAAACGCTAGAAGCGTGGCACTGAATAAACTCAATCTTGTTGGCTTCTTGAACACCCTCTTCAGTACCACGGCACGGCCTCAAGTAGCGCTGGTACGCTCAGGCCTATCAAAACACCGAATCAAATAGAGGTATGTGGCAATCATAGGGTTGCTGATGGGTCTGAACCAAATATGTCTAAGAACGTCGAAATGTGCAATGAATCAATGGCGGACTACCTAGACAGGATTGGGGCGGGCAAGGTTCTGATTTCTAGGGAGCCTTTGTCCTATGACTGGACCCCTTCTGAGTTGGTGGGAAGAAAGGACGAACTTGGTGAATTAGCATCGATGTTCTTTGGAATAGAGAATCACAATGTCAGTTGCAGGGCCGTAATAACGGGGAACGTTGGATCTGGGAAGACTGTCCTAACTCGTCGTTTCTGCATGGACGTCGCAGCAAAACTAGAGGGGCGAAGGAAAGTCTCGATCGCCCATGTGAATTGCAGGAGCCATCCCTCGGCATCCCAGGTTCTTCAGCAAATAGCATCGTCTCTTGACTCAGGTCATCCTGAGCGTGGTTTCAGCTCTGGAGAGGTAATACAGAGCATTAGGCGCAACATCCGCTCGCGCGAAAGTCATCTACTTCTGATTCTGGACGAGGTTGACGTGCTAGTTAGGAGAGATAACTCAGACCTGATCTACAAGCTCCTGAGGATAGACGAGGACAAGGAGGGAGAGGGGACACTATCGCTAATCATGGTGAGCCAGGAAGATTCGCTCTTCACCCTTTTCGAGGCTGCCATCAAATCTCGACTGGGGGAAAGCAACATCCTCCGAATGAGACCCTATGTGGCAAGTGAACTAGTGGAAATAGCGAGGCAACGGTACGAGGCATCTTGCAGGCCGAACTCAGTTAGTGACGAGGTTCTCCGCAAGATTGGCATTTTTGCAGAAGAGTCGGGCGGAGATGCTAGGATGGCCATTGAGCTCCTTGACCGCGCAATTGGGGAGGCGGAAAAGGACGGGAGAGAGAAGGTGACAGTGGACGATGTCCTTCCAAGCAAGTCTCGCTCTGCCTCCGTGGAGCCGAATCAGGTTGATGGTCTGAAACTGCACCAGAAATTGGTCCTTCTCGGAATCTGCAGGAGACTGAAGAGGGAGGAAGAGGTATCCAGCGGAGATGCTAGCAAGTTGTATGAGCTGGTCTGCGAGGAGAACAACGAGACACCAAAGGGGTACACCACATTCTGGAAATATCTGAAGCACCTTGAATCGGAGGGATTGATCGTCAGCAGGGCCTCAAGTTCGAATCGAGGGAGGGGGAGGACACGCTACATCACGATGCCGAACTCGGTTCCCGCGGTAATCGGAAGCAGGATAGAAAACGAGCTTCTGAGGAGATAGTCGGTAAGTCAACTCCGAACCGCTCTTATAGGGGCCTAATGTCGGGATGCCGTCCAAGGTGACCAGATGGCAGGCGAGCAGTCCTTCAAGGCAGTGGTGAACGACACCGATCCCAAGTCCAGAGGTAGGTCATTCGCGATGGACATAACGGGAGCAAACTACAACCACTTTCTGGGAAAGAAAATCGGTGATTCGGTAGACGGGATGTTCGTAGGTGACGGAGATTCAACCCTCACTGGATACAAGTTGGAGATTACAGGCGGATCCGATGCAACTGGGAGGCCAATGAGGCCGGATCTTGACGGATCGGGAGTGAAATCGGTTCTGATTACTGCTGGAATAGGGTACAAGGGGAAGAAATTCGTCAACAAGAACAGCAAGGAGTACCGATACAAGTACGATGGCCTAAGGAGGAGAAGGAACCTCCGTGGGAATGTAATCAGTCAGGATACACGTCAGATTAACCTCAAGGTAGTTGATCCCGGCAAGCGCTCGCTTGCTGCGATTATTGACGGAGAGGAAGCCGCAGTCGAACAGCCCTCTGGTGAAGAGGAGTGACGACTGAGGTGATTGAAGCTGACCAGAGCAAAAAGCAAGCAGCCTGAAGTCAATATCGGCATGGTTGGTCACGTCGACCACGGGAAGACCACTTTGACGCAGGCCCTATCTGGAACTTGGACGGATACCCATTCGGAAGAGCGTAAGAGGGGGATTAGCATCAAGTTGGGGTATGCGGATACTTCGTTCCACGTCACTTCCGACGGTGAACACTACTCCAAGGGCAAACATCCAGAGGGAGAGAAGGGGAAAGGGGACCTGCTCAGGGTTGTGTCCTTCGTTGATGCGCCGGGGCACGAGACCCTGATGGCTGTGATGATATCGGGTGCATCAATAATGGATGGGGCATTGTTACTTGTTGCTGCGACAGAGAAGTGCCCCCAGCCTCAGACGAGGGAGCATCTAGCAGCCCTTGAGATAGCGGGGATAAAGAAAATCGTGGTAGTCCAGAACAAGATCGACATTGTCAGCAAAGAGAGGGCGATTGAGTCCTACAACGAGATTCAGGAGTTCATCAGTGGGACTATTGCAGAGGATGCGCCGATAATCCCAGTCTCGGCGCATCACGACGTGAATCTGGACATCCTGATCGAGACCATCGAGGAGACCATCCCCACCCCTGATAGATCCGAGGATGATGGGGGTTTGATGTACGTCGCGAGGTCTTTTGACGTGAACCGCCCGGGTTCAAGGCCTTCTGAGATCAAAGGAGGCGTGATTGGAGGGAGCATAGTGGAGGGTTCCTTCAGCCTCGGCGATAGCATCCTAATTGCACCAGGGAGGAGGATCCAGGAAGGCAACAAGACCCGATGGGAGCCCCTCAGGACCACAATAAATGGCATCAAGGGAGGTGGAAAGGACCTGAAGACCGCCTTCTCAGGGGGACTCTGCGGGATTTCGACGCCCCTGGACCCTCTTGCTACGAAGGCTGACGACCTATCGGGGCAAGTAATGGCAAGAGAAGGGGAGTTGCCGCCGATATGGGATGAATTGGCCCTGGACCTGCAACTATTGGACAAGATGATCTCGGGAAGCGATGACGATGGTGGTATCAGGCCCCTGCAGCCAAACGAGATGCTGATGGTCAATTCCGCTACTGCGACCAGCGTGGGGACTGTCGCTAACATCAAGGGGAAGAAAGCCACGCTAAGCCTCAGGCTGCCCATTTGCGCCAAGAAGGGGAGCAGGATCACACTCTCTAGGAGAGTCGGTTCCAGATGGCGCCTGATTGGACATGGGGCAATCTCGGGCTGATCTCATGGTTTCAGTTCTGGTTGATGCATGTGGATGGGTTTCCCTTATCGATGCAGGCCTGAACCTGGACATTTCCCTCAATGAGGTGGTAGGGAAGGCTGAGCTGAAGATCACTGCTGGGGTAAGGGATGAGCTTGACTCCCTCTCAAAGACTCGCGGTGGCCTCCTTCTGGACCTACTGTACAGCAGATCGGAATTGATCGATTCGGAGGGAGGTCACACGGATGACTCCCTTTTGGCCCTAGCAACCCAGAACCAGTGGCCAGTTCTAACTGTGGACAGAGTGCTGAAGAAGAGGCTTGTAGAAGGGGGCTGTTCGTACATAGAAGTGACATCTGGGCCATCCCTGAGAATGGTTGAGGCCTAGGGAAGCGTGAACAGACGATTGTCCCCATGACCGTCCATCAGACCTATCCTTACTGCAGCATCCAGCCATGCATGGGCGTAGTTGATTGCTCCGAAGGAGCTTACTAAGTCCCCCTGAGAGGCGAAATGCCGTGCATCGGCAGTATAATCATCGCACATCCGAAGCATCTCGTTCAGCCTATCTTCATCCAGCTTGCTCGAGGTAGAAGGTGTCGCCTTTGACCTAGCCTCGGCAGTGAGAGCGAGGTATCTCTCGATTCTCTCGTGAGTGATTTTATCGGACATCATCATCCCCCACTTAGCAAGGATCCAGCACCTTCGCTTAGCTTGAACAGCCTACTTCTCCCTTCCTTCCGCACGGCCAGTATGCCTGATTTGTGGAGTGAGTTGTAAATCTGAGAAAGGCGAGGCCGTCCCACCTCGAGCCGTGCTTGGATCTCGGCATCGGAAGGGGATATCTCCCGCGATGAGGCCACGGAGACAACCAGTCTCTCGGCGTCGCTCATACTTCCAAGGTGATTCTGGTCGACGATATCCTTAGATTCCCATGAAGGCCCTCTGACGATAATTGGGGTTTCAGAGTTGATTATCTGGGTCTGTTCCTCGATAGTATCCATTATTTCGGGTTCTTCGAGGGGTTCGTCGGGCTCGAATTCGGGTTCGGATTCGGGCTCGCTAGATAGCTCAGGCAGAGTCTCCTCCAAATCCGAGTCAACTGTCCATAATTCTCCCTCGGAGTGTAATACCTTCTTCTCCTCGAAAGAGGGTTTTTCCGTGCTTATTGACTTCCTATTTTCCTCGGGAATTGGTTGTTGTCTTTCTACGATGGGTGCTTCCTTCGGAGTGGTCTTGAGTTCACCAATATCCGGCTCCTGGATGGGGACTGTGAAATCGGGTCCCTTTGGCATGGAGTCATTCGTTATTTTCGACCTGTTTACTAGGCCCGAGAAACCCCTATTGCGGCCATTGCTGGGTGGTTCTGTACCCTCGTCCATTGACAGAATTGTCCCTTCGTCGGCTGTCCATCCGGTGATTTTCTCTGGATTCTCCGAGGTGATTTCACTATCTGGTGAGATTTCGCTGTATTCTTCCTCATTGATTTCATCGAAAACAGATTCTTTCTCTGTGCCCTCATCATTTGGCCACATGTCATCTGGTTCTACGTCCCAGTCCTCATCTTCTGCCTCGTTCTCAATGATATCTGGATCCTCTTCCTCAGGCCAATCTTCCACAATTTCTTCGAGGGCAGCATCCTGGGGCTCATGGATTGGTGCCGTAACGGTTTCTAACTGGTGTTTTCCTAGGTTATAATCGGGCGTAGTATCCTTCTTTTCGGGGCTCCAACTAGTCAGAGATTCCAGAGTTCCTTTGGAGCCAAGGCCCCTTCCCTCATCTACAAGATCTCTGAGGATACTGATCACAGATCTTGGATTTCCACCTGTCCTGGACATAATTGCCCCCAGTAAATCGCTATTGATGTGCCACCTCTCGAGGGACATCCTGCGAATCCTAAGGTCGCTGAGCGATTGGATTTGCTCGCGAGAAAGGGGCGCAACTGTGACTATCTCATCGAAAACCTCTCTGGTATTCTCGTCCAGAGATGCCATCTGGGAGTTAGAAACCGAAACTACTACGAGGGCTCTAAGTCGCTGCAGTATTGGCAATATTAGAGACAAGAATGAGGCTGAGTCGACGTGTGGGGGATAGTCCAGAGCGACGAGGGGCAGTGGTCCCGAGAGCGTGTCCATGGTCTCCACAATCCTCTCAATTTTCTGATGCATGCTCGGTGGTATTTCATGGCCGCAGAATGTTATGGCAAGCTCGTCCAGAGCGCAGTTAAGAGGGTCATCGCTATGCCAATATGTTCCAACGAAACGATCGTCAGTAAGCGATGAGATTGCGTTGATCAGAGATGTCCTACCCGAACCCCTCTCACCGGTAAGAAGTATCATCCTAGGAGACTGGGAGTGCATATGTTCCTTCCACCTAATCATGGTGTCATCTCTTCCGACTATCTCACTGGCCCGGTTCCTCTCGATTGGTCTAGAGTCGAATGGGTTTCCTCGCAGAGTAGGGAGGTCTGAGGGAGAAAGGTCGCTCAACACCATAGGCCCTCAGCACCCTATGGGATTCTTAATGTTCACGCATACTCACGCATTGCAGAGTGCCAATTAACGGGTAATTCGCAAATGCGGGGAGTTGGGATTGTGAATAATTGGTTCAGTATCTATTTTTCCTCTTTACTGCATTAACGCATTATTAACGGGTTAGTAAAGCGTTAACAAAGCGTTAACGGGCAAATTAACGCATTATTCGAGAGGTGTTTTGCTCGAAAAAGGTTAGAAGCCCGTTGTCATGTCTTCGGTCTGAGTACAATGCCAATAGAGAATAGTCGCATCGGAGGGTTCTACAAACTATCAGTTTCAGAGAGAAGGGAGCTTCTCGCTGAGATTGCGGAATTGAGCGATGAACAGGTAGAGGCATGGGCCAACTCGGGAGAGTTGGATGAAGAGTCGGCGGACAGGATGATAGAGAATGTCGTGGGAACATACTCACTCCCCATAGGGGTGGCGACCAACTTCGTGATTGATGGTTCCCACTATGCGATCCCATTCGTTCTCGAAGAGCCTAGCGTGGTTGCGGCGGCGAGCAACATGGCGAAGAGGTGTCTAGCCAACGGTGGCTTCAGTTCGGACAATGACGACCCAGTCATGATCGGCCAGATCCAAGTCGTGGGTTGTGAAGACCCAGATGGTGCAAGGGAGTCTATTCTGGCAGCCAAGGACGAGTTGGTTTCGAACTGCAACGAGGTAGACCCCATACTGGTGAAGTTCGGAGGCGGTTGCAGGGACCTCTCTGCCAGAGTAATTGAGACTGGCTCGGGGAGGATGGTGATCGTGCACATCCACGTGGATTGCAGGGACGCGATGGGTGCCAATGCGGTGAACACGATGGCTGAAACCATTGCTCCAAGGGTGGAGGAGATCTCTGGTGGGACGGTCATCCTGAGGATAATCAGCAACTTGGCCGTTCTACGACTCGCTAGGGTTAGTGCGGTTTTCACCCCAGAAGAGATGTCAGACAGGGGACAGGATGCAAAACAAGGCTCTGAGGTGATTGACGGGGTCATTCAGGCATACCACTTCGCTGAGGCGGACCCATTCAGGGCCACGACCCACAATAAGGGGATAATGAACGCGATATCCGCTGTAGCTCTTGCCTGTGGCCAGGACTGGAGGGCCATCGAGTCTGGGGCTCACAGTTATGCCTCTCACGAGAGGACGTACGGTTCGCTGACCAAGTGGTCAAAGGACGATGACGGCAATCTGGTGGGGTCCATCGAGCTTCCTATGGCAGTGGGCCTGGTTGGCGGTGCAGTAAGGGTCCATCCCGCCGCACAGGCGAATGTGGCCCTTCTGGGCGTTGAGAGCGCGGACGAGCTGGCGAAGGTGATGGCGGCATCGGGACTGGCTCAGAACCTCGGTGCACTGCGTGCCCTAGCCACTGTGGGGATCCAAGCAGGCCACATGAAGTTGCATGTCAGGAACATGGCAGTTACCGCTGGGGCCGAGGGGGGAGAGGTAGACAAGGTGGCATCCATGCTCAGGGAAAGGGGTGGCAGGATCACCCAAGCCTCGGTGATTGAGGCACTGGAAGAGATCCGTTCTGATTAGTCTCAGGCCAATCCTCGGTTCCTAGCGTCTTCTGCGGCAGCGTCTTTCCTTCCTTGCTCTACATCCACCTTTCTCATCAACAAGGTACCTATCAGGATGAGTACTGAGATGCTGAGGATCCCGACTCTGCTATCGAATACCACCGTCATTAACCCATACAACAAGGGCCCTATTAGAGCGGCAACTTTGCCGAAGAAGCCGAAGAAGCCGAAGAACTCAGCACTTCTGGTTTCTGGGACCATCTGTCCGAAAAGGCTCCTAGCAAGGCCTTGGGATCCACCCAATAGGGTACCCATAGCGCATCCCAAGAGTAAGAATTGGAACCCTACTGATAGGCCTAGGGGTTCCCAGACTTTGTCTCTGGCAGTCTGAGGAACCCAATCCAGTTTTCCGTCACCTAGGTTGGTTGGGTGGTCAACTCCTATGTTGGAGGCGGCATCCAATGAACCACCTGAAATGCTCACACTGAATCTGGAATTGTCTAGAGTGGCGATGAATGACTCGATCTCCCCAGAATCAATGCCAGAGAGGGAAAGAATGTGGGTTTCTTCGGTCTTCTCGCCTTCTGCGTCTCTTTCCACAAACATCCATCTCTTTGTGTCACTCCTATCGTCAATCTCGATGGGCAGTACATGACTCCAAGTAGTGGCCCAACCCTGTTCATCAAACTCATCATCCTGGTATTTTAACTTCTGAGCCAGTTCGGGGATATTCTCATCCACCTGGACATTGTATGAACTAGATGCATCGTTCCAGTCATATCGAATCTGATACTCTTCATGGGACTCGAACTGAAGGGGTGCGAAGGAAAGGGCCGCAAAACATAGCACGACCCAACCTACCAGAGATGCGGTCAACGCTTGTTTTGTCCCGATTCTCTCAGATAGTTTGGTGAAACCGATTGCAGAAGGGGCTGCGACGAACTGGATTGCTAGAATTGTGACCATTAGGTCAAGCCCTGTAATTCCCAATACGGTCGTTCCGAAGATTCCACCTAATGCGGTTACGGTATTGATGCCATCAATGAAGAAGAAGTAAGCGAGCATGTAGATGAAGAGTGTCCTGAATTTGTCTACCTCCCCTATGGTCTTCTTGATCTCCCTTATTGCCAGGGAGGCGGACTCCTTTACCCCCAATGACTCCATTTCGTTCTCTATTGGGGGTTCAGGGACCCAATTGAATGTCAGTAGGGCAAAGCCGTACCACCAAATTCCGGAAGTAGCCATCGCCAGTTGGGTGGCCCATTCTGCGTAATCCGTGATCATGAGGATAACAATGTGGATGACTAGTAGCAATCCCCCGCCCAGATAGCCATATGCGAAGGCCAGATTGGATATGCGGTCCATTTCGTCATCTTTACCCATGTGAGGCAGGAGCGCGTTGTAGAACACCCCAGCTCCGTTCAATCCGATATTTGCCAGTATGAACATCACCATTAGCCAGACCCATTGGGTACTGACTGGCAGAAGAGGAGCAGCGAAAAGAAGGAATGTTGATCCTGCCCCTACGTATGTTAGAATCTTCAACCACCACATCTTGATTGCCCTGCGATCTGCGATTACGCCCAGAGAGGGGCTGACGAGTGCGACGAGCAATGCGGCCCCAGAAACAGAGAATGACCAAATTGCATCACTAGACATTGATTTAGAAAGAACTGTTGTGGTCAGACCATTTGCTTCCAAGAAGAGAAGAGCAAACCAGAACGGAAGGATTGCTGTTGTTACGCTTGTTTCGAATGCTGATTTGCCCCAATCGTAAAATGCGTATCCTCTGACTGCTTTCGGGTCTGATGCTCGGTCTAATTCCACTGTCTCTGACATGTCTATCATGACGAGGGTCGAGTTACACAGTATCAGTGTTGTCCCGGATACTCGGTAACTTATCCCACACTTGTTTGATGATGGATCATTCGAAGGAGTGACGCCCCTGCATTCTTGGACTGGTTCCCCCTCGGAAGGGGTGATGGGTGACTGGAAGCAACCTGAAGAGAATTCTATCGAGGCACTCCATCATGGGATGCTATTTGGAGACGGGGTAGAGTTCGACCTCAGAGTCGATGGGGATGGGGAGTTGGTGATTTTCCATGACGAGTTCGCCCCTGGAGAAGGGCCAATCGGGGAGAGGTGCGTGGAAAACCTCCCAACTGACTACCTCAGATCGGCAGGAATACCCACGCTCAGCGACCTATTGGCCGATCGGGATTTCACAGATTCATGGCAATCTGGCGGGAAGACGGTTGACATCGAGTTCAAGCTGCCGCACCCCTCAACAAAAATCGGCACAATGGGGTACTTGAGCTCGATAATGGGGAAATTGGAAGTGGCTCTGGAACCCTTGGAACTGCCAGATAGATCGGTGGTTGTTTCTTGCTTCTCACCGAAGATTGGAGAGGCTGCCAAGTCTTCTCGTTTCGGCATCCCCGTGATTCGATTGATGCCCCACATCAGGGCTTGGGGCAGGCACTGGAGGCTGAAGAGAGTAGTTGCAGGCCCCCATTTTGCCAGGACCACTGTGAGGGGCATCACACGGAGCCTCAGAAAAGAAGGGATGGAGTCAATCGGAATGGCATTGAATTACCTCGTAGGATGGCCGCGATTCATCCACCCGGGCCTTCCTGCTGGCCTCCGAGGAAGGGGGCTGAAGCGATTCTTCGAGGCTCGACAGGGCATGGGTGCGTTCGTTTGGTCGGCACCGTTGAAGCACGAGGATGCCCTGGTAAATGCGGGGATCTCCCTTGTTTCGGATAACATGGACCCAACGGTTCTGGTGAAACCAGATGGCACCCCGAGATGGCCTAGACCAGGTAGCCAACCACTCGACGAAGAATGGAGCAAGAGGATCAGCGAGGCTGGCTCCCTAGAGAGGGGCGACATCATGAGCGAGGCGTTTTCCTCGCTCCCGATGTGGGAGGATATCGAGAGCGAGCGGAAGCGGAGGATCGTGGAAGAGCAGGCGACAAGGATGCTCTGGCCTGGCAGTACTGAGAAATGGGTTAAGCTAGCAGACGGTGGTTTGCCTTGGGGAAGTCCGAGGATAATAGGTCACAGAGGTGCGGGCAGCACACACGGAGTGTGATCACTCGAGCCTTCTATGCGGTTGTTCCTTGGCAATGTACTTCGGGCGGTATATCGGAACCCCCCTTCCGTCTCGTGCGTTCCTCTCATCCAGAATCTGCGCACAAATTCCTGCCACTCGAGCCCATCCGAAGAACGTGGTATAGTAGTGCGGCTTTCGGAATCCAATCGCATGCAATAGGCTCCCACTGGCCAAATCTACATTCGGGAATGGGTTCTTGATCTTTGGATGCTCCTTCAGAATCGGGGGGACTACCTCCCTCAGGGCCTTAGCGATCTTGTAGTACTCGTCATCTGGGCAGACCTCTGAGCCAAGTTCGATCAGGAGTCTGGCTCTTGGGTCCTCGGCCCTGAGCACTCCGTGACCGAAGCCGTAAATCGGCCTCTTCGCTGCTAGCTCTGCCCTTACAAACTTCTCAATCTCATCTGGATCTGAGGTGCCTATCCTCTGTACGAACTCCAGACAAGCCTGGTTCGCCCTGCCATGGAGTGGACCGGATAGTGCGTTCATTGCACTCGCCAGAGATGCATACACCGATGCCTTTCCAGAAGCGACTGCCTTTCCAGAGAATGTGGAAAGGTTGCCGCCACCGTGATCCATATGGAGGATGAAGAAGAATCTGAGGGCCCTGTTCATCATCTCGGCTTCCTCGCCGTCTACCCCCAGCATGTGGACGAAGTTCTCGACTAGGCCCAATTCGGTGTTCCTAGGGCGTAGCTTCTCCGGATGCCCACCTCGGAGGAGGAAGATTCTGGCCATCAACTCTGGAGTCCTGGCAATGAGGTTCATCGAGTCGACCCTGACGTCACCAGTGGTCTCGGCGGCACCCATAGCCATGATTCCGATGGAAAGCCAGTCCATCGGGTGGCCGCTGCCAGGAGTTAGGTTCTCAAGGACCCTTAATGCACCGGTTGGCATCTCCTCGCCCCTGTGTGCCAGTTCCTTGCGAAATGCCGCTGACTCTTCGGGATCTGGGAGCCTCTTGTGCATAAGCAGGTAGATGACGTCCTCCTCCTCCAGATTGGCGAGATCGCCAACGGGATATCCTACGTAATGGACGCCTTCAATCGGGTCCACGTAGGATGTCTTGCAGGTCCCTACTGGAATCCCCCTCAATCCAGAATCCAAGTGGCCTTCTGAAATCGAGAATATTGTTTCTTCATCACCCATACGGTTCCCAGCATAGAGGGTAACTGACACCCCGTCATAATCCCTCCGACAGCCGCCTTTCAGAAATTGCAGTCAAATCAGGCCTAGCTTTCGGCCGCATCTATCGAATGATTCCAGGACTGTGTCGAGTTCCTCCCTGCTTAGCCCGGCTGACATCTGCGTCCTTACTCTGGCCTTATCTCTAGCGACCATTGGGAAGACTATCGCACCCACCATCACTCCCTCGTCCCTCATCAGTGAGGAGAGTTCTTGCGCCTTCCTGCTATCTCCGCACATTACAGGCACTATTGGCGTCTCGCTAACGCCAGTATCGAAACCCATTGAGTCGAGGTTTTCCTTGAAGTATGATGTGTTATCCCACAGCCTCTGCACATGCTCAGGTTCTGACATCAGGACCTCAATAGCTGCCTTCTGGGCTGCTGCCACCCCTGGGGGCTGACTACCCGAGAGCAGCCATGACCTGCTGTGATTCAGCGCATGGGTCCTGACATCTTCGCTTCCTGCTAGGATCCCCCCCTGGACGCCCAGTGCCTTCGAGAATGAGCCGATCTCGAAGGTGACTCTCCCCTGTAGGCCGAAGTGGGAGACTATTCCGCGGCCGTCGCCCAAGACCCCCTCCCCGTGGCAATCGTCCACGAACGTCATTGCCCCGTGCTCCTCTGCGAGGTCTGCGATCTCGTCGAGTGGTGCGATATCGCCGTCCATGCTGAACACCCCATCGGTGATGATGAGTTTGCGCTCGGAGTCCTTGTGATCATTCAGTACCCTCTCAAGTGCCTCCATGTCGTTGTGCGGGTATACTGCCCTGGATGCCTTGGTCAGCCTAACTCCATCGATTATTGACCCGTGGTTTAGCTCGTCTGAGATGATCACGTCCTGCGAGCCACGCACTAGAGTGGGGATCAGTCCCACGTTCGCTGTGTATCCAGCCGAGTAGATCAGGGATGCCTCGACCTCCTTGAACTCTGCACAGGTCCTCTCTGCTTCGAGATGGAGGTCCATCGTCCCCGCAATCGCTCTGACGGAACCCGACCCCGTGCCATACTTCTTTGTGGCCTCGACTGCGGCCTCCACGACCCTGGGGTGAGTGGTCAGATTCAGGTAATTGTTAGCAGATAGCATGATCATCTCCCTGCCGTCAATGATGCACCTAGGCTCATTTGCTGCCTCCAAAGTAGGGGGGTCCCAGTCCAAACCCTGGGACTTTAGTTCGGCGTACCTGTCTCTCATCCATGACAAGTCCACTGGCATGACTCCCAGAGGGCATCCTAGTTCATTGACTAATCGGAGGGGAGGCGAGAGAGTATTGATGAGGGGGTTTCCATCGCAGTGCATGGCAGCCGGGGACGTGGAGCTGGTTGTCGTGGGAATCGCCCAGGACGGCGGTTTGCCCCAGGCAGGGTGCTCGTGCGAGAGGTGCGTTACTGCATTGAATGACCAAACCAAGATCCTGTATCCCGTTTCCTGCGTCATTAGGGGGGTAGACGGAAGCGTGCATCTCGTCGAGGCGACGAGGGGCCTGCCCCATCAACTAGGGATTGCAGCCACCTCCCTCGACATGGGTGACTCGCTCATTCCGGATTCGGTGAGCCTCACTCATGCCCATCTAGGTCACATAGACGGGATCGGCCAGTTTGGGAAGGAAGCAATGGGGCAGACGGGGATTCCCCTCTACGCGAGCGACAGTGTTCTCCGATTCCTCGGAGAGAGGCGTCTTTCCATGCCCTTCCAGGCCAACGTGGTTCTTCCTGGGTCTACCTTCAGCCCGACCGAGGGCTGCGGCTTCGGGTTGGAGTTTGTCCGCGTCCCTCACAGGGACGAGTACTCCGATACGCATGCCATCAGAGTCATTGGACCCAAGCATACGCTGCTTTTCCTCCCTGACCATGACGACTGGGGGCAGACACTGGATTTGGTCGGCGAGAGCAGCATCAGGGAGTGGCTGAGGTCCATGGGGGTAGATTTCGCAATGATCGATGGGACTTTCTGGAGCGATGACGAGTTTGGGGGCAGGGACATGACGCTGGTCCCACACCCCACCATCTCGGAAACACTAGGATTGCTGGGCGAGAAGCGAGAGGGGGATCCAGAGGTGATTTTCATCCACCTCAATCACACCAATCCAGCACTAGATGGGGGTTCGAGTCAGGCCAGGGAGCTGTCCAACCTTGGGTGGTCAATCGGCGAACAAGGTTCGACGATACTGCTGTAGACGAAGCGAATATTATGAGTCGTCGGCATAGCCGGGGTCCGTGCGAATCACTGGGAAGGTGAGCAGCGGACTCGGGAGAGCCCATGTTTTCATGTCGCAAAGGCACTACCAGTCCCAATTCAAGGCCGTTCTTGGAGTGGGTGCCTGGCCCGGGACACTCAATGTGGACGTCGGAGACGAGAGCTTGGGTGAATTCTCCCAGCTTAGGGTTCTCGCTGGCCTGGAGGAAGGTAGTGCGAGCGAGTCCGTCCGACCACTCAGGATAGAGGGTTTCGAGCGTGATGGCAGGTCCTTCGGAGGGGCTACGGCATTCAGGGGGAGGATCAAGAGGGGCGAAGGCGAATGGGAGGAGTGCGCGATCCTGATTCCGGACCTCACCAGGCACGCGAGCACCGCCGAGGTCATCTCCGGCGCTTTCCTGCGCGAGAGTCTGCCCTGCTCGGATGGGGACTTGGTGGAGATCGAGCTCAGTTAGCCCTAGAGAGCCACTCCCGCTCCAGAAGGGCACCCATCTCGTACTGCGACATGGACAACCACCTCCGGTAGTCCCTGGAGTCGCTTGGACGTCTGGAGAAAGCCGCAGGAGACGGTAACTCGCCTGAGAAAGGCGATTCGAAGTCGTCATGCGATATCTCCCAGAGAACTAGTCCCTCGGAGGGGGCCCTACCTAGGTCCACGCTAACCTCTGGCATGGATAGGGCCGATTCCAAGTCGGAGATGCTTATTCTACCGGAGGCAATGCCCGAGAAGGCCGATGCGATCCTCCTTACCTGGTTCCAGATGAATGACTTGGCTTGAATCGAGAATCCGATGACCCGCCCATCATCGGACAGCCATGGGACGCACGAATCGACCGTCCTGACTGGATCGACCCCGCTGTCCATCCTGGAGAGGTTGGAGAAGTCGTTCACCCCCTCGATCAGGGAGCAGGCGTCCGATATCAGGTCGGGATCGCTCTCGGACGGCCACTCCTCTATCGCCTCTAGGCGATACAGGTACCTCCGTGATTCGGCGTACCTGACCTTTGTGTCCGCGGGAGCGCGATTCGCAGAGATAGCGACTGCACCAACCGGAAGGTTATCGTTAAGCGCACGGATTATGGATTCCTCGTTGGCCTTCTCCGAGACCGGCTTCGGCAGGTCGATCCTCGCCAGGTTCATCCTCACGCTGACGCCGGCATCGGTCCTGCTGGACATCTCCAGGCACCCATCCGACCACCAGGTCAGCCTCCTGAGGGCCTGCCTGAGCGATCCTTCTACGGTGCCCACGTCCTTCTGGACCTGGGACCCGTGGAACGAGGGGCCGTGATAGCCTATGGCGACCAGGAATCGGTCGCTCAATCGGATTCCTCCACCTATTCGGTCTGGAGGTACTCCAGAGCCTCCTCTGCAGAGGCGAAGCCCATGCCGAGGAGTGCGAACTCGACTGCCACTGGGAGGAACTGCTTTGCGAATCCCTCGCTCCTGTCGAAGTTCGTCTTGAAGTCGATGTTGTCGATCAGCATCTTCGCTGCTTGGTACAGGTCCTGGGTGACGTCGAAGTCGTCGGAGGAGTCGCCCAGTTCCTTGAGCTTCTTCAGCTCCCTGATCGCCATGGGTATCCTGTCGAACTCGATGAGTGCATTGGCGTAGGCCGCCTGGTACTCTGTACTCTGGGAATCAAGGGCTGCTGCCTTCTTGAAGTAGGCTGCGACCTGTCCCTCGTTGATCCTGTCGTTCCCCTTCTCGTCGAAGTTCCCGTTATCCTGAATCTCGAAGAGAGCGGATTCGGCCCAGCCGTGGTACCCTGAGGGGTCATCAGGATTGGATTTTACGTGATCCTCGAAAATCGACATCGCCCCCATGAAGTC
>JAQXEZ010000003.1 GCA_029250605.1 Candidatus Thalassarchaeaceae archaeon
CCCCTCGCTTTCTTGGCGCTCTCGAGACTCTTCTCGGCTGCCGCTCTTTCCTTGGCTGCCGTGTCTGCAGCCTGTTTCTGATCTTGCAGTCTCTTCTTCTCGGCATCGGCCTTCTTCTTCGCCGCTTCTGCTGCCTGCTTATCTTTGGCCGCGTTGCTCCCCTTGTCGTCAGCCATGTAGGGTCTTGTTAGTCCGGATATATTTAGGATGCGGAAGGGCCCTCCCGACGAATCAAAATTTTCCTTCCGCCACTTGCCTAGTTAACTATCGCCGGTTGGAGCCTTCTGCCTTGGAAATCCCTCGATTTTAGCACGTCGATTACGTACGAGGCCTTCTTCACGTGCACCTCGACGGTGGACTCGCTATCGCCCATCGAGATTTCCCCGATAGCCACCTCTGGGACCCTCGCTTGGTCGACAATCCAATCAGCTAGTGCCAGCTTGCTTGCGTCCCCGCTTCCGAGGGAGAGCCTGACAGTGACCATCCCGAAGCAGTCCGAGATCTCGTCCCAGTCTTCCTTCAGCCTAGCCATTTCCTTGGACCCGTCTGGCAGTTCTGGTGCGTCCACCATCGGTATCGTCATCCCCCATGTGTTCGCGATCTTGTCGAGTTGCGACATTTCCGACCCTCCCACGAAGCTCCAGGCCTGGCCACTCCTGCCCATCCTTCCGGTCCGACCGATCCGGTGGACGTATGACTCCGTCTCATCGGGGAGGTCGTAGTTCACCACGTGAGTGATGCCATCAACGTCCAGTCCCCTTGCGGCTACGTCCGTGGCTACCAGGATGCTCTTCTTCCCATCTCGGAAACTATCCAGGATCCTCTCCCTCTTGTTCTGCGCCATGTCTCCATGGAGGGCCGCTGAGTCTACTCCCTGCCTGTCGAGCCTCTCATCCAGCATGTCGACCATCCTCTTCGTGTTGGTGAAGATGAGCATCTGATCCCCTTCGGACATGTTTGCAACGATTCTACCAAGGGCCCACATCTTGTTGAGCCGGCCGACCTTTATCGCGAATTGGTCGATCTCCGGGACCTCGACCTCGAGGTCCTCGCTCATTACGTGGACGGGGTCGTTGGTGAATTCCTCCGTGGCATCGAGAACCTCTTGGGGGAAAGTGGCGCTGAATAGCAGCGTCTGACTCCTCCCGGTCATCTTCTCCACGATCCATAGGACGTCTGGGAAGAACCCCATGTCTAGCATCCTGTCAGCCTCATCGAGGCAGAATATTCTGATAGCCGGGAGGTCGATGTGCCCCCTCTTGCTCATGTCGATGACCCTTCCGGGAGTTCCAACTATGACGTCAACTCCCTTGTCGAGTAGTTTTGCCTGCTTCTCGATGTCAGTTCCACCGTAGACCGTCTCAATCTTGAGTCCCTTCTTGCCCTGGAGGTTGTTCATCTCCTCTGCGACTTGGACAGCTAGCTCCCTTGTAGGGCAGAGGACGAGAGACTGCAAGGAACCATTCGGTCCGCACGACTCAATTATCGGAATCCCGAATGCAGCGGTCTTTCCGGAACCGGTCCTGGCCTGCCCCACTACGTCCTTGCCTTTGCGGGCTACTGGTATCGACTCAGATTGGATCTGAGTAGGCTCTTCCCAGCCCATGCCCTTGATGGCCTCGGAGATATCGCTATCAAGATCCCAGTCGCTGAAGGTCGGAGTGGACATCTTTTGGCCTCAGGACCAGGTTTCAGATTCTCTGATGTCCTTCTGGAGCTCTCCCATCCAGTACTTCTTGCAATTGTCCTTGGTCAGGAACTGGTCTTTGCTAGAGAAGCCGTGGTTGTAGTGGCCCTTGTCTGCGTTGGCCCACTGATCCTTGCGGCGCTTGTGGAACTTCTGGAGGACATGATTTCTCATGTACTGCCTGAACTTCAGGGCCTTGGTTCGGTTCACTCCCTTGGGCGTGACGCCGTCCCACAGTTTCTCGAATCGAGCCAACTTCTCGTCGAATTCGTCACTCATCTGCTTTCCTCGGTGGCCGGCCGACCTGACTGGCGTTTATCATCCTCACCCAAGGGGGGGAGATTGGGGGGAGGGGTGTCCTCATCCTCCTTCGGCACATACTCGGCCGGTGCAAGTTTGCGGTTCTTCTCCTCCTCCGAACCCTCGAAATCAGGGTCCAAAGCAAGGGACTGGAGCCTCTTCTTGAGACTTGGGTCCTTCTCCTTCTTCAGCAGTTCTCCCGCAGCTTCTCGGAGCTCTTGGCCTGACAGGATGATGGCCATCTGGCTCACGCAGGCCTTCCTCATCTCCAAGTCATCGTCGGAAGCCCCCTTCAGGATCATCTGGACTACCCTGGGGCTCTGGATGTCGAGCTTCCTAAGTGCCTTGATGACGGAGTTTCTGATGCCCCTGTCGTTCTCTCCGAGGCTCGACTCGACCAGGATAACGGCCACTCTGGGTTCTACGTCGGCGAGAACTGTCAAGGTCTTGGCCGCATTCCTCCTGACTCTGACTTCTTCGTCCTGGAGAGACCATGTGATGAGGTCCCACGCCTCGGCTCCTCCCTTGGATGCTACCGTCCTGAGGATTAATGAGCCCCTTATTCTGAGATCAACGTCATTCTCTCTGATAATCTCGTCGAGGTGTAGACAACCCACCTCGGGCCACTCTCTCGCAGTTAGCTTGAGGGCCGCGAATGCATTGTCGCGATGCTCCTTCCTTTCGTCCCGCAACTCCCTTCGAATAATCTCCTCGCATCCGGAGGGAAAAAGCGGAGATATCTTCTTCAGGCTGTTCATAGCCTCCTCTCTTACTGGTTCCTCATCGTCAAGCAACCTGTCAGAAAGGCAGTGGAGTAGTATCCCCTGTCTCCTAAGTGCGAATGAGGGGAGGACCTTCAGGGCAGCAATTCTGACGTCTGGGAAGTTATCCTCCAGGGCGTCAACTAGGACCTCGTAAGCCCCCTCAACATCCCTCTCTCCCACTTTGCTAAGGGCCTTAATCGCATCAATTCTTCCGAGCTTCCACCTTACTCCATCCGTTAGAATCTCTACCTTGTCCGACTCTCCCGTTGCAAGAGGGAGTATTTCGGAAATCTCCAGTCGCTGCCAAGGTCCGCTGTCAGGGGACAGGGCAGCAAAACCGGATGTTTTCCTGCCTCTCTTTTTCCCAGCTCCGATTCTTTTTCCCGTCCTCGGGTCGCGTGCAATGTACTCCCTAGGCATAGAAAACCGCACGCGGATAGAGGCATCACACTTCAACCAAGCGCGATATTGTTCGGGGCAACCATGAAGCAGGCCTGCCCCTAGCAGGGCCTGAAACATGTCTTCAGAGGTAGAAATCGAGATTTCCAAGTTATTGCACTCTTCTTTCAACGGAGGGGCCGGGGAGCCGATTGGCTCGAGGGACCTCGCTCGAATGTGGTCATTGGAGATGCAATGGTTCTCCCCCGAAGTCGCGCAATCTCTGGTAGAGAGGCTGCATGCTTCTGGGTGGCTGGTTGGTGAGGCTGACTCTCTATCTCCATGCGTCTCGTCATTCGAACACTTCCCGGAGCTGGGTTGGAGGCCATTCTTGTCCAGAGTGGGCGAGATTCCAAAACCGCCCATACGATCTTCCGAGAAGATAGTGAGCCCACCGGAAAACCCCGCCCCTGCCACACTCGATGCCCAACCGCATTCGGAAGAGGGTTCGAGGAGTAAGTTGGCATCTAGGATAGCCGCGATGTCGGGATTGGAGAAGAGGGAGGTTATCCGCAGGGCACAGAGGAAGAGGAGGGCATTGGGCCCTGTTTCACTAGATGTCGCAATGCTTCTTCTGGCGAGGGAGCAGAACCTCGAGATGGGCCAACTCGTAGAGATTCCCTAGTTAGATCCGTCCCCATTGGTCCTGACCTCAGCTGCTAGCAGCCCTGGGAGGACCAGGAGGGCAAGTATGAGGGAGAAAGCCACAGAAATTGAGCTAACCACGCCAAAGTCCCTTATCACGGGAATTGGGGACAATAGGAGGACCATGAAGCCGCAGATAGTAGTCCCTGCAGACATGAGGAGTGCGGACCCTGTATTCGCGTACATGTCCTTCATCGCAGGCCAGATCGCCATCCCCGATGCCCTATTCGACTCGAACCGCCTCCACACGTGGATGGAGTAGTCAATACCGAGCCCAATGGTCAGTGCTGTGATCATTATCGTAAGGACGTTCCAGTTTATCCCCAGTACTGCCATCGAACCCACCACCCACGAACCGGCAAGCCCCACTGGGAGGATGACTAACAGGGATTGACCTATCCTCCTGGTGAGGGCTGCCAACACCAGTAGGGACACGGTTAGGCTGATTGCTGTCGAACTGACGATGGATGAGATCAGTCCGGAAAGGAGGTTGGACAGGGTCATCAGGTCTCCTACGGCATATGCCCTGCCTCCTGTGTCGGACGAGACTATGAGGGACTCCTCCTCCATGTCGTTTGAAATCTGCTCGACCATTGCACTGCTCTGGGCCTCTACGTCGACCCTGATTCTGAGGAACCTTATCGCGGACCCGTCTTCGGTCAAACCAACGTGCTCCCCCGTCCTCTCTGACCAGGTTGTGCCTCTGAGTTGGTCGCCCACCGTGTCATTCGATAGGAGAGACGCGAGGGCGGACGCGAGGTCCCCCTCGACGAAACTATCCCTTGGGGCTAGGTCCTCTCCGAACACCTCCAGGTTGTGCTCGGACCCGAATCCAGGATCCTGCTCTATGGCATCGGCCACAATCCTGTAAATGCTATCGTAAGAGGCCCATTCGTTGCTTGTTCCCGGGGCCTCGGTTACAACCGTCCCTTCCATCCTGGCGAGAGCGTCCTCCAAGTCACCCAGTGCCTCGATTAGGGATTCCTCGCTGTCGAATGCCTCCTCCCCCTCCCCGGGCTCAACAAGAATGTAGACAGACTTCAGGGCGTTAACTTCGTAGGACTGGTAGAGATCTTCTCTGATCTCCATAATCTCCATCTCGTCCTCAGATAGGAAGTCCGTCAACTCGAAACTAGTGTCTAGGCCCTGCATTGCGATCACAACAGACCCTGCGGTGATTATCGCCACGGACAGGAGGACCAGGGGAGCGTTCCCTCTCTGGAAATCGGCAGCCCTCTCAGCCAAATTCCCCAGTTCAAGCCCCCTGCTACGAGTGACCCCCATCGTCCTCTCGACGAAAACGTGCATCGCACCCACAGTTACCGTGCTTGCCAGGAAAGCACAGACGACCCCCAGTGCCAGTGTGGCCCCGAATGTCCGGAGGGGGGGGAGGGGGGATAGCGAATTGGCCAGGAAGGCGAAGACAGTGGTAATCACCGCCAGCGATAGGGCGACCCTTAGCTCCATCAAAGCCCTCGCCCAAGCCTCAGCCGAGCTGCTAGAGTCTTCCTTCGCCCGTTCGTACGCTCTCTGAAGATGGATTGAGTAATCTATCCCAAGTCCAAGTACGACCGGAGCTACCGCAATCTCCAGTATGGAGAATCGCATCCCCATCAGAGAAATCGCCCCATAGGTCCAGACAAGGGATGCCAGTAGTGCGACCAGGGGTGCGACAACCATCGTCGCCGAACGGAATGTGAGTGCGAGCAGCAAGACCACGACAATCACGGCGAGGAGAATTAGCCAAACTAGGTTGTCGAGGGTCGATTCGTTGATGTCGTTGCTGATCAGATCGTCAGAGATCACCCCATACTCAAGGATGGAATCCCCGACCAGCATCGCCCTGATCTGATTTGCATGCCTCTGCCGGTCTTCACTCTCTATCCCCCCGCTAATTTCGATGAGCCATAATGTGCTGTTAGCAGTCGGGGTGGGATTCCCCTCGCCGCTCTCCAGCCAATCGCAAACTGGGGAGTAATCCAGATCCTTGTGGAGCAAGGCAGATGTGGCGAAGGCAGCAGTCGCAATCGACCGCTCGTCACCACCAATCGCATCGCCGCACTCCTCATCACCTAGGACTGCTTCTAGCATCTCCCTCCAGTCATTGAATTCAGAGAGGTTCCCCGTGTGATTACGCTGTTCCAAGAACCTCTCAAGTACTTCGGCGGCATTGATCTGTGAGTCTATGAAAAAGCCATTCGCATCGGAATATGATTGGACCATCTCATGATCATCGGCCAATTGTTGTAGTGCCTTCATTTCTAGAACGTTGCCGACTTGGTCCTCGCTTGCTGCAGGTCTTACATTGATGTAAATCAGATGCGGCGACGCCCCAACAGCCCCCTCTATCCTTTCCTGCGCCTCATCGGCATCCGTCTCAGGGGCAAATGAAGAGAGATCAGTCGTGAAAGCAAGGCTCCCTACTAGGAAATATGCTAGAAAACCAGTCAACAGCAGACTTGCCAGTAGGATCGGCAAAGACATCCTCTCGAATGATTCAGCCACGCGTTTTGTCATGGCTTCCATGCCTGACATCATCGTCCCCAAAACCTCCCGGTGTAAAACTTAGGGGAAGTTTGTGGGGGGTTTCGCTCGGCTTTGGCATGCAAGGCCTCAAAAGGGCCACTCCAGTCGAGCGTCCGTCCTATGCCAGTCAAAGTATTGAAGAACGAGGGTCGAGAACTGCGAATCAGAGTCATTGACGGGGATCATACGGCACTCCAGTTGTTCCGCTCTCGTCTGAATGGTAGGGACGATGTCGAGTATGCAAACTATTTCCAGAACCACCCGGACCTCGATGACCCGGAACTGTACGTTCGCACCGTTAAAGGAAAGAAGGCAAATAAGATTCTCAAAGATATATGCTCCGAGATCACAAAGGAATTCTCCAGCATCAAGCTTTGAGGGGGTGATTCCCTGAGAGGGAGCGAAATCGAGGACTACTTGGGACTCTCTACGTGGATGGTGCCTGCAGAGGGGATCGGGGGGCTTCTGAAGGCCAGGGTAGAGGACTTCCGAGTCGAGGAGTCATCCAAGGTCCCTGCTCTCGATGACAAGGGACGATTCACTGTAGCCAGGGTGACAATGACAAATTGGGAGACAAATCGGTACCTCAGGAGGCTTGCTAGGGCCTGTGGGATAAACAAGAACAGGATCTTCAGCTCTGGATTGAAGGATAAACGAGCCATAACTACGCAGATTCTAGTGATCGACGCTCCAAGAAGAAAGGTCGAATCAGTTGAAATCCCAGACAGCACAATAGAGGTAATTGGCAGGACTCACCAGAAGGTTGCCATGGGCGATCATGATGGAAACAGATTCACCATCACTGTTAGGGGGTGTTGTGATAAATCAGGTAATCCAATAGATGCCAAAGAGGCGATGAGCAGGGTCCACGACATTAGAGGTGGACTTGCCAAGTCTATGGGTTCCGACGCATTCCCCAATTGGATTGGACCCCAGAGATTCGGTTCTACGAGGCCAGTTACGCCACAGGTCGGTGCCGCCGTAATAGAGGGTGACTTTGAGCGAGCAGTCGATCTTTACGTTGGAATGGCCGGGTCTAGAGAAGGGGAAGAGGCAGATGCGTTCAGAGAATCATGGAGGGAGGATGGCGACCCGCAGAAGTCCCTGGAGCTGGCACCCGAGAGGCTGGGCTATGAGTCTGCAATGTTGAAGCATCTGGTCAAGAAGCCGGGTGATCACATTGGGGCATTCAAGACCCTGCCGAACTCACTCCAACTCTTGATGGTCCATTCTATCCAGTCATTAGCATTCAACCACTCTCTCTCGGAGAGAATCGGATCCGGAATTTCCCTGATCGAGCCAGAGGAGGGCGATCTTGTAGCTCCACTCTTGTCCAACGGAAGGATCGATGTTGGTAAGATGGCCCATGTAAGCCCAACAAATCTCGACCGTTGCCGTCGGAACTGCAAACTTGGAAGGTTAGTTGTGACAGGTACTCTTCCAGGGCGCGACTCCCCTCTTGCGGAAGCGGAACCGGGCAAGAATGAGATCGAGGGAATCCGCCAGGCAGGTTTGGATGGGGTGGATTGGGTCGTGAAGAAGATTCCGAGACTCACCACTTCTGGGACCAGGAGGGCACTATCCGTCCCATTCAAGGACATCAGCGTCGAGCAAGCCCCAGAGGCTGACGTACTTTCCCAGAGGTGGGAAACCGGCCCCGGGGAAGGGGATCAATGGCATCCTGAGGGAGCATCTCTACGTCTGAGGTTCACTCTACCAGCCGGGGCCTATGCCACAGTCATGATGCGGGAGATTATGCGTTCCCCTCTAGACCATTACTGATCAGAGTCGACCCATTTCCAGGGCCTCTATTTGGCCAACAAGCTCGTCAACGGCCCTCACTTCGTCCTCAAAGCCATCCACTATCCCTTCTCCTTCTCCTAGAACTGCTTGGACCTCGATGAACATCATCCCGAAAGCTAGGGGCTTGATCTCCACCTGCTGGACCTCTTTGAGATCAGAGATCATCTTCGCAATTCCTTCGTAGTTTGGGCCGCCATCTTCTGGCTGGTCTAATGTTACCTTGTATTTCACAACGACATGGCCCATTGTTTCACCTCAAGGCCCCTCGAATCTACACTTGGGGCAGATGTATTTCACGGACTGAACTCGGCACCGCTGGCTCCTGCCGAGAGGGGCAGAACAACCCGGGCACGGGAAAGAGGTGCTCTCGCTATCTACCAGTGGCGTCCCCGAGGACGCACAGACAGTTGCCCTTCCACTTGCTCCGGCCATCGACTTGCTGGCGTACTAGGGTCCCTTTTTAGCGTTGATTGTGCTTTTCCTCTTCCACCACATCGTCAAACGGCCATAATTATGCTGAAATTTGAAAAGATATAACCCAGTCATGATGTCCATGGTCGAAGAGGAATTGAAGCTCTCCGGTGCCCAATCAGATCTTTCCGATTTTGTAACGGACGAGGGTGGCATTTGGAGTCTGAGAGAAGTGGAGAAGGTCCGAGGATGGAACAACATAGAGTACGGCGCGGGTCTTTCCGGCAAGAATACCCCATCCACGGGACTGTCGATGAATAGGGCTTACATCCCCCCCGGTGGAATAGCAAAGGCACACATCCACGTGGGTTTTGACGTGATGGTCTATCTCCTAAAGGGTAGCGTAAGGCACGAGTATGGCAAGGGGTGCCGGAAGTCGGTTGTCCACAATGCTGGTGACATGTTCTACATTGAGCCAGGGCTTCCACATGAGGTATTCAATTGCTCAGAAGATGATTGGGTCCATGCAGTTGTATCGAGATCGGATGCCTCGGAGTGGCAGAACATCGCGCCATATGATAGGGATTCGGAGTAACTACTCCCGCTTCGGGATCTTTCTGAAACCGACCTTTGTTTCCAGACTTTTCTCATCGTCTTCATCGACCACGATTCCGATCGAGGCTAGGTGACTCTGCAGATGTTCCATGGCAGTGCCCTGTTTCTTCGGCCTTTGAAGCATCCTCTGGCAAATCAAGTAAGTCTCAGAGGAAGCGGTCCTGCTTGCTGTAGGGGAATATCTGCCGACGGCCGAGAAACGGAGTTTTGCAGCATCAATGAGCCCTTCGATACCTGCTCCTTGGAAGACCTTGGTAACGAAGCACCCGCCTGGGGAAAGTAGCTCTGCGGCGACATCCAGTGACATGGTCGAGAGCTCCAGTGAGATCGCCTGATCGGTGTCATACCTGCCAGTGAGCCTAGGCGATATGTCGCTGATTACAGCATTCAGTTTCCGATTCCCCAAGTGGCCAACAATTTCCTCAATTGTAGCCTCCTCTGTGATGTCTCCGACCAAAATTGTTGCACCTTCTATCGGAGAGGTCGCCAGCAGGTCGATCCCGATAACTGCCCCGCTTTCCCCGACCTCTTCGATCGCAACTTGGATCCACCCTCCCGGGTGACATCCGATGTCGAGAACTGCATCACCTTTCCTGAGTATGCCGAACTTTTCCTGGATCTGCTTGAGTTTGTACGCCGAGCGGGCCCTATAGCCCTTGGACTTAGCATCCCTCCTCCATGGGTCACGCTTGTTCTCCTGGTACCAGCGCTTACTCATGCGTCCACCCTCGGACGGACAGTTATGAATCCGAACGATGGATGGGGGCCTATCATGGGCCTTTGCCACATGTTTGAGTCACAGGCCAATCTCGGAAATTAAAACTCGAGCAGTGTCTCTAACTGCTTGCTCTGACATGGCAGTAGGCTCGAAACCGGTTCCAAGCAATTTGGTCACATCCAGATATGTCTTGGGGACATCTCCTGCCCAGCCCCTCCTTCCTCCGGTATAATCTATCGAAACGCCTTCTAGGCCACTTTCCTCAATAACTATCTCGGCAATCCTAGAAACAGAGCAAGTATCTCCAGTTCCCAGGTTGTTTAGGACCGGCCCCTCTTCACCTAGGTCAATCACGTGAAGCATAGATTTCACACAGTCATGAGCTGACATGTACGACTTCTCCTGATTCCCATCACCCAAAACCTCCAGTCTTGCTGGATCCCTCTTGAGCTTGTGTATGAAATCGAAGATTACCCCATGAGTCCCCCTTGGTCCGACGATATTGGCAAACCGGTGGATGTATCCCTGCGCCCCGAATGTTCCTGCCCATGCAGTAATCAGCGCCTCACTAGCCAGTTTGGACGCACCGTAGAGGGAAATTGGCATTACTGGTCCATAGTCTTCCGGAGTCGGCATCACCCCTGCCTCCCCATAGACGGCGGAAGATGAGGCAAATGAGATTCTTCCGACTTCCGAGACCCTCATAGCTTCAAGGACATTGTATGTCGCCACCGTCCCCTGTCTCAGATCAGTGTCCGTGACTTCGGTACCCAGTCTGATGTCAGGATTTGCCGCTAGGTGGTGAACGGCCTCAATCCCCTCCATCGCTGTAATCACTGCCTCCTGATCAAGAAGATCGCCTCTGTAGACTTCTACCGAGCCACTGCCTTCGTGGTGGGCTAGGAACTCTTCTCTCCCGCTACTGAAATTGTCCATAACGCGGACTTCCTTGCCTTGCTCTACCAAAGCGTCGACTAGATGGGAGCCGATGAAACCAGCACCCCCCGTGACTAGGTCCATGTATCGTCGTGACCCACCATCCCCCTTGAGTCCATCGGGCTATGGGCATCTCAGACTCGCCCGTTAATCGACTCATTCGGTGGCAGTTATGCGAACGCTTCATTTGGCTTGGGTCCGGGAACCCGAACGTGACTTCTAACAATGGGGGTTCCCAACAGGACGAGGAACTGGCTTTCTGGGCATGGTTTTTCGAGAGGATTAGCCCAATTTCAAATTATTTCACGAAGGTTCGTCGAGACGTCAGGGATAGCCCAATTGGCGGTTTACTAGACACTGCAGGACAACTGCTGAACGACGTCTCTGACACATCCCACATGATGACACAGAGAGCAGCCGAGTTGGCATACAGCGCTATCCTGAGGAGTCCGGCATACCTCATAGTTACTCTTCTCCTAGCGTCGGCACTAATTGGATGGAGGGCGGAAGACTTCGAGCACCAGATCAACGGCGATGTTGAGATATACCTACCCGACGGAGCCAACTCGACCGCCCTACTGAATGAAGTCAGAACTCAATGGTCAACTGATATCGTGATCCTCTATGTCCAGACGGACAATGCCGCCGAAGGTGCTCAGCACGGTGTTGAAAACATCACCGACGCGAATATTCTGAATCAGATCTCGTGGTTCGAGGGCGATGACAACAATGCAGGCGAAAGCGGATATGGAAAGGGCCTGGACTATAACAAGGAAGATCGCGGTTCGCATACTTGCAATAGCCCGATGACCGGTTGCGACGGAGTTGTCTGGATACTTTCTCCGGCCCAGATAATAAAGGAGGCAAACTCGACCAATTACAGGTTCTCGTGTGCTGTCGAAAGGTACGGCCTACCCGGTTCCGACGGAAGCTGTGCGATTTCGAGCCAAAACCCAAACGAGGGTTACTCAATCCCCCAGGGTGACGGCGCCCAGGAGAGGATTGACAACTACGTGGACAACTCCGGAGAACTCCTATCAAACTTCGTCAAAGACACCAATAACGACGGAATTTGGGACACTGGCGTCGTTATAATGGGCATTTCCTTCGATATGGCCAATACCGACATCACACCAAGGACCGATCTCAAGACAGGGGATGAAATCAGAGATCACAAGGCATTCATTGCATACGTTAAGTCACTCCTCTCTTCAGATCCTGCTAAGGAGAATTGCGAGTTGTGCGCCAAGATGTATGACAAAACATGGACTATGGACGATGAGCGTTTGGACACAATTCCTCCTAGGCGCGCGGTAACCGTGACCGGACTAACTCCTGTCCTGCATGACGTATCCGACTCTATTTACGATGAGCTACGCTATACTATGCTCCCTATCAGCCTGGGGCTTGTAGGGCTGACGATGTTCATCCTACACCGCAGCTGGAAGGTTCTGGTCATCTGCGGCACACCTATCGCGATGAGTCTCGCAGTTACCTTCGGGTCAACCGTCATTTTCGACATCATGCTAACTCCGATGATTATCTCTGCCGGGCCGATCCTGGTTGGCCTTGGGGTGGACTATTCTCTCCATCTGACCAACAGGATAGAGGAAAATCGGTCCGAGATTCTGAAAAAGATGGAGGAAGATGCTTGGGCTTCGAGGCGTGACGGCGAGGAGGTCATCGAACCCGATCCATTCGACCCGCAGATCAGCCTCACTGCGAATGTCAGGGCGGTCATGACCACCGGGAACGCAATTTTCCTATCTGCTCTCACTACGATTGTCGGATTCAGCGTTCTGATGTGGCACAGCCTAGTTCCCATTGAGCCAATGAGGACTGTTGGCAAGACGCTTCTGATTGGCATCTCGTCCACCTTCATCATCTCGATGCTAATGGTGCCTGCTTGGATTGAACTGCTCCGGTATAGGAAGGGAAACTCGAAGAATCTGTTCGGTTCTGGCGTTGTTGACTCTTCCAGGAGGAAGAGGATTGGGGAAGAGAAGGCTGCAGAGGCCAAATCAATGAATAGGAGGGAGCGCGACTCTGCAATAGACACATCAGACGTTTTTGGCACCATCCTGGGCATAAACAGCCTACTATTCTACGTCGTTTCCACGACCATATTCACCGGCTCCTTATACACATTCGCAGACCTCACTAGCAATGGCTCCCTAATCTTGGGATTCACCCTCTCGACAACCCTCACCTTCTCTCTCCTCGATGACTTCTGGGATTCGGTCGGAAAGGTCCCACTAAAGGCCACACTTCTGGTCATCCTAGTCTCTTCCGCAGCGACTATCTGGGGGGGGATGATGTTCAAGGAACAGTTGGGCAAGGACATCACCGGATCTTCGGATGAGGTCCCCCCTGGGCTCGAGTCATACGAGGCACTGAGGGAGTACAGCATAGTTTTCGAGGGGGGGCAGACAAACATGTTCATCGTCGATGCCACTGAGAGAGGCAGTCAAAACGAAACAGCCCCCATCCGGGACCTGCCTATTCTGGATGCGATCGAGAATATGCAGGCAATGAAGATAGACAACGTCGAGAATACCACGACAATAAGCCTCGTCAATATCCTGAAGGCTGTTCACGTGGATGTGGAGATTGGAGGTCTGGAGATATATGATCAGAGCCTGTGGGAGTTGATTCACGATGAATGCTGGGACGAATCAGCCAACCCGCTGAGGCCAGATTGCTGGCCTTACTCCGTAAGCAGCAGGGAGGACATGGTCAACATCGCCTTCGACACACTAAGCCCAGAGGTTAGGTCCATGCTGATGAACTCCGATGATGGTGAGGGGGAGACTAAGACACTGGTCTACGTAAACCAGCCCTACATCAATTTGGCAGTCGCAGGAGGCCTAAGGGAGACGATCGACGGGCATCTGGACGAGGGAGGGTGCTCGACCCCATTGAAGTGCAGCGCGCTTGGGATAGGTGGCGTCTCAAACTCATTACTCACTGGGGGGTTGCCCGTCTCACTTGACATCAATGACGGAATACACCAGGCTCAGTCCAAGACCACGATTGCAACCATGCTGATCCTGCTTCTCGTTATGGCGTTCCTGTTCCGGTCCGCAAGGCTCGCCATATTCACAATGACAGCGGTAGGCGTCGTTGTCCTGTGGCAACCTCTGCTGATGTGGTTCTACAAGGTCAATGTCAACGTTTTCACAGCTATGATTGGGACATTGGTGTTTGGGATAGGTGTGGATGACTCCATACACATCATAGATCGCATCAAGGATGAGCGTGAGACCCCAGCGGGGATACAAAAGTCAGTTTCCAGGACCGGGCGGACCATTTTCGAGACAACAGCCACGACTTGCACTGGCTTGGCCGCCGGACTCTTCGTAGCAATTCCCGGGCTGCAGAACTTCTTCGTCCTGATGATGCTACTCCTCGTCCTAGCCCTCCTGACTAGCTCTATCCTACTGCCGAGCCTCATCGTGGCATATCACGAACTCTCCCACGCTTTGCGAGGAAAGATAGGGACCTGGCAGGACTACGACGAGAGCGGATCAGTAGCCGACGCGTCACCGGTTGACGCCGTTGTCTTCGACTAGGCAATAATGGTGAGGGTACAGGGAGTAAGCCCCTTTCTGTTCACCTTTCGGCTGGTCGCATTCAACTATGCATCCTACCCGGTCCTGTCGATGCCTTGCGGACCTGCTTGGACTTGCTCCGGCGTGGTTGCCCGTTCCAGCCACGCTCAGGAAACCTCTCCCTTTCGGGTTCATCGTACCCCTGGCATGGTTCGTTTCTGCTGCAGAGCCGGCCCTCCCGGACCCCCGCCTTGTGACGGGACGCCTGCATCGCGGAGAGGGGACTTTCCTCAGTGTCTAACACTGTCAGCGACCCTCCTGCTCCCTCATATGTGCGGCTGCACCATACCGGATGAACCCACCGGATGAATAGGGCAACCATCATGCACGTCCTACTTTTCGTCGTTGCATGGCCGGTGCGGAGCAATTGAAGGAGCAGGCAGGTATCGCTGCATGCCGCTTCGTCACGGATGGAATGTCTCTAGGACTGGGCACTGGTTCTACGGTCCGATACTCGATTATCGAGATTGCTAGGATGATCAAGGAGGAGGGAATAGAAGTCGTCGGAGTCCCAACAAGCGAGGACACCAAGCGGCTCGCAGAGCACCTCGAAATCCCCCTTCGAACCATAGACGTGGCAACGAACCTCGACCTGACAATCGATGGTGCGGATGAGTTCGACCCGAAATTCGACCTCATCAAGGGAGGAGGGGGTGCATTGACCAGGGAGAAGATTGTGGCCAAGGCCTCGAACTCGATGGTGGTGGTGGCAGACGAAACCAAGCAGGTTAGCACCCTTGGTGGATTTGATCTTCCGATAGAGGTGGACTCAATACTATGGGAGGATGTGAGGGACGGAATATCCGGAATTTGCCCCGGAGAAGTCAGACTCAGAGGAGAGGATGAGGATCCGTACATCACGGACAATCAGGGATTCATCCTTGACTGTTCATTCGGCCCCACAATATCCAATCCAGAATCCTTGGAGAGGGAGATTTCTGAGATACCGGGAGTAGTCGAAGTGGGGCTTTTCGTAGGGATATGCGACGCTGTCGTGATGGCTTCCAGCGGCGGCGTGGAAACTCTAGTCAAGCCAGATGGCAGACTGTAGTTGTCCGTCGTGGTTAAAGAGGGGCCGCCAATCCCGAGCCGGGTCTGTAGCTTAGTCAGGTAGAGCACCCGGCTCTTAACCGGGCGGTCGCGGGTTCGAACCCCGTCAGACCCGCCATAACCATCATCACACAATCGAGGTTTCATAACCGTGAGCCAAGACGGCAGAATGGCGTTACTATGGGGAAGCAGTACTGGATAGGTGATGTCAGGTCCGGATCCCATGATGGGGAAACCGTGGAATTGAAGGGATGGGTCCACAGGACGCGCGGCTCGAACAAGATACGGTTTATCGTAGTTAGAGACTCAACAGGACACGTCCAATGCGTCGTGAAGAGGGATTTGGTTGGCGACGAGTGCTTCGAGTCGCTCAAAAATTCCCTGATAGAGACGAGCGTGGTAATCAGGGGTGTGGTAGAGGCAACCGACAGGGAGCACGGCCATGAGGTGCAAGTGACCGAAGCCGAGGTCATCGGACCCGTGAACCCCGACCGCCCCTTCCCAATCACCGAATCAGCGATGGATGAAGCAGATGGCGGCGAGACAGAGTTCCTACTGGACAACCGTCACTTGTACCTGCGTACGAGCCGCATGACGACCATGCTGAAGATCAGAAGCTCGGTCTTCGGTGCGATCCACTCATACTTCCGTGACAGGGACTTCATCGAGTACCAGGCTCCAAACTTCGTCGCAGGGGCGGTCGAGGGCGGAAGCACTCTCTTCGAGGTCCCCTACTTCGGAAAGAAGGCGTACCTAACCCAGTCTTGGCAGCTCTATGCCGAGGCAGCGATGCCCGCTCTAGAGAGGCTATACACGATGGCTCCATCATTCCGTGCTGAGAAGAGCAGGACGAGGAGGCACCTCACGGAGTTCTGGCATGCTGAGATGGAGATCGCATGGGCTTCCAACGACGAGGTCATGCAGCATGGAGAGGGAGTGGTCCGCAACATCGCAAGGACTCTACTGGACGATAGGTCAGAAGAGCTCGAGAGCTTGGGGAGGGACCTCTCCCTCGTGGAAAGGTACGCCGATAGCGAGTACCCCCGGATACGCTACGACGAGGCAGTCGAGACGCTCCAGAGCAAGGGCGTCGAGATAGAATGGGGGCAGGATCTGGATTACTCCAAGGAGAAGGTACTCACTGCAGACTTCGAGGTCCCACACTTCCTCACCCATTACCCCAGAGTCGCCAAGCCATTCTACCACCGCCCCGACCCCGATGACGCGAAGTACGTACTATGCCACGACCTGCTAGCGCCTGAGGGATATGGCGAGATCATAGGAGGGGGGGAGAGGACGTGGTCAGAGGACGAGATCCTGGAGAGGATAGACGAAGAGGGCACTCCGAGGGAGCCATACGAGTTCTACATCGACATCAGGAGGTACGGTGGCGTGCCCCATGGTGGATTCGGACTGGGCGTCGACAGGGTATGCACCTGGCTCGCCGGAGCCGATCACATCAGGGAAGCCATCCCATTCCCGAGGGACAGCAGAAGGGTCACGCCATAGGGTGGTAAGATGAGTGCAGAACAGACTAGGCCCCTAGCCAAGATCGTCGCAGCTTCAGCCCTCACGGCTAGCCTGTGCTGCCTACCATCGGTGATTTGGGTGCTGTTCGCAGGCTCGTCGGCAATCGTCGCCGCAGACCAGCTCTCAAATGACCTCTACTACTCCTGGGTGAGGTTCGCGTTGTACGGCGTCTCGTTCTGCATGGTCGCATCTGGCCTGGTGCTCTACTTCCGCAATCAGGGTGTATGCACACTCGATGATGCGAAGAGGGAGAGGAGGAGGGTGGTGAACACGTCCCTGGCAGTCTTCACGGCAGCCGTTCTCGCTTACTTGGCATGGAATTTCGTCATTCTGGAGATTATTGGAATAGCGATTGGCCTGCCTTGGGAGGACTCGGCATTCTGGAACTAGTGCATCGGGGAACGAATGCCTCTTACGAAGACCTCCCCTAGCACCTCCATGAGCGACGACTGGCGAGATATCGATATCTCCAATCCCACAGAGGAGCACAAGATGCTCCGTGAGATGGTGCGGAACTTCGTCGAAGACAGGGTGGAGCCACAGGCCCTGGAGAATGACAGGCACGAGCGATTCAATCTGGAGCTTTTCCGTGAAATGGGCGAGATGGGGCTACTTGGCCTCACGGTCCTCCCGGAATATGGGGGGGCTGGCATGGATGCCACCGCAGTCGCAATTGTGAACGAGGAACTCTCCTACTCAGACCCGGGCCTGTGCCTAGCTTTCCTGGCCCATGACCAGCTTTTCGTGAATAACCTCTTTCACAGCGGGACCGCCGAGCAGAAGGATAGGATCCTGCCCAAGGTATGCAGTGGGGAATGGGTCGGTTGCCTTGGGATGAGCGAGCCTGACTATGGAACCGATGTCTTGGGCATGCAGACCAGTGCAGTTCGGTCTGAAGATGGATCTTGGACAATTAACGGCAGGAAGATGTGGATCACAAACGGAATCATCGACGATGACGGAACTCCCGCCGATGTGGTCTGGCTCTACGCAAGGACCGGAACAGACGATAGGGGGAGGGCCGAACTCACCACATTCCTAGTCGAGAAGGGGATGGGGGGATTCTCAGCCGGGCAGAAGATCACCGACAAGCTCGGAATGAGGGCCAGCACAACCGCGGAACTAGTCTTCGAGGACTGCGTAGTCCCACCTGAGAATGTCGTTGGGGAGCCCGGGGAGTCGATGATCCACCTGATGAGGAACCTGGAGCACGAGAGGGTCGGCCTTGCTGCCATGAGCGTCGGAATCGCTAGGCGGTGCCTTGCCGACATGAACTCCTATGCCACCGAGAGGGAGGCATTCGGGAAGCAGATCCGAGACTTCGGGCAGATCCAGCGCCACATCGGCGAGTCCTGGGCCGAGTACAGGGCCATGCGAGCATACGTGTACGACACTGCTAGGCAGATCGAGCTCTCCGAGGCGGGCCACAGGCTGGATTCGGACGGGGTCAAGCTGTTCGCCACTACCGCGGCCAAGAACATCGCAGACCGTGCAATCCAGGTGATGGGCGGATACGGATACGTCGGAGAGTACGTGGTAGAGAGGATGTGGAGGGATGCAAAGCTCCTGGAGATCGGCGGAGGGACCCTGGAGAGCCATCAGAAGAACATCACAAAGGACCTGAAGCGTGACTCTAGCGTAATCGAGGACTAATCAGTCGACGTCCTCGATCAGGACCATCTTCAATGCCCCGTTGGAGGCACTGTACTCGACCGACTTGAAGGCCACCTTGACTTCCTTCTCATCGAATGGGTCGATGATGTGAGGCTGCCCCCCTCTGAAAAGCTCCATCAGGGACTGGTACTGAGAAACGGAGGCCGAGGAAATTACATCGTAAACGGCAGACTCGGACCCCTCGTCCAGCAAGTCATCGCCCTCTCCACCCCTGATGACGGTCCTCTGGATCCTCCTCTCGATGTGGATTGTGATCTCTGCACATGGCAGGGTTAACTCAACCATCTTTTCCTTCTTGGGCTTTAGCAACGACGACTCTTCTGCCTTACCGGGCCCCTTCATCTTTAGGCTCAATGGCCTAACTAGTCTATCATCGGTCATGCCACGCGACTCCGGTCTCAATTAATCAACATTGCATCTATTGGAATTCACTCGTCTCAAAGAGAAATGGGATAATCTGACTTTCAATCAAACCATCGAGGCACTGACAATGAATCCGTAAACCTTCACCTCGATAGTGATGTCTTCATCGTCGTCACTTGAAATCGGACCCAGTGCATCGACGGTGTTCACATCCAATTCAACCTCTACCTCTAAGATGCCTTCCCCCCATCCAGTTTGTTTCCATGGCAATAGTGCTTGGAATTCATTGGGTGCACTAGAGTTCAGGTCTTCACCATCAAATCCAGGATAAGCCCGAAGATTGAGTCTGATCCATTCGCAACTGCTATCCTGCCCGGAAAGTACATTCCCATCATAATCCCACTGTGCCGTCAAATCACCTTCATTCAGAAGGTTGGCGCCAATCGAGTCACACTGTGCTACCGGGTCGGCAAGTGTGCCATTTGAATCTGCATCAGGTTTCACTATGACTTCGATTTCTCCAACAAGATAACCCTCTGGGATTTCGAACTCATCCATGTAGAAAGTCACGGTCTTCTTCTCCTCATCCTGCCAAGTTTCTTCATGCACCACGTTCGTCATCGAGACATTGAATTCAACCAACCAACTATCGTCTGTTGCTGCATCACGTGCCAAGTCGTATTCTTCTTGAGTCCACTTGTAAACGTTCCAACCCCCGGAAATCAGAATTAGGGATATTGCGAAAGCCATTGCAATGTTCGCTTCTCTCAGGGTAAAGATATCTTCAACAACTCTTGAAAATCCCTCATCATATTCTTCTTCCACGTTGCTCACACCCTGCTAAAAACTACTCATGAATCCCCATTGCATCGAATAGAAGTGAAATTAGAATCGCATACGTAATCAGGAAAATCATTGACATGGAGAAGAATCTGAACTCCCCTTCAGAAACCTCAATCCTAGCCATCCCTACTAGCTCCTTTACAGATTCAGCAGCGCTCGAAGTTTCTGTAATGATTTGATCCATAATCCTCTCTTCCCAACCGATGAAAACGACTACTCCTGCAGCAAATAGGGCCGAAGTGATCATCTCTGGAATGGGGAGGATAATTTGAATCATCTCAATAATACTGGAAGTAGCGACGAGAATTAGGAGTAGGACCATAATTCTCGTAATTAACTTGCTTCCTTCGGCTTCGGTGTCCACCATATTGTAGTTCAGTACTATGAACATGAAAACCAATGGGACTCCGAGGAACTTTGCCACTTGGTAGGTGAACACGTACCAATCAACAAAATTCTCGTTGAACGGCTCACAGATGGTTTGCACACATGACTCGCTGGTGTCATAATTTACCAGAGTGATGAGGTACCACATTACCCCGACGACGAAAAGTAGGGCAACGACAAAGCTGATCCCGCCGAAACCCTTCTTGAAGGATCTCCACATTTCCCCAAAGAAGATTACAAGCAAAGTCGTTCCAGTGATGCCCAAACGGAACATTGTCAATGTTGTGCTGAGGTAGTTCTGCGCCACAAAGTCCTCCACTTCCCATCGGGCGAAGTATACGGTTGCAATGCCAGTGAAGTCTTGTAGCCAGAAAATGTAGACCTGCCCGTAAAGGCCCAGAAGGAGCAAGGCGGTTACGCTTGAAATCGCCCTGGCACCCTTTTCATCGTAGAGCATCTCTCCGAACAGGAACCTGATATAAACGGGAGTCCAAACAAGGTATCCAGTCCACATCAGAACATTTCTTACCCCTCTGTAGGTGAACTCGGTGAAGATGTCGAACGGAACGAGGACCAGTGCAATTGCTAGTATTACTACGGTGCAGATTTTCAGAACGCTCTCTTTCTGAATTATGGGATAGGGGTAAATCAGTGGGAGGATGCACACAGTCGCGAGGAATGCGGAACTAAGAGCACTCTGGCCATATGAAATCGCTGAGTAAAAGACATCCCCATAGGTATTGAAGTGACTAACCTCGCCAGAACCAAGGTTCTCAACTCTGTAATCTATGATCGTGGAACATACATACTGGATCCCGAGCATTACCATCATCCACGATATCAGCATCCCTGCATACCTCTCGTTCCATTCTCTGCCCCTGGTCCTATGCGCCAGAACCAAAGCCATCACCCCAAGTGCAATGTGAACTACTGAGGCAACAGGAAGAAGCTCGTTGAACGACTCATAGAGTTCATCGGCCATGATTTCTCAATATGGTGCATCAGTTATCATTTTTTCAATTGTCGCATTGTATCTTGGTGGTAGTCCCGCCCGGATTCGAACCAGGGTCCCCGGGACCAAAACCCGAGATGATGGACCACTACACTACGGGACTCCGAACTCTGCCCAGTGCTACGACTCTTTGTATTTGACGGGACTACAAGCCGTCAATATCAAGCATGGTTCTCCCTGCCATGAATCGTGCGTCGCAGACTCGTGCCACTAGTTTTGGCGTTGCTCATATCCTCTTCACTCCCCTCTATCGCATCCGATGGCCTCACTAGCAATGGCACCTCTTCGGAAGATATCACCCCCTTCTCATCGGAGGAGTTGATTACATTTGCAAATCCATGGATCGACGACTCTTTGCTGAATAGGGCGGATTCTGGTCAGGAGGAGGTCCGGGTCACTGCAATCACCAGCTCTCTCGCACACCTGGACTCATGGCAGCGGAAGACAGGTTCGATCGAGAGGCAAGCCCCTCCCGGGCCGGGAGAGTCGATGTCCCAAAGTGACCCCATTTCCACGGGCATTGATCACCGTACTTTCTGGGTCAACTCTTCCTTGCTCCTGAAACTGCCCTCCGTTCCCGGGATGATCGCCCTGCTAGACGCAGAGAGATCGCCTGAGCCATACGGCGTCATCCCGACAGGACCGGCTCCCAACACCGTCAGAACGGGGGAGATACACGGCGCCAATGACGCATGGGGGATGGGATACTCCGGAGAGGGCTTGATTGTCGCAGTGGCTGACACCGGAGTTGACTTCGGGCATCCGGACCTGAATGGCACTCAAGCTAGGGTAGAATACGACAATTCCACATACCATGGTTGGCCACTGATGCTCGATCACAACAGCATGTACACCTGGTTGGTGGATGGAAATGCATACCCGGAGTCGAGTACATGGTACGCAGACACCTCTTCCATAGATTTCGACAATAACAGCGACGGCCTTCTGGACGAGTCGGGATTCAACATCTCCGGGGTCAATGAGTCTCTATCTGGCGAGTACCACCTCGGCGAACACCCGGACTGGAGGCTTCAAGAAAAGGCAGGCGGAGATGTGCCGATCCTCGTGGTCGACGACAGGGTCTCCGGACTCTACGAGACAGTCTGGCCGGATACTGACAGGGACGATTGGTTCGGAAACGAGACCCCAATGAGGCCAGGGGAGGAGACATCCGGCAGGGATACTGATGGGGATGGCCTCTGGGACATCTCCGCAGGCCTCGTCTACTGGGTTTCCGACGGAGTTAACGGAGTCCCCTATGGGGAGACGTACTCAGCCAGACACGGATACTCGAACAGGATAGCCGGCCCGGGCAACCTTACACTGTTCATGCTGGAGTCAGGGAGTCATGGCACACTGTGCGCCAGTGCGATATCTGCGCAGGGCGTAATTGACGATGGCAGGGTATTGGGTATGGCCCCCAACGCCACCATCTCCTCTATCGGAAACCACTACTCCGGAGGCCATTCACTGGATGCATGGAGATTCATCGCCGAGGGATACGATGGAGATCCAACCACTCCCGACCAACCTCACATCGGCTCGTTCTCGTTTGGATACTCATCCGTTGACGACTCTGGCTCAGATGGCTATTCACTGTATCTGGACTGGATAACTAGGGTCTACAACTCCAATGCATCTTATGCGGTTGCAATAGGAAATGGCGGACATGGTTTCGGGACCACAAAGGTCCCAGGCGCAGCACATGGGGTATTCTCCGTGGGTGCATTCAGCAGTAGGTCCTCTGACTCGTGGGGCCAGAGCGCACCCTGGTCCAACAGGGGCCCTAACGTCGTCGGACGGATGGATCCCGATATCGTATCAGTCGGATGGTCGGCAACCGGAGACATGCCCCTCAACAGCTATGACAACGCAAACCAGGCGTGGACCTCCTGGGGTGGAACGAGTCTGGCGACCCCAGTTGTCGCAGGTCTTCTCGCACTCGTAGAGCAGGCTTGGCTCGAAGAAAGGGGGGAGCATCCAAATTCCCAGGAGCTTCGTGACTTCGTCCTTTCAACGGCAGACGATCGTGGCTACGAGCCCTTTGTCCAGGGGGGTGGTTGGATGAATGCCTCTAGGGCGGTGAGGACCCTAGAGGGATACAACGGATCATGGTCCGCTTCCCCAGCACAATGGAACACGGGCTGGTTCCATGGGAAGCACAGGGATGCGAACCTGAACTCGATCCTTCCGGGAGAGTCCCAGACCTTCGACGTGCAGTTCAGCAACCCTAGTGACTCCGACATACAATTGAATTTGACCCCAGTTTCATTCCAGCCTCTTGCCCATGAGGTTCTGGTTTGGAACAGCACCGGGAACGGAACAGGTGGCGGCGAGAATGACACATGGGACGGCCATCAGGGAGATAGGCCCGACTTACTAATCCCCATACACATAACCAACGACTCCGCCTATCAACTACCTCTGGAAACAGTTCAGTTCAGGGCTAGGGCGACCATCCAGTACGATGCCTTCGATCACGACCTAGACAGGTCATCGATGGAGAGGGTGTACCTGGAAGTATTCAGGTGGAGCGACTTCGATGGGGATGGACAATACCACAACGACACTGACTCGGACGGAATGGTCGACGAGTCGGAGTGGGAAGACTCGGAAGAACTTGAGGAGGTGACTTACTGGTGGTCTCATGGCCCCCAGGCAGAGGTCAGGGTCGGACTTCCCTTCGAGGACGCAAGAGACGGACTTTTACTGGGTGTTTGGAGGTACGATGACTCCCCCTCGGGACTCGATCCTGTCCGGATAGAAGTCGACTGGACGTCCTTCGGCGTGGCCGAGGACGAATGGATCTCAGTGAGCGACTCGATCCAGATCGAAGCAGGCACTGAACTATCAGTCCCAGTCGTCATCTCCGTTCCCGATGACGCTACTCCAGGACTCCACCAGCATGGCATCAAGGTGGCGTCAGAGTTGGAATCCGTGGAAAACTCATCTAGGGATTGGACCCTGCCCATCGTTACAAATGTCCCATGGGCGGGGCCCTTCACTCTGCTTCCGAAGCCCCTGGATGGGAATCCAGACAACCAGACACTGTACTCCGAGTCTTGGATTAGTGGGGCTATGCGATGGGGCTGGAGGCCGGAAAGCGGTGACTGGCGATTCCTCACCGTCGATTGGCCCGAGGAGCTAGATGAGGAGGGGGTCGTAATCCTGGATGTCGATTGGGATGATAACCCATTCACGGACATCGACGTCCTATGGCTGACTGAGACTCCCCATGAGTATGCTGACGACGACCCAGAAGCATATGGGCCCAGCACCTTCTTCATCGAAGAAAGATCAGTGAACAACCACGCTACTAGCGGGCAGCACAACTGGGGGACATACACGGGCACTTCGAGAGAGACATTCGCAGTTCCTGCCACGCCGGGAATCCACCAAATGGTATTGCATACGGCCTTACACGGGGTCGAGACGAACGACAACCCGCTAAACATCTCCGTCGGCTACATTTCAGCAGAGTCATCGGGATTCAGCAGGACCGTTACAGACTGGGCCGAATCTGAGGGCAACGACAGCGCTCTAGTCGTATCGACAATGCCACTCCCCGTGGAGTCGGTTTCGGCACAGGGGTGGGTACGTCCAATCAGCCTCGATAACCAGTCAGCATTCCAGGACGACCCCAACGACAAGATGACCGCGTCTTGGTGGCACAACTTCTCTATCGAGGAAGCAACCGAGATCAGCATTTCGATGGACTCGTACGATAGTAGTGACTTGGACCTCTTCCTCTTCCGAGACGACGACGGAGACGGGGTCTTCTCCGCCGGAGAGGAGGTGACGAGGTCTTGGAGCGGGACGTCTTCGGAGTCCATCTCACAGACCAATCCGCAGGACGGCCTGTATGGAGTCGCAGTGCACGGTTGGTCAGTGGAGGGGGAGTCGTCAAGATTCTGGATCGACATAGAGGTGGTCGCCGGGTCATCACTAGAAGTCCCGTCATTCCACAACCTGAACGAATCCAGCATTGCGAGCACCTGGCCATCCGGTTCCGAGTCACTCGGGGGGATGGTTCCTGAGGGGGCACTCGAGCTGAACCTCAGCTTCCTGAGGCCCCCAGACGAGGGAAACTGGACTGGCTTCATCGACATCGTGCTCGAAGGCGGTGCGATGATCAGGCTCCCCTACGAATACGAGCTAATCGAATTGGACCCCGAGATATCATTCACCACTCCCGAGGACCAAACAGAGGCCAACTCCCAGGTGCCCATCAACCTCCATGCTGTGGACATAGGAATCGGCTTCAACATCTCAGCACTGTCTTGGACTTGGCCTGGCAACAACACGACATTCTCGGCTAACTCGGTATGGGGACTGGCGACCAACGGCAGCCTTCACGACCTAACACACGTCTGGAACGGGATAGTGAATGAAACCGCACCACCCCTCCTAAGGGAGGCATGGGTAAACGCGACGCTACCAGCAACCGAGCAGTGGTTCCAATTCCAAGCCTCGGTATCAGATGCGTCCGGTCGCCACGCCGAATCCCACTTGGCGGTCTCCTACGACGCAACTTCCCCAATGCTGGCAGTCCACGGCGTTCCTTGGATATCTGTTTCCTCGACTCTGGAATACCAGATACAGACAGAGCCAGGGGCACTCTTGGTCTTGGATGGCGAAGTTATCCCTACGAACTCCACTGGTTTCGCAAACATTACCACGGAATTGGAGGTGTCTTCATTGGGCCTTCACGAAGACTCCGTTGATCAGTACTTCTTCTACCACAACGCCGGCCAAAACGACTTCTCGATTACGTCCACCGATAACGCGGGCAACTCCGCAAACACATCCTTCCAAGTCATCCACGACCCAAACCCGCCATCGGATGTCTCCCTTATCTCCATAAAGGACCAAGCTTACTACTTGTACGGCCCAGATGACCTCCAATCCCCAATAAACATCACAAGTGGGGAACTCATCCTTGAGATTCCAGCAGATGCAATGGAATGGTGCGTTTTCATCCTATACTTCTCATGGGTCCAGACATCCGATTGCACCCTAGAGGACGAACCCCCAACGGTCCTAAACGAAAGCACGGGTTTCCCCATGCCAGGAAATTCCCAATACCCATCCACCAGGGCCGTTTCGGTGCCGCTGGAACTAGATGGCTTGGGAGAGGGGGAAATCGGAATCACAATCACACTAGAGGACTGGGCGGGGAACTCCTATCAGCACAATTGGTCCCTAGTGATGGACTCGACCCCTCCGGATGTCTCATGGGCACTATCGCCATCGAATGGGGACACCCTCAATGACCACTTCCAGAACCTGTCTTGGTGGTCATCAGAGGACGTCTCTCTCTGGGTATCTGTCAATGGGGAAGCGCTAACTGAACAATTCGGCTCTGAGGGAGTCCAATCCATCATCCTCAATACAACCGGGACCCAGGCCTTCTGCATTCATGCCACAGACCGTACCATCGAGCAGGAGAATCGCAACTCATTCCATGAGTGCAGGATTTTCGAACTCCCCGAGAGCAGTTACGACACCGCGGTCTCGGGCGGCAACCAACACTTAGTCTCTCTCGACAGCGTGGAGATATTTCTCGACAGACACCATTCCCAAGAGGTCCGGTGGACCAGCCTGACAACAGGAGAAACCGGCGTCATTGGGCCCGGAGAAGGCACATCCTCCCTGTCACTGGACCTAGTCGAAGGCACCAACGACTTCGTCATCGAGATCGACTCCCTCGATAGCACAGACTCGTACTCTGTTTCCATAGACCGAGACTCCACGCCCCCTGAATTGGAGTTCAACGAGGAGCCATACCAGGGTTCGACCCTAACGACGCTCAGGGAGGTTTCAGGCCATTGCGAGGAAGGCCTCCTGGTAAGAATCAGCAGCCAAGTTCAATCCAGAGACATAATTTGTCCCGAAGGCGGCCAGTTCTCAATCAACATCACAGTACCAGGGGGCGCGGGGCAGCACGTTATCGAGGGATTCTCCATGGATCGCGCGAAGAACACCCAATCTTACCAGATCGAGGTATTAAAGCAAGATTGGATCGACTGGGCCATTGATGATGCCCAGTCCTCTGGAACCATGCTCTGGGTCTTCTCAGCAGGGGCTGTTTCCGTATTCTCCGCTATCGTCGTCTTCACCCTTAGGATCTCGGGCAGAAGGGCCAGGGATGCGGAATAGCCCTACCCAAACCTCATGTCTCCCCCACCGCTGGAATGACACATGGCAATACGATCAGTCGGAGTAGTTGGCTCCGGGCAGATGGGTAACGGGATAGCACAGGTTGCAGCCTGCTGCGGAATGGAAGTGACAATGGTGGATATCAAACAGGAGTTCCTGGACAGGGGGAACTCGGCGATATCAAACTCTCTGGACAAACTCGTTTCGAAGGAGCGGATGAGCCGAGAAGAAGCAGATTCGGCATTCTCCAGGATTTCCTCATCCGTGGGTCTAGAATCCCTTTCGGACTGCGATCTGGTCGTGGAGGCAATTCCAGAGATTCCCGACCTGAAGTTCTCGACATTCAGCAAACTGGATTCGATATGCAAGCCCCAGGCAATCCTAGCCAGCAACACCTCTAGCATTTCCATAAATGAGATTGCGAGACACACGAAGAGGGCTGACAGGGTGATTGGGATGCACTTCATGAACCCAGTGCCGATAATGAAACTGGTCGAGATTATCAACGGCAGCGAAACCTCAGAAGAAGTGACCTCCGATGTCGTCTCTGCATCCGAGGAGATGGGAAAGATCCCCCTATCTTGCCAAGACTCTCCCGGTTTCGTAAGCAACAGGATACTCATGCCAATGATCAACGAAGCAATCCTCACCCTCCAGGAGGGTGTCGCTGAACCAGAAGCGATCGATGGGATCATGAAACTGGGGATGAACCACCCAATAGGGCCCCTCGCACTGGCCGACTTGATCGGTTTGGATACCGTACTGCACATCATGCACGTTCTGCAAGAGGGAATGTCAAGCGACAAGTACTCACCTGCAGATCTGCTAGTCGAGATGGTAGAAGGGGGAAAACTAGGGAGAAAGTCAGGGTCCGGTTTCTACCAGTACTAAAACGACACACTCGCGTGCGGTGTGTTTTCAGCACCATTTTTCACCAACCTTCAAGACTCCCCAGCCCACGGAAGAGTCATGGGAAGATATGCGAAAAGCTCCCGGGTAGTCATCGCCCTCATGATGATCAGTGCGATCTCAGCACAAGCCCTGGCTGATGATGACGCTGGCTCTGGTGGAGATGCGGGGGACTCCAGCAGCAACGCAACACCGCTTGGCGCGTACAATGGCACATACTACGGAAACCTGAGCAGTGGGGATGAGGATTGGTACTCAATCAATATGCCAAATGGCACTGGCATCGCCGCAAGCTTGAGCTTCTCAAACAGTGCCGGAATCGACTTCGATCTATACCTCTATGACTCCAGCAATTACTCCATAGACTACTCTTGGTTCTCCGACCCAGTCGAGAACGTAACGTCCAACGGCTCAAGCGTCGGAGGCACAACTGTAACGCTATGGGTCGACGCATTCACAGGTAGCGGGAGCTACACCCTCGAAATCTGGATCTTCCAGGAGAACCAGGGCCCGCCACAGAATGATGCGGGCACCGGATCCGACTCGGGAGACTCGCCCACGACTGCCACCATAATCAGCAGCTCTAACCAAACCCTAACGGGTTGGATATCGGATGCATGGGACGGCCAGGACTGGTACAACATTTCCATTCCTGCAGCCACCGGCATTTCCGTGTCAATGAGTTTCCCAAACGGGACATCCTCCAACACCCAGCTAGCCCTAATCGACTCAACAGGAAATTACTACGTGAACTATCCGAACAGCCCCGACTCCTCTTCCCCCTACGAGGTAAATAGCAGCGCTGCAAACGTAGCCGGGGACAGCGTCTTCATCCGAGTCTACACCACTGCAGACGAAGGAAACTACAGCCTTGCCATTACGCTATTCTCAACATCGGGACAGCCCGGTTCGTCCCAGGACGATGCTGGCTCGGGAGAGGATGCTGGAGATACTCTGGGCACCGCTCTATCGGTCAACATGTCTGGAAATACTACTACATTCCAGGGTTGGGTCGATGAGAACTGGGACGAAAACGACTACTTCGCCATTGACGTCCCCATGAATTGGACGTCATGGGCGTCCGTTTCATGGAACAACTCCTCTGCAGACTTGGACCTGTACATGTACTCGTCATCGGGAAGTTCACTGGACTATTCCGCAAGCAGCTTCGATAATCCGGAGGAGGTCTCCGGAAACTCGTCATCCATCGGAGGGACCACAATCTACTACCGAGTCCTTGTCTACTCGGGTTCGGATGTGGACTACAATTTGACAATCGGAGTTGCCAATCTGTCAGACAGCCCTGCATACAATCAGAATGACGCTAACTCTGGAGGGGATGCAGGGGACGTCTTCTCAGATGCTCTGGCTCTCTCTGCAAATAACAGCACACACTATGGTTGGATTTCAGACTCAGCGGACAATGCCGACATATATTCCGTATCCATCCCGCCAGGATACGCAATCACGGCAGATTTGTCATGGAACAACTCTGGAAACAACTTCGACCTTGGCCTATATGATGAAGCGCAGTCCATGATTGACTCAAGCCTCTACGACAATCCCGAGACCGTGAGTAGCGGTTCAACCGATGTTAGCAACACAACCGTGTACATACTTGTCCAGTCATCCTCAGGTTGGTGGGGCAATGGAGGGGAGGGCGACTACACACTCAACATCACCCTCATCAACCAGTCAGAGATACCCGGACTCAACCAGAACGACGCATACACTGGGGGAGACGCCGGTGACGAATACTCCAATGCAACGCCTCTGGTGAACGCAACACCGGGCTCATCGATCTGGCCCGGATACGTTGACAGCGGCTCGGACAACTATGACTACTACCAGGTATACATCCCAGTAGACCATGGAATCACAGCGGAACTCTCACCCGGCTACGGGCAATCCGCCTGGCTAACCCTAGCTCTCTATGACAGTGCGAACAGCCAGGTCGACTACGACTACTCCTCGAACCCCACACAGTCAGTGTCTTCCAATGGCACGGGAGCAAACCTCGGAGGCACGAACGTTGTCATAGAGGTCAGGGCATACGACGGAGGGGATCAGTACAACCTCTCACTATGGATTTTCAGCCTAGATGCAGATGGGGACGGATTCTACGATGAAGACGAGTACGCATGCGGCTCCGATCCATACGACAATTCCAGCGTTCCAACCGACACCGATGCCGACGGGATATGCGACCCATTGGACGAGGACATCGACGGGGATGGCGTGGACAACGCGAACGACTCGTTCCCCGATGACGCGAACGAGACATCAGACAACGACGGGGATGGGACTGGTGACAACTCAGACCTAGATGACGACAACGACGGCTGGAGCGATTCGGCCGAGTACTCGTGCGGCACCGATGGCTACGACTCAGACTCATTCCCCGACGACCTAGACTCCGATGGTATTTGCGACATCCTCGATGAGGACATCGATGGCGATGGCTACGACAACCCCTCCGACAGCTTCGACTACGACCCCAGCGAGTGGAACGACACTGACTCCGATGGGATCGGGGACAACTCGGACGGGGACGATGATGGAGACGGCTTCTACGATGGGGTGGAGGTCGACTGCCTGTCCGACCCATTGGACCCCTCGTCCACCCCGGACGACACAGACTCAGACGGGGTGTGCGACGAGCTCGACGACGACGTCGATGGCGATGGGATAGGGAACGACCTAGACGACTTCCCGTTCGACGACTCCGAGAGCACCGACACCGACGGCGATGGAATCGGCGACTCATCCGATCCTGACGACGACAACGACGGCTACCAGGATGCATTCGACGCCTTCCCACTCGACTCTAGCGAGTGGAACGACAACGATGGCGACCTAGTCGGGGACAACTCTGACCCTGACGACGACAACGACGGCTGGGACGACGTGGACGAGGCCAATTGCGGCACCAACCCATCACTGATCCAATCCGCACCGGACGACTGGGACGGCGACCGGCTGTGCGACGTGGTCGACCCAGACGACGACAACGACGCTTGGAACGACTCCATTGACGCATTCCCCTTCGATCCCAACGAGTGGGACGACCTCGATGGCGACAACCAAGGGTCAAACTCGGATCCCGATGACGATGGCGATGGCTGGAGCGACTCGGACGAACTCAGCATCTGCGGGACCGACCCCCGCGACCAACAATCGATCCCAGCAGACTTCGACGGAGACAGGATTTGCGACAACCTCGATGATGATGACGACAACGACCTGGTCCTCGACTTCGACGACGCATTCCCACTCGACCCCACCGAGACAAAGGACACCGATGGGGATGGGCAGGGGGATGGCGATGATGCAGACGACGACAACGATGGTTGGGCAGATTCGACGGAGGCCGTATGCGAGACCTCTCCGATCGCCTCCAGCGAGGTTCCCGCAGACTTCGATGGCGACCTGACATGCGACCTAATAGACCCAGACGACGACAACGACGGCGTCATCGACCAGGAAGACGCATTCCCGTACGACTCAGAGGAATGGGTCGACAGGAACTCGGACGGACTGGGGGACAACGGGCACCCACTTACCGTAATGGACAAGATGAAGCTAAACCCGGGAATCTCCATCATTGCGATCGGCAGCGTATCCGCCATGCTATCCGCAACCATGGCATTCCTGTTCGGCAGGAGCAGGCTCAGGGAGCAATTCGACGATGACCAAGGATGGGGCGACGAAGAAGACGATTACTACGAAGAATGGGAGTACCAGTAATAATTAGTGTACTTTTTGCACTTTGTGTATTTTTTTTACTACAATATCCAATATTCACATTGACAATAAATTTCCCTATAACGTAAGAAAATAATGATAAAATTTCCTATATTCGTAATAATTTTCCTAATCTGGTAATATATTTAGTGTATTTTACCGGATTAGTGAAAATATGAAAAAGTGAGCATTTTGAGAGATGTTTATATTTGATACAAGTCGTGATAGTCACTAAGTGACGCCTATGAATGAAAATGCAACAAGATCAATAAATCTGACACTGCTAATGATTGTCTCGGTTTGCTTACCGATGCTGGGAGCCATAGATGCCCCAGCAGAGCTCGACAGAGCCGGTGAGCGAGGCGAGACCTCTGGAAACTGTTCCGGACCAGACGCCTGCAGGGGTACGGATGCGGGGAACACCCTCGCAACCCACCACAACCTGACAGACGACTTCTCGTGGACAGGAACCGAGACGATAACGTACTACGGGGATGCCTCCGCAGCTACGAGCTTCAACTCAAATTCCGATGATAACGCCGATGGGTACCTCCTCGATATGCCTTATGGATACGGGTACACCGTCGAGCTAACATGGAACCACACTGGTGCGAGCTTCTACGAGAACTACGCCTTCATGGTGTCACTAGGGCCAGGCGATGGCAGCGTGACCAACTACTACTCCGGAACTTGGGGATACTTCTACTACTCCCTCACTGGCCAGGTCACCGTAGGAACCGACGGAACCACCGAAGGCAACACATACGGCGGTTGGTACTACGATGACCCGCCCTTCTCAGTAGGCGGAGACTCATCCGTGATAATGATCACCTGCTACTACTGCTACCAGTCCGGCGTGGCTTCTGACTACCAGATGAACATCACAGTCTGGACAGGGGACAACGGTCTACCTGGGGACGAAACAACCCCTCAGTACCGGCCCCTTCTGGACATGCCCGACGAGCCATTCTCGTGGAGCTACCAGACGGACTCATTCGAGCTCAGCTCGGGCGAGGCAGCTGACCTGATTGTCACATTCTGTGACGTATGGTGCAATCCAGAGACCTCGATCGAGATCACCAAGCCCGATGGTACGAGTGACTTATTCTACCCGCCCGACTACTTCACAGGGTGGCTTGCGACATACTCAGATGCCGGGACATACACCGTCGAGAAGTTCGACACGTACGGCGACGGCGGAATGGGCCTGCAAGTCGGGATCTCCTTGGGGAACTTTTCCGGTCTGCTATCTGTGGACGACTTCGTGTACGAGGATATGGCGTCCGGACACGTTGGAGACTCCTCAGACACATCAGACATTTGGGCGATCTTCCTACCAGAGAACTACAAGGCGAACCTGACCCTGCACTGGGACAACAGCGCCGACCTGGACCTACAGCTATACACGGACTACGATGTTGCAACCGAGACGCTCTCGGGGATGTTCGAGTACTCGTGGTTCGACCAGCCGGAGTTCATCGACGTAGGGCAGCTCGGTGACGAGACCATGTTCTTCGCAGAGGTCCTCCACTACAGCGGCCCCTCATCTGGCTACGCACTAGAGTACCTGACCGAGCCAGGCGCACCACCACCATGCTTCTTCCAGGATGACGGGACAGCCCCCGGGACCGGGAACTTCAACGGAGCCGGAGAGGACGCAACCGAAGGTGCATACTCCCCAGAGGACGCGCCTCTCGACGTCACGGGCCTTACGGACTCGGACGGCAACGGTGTGTTCGAGGGAATGATGTGCTCGGGATACGACGAGGCAGACTGGTACCAGATCTCCGTCCCAGCCGGAGACGGCCTCTGGGCAATGCTCGAGTGGCCCGAGGGCATCGACAGCGAATTCAACGACACCATCGAGATAGAGGGAGACATCGACTTCGGAATGTACATGGTTACATCCTCTGGTTACACTTCCTTCGTGAGCTCCTCCTACGGCTTCCACCCACAGGCAGTGGCCACGAACGAGTCCTACTCATGGACTAACGACCTAGGCGTCGACTCAGTGGTCTACCTGAGGCTTATCCTCAGCTCGATGACCGAGGACTACGAGAGCAACTACACGGTGACTTTCGCAACGTACAACGCGACCGAGGAGCCATGGCAGTTGGCCTGCCAGAACGATGCCGGGCAAGCACCCGTCGGCGGATGCCTCGATGCTGGCGACAGCTACTCGGAGCCACTGAACCTCTCTACGGTCAACCAGACCTTCGAGGGATACGGGCACGACAGCTTCGACGCGTACGACTTCTACAAGATCTACTTGCCGAGCAACTACGCCTTCGAGGTGTGCGTCGAGTTCCCAGAGCAGAACGACATCGACCTCGGACTGTTCTACCTGCACCCGACCTACGGGTACTTCTACTCGATCGCAAACTCGTACAACAACAACCCAGAGTGCGGTTGGGCGATGTACCAACACGCCGATCAGGACATCTACGTCAGGGTCTGGACCGATCGCGGAAGCGGCCCCTACGAGGTGACAGTCACACTGGCGACACCAGGGCTCGCCCCAGGCGACAGCCAGGACGACTGCGGAATGGCCGGCTCAGTGCCGGGTGGTGACGCTGCCGACCTAGTGTACCCAGGTGCATGGTCAGGCCACACCTTCACCAACGAGAGCACCCAAGCCGACCTGAACCCACTGGACGCCAATGGCGACCTGAGGAGCTACTGGGGCGGCGGCGTGTGCACCGGATGGATGGCATACACGTGGGACCCGTACGACTTCTACAGCATATCCGTCCCAGAGGGACACTACGTCAACATCGACTACGACTTTGACCTAGATGGCGATACTGGGGACCCGAATACCTACCACGCAGTGTACATGCTGATGTGCCAGGAGCAACACATGCCCTGCTCTTACCCCGCCAACGGGGCATACTTCATCGAGCAGGACTACGGCTACGGCCTGGACGATCTCTCGCAGAACTCAGGGCTATGGCCAGTCGGCACGCTGCACAACGAATCCGGGTGCGACACCACGAACCCGAACCCAGTTTGCGCAGCCAATGGCTGGGACGCGACTAACGCCGTCAAAGACACGGCAGGCTGGGTCTACATCTACCTCTGGACCTGCTGCGGCAGTGGCGACGACCCACACGAGTACGAGATGAACATCTCGTTCATGCCGCTCTCGGACCTAGAGGGAGGCAGCCAGAACGACGCAAACTCGGGCATGGACGCCGGTCCAGGACCATCGACCGCGATCCACGTCAACGACTACGTGAACGCGACCAACAACACGCTCTCGTGGGACGGATGGCACAAGGCCGGACTGGACTCTACTGACAGGTACACATTCGATGTACCAGCCAACCACGGCGTCGAAATCGACGTGAACTGCGGATACGACATCCCCGATGTGTGGTGCATATTGGATATCTTCGACAACTCGTGGACCCAGATCGGAATGTCCGCATTCGGAAGCGGTAATCAGATCTTCAACACCACCTCGGTCGCATCACCTGCAGACTCGTGGATGGGAATAGGAGTGAGGAACTGGGGCTCGTACGACACCACGGGGACCGACTACATGGTCAACGTGACATTCTACACGCTTGACGCGGACGGCGACGGCTGGCTAGACCAGCTCGAGATCGACTGCGGAACGGACCCGAACGACAACCAGAGCTTCCCGACCGACACCGATGGAGACGGAGAGTGCGACGCGCTCGACGATGACATCGACGGCGACGGGATCGGCAACGATCTAGACGAGATGCCTCTCGACGAGAACGGGTCATCGGACCTGGACGGCGACGGCATCTCCGATGAGGTCGACCCCGATGTCGATGGCGATGGCTGGTCCAACATAGCAGAGCAGATCTGCCTAGGCGCGAGCAGCATGGCGCACATGGAAGCCAACGTCACCCCGACCGACTACGACGATGACGGACTGTGCGACATCACCGAGGACTCCGACCTGGAGCACTCCTCGGCAGGCATATACCTGGACTCGGACGGTGACAACGATGGTACGGACGACGAGACCGACGCATTCGACTTCGACGAGTGCGCGGACACGGACACGGACCGCGACGGCATGCCAGACAGCATCGACACCAGCCTGCTAGACGCATCTAACAACACGCTGTGCCTACCCGAGACGCCGACCAACCTGACGGAGGACGACGACGACGACGGGGACGGTCACACAGACGCATACGAGGCAGATTGCGGAAGCGATCCGCTCGACGACACCAACATGCCTATCGACAGCACCCTCGACATGAGCCTGGGTGGGTACTCGAACGGCCTGTGCGACGCACTTGACCCAGACGACGACAACGACGGAGTAAACGACACGGACGACCTGTGGCCGTTTGACTCGTCCGAGTGGTCCGACGCAGACGGCGATGGCCAGGGCGACAACAGGGACATGGACGACGACAACGACGGTTGGTGGGACTCATGCGACCAGAGCGCTTGGCTCGCAGCCCAGAACGCCTCGACCATCGAGGGCCTGAACTACTTCCCATCCGAGACCGGCGGCATAGCCAGCACCTGCCCCGACAACGCAGACGCGTTCCCCAACGACGGGACGGAGTGGGTGGACACGGATGGCGACGGCGTCGGCAACAACGCTGACATAGACGACGACGGGCAGATCTCCGGAAACGCAGAGGCACCAGGTAACAATGACTGGACCGATGCAGAGGAGGAGGCATGCGGGACCGACCCACTGGACCCAGCAAGCGTACCAGCTGACAACGATGGCGACTACATCTGCGACATCGTCGACACCGACGATGACAACGACGGCGTACCAGACAGCCTGGACGCGTTCCCGATCGACGAGACCGAGGCAGCCGACAACGACGGCGACGGCCTAGGCGAGGCGGTGGACGACGACGACGACAACGACGGATGGACCGACGTTGACGAGGCATCATGCCTGACAGATCCGCTCAACACGATGGAGGTCCCAACGGACAACGATCGTGACGGCGAGTGCGACCTAGTGGATGGCGACGACGACAACGACGGCGTCATCGACCTGGACGACGCATTCCCCAACAACCCCCTAGAGAGGGAGGACTCGGACGGAGACGGAATCGGAGACAACTCAGACAACGACGACGACGGCGACGGATGGCTGGACGCCACCGAGGTCGCCTGCGCCAACGCCGGCGGCTCCGGAGACAAGGACTCCGCATCCGAGGAACCAGAGGACCTGGACGGCGATGGGGTCTGCGACGCGATCGACGCTGACGACGACGGCGACGGACACCCGGACCCAGCCTGCGTTAACACCGGCATAGGATCACCATCCAAGGTGGCTTACGTCGAGTGCGCAGAAGGGGACGAGGACCGCTTCCCACGCGACAATGCAGAGTGGTACGACGCCAACGAGGACGGCAAGGGAGACCAGGCGAACCCGGTCTCACTGATCGACGACGTGATGTTCGACCCTCTACCGTACCTGGGCATCGCAGCCGCAATAGGCGCTGCTGGATACGGCCTGCTACAGCTCAACAGGAACGCTGGACAGGGCTCAGAGGACGAGGCTGAAGACTACACCGAGGAATTCGAGGACTTCGAATTCGAGGAGGACGAGGATCCGTCTGAGGACGAAGAAGATGGCGAGGAGGACTGATAACATGGAAAAAGTGACACAGACAGCAAGAACGCTGCTAATGGTGGCCGTGATGATAGCGTCAGCTATCCTCCCGATGGTGCCAGAGGCAGCAGAACTACGAGATGAAGCCAGGGCAATGGGGGCGTCGATTTCGACCGACGTCACCACTGTCACCCTCGACGAGGGCGGTTGGACGGTGTACGAGGTGTCTCTTGACGAGGCCCCTGATGGCACGCTAGTCATCACGCCATCGTCCGACAACTCGGCGGTCACCGTAGATCCTTCGTACCTCAAGTTCACGAAGGTGAACTGGGACATGCCTCAGTACGTCTACGTTGACATAACGGACACGGACGACGACGGCGCGGACACCACGGCGACGATCAGCCACAGCATCAGCGGGACAGACTCGGTCTTCTCGACTGCTCCTGGCGACGTCTCCGTGACCGGCACCGACTATGACACCGACACGGACGGGGACGGCCTGCACGACGGGCTCGACACGGACGACGACGACGACGGCGTCGACGACTCCGCTGAGGACGCAGGCTGCGACCTACTGGCGGACTGCGACGGCGACGGCGTCAACGACGACACGGACGCGTTCGACACGGACGCGAACGCCACCACCGACACCGACGGGGACGGGGACGCAGACGAGATCAGCGTCACCGGCGCCGTATTCGACTTCGACTTCGAGGACGGCTCACTGCCAACCGCGGCGACATGGGAGCTCTCCCAGTGCACGGGCAGCGACTCAAGCTGCGTAGCGGGCACCACCGCTGGCGACTGGACAGTATCGGACGACACCCCAATAGACGGGGCATACTCAGTGAAGTCAGGCGACCTATCGACAAGCTACGAGAACACGAACATCTCGGTCACCTTCACATCTGCTGAGGGGACCATGAGCTTCGACTACCAGATCAGCTCTCTCTGCAGGGACTACACCTCAACCTACTACGACGGCTTCAGGCTGTACGTGGATGGCGTCCAGGTGGACAACCCAAGCGACGGCGGCACCGCATGCTCCAACGGAGTATGGGGAGGAGTAGGGACTGCTACGTGGGACACCACCCACCCAGCATACTCTACGAGCTACTTCATGTGCGAGGACGGAGACGCCGGCTTCTCGATCAGCTACGTTCCTTCGTGGCTAGGTGACGGCTACAACGACTGCTCAGACGGATCAGACGAGGACTCGACATACACCGATGGACTGCTCTACGAACCACCAGTATCAGGTTCTCACGAGCAGGCCCTCTCGGCTGGGACTCACACGGTGCTGTTCCAGTTCCACGGAGGGACTTCCGGCGCAGCAGGGCTGTCAATAGCATGGATCGACAACCTGGTCATACCAGTCGCTGCAGGTACTGCAGGGTCTGTAGGCCCGACCTCGACCACCGATGGAACAGCACTCGACAACGACGACGACGACGACGGGTACTCAGATCTCGACGAGACGACGAACTGCCAGGACTACTCCGACCCGCTCGACGCGAATGACTTCCCAATGTGGGACAACGACGGGGACTACTCCTGCGACGCAGTGGACGACGATGACGATGATGACGGCGTGCTCGATGCGGACGAGGCCGACGGCTCTGCCCTGGACCTCGATGCCGACGGCACCGCCGACGGCATCAACTGCGCCAACGAGACCGACTGCGACGG
>JAQXEZ010000015.1 GCA_029250605.1 Candidatus Thalassarchaeaceae archaeon
CTATTGCTCGAACCTGCTCAACGATAGCATGCTCTCCTAGTAGAGAGTCGGCCAACCCATCCGCTAGCACTTCGTTTGCTGCAGCCCTCCCGCCTATCGAGGTCGGGACATTGACGATCTTGTTTTCAGCCCCCAATCCCCTCAACAGTTTTTCGAAGCCCTCTCTCGCCATTCCCGGTCCGCAGATAATCAGGGGCATCTCATCCGGGAAGACCATCTTGGTCTCCTTTGCAACCTTCTCGAAGAACTCCTTGCTAACTGCTGATGAGTCCCCTATCCTCTTCCCACCGCCTCGCAAGTTGAACTGCGATACGTCACGAATACCATGATTGGCAACTTCGAAGATCAGAACCTCGTCATTCTCGACAACAATCAGCCCGGAACGCGCCCTGGTCCCAGATGAGATCGCCTCCTTGATCAGAGCATAGTCGGCTCTCGACAAACCCCCCTCCCTCGTTAGCTCTATCTCGCCTCCCGAGGAAATGACATGGGTGTGGTGGCTTCCGATGTCGATCTTCGCCTCCTTGATTATCCCATGCACCCTGAGGTTGTCGGTGAATGGTTGGAAAGCTGTCTCAGAGGATTCCAGGACAATCCACATGGGCTTCCTCTCAGCGCTCTTTGCCCTACCGTCCTCCTTGGTCCCGGTCGTAGAGTCTCTTCTGTGAGACAGCATCCCCACTAGGCAACCCGTGCCGCATACCTGGGATAGAACCCACAGGTCGTCATCGCCCTCAATCCTCAGCCTCAGACCCTCGTCCAGCCTCTTGACGCGACGCATTGCTCCACCCTCCGGCACTCTCGGTGAAGGGGCGCTCTTGAAACCTTCATCGGTAACCACCCGTAGCGAGGCCCATGAGTGGCCCGGCATTCTGGGGCATTGCAGGTAGCCCAATCTCCCATTCGCTAACTCCCAGGCTCTTCTCGATTGTTGGTTCCTACCTGGGGGTGGATCATTCTGAGCAGGTCTTCATCGAGGCGACCAGCATCGCGGAGTTCGAGTCACAGGCGTCCTCACTGGAAGGGGAACTGTGGCTATCGTGCACTGCTCCACTGAAGCACTCTCCACAAGCCAGACTCGGTGTCTCGGGGCCCCGGGGAGTCAATGCGATTAACCAACTGATGAGGTCCGAGGGGAAGTGGTCGGGGACTAGCACAGATGGCCTAGGTTTCATCTCAGCCTGCAGGCATATCGGGATTGACCCAAATGGGTCGGTGCTCAGAATGAGGGGCGGTGGCTCAGCAGCACGCTCAATCGCGGCCGCTTGGTCGTCGCATGGCGGTTCGATAATCCCAGAAGTGGGCCGCAGGGAGCTGATTAGTGGCCCATGGGATGGCAGCATAGTGATCAACGGGGATTCCGATCTAGCAGTCGATCTCGATGCGGAACCAGCCGGGGGCGGATCTATAGAGATGGATTCTGATAAACAGGTTTCGATATCCTATGGGAGGGGGGCGTCTACTGACGATTTCGCTGTGGTGATGGTAGCTGCCCAGCACCTCGAGGCTTGGAAACTCCTCTTCGCCCCGTCAAGAGCAGAAGAAATACCCAGCCTAAGTGAGGTCCTTTCGGTAATCTGATGCTATTCTTCGGAGTCCGAAGAATTGCTGCTCCTATCGTATGCGATGCAAGGAGACAGCGTAATAATGCCAATAAACCCGAGAATCATGAGATAATCCATCGGCGACTGTGCGGGCGCTCCTTCTCCCACGGACCAGAAATATTGGGAGATTATGATGGCAACCGCTACCATTGCGCCACCATGCCAAGGACGCATTTGTCCTACCTCCATGCCTATTACGGCCGTCAGTAGGAACCCCAGAACTCCGATTACGCCCAATGCCAGTCCGCCCTGTGCGATCGTCTGCTGGGTAGAGTCTAGTACGATGGTGAATTCATCATCATCACCATTGTCTTCTGTGTATTCGCCCTCCGTAGCCATATCTGCGATACCTGACATCATGAATATCATAAACAGAGCGAAGACGATCCAAAGTATGCCCAGCCTCTGCAGCCTGGTCTCGTCATCTAGGCCCAATGTAGGATCGCCAGTCGCCATTGCTGGAATGTAGGCAATTGAACCTATCATGATCATCATGAAAACAGCCCAGAACATCATCTCATTCTCGCCCGTAGCCAATCCAATTATGATCATCAATGCTGGAATCCCCAAGGTTACCCCAATCCTCGCGTTTGGGACTGAAAGGAAGAGTGCCAAACCGGCACCCGCCATCATCACCAGAAAGAGGTATTGCATATTGTCCTCTACTCCATCCTCCACCGACCAGTACGCGAAAACAGCAAAAATTGCCAACTGAGATAGCATCAGAAGGGATTTCACCGAAAGGTCAATTGTTGGTATTTTGTACATGGCATTGTCATCCATGCAAACATCGGGAAAAGCATCCTATATTACTGGGGGTTGTGGTTTTTTTTCACAGGGGGATGTTTCCGTGCTTCTTGGGATGGACCAACTCCCTCTTGGAGAGAAGGGGCCGCAGTGCTTTGACCAGGGCCATCCTCGTCTGGGGCGGCTCGATCACATCGTCCAGCCAACCATGCCTGGCGGCAACGTAGGGATCACCGAACTTCTCCCTGTACTCGTCAACCAGCTCCGAGTGCCTCTCGGACCTGTCATCCGATTCGGCTAGCTCTGCCCTGTGGATGATGTTCACCGCCCCCTCGGCTCCCATCACCGCCAACTCTCCGGTAGGCCATGACACGTTGTAGTCGGATCCAAGGTGCTTGCAGCTCATTGCGAGATATGCCCCCCCGTATGCCTTCCTGGTGACAACGGTGAGCTTGGGTACCGTCGCTTCTGCGTATGCGTACAGCAACTTGGCACCGTGCCTGATTATCCCACCCCACTCCTGAACGGTCCCTGGAAGGAACCCCGGGACGTCAACGAAAGTCACGATTGGGATGTTGAAGCAGTCACAGGCCCTGATGAATCTAGCTGCCTTGATCGATGCGTCGATGTCCAAGCAGCCTGCCAGAACAGATGGTTGGTTGCCGATGACTCCAACGGCGTGCCCATCGAGTCTAGCGAAGCCGATGACAACGTTCTCCGCGTATGAGGGGAATAACTCGAGGAATCGCTTGTCATCGAACACCTGGTCGATGACGCTCCTCATGTCATACGGTCTGTCTGAGTCTTGGGGGACTAGCTTCTCCATCCCCCTACACTTCCTGTCCCACTTGTCCCCAGAACCCAGAATGGGAGGCTCTGACATAGTGTGATCGGGCATGTGGGAGAGGATCTCTGCGGCCATGTCGAAGGCCCCCCTCTCGCTATCCGATACCAAGCACGCAACACCGCTTCTGCTGGCATGGTGGTTCGCACCGCCAAGGGTGTCCTCGTCGATCTCTCCCGATACGATCTCGGGAATCACGTAGGGGCTGCGCATGAACATCCTGCCTCTCTGCTTTCCCAGGATGACGAAGTCGGAGAGTCCTGCCGCTAGAGCACTCGTTCCCGAAACAGTCCCAAGGACGATCGAGATCATCGGTACCTTTCCGGAGCAGGATACGAGGCGGTCCAGTAGATTGCCGTTCGAACCCAGTGAGGTGACTCCCTCGTGAGCACGCTGCCCATCTCCGTCCCAGATTCCAATTATGGGGATGCACGCCTTCTCTGCGAACTCGACAACCTTGCAGATCTTCTTCGCATGCATTTCCCCCATGGTCCCGGAGAAGACTGAGAAGTCCTGTGAGAAGCAAGCCACCCTCCTACCGTCCAGCATTCCGTGCCCGGCAACGACACCATCCCCCAGAGGAGCATGCAGGTGCATGCCGTGTTCGCCGGCCCTGTGTCTAACGAACGCATCGACCTCAACGAAGCTATCATCATCCAGTAGGTCGAGAACCCTCTCTCTCGCCGTTTGTGATCCAGACTCCCTCATCTTCTTGATTACGTTTCTATCGCCCGGTGCCCTGGAGTCCTGCCTGATCGCATCCAGATCGTCACTAGGGGATGCTCTTGCCATGTTCCACCCAAGTGCAAGTCGGTTCATCAGCAAACCGGAGGGACTAGGACCTGGAGAATGTGGGATTCTCACCCACCAGGTCCATCTCCCAACCCCTCTCGACCGACTCCTTGCCACCGACCGAGAGTAAGTGATGCAATTTCACCAAGGCCGATCCCGGCGGACATAGGGATCCATGACCGATTATCCCCATGTCTTTCTGGTCTCGGCCCTTCGAGTAGACGTTCATGTTGACGGGACCGTGAATCGCGTTCGTTACCACTACCACGACTCCCCCTTGGGCTATGTGGTCCGCTAGCATCATCCTAAGTCTGGTATTCTCCAGGCTATCATCCTCTGGGTTTGAAATCGGGAGGTGCCCCAAACCTGACCCGTGGAAGAGCAATGCGTCGAAGCCAGAGTCTATCGCTCCCTGCACTTGGTCAGGATGCAAATGGGGGTCGGAGATGAATTGGGCGATTCGTATCGACTCGTCGAACGGCTTCGGCGATATCGCCTCGACCCTAGCGTCATGGGCCTCTGGTGAGTAGTCTATCCTCGCCTCATTCCCATCGATGAAGACATGCCCCAGAACATCCTGGTTAATCGGTTTGAAGGCATCCCTACGGGAAGAGTGGTACTTCCTGCAAGCACATCCTGGAAGAACGGCACAGCTACCATCCGAGGAGCTTGCATGCACGATCACCACTGAAGAATCCCGGTACCCAGAGGGAGTTGGCCCATGAGCTGCCCATTGTACAGAGGCGATGAGGTTCTCCGCGGCATCCGAGGATCCCCTATCGGGAGACCTCTGAGAGCCAGTGAGGACAATTCTACCAGGGGGCCTACCCCCTTGGCCCGACCATCCGTAAGAGATCGCTGCAGCCGATAGGTGCAAGGTATCAGTCCCATGGGTGATGACGCATCCAACCGCTCCTTCTGCGAAAGCCTCCTCGGTCGCCTTCAGCATTCTATTCCAATGCCTCGGACGAAGGTCGTCCGACCACATGTTGCCAAGTTTTACCGCACGAATCCTTGCTATGCCACGAAGTTCAGGAACAGCATCTAGGAGCTCGTGGGGGTCAAACCTGGCCGTCACCGCTCCTGTAGCATAGTCTACTTTGCTAGCAATCGTTCCACCGGTGTGGATGAGGTGTACGAGGGGCAGAGACTCATCTTGCGGCTCGATTTCCTCAAACTCCTCCTCGATCGTCGGCATCTCGTCGAGTACCTCGAACGAATCGACGTATGATTCTGGGAATGAAACATTGTAGCCATTCTGCAACTTCATCGTGATCAACTTGTTCCCTGAACTGGGCAGGGCGATTCCGGTATGCTCTGCCTTCCCAGCCCACGTCTTCACCACCAGTTTGACGGGAGTTCCGGGCTTTGGCCAATCCTCCATGATTGCGGGCAGGGAGCCTCGGTCCATCAAAGGCTCGCTTGTATCAGGTTTTGGTGCCGGGAGCGGGACTTGAACCCGCGACCTTCGGATGTCTCAGACATTTTCGGCTAGGCATGATGCGCTCATCGTTCGCGTCAGCAGAGAAATCTCCGCCAACTGTTCCCTATGAGTCCGACGCGCTACCAACTACGCCACCCCGGCATATCATCAAGGCGGGAGAAGAGGCCATTTGAGCATTGCCAGTAATGCAACAGCAACATTGCCCCCACACGCAGGGTTGATGTGTCGTCCTCTCTCGCCAGAACCAACCATGGTCGATGTCGATACCGCCCTAAGGGCCAGCGCCTATTCCGGCAAGAAGGGGGGCGGTTCGAAGGGAGGGGACAAGAAGTCCACCTCTCTGGAGCCATTCGACCCATCCGCTCACGCTGAGAAGGAGAAGGCCGATGCAATTTCCATGTGGCTAGTAATCTTCTTCGGCCTATCTGTTGCTTTGCTGATGAGATTCTACATGATGCCAGGAATGGATAGCTCGCAGCAGATACTATGGCTTCTCCCTCTCCTAATGATAGCACTCATCCGCCCCCTACACCAACTAGTGGTCCCCACCAGATTCTTCGAACAATTCACTACTGGAAACTGGGTCAGGGCCTCTTTCCTCTACCTGTTCACGTGGCTCGCTCTATCCTTCGCCTTGGTTAACCCGCCAATCGCTGACATTGCAGCCCCACATCTCGCCGGAGCAATCGACATAGCCAGCAGCGAGGGGATTTCTGACTCAGACCTGGAGGGGAGGGTCTACGAGATCAGGATCTCACAGGACTCAATTCCTGTTATTCTCGGACTGGGAGTCAGGGACAACGTAGATGCACGTAATTCGACGATGAACCTCACCATTCACAAAGTGGGTCAGATGGACCCGATAGTCAGTGTCTACGGATTGGTTTCTGATATTGCAGACGACGGCCCATCTGACACTTTCGACTCCGTCGATCCCAACGACTGGGTCAGGGGGCTGAAGAAGAATACTCTAACTGGCGATTACTCGGGACCCAAGGTAGCACCTCATTCGGAAGATGTCTCCATGGCATGGAACCTGTGTCCAGATGGCTGCGGTCCGGGAGAGTATGTAGTCCACATCTCCTTGATGGAGGAGGGGGAGATGATCCCATGGGAGGACGGCGACAATACATGGGCGAGGGAGTACACCCTCAGCATCCTGCAGTCCTCTTCCTAGTTGCCTATCATCCCGCAGATCCTAGCAGCCATGGCATCGAGTTGCAACGACTCTCCCCCGCCCTCGACCATCCTGAAGTCGCATTCCGCCATCGCCTCGGTCACAGCGAGTTTTTGGGTCTCATCCAGGAATGCCACCCCGCCTAGTTCTCGATGGAGCTGGTTGACAAGGTCCGTCCCTGCTAGTCCGAACCTGTCGAGGATTCCCCTCATCCTTCTTCTTGCTGGCTGGAACCCATCCTCCTTGCAGGCCAGGAAGAAACCATGGAGCTCCTCTGGAGGGGCAGTTGCAGTTGTCTCGTAGACTAGATCCCTAGTCACGTGCGAATCGAGCGACGCGGCAACTTGCAGGGATGTGATTGCCTTCCTGAGGTCGCCTAGGCTGACTTTCGCTATTGCCTGTGCTGCTTCCTGCTCGAGGTCAACCCCTTCGCTACCCGCGACTTCGATTACCTTCTCCAGCACCTTCTCCGTGTTCAGCGGCCTGAACCTGAAAACTGCGCACCGGGATTGTATCGCCTCGACTATCTTGGACGAGTAGTTGCATGACAGGATGAACCTGCATGTCTCGGCAAACTGCTCCATTATCCTCCGCAGAGCCCCCTGAGCATCGGGAGTCAGAGCATCGGCCTCATCCAGGAAAATTACCTTGAACGTGGTCCCTGGCATCGGAGCGGTCCGAGCAAACTGCTTGACCTTGGTCCTGATCGACTCAAGTTTCCTCTCGTCACTGGCATTCATCTCCAGAAGGTTGCTTCTGAAGCCCTCTCCGAATACGTCTCTCGTCAGGGCCAGAGCCGCTGTCGTCTTCCCAGTACCAGGCGGGCCTGCGAACATGAGGTGAGGGAAGGTACGGGACTCAGAGTAGGCCTTCAGCCTGTCAACCACCGCCTTCTGCCCCTTCATCTCGCTTACAGAACGCGGTCTGTGCCTCTCAACCCACAATTCGCTCATGATGACCTTACCCTACCCGTTGGCGGGCGTCCTTGAAGGTTGGGGGGCATTTCTCCTCCGCATCAATAGCTCTCTTCTTCGGAGGGGAAATCCCCCTTCCTCACGTCTTCGATGTAACCCTTGACTGCTCCGTCAACGGCCTCTCCCAGATCCGCATAGCGCCGCAGGAATCTAGGGGAGAAGTCCTTGGTAATTCCGAGCATGTCGTGCAACACCAGGACCTGTCCGTCGCAATCCGCTCCGGCTCCGATTCCTATGGTGGGAATATCTAGTGACTCACTCACTCTCTTGGCCAGGTCAGCCGGGATCTTTTCAAAGACAATAGAGAAGCAACCCGCATCTTGGAGTGCCTTCGCATCCTCCATGAGCTTCCCCGCTTCTTCTTCCTCCTTAGCCCGAACAGAGTATGTTCCGAATTTGTAAATCGACTGGGGAGTCAGTCCAAGGTGACCCATGACTGGGATGCCTGCAGTTAGGATCCTCTTGATCGAGTCGACAATCTCCGTCCCTCCTTCGATCTTGACTGCGTGTCCTCCCGATTCCTTCATGATCCTGATCGCACTCTTCAGAGCCAGCTTTGAATCTCCCTGGTAGCTTCCGAAAGGCATGTCCACGACAACGAGCGCCCTGTCTACCGCGTTCACCACGCACTGTGCATGGTAGATCATGTGGTCGAGGGTAATTGGCACGGTCGTGTCGTTCCCGGCCATCACGTTTGAGGCGGAGTCCCCTACAAGGATGACGTCAACTCCAGCCCCGTCAACTAGCCGAGCTAACGAGTAGTCGTAAGCGGTGAGCATGGCAATCTTCTCGCCAGAACGCTTCATTTCCTGAAGGACGTGTGTTGTAACTTTCTTCGCTCGACTGGATACCAAACGCTCACCCGGGACTACTCCCAGTACGGTTGCAGACTTCAATCACACGCCCAGAGATTCAATCCTCAGGCTCGATTTCTTCAGCCACAGTCAGGAACTCCTCGATGTTGATCAATCCGTCCTCGTCCTCGTCACCCCAGTGGAATAGGTCTCGGATTAATCGATTCTTCCTGTGCTTGCGACCACCCGGTATCACTATCGCATCGTCGGGAATGTTCGGACCACCACTGACAATGTATCCGAGGGCCTTTAACGCGCTGATGAACTCATCCAGGTTCAGATTTCCAGTGCCTTCTGTGTCAGCGGCATGGAATGCTGCATGAACCCGACGCTTCTCGACCTCGTCAGGATCCGTCAGCATCTTCTTTGTGGTTTCCCAGGGGGTAATCTCGTCCACTACCCTATCCTTCCCATAACTCCTGAAGATAATGGTCCCCAGGATGATCGCTACAATTGCCCCGATGAGGGACTTAGTCCCCATGAAGTACAGTAGGGCACCTCCTCCAAATATCCCGAACAACTGGATTAGAGGATATAGGAGCCATGGAGTCTTCCATTCCGGATGGTACCAGGCATGTGATTCGGAGGAACTACGAAGAACAATCACGCAGGCATTGATTAGCATGAATGCCATAATCTGGAATCCAGAAGCTAGTTCGGCCACATCATGAACTGGTAGGAATATGATTGCCAGGCCCATCGCTATTCCTGTTCCGACAATGGCCCAATGCGGAGTCCCATACTTTCCATGGACATTCTCTAGGAATTGTGGCAGCAGCTTGTCCCTAGCCATAGCAAAGGGGAAACGCGAAGACGCCAGAATCCCTGCGAGCGCCATCGATGTCATCGTCACAACAGCCAGAACAGCAGCGATTGCCCCAACGGTTCCCCCGCCCACTGCCTCAGCGAAGATGTACACCGGGTCCTCGCTAGCACCGTGATCCCCATGCATGTACTCCGATGGATCTACAGCGGCAGCCATGACCATGGTCACGGTCACATAGAGTAGACAACTGAAAAGTAGCGACAGAAGTATCCCGTACGGCATGTTCCTCTCCGGATTCTTGATCTCGCCACCCACTGCTGCAATCTTAGTAACCCCGGCATAGGACACGAAAACAAATGCAGAGGTGGACGCGACGTCATCCCAACCGCCGAAGGCTTCCCGCGACGTCACTCCATTCCAATCTAAATCCTGGGTCACTACGGCATATGCGCATAGGGAAAGCAGGTAGAATGTCGAGAACATTACAATCGGGGTCTGGATCTTCTTGATTCTCTTGACCCCAAGGATGTTGATGGCAACAATAATGGCTAGTAGTGCCAATGAGGCTGTCTCGAGGTTGATGTCAATTCCGATTAGGTCCTCAATGACCCAGAGATAGGCCTTGAATCCAATCAATGCGAAGGCAGACTTCAGCATGAAGTTGGCCCACAGACCAAGGCCCGCTATTGTCCCAACTAGGGGTCCGAAAGTCCTCTCGACATACACGTACGAGCCTCCTGAAGAAGGCATAGCTGTGGAAAGCTCTGACTTAGATATTGCACCCGGGAGGACCAATAGTGCTGCAATCAGATATGCAAGCCAGACCCCTCCTACAGGATGGGTCCCTCCCCCCATCTCTAGCATGGCTAGAGCGGGAAGTACGAACAAACCAGAACCAATCATTGCTGATAGGGAGATTATCACGACTGAGAAAAGCCCCAATTTCCTCTCCAGAGTATCGGAGACAGCCTCTATGGGGGTCAGAACGATGCCCACCAGGTCCTTTGGACCGTAATTCCGCATGCTTTACCGGCCTAACACACCCCAGTTGAAGGTTCTCCTCACCCAACAGGTTAGATACTGCCCCCTCTGGCCCTCGCCCATGAGCGATACAGTAGAGCAGGACACAGTAGCATCGGTGCATTACACCGGGACATTCGTAGATGGGGACCAATTCGATAGCAGCGAGGGCAAGGATCCATTGGTTTTCCTAGTCGGCCACGGACAGATGATCCCTGGATTCGAGCAGGAGGTCCTCGGAGCAAAGGTGGGGGAGAAAAGGGAGTTCACGCTTACACCCGATCGAGCCTATGGTGAGAGGGACGACGACGCCATCCAGAAGATAGAGAAGAGCCAGTTCCCAGAGGGGATGGAGCTGGAAGTAGGCATGGTCGTAGGTGCACATAGCGACCAAGGCCCAATTCAATTCACAATCACCGAGATCGATGGCGACGTAGTTTCGGCAGACTTCAACCACCAGATGGCTGGCAAGACGCTCCGCTTCGAGGTCGAGGTAGTCGAGGTCAGGGCCGCCTCCGAGGAGGAACTGGCACATGGGCACGTCCATGGGCCAGGTGGGCATCACCACTAGCCCATTCAGAAGAGTTATCTCCCTCTCCAATAATCCATACAGGATGAGGAAGCAGGCACCGTTGGTGGTGGCCTTGATGGTCATGGCCTCAATAGCGGGTTGCTTTGGCACAGGCTCCGAAGATGGGCCGGCAGGGGCAGAATCCGAGAAGGACCCCCTCCGGATCAATCACATTCAGATGAAGGGAACCCACAACTCATATCATGTCGAGCCCCTTATCTCACCTACAAGGGAGTACATGTACACTCACCAAAACCTTGACTTCCAAGCCTCTCATCAAGGAGTCAGGCAATTCGAGATTGATGTCTGGTGGGATGTCAGGGAAGGCCTCAGGGTCTACCACAACCAGTACGATTCCGGCACCACTTGCCCCACTTTCGAGAACTGTCTCTCAACCCTTCTAAGTTGGTCCAACGAGAACCCACTACACCACCCGATATTCATCTGGATAGAACCCAAGGACTGGCCTGAGCAAGCCACTGAAGTCACGACCACTCTGGAACTATCTGGACTCTTGGAGGACATCGAGCAGGAGATAACTCAGTTCTGGCCATTGAACAAGACGATTACGCCGGATGACGTCAGAGGGGAAAGCCCTTCTCTGAAGGAGGGGATAGCTGCCAAAGGCTGGCCACTCCTGGAAGATAGCAGGGGCAAGGCCATCTTCGTCCTACTAGCACGTGGGGAGTCTAGGGATCTGTATGTGCAGACACATCCTGGGCTAGTCGGCGCTCGTATGTTCACCCTGTCAGACGAGGACAGCAACGAGGCCGTCATCTTCTCCCTAGCTGACCCTATAGGAAGTGGCGAGGAGATTTCTCGTCTGGTTAGCGAGGGATACATCGTACGTAGTCGGGCTGACAGCGGAGGCGAGGAGGCCGACAACAACGACACGACCAGGCTCGACGCCGCTCTCGCGGCAGGGGCTCACAGCATTTCCACCGATTACCCCGCACAGGTTGATGGTTTGGAATACTGGGTCGAAATACCCGAAGGAACCCCAAGCAGATGCAACCCCGTCTCATCACCAGAATGGTGCGCTTCAGAAGACATAGAGGACCAGTAGTTGCCGTAATCACGCCTTCGCGACGACCTTCAGCTCGATCGCAATCGAAGTCGGCAGCGCATCTACTGCCACCGTGGTCCTCGCAGGAAGTGTTTCCGAGAAGTACTCGGCATACACCTCGTTGTATCCAGTGAAGTCACGCTCCATGTCAATCAGGAAGACGAGGACATCTATCACGCTCTCCAGTCCCGATCCGTACTCCTCTAGGATGACTCGGATGTTGTTAATCACCGCGTGAGTCTGTGCCTTGATGTCGTAATCCAGGGGGTTCCCGGACTCGTCCTTGATCGGTCCGCCTGGGATTTCGTTTGTTTCGGGCTGACGCGGCCCCATTCCGCTGACGAAGATCAGGTCTCCAACCCTTTGCAGATGCGGATATGCGCCTACTGCAGAAGGACCTCCATCCGCGATGAAGGGCCCGTCCTCGCTGGTCAGCTTTCCTGCCGCCTTGCTGCCAACAACAGCGCCCACCACTCCTCCAACTGGTCCACCGACTGCTACTCCTGCTGCTGCCCCTATGGCGCGACCAGCGGACTTGGCCAATGACCCCCCCATCTCTTCGTAAATCTTCTCGACTGCTTCAGACGGTGCTGCGATGATGCCTTCGACCATGCTCGCCCTCTTCTCCTCGGGCGTCATCTCATCTTCATCTGACATCATAGGGCCCCCCTGTCCAAGACTCCGCGATCCCCATGGTAGTGCTCGACATCGTCTTCGTCGAATTCCTTGTCGCCCACTGATCCGGATGCTGGCGTCAACAACACAACGGCTCCCCCGGAGCCATGGAGGGCCTCGTAAGCCAGGACCTCGCCAGTGTAGTTGTTGTGTTGCCCCATGGTGGCCGACATCCACCAAGCCGGCTTGTAAGCAACAACCTTCTGCACGCGTATCTGCCCGTGAATCTCCCTCGAGAGCTGACTGAGGTCCTCCAATCTGCCATCATCGAAGAACTCCAGAATCTTCCGATTCCACTCGTCGTCCTTGGCCGAGTGAATCCTGTCTTCCGTGGGGTCGATGTGCTCAGTGAACATCCTGTTGGAGAGGCTCGATACCACAACGACAACGGCTTTCTTGCCCTGCTCTTGAATCGCATCACGAGCAGACTTGCCTAGCACGATGGTCTCGGCCCGGTTCGCATACATGTTGCTGGAAACGATGCATGCGGGAATGCGGTTTTCTGGGTTCAGGAGCTTGAGGGCTACGACAGAACCAGTGTCAATTGGAAAACCATCGTATGCCACTGTTCTGGATTGAAGTCCCCTGGATTCGGCAGCATCCCTGAATGCCTCTGCGAACTCAACGTCCATCCTAAACTTGTATGGCATGCTGCCTAGGAAGTGGAAGTCATCGTCCACGTGAACCCACTCGGGTTCGGGATGCGCCTGAATCTGATGTCCGATTATGCTTGGCCAGGTCGTAGAGTACACCAGAATGAGGTCCGCCTCGCTCTCCTCAATTCTTTTCCTGCAAGTCTCGTATGCATCCCTAAGCTTACCGTAGCCATCACTGGCTTCCGGTGAGAGGAGAGGCTGTGGATGAGGGGGGCAATAGACCCCGAATAGAATATCTGGACCAGTCAATAAAACACCTCAGAGCACTATCTCGCGCGTGGCTTCCATGGGATCCCATGCGGCGATCAGGTTCCCAGTCCCGATCACCGATTGGTATCCGTAAATCTCCGCTGGATAGTTCGGATAACCCATTGCAGCCATCATCCACGTCAGACCCCCGGCCTCGGTCTCCGCGATTGTCTGCTCCGTGAATTCAGGCATTATGTCGATTACTTCCCTCATCTTCCCCCCTCTCATCAGATCCACGAGCTTCATGTCCCAGACATATTGGCTGTGATTGTATATGTGCTCCCGACTCATGTCTTCGGGCAATGGCGACTCAGACACGAAGTGCCGATGTGAAAGGCTGTGGCTGCTGATTAGAACCACCTTCTTCCCACTCTCTTCAATTGCCTTCGCACATGCTTCCCCCAAAGCACTGGCTTGTTCGTTCATCACCTCGGGAGAGTAGTAGTGAGCGTTTCTGTTGCTGCTGATAGTGACGAGTGGCTTGTCCCAGTCGGGATTCAGCATGTGGCACGATGTGATAGTGCCGTAGTCAATTCTGAAGTCGGGATTCCGCATCATCTTGGTGATGATGCCCGATTCACCCGCGATCTCGCACATCTTCTCTGCCAAATCAACATCGACTGATATGTCATAGTTGAATCGGAAGATGTTAGGGAAAACCGGGTCTACAGATTTAGACTTGAATTCTGGCAGCCCTAGGAAATGCGTCCCAATGTAAGTCTGCCAATGGGGTGTGAAGATTACCATTGCATCGTAGTCAATCGTTTTCAGTTTCCTCGCCAGTCTGTTGTAACCCCATCTCAGAGTCTCCCATCCTCCTTCGGAGAAAGCCTCGTTCTGTTCCGGATTCTCGGCATACACGACATGCGGCGGGTGCGGTGCGAGGCAACCAAGCACAATCTCTCCCTTCGCCATGATACTGCGAGGTCGTGAAATCCAAAGAAAACCTTCCGGCTCGTCCAGTAGACTTCATGGGGGGTCTTGGAGACGTCTCTCCATGAAGTGGGACGAGCCCCCTCTATGGCCAGTAGTAGTCCCAAGCCTAGTCGGATTTTTCGCCGCTTGGACCCCTCACCTATTCGACTGGGTCCCAAGGCTGTGGGGCTGGGTCCTACCATCTCCGTTCCTTGGCCTAGTTTTGCTAAGTCCGTTGCTGTATTTCTCCCCTAAGCCAGCGGGTGGCAGGATTGAGTTGGTCATCGGGGCAAATGTCGCAATGCTCCTAGCCATAATCCCACAGGTCTTCTTCTTCGTCTGGTTCATCGTTGTGATTCTTTCCTGGATCTTCCAGTCGATGTACGTATGGAGGCACAACTATCCGCCTTTCAGAATCGGAACTTGGATAGGGATGGGGGCAGTGTCCGGGCTATTCATTGGCGATCTTTTCGCTCACTTCGTCCTCTGAGAAATACAGCCCACCGATAACCAAGCCAGTAATTGCGAAGGCAGGAATGGAGAAGATTACGGCAGACCACAGCAGGCTTCCGTCCACGTACTCGATGGTGATCCTGACCTCGCCGACCCCCGAACCCTCTTGATTGGTGACCAAAACGAAATGCCCGTCATAAACCGAAGGCGTCTCAACCTGATGGTTCAGTGAATCGCCAGGTTCTAGCAAGCGAACGTCATCAACAGATAGAGACTCCCATTCTATCACGCCACCCTTGGCGTGCCCCTCTACCGCGTCCCGGTGGATAATGAGGACCTCCACGGCCTCATCCCCCACGTTCCTGATCTCCACATCTGCTGGGTGCCAGAGGCTGTGGACCTCGATGACATCGAGATTCACATCCCCCGGCCCTACCCTCATTGTCGGCGCATCCTCATCCGTCCCCGGGCCATCGACTACCACTGTGAGTAGGATGAATGCGCCAATTAGGGAGAATGCTACCGAGGTGTATGCCACCTTCCTAGCAGGAATCAGGGATGTCAACCCATTTTCTCTCAGGGACCTGAGTTTGGGTTGCATATTGTGTGCGAAAAGAGCACAGACTACCGCTAGCATCGCTCCGGGAACTACGTCGGAAATCCAATGGATTCCTAGGTACTGGATGCTGAATAGGTAGATTGGGACGTTAGCCGCCACGAACAGGTCGAACTCCCTATGTCGCCACTCCCTCATCTCGATCCCGAGTCCCTTAACATGCAGTCTGTTGATTGCTAGTAGACCAAGTGGGATTCCCATATGCAGGCTGGGGAAACCGTTGTCCAATGGGTCAGCTTCAGTGAAGAAGAACAGGTTCCATGATCTGTGGTACATCAGGGCATCCATCCCCGGAAGGAATGAGGAGGTCACTTCGATATTGAAGAAAAGATATAGAGGAACTGCGAGAACGTAGGCTACGAAGTAGTTCAATACCGCCTTATCGGCCATAACCTCGTCTCTGCAGAGGATATAGTACATCGGACTGAACCAGATTAGGAATAGGTAGACGAAGAGGTAGTGGAAAGAAAGAACATCACTCAGCACCTCATTTCTGAATGTCTCTTGCACCCAGAGCGTGAACCCGCCTTCGAGCCCATGGACATAGTGGGTGAATCCCCCGACTCTGGGCTTGATCGCCTCATTGTGTTGATCGATGAATGCCTTGAACCCATACATCACAACGAAAATCGAAATGTGCCACTTGTACCCCTTCTCCTTGATTTCCTCGAATAGTTCAGAGAGTGGAACCCTCATCCCCGGCTCGTCCCTTGTAAGCAGTCTTTGCAGTGGAATTGTCATCAGGAAGATTACTCCCATCACCGTTTCGGAGGGTCCGAACGGCCATTCCATGGCTGTACCGATAATCCCCAAGTCATGAAAGTTACACTGTTGAGTCTTCCCACCCCAAGGTTCGGGCTCCCCAACCCATAAGTCGTGTTACTTCGGGCGAATTCTATGGATGGCCACGAACTATGGCTCTCGCAGTGCGAGAAAATGGGATTCCATCCTTCTCCGAGGAAGTACGAGGATGGTACCAGAACGTCCCAGGATGCAGCGGACCAGTTGGGATGCGAAGTGGCCCACATCGCCAAGTCGATTGTATTCGAAGGCCATGAGGGGGCAGTGGTAGTGATCACTTCCGGTTCTAACAGGGTCGAGAGGAAGAGGAAACTGAAGCGGATTCTGGGTTTCAAACCCGGAATGGCCAGTCCCGAATACGTCCAGGAAAGTACTGGATATGCCATTGGTGGCGTCCCTCCATTCGGACACATGGGCCCTGTAACTGTCCTGATGGACCAGGACCTGATGCAATACGAGATGGTATGGGGAGCAGGTGGGACGCCGCAGACAGTTTTCCCAATCACCCCTCAAGAACTCAGGGATGTATCAGGTGCCTTGCTGGGGGATGTGAAGCAATAGATGGCAGACGCAATCGCAGAGTTGACCCGTGCGGCAGCAGGACTGAGGAACGATGCCGAAGAGTTGGCCCGTAGAATGGAAGCCGAGGGTGTCGCTGATTGCGTTTACAACCCTCTGATGTATGCATGGGAGATCCATGAGGAATTCATTCGCTTATCGGGCGGCGGTGGCGCCAAGACCGTCCTCCTTGGGATGAACCCAGGACCCCACGGAATGGGTCAGATGGGCATCCCCTTCGCCGCAACTTCAGTAGTTAGGGACCTGCTGGGAATTTCCGGAATCGGTGTTGGAAAACCGGCCCTAACTCACCCAAAAAGACCAGTGAACGGTCTAAATCACCCGAAGGAGGAAGTATCTGGAACAAGGCTTTGGGGTCTTCTTCGGGACAGATACGGAGGGGTAAGGAAGATCTTCCAGAACGTCTTCATCGTCAACCACTGCCCATTGATGATACTCGACGGCCCGAGGGGGACCAACGTCACTCCCAACAACATAAGCGGCCCCGTTGTGCGTGATTTGTTAGAGAGGTGTGACCAGCACCTCAGGGAGGCTGTCATGGCATTGGGTGCCGAGGAGGTTATCGGAATAGGTAAGTTCGCCGAGAAGAGGGCAAATGCGGCTCTCGAAGGGATGGGCATCAGGGTCAAAACATGCTGGCACCCATCTCCGGCTTCACCTCTCGCCAACCGGAACGGCGGGGCGGATTGGCGTGAGAACGTTAGCGCCGTGCTTCCCTGAAGGTTGTTTTTGCAACACTTAATTCACTAGACAACAGTTAAGTTTCCAGATGCATTGTCCAAGCCCATGTCAGCGAAGACCACACCCCAATACCTGATTGATAACGCGGAAAATTACCCAGACGAGGCCGCAATCTCCTCCAAGGATAAAAACGGCAACTGGGACGTGACGACTTGGTCCCAGTTCCTTGACGACGTGATGGACCTCTCCAAGGCTCTAATCGCACACGGGTTCGAGAAGGGCGACAAGCTCAGCATTTACTCATACAACCGGAAGGAGTGGTACGCCGCATACTCCGCAGCCAACATGTGCAATGGCGCTGCTGTCGGTGTCTACCACACTTGCTCACCAGAGGAGGTAGAGTGGGTAGTCGGCAACTCAGACTCCAAGGTGGTCTTCGTCGGAAACAACCCGATGGACGGTGGAGATCCGGCCAAGATGTGCACTAACCGGCTCCACGAGGCACTAGCATCGCTCGACAAGGTCGAGTCGGTGGTCGTGATGGACGGCGTCGACATGCCAGATCACCCGAAGACAGTGCCTTGGCTCGATTTCATTTCAGCTGGCAGGGGCGTTGAGGACTCTGCTGTCTTGGAGAGGCTATCTAGCATAAATCCAGACGACACCGCATCCTTGATCTACACATCCGGGACAACTGGCAACCCAAAGGGAGTCGAGCTAACTCACGACAACTTCGAGGCGGAGATAGCCGGAGTCTCGGCCATAGCCAAGTTCAACCAGGGCGATGGTTACGTCTCATGGCTCCCATGCGCCCACGTGTTCGGGCAACTAGCAGACAACCACATCTGGGTTAGGGACGCGATGCACATGCGCGTGGTCAACTCCCCTCTGGAGTCGATAGACTACGCCAAGGAGGTGGAACCATCCCTATTCATCGGAGTTCCGCGAATCTACGAGAAGGTCTACTCTAACCTGGTCGCCGGCCTCGGTAGCAAGGTCAAATGGCTGAGCCTGCCGATCCTGAAGGGAATAGTCAGGAAGAAGGCGAAGCAGAAGATCGGCTTCTCAAACCTGAAGTACGCTATCACGGGGGCGGCCCCAATCAATCCCGACATCCTGCACCTCTTCCACAAGTTGGACATCCCCCTCTTCGAGGGATACGGAATGACCGAGACCACGGCCGGAGCGACGATAGGCTTCTCTGGAAACAACAAGATAGGAACCGTCGGGAAGCCGTTCGTAGGTGAGATTAGGATCCACGACCCGAATGAGAAGGGGGACGGGGAGATACAATTCCGCGGCCGTCACATCATGAAGGGCTACTACAACAACCCGGAGGCTACTGCAGATACAATGACCGAAGACGGCTGGCTCAAGTCCGGAGACCTCGGTAGGGAGGACTCAGAGGGATACGTCAGCGTCACCGGGCGCATTAAGGAGATATACGTCAGCTCAGCAGGTAAGAACATCGCACCACTCGTCATTGAGGAGACGATGAAGTCAATCCCACTCGTTTCGCAGTGCATGCTAATCGGGGACAACAGGAAGTACTGCAGCGCCCTATTCACCCTGGACGTCAGCGTGATACTGAGGGACAAGCACGGCATGGACGGGGCAAGGGTCCCCAAGGATCCGGCGGAGCAGCTGGAGAAGCTGAAAGAGTTCGGACACGACCTAAGCGAGTACACCGACAGTCCGGAGATTTTCGCCGAGATACAGGAGCACGTCAATAGGCTGAACGGGCAGTTCTCCAACCCCGAGCAGCTGAAGAAGTTCACAATACTGCCTAGGGACCTAAGCGTCGACCACGGCGAATTGACCCCGACTCTGAAGATCCGGAGGATCCAGATCAGGGAGAACTGGGCCGACGAGATAGAGGCCATGTACGCAGGCGCCTAGTCGGTGAGGCAATGGAACCTAGCGCATGGGTCGCCCTAGCAACGGTATTCACGTTGGGCGCGATGAGCCCTGGACCGTCATTGGCAGTGGTTCTCAGGAACACTATGGCTGGAGGCCGCAGCCAGGGCATATCCACAGGGATCGGCCACGGAATCGGTTTCGGCATCTACGCCTTCCTCGCGGCTCTAGGGATAGCCACGGCACTTTCGGCCAACGAGGACGTAGAGCAGTTCCTCCGAGTGGGCGGGTCGCTGATCCTCCTGTGGCTGGGAGTCACTTTCCTGCGTCACGCCATGGCAGGCCCAAGGAAGGTTTCCGAAAACGGTGAATCTCATGGCCACTCCGACAGGGTAGGCTTCGTTCAAGGCTTCTCGATAGCGCTGCTCAATCCCAAGATAATGGCATGGATGCTGGCGCTGTATGCCCCCTTCATCGAAGCCGACTCCTCACTGGAGACTCTTATCGGAATGGGTATTCTGGGTATGTTCATCGATGGAACTTGGTATGTGACTGTCGCCACTGTCTTGACTTCTGGTAACAGAGCCGATGCCCTAAGGTCAAAGGCCCACTTAATCGATGGGGCGATGGGGGTGGTAATGTTCCTCTTCGCATACGTCCTAGTTGGGGGATTCTGATGGTCAGAATGCCCCCATTGAGATCAGAAAGGCAATCAGCGCTAGGAACAACACCGCTGGAAGGCCTATCAGAGTAGTAAGAAGCCCGAATGCGAAGTACTTGTTCCCTCTCACGAAACTCCAGACGATCCCTCCAATCAGCCCTATTGGCCATACCAACCAAGAGAGCGTGAAGAATAACTCCTCCAAGAAACCACTCTGGGAGCCAGACTCGGCAATTATGACGAATAGGAATGAAGTCATCCACATTGCAATCGGGGTTGGGATCAGTCCAATCGCGAACCATGCACCGTTGGAAAGGCCCTTGCTCTCCGTATTGGGATCCGCCCAATATGGGGAATTTTCCCCCTCGCCCCCGAACGAGGTTACATCCCCACTGAGCAGAGTCTCGCTTGTTGCTGAGGCCGAGCCTTCCCCCCAAGGACCCTCATCATCACCAGGGGAGATTTCAATCGCTTCTGGCCTCTCTTCCACTTCTCGGGGGAACTCTCCCCTAGTCTTGAATCATGCCCCGGAAATGCCCAAGATGCCATTTGCCACAGTCAACGCATTCTTGTGGTGTCATGTTTTCGGAATGTCGTGGAAAGCAGCTCCGGCAGCGGCACAACCGATGCCCCAATCACGGCCTCGGGCGGGAAAATGCCCATCCGAGTCATCACCGCAGCAGCGATTTTCGATGGCCACGACGCAGCGATAGGCATCTTCCGGCGGATACTCCAGAGTCAGGGTTGCGAGGTGATCCACCTTGGCCACGACAGAGGTGCCGACGAGGTCGCACGCGCAGCCATCCAGGAAGATGCCCACGCTATCGCAATCACATCATACCAAGGAGGGGCAGTCGAGATGTTCACCCACACCAAGGAGATCCTGGATGAGGGGGGCTTCGGGCATGTCTTCTTGTTCGGCGGAGGTGGGGGGACCATCCTTCCGCACGAGATCAATCATCTCGCAGACAAGGGAATTTCTCGAATATACTCCCCAGACGATGGCAGGGATTTGGGACTAGTCGGAATGGTACGGGATGCAATGGGGGAGGCATCGGGTGTAGATCTGCTAGAGAGTTCCAGGTTCGATTCCATATCAGGTCCGATCGATGCAGACGATCATGGTTCAGTATCCATGCTGCTGACCATGGCAGAGAACTCCCAAACTGACCACTTCTACGACGCCCTCTCAAAGGCTCGCTCTAGGGAGAAGGGGTCGGAGTGCCCCGTTGTCGGGATCACTGGGACGGGAGGCGCGGGTAAGTCTAGCCTCATGGACGAGGTGATGCTGAGGATTCGCAGAGACAACCCGGATGCCAGGGTCGCACTCCTAGCCACTGATCCCACTAGGAAGAAGACCGGTGGCGCCTTGCTGGGGGATCGAATCAGGATGAACTCCCTCTCCGACCCAAATCTGTTCATGCGCTCCTTCGCTAGCAGGGAAAGTGGGCGGGAGATAGCAGATTGCGTCGATCGAGCAGTCGAGGCCTGTCAGGCGGTCGGCTTCGATCTGGTCCTAGTCGAGACCAGCGGTATCGGCCAGGGTAATGATGCGATCACAGAGGTCGCAGACACCTCCATCTACGTCACAACCAGGGAGTACGGGGCACCGAGCCAGTTGGAGAAACTAGCAGCCCTTGACTTCGCCGACATCGTGGTACTGAACAAGTTCGACAGGCCCGGAGCCGAGGACGCGCTGACCGAGATTCGCAAACAGTTCCTTAGGAACCGGGAGGCCTTCGGCGAGAGTCCAGAGTCTATGCCAGTAGTGCCTACCATCGCCAGCCAGTTCGCCGATGCAGGCGTAGATAGGCTATGGGAGATGATGGCCAACCTACTAAACGAGAGGTTCGGAACCGAATTCTTCTCCAGCAAACCTCGTCTGGGCTCAGACGGTCTCCCCAATCGAGACACCCCAATACCCCCGGAGAGGCAGGGCTACCTAGCCGAGGTCTCCTCAACTGTGAGGGACTATCACAAGAGGTCCGAAGACGTGGCAAGATCAGTCCGTCAGGTGCAGCAACTCGAAGCAGCAGCCAAACTGCTGGAATCCTCAGGCAAGAAGGATGCCCACCAGGACCTAATCGACGAGGCGAAAGATGTCCGCGGCACGATTCCCGAAGCAGCATGGGAATCTCTGGCAGATTTCGACTCAAAGGCCGAGGCGTATCGCTCCGGCCAGGCAAGCTATTCCGTCAGGGGGAAGGAAATCCCAGTCAAGACGACCCACGAGACACTTTCTGGCACCAAGGTCCCAAGAGTCGCCCTGCCAACCACAGAGGACTGGGGGGACAGGCTGTTGTGGATTCGAAAGGAGAACGCCCCCGGGTCATTCCCATACACTGGTGGAGTCTTCCCATTCAGGAGGGAGGACGAACTCCCAGTCAGGATGTTCGCAGGAGAGGGTAGCGCAGAGAGAACAAACAAGCGCTATCACTTCTTGTCAAAGGATCAGCCTTTCAACAGGCTATCAGTGGCATTCGACTCTCCCAGCCTGTATGGGAACGACCCGCAGGAGAGGCTCGATATTTTCGGGAAGGTCTGCGAGTCCGGAGTCAGCATCAGCACGGTGGACGAGATGGACCGACTGTTCGAGGGCTTCGACCTATGTGCTCCGAGCACCTCGGTCAGCATGACCATCAACGGCAATTACTGGTGGCACCTTGCTGCCTTCTTCAGGGTGGCCATCAGGCAGCAGACCAGGAAATTCGTCGAGGAGAATGGCAGGGATCCAAACGAGAAGGAATCCAAGGAGATTCGCATCTACGCCCTATCCACTGTGAGGGGCACCGTACAGGCAGACCAGCTGAAGGAGGCCATGGGTCAGAACACCCTAGTCTTCAATCTGGACACCGCCCTGAGGATGATGGGAGACGTCGCCGAGTTCTACGTCAACAATGGCGTCCGCAACCACTACTTCGTCAGCATCAGCGGGTACCACATCGACGAGGCAGGGGCAAACCCAATCACGCAAGCAGCACTCACTCTCTCCAACGGACTCACCTACGTCGAGCTGTTCAAGGCCAGAGGGCTGGATCCGGACAAGTTCCTCCGGAACTTCTCGTGGTTCTTCTCCAATGGGATGGATCCCGAGTATGCAGTGATCGGCAGAGTCTCCAGGAGGATCTGGGCAATAGTGATGCGAGATCTCTACGGAGTCGAAGAGAGGGGTCAGAAGCTCAAGTACCACATTCAGAGCAGCGGGCGCTCCCTCCATTCCCAGGAATTCACATGGAACGACTACCGAACTACCCTGCAGGCCCTCTACGCTCTCGCGGACAACGCTAACAGCCTCCACACCAACAGTCGAGACGAGGCCTTCGGCACTCCCACCGAGGACACCGTCAGGGATGCAGTAGCGATTCAGCTGATACTGGCCAAGGAGTACGGCTGGCTGAGGAACGAGAACCCACTTCAAGGATCATTCGTAGCGGACTTCCTCACTGATGAGGTAGAGGAGAAGGTCCTCCGAATCTTCGAGGAGATGCATAGCAGGGGAGGGGTCCTAGGGGCACTAGAGGTCAACTACCAGCGCAACCGTATTCAGGACGAGGGGATGCTCTACGAGCACCGCAAGCATACCGGAGAGATGCCAATAGTGGGTGTCAACACGTTCACTGACCCGGACTCATCCACCCCCTCGGCAGAGGAGTTCGACATCGACGTGACCAGGTCGGACGAGTCTGAGAAGATGATGGTCATTAGCAGGAACAGGGATTTCAAGGAAGCACACTCGAAGGAGTCCGAGGAGGGCTTGGCCAGGCTCAAGCAAGCCGCACGCGAAGGCGACAACCTGTTCGAAGTGATGATGGAGATCGTGGAACACTGCTCCGTGGGCCAGGTCACACAGGCACTATTCGAGAGCGGTGGCAAGTTCAGAAGGAACATGTGAGGCGAACCCCCTCTCGCGGCTTTTCCCAAACACCCCACTAACTCGTGTCCCGAAACGCACCACTGCCTCAATGTTCTTAACCCCAAATGGAACGACTGGCGTTGTTGTCGGTGATTTATTTCCCGGTGACAGAGGTGAAGGGATGCATCTAGTCAGGATTGAGGTCGAGAATTTCAAGTCGTTCGGAGGAGAGACAACCATCCCCTTCGAAGAAGGGTTCACAGCCATCACAGGCCCCAACGGAAGCGGCAAGTCAAACTGCGGGGACGCCATAGGATTCGTCCTCGGCCCCAAGTCCACCCGCTCACTCAGGGCCTCCAACGTGTCAGAGCTCATCTTCAACGGGGGGAAGACAGGCAAACCCGCGAAGCACATGTCGGCGACGTTGGTCTTCAGCAACACGCCTGAGATCGGAGGAAGGAGGAGGCTACGCACAGATTCGGACGAGGTCTCATTCACGAGGACGGTTCGCCTAAACAGGAAGGGAGCCCCAGTTACATCATACAGGATCAATGGGGAACCATCCACGGCAACCGAGATGCGCAGAATCCTCTCGGAAGCCGGATTGAGGGGCGACGGGTACAACGTAGTCCTACAGGGCGACGTCACAAACCTAGCAACCATGACTCCGCACAAGAGGCGAGGAGTCCTCGAGGAAGTCGCAGGGGTAACTGCCTACGACGAGGAGATCCGCAAGGCGAACACCCAGCGAAAGCACGTGGAGAGCAGCATAGAGACGATCGACATCTTCGAGGCCGACCAGAAGGGCCGGCTAAAGGAACTCGAGAAGGAGAGGGAGCAGGCCCTGAAGTTCAGGGAGCTGAAGGGAGAGGCCGACCTGGCCAGACTGACCCTCGAGCAATCTAGGCACAGAAACAGGCAGGGAGAGGTGGAACTCCTCTCGGAAGAGAGGTCCAACTACGTCACGAAGGAGAAGGAAATATCCAAAGAGATGCTGGAATCCAGCCAGAGGCTAGACGAATACGACAAGGAACTAGTCCAAATCGGCAGGGAGATGGAAGGGGTACTCGGTGGTGATGCCAAGAAGATCTTGGACAGCATCAAACAACACGAAATCGACATGGAGACGGCCTCCGACAGAATCGGCGACCACAAGAGGGCCATCGAGACCTCCGAGGGGGAGGTCGAGATCCTAGTTCGAGAGAGGGAGGGTGCCGACACCGCGCGCTCGCAGGCCGAGCAGAGCATCACCGAACTCCGGCAAAGCGTCTCGGACTCCAAGGCCGCGCTAAAGAAGGCCGCCGATGATGAGGAAGAGGCCAGGAAGGCAATTCAATCGGGAGACAAGCACGGACGTGATCTTAACAGGCTCCTGGGGAAGGCCACTGAGGGCGAGCAGACCGCAAGCACAGCATACTCTCAAGCCCAACTCGACTTCGATCGGGCGAACCAGAGGTCACAGATTGCATCCGAGAACCTAGCCGGCATAGAGCAGGCCTTCGAGACCGCAGAGCTAGAGAGGGACGACCAAGCCCTCATGGGCGAGGACCTAGAGGATTCCAGCCCAGACACCAACAGGGAGTCATTGGCAAAAGAGCTGATGAGCCTCCAGAAGCAGGAGAGGTCACTAGTCGACGACCGAGACAGAGCCGAGTCCAAGTTAAGGAACGCCGAGATGGGACTCGCCAAGGCCAAGGCAAGGATGGAGGCCAGGTCAAGCACCCCTGGATCAGCACACACGCTGGCAGCCCTATCCAAGCTCAGGGAGAGCGAGGAGATCCACGGGATACTTGGGACTCTGGGCGAGCTGGCGACCCCGAAGGACCCATCTCACGAGGAGGCGCTGTCATTCGCATTCGGAGGCGGGCTCAGGAGCATCGTCGTGACATCCGACCACGTAGCCTCGAAGTGCATCGCATGGCTACGCAAGAACGGAGGCGGGAGGGCGACCTTCCTCCCTCTCAACAAACTTTCAGTCTCACGCCCTCAGGGCAGGACACTCCTCGTAGCTAGGAATCAAGGGGTGGTGGGATTCGTCCACGATCTTCTGGAATTCGACCCCAGCGTCGAGACCGCCGTCCGTTATGCAGGGAGGAACACGCTTGTCGTCGACTCCATGGACGTGGCGAGGGAGAACATGGGAGGGGTCCGGATGGTCACGCTAGACGGAGCCGTCATCGAGAGCTCAGGCGCAATGACCGGGGGCTCGTCATCGAAGAGGGATCGGCCGAGGTTCGACGGATCAGGGGCAGGTAGCTCCGGGATAGACAGGATGGAGATGGTCGTCCAAGAGGCAGGCCTACTGTTCTCCACCGTCGACGGCGCTCTGAGGGAATTACGCAGGAGCCAGCAGGAACTCAGAGACAGGATCCACGGGCTAGACAACGACGATCATTCGGTCAGGGTTAGGAACTGGAAGGCCGACATGGAAAGGGCCGAGAAGGGCGTCATCGAGATCAGAACCAAGCTCAAGGCGTCCAACAAGGAGCTCCACGAGTGCGAGTCTGAGAAATCCAGACTCTCAGGTATTTGCGAGAGCGCCCGAGTAGCCCTAGAGGAAGCATCGGCCGCTCGCACCGGTGCCGCGGAGGACCTGCAGAACCACACCCCCGATCACCTCTCTGACAAGCTAAGGGAGGCAGAGAGAGTCAGGACCGAGGCCGAGAGGACACGTGTCATGTCGGAGGCATCGATCGAGACATCCACCCAGCAGCTGAAGATTCTAACTGACAGGGTGGCTGTTCTAGAAAGGCAAGTAAAGTCACAGCAGGAGTCCATATCACGCGCAGAGAAGGGGATCGGCGAACTCAACTCGAACATTCGCGAGTCCGAGTCCGCCCTCGTCGAACTCAGGGAGCAGGCGTCGCAGTTCGACGAAGAGCAGAAGCTCCTGAACGACAAGAGGGACGAGATCGTCGAGGAGAGGGCCAGCCTGAGGTCCTATCTGGAGAGAATATCCCAGGAGAGGCAGAACATTTCCGGACGACTAGAGGAACTAAGCGTACAAATCAAGCAGAGGCGCGAAGCGCTGGACGAGATTGTTGCCGAGCTGGAGGAAGCAGGCATCCCAATCCCGCCAGAAGACGCGCATCTGCCAACAGTCGTGGAGGCGGAGCGGAGCGTGCAGGGGCTCGAGCGCCGCCTCCGCGCCCTCGGGGATGTCAACATGCTCGCCATAGAGCAGTACGACGCTGCCGCCTCGCGAATCACGGACCTCATCGCAGACGGCAAGCTCCTGAGGAAGCGCAGGGACGAGCTGTCCACGATAGCAGACCAGCTGGAGGATGAGCGAAAGACGCGTCTCCTCAACGTCTTCGAGCACGTGAACAACAACTTCCGAAGGGTGTACGAGATACTGCAGCCCACAGGCAGGGGCGAGCTGAGACTAGAGAACATCGACAGTCCCTTCGAGGGCGGTCTGGAGATGGCTTGCGTCCCACCGGGCAAGAGCCAGAACACCAGGAGGACAGCATTGTCCGGAGGCGAGAAGTCGATGGCCGCCCTCGCACTTATTTTCGCCATACAGGACTACGAGCCCAGCCCATTCTACTACTTCGACGAGGTGGACCAGAACCTCGATCCATTCAACTCCGAGAAGATCGCAGCCCTCTGCAGGATGAGGAGCGGGATGGCACAGTTCATCATGGTCACACTGAGGAAGGTCAGCCTCACTCTGGCCGACCACCACATCGGGATCACACACGCCGGCAACGGGTGCAGCCAGAGGATAACCGACTTCGACAGGGCAGCAGCATTGGACCTGAGCGAGGAGATAGAGGCCGAGGAGAAGGCCAGGGCAGCCTCCGAGGCGGAGAGGGAGGCTATGCCGGAACTTCCGTCCCCCGCTGACATGCCGAAGACCCCCGAACCACTCCCAGCACCGTCTAGCCTCGGTGGCCTCGCCGACAGGGCCGGGATCGACGTCCCGGAGGAGGGCATTCCCGATCCCGAGGGCGAGGGGCTCCAGAGCCTCAGGGAAAGAACCGAGGATGTCAGCGAGGACATCGAGGAGTCGGAAGCGGCACTAGCAGAGGAGCAGGAAGAATCACCACCTAGCCCTAGCATCGAAGTGAGGGAGGACGCATAGTGATATTCGGCGAGCAGATGAGGGATGACGTTGTCCTCCGCCTGCTCGAGGGGCAGCCAAACCTGGAGACGAGCAAGTTCCTGGACAGGCTGATGGAGCTTTCGACGCTGGAGGAGGCGGAGCACCAGTTCCTCATCGACCCGTTCGACAGGTCCGTCGCCCTAGTCTTCCAGATGTTCCAGTCCAGCGACCTTGACCCATGGGACGTCGACCTCTCCAGCTTCATCGAGATGTTCAACGAACGGATCCAGGGGGCGGAGAACATCGACCTCCCGTCGTGCGGACGCATGATCAGGATGGCATGGTCGATACTGCGAGGGCAGGCCAACTCCCTGATAGAGCGCCAGGAGAGTGCAATGGACTTCGAGGAGGACGTCGAATGGGACTTCGACGGAGGCTGGGAGGCCGAGTTCGACGACGCCGACTACAACTTCTCGGTCGGCGTGATGTCCGGAGCGGCCGACGATACACTGCCGTCGATGTTCGAAGGGCGCATTCACGGCAAGGAGGGGAGACATGTCACACTCGGGGAGCTACTCCTGGGCCTGAAGGACGCAAGCAGGATCGCGGAGGAGCAGAGGACCAGGGAGAGAATCGCCAAGGAGAGGAGGGAGGCTCACGACAGGGAGAGGGCACGATTCAGCGGCAGCCTCCACGTCGAGGATCTGGAGGGGGACCTCAAGAGGACGTGGGAGGCGCTGAAGTCCAGGAACCATCCCTCACAGGGGGTTGCCCTCAGAGAGGTCGCCGAGGAACTGAACCGGAAATCCCCAGACAGGCTCAACAAGAAGGAGTCGAAGACGGAGTCCCAAGTCACCGCATTCGTCTCCACCCTATTCCTGACCAACAGAGGGTACATCTCGCTCGACCAGGAGGGCGGCTACAACGGCCGCATCGTCCTCGGAGACCTCTGGGGGGAGTCCAGGGACTACGACGAGCTAACCGAGAGGCTGCACCCCAAGTCCGATTCAATGGGGGCCCCCAATGTCTGAGCCAGCACTGGCCACCATCCTGGAGGCCATCCTTTTCGGAGCCGGCCGCTCGATGTCCCTGGAGGAGCTCTCCGAGATGCTCGGGGAGCCGAAGGGCGTGATGCACGTCGGGCTCTCCACCCTGAGGAAGGAAATCGAGCAGAGGGAGGGGAGCGCCCTCCAGCTAACTGACGTCTCCGGCAGGTGGATCCTCGAGGTCAGACCCGAGATGTCCGCCTTCCTCCCCGAGACCTTCAGGGCGGACATACCCACGAGGCTCCTCCCAGCAGCCGCCCTCATAGCCTACCACCAGCCAATGCAACAGTCACAGCTGAAGGACATGCTCGGACAGAAGGCGTACGACCACGTGCGCGACCTAGCCGCCATGGGCCTCATAGACAGGAGGAGGGAGGGCCTGACCAGGCGCCTCACCACGACCAGGAGATTCGCCGAGTACTTCGGGTGCCCGGAGGTCGAGTACAGAAAGGTCCGCGCATGGTTCAGGTCCGAGGCTAGCAAGCAGGGACTCACAAGCGCCGAGTTAGCCGCATCCCTAGCTCCCGAGGAGCAGATGTCGATATCCGAGTTCTCCGAGGGGGCCACCCCGGAGGTCGAGGCCGGTGCCGAAGAGTGAGCGACCCTGTCCTGCCTCAGACCCACAATAGAATAGATGCCCAGACCATGGCAGGGTTGAAGTCGTGTGCACTTAGGCACAAACGTGGCAGAACGTAGTATTGCTGTACTGTTGGCGCTGGTCTTCTCCCTCGCACCTCTCTCGGGATGCCTCGACTCAGAGTCAGAAGAGCAAGACCAAGAGCCAGAGCATTGGCTCCCCTCGGTCGAGAATCGCTCGGAAACCCACTACCACTCAGACGATGTGTTCTCCCGAGTCTCTTGGAACGGGTCCTTCGGGATCGGCGAGGCCCTTTCCATCTACGTCCCGGTCCCTGAGATAGACGCCACAGACGGAGGGGCAGGGGTAACCGGAGGCGCCGAGGTCCACCTAGGTCTATGGCTCCCTGTGATAGAGGGGTGCGATTGGGAGTCAGGTGAGCTGGCCGACGGGTGTAAGGTCCCGGTGCTAGCCGAGATAGGCCCCTACTACGACGACGGCGATGTTGATGCCGTTACCCCCGCGGACAGACTAGGCCGCTTCCTCATCGAGAACTTCGTACCCCACGGCTATGGGGTCGCGCAGGTCTCGGTATTCGGAACGGGGGAATCCAACCACTGCATGGACCTGATGGGTCATGACGAGCAGGCCGGCATCAAGGCGGCAGTCGACTGGCTTGGATCCCAAACATGGTCGAACGGGCGAGTCGGCGCGATAGGGAAGTCGTACGACGGAAGCACCCCATGGAATGCAGCCGCAGCAGCGTCCGAGCATCTGGCTACCATCGTACCGATGTCCGGACTCATAGGCGTCCACGACCTGATGTGGCGAAACGGAAGCATGGAGTTCCGAGGAGCAGTCATGCACAACGGGGTCTACGGTTCCTTCGGACTAGATGGGGACGGCGGCGACATCGAGAACGCCTGCGAGGGGTACCTGGAGGGATACTACGCAGGACCTGCTGCGTACATGACTGGAGACAACCTAGCTTGGACGGGATCCGACTACTGGGAGGAGAGGCACTTCCTGACAAGGGCCCTTGACGTTTACGGGGGCTCGATATACATCATCCATGGGATGCAGGATTGGAACGTTGACCCGCACATGGCGTTCCCCGTGCATCAGATGTCCATCGATGCCGGCTTCGACGTGAAGGGCCTCTACGGCCAGTGGGGGCACGACTACCCGGACCGCGAGGAGGGTCACTCCGGGCTCTCCAGCGGGAGGGGGGCGGAGGCCTACCCATACACCCTGCGCTGGGACTGGGCAGACGACCTTCTCGAGTGGTTCGACTTCTACCTGCGCGACATAGGCCCGCAGCCACGGCTGATTGCCGAGATCCAGGACAACATGGGGGGCTGGAGAGTTGAGTCCACATACCCCCCTGAGGATGTAGAATGGTTGATGGTGGGGATGGACGAATGCCAAGTCCTGCTGGGTGGGGCCACGATCACCTCCAGCAGCCAGACCACGATCGAGTGCCCGTCCTTCGAGGCGGAAACCCGCATCGTGGGCACGCCTACATTCCACATCGAGGCCCAGATCGGGCTGCTGTCAACTTCTGGTCACCTGTTCGTGGAAATGGTCCGCACGTCCGATGAGATGCACCTCGGCCATGCCGTGATGGACCTCCGGTTCCACGCCGGGGGGAAGGAGGGGCAGACACTAACGCCCGGGAGCACGGTTCTAGCCAAGATGGAGTTCTTCGGGATGGACGTCGTAGTCCCTGCGGGCGATGGGATAACCCTCCTGATCACACAGACGGGGGAGGACTACGTGCCGAGCCCGGTCTCGACCCAAGCAGTGACAGTATCCCTTGACTCTGCTAGCATCCTGGGGCTATCCTCGGTGAATCGAACTTGTAGCGACCTATTCCTCCCGCCCATGCACGATGCTTACCCGTTCTGCGAGTCCGAGTGAAGGTAGGAATCAAGTATCGCTCATTCTCGGTTTCTGAGGCCCTCGTACAGGAGTGCAACCTCTAGCAAGACCAGCATTGGGCCACCCACTAGGAATAGCGAGATTGGGTCCGGTGGTGAAATGAGCGCACCAAGGAAAAGCGCAGCGAACCAGATAGCACCTCTGTTCTCCACTATCGACCTTCTCTCGATAAGGCCAGATCTGAGTAGCAGGACGGCCAGTATCGGAACCTGGAAACCCAATACGGAAGAGAAGTACAGCCCAGTGATGAAACCTACCCAAGACTGCAACTGCCAGGTCGACTGCAGGCCAGATGCAGCTGAGTCCTCGGCCAGGTACTGCAGCAGGAAGGGGATCAGGACATTGTGAGCATAAACCAGGCCCATCGCCCCCAATGCAGCAACAGTCAGTATTGCCGAGACTGCCCTGGTAGTCCCTGAGCCATGGGACAGCCGAGCTGCAGCCCCGGGAAATGAACCACTCCCAGCCCATGACAGATCTAGGATGATTGCCGCTATCGTCATCCCGAATGCAATCTGCACGGCAATCCTTAGCTGGAGCAAGATCACCTCAAGCGGCTGTAGGATGATGATCTCGACCCCTACTGGGATGTAGCCTTCAGAATCCAGCAGCCATTCGATGATCATCTCAGCTATTGGGTAACCGGAAACGAAGCCTATCGCGAAAACCCCTAGGTACAACTTCCTCCTCTTGTCGAGATGGGAAATCAGACTCCTGAACTCGCCGCTCTCAAACATCCCTAGCAGACCCTCGCCCATGTGCTAGGATAGGCATCACATTGGTGAATACATCGATTGCCAGTTACGACTTCCTGAGGATTATGGTCAGGATGTCATCGTCCTTCAACAGGTGATCCAGCCCCACTCTCTGCCAATCGAACTTCGCACTCGGTCCCTTCACCCTAGCATAACGGAACTTCCTCAGGAAGTCCCGGTGGAGCTTGGCGCACACGTCTCTCACTCTGGACGTGTCCTTCACGATCAGGGGCTCGACTAAATCAGCCTCCTGGCCCTGCGGCTTGAGGTATATCGACATGAACCCTAGGTTATCGAAGATGAAGTCCTTCATCTCATCGATGCCCTCTCCAGTCTTGGCCGAGACGTTGAGAATCGGCCATCCATCAGGGAGTCCCTCGTAGGCCCTCTCCAGGTCCTCCTCGTTTGCCAGATCGATCTTGTTGACCACGACGACAGACCTGCTGTAGATTCGATTGCCAGCCAGGGTGTCGACGATGTGGTCGTCCGTCACGTCTGTCCTCAAGGTAACCGTGGCAGAGACAATTCCGAATCCCCTGATTATCCCTTGGATCTCCTCCTCGCTCATGTTCGTCTGCTCGAGTGTCGATCGAACCTCTATCCCCCCTCTCCTGGTTCTGGTCACGAATACCTGGGGGGGTCTCTGATTCAACCGCATCCCTGCCTTCCACAGTTCGTCGTCAAGTATCTGGAAGTGCGACTTCTGGAATGGGTCGATAACGTACAGTACCATGTCGGAACCTCTGATGACGTTCAGTATCTCCTTGCCCCTCCCCTTGCCCTCTGAGGCTCCTTTGATCAGTCCCGGGAGGTCCAGGATCTGTATCTTGGCACCCCTGTGGTCCATCAACCCGGGTATGCAAGTCAGGGTTGTGAAGGCGAAGTCACCGGTATCGGACTCGACATCGGTTAGTTGGGATATGAGGCTGGACTTACCCACGCTGGGGAATCCGACCAATGCAACTGAGGCATCACCAGACTTCTTGATTTCGAAGCCTTGGTTACCCCCACTCGACCTGGAGTGGGCCTGGGCCTTCTCCTGCTTCTGCCTGAGTGCTGCTATCTTGGCCTTCAGCTTCCCTATGTGTCCCTGCGTGGCTTTGTTGTACTTCGTCTTGGAAATCTCATCTTCCAGGGACTTGATCTGCTCGTCAATAGTTGCCATTCCAAAACCGCCCCCCTAGCATCTACTGTTGAGGGTGGCATGGCCCCACATTCTTGAATTCGGTGGAAAGTTAGCACCTGAATCCATCGAGCGAGGGTATTTGGACACCAGCGGTTCATCGGGTGCATGGTCGATGTGATGCTCCATCTTGTCGACCGAGGGTTGCTCGACGAGATAATGTCAATGACAGTGGAGGATATCTATTCTGCGATGGAGGGATCATCCCTCAGAGCATCCAGGCCCGAGGCAGATCCCAGATTCCATCGTGACTTCGACGTAGACTTGGAGGGGGAGGTACTCGAACTAATCGACGGGTCAGCCGATTTAGGTGGGGGGGAGAAGCTCTCACAGGCCATCGACGACGCTTCTATGGAACTCCGGCTCCTACTCGCCAAGTGGTGCTCCTCGGCCCAGTGGAGGTGCTGGGAAGCGCGCCTATTCCTATATGTAGAACCGATGCTGGAGGGGCCCGTAACAGATTCCGACGACTTCCTCCTACCAGAGGTGTGGGATCAATTCTCAGAAGCCCTTTCAAGTACTGACAGGTCATCATACTCCGAGTCGGTGGTATTGGACTGGATGTCTAGGAGGGAGGATATGGGCGAGACGATGGAGCCGGCCGAGGACCCCATGATTCTGCCCACCATGGAATCCCACCGGACACTGAGCGAGTCGCTCTTCAATGCCATGGAATCGCTCAGAAGGTCAGAGATGGAATTGATGGCTGGCAGGGAGTTCCTAGAGGCCGGCAGGTGGATGCTCGGGAGGGCGAAGATGTCCGAGGCGTGGGGGTCACAGGGTTGAGCGATCTGCCATTGGAGCCACTGCCTCCAGAACAGCCCCCAGAGTCGGGCGTGGTGGTCCTGGGAAGGTTCCAACCCGTCCACAAGGGTCATGCCCTGATGATTCGAGCTGCCGATGACTGGCGTTCCGCAAATGCAAGCGACAAGGGGCTAATAATCGCCATCGGGTCATCCAACCAACCACCTTCGATCAGGAACCCATGGTCCTCGGAAGAGAGGGCTGCCATGCTCCGGGCATGGCTGGCCTCCACCGGGTTAGAGGCTAAGATAGTGGCAATCCCAGACATCGAAGATCCGCCCAATTGGGTCTCCCATGCCGAGAAGTACCATGGAAGTGCAGGATCCATCTTCACCACCGATGCCGAGACAGCAGAGCTCTACGAGTCATCTGGGTGGCAGGTGATAATGGGTGAGCTGGAGCATCGCGACTCGTATGAGGGATGGAGGGTCAGGGCAACAGCCCAGATGCTGTCGACCGTCCATGACGAGGACGGAGTTAGATCGGTTTTGGGGACCTCGGTCCCCGATGCGGTTGTTTCCATTATGTTGGATGAGGGGTCACTAGGGAGGCTCGCATTCATGGGCGAGGGTGGGGAGCCAGTAGGATAGGCTACGACCATTCGTCTAGAAGTCATCGAACTCGTCGAACTCGTCCTCACTCAGTTCCTCGTCGAACTCCTCGACCTCGTCCTCGCTGATTTCAGGAGTTTCCTCGACCGGAGTCTCAGCAACTGCTACTGGCTCCTCTGAGATTTCCTCGTCGAACTCCTCGAACTCGTCCTCCTCGAACTCCTCTGTCTTGTCCCCTCCACTCGTCAAGTCGCGCCCTTGGAGCATTTCCTTGAGCTGGGCCTCGAACTCGTCCTCGCTGACCTCGGGGGCCTCTTCGACCACCGGGGCCTCTTCCTCGAACTCATCCTCGCTGACTTCATCGATGACCTCCGATTGACCCTGGTTTTCTTCTACGGAATCATCGTCATCCTCCAGGTCTAGGTCTCCCAGGATGTCATCGTCATCATCGCCCTCGTTGTCATCAACTGCCTGTTCCACATGGCCTAGCCTTGCCTTGAACTTCGCCAGCTGGATGTCGTCCTCCTCGAGTCTTGAGACCAACTTTGCCTTGTTCCCTCCAATTGTCAAGTCGCGCCCTTGGAGCATTTCCTTGAGCTGGGCCACAGTCATTGAGTTGTAGTCCACAGGCTCTGGTTCTTCCACTTCCTCCGGAGTTTCGTCTTCTGTATCCGCTCCTTCGACTTCGGGATCTTCGGACATCATGGCTTCGAATTCGGCCTCTTGCTTCCTCTTGTACGACCTGTATCCGACAACTGAGACAATTAGCAGGATTACTGCAGCCGCGGCACCCCCTCCAATTAGTACGGGGTCGATTGGCTTGTCCACACAGGAGGTGCTGCCCTCCACGGGCTGGTGCTGTCCCGAGGGGCATTTCGTCAACACCGAGGAGCCCGGTGACTCTACGAAGTATCCAGATGGAGCGACTATGCAATTGGTCTGTCCGGCTTCTGGCTGGTAAGTGCCCTCTGAGCAGGCTGTCTGCCCAGTTGAAGCCTCAACTTCGACGAAGTATCCCGGTTGTGCCTCTTGGCACCCCGACTCCCCTCCTAGGTCTTGCCATGTCCCTGGTTGGCATGGTAGTTGCTCGGTGGAACCAAGGGAGTCGACGTAGTATCCTGGAGATGACTCTGCGCAACTGGTCTGACCTGCTGCCGACTGGTAGGTCCCAGACGGACATGGGTTCGAAACCGCCATGCCATCTAGGCCGACGATGTATCCTGGCGGGGCACTCTCGCACTCTATGCTTCCGAACTCAGATTGGAACGTCCCACTGGGGCAGGGAGTCTGCTCATCAGCTCCTGAGTTGGGAGCATGGAATCCAGGCTCTGCGCTATTGCAGGTGGTCATCCCCGTCTGGTTCTGCCACGTACCAGGGGGGCATGGCGTCTTCTCAATGGCCTTCGTACCGGTCACGAAATAGCCCGGCCCCGCAGAGATGCAGCTTTCCTGTGCTTGGCCTGGTTGGTAGGTCCCGGATTGGCAGCCAGTCTGTGTGGTGGAACCTTCCGCGCCAACGTAGTAACCCGGGTCAGCATCCTCGCAGATAGTCTGCTTCACGTTGGGTTGGTATGTTCCAACAGGGCACGGGGTGTGATCGGACTGGCCCGTACCGGCGACATAGTGACCATCGCCAGCGTCAAGGCAACTCACCTGTCCTGTGCTTGGCTGGTATGTCCCCGCTTCACATGGAGTGGGAGTCATGGCCTGTGTAGTGTCCACGAAGTAACCCGCCTCGGCTTCGGTGCATTCGGTCATCCCATAGGCGGATTGGTATGTTCCAGCCGAGCACGAGGTCTGGCTACCAGCACCAGATGGGGTAGTTTCGACGTAGAATCCCGGCTCTGCATCTATGCATGCCTCGACAGTCTCGGCTCCCTCTTCGGGGTTGTACTTGCCCGGCAGGCACTTCGTCTGGCTGGATGAGCCGATTGAATCCACGTAGTAGCCTATGTCCGCGGTCATGCAACTCTGCCTAGCGGTGCTGGGCTGGTACTCTCCGAGTTGGCAACTCTCCTGGGACGTCGCCGCTGATTGTTCCACGAAATGGCCCGGCGTCGCGTATATGCAACCGGTCTCCCTGGGGTCTGGCTGGTACGAACCAGGGGAGCAGGCAACTTGCGATGATGATCCCGGGGAGGCAGCGAAGTAACCCGCCTCGGCCTCCAAGCAGTCAGAAGAGACAACGGATCCCGTGAATGAGTTGTACGTCCCCGCATCGCAGGGCGTTTCGCTCGCGGAGCCGGAGACATCTACGTAGTGCCCCACATTTGCAGATAGGCATTCTGTCTGCGCGTAGTAGGGTTGGTACGATCCAGGGGAGCAAGCCGTCTGGCTGGTTGAGGCCAGAGAGTCGACGTAGTTCCCTGGATCTGCGTCTATGCATGAGGCCTGTCCCGGCGATGGTTGGAACTCTCCGAGTTGGCAGGGGCTCTGAGAGGTTGATCCGGGATAGGCGATGTAGTAGCCCGGTTGAGCGTCGATGCAGTCGGAAGAAGTGGTGGAACCGGTCATGTTGTTGTACGAGCCAGCGGAACAGGGAGTCTGGCTCGACTGCCCCTCCTGTTCCACGTAGTACCCGGGGCTGGCTTGGACGCAATCTAACGGGTCGCTAGAGCCAGAATTAGGGTTGTACGTCCCCAAACCACAGGGGGTCTGGGAGGTCGAACCGTTCGTGTCCACGTAGTACCCCGGGGACGCCGGGGCGCACGAGATCTGCCCCGTCTGGTCGGTCCAAGTGCCGAGGGCGCATTGGGTCTCATTCGTGTTCCCGTAACCCGATGCGTAGTGTCCCGGGTTGGCATCGATGCAGCTGGACTGCCCCGTCTGGTTCTGCCAAGTCCCTGGAGAGCACTGAGTAGGGGAGGACGCTCCGGCCCCGGAGTAGTTGCCCGCCGGTGTGTCTAGGCAGTCCGTGGAGGAGTTGGATGATGAGTTGGGGTTGTAAGTCCCCGCATTGCAGGGAGTCTGGCTCGTGGACCCGTTGGTGCCCACGTAGTGGCCCGGCGATGCCGGCGTGCAGGCGGCCTGACCGGTCATGTTGTTCCAGGTGCCCAGCCCACAGGGGGTCTGGGACGTAGACCCGTTGGTGTCCACGTAGTGGCCCACGCTCGCGTTCATGCAGCTGGGCTGGCCGGCCTGGTCCTGCCAGGTGCCGATGGAGCATGGCGTCGGGGCCGATGCCCCGGGCCCGGAGTAGCTCCCAGCAGGCACGTCACCGCAGTCGGAGGAGGAGTTGGAACCGTTGCTCGGGTTGTACGTCCCCGCATCGCAGGGCG
>JAQXEZ010000010.1 GCA_029250605.1 Candidatus Thalassarchaeaceae archaeon
CTTGGCCCTGTCCTTGGCCCTGTCCTTGGCCCTGTCCTTGGCCCTGTCCTTGGCCCTGTCCTTGGCCCTGTCCTTGTCCTTGGCCCTGTCCTTGGCCCTGTCCTTGGCCCTGTCCTTGGCCCTGTCCATCCTCTCCTTCGCCACCGCCTTCGGTGCCGCCGTCTCCGGATCCTTCACCTTGGAAATCGGGGTCGTATGCGTCGGGTATTCCGTCGCCGTCCGAATCCGATGCGGCTCCGTCATTGGGGTCGTTTGGATAGGGGTCGTTAGCATCATTGGTACCGTCGCCGTCAGTGTCTGCCGAGTTTGGGTTGGTCCCTGCTTCGTACTCTTCCACGTTGCTTAGGCCGTCACCATCGGGATCGGCCCCACTATCGCTGGCAGAGTTGGGATTGAGGCCGTAGTTGACCTCCCAACCGTCTGGCATACCATCGTTGTCGGTATCTGGGTTATTCATGTCCGTGCCAGCACTTTGCTCCTCTGCGTTGGTCAATCCGTCCCCGTCCCAATCGGCTCCTCCGTCTGAGGGGTCCAGGGGGTCTGATCCATCGGCTCCGACGCCGGTTGATCCGGCCATGAGCACTAGAAGCAGCGCTGTTATCACACTAGTTTTTTTCTGATATTGCATTGTAAATTCACTTCCTAATTTTCCGTTAATCCAACAAGTAAAGGATGATTTCTTGGAGCGAGCCTAGACACGAGTCCGAACACCTCGATAACGCTGCACTGAGCGTCATTTCTGGTTTTCCCGAACTCTCGTATTTCTGTCCTGACTCCTCCTTTTCTCATCATCCAATCTCACTGGCTTTCTCAGGGAACCCTCTGTTCCCTCTAGCTTCGGAGAGGCATGTTACGTATTTCAAGGGTTCCTTTGCCGGTTTCAAGGGGTTATCCTCGAAAGCTCGGCCTGAAATCTAGTAGCACCCATTAAATGTAACACTGGGACAATTAGGGAAGAAATCGCAAGAACTCCGAAGAAGAGACCCGACCAGAGTTCTATTCCTCGGCCGATGGAGAGGAAGAGGAACCATCCAATTAGAACGGAAATCCATGGGAGGTGCCTCCTGGTGTAAAGCGATAGTCGGGCATTTAGGGTTTCGTCGGAGTAGAACTGGGGAGTGTCATCAGGGTCGGCTAGTCCATTCTCCACGCCACAACGGGAGCAGACCTGGTATCTGGGTCCGTTCCCGGTGATGAATTGGGCCTGAGGATAGTTCTGCTTGCACATCCTGCATACTGGCATGATTCTCGTTCCGACCAGACGAGTGTTGTCCTTCAAGGCTACGGTCCTCGTCACTGGATCAATCGTCATCAAGGACGTCGTCCAAGAATGTCACGTCGATGTCCTCGGATTCTTCCTCATCGAGGTCGTCGGCTAGATCATTGAGTCCTTCTAGGCTGATCTCCTCCGTTTTGGAATCAAGTAGATCTGCCACAGACACATCGGGACCTTGCCACTCCTCTGGAGCGTCTTCAGTGGGGTTCTCGGAGAGTTCCTCCTCTGGCTCTTCCTCTTCGCTCTGTGATTTCCTTAGGATGGAGCTAGAGGCTATTTCCTCATCTTCCGAGATCCCCATTGCTTCCCTTGTCATCTCCTCCTCCATCTCGACCTCCTGAGTGCCCATCTCCCATGGCTGTGGAGCGGTTTTCTCTCTGGGTCTGATTATAAGAGCGGCACCGAGGATGACCATGATTGCTGAAACCATTATTATGACGGTGTTTAGGTCCCCGTCAACCAGTTGGTCGAACCAAGACTCGCCATCAGCCCCTGAACCGTCGGAGGACCTGCCGGGAGATAACTCGGATAGAGGATAAACTCGTATCGAATCGACAGAGAGCCTGTGGACTTCGCCATCGAAGGCAACGACTGACAGCCAATATGGTGTCGAGGAACTGACGGATGTCGGACCGATGTAGTCGAAAGAAGCGTTTGAGGTAACCGAGGAAGTCACGATGATCGCATCTCTGGTGTCCGAGAATTGCATCGTACTAGCGAAAACGGTATAGGATTCCACCTGTGGGTCTTCCGAGTCAGTCCATAGGACCTCAATCCTGGATCCGGTGGCATCCCAGTACGCCATGACCTCAGAAACCTCTGGAAGGTGAATTCCGGGGTCTTGCGAGTTCTCATCTACAGGACTGATCATTGAAGTCTCGAGGTCGTCGATCCACGCGTTCCCGGAGGTGTCGACTGAAACCACCGCAACCCACATCGGAATGTCGGGTTGAATGCCCTCTCCGCTAGAAAGTGCCTCCAGGAGGAACTGCCCACTATGAGTCCTGTCCAGAACCAGAGCCGGTTCGAGTCCCTCGGCGCTATCGAATGGTGCTCCGGCTACTGCGAAAACCCAGTACTCGGCAATGTCGGGATCGGAACTTGGTGAGAATGAGACGAGGATCCCGTCGCCTGAGTCCGGAGCCCTGTCCACCAGGGTTGGCGAGGGAACCCTATCCGGAGGGAACAGGTCGCCCCTGTTGTCTATGGGCGTGACTAGAGCCATGTTGTCGCTAAAGTCTGAGAGTATCACGTTCCCGGCTATGTCGTGGATCGTGACGGTGACGTAGAGGGGCACATCAGGCGAAATTCGAGATGGTGATAGTTCATCGGCCTCTGTCCCATACAGAGCTGAAGACAGGGTCACCTCGAGGCGTGGGGAGTTCCCAATCTGCCTCTGATCGATAGTAACAAGGTTGCATGCGCCGCTTGATTCGCAGGCAGTGCTAACTTCGGTCAAGTCGTTCAGTGGGAAGTCTGACGCCCAAACCGTGTAATGACTGAAGTCTTCTGCCATTGTCCTGTCCCAACTTACGTCGATTGCCGTGCCGTCGTCGCCGGGATGGTCCCATGCCTGCAATCCTGAGACCATGTCTGGGGGGGTGAATTCGGAGGAGTCGAACTCGGAGTAACTGGCCGTCTCAACCACTAGTACCTCGTCGACGTTCTGATTGCCCCAGTCGTCAACAGCCACTACCCCTATCCAGTATACCACGTCGTTTTCGAGTGTTGAGTTGCCAATCGAATCGATTACGACCTCATCGGTGGTGCAATCGGTAACGAACTGTGCTACTGGCCATCCATCTACTGACGTCGGAGCGGTCCATCCCGAGGCAGGGAGTATGTAGATGACGTGGAAGGAGCAATCCTCCTCCTGGTTAGGTTCCCATGTCACGATTATCCTGCCCCCCTCATCGTTGGGGGCGTCACTGACGGTGGTGCCAGTTATCGGTATCGGAGCTATACCATCATTGAGCCCACCTGCTGTGACGACAGGTCCGACCACAGTGGCGTTTGCAGGATCGAATTGCCCAGATTCGTCCACGCAGACGATTGCAAACCAGTAGGGGACATTGCCGTCTAGTTCGAGAACTGAAGAGTTCCCGGCGGCGAAGGAGAAGTCGATTGGGTTCGAGAGGGCAAAGGCATTGGAAATCTCCTGCTGGACAGCCCAAATACGAGTGTATTGGGGATCTAGTTCCTGACAGGCTGACCACTCCGCGGAAACTGTCCCGGGAGTCCCGCCAGAGACCGGTTGTACCTCTAGCCACCCTGGAGGCGTTGGGATCTCGTCGGTTGGGGTTGCGTTCCCTTCCCACGAAATTGGGTCTCCAAGGCTACCATCAGAGTACTCAATAGCTACTGCCGCTCTGTATTGCCTCTGGTCTGAGAGTTGTACCTCGGAGCCATTGCTGTTTCCGGTGCTGAAGACTGCTGTGGTCTGAGACCAATAGGGGATTCTCTGGTAAGCAGGTAGATTGGGGAGATCCTCCTTGGATGGAGTCCACTGTGGGTTGTCCGTGGAGTCCCACAGATAAATCCTGTATGCCGACCAAGCCGAGTCCTGGGCTGGAAGCCACGATGCATGGAGGATTCCGCCTCCGTCGTTGGGACGGTCATATAGGCTCGTCATCACCGTTGGCGCCTCTACCCTCTCCCAGTCGTAGGAGACTCGAATCTTTATTCTCCCATCCTGAGGGGATTGCATTTGGAGGTGCACTGTCGAAGATAGGGCCCCCGGGGGGGTGTTGAAAATCGCAGTCTGGAAAGACTCCTCAATTCTGGAATCGAGAGATGCTAGGTCCCAACTACCTGTATAGTTGAGGTTGGTGGACTTGGCCCAGACCCACGACCCCCTCACAGGGGAAGAGAATGTCAGTGATCCTGGATAAAGAAGCAAATCGGAGGAGTTTGCTTGGTTTTGATCGATTGGAATCGATACCGGGGATTCGTGTGAGACCAAATGGGTGGGCATTCCGGGCCTCGTAGTATCTGTAATGTCAAGCGTCCTGTCTGCGAAAATTGCGTTTAGTGGGTATGCCCTCCTCTGATTCTCCCTCGGGACCTCCCGAAGGGTCTCCATCGGCTTGTAGATGTGTAGTCCGTCCTCCCCGAGTACGGCTAGCCCCATCCACGCATCGGCATCTGCAGCCAAAGCACCCGGCATCTCACCGGTCATGACCACATCGTGGTCCCCCGTTGCCTTGACGATACTAATCTTGCTCGCTGATATCACTGCAAGGTGAGTCCCATCGGAAGCGAGGTCTGTGATAGGCCAACCCTGCAGGTCAATTGCCCCAGGACCGGCTTCCATGGCCATTGAAGTTCCATTCCAGTGCACTAGAGGCTGGTTCGAGGTTGCTATGTGGACACCCCAGAGATCTGTTTCGACTGCACTGACGTCGTTGCTGGGAATCATGTCAATGTTGTATGTGCCGTTGTATCTGTCCGTTGAGACGTCCCATGCCGCGACCCCCGGCCTGGATGCTCCTTGACCGTTATGCGAGATGAAAATAGCTGAGTCGTGGTGCAGAGTAATCGTTGAACCAGTGGATGTGTCATTGAAAGTCCTGGAGACTGAGTCTGCATACACAATGCCAGAAACAAAGTCACCGACCAATCCGTCTGTCCTTCCGATTGTCCCGACGACTCCTAGGTTCTGGTCTAGGACGATCAGACCCGTTGGACCGCCAACGAGAACGGTCCCATTGCCAAGAATTGGTGCCGGTGGCACGAATAAATGGTTCGAGATTGGTGTCGGGAGACCATCAACCGTGGTAATTGGGTCGTCCCAATCGTTCTTAGTTAGGTTCCAGAGTCCTATTCCCCCGTGGGTTGAGACTAGGATGTGCTCCCCGTATTCCACGAAGTCTGTGACGATGTTGCTGGGGAGGCCGGCCAGAAGGCTGCCTTGACCCCAGGAGCGGGTCTCTGGATCGAATGTCTGGAATCCGGCAGAGCTCCCAGCCCAGCCCATGAGTCCGATGAAGATGTTCTCGCCGTCATGGAGTAGGCCGTCCATCTGGTTGTGTAACGCAGGTGGAGTCTGCTGGACTACCTTCTGGCTGAGGTTGAATGAGAATAGCCCGTTTCCAACGGTCGTGGCCCAAATCTCCTGGTCCACTAGCATTATTTCATTGATGGATTCGGAGAGGGCATCAAAGCCATACTGCCAATTTACCGAACCATTGTCGAGTAACTCGCCCTGGAGTACGGTGGATGACAGGGATGAGAACTCCGAGGAGCCGACTGTGACCCAAACGTGAGTCTCGTTGGAAATCATCTCGTGAACGATGCCAGAGGGGAGCCCGACCAACTCGTCGAGTCCACCCTCGATAAGGCCCGTGCTGTCAAGCCTGTCTACCCTGTTGATTCCAGAGAGGTCCCCAGATCTCCCTATGGCATAGGACCTGGAGCTCCCGGTGGGAACCCTGACTATGGAACACGAGTCCATTCCCAGGCCGATGACCTGCCCAGAAGTGGCTGATGACCCAGAGGTGATGACTCTAGTAATCCCCCCGCTCCCGTCATAATGGGAAGCCAATAGTAGATCGTCGTCGTAAAGCATACCGCCCGGGAAGACTGGATCCTCGGAGACGCCCATATCCGGGGTGAGTGTGGCGAGGAAGTTGTTAGAGGAGTAGTCGAATCGATCGATGCCGACGTTGTCGGTATCGAAGCCGATATACATTATTTCGTTCTCTTCGTCGCAAGCGAGGGCTCGAACGTCCTTGTCGGCCATGTTTGAGTTATCTTCAGTAATGGGGGATAACCACTCTTCGGTGATTCCATCCCCGTCATGGTCTCCGAGGTCGAATCGGGCAATCCCCCCTCCCACGGCCCACCACTGCCATGCGCTGAACCCGATTGCTACGTGTACGATATCGTGGCAAAGCAAGATGTCGGCTCCGTATCCATCGGGAATGTCACTGGTATCGACATCCCAAATCGTCCAGTTGCTGGTGTTTCCTGATAGCCTCATCACATGGGCGTCGTTTCCGTAACCCGATGCCGTCCAGAGATCGTCTCCAACAACTTTCATGGAGTAGAAGTCTAGCTCCGATTCGGAAGGTAGTCCATCTCCAGGTAGCCAAGAGGATTGCCATGTCTCATTTGATGGATTCCAACGGAGGATCCCATTCATGCTGGCGAAGAGGTACTCTCCTTGGTACTCAACCATGCCCCTGATCCTTCCATCAACATCGTTCCATTGGTTCAGCAAGGTCATGTTTGAGGCAGAGAATCGTCTGAGGATGTTGTCTCCATATGCAACCCACATCTCACATGAGGTGTTTAGTGGGAAGCAATCGCCTAGGTATTGGGCATTCACCCTGCCTACATCGCCAATCGTTTGTAGATCGTCCTCCCAGTCATCAGAGGTGGTGTTCCACCTCAGAATAGTCCCCGGATCCCCGGATCCACCCCATCCGGAGATCTCTACGACGCTGATCCACACCTCATCGCCGATTTGGTTCATTCCGTGGATGACCCCGTTGAAACCCATGCGTTGTCCGGCATCAATTGTCGATAGTGTCGAATTGTTGTCCAGGTTGATTCTAGTGACCTCGTCCCTCGTGTTCCATGGTTGCCCTCTCTGGGGGGAGTAGAACATCACTCCTTCGACAATTAGAATCTCGGCTGGGGAGTAGTTGGGAAGCGTTGGTCCGTCTTGGTTAGCGCCTCGGTCCCATTGAATCAGAGTCGTTTCGTTTACCAAATCAATCAGAGTGAGCCCGAAGTCTCCTCCAGCCCAAATAGTGCCCTCTTCCCTCCCCTCTATCATGACGGTGACATCGTCGTCCCCGATAATTCCCTGAGAGCCATCCCACGGCGTGAGCCAGGATCCGGAGGTGAGGTTGAATCGGGCGATTCCTAAGTTCTCAAATCCGAGGTATAGTGTCTCGCCGAATTTGACTACACGTGCTCTCTCGGTGTCGTCCCCAGCCGTCCAGACCTCCACAACGGTTCCATTTGATGTATTGATCACAGCTGCTCCCTCGGTTGTCCCAGCGTAGAGGAGATCTGAGCCGATTGGTTCCACGGAAAGCACGAATCTGGAAGGCATTCCATCGCCTTGCCCCCCTCCTCCATTGCCTCCTCCTGATGTCCAGCAGTCCTCTAGAGTGAATTGGGATTGGGGGTTGCTTGGGTCGGGCCAGTTCCACATGCATGCTCCCCTATTTGTACCGGCATAGACACCATTAGCATCGCTGGAGACATCGTAGAACTCGAAGGGATCGTTGTTCCAACCGGGGATGCTGGTTGGAAGCAGATCCCATGTTGAGCCATCCCATCGGGCAAGTCCTCCGTTCGCGTTTGCTCCGGAGTTCTGTACCTCTGAGCCAATCAGTAAACCACCGTAGAAATCCAATGACAGGGTGTTGACGTCCTCGTCTGGGATGCTGTTTGGATCGTCAGGTGTCCAAAGGTCGAGGATATCGCTCGTCAGCCTGTCGATGAGTAGAACTCCCAGACCTGGGAGACCGAGATAGATGACATCCCCGTCAACTGCAACGGGAGTTGAGTCTAGGTTGTCCACACCGAGAGACTGCCATGATCCGATGATGGCAGGAGTACTGAGGTCGATCCTCATCACCCCCGCCTCCTCGGTGGCGATGTACGCTATTCCGAATCTGGTTGCGATATCTCGAATCATATCTGAGTCCAGTCCTTCTGACTCAGTGTAAGTCTCGATTACGTTGTTGGAATCTGTCGAGTAGAGTGAGATTCCCGATTCCGAATGCCCGATGACTAGGATTTCTGTGTTGGAGTCATATGCCAGACTAGTAATAGAGTTGGAGTTCAAGCCTTGGATTGTTTCAAAGTATGAGCCATCCACATTGCTCAACCTGTGGACTCCACTGCTTGTGGTGCCAACCCAAACCCAACCGTCTTCATCCTGTTCAATTGATGTGATATCGCCAGGTTCTAGCTGTGAAGTTAGGCTGTCTCCGATGTCGATTGGTTCCTTCCAGAGGTTATCCCTCTTGTCCATTATGTCGATGATGCTCCCAGATGCTATCCAGAACTCGCCTGCTTCTCCGTCGTCTATTATCGCAGTTACCTCGGCGGCGTCAATTGAAGGGCTGCTGACGAGGTGGAAGGAACCGTCCGAATTGTCCTCAAGAACCCGTCCGAATGTACCGGATGAGTCGCCGATTATTGCCATTGAACCAGAAGGAGCCCTGAGTAGTCCTCCGGGCCACGCACTGATGCTTGAAGCGGTTTCTGATAGCCCCAAGTCTTCCAATTGAATGTCGGAACTGAATAGCAGCAAATCGGTGTCGTAGGGTTGTACTTGCTCTTCTCCTAAGATGTAGAGCCAACCAGGAACTGTCGCCAGTCCGACTAAATTGTTTGAAGAAAGCCAATTCGAAGAAGTCCAAGAAGGCATCCAGGAATTTGAAGAAAGGTCGAACCTGTCGATTCCGGAGTCAGAGGTGGCAATGTAGAGGATATCATCCGAAACTGCGATGTCTGCTATTGAGTTCCCGGAGAGATAGTTGGAATCGTCCAAAACGATGTTCCTTTCAACATCAAGGGTTGTGGAGTCGTTGGCTGAAACATTGTATTCTATTACACGTACACCGTTTTCCTGAGTTGCTAGGAATAGTTCCCTCCCTTCGATGTGGATGCCGACTGGTGTCTCTGTATCCGAAGATGTGCAGAACTCAAATGTCTTCCAGAGAGCCCCCTTGGATGGCATTAGGTAGTGCATATTGCATTCAGAGATAGCCCAAATAACTCCGAAAATGTCTACCTCCATTGCCATGATTGGATCGGAGAGAGAGAAGTTAGTGTCCACAGGGAAATCGGCCAATGGTTCTGAGTCAGAAAGACTCAGAGCTGTGACATTTCCCTCGGAATCTCCTACGTAGAGCAGCCCTCTGTTTGGGTCGGAGGTAATTGAACGCCCTTCAATGCCTGGAGTAATGTCGATAATGCGCTTGTTTGCGTTGTCGTCCAACTGGAGGAGGTCGTCATCAACGAGAATGTGCATCCTCCCATCGATTGGGTTGTAGGCACTACCGTGAATCGACACCTCCAGAGGACTGAATGATAGTTTTGGATCGACGGGTCGGAGCGCTTCGATTACCAAATCTGTGATCTCAATGCCTGTGGGGATCTGCCAAGAAGCGTCACTGATTGTATTTGGCTTCAGTGAAGCGTCCAAGATGCCCCCCACTAGACTGGGCGGGTTATCGGCGAAGTTGTTTTGCCTCCCCAAATCACCTCTTCCGCTCCAGTCAAGTATGCTTGTCTGTGTATCCATCACTGCAATCTGAGGTTGATTGGCCCAGTATCCATCGCTTCCGTTTACAGAGATCTCTAGAGTAAGGTTGTCAATGACCGCACCGGGCGCGAACTCCAGGAAAAGATCGGCCAATGCAGGTGTTCCATTGGCAGTATCTGCACCAGTGGCATCCAAGACTAGCCAGCCTGTGTCGTTGCTGCCGTTCTCTCCCCATGACTTGTCTGAGGCTTCCCCCCTAGTGATGGAGTCCTGTGGCTGCATTTCAAGACCTGATGGCAGAGATGGATTGGCACCCCAAGGAAGCAGAATCATCAGGACAACTAGGCCAATTGCCTTGATCTTTGCTCGCCCAGTCTTATCCATTTCTCTTCATCTCACACTGACAGTCGGTGCAAAACCATATCATAGTCTAACACAAATGCTCTTAATTCCTCGCAATAAGCCGCAAAAGGTAAGTTTGCGGGTTTAGGATAATCCCAAATTATTTCTCTAGCATACATTGGATGAAGTATGTCCCTCATTGTGCAATTTATGAAGGGTAGGGGTGGTCGTCCATGACTTGCTCACTAGCATAGTCAATGAAAGAGATGAAAGTTGGGAAACACAGCCATATAGGCCGATAATCCCACAATTAGCAATAGGATAGCATCAAAGGAGATGGTGGGGCCGGCAGCATTTGAGGTGACACATTGAGCAACAAGCGGCTGCGCGAGGACGCGTTGAATTACCACTCTTCGGACCCTCCGGGGAAGGTAACCGTCGTTCCAACTAAGCCTCATGGTACTCAAAGAGACCTTTCTCTAGCCTACTCGCCCGGGGTAGCATACCCTTGTGAAGAAATTAGGGATAACCCAGATGATGTATACCGATATACCTCCAAAGGAAACCTAGTCGCCGTAATTAGCAACGGTACTGCAGTATTGGGGCTTGGGGACATAGGGGCTCTCGCAAGCAAACCTGTGATGGAAGGGAAGGGTCTTCTGTTCAAAGCATTCGCAGATATTGACGTATTCGATATTGAAGTAGATAGGACCGATGTTGATCAGTTCGTTGAGGCGGTCAAGGCTATCGCACCGACTTTTGGGGGAATCAATCTCGAAGATATCGGGGCCCCTGAATGCTTCGAGATTGAGAGGAGATTGGTAGAAGAATTAGATATTCCAGTGATGCATGACGACCAGCATGGCACCGCAATTATTTCAGGAGCTGCTCTGCTAAATGGACTAGAAGTTGTCAATAAACAAATTGGGGACGTGAATGTGGTAATCCTTGGGGCCGGCGCTTCGGCAATCTCGTGTGCCAAACATTATGTCAGACTCGGGGTCAAGAGAGAGAATCTAATAATGCTTGATTCAAAGGGGATTATGACCTCGAATAGGATGTCGAATGGGGAGTTGAACGAATATAAATCTGAGTTCGCAAGAGATATTGACGAGGGGGGAATCGGAGATGCTCTGAAAGGGGCGGATGTGTTCTTGGGCCTATCAAAAGGAGGATTGGTGGCTCCAGAAATGGTGAAGGCGATGGCGGAAAGGCCCCTCATATTCGCACTTGCTAATCCTGACCCGGAGATTACCCCGGAGCAGGTTGCTAGCGTTCGAGACGATGCAATAGTGGCAACTGGCAGATCTGATTATCCCAACCAGATTAACAACGTTCTTGGATTCCCGTACATCTTCCGCGGAGCTCTAGATGTCAGAGCTAGCGAAATTACCGAGAATATGAAGATGGCTGCAACAAAGGCACTAGCTCAACTAGCAAAGGAGCCGGTTCCCGATGATGTGGCATCCGCATATGGTGGAGAGCAGATGTCATTCGGTCCTGAATACTTGATTCCAAAGCCTTTCGATGCTAGGGTTCTGATCTGGGAAGCCAGTGCAGTCGCTGAAGCGGCCGTGAATGAAGGGGTAGCGCGAGTATCAAAGAAGGAGTTTGATTTGAATGCCTATAGGGAGAAGTTGGAGTCTCGTCTAGGTCTAACAAGGTCAATTATGAGGAGAGTGATCAACCAAGCCAAGAGTGACCAGAAGAAGATTGTTTTCTGTGAAGGGGAGGACCCTACAATCGTAAAGGCTGCTTCCCAGTGCATTTCTGAGAGAATTTGTGTTCCGATCCTTCTTGGACAGAAGAAGAGGATTGAGGCAGTAAAGGAAGAATTGGGACTAGAATTCGATTGCGAAATAATTGATGTCAGATATGACCCAAGGAGACGTGAGGGTTATGCAGAAGAATTGCATCAACTCCGTGGAAGAAGGGGGATGACCAAAGAGGATGCTGTGAGGCAACTAAGATCTACGACTTTCTTCGCACCCATGATGGTCAGAATGGGTGATGCAGATGGATATCTGGGTGGAGTTTCCCATCAGTACCCAGATATCGTTAAACCCTGTTTGCAAGTTATTGGTCCGGACCCAAACTCGCATCGGATTGTGGGCATGTACATGATGACAGTGAATGGACAATTGATGTTTATCGGAGATGCTACAATCAATATCTACCCTGATGCAAGGACTCTCGCAGAGATTGCGATTCAGACAGCTAAGGTGGCCAAGAGGTTTGGAGTCAAGCCGAAGGTGGCCATGCTTTCATTCTCCAATTTCGGAACTTCCGCAGAGATGAGAACCGATCGTATCGAAGAGGCGATTGAGATTGTAAGGGAAATTGAGCCGGATCTGGTTATTGATGGGCCGATGCAAGCCGATACAGCCCTTGTTCCGGATATTCAGCAAGACTATCCATTCATGTCCTTCGATGGGCCTGCTAATGTTCTTATTTGTCCAAACCTTGCCTCGGCAAATATAGCATACAAGCTTTTGCAGAGAGTTGCTGGAGCAGAGATGACTGGCCCCATATTGGAGGGTCTTTCGAGGCCTGCTCACGTGCTGCAACGTAGAGATAGTTCCAGAGACGTGGTTCACATGGCTGCAATATGCGCTGTAGATGCTCAAAGAGCAGCCAAACAGAGGCTAATTGACTAAATTGGTTTTGGTCCGGAACTGATTACTTCCTCAGAGCAGCCCTCAGCGTATTGCTCAAAGTTCTCGATGAACATCTGAGCTAGTAGGTTGGCCACGTTGTCATACCTTTCTCCATCATCCCAAGTCCCTCTGGGTTGTAGTATCCTGTCGGGCACTCCCTCACAAGTTGTGGGAATTTCGAAACCAAACCTCTCATCCTTGACGAAGACTACGTCCGACAGATCCCCATTGATTGCAGAATTGAGTAGGCTCCTGGTCCAACTAATCTTGATACGACTGCTCGCATCAGCTCCTCCCGCAATCCAGCCAGTATTAATCAGCCAGCACTTGGCGTTATTTTCTCTGATCTTTTTCGAAAGCAAATCTGCATACATGCTTGGGTGCCTTGGCATGAACGGTGCCCCGAAGCAGGTTGAGAACGTTGCTTGGGGTTCTGTTACCCCCATCTCTGTTCCTGCGACCTTGGCAGTGTAGCCTGACATGAAGTGGTATGCAGCCTGCTCTGGACTTAGTTTGGAAAGGGGTGGTAGTACGCCAAAAGCATCGCAAGTGAGGAAAACCACGTTTTTCGGGTTCCCCGCCATCGAATCTGGGGTTCGATTCTGGATGAACTCGATGGGGTATGAGCCCCGCGTGTTCTGAGTTAGAGAACCGTTGTCGAAGTCTGGAGTGCCATCAGCGTTCAGAACCACGTTCTCGAGAATTGAGCCTCGCATCTTTGTGGTAGCGAAGATCGCGGGTTCATCCTCTTCAGATAGACGGATCAGCTTGGCATAACACCCCCCTTCGAAGTTGAAGACGCCATTGTCTGACCATCCATGCTCATCATCACCTACCAGAGCTCGATTGGGGTCGGCTGACAGAGTTGTCTTTCCTGTTCCAGAAAGACCGAAGAAAAGTGCTGATTCGTTCCCATCCGTATTGGCTGAACAATGCATTGGTAGAAGTCCCTTGGCAGGTAGAATGTGGTTCATTATCGTGAAGATAGCCTTCTTTATCTCCCCGGCATAATGGGTTCCGCCGATTATCACGAGACCTCTGTCGAGAGCGATGATGACGAAGACGTCAGAGTTGACTCCGTCGCTCATGCTGGACTTCAACTCGGGAGCATGAAGGATGGTGAACTCTGGGATGTGAGCGGCCAGCTCCTCCTCCGAGGCCCGTACGAACATATTGTGCATGAAGGCTGCATGCCATGCCTTCTCTGTGACTAGTCTGACTGGCATCCTGTAGTCTGGATCCGCTCCACAGAAGGCATCTTTGACAAACAGGTTCTCTGCAGCGTTTAGATGTGCTCGGGTCTTGATCAGAAGCCTCTCAAAAACAGCCGGCGCAGTAGGCCTATTCACCGCCCCCCACCAAACATCCTCCGCCATACCAGCCTCATCCACTATGAATCGGTCATTTGGTGAACGGCCAGTCCGCTCGCCCGTTACAGCAAGAAGTACCGAGTCCGAAGTTAGTTTTGCCTCTCCGAGTTCAACTGCTTGTGTGTGGAGTTCCTCAGAATCGATGTTCCAATGTACCTTTCCACTTGGCTCAAGACCATGCTGAGATAAATCAACGGCCCTTCTCTGAGAGGAACTCTGCACCCAACTTCCCCCGTTCTTCCGACGGGCATCAAGTCTTCAAGCATTACGGCTCGGGGGAAATTTTCTGCAAGCCATTAACGTTCGAATTGAGTCCATTAGGGGATGTGATTATGCAATACATGCTCTGTTGCGGAGCGATGACAGGGGATGAGCCTCCAGACAAAATCATCCGAGAAAGGGAGTTCAAGCTTCCTTCGGGAATCAATATCGATAATATCGATGTTCCTACTGAGGCGGTGCCTGGAGAAAATTCCGGGATAGTTTCAGAGAAAATAGATGAAGCTATCGGAGACATCTTCGATCCCTTCTCTGAATCTGGTGACAACACCCCTGGGAAAATTAGGAAAGATGGAAGTGTGGATAATCCTCCTGAGAGAGATCTGGTTTCTCAAATTTCGATAGAGGGAGAGAAGAGGGTAAACTGGATGATCATGGTCTCAATGATTGTTCTATACAGTGCGATTAGTATTCAAATTGGAAGGACTTTTGATTCCTTAGTTGGAACTTTGCTGCTTATTTCTCTAGCCGCGGTAGGCTTTGGTTTAGGAGAAATTTGGGTCCCCAGGAGGGGTATGAAATTGCTGGGAGTAACCTGGGTTATCATTTCAATGAAGGTTCTGTATGGTCTTGCAATAGAGCTCAGGCACTGGGGAGTGATAGAGGATGACTTGTCTCTAGGACTGATATTGGTGCTCCTAGTTGGAGTCAACATTATTGTCGCATACAGGCATAATCACGATGCTATCGCAGCCCAGTCCACTCTTGTTCTTCTTGCTGTGGGTTCTACTGCTGGAACTGAGTTTGGTGAAGTGGGCGTTGCAGGTATGATTCTGATGGCGACAATTGTTCTCCACAGTATTGCCATAAACAGAAACTCCGGCAATCTGGCCTCACTAGGAATTGCATCATCTAATCTATGGATTGGAATGCATGCTGTAACTTCCCGATTTTCTGTAGGGCCTCTTGACGTTCTTCCTATTGAGAGGCCACTACTTCTCTTCCTTCTGTTAATGTCCGTTACAGCGATGAACGCATACATGGCCACTAAATTCGCCAAGGAGGAGAACTGGTTCTCGAACGGTTTCGAAACTTTGGGCTTGGGTAAGCCCGGACTATGGGGGGTTTCCATTTCACTGGGAATGATTGGGGCACTGCTGGCTGTTGCTTCGAATAGAGACGATTTAGGATATGCATTGGGCATGGTGACCTTCCTTGGTGGGGCCTTTGGGGGGTCTTATCTTGTAGTAAGGGGCGTCGAGTCTAGACGAGTTTATTTCCCTCTAGTTGTTTCTGCATCGATTCTGACAATAATATTGCTAAATGGGAATTATGTGAGAGAGGCTCTCGGGGTATCCGCGTATCAGGTCTTCACTTTGATTGGTTCCTCCGTCACAGTAGCGATAATACTCAGGGATCAGAATAGTGTGACAGATAGGGTGCTTTGGATTGGTGCAGTTGCCATATTGGTGGTATTGGTCCTTCTTGTGCCGACTGGGGCCAAGGATAATGGTGACGGGGGAATCATGCTTTTGGGGATTCTCTCTTTACTCCACATTGGGACCGCTGCTTTGGCGGTAAAGAGGGATTCTCCCTCTCTTTCCGGGGTGACGGTGCTTCTCCCTTGGTCATGGATCCTTGTTGAGAAATTGATTGAGGAGACCATTCGTACTGTCATGCTAGCTAACGATATCGTCGACTTCAATGGGGGGGTTCAACTCGAAACTACCCCTATGGCAATTTACCTTGGGATGGCATCCATCCTTCTGTTCATTGTCAACTCAAGAATGGGGGAATCTGGTGTTAATCTGGCATCTGGTTTCCTGGGGATAACTGAGATTTCGGCTACGATCAGGGATTCTGGAGTGCTCAATCTTTGGAGCATCGGGCTCTGGTTGCCTATGCTGACAATTCTCCTACTAGCACAATTTGGAGGATTCACGACAGTTTCTCTTGTGGCTTTGCTAGCGTTGTTGTCGGGATTGCACGTTACTAGTTTCGTTCTGGGGCTTCGGGATGGGAAGGCAGATGGAATTGTCTGGGCATTAGCACTGACCTTCTTGGTCGTTCAATGGAGACATGGTCTCGATGAGGCAATGATCGTTCTAATGTGCATCTCACTTGCTTTTATTATGCGTTATGGGGAAGATGGAATCTTCACTCTAGGAATGGGGATGATGTCTGTTCCAATGCTTGTCTTCAGTACTGGCAGAGATTCAAGTCTGGAGTTGGCGCCACCCGATTGGTTCGATGGACTGAATGGTGGATCTATCTTTGGACCATTACCGGAAGCCGAGGTTTTCGCACTATTGAGCAGTGTAGTGATGCTTGCAATCTTCTTGCCAAGGGCGGAGGGGATGGAGGCGATTCTGAAGCCGGCATCATCAGCATTGATTCTAATCGTCATCACAAACGTTCTATCGATGGGATCGAACAGTTTCCTCCTTCAGACTGCTTCGGGGGCAGTGTTTGTAGCGACTTCAGTTTGGCTGATTTCGAGAGGTGAGGTTAGATCTGAGTTGCGAACCATTGCAAAGAGGGACTCAATTATCAATATGGTTTCTGATGGTTCGATTTCACAAAGTGGGTCCTTGTCTTCATACAATCCCAAGGTAGCCGAAATGGAAGAGCTCCGGAGAAAGAAGAGGGAGCTTGCCAAAACCGATGATGTGGCTGAACTACTGACTTCTGAGATTACCCATACGCCAATTGTTGGACTAGTTATCCTTGGTATTGTATTGACCGGTGTAACCCTAAACTCTGCAATGGGATCAGGGCCTCTGATTCTAATTGCCGCAGGGGTTTTCTGTTGCATCATAGTTTTCTTGATTAGGGATCGAACGAGGGGCCTGGAGCTCGAATTACCTCATTTATTAGGCATGGAGATGCCAATTGCTGTGACAATATCTGGACTCTGCATGGTTCTAGTTTCGGGACATGTTTTCCCTCCCGGAAGTAGTCCCTACGAATTGCTAGACATGGCGATTGTGACTGTTCTGGTGCTGGTCCTACTGATGGTTTCGTTATTGCATCAGAAGAATCTTCTAGACAGGATAACCATCGCAATTGATTGGTTTGTTCTTCCATTACTGTTGGCTCGATTAGTCGCAATTGCCCTGGGCGGGGCCCTGCCAGCACCAATGATTGTGGATCCTTTTGCTCATGGGCTGTTGGACTGGACTGTTCCATGGGTAATTCTTGAATTCATTCTGGTTCTGTGTGTCTTGGTTGGTTTCTGGGTGGATGAAAAGAAAGATGATTTGGGCAGGGAGCATGGATTGAATGGGGTTGGAATTGGTTCTCGCAGTTTAGCGATAATGATGTTGTCTTTCGGGCCAGCTGGATTGCTTGCTGCTTCTAGTGCGGTATTTCGCAGCCTTAGGACTTCCCAACCATCTGGGCTTGGGATTGCCCTTCCCGTTGGGGTCTTGGCTTGTTATTCACTAATGCACTGGAATGATGAGTTGTTGACATCAACTGAGTATCTCCCCTGGCTCGTGCTATTTCTTGGAGTGGTGGTAATGGGTTGTTGTGCACTTACGGTACCTCTAAATCTGGAGAAGTGGACTGTCACTCTTGCCATTGATGGGCATTTGTTCATCATCTCTGGAACAATAATGTTGGGAACGGTGGGTAGTTTCGAACTACCTCTACTACTGATTCTAATGTCTACCACGGTATGGGTTATCGGGATTCTTCAACTTAGGAAGTCGCTAAGAGTGTGGGGGCTTGCAGATTTGATTGCTGCAATCCTTTGTTCGTTTGTTTTCGCTTCCAAGGGATTTGGTCCATACGAAATTTTGGTTGGGATGGCGGCTCTAGCATTGGAGTTGGGTGTGATAGCCTGGCTTGGATTATCAAATCAGGATGAACTACGCAGAGACTAGTCTTGAAGTGCCAACGTTGATGACAGGCGGGCAATTCAGGGATTCGTGACGAGGTCGTGGATATCCGACACCCCCGACGAGATTGAGCATCCTCCGATACCATTGGGGCTGAACAGGATGACCATACCCCGGGCAGCACTAGTCTTGTCCGTAATTACTGGTCTTGGGCTGCTAATTTCGTCTATCTGGGTTGGTCTTTCAGCAATGTCATTCTTAGAAGATCTGGAAACTTCCTTCGGAACTACTGATGTTGATATCCTCAAGGAGGATGGTCGGTGGTTGTGGGAAGTCGGTTTGCTTTTTGATACGTGTTCGCCCCGTGAAGATGACTGGGAGTGGCCGGATTCGCTTGCGAGCCAAGACGGTGTTTTCCTCCTGCCGGGAGAGGTGCGCTGCGACTGGCAGCATCAGGGGAATGGTGATTCGGCAAGCATAGTAGTCCACAATAGGGGAAATCAGACTCTCAATCTCGTATTGGAGATTAGTGGTGGTGGTGTGGTCTTCGCTGCGAATAGTCAACCATATCTAATAATCAATGAATTGGGCGCGAATGACAGTACCATTATGGAAATCCATCTGATCGAATCAGTATCCGAGCGTGAGATTAGTATCACTGCAACTCACATTTCTGTCCTCCAAGCACAGGTTCGGATGGATGTTTCCATCTTCCAGGGTCCTGAGAGTAGGGATATACACATCCAAGATGGTGATTCAGTAGAGGTCCACTACACGGTTTGGGACGCCGATACAGGTGAAGAGTTGGATGACGGTACTTGGGTAGAAAATGCCGGGGATCCGTGGTTCTCAATCGAAGGTTTTGGATGGTCGGCAATTGGACTTGATATCGACAACGACAGAGGAGTGGCGTTCCCCCTCACTGACACTGGAACATCCCACGTCACTCTCCTACCCCCCCCAATTGCGTATGGCAATAGTGAGGATCACGAGCTAGAGGAAACGTGGTTGAGATTCGAATTGAAGTTAGAGAGAGCGCCAGTCTCTGGGTAATTGTCGCGAAAGTGACTTGACTAAGTTCCAACGGGAATGGTCATGGATGGAGAGGAGCATTCTCCCATTGTTCCTTCGAAGAGGGGGGTGACCTATGCGAAGAGGAGAGTCAAACCAGAGTCTTCGAGGAAGGGCGAACCTGCATTCTTCATGGACGAAGGAATGAGGAGACTATCCACCCCATGGTCTGTTGCCTCGATTAGGGCTAGTCAGATTGATCCTCTGTCACTACCTGCAGGAGTAATTCTAGATGCAGCAGCTGGTTCTGGAGTTCAGCTAATCGCTTTTTCGAAGATATTGAAGAGGCCTGCACTAGGGATAGAGTTGGACGAGGAAGTTGCCAAGCTTTGTGCTGCGAATATGCAACTAAACTCAGAAGGAGAGGTTCAACGATCGCTGGATCGGGTCCTAGTGGGAGATGGGAGGGCTGCTGAATCTGCAATCGCATCTTACTGGGCCAGTCTGAGAGATGCTGGGACACGTGCTCACCCTCCAATAGCTATGCTGCATATTGATCCAGCGAGACCGAGGGATGCGCAAAACCACAGTCTTGAGGAGATGAAACCAGACATCAAGATGGTTCTGAAGGCCTGGAGCAGCCATTTGCAGAATGGGCCCAAGGGTCCGGCCGTTCTGTTGGACTTGTCTCCAAGACTAGACACTGTACAAAGAGCCATGGTTGATGGTATTCTCGAAACGACCTTTCCCGGGGCGTCGAGGACCTGGGAGTGGCTAAGCAGAGGCGGAGGAAGAACCGACAGGCTCTCGGTCTGGATTGGTTCTCTATCTTCAAGCAGTTCGAACAGATGCATCAGGGTAGGGAGGAAGAATATCATTGCAAGTATCGAAGGAGAAGGATCAGGGGCTATCGAATCATCTTTCAATAGCGTGATGGAGATACCCCGAGGAGCTTATCTGACAATAGTTGACCCTGTACTAATTGAGAGTAACCTCCAGAACTCGTGGCACGATAAGGCTGTAGGGGGCGGGGCGGGCTCGTCATGGGTCCGAATCGAGGGTAGGAGACCGATGCTTATCCATACAGATGAGTTGTCGGAAGATGACGAGGTCAGGGGTTTTGTCGTGGCCACAGGGAAAATTGTACAACACAGACTCTCTGCTCCAGACCTACACACCATAGATCATGTGGCATCCTCTGTAGCAAAAAAGGGAATTTCCAACATCACCCTCAGGTGCAGCCTTGATCCGGAAATTCATCCGACCCTTCAGAGAAGAATTACTAGGGAGTTGAAAGGAGCTGAGGGGACTAAGGGTTTCATGGTAGATTTTGATGTGCAAAGACCGACTGGAACTCAGAAGGTGTATGTTGTTTGCAAGGAGTAGGGCACTATAGTGAAAATGGTGGCTGTCCAATCGGTTCAAATAGGGACTGTAGTTCGCGAGGATGCCCAAAAGGCCACCGAAAGGTGAACACGGGGGAACCGTAATGCCGAAAGTGAACGAAGCAGAACTTGGAGATGACTTCTCATACATCGTCAGAATTGCTGACACTGACATTGACGGGTTGAAGCCGATCACCTATGGACTAACGTCCGTCAAGGGAGTTGGGATTAGGACTTCAATGATGATTTGCAGACTTTCTGGAATAGATGGAACGAGGCTTGGCGGTCACCTTTCCTCCGACGAACAGGACCAACTCAGGAAGGCAATAGACGATTACGCAACTAATGTCCCTTGGTGGATGGTGAATCGGCAGAGGGATTTGGAATCGAATGAAGATGCCCATATCATCGCCAACGAAGTGAGCATGACCAAGGATGACGATGTAGCGAGGCTAGCTGAGATCAAGACATGGCGTGGGATGAGGCACAGGAGTGGGCACAAGGTCAGGGGCCAGAGGCTCAGATCGAATGGACGAAGGGGCTCTGCACTAGGTGTCCAGAGGAAGAAGTGAGGTGATACAATGGGCGAGCCAAAATTCTCCAGACCACGTACACAGACTCCAACACATCCTTGGAAACAGGCAAGGATTGACGAGGAACACGACCTCAAGGAAAGATTCGGATTAAAGAAAGTAGGAGGGATGAGGGAAATCTGGAGGGAGAAGTCCTCCCTTAGAAGGCACCGAAACCAAGCAATGAAGCTTATCGGCAGGGTTGATTCCTCAGAGGGTCACTATGCAAAGGAAAAGGAGCAGTTGCTGGGGTCCCTAACAAGAAAGGGTCTTTTGCAAACAGGAGCTGACATAGGAGACGTGCTCGAGATAAACGTCGAACACATGCTTTCCAGGAGGTTCCAATCGGTGGTATACTACAAGGGTCTTGCACCTTCAATGAGAGCTGCGAGAAATCTGATTGTTCACGGGCACATTTGCATCGGCGAACAACGTATGACCGTCCCGGGATATCATGTCCTAAAGGAAGAGGAGGATTCTCTACAATATAGTCAGAACTCTCCTTTTGCTGATCCTGAGCATCCATTTAGGAAGGATTTGGAGACAATGAGGTTCCAAGAGGAAGATGAGAGTGAAGAATCTGATGAAGCTGAGGCCACGGCGGACAAGGAGGAGAAGTGATGGGGCACAAAGCGATTCTGCACATTTACAGCACTTTCAACAATGTGCTAATTACTGCTACAGACCTGACTGGCGCTGAGACAGTTTGCAAGGTCTCTGGAGGGATGGTGACCAAGGGCGGTAGTGACTCTGGTGGCCAGTTTGCAGCTACTAGAGCTGCAGAGAAGATTGCTGAGATGCTTTCTGAGAAGGATTTCGACCAAGTAATCGTGAAGTATCGAGGTGCTGGAGGCAACAGATCAAACAGTGCCCCTGGTGCGACGGCGGCCATTAGGGCATTGACTCGTGCAGGAGTTAGAATTACGAGAATCGAAGATGTGACACCCATGCCAACCGATGGAACCAAGAGCAAGGGTGGACGAAGGGGCAGAAGAGTTTGAATTGAGGTGAAAAAATGGTGAAAATCAAGATACTAAAAGAGACAGAAGAGAAGATACAGATTCTTCTCTCAAAAACCGACAGAAGTTTTGCCAATGCACTGAGGAGATCTCTAATTTCTGATACTCCTAAGATGGCAATAGACAGCGTCACATTCCAACTCGGGACAAAGGAGCAAGATGAGGAGATCTGGGAGACTACGGGACCTCTTCCCGACGAGATGATTGCCCAGAGGCTGGCAATGATACCAATTCCCACTGTGCATGACAAGTTCCACTTCCAAGATGAGTGCCCCAACTGCAAAGATGTGGTGGAGGAAGAAAGAGGATGTGTGGAATGCCAGATGATTTACACCTGTGTTGTATTTGGTTCTGAAGAGGGTCGCTGGGTTACTGCTGGGGATATGAAGTACCTAGGAGAAGGATCGCTGGAGATTCCAGATGAGTACAAGAGCATCCCAATTACCAAGCTCCTAAAGGGACAGATGATTGAGTTCTATGCTACCGCAATAATGGGACGTGGTCGAGAACACACAAAGTGGTCTCCAGTCTGTGGAGTCTCATTCCACCCACGAAGAATAGGAGTCATGAATAACAAAAAGAAGTCCAAGATTCTATGGGACATGGACTTGGAAATAAACGCTAAAGACTTCGACAAGGATGGGAAGCTGAAGGACATCGACAAGGTTGCAATCCTAGTAGATGATTTGAACCATGTTGGAGACGGTACCGAGGCTTCCAGAGAATTCAGTGACGCAGTGACACTGGAAGAAGTCTCTGGGGAGTTCATCTTGGAGTTCGAAACAGATGGGTCAATGGAACCCAAAGTTGCATTCATGAAGGCAGTTGAAGAGCTCGCAGGAAGGTTTGGCTCCCTTGAGCAGGATCTCGCAACAGCACTTTGAATTCCAACAATTCATTACCTATTCACTGGATGAGTGACCATGCCTACTGCACTGGGTAGAGGACAATGTGGCGGCCATATTACACTATTCTTCACGATTGAGGATGTCGTGGATGACCCTGTTGCACAGGGTAGCAGAGGTGCTGGACTTTGCTTGAAGGATGGAGTGGAAACCATAGCGAAAGGCGAAGATGGCGAAGGAGAACTGGTTGTCAGATTCCAAGATGGAGACTATGACTCCACAATGTACGAAGATGTTCTAGGGGAGTTGATTAGAGAGATTCCTGAAATTCAATCATTCGATTGGGAATTAAACATCAGGATGTCTTTGCCTGCGACACAGGGATTTGGCATGTCTGCTTCTGGAGCAATAGCATCTGCAATATCTGTCCAGAGGGCAATAGGCATCCCCCACGAAGAATGTCTCAGAAGGGCATTCTTGATTGCCCATATTGTTGAGAGGAAGAGGTCTAGTGGCCTTGGGGACACAACTGCTCTTTCATCGGGAGGTGTCGAAAGAAGGATTGCTGCAGGCTCTCCCTTTTCTGGAAATTTTCTCGATCGGGGGCCGGGGATTTCTGAAGGCTGGGCCACCGATACGTCCGTTCTTCTAGTCTGGAAGGAGAGGACTGGCAAGCATACTTCGAAATATATTGATCACCCTGAATGGAAAGTGAAAATTAGCGAAGCTGGAGCATCTGCAATGCAAATTATTGGGGAAGGAAATTGGGACTCAGGGAGGTGGTCGGAACTTATTGATAGAGCACTGATTTTTGCTTGTGATAGTGGTTTGGAGTTTGATGCGTCTAGAACCGAAATAATCGGTGCAGCTAATGAGGCAATTGGAAATTCTGGTTTCTCCGATAGATTGTCGACAATGCTTTGCATGTTGGGAGAGAGTGTTGTCATTGTCCCTAATGACTATCTTGACGAGGATGATTGGTTAGGTGAACTATCTTCAGCTCTCGAAAGACGGGGTTTCTCAACTTTCTCAAGTAGGATTGGTGCCCTTAGTTAGATGGCTCAGGACTTCGAATTCTCATGGAAGTCCTCAAGCGGTTTCAAATCAAGAGGGCTGGAGTCGAGCTTTATTGCCCCCCTCAGCCTTAGTCCATCGCAGAATCCGTGCCGGTAAACAAGAGCTCCCTGGCCGTATTCTGCGACATATCTGTCTACCTGCTTCTGGGTCTTCTTCTTCGGGAATTTTAGATCTGCACCGAAGAAGTGCTTTGCATCGATCCACGCACAAGGAATTCCATTGATTCTAACATCATCAAGGAGAAGGAGGTCGGGCGTAATTATTGCCCTACCCTCACTCTTGGTCTGTTCTTTCAGAAGTTCTTCCTGGCGCCTGAATCTGACACCGACTGATTCGAAATAGCTGCACAGGATCTCCTCAAAGACCTCGGCTGCAGTTTGGGTCTCGGTTTGGTTTACCGAGCTTACTCTGTCTACTGATTCGGCTAGTTCGAACTGTTCCTTGTCCCTTTTGTTTAACTTAGATGGATTCTTGTTTAGTGTATCCTTGATTCTGGTCTTTGTCCACCCTCGACCTGTAAGTATGGCTCTGAAAGTATTGACCGGTGGTGCATCGAACCTCTTCGAGAGGGCGATTACGCTTTCTCCGGAGTCGTACCTTCTACTGAGTTCATTGCTTCTACGCATCAATTTTGAATGAGAATATACACTCTTCTCCTGATTTAATGCTGCCCGCAGAGAAAGAGCCTGTTCCAGACTGATTGGAAGACCGTCGAGTTTTGCTGCAATCTTCTGAACTCTTTCCTCGGGAAGGAATCCGAATTCTCCGGGGATGCAGGCTATCTTCCCAGCCTTACTTTGAACTTCCTTGGTGACTGCTTTGGTTTTCCATTTGATTTCTACCTTCTCCGGAGGAGGGTTGATTTCTTTTGGTATCCCCATTGGTCTGGGATTAACAGTAAACCTCGCTAGGGCTCTTTCAATCTCCTCCGATTTAGCGCCTCTACCGTTCCCTTCCGGAGGGTTGTTTTCCTTCCTCGGGCGGCGGCGGCGCCTCCGACGCCCTCGGCGTCGCTTGGCACTCTCATCTTCACTCAATGGGCATGCCAGATATCGGAGCCCCATGAACCCACCGAGTGAACGACTACTTCCTCATACGGGCGTAGACGTCGTAGAAGTAATCCCGAATTGGCCATGGTAGCAGTGCCATTGTTGATGCCAAAGGCCATGGAAATCTGAGCTTTCCACAGACTCTCCAGATCGCCGCGCTCTTGGAATGCCACTCCCCTGTGCTGGAGATTAGAAAAATGGAGTCTAGTCCTTCAAGCCTCTTTGGTATCGTTTTTAGAATTTCAACGCCATTGGGGCTATTCTGTCCGATTAGAGTTATTCTTGATTCTTGGCCTCTCCTTCTGATGAATTCTGCCCACCGATTACATTTGTTGCATTGATCGTCGAAAAGGACGATATCGGATTTTCTCAAATGCATGCTTCACCTAGACAAATGCTATTCCCGGTTCTAGGGGGAATGATATTCGGGCCTTACCTCCAACATCCTCGGCTTCTCCGGCAGTGTATACCTCGACCGATTCAACCTCTAAGGAAGACGCAATGAAATCTGAGTTCTGCTTGATTATCTCGACCTCGTCAATACGTTCTGAAATTAGTGTCCTCTCGCCCTCTAACCAAGTGTGGATTCGTCCCCTAGTCTTCTTCCCACCCATGGCGATAGAGGTCCAAGTCTGGAAGACTTCCCCTCTTGTTGATTCGTCCTTGAATGCCTCTAGCGACTTGACGTGAGACTGTCCCCCTTCTTTGAAGTCAAAACCTTCTTGGTGCAGACTGATTGCCTCTGATGCTAAGTCGTTTTTCCATTCGGGAGATGTTTGGATCACCACCTTCGTGATTTCATTCTCCGAGTGCCTTTCTGCAAGAGCTCTGAGATTTCTACCGCTCGAGATAATTTCTTTGAGGTAATTCTCAAGTGCCAATACTCGAATGTCGTTAGAATCTGGCTGAAGAATAGGCATCACAAACTTTGCTAGGATGTCATCTCGACCAGTTTTCTTCCAGAATTCTTCAGCAATATGAGGGGTCGCTGGTGCTAGCATAGGTATCCATCCCTGTAAGAATGTCATTGCAGTGACCCTATCACAGCCCCCTCTACGTAGATACCAATTCCAATCTGATAGCATCTCGAAGTGGCTAATCATCACACCCTCTCGAAGGCTAACGTCGGACATTACCTCGACCCATTTCTTCTGATTAACCCTCATCCTGGACATTAGCCAATCATCAATCTCAGAAGGTGAATCTGAGAATCGTAATGCTGTATCAACTGCGTCGATTAAAGAAAACATCTGACGATGGTTTGCTTCAAGAGAACTGTCTGACCAATCCATTCCTGCCTCCGGATTTGCCCCAAACAGAATGAATAGCCTGACAGTGTCGGCTCCGAATCTAGAAATCATCTCTTCTGGACTGACTGTGTTTCCTAGTGACTTGCTCATCTTTGCTGAACGGCTGGAGAGGGGTTTCCCACAGGAAGGACAATCCAAATCAAAATTGTCTACATGATATTCAGAGTTACAATCCGCGCAGTATGGTGCTGGTGCGTTGAGCATTCCCTGGCACACTAGTCTACCGAAGGGCTCTCCAACCTCATTCATCCCGGCATCTCTGGTGAATTTTGTAAAGAATCGAGCATAGAGAAGGTGCATTACTGCATGCTCAATCCCTCCTATGTAGAGATCTACGCCATCCCCCATCCAGTAGTCGACTGCTGCACGGTCGAATGGAGAAGTCTCGTTGTTTGCATCACAAAATCTCATGAAATACCAGGAAGAGTCGTAGAATGTATCCATTGTGTCTGTCTCCCTCTTTGCATCTCCTCCACAGGAGGGGCATTTGACCTGAACAAAGGAACTGTGTGATTCTAGTGGATTACCACTCTGTTCCTCAGTAAAGACGACGTCTAGTGGGAGTTCCACTGGAAGGTTTTCTCTGGGAACCGGGACGACTCCGCAGGAATCACAGTGAATCATGGGAATTGGGGTTCCCCAGAACCTCTGTCTGCTCAGAAGCCAGTCCTTCAGTCGATACTCCACAGTCCCATAGCCGGATTTATTCTTCTCAAGAGCAGTAATGACTGCATTCTTTGCATCGTCTCCGGAAAGGCCGTCGAACCCGTCCATCGATGAATTGATCATGGGCCCATATCCTTCGAATGCCCTAATTAGTGGTGAATGATGGTCTGAATCCTCTTTTTCTTGAAGGACTTGCCTAATCTCTAGATCGTAGGCTTTGGCAAAATCGAAGTCTCTCTGGTCATGTCCCGGGACGGCCATTACCGCTCCTGTCCCGTACGAAGCGACCACGAAGTTTCCAGCATAAATTGGGATCTTTTCACCGTTCATTGGGTTGATTGCATGCCTTCCAAGGAAAACCCCCTTCTTTTCCTTCAACATGTTGATTCTCTCGAATTCTGACATCCTGGCGCATTCGTCCCTTAGGTTTCTCCATCCTTGTTCCCAATCGGTTCCCATGCACAACTCCTCACATAGTGGGTGCTCAGGAGAAAGTGTGACAAAGGTGGCTCCAAAAATTGTGTCAGGCCGGGTGGTAAACGCCCCGATTAATGATTCAGAGTCGGCAACTGGGAAGTCAATATGTGCCCCATGTGAACGACCAATCCAGTTTCTCTGCATTGTCTTGACATTCTCTGGGAAGGAGATGTTGTCTAGTTCATCGAGTAACTCATCGGAGTACTCTGTCATTCTTACGAACCATTGGGCCATGTCCCTCTGAACTACTTCCAAACCACACCTCCAGCATCTGTTGTTCTTGACCTGCTCATTTGCAAGGACCGTATCACAGTCCACGCACCAATTTACAGGAGCCATTCGCCTTTCGACCAGTCCCTTCTCGTTTAGAGTGAGGAACATTTCCTGATTCCAGCGATAGTAATCGACATCGGACGTAGCTAGGAATCGCCGCCAATCGTATGAGTACCCCATCCTTTCCTGATCGGAACGTATGCTTGAGATGTTGCTGTGAGTGACTGCATTTGGATGGCCGCCCTCCTTCTTGGCAGCATTCTCAGCAGGCATTCCAAATGAGTCGTATCCCATTGGGTAGAGTACATTCTTCCCCATTAGCCTGTGAAAACGAGCCATTGCGTCTCCGATAGAGTAGTTTCTGACGTGCCCCATGTGCATGTGACCAGATGGATATGGAAACATCTCGAGGCAGTAGAACTTGGGCTTTGAATCGTCTATTTCAGCCTCGAAAACACTTGCATCGGACCATTCCTTCTGCCAACGTGATTCAATCTCTTGTGGGTCGTATGCCATTTACTCAAACACACCGCTGAGTATGGTTTGTATATGCATTACGATTTTGGTTGATGCCTGTCTCGGAGAAGATATGCTGTCAGACGGAGAGTTCCATTCGGCAATTTGGGATGATGGAGTGGAGGTTTGGATCACTCAGATGGGGTCACTCATGAATATGAATACAGCCTTTGTTGACAGAGCAAATGGTGTTGTTGCAATAATAGATCCATACGATGCTAAAAAATGGATTTCAAAACTAGAGCAAGAGGGTTTGGAACCAACTCACCTACTCTACACGCACACCCATAGAGATCACGCAGCCGGTTACCCGGGGATGATCAAGAGATACCCAAATCTGGAAGTCTGGGGGCATGAGGATGCCAGAGTTCCGAACTTACTTGGTCACATAGTTTTCAGGAATGTGGACTTCACAGATACTTGGAGGAGTTCTCCTGGGGAGAGTGTTGATTGGTCCGCAGGATCAATTTTTCTTACTGTGACGCATTCTCCAGGGCATGCTCCTGGACATGTTACATTCCATGGTCATGGGGTCTACCATGCTGGTGATTTGCTATTCGTAAGAAGCGCAGGCAGGGTTGATCTTCCAGGTGGAGATCCCCAAGCCCAACAGAGGAGCCTCATTCGGGCTAAAGAAATCCTCCAAGGACTGCCTCCGGACTGGAGGCTCATTCCCGGGCATAGGTATGATGACTTCAAGGGCGAAGTGCCGGACTGGATTAATCTAGGTGATGCGTTGAAGCACAACTACTTCCTTTCTAATATCACAATGATTGACTAGGGGCTATCTTCTCAGAAGTCGCCTAACCAGACTGCTTTCTTCATCGAGGGAGGATGATTCTTCCTCCCTGACCTTCTTCAATGCATTAATTGGGACCCAATCATCTGGTACCAACCTCCATGGTGTCACTCTTGCCATTATTCCAAGGAGGACTTGGCTGCCTGGAATCATGAAAACTCTGAGAGGTGGGACGACCAAGCTCAGTGCAGCTAAGTCTTCTCTGGCCTGTATTTTCTCCGTCCGGCTAACTCTTCGTCCGATTAGGATGCTGGAGAGTGTGGTCGAGGTGCGCTTGAAGTGCTCAGCACCGATTTTCGATGTGTCCCAAGCCTTCTCAATGGATTCACCCCACTTGCTAGGTTCCTTTGCTACTTCCTTGATTTCGTTCTGTGATTTGTCGGGGAGGCGTCGATATGCTGCAGCAGTTCCAGTGGCCACCCATGGCAACCACCTAACCATGAATCCTGCGAATTTCCTCAACCTGCCCATAGAATCACTCGGTCTTGTCTATCCTTTGGGATGAGACCCCTCTCGTCTTCATTTCTTTCTCTACGGTTCCCGATGGCAATTCCCCATCCTGCTCTAATGCGGAGAGTGAAGCTATCACAATGCTATCTGTGTCGATTTCGAAGAAGGTGCGCAGGGCTTCTCTAGAGTCTGAGCGCCCGAATCCATCGGTACCTAGGACGACGTACCGTCCTCCAACCCATCTTTGAATCATTTCGGGGACGGAGGAGATGAAATCTGAAGTTGCGATGGTAGGAGTCGCATCTCCAAAACATTCGGAAACGTATGGTTTCGATTCTTTCCCAGGATCGAGGCGCTTATTCCTCTCGTGTTCCATGCCAATTCGTCGAAGTTCTCCATAGGAAGTCACCGACCAAATTTCCGATCCGATACCATGATCGCGCAATAGTTCCGTTGCAGCCTCTCTTACAAGATTCAGAATTGGTCCGGAACCTAGTAATCTGACCTTGGGGCCATTGCCCTCTATCTCTTCAACAATATAGGCGCCTCTGATAATCCCCTCATCGGAGTCTGCCGGCTTTGGCATCTGCTGTTGATTCTCGTTGTACAGCATGATGTAATGGAACACATCCAGATTCTCGCCCCACATCTCATCGATTCCATGTCTTATTATTGTCGCGAGTTCGTATGCATAAGCAGGATCCCATGCTCGGCAGTGGGGAACTGCAGAGGCCATCAGGAGGCTGTGACCGTCTTGATGCTGCAATCCTTCGCCATTCAGTGTCGTCCGGCCTGCAGTTGCGCCCATGAGGAAACCCCGAGCCCTAGCATCGGCAGCACTCCATATCTGGTCCCCTACTCTCTGGAAACCAAACATTGAGTAGAAGGTGTAGAAGGGAATTGTTGGTGAGTTGGCGTTCGAGTAAGACGTAGCGCTAGAAATCCATGAGGCTATTGCTGAAGCCTCCGATATCCCTTCCTGAAGCACCTGTCCGGATTCAGATTCCTTGTAATTCAGTAGCATCTTGTGATCGACCGGGGTGTACTTCTGCCCCTTTGATGCAAAGATCGCGAACTCACTGAAAAGAGGGTCCATGCCGAATGTCCTCCCTTCGTCGGGGATGATCGGGACTACCTTGTCACCTATCTCTGACTTCAAGAGGTTCCTCAATAGTCGAACGAAGGCCATGGTGGTAGAAACCTCTTGTCCCTCTGGGGTTCCTCCATCGAATGCTGCGTAGGTTTCCTCGCCTGGGAGATTAGAGGTGATGTTAGCTGATCTTCTCGAGGGCAGGTACCCTCCGAGGTGTTTTCTCCGCTCGAACAAATATTCGATTTCATCTGACTCTTCTTCTAGAATGACGAATGGATCATCCTCTAGCCTGGAATCGTCCAAGTTTAGCCCGAGTGCGTCACGATAAGCAACTAGGTCTTCGAGACTCATCTTCTTCTTCTGGTGTGTAGAGTTTCTTCCCTCGAATGAGTCGATTCCCCACCCCTTTACGGTATGTGCAAGTATTACAGCTGGCCCATTGGCGGCCAGAGCTGCTTGGTAAGCAGAATATACCTTTATTGGATCGTGCCCCCCTCTGGTCAGTTGCTCGATTTCTGTGTCGGAGATAGAGGTCCCCAATGCTTGAAGTGATTCACTCCCCGAGAACAACTCATCTCGGAATTCACTAGCGGAAAGAATGCTGAGTCGTTGCCAGTCTCCATCTGTGACTGCCTCTATTCTTTTCAACAGCTCACCGTTTGAATCTAGTTGGAATATTCTGTCCCACCCAGAGCCCCAGATGACTTTGATTACCGTCCATCCTGCGCCTCGATATAGTCCCTCCAACTCTTGAATAATGTTGGAGTTTCCTCGAACGGGGCCGTCTAGTCTCTGGAGGTTGCAATTGACCACGACAACCAAATTATCCAACTGTTCTCTACCGGCTACTGCTATTGATGCGATTGCCTCGGGTTCGTCCATCTCTCCATCGCCTAGAAAAGCGAAAACACGACTCTCCGAAGTATCGGCAAGATTTCTCTGATGGAGGTACTTCCAGAATCTGGCCTGCATTACGGCACCAAGCGGCCCAAGGCCCATGGAGACTGTTGGATACTCCCAGAATTCTGGCATCAGACGAGGGTGTGGGTATGAAGAAAGTCCGTCTTCGAAAGCTTCCTTCCTGAAGTTTGAGATTTGCTCCCTAGTAATCCGTCCCTCTAGGAATGCCCGGGAGTAGATTCCCGGGCTAGCATGACCTTGGATGAAGAGTGCGTCTCCTATCCCATTGTGGTCCTTTCCTCTGAAGACATGATTGAAGCCGACCTCGTACAATGTGGAGCTAGAGGCATAAGTGGAAATGTGTCCACCGATTCCATCCATTCTTCTATTTGCATCTGAGACCATTGCTGCTGCATTCCAAAGAACGTGGTTCTGGATATTCTTCTCGATTTCCAGATTTCCGGGATACGGTTTTTGCTGTTCGATAGAAATTGAGTTTAGATATGGCGTCCTTGAGGAGGAAATATCGATTCCAAGAGCCGTTGCCTCTGACAACAGTTCCTGAAGGAGTAGTCGGGCCCGGGAACTGCCAGAGGAAGAGGTCACGGTCCTCAATGACTCTAGCCACTCATCGGTCTCTTCTGGGTCCGTATCGGGTAGAGTCTGACGGGGTTTGGTTGGAGACATGTCTGCACTACTGCCCCGCAGGGCAGAATCACCAGTCGAGGCGTGTTTTTTGAATGGGTCGTCGTTCTAATCTGCTCAAAGAGGGGATGGTCCAGGTCCGATTTCGATGAGATGACACTCGTGCATCGTCCTCACGCCGGCTACGGTGATAGCAGAATCCCCCGATACGCATCTCTCTCCCTTCCACTTCCTAACGGTCCTAATCACGGTCTTTGAACCCGGGGCGTTGTTGGGATCGACCTTTACCTCGACAATTATCTCTCCGACCTGTCCCAACCAACCCAAAACAGCATCAATGCTTCGTCGAGCATATCCATGCCGCTGCTCAGAACTGCGTACCCAATATCCCAAGTTCCACGTAGCCCTATCAGACCTAGTCACTCTATCGAAACCTATCACTCCAAGCACATAGCCGTCCCATGGACGTATCATCATCCAGTGATGGAGGAGTCCGGAGCGCCCCTTGCGCTCGGTATCCTCGATAAAATTCTCAATCTGCGGCCTTATTTCGTTGTCCGGATTTATCCAAGGCATGGCCCTAATGACATCAGGCCAAGTTTCTTCAAATGCCTCGACGAATTCTGGGATGTGTGACTTGGATGCTGGTCTAAGGACCAAGGCTTCGTCGACCCTGATAGACGAGGTTGCCCTCCTATGCATTATTTTCGGGGACGAGCTCCATCGCATCAGTTCTGCGTGTCAGAACTTGGTTAAGAAGTCAGTTTATCCTTTGCTCGAGCGACATCTGGGTCTTCTGGGTTAATTTCGTAGGCTGATTCAACCATCCTTTGTGCCTCAGTATTCCTTCCAATTGACATTAGTAGCTTGCCGACGGAATAGATCAAAGAAGTCCTATTCCCCAAGTGAGGTCCGACCTCATCAAGAAGGACGGTTGTCTGAGCTTTTTTCTGCTCTTTTGCAGACCTGAAGGCTGCCTGAAGCTGCTTGATTACTTCTGGAACGGGCCATTCGTCCTGTTGCTGCCAGGGCCAGAAAGAGGGGTCGTTCTGATACAGGGAGGAGTCGGGTTCCTCTTCTTCCGGTGGGAGGATTGGTGCGGATGGCAGTTGAACTGGTCTTTCGATGTCCGCCTCCGGCTCCTTTTCTTCGTGGATTGGGACCGCAGTAAGTTTCGGGATGGGAATCGATGGGGCAGGTGGAATTGGGTTCGCATTTGTTAATGGTGAGTCTCCTCTTGCAAATGCGTCCTCGAATTCGTCTATCTTTCCGTCCCCATCAAAGTCAGCCTCTCCAATACCCTCAACTTCTCTGGCAGGAGAGCCAATTTCGTTGGCTTCAATAATCTCGTTGGGATTCATTGGTTGAGTGAAAATTGGGGTCTCAGCGTTTGGTTGGATTAACTCAATTGTTCTGTGATCCAATATCTCTTCCCCTTCCTCTTCGGTTGGGCTTTTGGGTACTTCGAATTTCTGTACAAATTGAGGGATATCGTCTGCCGTAAGCTCGTACTCCTCATCGATTTCTTCGATTGGAGGGGTGAATGAGTCAAAATCTGGTTTTCTGTCCAATTCGACGTCATCGCCTTCTCCATATTGCGAGACTTCTACGGTTAAGTCGTCAAATGCAAATGAAGGAGCAATAGTTTCACTCTCCACTTCATTCTCTTCGATCTCGCTCATCAGTTGATCCAATAGGTCCGTGGACTCGCCATCCCCAAGTCCTGAACTCTGCTGAAAGGAAGGCCGATCTATCTGGTAATAGCATCTCGTGCAAACCTTGGTTCCCTCTTGGTTCGAGTGTTGACAGGAAGGACATACGATACCCTTGGGGTTAGAATTACTCCATGACTTAAATCTGTCAAATACCAATTCCGTCCCCCCAGCATTCCCTTTCGATAGTGGTGAACGTTTAATTCTCACTGGCGATGGTTTGTTTTGTTGTGACTAGGACTCGTCAAGTAACCGTGATAGGGGACAGGGTTAGACGGGCATACGTGGGAGACTCTGAGAAAACGGTTCCAAGTCGGTTCAAAAGGAGTCAGGACCATCACGAATCTTACCTGCGTCTGATTCGATGGGAATTAGACGATGAGTTGGCTATGACTGAGGAGAGACTCAAGAATTGGTCAGAAAAGAAATTAGAAGCGAATGGAATTGCCCTTTTCGGACTGAATGCCAAGACTGATGGTTGGTTGTTCGGTCAGCAGATCATTAGGCTTCGACAAGGAGCTGGGAAAGACCTCGGTTCCCATCGATTCAGACAGGGTGACATAGTGTTGCTTAGCAGAGGGAGCCCGCTGACCGAGAGGCCAATTGAGGCCATAGTTAGCAATAGGAACCGGAACTCGATTCGAATCGTACTTCCTGAGGCACCGCAAGGTCTGCGAAAGGGAACGTGGAGGATTGATAGAGGGGCCAACCGGGTTGCATTCGACAGGATGAGGGATGCGCTCAATTCAATCTTCGAAGAAGATGGAAGTGCCCCCCTGAGAGAATTGCTCCTAGGGCTAGTTCACGACCCTGTGGGGACTGCTTCTCTAATTCCTGAGCTAGGTGGGGTTAAGCAAAAAAGCGCCACACTGCCAAGTGACTTGAATAAGGCTCAGAGGGATGCTGCGAAGAGTGCGATAAGTAGTAGGCTGACGTTGATCCAAGGTCCCCCAGGAACAGGTAAGACTCACACTGCAGTTAGGATTCTCGAGAACTGGGCGATACTAGACACTGGGACAGTTCTTGCAGTAGCAGACTCAAATGTGGCTGTTGACAACTTACTGGAGGGTTTGCTGGAGAGGGGCGTCAGGGCAGTGAGACTGGGGCAGCCCGTCAAGGTTAGAGAGAATCTGAGAACTGCTACAATGGATGCTAGGATGGAAAGTCATGAATTGAATAGAGATCTAGTGGAGGAAATTGAAAGGAACGAGAAATTGTCTAGAAGGATTAAGGGAATGAGGGGGGGGAAGGAAAAGGGCCTAGCTCACAGGGACCTGAGCAGGGGGTGGAAGGAAGTGAAGAGGCTCGAAAGGCAAATTAGAGATGACATTCTAGATAGGGCTCAGGTTCTTTGTTGCACCTGCATTGGTTCTGGGCATGATTTACTCGATGGGAGAAGGTTTTCCCGGGTGCTAATTGATGAGGCAACTCAGGCTACGGAGCCTGCGGCATTGGTGCCCATTGTGAAGGGGGCCAGGCAAATCGTATTGGTTGGTGATCACAGACAACTGCCTCCGACTGTGATTTCTCGACGGGCGGGGAATGGGGGTTTGAATCGATCTTTATTCGAACGACTGGTAGAGATGGGGATCAAGCCTCTACTGCTTAACACCCAGTATCGAATGCACCCCTCAATTTCTGAGTTTCCGAATTCGCAGTTCTACGGAGGAATGCTTGAGGATGGTGTAGATGAATCTGAAAGAGAGGCCCCCCCTGGGATGCTTTGGCCCAATTGGGACTCGCCGTTAGCGTTCCTTCCAGTTGATGGTGATGAGTTGCTTTCACCAGATGGGGCCTCGAAGGAGAATGCCGCAGAAGCATCATGGGTGGTAAAAATTCTGATGGGCTTTGTGGACGATGGTGGACTTGATCTCACAGACGTTGGGATAGTAACGCCATACGCTGGACAGGTTAGGGCGATTAGGGACATTCTGCCAGAGTCTATGCAGGGGGTTGAGGTTAGGACTGTTGATGGATACCAGGGTAGAGAGAAGGATGTGATAATCTTCTCTTGTGTTAGGTCAAACTCAGATGGAAACGTCGGTTTTCTCTCTGATCGAAGAAGGCTTAACGTGGCACTTACCAGATCTAAGCGTGGCCTAGTGGTAGTTGGAAACCCGGATACCTTGAAGCATGATGAAAATTGGAGAGCTTGGATTGAGCACGTGAGGAGTCGTAAACTTGAGGCATGGCACCTCCTGGGTACAGCATGAGGTGCATGAATGAGCGATCATGACTCACCAATCTCAATTCAAGGCGGAGGGACGCTGGCGAAAGCGATAGTCTCCCAGGAGAATGGTCATTGGTCGGTTCCAGATGGGGCAATCCTAGCCTCATGGGCAAGGAGGTTAGTGGCCTTCGTGATTGATGTCACAATCGTATACTCGGTACTGAATCTGTCAACAGGAGGGATGGTGGCAAATGCATTGAATGTGAATATATGGATATCTTCTGACTTTCACTACTCGGTTGCGTTCGCTGCTATATTGCTTGCCAGTCACTGGCTATATTGGAGAGTGACTGGTTTGATTTTCTCAAGATCCATAGGCCAGAAGTTACTTGGGATCGCGATAGTGAAGGATAATGGGGATGCGGTGTCCAGTCAGATGTGGGACACTAGGGCAGCGGGAAAGCTCCTGTACCTAATACCCGTATTGAACATCTACTTCGGCATCTATGAGTTGGCTAGAATTTCACAGAGACACACCCATCAGTCAAATCTTGACCTTCGGGTAGGGACGATTGTTGCGCATTCTGCTTCCCTACCTCCAGGAAGTAGGAGGCATATCGGATAGGTGGAAGTATGGATGATGTCGTTGAGTGGGTACGTTCTGGGAAGTGTATTGTCTATCCTACCTCCACACTTCCTGCCCTGGGTTGCATCCCGGAGCCAAGTGCTCTAGATGCGTTATTTGAGATAAAGGGCAGACCTCGGAGTGCGCCTGTAAGTCTGGGGGTAGCCAATCTTAGCCAAGCTAGTGAAATTGTCGAGGTCCCAGATGATGTGTACGAAATAATAGAGGAGTTCCCAGACGGGTCTCTGACCATTGTTCTCAGCCCAAGAGAAGAGATGGACGTTCGTCTAGGATCTAAGGGTGTAGCTGTTCGTGTGGTCTCAGACCCAATGGCTAGAGGACTTCTCCTCAGGACCGGCCCACTGACTGCCACCAGTGCTAACCATTCAGGTGAAGAGCCCTTGCTGGATTGCAGCGCAGCCGCGGATTATCTATGTACCTCGGAACATGCTGTTTTGGGAGTTGATGGGGAATGTCATGGGGGTCTACCCAGTACTTTGATAGCATGGCATACGGTCTGCAGTACGCCTGAGTCGCTGAAGATAGAGGTAGTTAGAGAGGGGAAAGTCAGTTCCGAGGAAGTTTTTGCATGGTGGAAGAGGAGGACCTGAAGCAATGGAGAGATGCGGGCCACGTTGCCAGAAGAACGCTAGAGGGGATCAAAGGCGAGATTGTAGCTGGGAAGCAGTGGTCAGAAGTCATAGAATCTGCTGAGAGGTTCATCAAGAGGCACGGGGGGAAGGCCGCCTTCCCCGTGACGATCTCAGTTAACGATATGGCTGCCCACTATACAACGAACTCCGAACTGACTCCTCCCGAGGGATTTGAGGGAGAGATGGTTTTCCAGAAGGGAGATCTTGTCAAGCTCGATGTTGGGGTTCACATCAAAGGAGCATTGGGGGACAATGCTCTAACGATCGAGGTCGGGAACGGAGGGGAGCACACTGAACAAATTAGGGCAGCCAGGGATGCCAGGGATGCAGCAATCGAGAAGATGCACCCTGGCACTCCTTGGCATGTGATTGGAGAGGCTGCCCAACAAGCATCAGTGGATGCTGGGTTTGAGCCAATCAGAAATCTAAGTGGTCACAAGATGGAGAGGTGGAACCTTCACTCAGGCGTGTCAATACCCATGTATGCATGTGGCCCGAGAAACCCGAGCTACAAAGGAGAAGTGGAAGCAGGAGGAGTATATGCAGTGGAACCATTCAATACCACTGGAAAGAGTGGGATGATCGAGAATGTCCCGCCCTCTGATTCAGCCAACATTCTACGAGTGACTGGGGATGTTAGGATTAGGAAGGCCCTCTCGAAGGGCAAGTTGAAGCCTCTTGGGGCAACCATGGCAAGATACATAGAAGAGCGATACAACACTCTTCCATTCGCAGAGAGGTGGGCATCTCCACTGCTAAGCAAGCCGTTCCCAGAAGAGGATGCCGATGCACTGAAGAGGAAATGGAACGCTCTTGTTAAGAAATTGACCTCGATTAGGTTTCTTGAGGTCTATAGTGCTCTAAGAGATGCCGATAGAGGAAATGTTGGGCAGTTCGAGCATACTGTTTTCATTACTGAAGGCGGTCCAGAGATCCTTACCGTAGAGTGAATTCTCAGAATAATAAGAAAACTGGCGATTACCGGCTAATTTCTCACAATGATTAACTATTGCCGACTTTCTGGTCCGACCGTACAGGACGAAAGGTTCTCGCTGAGTGCATCCCATCCCCTCGCAATTATCTCTCTCCTGTACACCTTACTAGGGCGGCCGGAGGGTTCTATTCAGCCGCATCTCTGCTGGCTTCAGCAGTACCAAACACGGTTACTGCAATTATCGCCGCGAATATCAGTGACATACCTCCAATCTGCTGAATTGATGGCTTCTCAGAGAGAATGATGACCCCCCATAGAATTGTTAGAACGGGTTGGAGAAGGATGGCGAATGAGGTGTGGGCGGCTGGAAGTCTTGGTAGAGCGTATGTGATGGCGATCCACCCAATTACCTGGCAAGAGACAGCGAGCAGGATGATCCAACCGTGTCCAGGCCAAGTGAACGAGAAGTCAATTGGTTCTATGTCAAGACTTGAGAGAGGCAGTATTCCAACAATGAGAAGCCCCGTTGCTCCTCCCGCGGTAGCATCCAATTGAAGATTGACTGATGGTGCACGGATTCGATTTGAGAATCTGTAGAGGATAAGGAATGAGGAGTAGAATATCGCTGCAACTATCCCTCCCACTACGCCCTTTATTGGGTCGTCTCCATATGGTTCATCGTCCCAAATTCCTGAGATGAACAGTAGGCCCAGCATTACCATTGGTAGAGCTAGTAGTATCATTCGATTCGGCCTTTCTCCAAACAGCCACCAACTGACCAGAGTTACGATAATTACCTGAGAGTTACCAATCAACGTTGCGATTCCACTTCCAATGTAGTCAATAGCACTGTGATATCCAGCGAAATCGATTGCAAGAAGCAAACCAGCAGAAAAAGCAAGCATCCTATTCTTTCTCTCCCTCTGGTCATCCTGATTCAAGTACCAGACAAGGAATATCAGGATTGGGAGAGCGTATAGCATCCGGAAGAACGCTCCTGTGATGGGGCTGGTGCCGGATTGAATATACAACAATGGTGCGAAAGAGAGCAGCATGGCTCCGAACAGCGCGATTAGCATGATTCGCCGGTCATCGGCCGGCTCAGACATCCAATCCCTCACTCTGGAGCAAGAATCTTCTGGAGATCTCCAGACTCATACATTTCTAGAACTATGTCTGAACCCCCAATCAGTTCTCCGTTGATGAATACCTGAGGGATGGTTGGGAAGTCTGACCACTCCTTCAATGCGGATCTGGCTCTGGGATCAAGTAGGACATTTACGCAGGCAAATGTCTCCATACCTAGTTCGGCGATTACAGAGCTGAGGACTTGAGCGCCTCTTGCGGAGAATCCACACTGGGGCTGTTCTGGTGTGCCCTTCATAAAAATCACAATTTGGTTTTCGTCAACAACTTGTTGCAGCTCTTCGGGCGTCCAGTCAAAACTCATCTCAATCACTCCTTCCTTGGTCTGCGGATATGCACCCCATAGAACTCATGCTCTTTACCATGTGGGTCGAAAGCAGTTTGAGTGGATGCTTCGGCTTGCTCCGGGGTCATGCACTTCAAGTCAAGAGCATGGACGGTGTTGTTGGAAATGTACTCCTTGAAGTGATTCAGTATTGGCCTCTGCCTCTGAAGGGGCAACACTCCCTCATAGCTTTCTGATGTCACTCTGACATGGAAGTGGTCACCGGACCCGTGCAAATCGGTTGCTTCGACCATGGCATCGGGAACGACCTTGAGAATCTCTTGCCTCATCCACTCGACTGTTACCATTGAGTCTGGTAGGAGGGGTTCGGATATAAATTACATTTCGAGAGATTTAGTAATGGACTCGAGGTTCTCTCTGATGGAGCCTTGGTTGTTTATCAGTCCTGAGCCGACAACGGCAATATCGATTCCCCATTCGGATACCAATGCCGCATTGTGATCTTTTATCCCACCGTCTATCATCAGTTTTGTCTCTCTACCACCATTTTCAATCTGAGAGTCAATTGCCTCGCGGAGTGATCTTACCTTTCCCTCTACTTGGGGGATGAAAGATTGGCCCCCCTTTCCAGGGACTACGGACATTACCAGAACTAAATCAAGTTCAGTAAGGAAAGGGAGAAGCCCGTCAATTGGGGTGTCAGGGTTAATCACACATCCGGATTGAACTCCTGAACCGTGCAAATCAGAAATCAATTTTGGAAAATCCTCTACTGCCTCGATATGTGCAATTACCATATTGGCGCCGGCATTTGCATATTGCTCCCACGCCTCCTCGGCATTTGTTATCATCAGGTGACAATCTATGAACACCGCGGGGCCAACTCTTTCTCTGACTGATTTGATCAATGCGGGTCCAAAGGTGATTGTGCGATTGACGACCCAATTCCCATCCATGACGTCCATGTGCAACCAACCAATTCCAGCCTCTATCGCCTCATCGATGGTTTCGCCTAATCTGCAGAAGTCTGCCGTAAGTATGCTAGGTGTAATTTCCATACTCGCTCGTTGATTGGGAAGGGGTTTCGGTTCTCAATCTCTTCTAATCCAACCTAACCAATAACACACATGTTGATATGATGGGAAACAATGGGTTGCATTAGGTAGAATTATGGGCAAGGTTATCGATACTGGTGATACAGACTTTGATGTAACAACAAAGAGCGATGAGTGGGTGCTAGCTGATTTCTGGGCACCATGGTGCGGGCCATGCAGAATGGTTGGCCCAGTCCTTTCACAGATTGCCCAGGAAAGAGAAATCACCATTGCAAAGGTAAATACCGATGTCAATCCTCTTACTTCAGGGAGGTTTGGCATTAGGGGCATTCCGGCACTGATTCTATTCAGGAATGGGGAGATGGTGGATAGAATGACTGGTGCGATGCCCAAGCAGAGTATGGATTCCTGGCTAGACAGGCATATGTCCTAGTCCACGGTATTGTTCAGTTTTCTCAAGCGCTCTTCTAATGGCTTTCCCACATCTCTCAGTAGTCTGGATCTGAGGGCCTCATGCAACCACATCCCTTCTTTCAAATCTAACATTAAACCCCTCTCAATGAGCTGTGCTGGGGGCGTTCCATCAATATCTGCAGCAATTGCCAACTTCTCCCAGGGAACCGGACGTTCGGAAGTGGCTAGAATTGAAAGAATCTCTCTATGCTCATCTGGGAGAACATTCAGAATTTCTTCATCCAAGAATCTAAGCCAGTCCTCGTGTAGAGTCTGTCCGTACATTTCCAGTAATTCTACTGCAAGGGGGTGACCCCCGGTAATCCTATGGATCTCCGAAGCAGCAGCATTTTCTGGGACTTGTATCATTTCTATCCACGCTTCAATTTCTTCTTTAGAAAGCCCGGATAGCGACAGCTCCGAAACCTTGTCTAGGGTGTGAACATATCGACGATCATAGAAGGCTAGACTTGTTCTGGAAATCATCAATAGCCTGAGTTTAGTTTTCTCAGCAGTCTGAAGGAGGGCACCGAAGAGGTGATCGCCCTTAGTTCCGATATTGTGGACATCATCTAACACTACAAGAATCTCATCCGATTGGCCTCCATCCTCCGTGTCATTGATGTTATGCTTTTCATCCAACAAGTGGGCTGTTAATCGTCTCCTAAAAGCGTCTATCTCCAGTCTAGCTGCAGGCTTGTAGGGAAGGGTCTCCAAGATACTGTAAGGATCTTCTGAGTCCCCAGTGATGCCGATTCGGTGAAGCAGGCTTGTTGCAATCCCCAGTGGAGAGTCCCAGGGATGGCAAGGATAGTACATCGTCTCGAGATTGGGATTTGCATCCATCATCTCTGAAATCCAATGGGATGCTAGTGTTGTCTTGCCGCATCCAGCGATACCAGAGATAACTAGCAATGGTTTTTCGGAATTAAGCCACTTGTCCAGTTCGCCCAACTCATCCTTTCTCCCATGGACTGTGCGTGTCTTTGGAGGATTTGTATGGTAGGTGGAATGAGCCCCAGTGAGTACAGAGATTGATCCTGGTTCTGGTTTATCTTCGTTTTTTCTAACTAGCGCACCGAATCGAATGTCTCCAAAATTTAGGACGCCCTCGTGTTGGGCGTGCATCAAGATTTGAAGCAGGCTGAGTCCGGCATGCAACTTATTGGCGGCCTCGTCGGCTCTGATTTCCAGAACATTACCCTCTTTCGATCTTACCAAGATATTGAGCGAACGTAGTTCAGAAATTCTCTCTCTCGCTAGTTCCCTACCATCATCTGTTAGTTGCCATGTCTTTTGTCTGCGATTGTCTCCTCTGACCGACCTACTGTGTTGAGAAATATACCCCTCAGAAATCAATTGCCTCATAGCTCTCGAGACATTTGGGGGGTGCAATGCGCAAGATTCTGCAATCCCAGAACGAGTGACTTCGGATGTGACTGAGTAATGATCGGCTTGGAAGTCCTGTTCCCAAAGATGCAGAACTATTCTATCAGAAACGGGCACGTTGGGTCGAGAATCGTTGCGTGCCACAGAAATAACGGTGGAGGATTAGAGCATCAAGGTTCGGGACTAATGGATGTAAGACTTTCATGGACCAAGGGGTCGTGCTAATCCTTCAGCATCATCCTCAATTCCTCGACCGAACGCTGTTCATCGAAGTACACTACTTCCAGTGAATCATAAAGCTCTGTATCTCCAATTTTCTCCACTAATGGCAATATCTGACGATACGTCTCAACGGCTTTCTTTTCGGTTTCATATGCCTCGGTCAGCATCTCCTTGTAGTTCGAAGTGTGGACAATTGGAGTATCATCACGCTCTGTAATTGCAGTGCCATCTAGTTTGACAATTGCAGAACGGACAGTTGCAGCATGAGTAACGGATTCGTTTACCTCGTTGTTGAAATGGGCAGTTAAATGAAGCCTGTGAATACCAGAAACATATGCAGAGTAATGAGCATACAATGCTATTGCTCTGAGCTCCCATGCAAGTGCTCGATTGAGGGCATTGACAAGTTGCTTCTCCGACATCCCTTCTGCCTCAATGCTTGAATGGTGGCGAGTCATATCAACGCTCGCTTTGGGAGAAGATTTCAGATTGGCCGGAACATATGTGTCTTGGTCCTCTTTGGATGGGTCATGGGTGCATACGAAGAACTTCTTGTGAGGCTGAAGGATATTGACTTGATTGGTCAGATTGGGAGTCTTCTAAGCTGGGATCAGGAGGTGCTGATGCCCCCCAAGGCTGCACCATTGAGAGCAGAGCAGCTTGCATGGATCTCAAAGACAGCCCATCAGAGGCTCACTGACTCTAAGATTGGATCTTGGTTGGAAATGCTTGAGTCGGATGATGATCTTAATGAGGTTCAGAGGGCGAATATTAGGCTCGCAAGGGAGTCTTACGACAGAGCAACCAGATTGCCAACAGAATTCGTCGAAGAGATGGCGAAGCACAGATCTAAGTCGCTTGTTTCTTGGACTGAAGCTCGTGAAAAGGACGATTTCTCTATTTTCCGAGATGACCTTGCCATAGCGATTGAGCACGCCCGGAAGAGAGCGGACTTCTATGGTTACGAAAACCTGCGATATGATGCGTTGCTTGACTTGTATGAAAGTGGCCTTACCGTGCAGAGGTTAGATCCTCTTTTCTCTGGACTCAGGGACAATGTTGCCCCGCTAATCAAAGCGGTAGTTGACAATGGGAATAGGCCTGATATGTCATGGTTAGAGGAGAACTCATGGGATCAGACTGCTCAAGAAGAGTTGAGCCAGAGAATTTCAGAAGCAATTGGCTTTGACTTCTCAGCGGGAAGGAGAGATCTGTCGACCCATCCTTTCTGCGGCGGACCAAATCCAGATGATGTTAGGTGGACAACTCGATACAGGGAAGACGAGCCCTTCGGTTCTTTATTCGGTTCGATGCATGAGACTGGACACGGTACCTATGAACAAGGGCGACCCAGAGACTTTGACTTCCAACCGGTCGGAAAGGCGAATGGGCTGGGAATTCATGAGAGTCAGAGTCGCCTTTGGGAGAATCAAGTGGGAAGATCAAGGGAGTTTTGTGAGTGGTCCCTGCCTCTTTGGAAGCAGTGCTTCCCGGACAACATGGAGGGAGTTGGAGCTGAGCAGTTGTGGCAAGCAGTGAATTTAGTAGAGCCTGGCCTAATTAGGGTAGATGCGGATGAGGCTACTTACAACTTACACATCATGATTAGATATGAAATTGAAAAACAATTAATCGCAGGTGAAATAGAAGTTGACGAATTGCCTGACGCTTGGGATGAGATGTATCAGGAATACCTCGGAATAAAGGCCCCTAATCATTCTCTTGGGATTCTGCAGGATATTCATTGGTCAATGGGTGCAATCGGTTACTTCCCCACATATACCCTGGGAAATCTATACGCAGCCCAACTACTTGAGGCTGCAAGGGGGGATCTGCCCGATCATGATGGTCAGATTAGAAGCGGTCAATTTGAAGATCTTCTAGGTTGGATGAGAGAGAATGTCCACAACAGAGGGAGCGTGCTAAAACCAGCGGATCTAATCAAAGAGGCTACTGGTGCGGTCCCATCACCCGATGCTTTCGTAAGATATCTGACTTCGAAGGTAGAGAGGCTTTACGGGGTAAGTGCTTGAAATTTGAAAGAGGTGCTCAATGACTTTGGCAAGTCTGGAGAGTTATTCCTCCTACGTTAGAGAGGTTGACGGTGAATGCGTTTTCGTGAGGATTGCGAGTAATCTTCTTTTCTCGGGCTCCAGGTCTGGAGAAGTTGCATGTTGGGATATCCCTAGTGGCATGGAGATGTGGAGGTTGAGTTTTGAAGGACCGTGCTCCGATTCAGACTGCGATGATGACGTGTTTTTCTGTACTGAGTCCGATAACATTCACGCAATTGGGACGAGTTCTGGCGATGTAATTTGGAGTCTCAAATTGGAAGGTTCGAGTGACTTTGTTCGCGTATCTAATGGATTTGTCTGGGTCACAACCTCGGTCTACAACTTTGAGATCCAAGACTACTCAGAGGGGGCTGTCTGGCAAATCGATTTTGAAGGAGAGGTACGGAATAAGTGGGAGAACCCTGGCAGAGCATGGTCATTATCGGATCAGGGGGGCAAATTGGTAATTGGCCTCAGTCGCCCTAGATCTGGTTATGCTATAGTTTCTGATAGTGGGTTAGACTATCCGGAGTTGGAACAACCCCAACCGGTGACAATTGGAAACGGAGGAGGGGATGAGCCCGTAGTACTAGGCCATAGCAATGGGATGGTCACAGAGGTTGTTGACCATAGAGTAGAGTCTGTTTCTCAAGTCGAGTCGTCGATTCGAGCAATCGACTACTTTGGTGGTTGGGTAGTTGGAATGGATTCTGGAGGTGTTTCTTCTAGCGAATATTTTGGTTCGTGGTCCATTAATCTGAATGGCGTAATTGATGTTCTCTGTTTTGGCCCGTCGTTAGATTCTGACAAGGGCGTATGGGTACCTTCATCGAGGGATGGTGAATCTGTAATCTCACTGATTAATCCCAAGGGAGGAGTTGTGGAAATGGAAATCGCCCATCATTCTAGAATTGTATCTGCTTTCAGTGATGAAGAGGTAATTTGCTTTGGAGATAATGCTGGTTGCATCTGCATTGTCGAGGGTGATGTGCTTCGGCGCCGTTTCTCCAGACCAGTTGAAGAAATAGCAGAGGAAGATAGTAATTCGGAGCTGCGAAGGAAAATACGCGGACTGCGCGGAGGTTGAATTTGCAGTGGAAAAATACTCCCAATGACCCCTATTTCCAGTGAACTGCGACAATATTTACGAAATGTTTATGAGCCACCCATTACCCTGTGTTCTTTGCCGCTCCGGGGGAGTGGTGTGAGGGCGCTTCGGCGCGACTCGCGGGCCACAAAAACTGAGCCTCGAAACCGAGGCGGTAGAACCGAGAAACGAAAGGATCTCGGGGAAAGGCTGGAGCGTCTGTGGACGCGAAGGTCGCGGCAAATAAATCGGACGAACTGGAGGAAACGAAGGGGAGAGCGAGATAGGAGCTGAAGAGATACATGTGCGTAGGGGGAAGAGAATAATCCTGGGTCACATAGGTGGGGAACGAAGGGGAGAGAACTGGAGGAAACGAAGGGGAAGGAAGCTGAGGGAAACACTGGGCAACAAGGGCGGGGAGACCCGTGGAGAAGCTAGTATCGAGACGTGGAGGGAAAAGCGGAGACGAAGTACCCGAAACGGATGCGGCGAATGAGAGGGAGATCTCACGTGAGTCGGAAAATGACAAAGGAAGAGCACGAAGTTCCAGAGTCGTCTACCCGGGGAAACCTGGGCCTTCGGGCCCAGGTGACACCCGGACCCTGCGGAGTTAACAGGGGGGGAAGCTCCCCCATGTGCGGAACCCCCTGTTGCTCCCACCTGATTCGGCCCATATTCTTCTTCTAGACAGAAACGTAGTCGTATGTCTTCTTACGAGCTCGGGCCTGTCATTTCCCTAGGTTTTACCCATTCTGAAAACTGATCATCGGTGAGAAACTTGAGTTGGATGGCGCTCTCTCTAAGGGTCAGCCCTTTCTCGTGAGCGTTCTTTGCAATTTTAGCAGCATTGTCGTACCCTATGTGAGGGTTTAGTGCAGTTACCAGCATCAATGAGTTCTCCAAATGGTCAGAAATTTTCTCTTCGTTCGCTTCCAAACCGATAACACACTTGTCGGAGAAGGATACGCAAGTGTCGGAAAGTAGTCTTATGCTGTGCAAGAGGTTGTGAATCATCATTGGCTTGAATACATTCAACTCGAAGTTTCCCTGACTTCCACCTATAGAAATTGCAGTGTGATTACCCATTACCTGGCAGCAAACCATTGTCATCGCTTCTGATTGGGTTGGATTCACCTTTCCAGGCATGATGCTGGATCCTGGCTCATTAGCTGGAAGGGCAAGTTCTCCAAATCCGCACCTGGGCCCAGAACCTAGCCATCGAATATCATTGGCGATTTTCATGAGAGATGCTGAGAGGGTGTTGAGTGCTCCGGAGGCAGCGACAATGGCATCGTGTGCAGCGAGTTGGGCGAACTTGTTTTCGGCACTAATGAAAGGGAGCCCGGTCTTCTCGGCTATCTTCTTGGCGACCAAGTCTGCGAAGTCGGGATGGGTGTTCAGCCCCGTACCAACGGCAGTTCCGCCCAGAGCGAGTTCAAGTAGGTCATTCAGTGCTGTTTGGATCCTGATTAGGCCAGCATCCAACATCGAAACATATGCTCCGAACTCTTGGCCTAGAGTTAGCGGGACGGCATCCATCAGATGAGTTCGTCCAATCTTGACAATATGCGCGAACTCATCTGCCTTTTCAGCCAGGGAAGTTCGAAGTTTCTGCACAGATGGGATGAGTCGGTGCTGGATCTCCTCTGCTGCAGCGATATGCATTGCAGTGGGGAATGTGTCATTGCTAGACTGGGCGCGGTTAACGTGGTCATTCGGGTGGACAGGGGATTTGCTTCCCAGCTTCCCTCCTGAAGACTCTATGGCTCTATTTGCAATTACCTCATTTGCATTCATGTTAGTCTGGGTTCCCGAACCGGTCTGCCAAACCCTGAGTGGGAAATGGTCGTCAAGAGACCCGGAAATTACCTCTTCGCATGCCTGTGAAATGAGGGTTCCAACATCATCTTCGAGAGATCCCAGAAATACGTTTGTCTCGGCGGCTGCCTGCTTAAGAATCCCAAACGCTCGGATGACTGATCGGGGCATCTGGTCTTCGCCAATATCGAAGTTGATTAGCGACCTAGCAGTTTGTGCTCCGAAATATCTGTCTGTTGGCACCTCAACTTCCCCCATAGTGTCTAGCTCAATCCTAACCTTCCCACGGACACCCTTGGGAGCCCTTGAAACGGATGATTTGGTAGCTATCTGATGGGCATTGCCCCCTGTGAGCGAAGACTCAATCATCTTGGAGACAGTTGCCGATCTGCCCTTCTCACGTCCCTGACCAACCCGTGCATCCAATCTTCTAGCCAAATCCTCTGGAATGCTGACAGTGATTATTCTACGATCGCCGACTCTGTGCTTTGCCATGTTGTCTCGATTAATAACTTATTAATAAATATATTCTTTCTTGGTTTCAGACCCGTTCTACCTTGATGATCTTCTGAGGTGACGACGGCCTGTCGCCAGAGCGTGTCTCTGTGGATTCGATTGCCCTAACCACTTCCATCCCCTTGGCGACCTCTCCGAATACTGCATGTCTACCGTCGAGCCATGGAGTGACTACGGTGGTGAGGAAGAATTGCGACCCCCCGGTGTTCGGACCTGCATTTGCCATTGAGAAGATGCCTGGCTTGGCATGCTTCTTTCCTAATGCTGAAGGCTCGCAGGGAATTTTCCAACCCGGGCCCCCCGTCCCGGCCCTTCCATTGTTTGCATCACTGGAGTGGGGGCACCCTCCTTGGATCATGAAGTCCTTGATGACACGATGAAAGTGTAATCCGTCATAGAATCCGTCATCCACCAATTTTAGGAAATTCCCAGTAGTCTCTGGGCATTCGTCAGTATACAACTCTATGTCAATTTCTCCAGCGCTTGTAGTCATCCTCACGTAAGTCATATTGTGTATCGGCCGTTCCAAGTTCAATATGGTATGGTTGGTGGCTATGCTACCGTTGAACCGGGAAGTGTCCCCTCTGGAATCTCCAGAAGCCTAACAGTTCCGTCTGCATCGAGAGCACCCAGAATAAGGAATTGGGAAACGAACCCGGTCGGTAGTGTCTTTTCTCCAAGATTTATCACGGCTACTACTGATCTGCCGATTAGCTGCGATCGGGAGTAGTTTGTGATTTGTGCAGAGCTCCATAGTTTTCCTACCACGGGTCCGAAATCCACTCTAATCTTGTAAGATGGCTTTCTCATCTCCGGGAACTCTTGAACATCATCGATAACTCCAGACCTCATATCTATGGAGAAGAACTCCCCTATCCCGATGTACTCTTTTCGATCTAGTTTGGAGGGATGATAAGGTAGGCTCTCAGAGTCTATTTCATGCTGCCCCATTTGTTCAACTCGCAATTTCTGACTTGAGAGTAAGTGGGATGAGGGGGATTCCTGCTTCTTGAAATGCTTCCAAGCCCCCTTCCTGCCTGTCCAATATGGTGATGCAGGATGCCACATCACATCCCATCTCCATTAGCCTCTTCGCTGCCTTCAATGCGGACCCTCCAGTAGTGGTCACATCTTCCAAGAGTACTATTCTGTGGCTACTCTCAAGACTTGAGCCCTCTATTCCAGGTGGGTTTCCTGTCTTCCTTCCTCCTCTTCCCTTGGGCTCCTTCCTAACTATGAATCCCTTGAGTGGAGAGCCTCGTCCAGCCTTTGCAATTGCAATTCCAGTGAGGGGGACTGCTCCCAGTTCGAGCCCCCCGACAGCATCTACTTGGCCGATTTTCTCAATTTGGTGATGAATAAGCACCCCCAATAGATGGGCACATTCGGGATCCATCATCACTGGTTTCATGTCGAAGAAGTGCTTGCTCTTCCTTCCACTCGCAAGGGTAAAGTCCTCTTTTTCGGAGTAAAGATAAGCCAAGTCTCGAATCCTCTCGATCAGCCTTTCTCTCGCCTGCTCTACTGTAGTTGATGTCATTCTACCCGTTATGGCCTAGACGAAATGGGATGAAGGTTGCCTTAGTTGGAGTGGATTTTCGACGAGATGACGGTCAATGTTCTTGGACGGTCGTCTCCGAGTGGGGGGTGCTGTAGCGAGGAAGAGCCATGACCAATAGCCCAAAAATCGCGGAAATGGACATTGACAGGCTCGAGTCAGAGCGAATGGCATACTATGAATCACTGGACGAGAGGATAGAGCAGGCATATTCAATCGCTAGCGTTGCAAAAAAGAAGGGTTTGGATTTTTCAGAGTCGATCGAAATTCCCAGAGCATCTGATTTGGCAAGCAGGACGGAGAAGCTACTCGAAGACCCGTATCTATTCATTGACCCAACAAAGCGGAGTCGCCCGCCTTTGAAAATCGAGGGTCGACTTAGGGGCCTTCTCCTGGAGCACGACCGGGAAACGGCGGCAATCATGATCGCAATTTCTGTGACAAAGGAAATGCATGCGGCGACCGGCGATAGAAGGAGGGCCATAGACTCTGGTCTGAGAGTTGGCCTTGCAGTACTTACCGAAGCAGTCCTAGTTGCTCCTCTAGATGGAATTGGAGATGTCAGAATCATGAACAATGCTGATGGTTCTGAGTTTCTTTCAATCGACTTCTGTGGACCAATAAGGGCTGCAGGGGGTACAGCCCAAGCCCTAGGTGTCCTCATTGGGGACATTCTGCGAAGGGAAATAGGAGTAGGCAGGTACATCCCAACGATCCCCGAAGTGGAGAGAGTAAAGGAAGAATTTGGACTATATCGAGCCAATCTCCAATACAAGCCTCCTCCGGAGGAGACAGAGACCATTGTCAAAGAGTGCCCAGTAATGATTAACGGCGAAGAGACGGAGAGAATGGAATGTGCTGGCTACAAAGAAGTCAAGAACATAGTCAATGAAAATGGCACCTTCAGAACCAGAGTTAGAGGTGGTGTAATGTTGGTAATTGGTGAAGGCTTGTGCCTCAAGGCACCAAAAATTCAGGCTCACACGGAGAGGCTGGACGTCCCCGGTTGGGATTTCATTTCCGAATTCGTTGACAAGCAGAAGGGTGGAGACTCCAAGGGCCCGGAGGAGAAGCGAAGGCTGATCAAAAAGGAGGGAAAATACATGGAAGACGTGATTGCTGGTAGACCGGTTTTTGGTGAACCACGTGAGCCTGGTGGATTCCGACTCAGATATGGGAGAAGCAGGGCGACTGGACTCGCTGCTGCAGGTATAAATCCGATTACGATGGAGGCAATGGGGGGTTTTCTGGCAGTTGGCACTCAAATGAAGATTGAGGGGCCTGGTAAGGCATGTGCAGTCACCCCCTGCATTGAGATTGATGGGCCGACCGTACTCAAGAAGGACGGAAAGTTCCTGAGGGTATGTACTGAGAACCAATGGACTGAGTGTGAAGGTGAGCTGGATTCAATTTGGGATGCGGGGGAAATACTGCTGGGATATGGGGAATTCCTAGAGAACAACAAACCACTAGTCCCCTCATCATACTCCATAGATTGGTGGGCGGTAGATGTTGCAGATTCGCTTGACACACATGAAAAGGTCGAGAAATTCTCTGAAATCCTTGGAGTGAAAAGGTCCAATCTCCCCCCTGGAATGCCCTTCAATGGAGCAATAAAACGTGGAGGAGAGTCATCGTTGGAGAGATATTGGAGACGGATGGAATGGATTTCTTTCCTCAAAGTTTTGGACATATCTTGGAGTCAGGTTCGAGACATCGCGATTTGCCACGGCACGGCTGTCCCCCCTCCTTGGAATCATTGGTGGTCTGACCTACCAATTCAGTTCGTTCCTGAATTAGTTGATTCGATAATTGAGAAAGGATGTATCGAAGATTCGATGCTTAGAATTAGAGATGTAGTGACTGGGTGGCCATACTCGCCGGATGGGGAAAAAATCTCTTTAGGCCAACCGATATTGGGAGAGTGGCCTCGTTGGACAGAAATATCACGACATGGGCTGGTCAAATCATCTCTAATGACACTGGGAATAGAGCATCTACACGAAGGCTCAGACATATTGGTTCCAAAACACTGGGAGAGTCTATTGGATGGACTGGGGCTGGATGATTCTCTTGGGAAGATTGTTGCCCGGAAGGACGTGAAGCCTATCGTATCTGATATTGCAGACAAGATCTCCAACTACCAAAATGAGGTTCAATCTGCTGAACTGGGTTCAGAAGGGCTGGAGGCACGGAGTAGATTGGATGACTACCGAGTAGAACGAACTCTGCAAATAGTCAGAAGAGTCTCCGTTCTTCCCAGATGGGAGGATTCAATCCCATGTAGAATTGGGGCTAGGATGGGGAGACCGGAGAAATCGGGAGCCAGGGTGATGAGCCCCCTCGTACACTCTATCTTCCCGATTGGTGATAATGGAGGGCCACAGAGACTAGTATCAGAAGCCTCGAAAAAGGGATCGATTAGAATCGTGGTAGGCCCTAGAATCTGCCAGACATGCGGGAAGGAAAGCCCGCATGTCACATGTCATCACAGACCGGATCCATCTGAGCCAGTGGAATGCGGCGGGAAGACTATCAGTGCCCCTAGAAGGAAGAGGGGGAGAAGAAAAGGGGAGAGGACCGCAGTCAATCTTGGCTCCATTATCGAGGTAAAGAGAAGGAAGCTCGGACTGGATAGAATCCCAAAGAAAATCAAAGCCGTCAAGGGACTATTCTCCGAAGAGCAGTCTCCGGAGCAGTTGGAGAAGGGAATTCTCAGAGGCCTACACGGAGTTTCTGTTTTCAGAGACGGAACCTCTAGATTTGACATGAGTGATGTCCCGGTCACACACTTCAAACCATCAGAAATCAAGACACCATGGAAGAGATTGGTGGAACTGGGTTATACTCACGATTTCATGGGAGAGCCATTGAAGAATGACGATCAGATATTGGAGTTGCTACCTCAGGACTTCATCCCTTCTAGTTTGGCTTCCGACCACCTTCTATCCACTTGCTCATTTGTTGATGACCTACTGGTTAGGTTCTATGGGATGGGTGCTTTCTACGAGGCAAAGAGTCTGGACGACATAGTGGGGCATATCGCCATTGGCCTCGCCCCCCACACCTCTGGAGGGGTTGCATGCAGAATCATCGGTTGGACTGATGCTTCCGCTGGGTATGCCCATCCCCTCTTCCATGCTGCAAAGAGGCGGAATTGCGATGGTGACGAAGACAGCATAATGATGCTGATGGATGGTTTGCTAAACTTCACTCAAACAATACTACCGGCAAACAGAGGAGGGAGAATGGATGCCCCCCTTGTCCTGACAACTAGATTGAATCCGAGTGAAATTGACAAGGAGGCATTGAACGTGGACTGCTCTTGGAGTTACAGCAGGGAGTTCTACGAGTCGACCCTTGGACAGCCACATCCGAAGGAAGTCAGGGGTTTGGTGGATATAGTCGAGAATAGGCTTGGGATGATCGGAGAAATACGAGGGTACGGGTGGACTCATGATTCTGGTCCACTGGACGCTGGTCCGGAAAACTCCTCTTACAAGACTCTCGTTACCATGAAGGACAAGTTGGACAGTCAGTTGAGTCTGGGGAGGTTGTTGCGTCCTGTTGCGGCAGAGAGAGTCGCGAAACAAGTGATTGAGTCTCACTTCCTACCAGACATGAGGGGGAACCTGATGGCATACACGAGACAGAAGATTAGGTGCGTAAAATGTGGCGAGTCGTACCGTAGGATGCCGCTGGCAGGAAAGTGCATCAAGCACAAGGCTAGGCCTTCAGGTGGTTTCACAGGAGGGGAAATGGACTCCGGATGTGGTGGGAACATTGTACTTACTGTCTCAGAGGGGGCGGTCAGGAAGTATATCCAGATCACCGAGGAAGTAATGGAGGAATATGGAGTGGATGACTACACGAAGCAGAGGGTCGGATGGATGTCGTCGAGTGTAGATTCGCTGTTCAACAACGACAGGGTCACTGTGATGACCCTAGAGGACTTCATCTGATTAGGTATGCAAGAGGGTCGCCAAGAAGCAGCATCGGCAGAATTGCCAAGAATAGGTACACCAGGAAGGGGTGCTTCCTGGTAATCCAGACGCTATCCAAGCCCATTTCCTCCAATAGTGCCAAATCGGATTCCCTCTCTGTGCCAATGGTCGACTTGCTGGACGGGAGGATTCGGTTCACAACGGCGTTTTCACCGTCCTTCTGGATTATCTCGGTTAGAATCCAAGATGGTTTTTCATCCATCTCTGAGAATTGGCTGACCTCGGAGATTTTCTCCTTGGTGGCGTGCCATGCCATCTTCAAATCGGGGATGGAGGTGATGTTTCCCCTGGTTGCATTGTGAATGAAAATCACGGGTGGTGCGATGAGGAATGCTGCGGCGGCCCATACGAACATGACCACAGATGGTGGCATCCTGAATATTGGGTCTTCAGCGAGTGGGTAAATCTGCTCGGGAACGAAAGCCCAAGATGGGAAGAAGAGTGTCACTAGTATGAGCGCCTTCACGTCCGCCCCTCCTGGAATTAGTCCGAATCTCCATGAGCCGTAGAATGCTGTTGCAGTCAGTAACGCCCCGATCATGCTCCACCAAAGTGCGGTGTTAGGGGACTCGTCGCCGAGTACCAGATTGACAAAGTCTGTTTCGGAGTATGAAATCGCACCTCCGACCAGTCCCAAGGCACCTAGGGAATAGAGCATCGCGAGAGCTGCCTCTCGTCGGCCCCATTCTCCTAATTCTCTGAGGTCGGGAGGAGCCGAGAAGCAGAATGAGAAGGTAGCCAATAGGGCGAAGGCCATGCAGATGTTCTCAATCCCTGCGTTTGATGATGCCATCTCGAGCAATAGTACCAGGGAGGCCGGTATTGACCACCTGATCCAGTGATCATCCCGGACGGAGAGGGTTTGGAAATCTGATCTAGCCGCTGCGAACATGCATAGGACGAGAAGAGAAATCCGGAGAGTGGAGAGGAGTGGGTCGGCCATGCCGATAGGCTGACCTCCGGTGTCATCAAGGCTTCTGCGCTATCGCTAGCCGCCGGATGCGAATAGTCCGACAGACTGATCCAATATCCAAGCGCTGAAGAAGTTCGCAAGTCCAGCTACCCACATCATCTGGATCATCTGCCCCAGGACTAGGGTCGTCCCACCCCCCCTGATTCTCGCGGTGATGAGCCCCAGAACAACGATGGAAATTACGACGAGGAACGAACCCATGTAGCTGAAGACGCGGATATTCTGATCTATCCCGCCGGTCTCAGCGAGAGCGGGTAGAGCCACGTCAACTCCCCCTGCTGCAGTTCCCACATTACCCGCACCGTCCACCAGGCCTTCGGCGACCGATGCAATGGTCTCACCCAGGCCGGCAATGATGGAGGTGGTGATGTTCAGCGCGATAATCATCGCAATCAGAAGCCCGTAGGACACGCTCCTCATCACACTAGCAGAAATCTGCCTCCTCTGTCGCAGACCCAGGAGGCTGGTCGTGCTTTGTGAGACCATGTCACCCACCAGACCGGCCTCACCAGTGGACGATGAACCCTCGATGAAGACCCTGGTGAACCGTGAAACTAGCATCGAGTTGTTGTCAGCTGCGAACCAGTCCCATGAGTAATCGCTGTCGATTCTCATCGAGAGCCTCTTCTCGAGGTTCGAGATTGAGTCGTCTAGTGCTCCGAAGTCGATTCCGGAAAGCGCCTTGACCATTGCACTCGGCTCCTGTGCCCTTGCCTGTGCAGTTCCACCGAAAGCCCTGATGAACTCAGGGAATGCCTCATCCCTCCTCCTTACTCGTGTCTCCTCCTGAAGGGTGAGCATAGCCGGTGCGAGGAGGGGGGACATCATGGCGGCAATTACTAGAAGCCCGTAGTAGTTCCATTGGTCGAATAGTATGTTAGTTCCGAATGTGACGAATACCGCGGTGACCAAGATGACCATAATGGTGCCAAGGATCGCGGCGAATATCCACGACCTCCTCATGTCGATGGCCTGCTCGGTGTTGAATCCGTGCTTGGCGAAAAGATCCTCATCTGGGATAACCAGTGTGAATAGGTACCACGCAGCAATCTGCAGGAATGCGAATAAGGCGCCGGCCAAGAGTACCCACCTGGCTCTCAGGATGACTGCGAATGGATTGGTCGTGTCTGATCCCGTCTGGAAGAGGATTAGATGCAGTCCTGCCACCACCAGTAGGAGAAGCCCGGTTGTGGTCAGTGATACGAACGTCTCTCTGAGGGTGTCAAGCTGCTCTAGCCTAGCATCGTAGATTGTGGTATACGCCTGATTGAATGTTTCGTTCTCGCTAGTGAAGAACTCCCCGATCGGTTGGCCCACTTCCACGGAGAAGGCCATCCTGTCCAGGAAATCGCTCCAGATCGCGGATGGGCTTTGACGGCCCACGATCCTGGCTGCCTCAGGGAGGTTTGTGTGCCATTTGGTGACTAGGGTCTCAATCGCTTGGATCTCATGTGCAAGGGCACCATAGTCGCCCATCTCCTTCAGAACGTCGAACATCCCCTTCTCTGCGGATTCGCCCAACGAGAGGATCCCCATCCTTGTCATGAACATGTGCATGTCCTGCTCGATCTGGATAGCCTCTGCGGAGACCTGTGCTATTGGGTATGCTATCGTCGCAGAAAAACTGAGCAAGGGAAAAACAAGGACCAGGAAGACTGCGCTGACACCGGTGATGACATCGCTAACCGTGAACCAGACCGCGAGGCCTGCGATTAGCCCAAGCGTCGTCGCAGGGAGGGAGAAGAAGAGCAGGTACCTGCTGAATGGCATCCCAAGTCGCAGGAGGGCGATTTGCCAGGTGGTCGCCTTGTCCTCCATTTGACCACGACCTAATGATTAATTCCAGTCCATGTCTCAATAGAGGAGGCGAACCTATCCCATCCTTCCTTGTAGTAGACGTCCAGAAGGTCGAACACGTCGTCGTAATGAGTGAGGTCGCGGTCGCACATAATCTGAATTGCCTCGGTCCTCCTCTGAAGCTCGTCGTAGATGTCCCTCTTGCTCCTGAATCCCATCCTAGGTGCGATCTTGTTCTCCAGCATGTCTGATTGGAACATCCCCCTGAAGTAGACCTCGTCCGCAACGGGATCCCACTCGAACATGTTCCGAGTCAGGATCCCATCTGCGGTCTTGTCGAATCCGATGACCTCGCTTACCCCTGTGATCCTCCGTGCAATCCCACCCCCAGGTGCCTCGACGACCTCTTGGAAGATTGCGAAATTGAGATTGTCGAAGAATCGAGCTGGGACGTTGATGGGGTCCCCAGTGAATCTCTGAATCAGTTTGACTATGTTTGAGGCGTGGAATGTCCCCATAACTGGGTGCCCTGTCTGCATTGCTTGGAAGGCGATTGCGCCCTCCACACCCCTGATCTCACCGATGATGATGTATCTGGGCCTGGATCTGAGGGCCGCCTTCAACAAGTCGAACATCTCCACTCTGGAGTCCTCGTTCTTCGAGTCTCTGGTGATCAGCCGCTGCCAGATGGTGTGGGCGACCTTGACCTCGGGAGTGTCCTCTGCGGTGTATATCTTCACGTTGTGATCGATGAACGGGAGAACGGCATTGAGAGTGGTTGTCTTCCCGGATGCGGTCTCTCCGGATACCAGACACGACATCCCCGACTCTAGACCTAGCCAGATATATGCCGCCATCTGGGCGGATAGCGTCTTCCACTTGATCAACTGGATGATTGAGATAGTTTCCTCGGCGAACTTCCTGATGGTGAACGAAGAGCCTTGAATCGAAACGTCGTCGCTGTAGATGATGTTTATTCTCGAGCCATCTAGCAGGGCTCCGTCGACGATTGGCTTGCTGTCGGAGACTGGCCTCCCGATGCGCTCTGACATCGATCTGAGGTACTTGGTAAGTAGATCCTGGTCCTTGAACGCGATGTTCGAAGTCAGCATCGGGAATACCTTGTGGTCCATGTTAATCCTCGTAAGCCCGATGGAGTGGATGTCCTCTAGCATCTCGTCAGCCAGAAGCGTCTCTAGTGGGCCGTTGTTGACCAGATCCCTCACTACGACGTACTTCAGACGGTCCAGCTGCTCTGGCGTCACCTTCAATGGCGCCTCTCCCAATCCGATTAGCTCTCTGGCTTGGTTGACCAACGGGTTGGAGAGGATGGAGGATTTCGTGGTCGTGGTCATCTCATCCATCATCTCGTGTATCATTCCGATGAACTCGGCGTCGTTGTCGAATCGCTCCTTCTGAGGTGCGTCTCTGAGGAGCCTTTCTACGATCTGGTCCCTTATATCCTCCTCATCCATAGTGATGGTTGGCTCTAGGCCGAACCAGAATGTGTTCCCGGCTCCCTCCGCTCCCTCTGGTGGTGAGTATACGTGGGCGAAGCATGGTGGCCTGGTAGCGTAGATCAGGTTCCGGGGGCTGACGCTCTTCGCATCCCTGTCTAGGGGGCCGTAGTATATCGGTCTGGAACCGTGCTTTTCCTCGAACTCCTCGATCCACTCGCGGATGTGTGGGTATTCGGCCATTAGCCCGCCCAAGTCACCTGGCTCGATGTTGAATGTCGGCCCTTCTGGTTCTTGTTCCTCTTCCTGCTCCGTGACCATTCAAAACCCTCTCATGCAACCGCTGTGATGTCCACGATGAATCCCATCTCTGGCATCACCTTCCAGCCTATTCTCTCCGTCACCGGTCCCGCTGCCCTTAGGAACCTAGTTACTCCCACGGTTCTCACCATCTGCCCTCCGACGACTGCAGTCATCATATCCAAGACGATTTCGGCGGAGTTCTTCATGTCCCTGAGGACTCCGCCTTCCATCTCATCTGGATCGATGGTGAGTATCAGTGTCCTCCCTTCGGATGTGAATCTCCTGAGGATCCTCATCAGATCCTTGCCGGACATCTCTTCGGGCATCAGTTCGGAGGCCCTGTCGATGATGACGACCTCGGCCTCTTTTGATGCCGGGGAATCCAGTATGTCGAGTAGTGAGACGCTCTCTTCAGATGGCTCTGCTATGACTCCGAAGCTGGAGATCAGATGGAATGAGCCCTCGTCGATCCTCTTGTCCATGTAGTAACCGATGCTAGCAACCTGCTCGAGCCACCCCCTAGTGGTTAGTTCGGTTGTGAAAAGCGACACCCTGACGTCGTTTGCCGTCATCCCGAAAGACATTCTCTGGCCTATGATGCTCTTCCCGGAGCCTATCCCCCCGCAGACGAGCATGAGTGCCCGGTTCGGGATTGCAGTTCCCATGCTCTGGCCTAGGCTGTCTTGGATGACGCCGAACTCGAAGTTGTCAACGTTAGGAGGGCTTGACAATTCG
>JAQXEZ010000018.1 GCA_029250605.1 Candidatus Thalassarchaeaceae archaeon
GTGGTGTCTGCGATAATGATCTCAGTTCAGATCTTCACCTACTTCGCCTAGTCCTAGTTCTCAGGCGTTGTTATTTGATTGAGGACCAGATACCTTCCAACCTCTCTTCAAGGTCATCTAGAGTCCCATCGTTTAGCACGGTGATGTCTGCCATTGCTGAGGTGGCATCGAGTGCCTGCCCCGCCTCGTCATTGGAGGTGGCCTCAGCAGCCTCCTGGGAGAGGAAAGTTTCCTTCTCGGTCGGATCGCCAGCCCTGCCCCTAGAGGTCATCCTCTGCCATCGGGACTCCTCGTCCGCCCTGACCTCGATCAGGACGAAGTCGCCCCTGCTCCTGAGCGCCTCGACCTCGGCGGGAGTCCTGATTGAGTCGACTACGGCATCCTCCCCATCCAGGATCTCCAGAAGCATCTCTGCCAGGATCCCAGCACCCCCATTCCTCCGAAGATCCCTCCCCCCTTCTATCAGGGCCTCTCTGGTCGTCTCTATCCCTTGGTCACTCAACCATGTTCGGATGGAATCGGAGCATGAAACGCTCCTGAGCCCCCTCTCGGAGAACCAACTAACCAGTGTGGACTTCCCCGAGGCGTTCCTGCCTGTCAGACCAACCAGCACAGCACTCCCAGCAGGCTCTATCGCATATTGATTGCCCCCTGAAATCGGATGCTAAACGACGAAAGGGACTAACAATGTGAGTGCGGCGCGGGGTCTGATAGCATGGCGCGACGCACCTCCAAGCCTCCCAACCCGATCAAGAAGTGGTGGAGGTCGAAGCACGAGTTCCACTTCCAGGCCTACACGTGGATGACGATACTCTCCCTCGGCATTGCCCTGTTCTCCTTCATCCAGCTCTTCTTCCTCGACTACGCCCAGGAGGCCGGCGACACGATGATCACACTGGCCTGGATCGGCCTGTTAGGGGGCAGCATAGCACTATTCTTCGTCGCACCGGAGTTCTTCTACTTCTACGACAAGAAGCAGACCCTATCGGAGATACTGGAACTAGACTCGCGTGCCGAGGTGATGAGGAGGAGCAAGGACGCAGAGCGTGCCGCCGACCTCCTCGGCAAGTCATTCCAGTCCAGGCTGAAGGGCCTGTACGAGAGGTTGGGAATCAAGGTCCCGAAGAGGTACTCCAAGCTCTCGGTGCCCTCCGATGACGCACCGATGGGCAGCTCCGAGGAGGAATGAGGTGTCGGACGAGGGAGCCGACAGTTCAGACTCCGAGGGCAATTTAGCGGTTTCATCAGTCGATCCTTGGGTCCGCGAAGCGTCACTGGCAGTCGGGCTTGTCGTTCTCCTACTCGGATCGATGTGGATTTCCACAGGATCATTCCCCCCCATGGTGGTCGTCGAATCGCAGTCCATGATGCACGAGGGGGACGGCTCGATCGGAGCCATTGACCCCGGGGACCTGATCCTGGTGATGAACAAGGACAGGGTCGACATCGTCTCCTTCGTCGAGGCAACCCAAGCTGGCAACGAGCACTACGGGTACGAGTCGCACGGGATGCCGGGAGACGTGATCATCTACAGGAAGAACGGCGGCCAGGACACTCCGGTAATCCACAGGGCCCTTCTCGAGGTGGTCTCGAACGGCACTGGCTGGGACGTGCCGGGGACCTCCCTTCGAAACGTCGAGACCGTGTCATGGACGCTGGATTACGAATGCTCCTACCATGGGGGGACCTACAACCTGAGGGTCGAGGGGTGGGAGCCCGAGCACTCTGGGTTCCTGACCTCGGGAGACAATAACTTCGGAGGCTGCATGATTGACCAGCCGGGTGCAAACTCCCAGGGCCAGGGCGGAGGCCTAGTTGATGCGAGCGGAAACCCGGTGGAACCAGTTGAGGTTGACTGGATCGTGGGAGTCGCCTCGTCCGAGGTTCCTTGGATTGGAGCCATCAAGCTCGCGACCTCCGGGACCTCAGGCTCAGTAACCGCAAAGTCATGGTACTCGCTGACATTCACGATACTCGCAATCCTACTCTCGCCAATTGCCATGGAGAGTTTCTCGGAGTGGAATTCCAGGAATGATGAGGAAGAGTAGCCCAAAAAAGTCGATTTTGTTCTCAATGCTCCATTCGTTTAGTTTAAAATAGACCAAAAATCCCGATTGACACAAACTGGAGATGAACGTCATGGCAGTAGGAATAGAACCAATCGGAGAAATGGTGCTTTTAGCAATGGAGAACGCCCCGGAGAAGACCGAATCAGGTCTTCTCCTACCCGAGGAGGCCCGAGACAAGATGACCGTCGGAAGGGTCGAGGCCGTCGGTCCGGACGCGAAGAGCGTCTCGGTAGGAGATCGTGTGATCTTCAGGCAGTTCAGCGGGACGAAGATGGAGTGGATGGGTATGGACTACCTGCTGATTCCGGAAGAGGACATTCAAGCCAAGGTAATGGAGTGATAAAATGGGAGCAAAGAAGATAGTTTACGGAGAAGAAGCAAGAGAGAAGCTGCTGGAGGGAATCGACACCGTCGCAAACGCGATCAAGGTCACCCTAGGACCTGCAGCGAGGACAGTTGTGCTGGAGAAGTCGTGGGGAAGCCCCTCGATCATCAACGATGGAGTCACGATAGCCAAGGACATCGAGCTGGGCGACCCGTTCGCCAACATGGGAGCCAAGCTAATCCAGGAGGTCGCGAGCAAGACCCAGGACAATGCCGGAGACGGGACATCAACCGCCTCGATCCTGGCTCAGAGCCTCTGCCATCACGGCCTGAAGAACATGGAATCAGGTTCGAGCCCGGTGGAGTTGAAGGCCGGATTCGACAAGGCAATAGAGACAGTCGTGGATTCACTGAAGGATAGAGCCGTCCCTGTCGAGACCAGCGAGACGATCAAGCAGGTAGCCACTATAGCCTCAAACAACGACGAGGAGATAGGATCGCTGATCGCCGAGGCAGTAGATGCCGTCGGAAGGGAAGGCGTCATCACCGTCGAGGAGGCCAAGTCGATCGAGACCTCCCTGAACGTTGTCGAGGGAATGGAATTCAACAAGGGATACATGAGCCCGTACATGATCACTGATAGGGAGAAGAGGGAGGCGGTCCACGAGAGCCCCCTGATCCTCCTAACTGACCACACGATCAACTCAGCACAGGACCTTCTACCAACTCTGGAGGCCAGCGTCCAGCAGAAGAGGCCCCTACTGATAGTGGCCAAGGACATCGAAGGAGAGGCACTGGCAACACTGGTGCTGAACGTGGTGAGCAAGGTCGTAAAGGCAGTCGCGGTCAAGGCACCTGGGTTCGGGGACGAGATCTCCGAGCAGCTCGAGGACATCGCCGTACTCACTGGGGCGAAGCCCCTCTTCAAGGACCAAGGAGCCGATCTCAAGGCACAGGGGCCATCTAGCCTCGGAAGCGCGGACCGAATTATCGTGGCCAAGAACAAGACTACGGTAGTCGGTGGCGGCGGTGACAAGAAGGCAACCGAGGAGAGAGCAGAGCTACTCCGTGGACAAGCCAAGCTATCCACCAGCAAGTGGGACAGGGAGAAGATCGAGAAGAGGGTCGGCAAGCTAACCGGGGGAGTAGCGGTACTCAAGATCGGGGCAGCCACCGAGACCGAGGTCAAGGAGACCAAGGCCAGGGTGGACGACGCCCTCAACGCGACCAGAGCAGCAATGGCAGAAGGAGTCGTAGCCGGAGGCGGGGTAACCCTGCTCAGGGCCCGCGAGGTGCTCAAGGGACTCGCCGAATCGGCAGACGGAGACCGAGCGATCGGGATCAACCTGGTCTACGAAGCACTCGCAGCGCCAACTTGGCAGATCTCTGCAAACGCAGGTGCCGACGGTGACGATGTGATTAGTAAGATCCTGTCCAACGACGATGAGAACTTCGGGTACAACGCACGCTCCGGCGAGTACGTCAACATGGTGGAAACCGGGATCCTGGATCCCGCAAAGGTCACCAGGAACGCATTGGAGTCGGCTGGATCAATAGCAGGACTCGTACTTACCACGGAGACCCTGATCGCCGATGACCCAGACCAGAAGGAAGCAGCACCGGCAATGCCCGACATGGGCGGCGGCATGGGCGGCATGGGCGGCATGGGCGGCATGGGATTCTAGGTCGGATCAAACCCGACTGGAACATTCATCTCCGGACCCCCCCACGCTAGCTCGCCTCAATGACGACAAAGGGTGACCGAGCTTAGGCGCTGACGTGCCCTATGAGTACCGAGAGGCACCTTTGAGCGAAGGAGTTGAAGACGTTGAGGTCTCCCGGACCTCACATGGGAGCGTCTCGGAAGGCCCTGCTCATCGTCTCCCTGCTGATGGCATCCACGATGAGCAGTGGGTGTCTGGCACTGTCCATCCAGCGCGAGATCATGGAGAGCTGGAGGGAACCACCGGTGTACATAGACGAGGACGTAACCGTTGGCTGGTCGGAGACCTTCGAGACCGGGACGGAACTCAACTCTGTACTCTACCAGAACGAGACAAACATAGTCTTCGACGAGACTGTTTCCAGCCTGGTCATCAACTTCAGGGCGCAGTTCCCCTACTCGAGCACGGTCGAGGACCTCATCGGCAATGACACCAACCAGGTTCGCTACGTCGAGGCGAGGCTCTGGGAGCCAGGCTCGCAGCAATCTGGAGGGGTCCCGTTCTGGGAGGTCCGCGCCACTCAGGACTACCCAGGGGAGAGGTGGGACTGGCAGCTCGACTTCATCGAGGGCACATGGGTCCTGGAGGTAGAGGCGAGGGGCTGGGGAGTGACCACGCCGGTCGAGCAACTGTCATTCCACGACTCATTCGACCTGTATGCGACCATGACCAAGCCATGCGTGCACTTCCCGAGCTCTCACGAGGTCGCTGCCAATGGGGAGATGGAGTGCACCTTCCTCTCAGAACTAGAGGACTGAGCCTCTGGCCGCCCTTTCCCTCTGCGTAGCGCTTATCAACCAAGGGCAGGTGGCCGCGCTGCTGAGGAAACCGAATGTCGGAAAGTACGTCGCCCCTTGTGTCGCTGGATATGTACCAACTTCACGCCGTGCACATAGGTACCAACCAGAAATCGGCGGACATGAAGCAGTTCCTAGACACCATGCAGAATGACAGCAACGGACTCCACATTATCGACGTGAACCAGACCGATTCCAGGATCAGGGTAGTCACAAACTTCCTCGCCAACTACGACCCAAGCAGGGTCCTGGTCGTCAGCGCAAGGCAGTACGGCCAGAGGCCAGCGAGGAAGTTCGCCCAAGCAATAGGCGCCAAGCACATCGTCGGGAGGTTCATCCCCGGGACACTCACCAATCCGAGACTCAGGACCTACATCGAGCCAGAGGTGATCATGGTGACCGACCCAGCAGCCGATTCGCAGGCCCTTTCAGAGGCAGTCAAGTCGGGATTACCCGTCGTGGCTATCTGCGATGCCAACAACAGGCTCCGCAACGTGGACCTGGCGCTCCCTGCCAACAACAAGGGCCGCAGATCGCTAGCACTCGTCTACTGGCTCCTGGCCCGCGAGACACTGAAGCTTCGCGGGACGCTCAAGTCCGACCTCGAGTTCGAGCTCGCGGAGAACGTGGATGACTGGGAATCGACCTTCTGAGCTCGACGGCCTCAAAGCCAAGCACAGGACCCCCCATTCAATGGAAGCATCAGCCCCACCCCTCTTCCTAGCCCCGATGGCAGGGGTCACTGACCTCGCATACCGGATCCTAGCCAAGGAGTGCGGTGCGGACATGACCGTGACGGAGTTCACGGCAGCATCGGGGCTGACTCGCAAGAACACCTACTCATGGATGAAGGTCGAGAGCGACCCCCGAGAGTCCCCATTCATCCCCCAGATATTCGGGGGCATCACGGAGGAGATGGTCCAGACCGTCGAGATGCTTCAGGACAGAGCCGATGTGATAGACATCAACTTCGGATGCCCCGCCCCCAAGGTCTGCCGGAACGACGCAGGGGCCGCACTACTCAGGGACCCAGATCGGGTCGTCAACATGGTCCGTGCTTGCTTAGAGGTCGCCAAGGTCCCAATCACGGTGAAGATGAGGCTAGGGACGGGTAGCGGCCCCAATACCGCCTTGGAGATATGCGAGAGACTGGAACAGGAGGGCGTGGAGAGGGTATGCGTCCACGGCAGGACCCTGAGGCAGAGGTATTCCGGCGAGGCTGACTGGTCCCAGATACGGGAGATATCCGAGTCAGTGGGGATCGAGGTGATCGCTAACGGGGACGTCACCGACTCATCATCGGCACTGGAATGCCTGGAGGCGACAGGAGCAACCGGGCTAATGATCGGCAGAGGGGCCATAGGCAGGCCATCCATATTCCACGAGATCAAGAGGGACCTTGGCTGGACCACATCCACGCCCCCCTGGGGCCAGGGCGGTGACGCCATAGCCAGGCACTGGTGCTGGGACAGGTACCTGGAACTAGCCGAGGAGATTTACTCGGATAGCCCCAACAAGAATCTGAAGAGGCACGCCGTATCCTTCACCAAGGGACTCCCCGGAGCATCCTCGATGAGGGTGGAGTTGCATAGGGAGGGCGACCAGAGGAAGCTCGGAAAGATGGTCTCGGGTTACCTAGCGGGATTGGCCACCCCTAACGAGGCCTCAGCAGTCTAGCCAATCGTCTCGATGCCACTCGCTGTCCCCATTATCCTCATCGGGGTCGCATCCAGTTGAACGATCAGCACTCTCGAACTCCCATCGGTTCGGATCCAGAACGGCGACTCCCAATCGACAGTCACCGAGTCGCCATCCAATGCCGAGACCCTGCCCACGGAGAACTGCAGATCGGAAGCCGCATGGATCACCTCTCCGACGGACAGCACCTTCCTCTGGAAGGGCGCGACACCCAACTCGAAACTGGACTTCTCGTGGCTGACCAAACCACCTTCCCCGGGTATGCAGATCATGCAACCCCTGTGGAGGGACTGCTCCCTGAGGTTACGCAAGGCAACCCCCACCCTGTCCCCGGTGATCGCAGCATCAACATCGTCATCCATTACCTGAAGGGACCTGACGACGCCAACATCGGATGCTGGCATCACCTCCACCTCGTCATGCTTCGAGACCTTCCCCGACTGGACGTATCCTATTGCCACCAAACCTACTCCTTTGACGTTGAAATGCTGGTCAACAGGTAGAATCAACGGAGATGAGTTCGATTTCTCCATCGAAGCAGCCATCTGGTCCTGGATCTCAAAGAGCCTATCCCTGATCCCATGCTCGTCTATTTCCCCTTCCACGACTTCCCAGTCCCCCAGGCCGGCTTGATCCAGCATCACCCTGACTTGGTCGGAGTCGATCCAAACCCCTTCGTCGGGTGAGATGATGGCGCTACCCCTGGAAATCCCCGAACAGCCCAGTGCAACCATCGCCTCGCCTACCGATGCACTCAACTCCCGGATCTCGAGCAGTCCCGCCTTGGCAACATCGAGGACGCTTAGCAGGGGCCTGATGCTCTCAGGGAACTTCAGGGGCCTCAGCAGGGAAAGGACCCTGACCTCGCCGTCCCTGCTCTCTTTGTGGACATACGACTCTATGTCCCTAGTATCGCCCTTCTTCCCCAATTTCCTCGCCAAGTCTTCCGAACCGACCAGTGCGACGTTTAGTACAGGCATCGAATCACCTACGCGGACAGGCCGAACTTCTCCATCGTCTGTACCATCAGGAAGTACCCAGTAACGGTACACGCCAGACCAGCGGCTAGAGCAGGGTAGAAGTCCCAGCTCCTAGACTCGATTAACCAGGGCATTACGATGAAAATAAGGAGTGATGGGATGAGTAGCCAGACGATGTCCCTCGCGAATGCGGAGATCTCCAAAGCCGTCTGACCCTCTTGGAACATCATCATCATCGATAGTACGCTGACAATGGGAATAGATGCCAGCACGGCAGCCATCAGAGTGCTCCTCTCAGAAATCTGGGCTATTGAGAAGATTATCAGGGCCGTTAGCACGATCTTGCCCGCATCGAAAGTCCATCCCATGGGTTCCGCTGGGAATTTACCCTTTAGTTCATTCAGTTTCACATCGCCCTTTCGACACCAATACATATGCGAATCCATGCGAGATGACAGATGAAGGGCGACCGCACAGAGTATCGCGATGGGGGCGAGATCAACGTCGAAGACCCGAACGACCCACTCGGCCTCCTCTCGAGGTGGATTCAGGAAGCAAGGGAAAAAGGAGTAGTTGAGCCCAATTCGATGACCCTAGCTACGATCGATGCCTCAGGTGCTCCTCGCAGTAGGATGGTTCTACTGAAGTTCCTGGAGGGAGAAGAGATCGGCTTCTTCACCAACCTTGGGAGTGACAAGGCCATCGAGATCCAATCAACGCCTGCGGTTTCCGCTACCATCTGGTGGCCGGAGATGGAGAGGCAGGTCAGGATGGAGGGCAGGGCTTACGAGATGAAGAGGTCGCAAGTCGAGGAGTACCACTCAACCAGGCCCAGGAAGAGCAGGATTGCTGCTTGGGCATCTGACCAGAGCCGCTCATTGGAATCCCGAGAGGAGCTTCTTAGGAAGTTCGAGGAGATGGAATGCGAGTTCGAGGGTACAGAAGTCCCACTGCCACCATCCTGGGGTGGATTCAGAATCACCGTGGACCGCGTCGAGTACTGGTCTGGTAGGCCAAGCAGATTGCACGAGAGGGTCGTCCTGACTAGGACGGGGGACTCGTGGTCCGAGAGTCGCCTTCACCCCTGACTAGGGTCCTTGATGGTGGAAATCTTCCAAGTCATCGCGGAAATTATCACAGCGGCTAGTGGGAGGTTCCACTCGGCAATCCTGTCAAGCGCCATCACCACGAAGAAGAACGAGGTCAGAAGGAAGAGCAGTGCCAGGTAGATCACCGGAGCACCCCTCTTCCTGTAGTCCATGAAGTCGTAGATGAAGACCCCTGAGATGAAGTTGGCATAGATAGCCGCCCAGGCGACGTATCCAATCCCGAAAACCGCAGGGAACGCCAGGAAAGCCAACTCGACTTCCATGTCATTCACGAGGAGGGCGATTCCGAGCAGTGCCACGTTGGCATTGTGCATGACGATCTCGTACCAAGCGAAGAGGTGGGAGACGCGATGACCCTTGGCGAGGTTGTCCCCGATGATGTGGAACGAGACTACGCAAGTTACCAGGATCGCACACGCATAGGATGCCGAGAATAGGATTGGCGAGGAGACGATAATCCACTCGGGCACCATTCCTCCCGATGCATGAATCCACGTGGCCGCCCCAGAGACCCCGAAGTTGACCCCGATTAGCGCGAAGTGCCACATCGTGAATGCAGCGAGCCTCGTTGGCCCGACTACCTTCCTTGGTCGAAGCTCACGCTCCTTGAAGTACAGCGGGAAGTCACCACTCCCCCTTGGATCCAGGGCCACCCAAGAGAGCGTGATTACAACCAGGACGCTGCAGGCCACTCTGAAGGAACCGAGGACCGCATCCGAGACGATGCTCGAGGTCGCGACCTGCTCCTGGGTCTGCGACGCCTCCAGTGATCCCGATTCCGAGATGAAGAATAGCGCTAGCAGGAGGAAGGCCAGCGTCAACAGTGCTGTATCGGGGCCCTTGTCCCTGTCTCCATAGCCCATCAGCCCATCGAGCATGCCCCAACCGACGGAACACGGCTTGAATATCCTTCTAGTACGCAGCCTGGTTAGCCTCGTACGCCTTCACCATCGCAGCCCTCGCCAGGAGTATGACCAGGACCGCCGAGAAGAGAAGGGTGCCACCGAGGATGGTTGAGGTCCTCATCAGCATGAGGCAGAATCCGGTGATCCCGCAACCGTAGCTGACCATCTCGCAGATTGATGCCAATCGCAGAATCGACTCTGGCATCACCAGCTTCGACGAGGAGTCGTACTCCCTGATCATCCTCGACAGTAGGATGTAGAGCCCCTGGAATGGTATGGCCAGGCAGAAGAGTCCCATTGCTAGGATCAGTACCTTATCGTCCGGGCTCGCACTGATCTCGCTACCCTTCCAGAAGAGGTTGCTCAGGCCTACCGAAAGCAGACCGGTGTGGATGAGCGCAGAGGTTGTACTAGGCGATCCTACCTCGGACGTTTCTGGTATCACGTGCGAGTTGCTCATTGAGGCACTATTGAGAATTGCGCTGATATCGGGTGCATTACTGCCGGTTATCCGGCAGCCTGCTTCGCATCGACCTCTTCCAGATAGGCGGAATCACGCAGGGCCACCATGATGCGAAGTAACCCCATCTGAGCTCAGGCGTGCCATCATATGGCCTGAGCTCCCAGAATGGGACGCTGGCACGTAGATGGTGGTCAGAATGACGGGTTAGCTCCAGCAGGCTCCACCTCGACCACCTTGCCTCCGTGTTCCAGGAGTGTTCGGCTGAGAACCTCTCGTCCTCTGATCTCCTGAGGCCCCAGTGGCGGATGTAGTTCACGTACTCCAGGGTCAGGATACTGATGGCAGACAGGACGAGCCAGCCTGCTGCTACGGGAATGCCGTCGAACCACCCCATCTCCCCCGGTAGGAATGCAATTGCCAGCAATGCGGAAATCTGCAGAAGCAGCCCACGGTATGACGGATTCCTCAGCCCCCTCCTGCCCCTCTTGTTGTGGACTCTGACGGAAGAGGCGAATTGCCCCGGAATTGTGCTGAGCCAGAAGGACCACAGCCCCTGATCCGCCGTTGCGCTGGCCGAGTCCCTGTCAGTGCTGACCCACTTGTGGTGGACGTGATTGTGTTCGTAGGTGAAGTGCGTGTAGTTGACCGTGAACAGGATGACTCTGGCCAGTCTCCAACCCGGACTCCCCCTCTTCTTGTGACCTAGCTCGTGGGCAGTCACTATGGCCGAGGCAGCAGCACTCAGCCCGGACGAGAGGCCACCTACTACGAGCCACATCGTGAGCCCCTCAATCGCCGCGAACCAGAAGAAGGACCCAACCACGACAAGCTGAAGGAGACCGTGAACCCAGAGAAGGACCTCGAATGGCGTGCCCGATTCCCTCGGCGGCCTTGCCACCTTCGACTCACCCATCACAATGTCAAGCATCGGACCGATGCCCCAAACGAAGACCACCCCCATGGCCACGAAGACTTGATCCTCTATCACACCGAGAATATTCCCCGATATTGCGAGAAACGGAGTAATCAGACCAAGGAGGTGGAAAGCCCAAGGCTCAGGCGCCAATTCAGGCTCACTCATACAACTCGGCGTGCAGGGACCTGACCTTAGCAATTTTCGGTTCAACCACGGCAACGCAGTATGGATTCGAAGCTCCGTTCCTAGCGAAGTAGTCGTGGTGGTAGTCCTCCGCCTCCCAGAACTTCTCCAGCCTCACAACTTCTGTGACCACTGGTTTTTCGTAGTGCTGGGAAACCTCCTCGATGGCCGCTTCCGCATCCTCCCTCTGGGCTTCGTTCGTGTACAGGACTATGCTTCGGTAGTGGGGGCCAACGTCGTTACCCTGCCTGTTCAGCTGAGTAGGGTCGAAGAGGGTGTGGAAAACCCTGAGAACGGTCATCCTCGGGATAACATCGGGATCGAAGGTCACTCTCACGACCTCTGCATGGCCGGTCTCCTTCCCGCACACCTGCTCGTACGTCGGGTTCTCTACATGTCCGCCGCTGTATCCGGGGACTACCTCGTGAACGCCTCTGAGTCCTAGCAACCCTCCTTCTATGCACCAGAAGCACCCTCCGCCGAGATGCAATTCCTCCATTGGACTATCTCCTGTAGTTGGGGGCCTCACGAGTTATCTCCACATCGTGGACATGGCTCTCAGAGAGTCCAGCATTCGTAATTCGAACGAATTTGCAGTCTGACTTCATGGCCTTAATCGTTGGATTTCCGGTGTAGCCCATAGAACTCCTGAGCCCACCCATCAACTGGTACAGGACTTGGTCAACCGGCCCTCTGGAGGGGACTCTCCCCTCTATTCCCTCCGGAACGTACTTTCTGGTATCTCCCTGGGATGACTGGAAGTATCGATCTGAAGACCCCTTGCTCATTGCACCCAGAGACCCCATCCCTCGATACTGCTTGTATGTCCTGCCTTGGTAGAGGATGGTCTCACCTGGGGACTCATCGGTACCCGCAAGAAGCGATCCAACCATTACGCAATCCGCACCGGACGCGATTGCCTTGGCGATGTCGCCGCTGTACTTTATCCCCCCATCGGCAATTACAGGGACTCCTCTCTTGGAGCAAGCTTCGACTGCGTTCATCACGGCAGAGAACTGGGGAACCCCAACTCCGGTGACTATCCTGGTGGTGCATATAGATCCGGGCCCAATTCCGACCTTGATGGCATTCGCACCGCTTTCGATTAGCGCTGTGGCCGCTTCAGACGTTCCCACGTTACCTGCGATGATCTGTGCATCTGGACCAGCCTGGTCCCTGATGGTTCGCACCGTTTCTAGGACTCCATGAGAGTGTCCATGAGCGGTGTCCACAGCGACTGCATCGGCCCCTGCCTCGAACATTGCTAGCGCCCTTAGGATCCCATATTCTCCCGTCCCAGTAGCAGCGATCACGCGAAGCCTGCCACGATCGTCTTTGCAAGATAGCGGGTTGTCTCGGGACCGATTGATGTCTCGAACGGTAATTAGGCCCGAGAAACCCCCTTCTGGATTTACAACGACCAGCTTCTCGATCCTGTGTTGGTGGAGCAGCCTCTTCGCTTCTTCCAGATCTACGTGCTCTGGGACGGTGACCAGATCCGTGGTCATAACCTCGGAAATAGCCGTCTCCTCATCCTCGACGAACCTGATGTCCCTGTTCGTCACCATCCCAACAATGCTGCCATCACCATTGATCACCGGGAATCCGGAGAAACCGTACTGGTCCTTCTTCATCCTCAGTTCCCCGACCGTCATCGTTGGATCCACCGTGACCGGCTCGAGAACAAGGCCCGACTCGAATCTCTTCACCTTGTCAACCTGCACAGCCTGCTCCTCGACGGGCATGTTCCTGTGGATTACCCCGATGCCCCCGCTCTGGGCCATTGCGATAGCCATCTCGGCCTCGGTGACCGTGTCCATCGCAGCAGACACTATGGGTGCATTGAGCTCAATGTCGGTGGTTAGCCTGGTCGAGAGATCAACCTCGGCTGGGAGAACTGCTGACTCTGCTGGCAGTAGGAGAACGTCGTCGTAACTCAGTGCGGTCTCTATCTGCGCCATTAGGGATACGCGTGGAGACTTGTACTTCAACGATTCCATGCAAGTCCATGGGCGGCCAATTCAGCGTGCAATCTTCGAATCCACCTTCCGTTGGTTTCAAGAAACCCCGGATGGCCCCGAACGTGGTGGTGACGTGATTAGGCCGGCAATAGTAGGATGGAGGGAGTGGGTAGGACTGCCCGAGCTCAGTAGGCCTCCCATCCTCGCCAAGATAGACACCGGTGCCTGGTCTAACACCCTCCATGCCGCTGACATTGAGATCATCGAGTCCAGTCCCGAGACCAGAATCAGGTTCCGCCTGGAGGAGGGCAGCAGGTGGTCTGAGAGGCCCCTCCACAGATGGAGGAGGATCAGGGACACGGGTGGTCACGAGACCATGCGACCAGTGATCATGACCACCATCGAGATAGCATCGAGGGACTTCGACGTCGAGGTGTGCCTAGCAGACCGATCGCAGCTCAAGCACAGGATGATACTGGGTCGGAACTTCCTCAGGCTCGGGTTCGTCGTCAATCCATCGAGGCAGTGCATCCACACGATGATCCGCTCCGAGGACCGGGTCGAGATGGGGGCCATGGACTGAACCCCTTTTGGCTGACGACCCCATCCCAGACTTGTGATAGACAGCATCAGAGTGGCCCAGTCCGGACCGGAGGTCCCATCCCCATGGTGGTTGAAGGGCACTGCCATCTTCATCGGGGTCCTCGGCCTCTCGTCCCTGCTCGGGGCCGTGTCCCTTGCGTTCTCCGGGATTGTGATGGATTCCATGATGGAGGACTTCGATCCCGAGGAGATATGCCAAGACGATACCGATAGGGAGGAGTGCGAGGAGGTCTTCTACGCGATATCCGATATGTCAGAGATGAGACTATGGGACGTCGGGGCCGCATTCTCCGCATTCCTGTTCCTCCTGGCCATACCCACGACCATCCTGATGTGGAATGCCGAGGACAGAAGCACCGCGCTCAAACTGGCCTGGGCCTGGGTAACCGTCCACGCGGTATCGCAGATCTACCTAGTCCACTCCTACATGTCTTGGATGGACGACTTCTACGACGCAATCCCGTCGGAGGAGATGGGCTGGGTCAGCCTCTTCACGTCGATAGCCTCGTACGGCAGCGTCGTGTTCTGCGAACTCACCATGGCTGCTGGTCTCGTCCTGATCTCGTACAAGACCCGCCCCCCTACCTCATTGGAGATGCCCTCTGGGTTCCACGTCAGCGAGGAGTGAAGTTCAAGTCCCCCTCTACCCAGCATTGAGCATGCAGCACATAAGAGACGGAATAATGGTCGTCAACACCGAGACAATCGCGGGCAAGGTCATCACCCAGAACCTAGGGGTCGTGGGAGGCTCCACAGTGAGGGCCAAGCACGTTGGCAAGGACATTTTCGCCTCTCTGAAGAACATCGTCGGAGGAGAATTGACTGCTTACACCGAGCTATTGGAGGAGTCCCGGACCGAGGCGATTGCACGCATGGTAGCCGATGCCGCCGCAAGGGGCGCCAACGCGGTAGTGAACGTCCGGTTCGCCACTAGCGCGGTCACCGGGGGGGCGTCGGAGCTTTTTGCCTACGGAACAGCGGTTCAAGTCGAGTAGTCAGGTGATCCGATGCGATCCATAGGCGCTAGAGTGAGGACTCTGACCGCATCATTGCTGCTGTCGGTGTTGCTGTTCTCTGGCGTCGTCATGGCCCAGGAAGGTGTGTCATCGAGCGAGGAACTCCCGTGGATGATATGCTGCTTCGGCCCGTTCCTACTAATCTCTCTCGTCTTCGCCGTTTTTGGGATCCTATGGGCGTTTTTCTACCCCATCATGTTCCTCTACGGTGTGGTCTTCAGCGAAAGGAATCTGAACAGGAGGATGAGCGACTTAGTTCTCAGGGAGAGGGCCTCGATAGAGCATTTCGGGAAGGACCCGCTGTCTACGCTCAAGGGAGACCACATTATCGGGGGGGTCAAGGAAACGGGTCTTGTATACGCGAGCATCGTCTACTCCCCTAGCCACTGGCAATTGATGATCGCATGGATTAACCAGATATTCGGCGGTAGGATAGACGTCATCCACAGGGTCATCTCAGTCGGGAGGGCAGAGGCAAAGCAGAGGCTCAGGGAGCAGGCACAGGCAGCCGGATGGGACGACGTCCTCAACGTCCGCATCGACACGGCGGAGATGACCCCCGCATCCAAGCCCAAGGGCACCAAGGCCGTAGAGGTCTTCGCGTACGGCACGGGGATCAAGTTCGGATAGGAATAATTCAAGGGGAGCAATCCACCCAGAGAGCCGGGGAGAAGATGGTTCAGAGCCCGGTTACCAAGATCGATCCGCGCATCGCAAGCAGGCTGTCCAAGCAGAGGTACCAACTGGTTGGCGAGCACGGTGGCGTCAAGGTCTGCCACTGGACCAAGCAGTCCCTGATCGCCGACCGATCCTGCTACAAGGGGACATTCTACGGCATCGAGAGCCATGGCTGCATGCAGATGGCACCGAACGTCGACACCTGCAACCTGGGATGCACCTACTGCTGGAGGGAGCCTCACTCGGACACACTCAACAAGATCGACGACGACCCATACGAGCTGTACCTCGAGTCGGTTCGCGGACACAGGAGGCTGCTGACCGGATACGGCGGGAACCCCAAGGCAGACCCCGAAAAGTTCCTCGAGGCCCAGAACCCGAAGCACGTAGCCATCTCCCTCAATGGCGAGCCGACCCTCTACTCCAGGCTCGGGGAGTTCCTGGACATCTGCCACCAGCACGGCACCAGCACATTCCTCGTGACGAATGGCTCCCTCCCCAAGGTCATCGAGAAACTAGACACGCTCCCCACCCAACTCTACGTCAGCGTGGACGCCCCCAACAAGGAGATCTTCGACAGGATTTGCAAGCCAAAGTTCGACCAGGGGGCCTTCCACAAGCTAGAGCAGACACTGGAACTCCTTCCAAGCCTGGACACCCGCACCGTCTGCCGTCACACCCTGATCAAGAACGAGTCGCTGGGCCATCACGAGGACTACGCCCGATTGGACAACCTCGCAGACCCGGACTTCATCGAGGCGAAGGGCTTCGTCTTCGTAGGCAACAGCAGGAACAACCTCTCGATAGACAACATGCCCAGCCATGCTGAGGTGATGGAGTTCTCCGAGAGGCTCGCTCCGATGGTTGGCCGGGAGGTCCTTTCGGAGAGGAGCGAGAGCAGGGTGGCACTGATCGGACGCGAGATGATCCCGATCACGCTGCCAGAGAAGACCAGGGAGCTACCCGCAGACCTGGGAATCGCCAAGCCGCAGAGGTTCACGTTGCCTCAGGCCTGAACCATCGGCCGGCTGGAACCGCACTCCGGGCACAACTGCTCATCGCTGTCCCCGTATGAGTGGAAGCAAGCCGGGCAACTGGATGACAGCACCATCTCCCCAGAGCCCTCAATCTCCTCCCTCTCTTCGTCCACTCTCTCGAGGTGGAGCATGTCCCTCTCTATCTCCTGGACCTCGAACCTACCTGGGCCACCTATCTTCAGCAGCACGTCCGGAGGCAGGGTCACGGTTCCGGAGTCGTCGACTATGAACTCCCTCGAGTCCGAGAGGTCACCTATGTCGACCCCCGCCCCATGCTGGGCGATGAATCTCCCCTCCCTGAGTTCCAGGGACCGCTCGCAGAACGAAGCGACCTCCTTGCTGTGGGTGACGAGAAGGAAGGCGACGTCATCCTCCCTGTGAAGCTGATCGAACAGAGCCAGCACCTCCCTGCTGGTAATCGGGTCCAGGGCACCTGTCGGCTCATCGGCAAGAATCAGTTTCGGATCAGTGATCAGGGCCCTGGATATCGCGACCCTCTGCTGCTCTCCACCTGACAACTGCTCCGGCATGCCGAATGCCCTGTCCCCCACTCCGAGCCTCTCCAGGAGGCCCATTGCCTTCTTGCGGGCAACTCCGGCCATGACTCCCTGGTGTAGCAGGGGCTGGGCCACGTTGTCGATGGCATTCAGATGCGGCAGTAGGTTGGCGTCCTGGAAGATGAATGAGACGGTCTTCTGCCTGAGCTCGACCAGCTCCACTCCGGTCAGCCTGGTCATCCTCGTCCCGCCCAGCTCGACGGATCCCGCCGAGGGCTTCATCAGACCGCCGAGGCACTTCAGCAGGGTCGACTTCCCGGATCCGGATGGTCCGACCACGGCCACGGCCTCGCCCTCCATGATCGAGACGCTGAGTCCCCGAAGCGCGACGACGTTGCCGTCCTCCGCGCTAGATTCGTAAACGTGGTAGAGGGAGTTCGCCCTCAGAATCTCGTTGCCCGCCTCTCCTTCCATGTCACTCCCCCTTCAGAACCGTAGCCAGATCCGAGTCCAATGCTCTCCTAGTGGTGAATAGGAGTGATATGACGACTGCTGCGAGTACTAGGCCATTGACTACGATCAGCTCGAACCAGGGCCAGATCAGGTCCCTGTCGATGGGGGCGCTCTGCCCCAGGAAAAGCTGGAAGATGAATCCGAACACGGAGAAGAAGCCGTTGAATGACTCCGAGACAGCCAGACCGAGGGCTACCCCGAGGACCATGCTGACCATGAGTATCGACATGATCTCGAACAGTACCAGTCTGACCACCTGGTTCGGGCTCGCTCCGATCGCCTGTAGGATGGCCAGCTCCCTCTTCCTCTGGCTCAGTACCAGGGATAGGAATACGAAGGCTGATGATACCGAGGCGAGCGCTGCTACGACGAACATCATGCTCAGAAGCCCGGGGGTCCCGAAGACCAGGCCGCCGTTCCTCTCGTTGCTCTCGTGGGCGGAAGACCAGTCCTGGGCCGAGATCACGCTTCCCTTGCTCCTGAGGTCGGCACTGACTGCCTCCAAGGCATCCTTGCAGGCTCCCTCCTCCTGGTCGCAGAGCTCGAAGAACCACCTGTCGGAGGTGTGCGCGTAGTTCGTGGGATTGCCAATCAGGCCCATGTAGGTGCTCTCCCCTATGACGATCGAGTTGTCGGACTCCGCTGCCGAGAACCCTGGGATCCAGTAGGTCCTCCCAGCGTAGTTCACGGTGACGGTCGTGGCCGAGGCCTCGACTGATGGGATGCCGAACTCGTCGAAGACAAGGTTGGCTATCGAAATGTTGAGCGCGCTACCTGTTGCCGGTCTGTCCAGGGCATCCCTTGCCCCATCACCCGCCGTGTATGCACCCTGACTCCAATCTTCCGCCATCTTCCCAACGTTGCTTCCCGGGATGGCCTGCTCGTCCCAGATGAGCGTGCCCTCATGCCCGTCGAAGAGTACCCAGGTGGAGTACACCCCTCCGCTGTCCCTGTCCAGGACTCCGGGGAACAGATAGCTGACGGAAGCCATGGAATCGATGTCCGTGATCGCGTTGTCGTCCACGGTCTGGATGGACTGGATGACCAGGCTCATGGCTTCGCTCTCGGATAGCTCAGAGTCGAATTGTACTTGCAGGTCTGCCCCGTTCTGGGCACTGGTGGTCCTCTCGTCCACCAGCGTGCCGGTGTGGCCCTGGACCGCTGCAAGTGTTACTATGGAGAGCGTCAGCATCATGATCAGCGATAGGCGGCTTACAGATTGGCTAGATCCAGAGCCACTGAGCCCTCTCCTGATGTCAGATATCGCGGGGGACCATCCAACCATGCGATTGAGGATCTGAGGTCCGGATGCCCCGATGCGGGACAGGACCAGCGCCCCTCCTATCCAAAGGAAGAACGGACCAAGAAGAAGCAGGACTGCGTTTAGGATGAAGTTGCTTACTATGCCGCTGCTCCCCCAAATGAGGAAACCACCGTTGGATTGGATCCAGCTTTCCACGTATGACAGCATCCCCACTCCAAACACCAACCAGTGTAGTGGGTAGTTGGGCACCCTCTCCCTGCTGACCTTCCTCACTCCCTCGTCAATCTCGATGTTCAGGAATTCGTTCGTCCGCTTCTTGCCGTACCAGTAGGCGGTGCCGAGCGTAAGTGATGCTACCGCGAAGGTCGACCCGAAGCTGAGCACCGGGTCCACGCTGATGTCCCCCTCGTCGGTGAACCTCAGGAAACCAACCGCCCTGAGCACGATCTCCACGGCACCAGAGGCCAATGCGAAACCGAGAGCCCATGCTATCGATCCGATAGCGTATATCTCTAGCACCATCATCCTGGAGAGCGTGGCTTCCGTACCTCCGATAACTCGGTGGATGGCCACTTCCCTCCTCCTCTGCTCTAGGGAGAGGACCAGCCCGTAGAGTAGCACAACGAATGAGAGGGCGACTATCGGGATCACCAGGATGTAGTCGAATACCTGGATTATTCCGAGGAAGATGTTCAGGAATGTTATCGTTCCCGAGACTATGTCGTTGTACTCGATTGAGAGTGCGACCGCTCCCGCACCCTCTCCGATGATGAACTCCCTTGGGAGTAGGACCGACTCAGTATCGCCCGTCGGCTCCCCCGTTGCTGGGTCGAGGGCATCGACCTCTGTCCTCACGCTCTCTAGATCCTCCCTGATGTCGCTGAGCCAGCCTGTGGCTGCTCTCGTTGAGGACGTTGGTATCTGCGTCCTGTCCAGGGCCACTCCAAGGTAGCCATGGTCGTTTTGCATCAGGGTAGTCTTCTGCTCCTCGCTGAGGACGGAGTCAGAGACGATGACGGGATGGAAGAGTAGTGTTGGGTTGCCGAAATCCCCTTCTTCGTAGATCGCAGAGATGGTGAGGTCCGTCACAGTGAGGCTTTCCTTGCAGAAGAGGACTGGCGCCGAGTCCTCCCCGGCGACGAACTCGAGCTGCGCCTGACACTCCTGGAAGCCAATGTCGATGTCCCCTCCCTCGTATGTGTCTAGCACGTAGCTGAATGTCAGCGTGTCAATCGTATCGTTGACCTCCACTCCTGCGGTGCTCGCTATCTTGGATGGCAGCACTATCGACCTGTTTGCTTCAGCATCCGCAGCCGTGCTCGGCCAGGCTCCGTAGATAACGGACTTAGCGTGCCTCTCACCCAGCTCGCCGTCCCACACTCCGCCCCCGTAGAATCTAATTATCCTGTTCTCGTTTATCGGGGGGCCATTCTCACTGGCCTCAGGGAAGTCCCAACTGACGTTATCCCATCCCGAGGATCCTCCGGTGACGCTTTGCACGTTGAGTGGTTGGGGCGTGGTGAATCCGGAGTCGAAGAAGCCCGAGACTCTGATCCCCTGCCTTCCGAAGACCAGTCCGCAGTCCTCGAACTCCTCCATCTCAACTATCTCAACGCAAAGTGACTCCCACAATGCCGAGTCGTTGGTCCTCCCCTTCCAATCGGCATCAGGATCGTACTGGAAGTCTACCTTCGCATCGAACTCATTCCCATCCAGGCTGAAGGCGAAGAATGCCTGATTCAGCCCTACTGCGTAGGCAAGGACTGTCGTGATTACCAATGAAGAGAGGAATACTCCAGCGAAGATCGCGAGACCCCTCTCTCGCCCCCTCCAGGCGCTCTTTACCGCCATTGAGATGTTGTTTGGCGCTGACAGCCAACGTGCCCGAAATGACCTGTACCAATCCTGATACATGTCCTCTATGGAGAAATCCTTCTTGGCCTTCTTCTGCCCACTGGAAGGTTCGATGATGGGCCTGATTAGAAAGTAAAATCGGCCAGCGACCTTCCTTGTGCTAATCAAGAAAACTACGAAGATCGCAAGGAATATCCATGCTTGCAGCATCGTTGGGAGTACCTTAGTGACCAGTGATTCGATGTTCATGTCACTCCTCCTCTATTCCCCATGCTGATCGGATGTCCGAGGCTGCGGTCAAACCGTCCTTCAGCAGAAGCATCCTGTCTGCCATCGAAGCGAGAATAGGGTCGTGGGTCACCATGAGGACCGACAAACCGTCCTCAGCACATAGCTCCTGGAAGAGCTTGATGACCTCTTGGCCGCTCTTCACGTCCAGGTTGCCCGTGGGCTCGTCTGCTAGTATCAGCGGCCTAGATCCGGAGATGGCCCTAGCAACTGCGACCCTCTGCTGCTGCCCTCCCGAGAGCTGGTCTGGGATGAAGTCCATCCTGTCTCCAAGCCCCACTCTCTCCAAGGCCGACTTGGCCCTCTGTTCGGCCTCACCCGAGGGGACTCCGGAAAGCTCCAGGCTGAAGGCCACATTATCCAGGGCGTTCAGGCGGTCGACGAGGTGGAAGTCCTGGAATATCCAGCCGACCCCATTCCTCCTTACGTCCACCACCCTGCTGGGGGACTTGGTCCCGTAGTTGAATGATCCAAGGGAGATGTTGCCCGAGTCACCCTCTAGCAAACCGCCTATGATGTTCAGCAGAGTGCTCTTGCCACAGCCGCTGGGTCCCATTAGGCTGACCAACTCGCCCTTCTGGACCTCCATTTCGATGCCCTTCAGGACCTCGAGCCTCCTGGGTCCGGAACCGAACCCCTTCCTCAGGTTGGAAACGCGAAGCATGGAGCCGCTGGCGAGAAAATTTGCTTTAAGTACTTGTTATCCGATGGGCCTAGTTTAGACTAGCCAATCTGTTCTGCTCCCGCCATCGCTCGACCGTCGATATCGTGTCGACGAGTCTTCTGGACTTGCTGATCGACCTGCATGAAAATACTCCCTCTCCTCGCCTTAACTCTCACAGGCCATGCCATATGCCTTGGCAAGCGCATCGCCATGGGCCGATCTGCCGAAGGAACCCTTCGCCAGGGAGAGCAGCTCGTCATCCACGTGCCTAGGGGCGCCACCGGCTCGAGCCCATTTCGAGTGTATATCGACAATGGCCGAGACCCAGTAGTCGGAATCAGTGGCAGGGAGCAGGCACCTAGGGGGCAGCACCTCGTCGTGCATTGGCAGGTCGGAGGCCAGCACCGGGCATCCCGATGCCATCGCCTCGAGGGGCGGGCTGCGGAAGCCCACGGACACCCCGGGGTACAGCACCGCCTCGGCATGCTGGAACGCGGCAGCCACCTGCTCCCAGTCGATCCTGCCCGATCCGATCCCGAACAGGAGCAGGTCCTCTCGAACCTCATCGGGCACCAAGGAAATCACCTCGCTCACGAACTGCGCCCGCCATCGGGGGTCCTTCTCCCCCACTGAGACAATCAGGCACCTACCCTCGTCGCCAGAGTCGCCCAGCATGCTCCGGGGCCTAGGGTTCCTCTTGGGGTCCCAGAACTCGTCGTCTATCGAGTCCCGGACTAGCACGCATCGGGTATCGGGGAACATCCCCCTAGCCTCCTCCATCGTCCTCTCGGAGGAACAGAGGAGCATTTCTGCGCGTTCCATCCCCTCCCTGCACGAGGCCAGGATTCGGGCCTTGGCGGAGGGGGGGAACCTGTCACCGAGGGGCACTGGGACGTCTCCCGCGTCAATCGCCCTCGGGCGGTGGTCGTACAGGTCGTGAACGGATACCACGAACGGGACCGATGCCCCCTTCGAAGGCACCATGTGAGCGTCTTGCTGGTTGGTGATGTGGACCAGGTCGGCCCCATACTCCGCGACCGCGCTCGCTATCGCCTTCTGGTTCGAGCGGGACATCCCATCCCCATCCACGGTCGCAGCCCTGGTCCACCCACTGGCCTTGGCCCGGTCAAGCAGATCCTCCACCACGGGGTGGTTTGACCCGTATCCGGATGGGTCTTTCGAGGCCCTCGCGAGCACAACGCGCCTGAACACGCCCCCGAGAGCCCGCATCCGGGCTAAAATCAGGATGCTGGCCAAGTCCACGACAACGGGTGTTTTCAAACGGGTGGCCCAGTCGGCGACTGATGGACACGTCCCGACCGCTCCACGTCCTCCTCGTCCACGTGTGGTACTGGCCCCACGTCGGTGGCGGCAATCAGCACGTCGAGCAGATCGGTAGGGAACTGGTCCGGAGGGGCCACAGGGTGACCGTCTGGTGCGCCGACGTGCCAGCGCACGAGGAGAAGAGGTTCACGCGCGGGGGCATTGAGGTGATCAGAATCCCTCCGAGCAGGGTCCTCGGGGGAGTCGACCCAGTGGTCTCGGTGAGCGACCTGGACCTGAGCGACGTCGACGTCGTCCACCTCCACGACACGCTCCCGGTCCTGATCAGGCGCACCCTCTCCAAGGCCAGGGGGGCAGGCAAGCCCGTGGTCACGACATATCACAACGACTACGTCAAGACCACTGCGGTAGGTAGGATGGTCAAGCGACTCAGGTGGGCGGCACAGGGCAGGAGGACGCTCCACTCGTCCGATGCCAGGGTCGTTCTGACGCCCTTCTTCGAGGACCTGCTCCGTAAGAAGGGAGTGAGGGGCGATCTCGATGTGATCCCCAACGGATTCTCGCCGGTGGAGGACCCTGCAGGGGAGCCGGCAGGCCTCTCGGACAGGGATGCAGCGAGGCCTCTGATCTCCTTCGTAGGGAGGATGAGCTTCCAGAAGGGTCTGGACGTCCTGATGGACGCAATGGACTCCTACGACGGAGACCCAGGCTTCGACCTAGCCATTGCAGGCAAGGGCGAGCTCACCGACTGGCTCCACCAGAGGCACTCGGAATCGAGCGCCAAGCAGCACATCTCCGTCCTGGGGCTGGTCTCAGACTCCGAGAAGAGATGGCTCTACGAGAACTCGACCTGCATCGTGATCCCATCCAGGTTCGAGGGCCTACCAACCGTGCTGCTCGAGGCCATGCACTCAGGGACTCCCGTCATCATGGCGGACGTCAACGGCCTGGGGGCCATGGTGGAGGGATGCGGCAGTGGCCTGTCCGTCCCGTGCGAGGACCACGGCTCCCTGGCATCGGCCATGACCCAGGCGATCGACGCAGACCCAGAGACGACCTCCCGATGGGGCTCCTCCGGGAGGGAGGCCTCCAGGGATTACCAGTGGGACAGGGTCACCGACCGGGTCCTCGATGTCTACAGGAGGGTGGTCGGGGAATGACCGAGACGAGCAGACCGAGGCTCCTAGTCGCGAAGGGCTCCTTCGGGTCGATGGGTGGCGCCGAGAGGGACCTGATCCGGGTCCTCCCAGCGATCAACCGCCTGTTCGAGGTCACGATGGCCACGATCCAGCCCTCGAACGAGCTGGAGGAGGCATGCTCTGAGAACGGCATCGACCTAATCAGGCCCGATTCGAAGTGGCACCTCTCAACTGACCCAATCTCGGTCGTCCTGGACTCGGGAAGGGGGACCGCCTCGAAGGCATGGGCATCCTGCACCGGCCTTTCCGAAGCGATGGAATCCTCGATGGCCCTGCACCTGGTCAGCGGGGACGGCAGCCTCCCAATCCTGGACCACGTCCCTCCCGGCCTCAGGGTCCACCTGCACCTGCTCGAGCCCCACAGGGGCCTGTACGAGGAGACGCTGCACAGGAGGGTGGACGGTTCGCCGAGGAGGAACCTGGCACTGACCAAGGCCGCACTCTCGAGGGCTAGGAGCAGGGACCAGTCCCTGATGGGCTCCCTCATCTCGAGGAAGGGTGCGATCGTCAGCGGGAACTCGAGGTTCTCCGCCCAGAGGGCCAATGAGGTGTATGGGATCGAGGCCGGCGTGCTGTGGCCCTGCGTGGACACCGACGAGTTCCCGGCGGATCCCTCGGAAGACCCCGAGAACCCCTACCCCGAGGAGGGCGACTACGTCGTCTCCGTCGGTCGCGCATCGTATGCGAAGGGAACCTGGGAGACGATCTCCATGCTCGCCGGGACCGGACTCTCACTCGCCCACGTCGGAGGAGGCGACGAGGGCTCGCTGGGCATGCTGAGCAAGCACGCCAACTCCAGCGGGGTCGGCCTCTGGGTCGCACCCAGGCTCCCGTCCCCCGACCTCGTCAGCCTGATGAGGGGTGCGAGGGCGGTCGTGAGCATGGCTCACAAGGAGTCGTTCGGTCTGACGCCGATCGAGGCATTCGCAGTCGGCACCCCGCCCCTCTTCGTGGACGAGGGCGGCTTCAGGGACACAATCGTAGATGGCGAGAACGGGAGGCTGCTGGGCAGGGGGGACGCCGCATCGTGGCACTCCGCGCTGGAGCAGGCATCCGACCCAAGCACCCGCGAGGGGTGGGCGGCCAGCGGGAGGGGGAGGATCTCCGAGCTCGATCTGACCCCCGAGGCGCACGCCCGCAGGATCTGGGATCTGCTCTGCTAATGTTTGAGCGCCCCTCCGTCGGAGTTATGTCTGACATTTCACCCGACGGACCATGGTGCAATCGGTCGCGATAATCGGAGCAGGCAACATGGGCTCCGGCATAGCCCAGAAGAGCGCTACTGAGGGATTCTCGGTCCAGATGGTGGACAGGGAGCAGCAGTGGGTGGACAGGGGCCATGCCACGATAGACAAGTTCCTGCAGGAGGCGCTCGAGAGGAGGATCTTCCGCCCCGAGCAGGCCGAGCGGATCAAGAGCAGCATCACGGGCGTCGTGGGCAACGAGAACGTCTCCCCCGACACCGACCTGGTGATCGAGGCGGTTTTCGAGGACTTCGAGATCAAGAGGGAGATATTCTCCAGCCTCGACAGCACCTGCGGGGAGCACACGATACTCGCAACGAACACGTCATCCCTGTCCGTCAACGAGCTGGCCCAGCAGGTCGGCAGGAAGGACCGGTTCGTGGGGATGCACTGGTTCTACCACCCCGCGAAGAACAGGCTCGTGGAGATAATCCCGGCCGAGACCACCTCGCAGGAGACCATGGACGCCGTGGAGCAGTACTGCAAGACGATGGGCAAGGTCATCATCGTCTGCAAGGACAGGCCCGGGTTCGTGGTCAACCGCTTCTTCGTGCCCTGGATCAACGAGGCGTGCAGGCTCCTGGAGGAGGGGGTCGCGACTACTGCCCAGATAGACGCCGTGGCATGCAGGGAGTTCCGGATCGGACTGGGGCCGTTCGCCCTCATGAACCTCACAGGCCCGACCATCGCCCTGCACAGCAGCGACTACCTGTCCGAGCAGCTGTCCGTACCGCGCTTCGCCGGTGCCGGCAACATGCGCGCCCTCGTAGACGAGGGCGAGATGTGGGGCATAGGCGAGGACGGAGACTGCGACGAGGAGGCAGCCAGGAAGATCAAGGAGAGGCTGATGGGCCAGGCCTTCGCAGTCTGCTCCCAGATCGTCGAGGAGGGGGTCTGCAGCATGGAGGACGTGGACCGCGGGGCCAAGGTCGGCCTCAGGTGGACCAACGGCCCCTTCGAGCTCGCCAACAGGATCGGCGTCACAGAGGCATCCAGGATGGCCCTGGAGTACGCCGAGCTGGCGGGCCTCGACATCCCCGAGTGGTTCTCCGGCAGGACCGAGCCGTTCGAGTTCAGCTACGTCGACGTCGACGTCGACGAGGACGGCATCGCCACCGTCCTGATCAACAGGCCCGAGGCCATGAACGCGCTCAACGTCACGGTCGTCGGCCAGTTGGGGGACGTTATGGAGGGCCTCAACTCGCGCTCCGACGTGAGCACGATAGTGCTCGAGGGCGCTGGCAAGGCGTTCGTCGCCGGCGCCGACGTCAAGTTCTTCGTCGACAAGATCGAGGAGGACTCGTTCTCCGAGATCGAGGACTTCACCAAGGACGGGCACAGGGTCCTCGGCCTGATCGAGGGCTCTCCTCACACCACTATCGCACTCACCACCGGGCTCGCGCTCGGCGGCGGCCTGGAGCTCGCCCTCTCCTGCGACTACAGGGTGGGCACCGAGAAGACGATGCTGAGGTTCCCGGAGACCTCCATCGGGATCTACCCAGGGCTGGGCGGGACCCAGAGGGCTACGAGGGTCTGCGGCATAGAGGCGGCGAGGTTCGCCGTCCTCGCTGGCAACTTCATGGATGCAGGCGCGGCAAGGGCGCTCGGCCTGATCACCCACCTGGTGGATGCGTCCGAGGTCACCAGCACCGTCCGGGGGATATCATCCACCGGCAAGCCCGAGGTCAAGTACCCCGGTTCGCCATCCGACCCCAGTCACCCGGTTGCGGCAATGTCCAAGGCGTTCTACTCAGACTCAAACATGGCCTCGCTGCTCTCCGGGCAGGTCCCGGAGGGATTCGACCCCGAGGACCGCAACGTCGCCCGGCAGCTCAAGTCGCTGACGAGGGCTGCACCCGTCTCGGTGAGGATCGCGAGCGACCTACTGGACAAGGCCCTGGTGACTGACCTCGAGTCAGGCTTGCAGCTCGAGCTGGATGCCCTCGAGGAGATATTCGCGACCAAGGACGCCCGCGAGGGGCTGTCCGCCCTCGTCGAGGGCCGCCGACCGGAGTACGTCGGATCCTAGTTGTTCACGGTCAGTGCGACGGTGCCGCACTTCAGGCACGCTGAGCTGTTCAAGTCAGGTGCGAGATACTCCCGGTACACCAGGCACGGTGCGCCGCAGGAGGGGCAACTAGAGATCGAATTCAGACCTGAGAAGACCATCGGGTCACCTTCTGGGTAGCTCCCAGCGGCAGTCCGCCATCGCCTTCACGATCTTGTCTAAGAGTGCCATTCAGAGTTCCTCCCCTGTAGCAGTGTCACGGTTATCCGTCCCATCATCGTTCCAAGCAGTCATCACTTCGTTCATCCATTGTTCTAGCCATCTGTCCATTATTAGTTTCCTCTTTCAACCTAGTGTGGTTTTCACACCGAAGGGGCGGGTTGACACATATTAACCCTGAAGTATTGCTGAACACACTATGGTGCATTTTATACACCTAATGCCGTTGTGCATACCTGATAACATGTCGAGGCAAGCAATGGCGATATCGGACGAGGACTACAAGAAAGTGAACGAGGCCATCACCGCCGTCAAGGACGACGGCAAGGAGATCCGCTCCCTCTTCGAGTCCTACTACGAGGACGATGTCGCGATTGATTGGGAAGTAGACGCAGCAGTGGATGCGCTCTCCATCTTCTCGTCCAGGTGGACGGTGGAGATCCTGGCCACGCTCTACATCGCAGGCGACAGGAGGTTCAACGAGCTGAGGAAGCTGCTTCGCGGCATCTCCTCCAGGACCCTCTCGGACAAGCTCACCAAGTGCGTGGAGACGGGACTGGTGGACAGGGTGGTGGAGACGACCTCGCCGGTGAAGGTCACCTACCAGCTCACCGAGCACGGCAGGGACGCAGGAAGGCTCCTGGGGCCGCTGGTCGCGTACATGAAGATCCACCAGGGCCGCGTGGTCAGGCACAGCGTGTGAGACGAGCATCCACGACTCAACGGACCCTGCAAGGTTAAAGCCTGCATTTCCGAGATTCGACTCATGCCCATAGTGCGTCAGCTCCGGGAGTCATACCCGTGGATAGCCGACTCGCTGACAGCCATGGTGGCAGGCGCGACCGGGATGGCGGCCCTCCTGCCGTTCGCCCCATTCGCCCCAGGGATCCTCTCCGCACCACGCGATCACTCGTGGGAGCACCCACTCAGGGGAAGCATACTGAGGACTCTGGAGAGGTCCCCCGGGATCCACTTCAGGGAGCTCCAGAGGCAGCTTGACGCGGCCAACGGGACTCTGCGCCACCACCTCAGGGTCCTCGTGAACGAGCGCTCGGTGACGATCGTACCCGTGAACGGCAGGACCTGCTACTACGCGGGCGCGCCCGCTCAGGTCGAGATCCTGGAGGGGACCGGGGTCACCGACCAGGCGACCGCGGCAGCCATGTTGCCAGTTGGCCTCTCGGGAGTCCAGAGGAAGATCGTGACCATGCTCTCCAACTCTCCCAACCCCCCATCGCAGGCCCAGCTCGCGAGGGACATGGGCAAGTCGAGGACCACCGTGAACAGCGCTATCGGCATCCTCCGCAGGAGGGGGATAGTCAGCCAGGGGACCCTCTCGCTGGCCCCGCACCTCCATGGGCTCGGGATGTCCAAGGTCAACTACCCGTGGCTCGAGATCCGCCAGGAATACGCCTGATTCCACCTCCCGGCCTAGCCAAGGCTCTTGAGCCTCGTAATCCGCGCTGACGCTGTGTTCTCCCTCAGGCTAACCGAGCGCCCCATGCCCACCGGCAGCAGGGAAGCGGGGGTCCTGCTGGACTGGCTGCTGGACTCGATGGGCCTGGTCAGGAGGTCGGGGGGCGACGAGGCCGGGGCCCTCCACCGGATCATGAGGGAGGCGTTCCTGCCAGAGCCGCTCAGGGGCTGGGACTCCAAGCAGCTCGGCGACCAGACCGGGCTCTCCAACACCGGGATCCACCACCAGATTACCAAGCTGAGGGAGTGCGGGCTGGTGACCGCCCAGGTCGACGGCAAGTGGCACAGGAACGTGCTCAGGGGAGGGTCGATGGCCGCTGCGGTCTCATTGGTCGAGTCCCAGGCCACAGCCATACTGGGGCTGAGGCTCTCCGAGCTCTCCGAGATGGTCGAGCCCTCCGAGACCAGGATGGCCATCGAGGCGGAGGAGGACGACGAGGCCTTCTCCATCAGGATCGCAGAGCCCGGTCCCACGGAGGGGGATGACCGCAGCTCGGTACTCGTGCGTGACCTCGGCCTGGCTGGGGACGGCCAGCGGACAGGGGACGACCTCGCTCGCAACCTGCTCCGGGAGCTCTGCGCGAGCCATCACCCCATCACCCTCCTAGCCCTATCCGAGAGGCTGTCCGAGAGCCGCGGCAGGGTCAGCACGGCAGTGGACAGGATGAGGTC
>JAQXEZ010000019.1 GCA_029250605.1 Candidatus Thalassarchaeaceae archaeon
AATGGCGGACCGTGCAGGATTCGAACCCACGTCTCCGGCTCCGAAAGCCGGAAGGATATCCAGACTACCCTAACGGTCCACGCTTTCGTCCAGCCCGGCCAACCCATATTCAATCCGACGGATGACAGAGCACCACGAGCCTCGATAGGCTCTTGTGGACTCTTATCGGGATAGCGGAATGAACGTCCCAACCAGATTCGGTTATCTTGCTCCTCATTTCCGCCCAACCCAGACCCATCACCTGCAGTTGGTCTGAGATTGGGCCATCGAGTGAGTCGGGATTGGATGGGAGCATCGTGCAGATGATTCCATCCGGGCACATCTCCCTAGCTGAGGACAGAGCCCCTAGAAGAACATCCAGACCGTCCTCGGATGTCCATGCGTTCCTCCCGTATGGGGGGTCAAATACGAATGAGCATCCCTCGATACTGCCCCAGACCTCGTGAATCGAGTCTGCCGAGCATCTTTCAACCCTATACGGCCCCGTTCCCCCTGCCCAGTCCAGGTTTGCCATTGTGCCCTCCACCATTCTTGAGTCGAGGTCGCTAGCAAGTGCGTCCAAGCCCAGTAGGGATGCCTCGATGGCGATGCCACCAGTTCCGCAAAATGGATCGACCACAACAGATGGAGTGCCTCTCGAGAATGAGAGAGATACCATCAGACGTGCTAGCCTTGGATCCATAGTTACTGGCTTGAAGAAAGGTCGATCCGTGGGTGATGTGCCGACGTATGTTCCAGGGAATGATCCATCTCGGATTCCCCAGAGGATAAGTGGATTCTGCTGGGCGTCGTCCCAGTGACCGGAGGAGTCGCCGGGTCCAGCGAGAATCACAACTATCTCAGATTCGGGATTCTCCAGGTCTACTGGCCTCTGGTCGCTAGATATCTTAGCTCCTACCTCGGATTCTATCTCTCTGCGGGAGAGCCCGCACACTCCAGTACCTAGCCTCCTCGCTCTGACTGCGAACGACCCAGTAGGAAGAAATGACTCAGCCCATTCATGAACGCAAGTGGCTACAGCTGCTGCGGATATCTCTTGTTCGTAGACCCAGAGCCTGGAAGTCGAGTGGATGACGTCGTCGACTAGGGAAGCCCCTGATATCCTCTCTAGTACTGATTCTACCTGTGTGACGAAGATCAGACGAGGGTGTAGAGTCTCAGTCGGGCCGAGAAGTGCCCTGCACTCCTCCCGGAAAAGACGAGGGTGCCAACCACTCCCGAGAAGTACCAAGCTTCGTGCCGCCATACCTACTCCGCTGGGCCCTCTGGACTTCAACCCTATATGCCCCCACTACCACCACCACCCATAGTTGCGAGGGGCGGAGTATGGGCTGTAATCTGAGAGACCTCGTTTCACCAGAGCCAATTGAGATGAGTGACCTTTCTGGACAGAGGGTGGCAATTGATGTGTTCCTGAATTCCTACCAGTTCATCACTTCGATGACTGGTCCCGATGGGAAGCCCCTCTCGTTCGATGGGAAGCCGGTGGCGCACCTGATGGGTTTCCTAGATAGGTCCACGGTGATGATATCAGAAGGGATAGATCCTGTTTTCGTATTCGATGGCAAGCCACACGACCTCAAGAGGGAGACCCTTGATGGTAGGAGGAAGAGGAAGATGGATGCCGTTTCCCGTTGGGAGACGGCAGTTGACTCGGGTGACATGGAAGCAGCAAAAAAGCTGGGACCTCAGACCGCCGAGTACACGCCAGACATGGTCCAGGAGACCAAGGACCTGTTCGATCTGATGGGAGTCTCCTGGGTCGAGGCTCCCATGGAGGCAGAGGGGGCTGCTGCAGTGATGTGCTCCAGGGGCGATGTGGCAGCGGTTGCCAGTCAGGACTGGGACACACTCCTGTATGGATCACCAGTGATGGTCAGGAACCTGACTAGCCATGGGACTAGGAGGTTCGGACGAGTGATGAGCGCAGAGAGGATAGTCCTCTCCGACACCCTCGAGAGCCATGGCATCACTAGGGAGCAGTTGGTTGACCTTGGGATAATGGTAGGAACAGACTTCCATCCAGGGATTAGGGGTATCGGCCCCAAGACCGGTTTGAAGTTGATTAAGAAGCATGGCACAATGGAGGCTGTTGCCGAGACCAAGGGATTCGAACTGCCAGAGGACCTAGGGGGAATAAGGTCCCTCTTCATGGAGCACCCTGTAGGCGACGGTCCGCTTCCAGAGCCCCAGAGGGCAGTGGAAGAGAGCATGCGCTCGTTCCTCCAAGAGGAGCGTGGCTTCTCACAGAGGCGATTGGATCGCGCGCTCAACCGTCTGGCCGAAGCCGGACGACTCAGGTCTTCCAGCCAGCCTTCGTTATTCGACTTCTGATCAAATCAGGTCGAAGTCGTTCTCTTCCGAGTCAGGGATTCCGTCACCGTCATCGTCCTCGTCGGTGTAGTCTGGAATACCATCGTTGTCGTGATCGAACTGGCCGGTGGTGTCCCAGCCGTCGTTCAATTCGAACCAGTCTGACAGGCCGTCGTTGTCGTCGTCCGTGTCGTAGCTGTCCCAGAATCCATCGTTGTCGTGATCGTACCTGTAGGCGCCGAACGCGCCGTCTAACTCATCGACGTCTAGGATGTTATCATTGTCGTCGTCGGGGTCGTCTGCGTCATTGATGCAGTCGTTGTCGTGATCCCTAGCAGCATCCACATCGTATATCCCATCTCCATCTAGGTCTATGAGTTGCTCTTCGGTACCGTCCCCGTCACAGTCCAACTTGTCCTCCCAGTTGTCTATGCCGTCGTTATCGATGTCGAAGTCGATGCTGTCCTCCACGCCGTCGTTGTCGTGGTCGTAGATGTCAGTGACTGGGTTGCCGTCCTCGACTTCCTCGCGGTCGTCGATGCCGTCGCCGTCGTCGTCATCGTCGTCTGCGTCATCGATACCGTCGTTGTCGTGGTCCTCTGGGCTTGGGTCCTGCGAATCTGGGATTCCGTCGTTGTCGTCGTCCCAGTCCTGGTCGTCTGGGATTCCGTCTCCGTCGTTGTCGTTCTCACCGTTCTGATCCTGGTTGTCTAGCTGCTGACTCTGCTGCTGGTCTGATGCGGAGCCCTGCTGGCCCTGGTCGTCACCTTGGGTCTGACCCTGCTGTTGCTGGTTCTGACCGTTCTGGTTGTTGCCGTTCTCGTCGCCGCTCTCTTGGTCTCCCTGCTGTCCGCTCTGTTCACCGCCGTTCTGCTGCTGGCCCTGACCGTTGTCCTGCTGACTGCCCTGCTCGCCTGGATCGCTGTCCTGGCCCTGCTGGCCATCCTGATCAGACTGTGAGCCCTCGTCTTGACCCTGGCCCTGCTGGCCCTGGCCGCCTTGGCCCTGTCCATTCTGGCCCTGTCCTTGTCCTTGGCCCTGTCCTTGTCCTTGGCCCTGTCCTTGGCCCTGTCCTTGGCCCTGTCCTTGGCCCTGTCCTTGGCCCTGTCCTTGGCCCTGTCCTTGGCCCTGTCCTTG
>JAQXEZ010000013.1 GCA_029250605.1 Candidatus Thalassarchaeaceae archaeon
CCGTGCTAAACGATGGGACTCTAGATGACCTTGAAGAGAGGTTGGAAGGTATCTGGTCCTCAATCAAATAACAACGCCTGAGAACTAGGACTAGGCGAAGTAGGTGAAGATCTGAACTGAGATCATTATCGCAGACACCACCAGGAACATCGGCCTCAGCATGGCGAAGCCGTACTTCAGGACGTAGCCGGGTGCCAGGTACCCGCCGACCATGTTGGCCAGCGCGAAGGGGATGGCCACGCTGTAGTTCACGGATGCCGCGAGCGCGAAGATCGCGTACGACCCGACGTTGCCGCCGAAGTTCAGGATCCTGGCGGTCGCAGCTGCCCTGTCCATCCCGAAGCCGGCTCCCTTGATGTAGCCGACCATCAGCATGCTCCCGGTCCCGGGCCCGAGGAACCCCTCGTAGAAGCCCAGGCCCGCTCCCATGCCCACCGTGACCGGCATCACCCTCTCCTCCCTGAGCTCCTCCTCCTTGCCGAACGCCGGGTTCAGGAGGACGTAGAAGAAAAGGGCCGTGAGGACGACGACGACTATCCCGAGGAGCAGGTCCGCGCTGATCGAGAGCACTATCTTCGCGCCCACGACGGAGAAGGCGCCCATGGTCACGAAGCCGACGAGGGCCGCCTTCCTGGGGACTATCTCGCTGCTGAGGTACCTCGCGCTCGCTATCGCGGCGGCGGCTGTCGATGCGAACTTGTTCGTGCCCAGGGCCATGTGAGGAGGGAGCCCGGCGGCGAGGATCGCGGGGAGGCGGAGCAGCCCCCCGCCCCCGACGGCGCTGTCGACGAACCCGGCGAAGACCCCGACGAGCATCAGGAGCACGAACACCTCGTTGTCCACGGGGCCTTCCAAGGCATTCGGACTATCACTATTGAGTAGTCGCGACGCTGGGTCGCCGCCTTATCCCGGCTCGCCTCAACTGGTCGGTCTGACCTTGATTCCGGCCTCTTCCATCATAGCCACCGACATCGCGAAGTCCTTCTCCCAGCGGTCGGGGATCTCGATGTCAGCGGGGTAGACGACCTCCACTATCCCGGCCTGGATCAGGGAGCGGGAGCAACCGGTGCAGGGGGGCCATGTCACATACGCCACGCAGCCCTTGAGGGAGACCCCTATCCTCGCTGCATGCATTATCGCGTTCTCCTCCGCGTGGCATATCAGCGGGTACTTCTGCTCCCTGTCCTCGAGCCTCTCCAGGTTGTCGGCTATCCCCCTGGGGAACCCGTTGAAGCCGGTGGACCTGATCTCCCTGTCCTCCCCGATGATCACGCATCCGACCTTGGTGGATGGGTCCTTGCTCCAGCCCGAGATGTGCCTCGCTAGCTCGATGAAACGCGCATCCCACTTATCGCTCACGCGCGCTGTGCTGGGCGGTTGGGTAATCATCCTTCGGTTTCGTCCCGAGGGGGATGCGCGACGAGCGAGTCCCAGAGGTCGGTCCCCTCCCTCGATGAGTGCTCCTCGATGATCCTCCCGACGAGGTATACGCTTCCTGAGACGAAAACCGGACAACCCCTCTCACGGGCGATCTCAGAGGCGACTTCCATCGCATCGGAGGGCTCTGGGACCAGCAGCGGATCCTCCCCCGAGGCCTCGTGAATGGCATCGGCCAGGTCGACTATCGGCACGGTTGGCCTCCTCCCGCCATTGACCTCCGTCACTATCGTCCGGATGCGCCCATCGGCATTGGAGAACAGCGAGGTCGATTCCGCGAGGTCCTCCTTCTGCGTCATCCCCAGCAAGAGCACGTGCTCGGCGCCTGCTATTCGACTGAGGTCGTGGGAGATGCTCTCCGGGTTGTGGGCCGCGCTGAGGTGGAAGGTGGTCCCGGACCATGACATGGGCGAGAAGGTCCTGCCATGCCATGTGACATCGACAGCAATCTCCTCCCAGCCTATCCTGCCGCCTATCTCGAGGGCCATCTGGTTCGCAACCTCCTGCGCATCCTGGCTCCCGGGGGAGAACCAGATTGCGTCTGCACCCGCAATTCCCTCGATGGCCCTCCTCACCCCCTCGTCCTCGTGGTGGAGGCAGATCATGGGGACGCCGGGCCTGTGAATGCCGGCCTTCTCGGTGGCTATCTTCGAGAGGGAGTCTCCTAGGATCTCCGCGTGGTCCATCGAGATCGTCGTGATGGCACAGATGTCCGCATCGACCAGCCGGGTGGAGTCCAGCCTGCCGCCCAAGCCGGTCTCGATGACCGCCCTGTCGACCCCGGATCTGGAGAAAGCCAGCATGGATGCGAGGAAGGTCGTCTCGAAGTAGGTCGGTTGGATCTCTGGTTCGATGGAGCAGGCCTCCCTCACCTCCTCCAGGAACCGATCGAACTCCTCCTCCGGAATCGGTCGTCCGTCTATCCTCGCCCTCTCCTCTGCCCTGACCAGGTGAGGTGACGTGAACAGGCCGATCAGATCCCCGTTCCTGGAGCCGAGGGCAGAGAGGTGTGCGCAGAGGGACCCCTTCCCGTTGGTCCCAGCCACGTGCACGCTGGGGAAGTCGGCATGGGGATTGCCGAGCCGGTCCAGCATCTCCGAGCAAGTGGACAGTCCCAGCCTGACTCCAGCTCCGATTCTCCCGGCCAGCCACCCCCTGATGTCATCGTCGTCACCCGGGTTCATGGTTGGGTCAAGGTGAAATGTGCCTTGAAGGTCGTGGAGGCATGGCGGATTCGGAGTTCGGTGATGTGATGGCCGCCATTCGCGATCAATGGGCCTCTATGGCCGGCATGGCTGGGATGTTCACGTTCTCCATACTTCTGGGGGTATTCATCCAGCCGTTCTACAACTTCGAGATTTTCAGGGCATTCGGGGAGGAGGGGACCACTGAGGCTGGGAACATCCTGCTCGAGTTGGTGATGATCTTCCTGTTCACGATTGCCGTAATCTGGCTTGCCAGGAAGGGGCTCGAGGTGCTGATCAAGTGGTTAGTGTTCTTCGCGCTTGGATACAGCCTCTTGATGGCACTCCAGCCGATTCTATCGATTGTCTTCTGGTTGGTGGGATTGCAGAACGGAGATGTTGGGCTGGCGATCCTACTTGGCGTAACAGTGGGGATGATGTACACTCTACATCGGTTCCCAGAGTGGTATGTGGTGAACACAGTCGGATTGCTGGTCGGTTCTGGGGTGATCGTGATGCTTGGAATCGCCTTCGTACCGGTGCTGATCATCCTGTTCATGGTACTCGCGGCGATTTACGACCACTGGGCTGTGAATGGGAGCAAGCACATGCTGGAATTGGCTGACACCATGATCGATCTGAAGCTCCCGGTGCTTCTCGTCGCTCCGAAGAGCACCGACTACACATTCCTGGAGCAGAAGGGGGACGTGATGGAGAAGTCGCATGACGAGCCTGCAGTTCCCGTTGAGGGTCCCATGCCCCCGAAGAAAGTGAAGAGCAGGGATGCGCTCTTCATGGGCCTGGGCGATGTCATCTTCCCGGGTATGCTGGTAATCTCCTCGATCACCTTCCTCCCGGAGACCGGCCCAGTCGTCTTCGACTTCTGGGGAGGGGATTCGATTCCAATCCATCTCGGCCCCATGATCGTTGGGATGGGCACTCTCGTCGGGGGATTGGTCGGGTATGCAGCCCTGATGACCCAGGTTGCGAGGGGGAAGGCGCAAGCCGGACTGCCGCTCCTGAACGGCGGCAGCATACTCGGGTACCTGATCTCGGGAACCATAGCCCTAGGATTCGACCAACTCTGGCAGGACATCACGTTCCTCTGATTCGCTAACAATGATTTGAAGGGCGGAGGCCGGGCCAAAAGGCCGATTACGATGCTCGACATGACGATGTTCAGGGAGAACTCGGACGTCATCAGGGCGGATCACGACAGGAGGGGGATACCCCACGACCCCATTGACGAGGTCATAAGGCTCGACGAGGAATGGAGGAAGTCCCAGTACGACGTGGACCAGCTCCGCAGGAAGAGGAACGAGGCAGCGAGGGGCATTGCCGAGGCAAAGAAGTCGGGTGATGAAGCGGCGGCCAAGGCCATCATGGGCGAGGTGTCGGACATCGGCGCCCAGATCGATTCCCTCACCGCTCACTCCGAGGAGTGCCTGGAGCAGAGGGACGCACTGAGGATGAGCATCCCGAACATACTGCACGACGAGGTCCCCGTCGGCGAGGACGACCAGAAGAACACCCTTCACAGCCTGCACGGCGAGAAGCGCGATCTCGGATTCGAGCCCCGGACCCACAACGACATCATCGAGATGAACGGTTGGGTAGACCAAGCCAGGGGGGCGAAGGTGACTGGGAGTCGCTTCTCCTTCATGCAGGGGGATCTGGCTCGTCTGGACATGGCCCTGCAGCAGTACGGGGCCGACTTCCTGATGGAGCGCGGCTACATGCTCGTCCAGCCCCCTCTGATGATGAATAGGGAGGCCTACGAGGGAGTGACCGACCTGAGCGACTTCGAGACGGTGATGTACGGGATCGAGCCTGACAAGTACTACCTGATCGCGACAAGCGAGCACCCGCTGACGGCAATGAGGATGGACGAGGTCATCGAGCCATCCGAGCTGCCGATCAAGATGGTCGGGGTCTCCCCCTGCTTCAGGAGGGAGGTGGGTGCGCACGGCCTCTCCGACAGGGGCATCTGGAGGGTCCACCAGTTCACCAAGGTCGAGCAGATCGTCATCTGCGACCCCGATGAGTCGTGGGGCCACCACGAGGACCTGCTCCAGAACGCGGTCGACCTCTGGGACAGCCTTGACCTGCACTACAGGGTCGTCAACATCTGCACTGGCGACATGGGGACGGTGGCAGCGAGGAAGTACGACTTGGAGGCTTGGCTGCCCGGAGCGGATGCCTACAAGGAGGTGGTCTCCTGCTCCAACTGCACGGACTACCAGGCGAACCGACTCAGGATGCGCTACAGGACCTCGGGGGGGAACTCCGCGGTCCACACCCTGAATTCCACTGCCATCGCGACGAGCAGGGCCCTGGTCGCGATAATGGAGCAGTGCCAACTGGAGGACGGGAGGGTGACGATACCAGAGGCACTGAGGCCTTACATGGGTGGCAGCGTCACTTTGGGGTCAAACCTTTGAAGACCGCTTGAGCCCTTTCGTTGTCCGGATCCAACCCGAATGAAGCGGCGAATGCCACTAACATCCAATGGATTCCTGGGCGCATTTCGAAGAACGCTGTAGGATAGTCAAGGAACGTGTTAACTGCGAACGGGTCCCAGGAAGCGAAGGCAATGAAATCCATCAGTATCAAGGCGAACACGAAATATTTCAGGTTCCTGTTAGCTTTCTTCCCTATTCGCCTAGTCTCCGAGGAGTCCTCCTTCAGATCATTCAGATTCGCTGCGTAGACGGTGTTGCTTCCGAAGAGGAACAAGAAAAGGAATACTGCGGGCGTGATGTCCCACAACGCCCAAGAGATTAGCAGCACTATTGGATGGGGATGGAAATCTGACACCCATGAGTACCTAAAGGGCCAATCAAAGATTTGAGATGGTATCTGAATCAGCGCCCCGAACCCATTCGAACCATCCCACCACCAGTCCCCCACTAGAAATGTGAATAGGAAGACCCCGGTCGCTACTGCCTTCTGCTTGGAGTAGTCGGACCACTCGGTGGGATCTCCCTCGGATGTCCCATCGCCTTCCTCTTTCGCCTTCTCCACCCATTGGTCGCCCTCCCTCTGATAGCCCCTTATCGCTATGGTCTCGGGAGCGTCGGTAACGTCCTGCCCCGGCGGTGGTGGCGGAGGGCCACCATTGTGTGGATTGGGAGATTCGGCATCGCCCTGCTTGTCCTCATCGGGATTAGTCTCCCACCAGTTCTCGGGCTCTTCGGGCATTTCTAAGCAAACACAGTACGGATAGATTCGGACATTAACTTGCCCCCGGCAGCCGAGATGGCTCTGGGGTGGGATACATTCATCCGAGCGAAGTTGGTATAGGGGTTGTGCGGCAGCAGCTATTCCTGGCCCTCCTACTGCTTTCTTCGATAGCATTAGGCCCTCATTTTGTGGATACGCGGCCTGCTATCCTAGGTTCAGAGGACGGAGGGATGGGCACCGAATCGTCGGATGAATCAGAGGAATTCGGCCCGATTGAGTATAACGACAGTTTCCAGTACGCTGGGATAGAGGTGGGCAATCGAACAGCCACCCTGATGATGCCGGGAGGGCACGATTACTCGCGCCCACTCCCACTGGTCGTCTCCCTGCATGGATACAGCAGCAGTGGGTACTGGGGTGCTTGGTACGTTGACCTGTTCGACAGCGTGCTTGACAACGAGCACCTGCTTCTGTACCCCGATGGTACGATGAACCCGATAGGGAACAGATTCTGGAACGCCACTGCCGCATGCTGCAACTACTGGGAGCAGGATGTGGATGATGTCAGCTGGTTGATGGGTCTGGTTGACCTTGCAATCGACAACTACGGGGCCGATCCAGATGGAATCGTGTTCGTCGGACACTCGAACGGCGGTTTCATGTCTCACAGGCTAGTCTGCGAGCAGGGAGACAGAATCAGAGGGATAGTGTCACTCGCAGGTTCTACGTATGACGATTTCGATGATGCTTGTGGCGACACGGGGAGGCCCAACATCCTACAGGTCCATGGCACCTTCGATTGGGTCATCTACTACGACGGAGGGTATGACTACGACTGGGACGATGGTACAGCGCACTACTACCCAGGGGCAGAGAGCACAGTGGGGTCCTGGGCAAACAGGTCGGGGTGCGATAGCGATTACACGCAAACCGGGCACCTTGACTTGGTCATCCCTGCTGGTACAAACGACACAGACATGCTCGAGCACCTCAATTGCTCAGATGGCAACAGGGTCGCACTATGGAGAATTAACGGGGGGAGCCATTCCCCAGTCTTCCGAGACGGGCAGTTCCCGAACACAACCGTTCCTTGGGCCCTGAGCGGATTCGTCAGAGACTCGGACGGGGATGGGATCAGGGATGACCTGGACCAATTCGTATACAACCCCAACGAATGGAACGATGCCGATAGTGACGGTGTCGGGGACAACTCGGACGCCTTCCCGGAGGACCCGAGCGAGTGGGAAGACTCCGACGGGGACGGGGTCGGCGACAACTCGGATGCCTTCCCGGAGGACCCGAGCGAGTGGGTGGACACTGACGGGGACGATGTCGGGGACAACTCGGACGACCTACCTGAGGATCCCACCGAGACCACCGACACTGACGGGGACGGGGTCGGCGACAACTCGGATGCCTTCCCGGAGGACCCGAGCGAGTGGGAAGACTCCGACGGGGACGGGGTCGGCGACAACTCCGATGCCTTCCCATTGGATCCCACCGAGACCACCGACACTGACGGTGACGGTGTCGGGGACAACTCCGATGCATTACCCGAGGATCCGAGCGAGTGGGAAGACTGGGACGGGGACGGGGTCGGTGACAACTCCGATGCCTTCCCCAGGACTCCAGGGGAGTGGAACGACACGGATGGAGACGGGGTCGGCGACAACTCGGACGCCTTCCCGGAGGACCCGAGCGAGTGGGTGGACACTGACGGTGACGGTGTCGGGGACAACTCCGATGCCTTCCCATTGGATCCCGAGGAGTGGGGTGACACGGACGGTGACGGGGTCGGCGGCAACTCCGATGCCTTTTCCGAGGACCCGAGCGAGTGGTCAGATTACGATCAAGACGGGCATGGG
>JAQXEZ010000014.1 GCA_029250605.1 Candidatus Thalassarchaeaceae archaeon
TCCTTGAATAACTGACCCCTCTGAGGACCCTCTGACCTCCATACGCTTAGAGGGTAGCGTGTGAGCGGTATCGCAGTCAGACGGTATCTGTGATTCGCATTGTGGTTAGTGGGTTCTCCCTAGAAACCCTTGAGAGCCTTAGTAACACCCTTGTTACCCTTGAGTAACGAGTTTGTTACTACCACAAACGGTACTTTATATTCTGTAAGTAGAGCATGGGGGCTTATGTCCCGAATGAAAACGCTGTTTGTTTGCATGATCTTGGTAGCCCTTCCTGCATCTCAAGTAAGTGCTGATGTTGATGAGTCGAATTCAAACCCGGAGGTAACTATTGGATTTGGCAATGTTACGAATGACACCCTGGTATTCACCATGGATACCTCTGTAGATGTGTATGTATACCAAGTAACATTGGCTTGGGAGACTGGTGCTGTTTACTGTGGCATCTCAGGATCCGGTGGACTCTCTGAAGAACATAACTTGTTTGTTAGCGTCCTTTATGCTGGGTGTTTGACAACAGGATACTATTATGGCGCTCAGGGAAATTACTGGATCCCCTCAGGTAGTAATGATACTCTCACATCTATTTTCTATCAATCCAACAGCCCTGAGGTATGCATCGGGAATGCGACCTATACAGTCATGTTACCCGATGGGGAGTTCGAAACTCGACAAGCAGACTTTGATCCCAATGATTGTCTGAGTTATACTATGTATGAAAGAGAATGGCCATATGATGTATGGTATGAGCTTGATGAAAACGACAATGAATCACTCCCCACCAGTCCACTTAGATTTGACCCTGGAAATGATGTTCCGACTGTTTTGCAGGATGATGGTTCGTTCGACATTTTGATTTCCGCATTGAACATTACAGGTCTTTTGGACTTTACAAGAGAAGGAAATAGCCCCAACATGGGATTCACGATGATTGCACCTACAGACGAGGCATTCCAAGACATTGGTTTTGACTTAGATGATGTGGACACGCAAGAGGAGATAGACATCCTCACCGAGATTCTTCTACATCATACAACTATCCACCCCGAGGGGTACACTAGTGCTGTAGTTTGGTTCGGTGATGAAAATTGCACCGAAGTAGACTACGAGCTTAATGTCGGGAACGGAGAGTACGCTGAACCTGGAAACTATTCCTCATGGACCGAGACACACACTGTCTCTGATGACTGCCAGGGCAACAGGACCATTGGTGGAGCGAACGTGACCTACTTCCAAGGAGTGTCGAATGGAGTGATAGCAGTAATTGACTCAGTTTTGATTCCCGATAGCCTAGCCTCGCCACCTCAGGCTAATGAGCCAAGGTTCAATCCTAGATCTGATATTCCAACCAATCTAGAGGATGATGGAGAATTTGGAGACTTAATGGATGCATTGGGAATGACTATGTTGATGGACGACATTACTATCGAGAATAACTCTCAGATGGGAATGACAATTTTTGCACCAACAGATGAGGCATTTGCTGCGGCTGGAATAAATCTTGACGACTACGAGAGTCTCCAGGAGCTAGAGGGCTTGTCTGAAATCCTCCTAAATCATATTTCATTTGACTGGGTTTTATCATTCCCTGATGAATGTACGCCCACAGAGTTAGACATGGAAACTACAGATTCATTTTCGATAGCCATTTCAAATGATTGTGAAGGTAATATATTCGTCAATGAAGCAAAGGTTCTCTATTCCCAAGGAGTGGAAAATGGAGTTATTATCGTCATCGATCAAATACTGATGCCAATAGAAGAAGAACCTGTGGAGGAGCCTGTGGAGGAGCCTGTCAAAGAACCAGAGATAGAATTTGAAAATACTGGAGGACCCGGTGCCGATGCCGAAGCATCGAGCGAATCTAGTTTGGTGCCCAGAACTACGATGGTTCTTGGAGGATTAGCAATTATCAGTATGTTAGTTATTCTAATTGGAACGGCAGCAGGGACCTCCAAACGGAATCGTATGGAATCCATAACGGAAGAAGATACCCCTGATGTAGATGATTTACTAGTGTTACTTTCACGATCAAAAATGGTTCAAATTATTCGCGTACTACATTCAGCGGAAAATCCGATAAGATTTACAGAACTAAAGGAAAGAGTTGACACATCTTCGACAACCCTTACCAGAAGACTAGGTGAATTAGAGGATTACCAATTGGTTGAGAGAACTGAACTTCAGACAGTCCCAGTCACTGTAGCGTACAAGCTGACAGACTCAGGATCAGCATTATTGCCTAGTCTAGAGTCGTTTTTCGAGTGGGCAATTGAAGAAAGCCCCGAGGGTGTTCCAAACTAACACGTTCAATGGGACCCCTCAATGGTCTGCTAGGGAGGACCGTCAGACCCCAATGCGAATCACAGATACCGTCTGACTGCGATACCGCTCATACGCTAGGGAATCACTACCGAGCAGTCACTCAGTGGGAATGCAACAGAACCTCGCTCATGCGATGCCTCCTTCAACTGACAGCGAGTGCGCGGCTTGATGGAATACAAGATGGTGACTGCGGGAACCCGCGAAAACGGGGGCCAAGGAGTGAAAGAGGACAGCGTGGAGCTGGTGGCAGTGTTGGACGCTAAGGTCAAAGACGCCATCAGACTTGGATGGCGACCGGTCGGCGTCGTCGTCACAGGTCCAGATGGTAGATTGAACCAGACGATGGTCAGAGTGCGCTGAGGTCAAGCCGGCTCACTCCCAGCGCCTCGAGGGAGGCAATAGACCCAGTGACGAATATATGGGCCTCCATTCAATCAACCGTGGTCACTAGGGTTACCCATACTCCCAATAAACTACCCCTATTAGACAGGGTTCGGACTCACACGCTAGTCTCTTTTCCTATGATGCCTTATTACTACACCAACAATTGAAGAAAAAATGATAATTATGAATATCAATGGCGGGTCATTGATTGGGATATTTTTGGTAGCAAGTCCATTCTTGTTCTGAAATGTTCCCTACCTCATTCAATGGGCTTGATCTCCACCAGCGAGGACCCCATGTCCACCCTGTCCCCTTCGGAGAAGTGGACCTTGGTTATCTCCCCGGGCTTGGGAGCGAGTATCTTGTGCTCCATCTTCATCGCCTCCAGGGTCATCAGGTGCTGCCCCTCTCGTACCCTCTGGCCCTCCTTGGCCATGACCTGGAGTACGGTCCCCGGCATCGGGGCCTTGAGGCTGCCCTCGTTGGAGGATGCCTTGCTGCCCTGCTCGTGGAAGAGGACCTCGTGGGCCCTGCCGTCCATGTGGACCCACCACGTGTCCCCGGTCCTGGTCACGTGGGCCAGCTTGGACTCCCCCCCGACCCTGACTGTCACCCTGCCCGGCTTGCCCTCCGCCTCTACCGATGTCTCGGGGATGTGGGCCTCGGTGCCGTCCCTCGTTAGCGAGGTGATGGAGACCGAGCCCTCGCTCTCCTGCAACGAGGCCTTGTACCTCTCCTGGCGGTCGGGAACGCTCCACTCCATGGCATCACCTCAGGGGAATGTCCTCCCGAGGGTCCTGAACGGGTCCCCCTGGTGGCCGGTGTGGTCGTCCAAGGCCTCCGTGCCCGCGACCTGCTGCCTATCGATGCCGAGCCTCTGGGCGGCGGCGGCCACAGCCACCAGCGTGTGATGGTCCGGTTCCGGGCCGCTGAGCTCGCTGGGGTCGGTGGAGTCCAGGAAGTCCGTGTCTATCCTCCCGCCCTGGAAGGAATCGTGGGATAGCGAGTTGCGCAGGAAGCCGATGTTCGTCCTGACACCGAGGACCACGAAGGACGAGAGTGCGTTGTCCAGCCTCCTGATGGCTGACTTCCTGTCAGGTGCGTGGACGATCAGCTTGGCAAGCATCGGGTCGAACTCGATCGTGACCGAGTCCCCCTCGCGCACACCGGAGTCCACCCTGATGCCTGGCCCCGATGGGGGCCTCCATACGGCTAGCTCCCCTGTTGATGGGAGGAAGCCCCGACTGGGGTCCTCCGCGTACACCCTGGCCTCTATCGAGTGCCCGTTCTGGGAGACCTCCTGCTGCGAAATGCCGAGAGGCAGACCTGCTGCAACCTCGAACTGCTTCTGGACGAGGTCGATCCCAGTTGTCATCTCGGTTACCGGGTGCTCCACCTGAATCCTCGTGTTCATCTCCAGGAAGAAGAACTCGCCGTTGCTGGCGAGGAGGAACTCCACCGTCCCCGCACCAACGTAGCCGACGGAGCGGGCTGCGGTCACTGCCGCGTGTCCCATTGCGTCCCTGGTGCCGGGACTGACTGCCGGCGATGGCGCCTCCTCGATCACCTTCTGGTACCTGCGTTGCAGGGAGCAGTCCCTCTCGTTGAGGTGGATGGCGCCGCCCTGGGAGTCGCATAGGACCTGGATCTCCACGTGCCTGGCCCTCTTCAGGAGCCTCTCGATGTACACGGTCCCGTCGCCGAAGGCGGCCGAGGCCTCCCTGGCTGCAGCCTCGAACTCGCTCCTGAGGTTCTTCGGAACCGATACCGCCCTCATCCCCTTGCCGCCGCCACCGGCACTCGCCTTGATCAGGAGGGGGTAGCCCACCTTCGCAGCCGCGCTGGCGAGGGCCCCGAGGTGGTCGGCTCCCTCCTCGACCGGTATCTGCTCGCCTGGGATCACGGGGACCCCCGATTCGATCATCAGCGAGCGGGCGGAGATCTTGTCCCCCATCGTCTCTATGGCATGTGCCGAGGGTCCGATCCATCGTATCCCCGCGGCCTCGACCGCGCTTGCGAAGTCCGACCTCTCCGACAGGAACCCGTATCCGGGGTGTATCGCATCCGCCCCCGTTGACCGTGCCGCCTCGATTATGGAGCTCCCGTTGAGGTACGTCATCTCGAGCGTGTCGCCCTCTAGGAGGACCGCCTCGTCGGCGATCTCGACGTGCAGTGAGGATGAGTCGGACTCCGAGAAGACGGCCACGCATGAGAGCCCGGCCTCCTTGGCCGCCTGGAGGACCCTCACCGCTATCTCGCCCCGGTTCGCTACCAGGACCTTGGAGAATGGGCTGGGCGCATCCGACATCCACTCCAGCGACATGTTCAGACTTCCCGGTCCTCTTGGGACCAGGCTGGCTTCCTGCCATCCAGGAATGCAGAGAGTCCCTCCTGCCCCTCGGGGGAGCCGCGCATCTTGCTGGTTAGGTCGAGCGTCCATGACCTCAGTGACTCGTCGTCACCCTCCCAGCGGTCCAGCTCGGACACCATCCGCTTGGCTGACGTCACGGCTAATGGTCCGGAGGTCATCACCTCGGAGGTGACCCGTGAGACCGAGCCCTCCATGTCCTCAGCGCTTCCAGCGACCTCGTCGACGAACCCTATCCTGAGGGCCTCCTCCGAGCCTATCCTGGATGCGAGCATGGCCAGCCTCCGGAATCCAGCGCTTCCTAGTCGACGGTACACGTAGGGGCCGATCACCGCTGCGGAGATCCCGAGCTTTGCCTCGGACAGAGCGATCCTCGTATTGGGCTCGGCGATGACGTGGTCCGAGCATGCGACCAGACCCGCTCCTCCTCCGAGGGCGACACCCTGGACGCATGCGATTGTGAAGCAAGGATGGGACCAGAGCCCGTGGAACAGCCTGTCGAGCCTCTCCGAGTCCTCCCGGTTCTCCTCTGGCGTCTTCCCCCCGCCGTCACGCATCATGTTGATGTCGGCCCCGGCGCAGAAGTGCTTGCCCTCTGACCTGATGACGAGGGCTCTGAGGTTTGGGGAGCCGTCTGCGGATAGCAGCTCGCCCGTGTTGCCCACCGACCTCTCTGCGGTCCATTCCAGGACCTCGGCCATCTCGGAGATTATCTGCGCGTTCAGCGCATTGAAGACGTCCGTCCTGTCGAGGGTCAGGTTGGCTACTGCGCCGTCGAGTTCCAGCCTGCAGAGCTCGGTTTCTGGAATTGGGCCTGGAGTCAATGTCTCACATCCTGAACACGCCGTAGCGAGTCTCTGGCATGGGGGCGTTGAGGCTGGCGGAAATAGATAGCCCCAGAACGTCCCTGGTGTCCCTTGGGTCGATGACCCCGTCGTCCCAGAGCCTCCCTGTGGAGTAGTACGGGCTGCTCTCGCGCTCGTACTTGGCGCGGATCTCGTCCGGGTCCTCCTTGCCAACCGTGGACAGCACGCTGGCTGCCTGCTCCCCCCCCATCACGCTGATCCTGGCGTTGGGCCACATGAACAGGAAGCGTGGGTCGTAGGCCCTGCCGCACATCCCGTAGTTCCCGGCTCCGTGGGAGCCCCCGATGATCACTGTGAACTTGGGCACTGGCACGCAGGACACCGCGGTGACCAGCTTGGCGCCGTCCTTTGCGATCCCTCCCGACTCGGCCTCCCGACCAACCATGAATCCGGTGATGTTCTGCAGGAATACCAGCGGGACGCCCCTCTGGCCGCAGAGCTCTACGAAGTGAGCCCCCTTCAGGGATGACTCGGAGAAGAGTATCCCGTTGTTCGCCACTATCCCGACGGGGTAGCCGTGGATCCTGGCGAACCCGCAGACCAGGGTATTCCCGTACCGGCGCTTGAACTCGTGGAACTTGGACCCGTCGACTATCCTTGAGATGACGTCCCTGACGTCATACGGCGTCCTGTTGTCCCCCGGGATGATACCCATCAGGTCCTCGACGTCGTATGCCGGTGGCTCGGATGGCTTGGAGTCCAGCCTGTGCTTGGGGGGGATGTTGAGGTTCTCGACAATGTTCCGGACCATCCTGAGCGCGTCTTCCTCGTCCTCCGCGTAGTGGTCCGCGACACCGGACTTCGAGGTGTGCACCTCGGCCCCTCCTAGGTCCTGCGAGGAGACCTCCTCCCCCGTGGCTGCCTTGACTAGTGGTGGGCCTGCGAGGAATATCGTCCCGTTCCCCTTCACGATGATCGACTCGTCGGACATCGCGGGGATGTATGCCCCGCCGGCCGTGCACGAACCCAGTACAGCAGCGACCTGGGGTATTCCCTTGCTGGATAGTATCGCCTGGTTCCTGAAGATCCTGCCGAAGTGGAGCTTGTCTGGGAACACCTCGTCCTGCATCGGGAGGAACGCCCCCCCGGAGTCCACGAGGTAGATGCAAGGGAGGTTGTTATCCTCCGCGATCTCCTGGGCCCTGATGTGCTTCTTGACGGTCATGGGGTAGTATGACCCTCCCTTTACCGTGGCGTCGTTGGCTACGAACATGCACTCCTTTCCGTGGACGAGCCCGATTCCCGTGACTATCCCCGCTGACCTAGCCCTCCCGTCGTATAGCCCGTCTGCGGCTAGCGCGGAGGTCTCCAGGAAGGGTGATCCGGGGTCGCAGACCTCTGCTATCCTCTCCCTTGGCAGGCTCTTCCCGCGGTCCCTGTGCCTCTGGAAGTGGGGTTCGTCGCCGGACCTCCTTACTTCGTCCAGTTTGGACTTCAGCACCTCAGCGAGGGAACCGTTCCTCTGCCTACGCTGAGCGAAGTCCTCGCCACTCGAATCGACCCCGTTTGGCAACCTCTCCATATCACTCGCTCTGCCAGAGTGCAGGGGAGTCTTCAATTGAATGGGCCGTGAGTCGTGTTTTCACTATTTAGACGCCCAGAGTGAGCCTGCCGACGTCCCGAAGTCCGGGAGCCATGCCAACTACCAGCATTGCCAGGCCGATGAGCAGCCTGAGGTGCTGCTCCCTCCTCTCGAAGTTGAGGCTGTAGAATACGTAGTAGATCAGGCCGGCGAGGGCGAACTTGACCAGTGCGAAGAGCCATACCCCCTCATCCAGCATGCCGTGCTCGATCCCTAGCCTTTCGTTGACCCACAGGCCAGCATCGATGACGCGCTGGGAGGCCACGTGCTTCTCACCGAGGCCGGGGAAGCCGTCGATCCCGATCCATGTAGCCAAGCCGTCCATAATCTGCCCGGCTACAGCGAGGAAAACGAGTGGTTGAGCCATTATTGCACGTGACCTGAGTGGTTCGATTATGCCCTTCTCGGGGAGATCATCTGCTGATGACTTCCTGTATTCGTCATCGGACATCCCAAGTGGCAGGATGCCTGCCACCAGGCCCTGCCTGGATAGCTCGGCCACAGCGCTTCTCCCCTGGGAGTACATCCAGTAGCAGACAACGGAAGGAACCCCTATCACGACCACGAGTGGCCATATCCGATCAGGTGCAGGAGGGGAGTCTATCGTGAATGAGGCTAGTGCCCCGAAGAAGATCAGCGACCCCCCGACGCCGGTGAGGTATACCATCCGCTGGACGTTCGAGAAAAGCCCGGAGAGTTCCCGGGACCACAGGACGAACGCTATCGCGGCGATCACACCTAGGAGCATCGGCCAGAGGCTCAGGTCCCCTCCCTTTCCCGAGATCGAGGATGCGTAGACGACGAACTGGATCAGTATCAGTCCCGTTGCCAGGGTCTCGAGGTCGTTCTTCTGGGAGAGGCCATCCTCCTCTGCACGATCGAGGGAGATTCCCGCTGCTCCGGCCAGCACTACCCAGAAGGCGGCCTGGAAGTGTATGCCAGGGCTGACGAAGTATGGTGCCAGACCAGCCCCGAACATCTCCGCGTCCTCGGCGACCTCGCCGAAGACGGCCCATGTGATGAATGGGAGGAGAGCGAGCAGGGTGGTGTCGGTCGGGTCTATCCCAAGCTTCCTGAGCCATGCGGAGAGGGCTACTACGAACAGCCCCAGAACGATGGCATAGGTCATCGTGTTGACTGTGTTGTAGCCCGAATCGCCGGTCGACTCCCCCTTGATCGGGTCGATGAAGTACTCGTTCAGCGACTCCGACAGGAAGTTCTCGATCCCCGCCCACTCGAGGCCGAGCCCGAGGAATATCAGCAGGAAAACCGCAAGGAGTGCGTTGATTGCCCATGTCTCGTATGGGTGGGACTCATCGAGCGGGTTGTTCACGGGCCTACGGGTGGCCATTCTCCCTTATGCGTGACGGTGATTTACTCCTCGCCGAAGCTGACGCTCTCGCCATCTTCCAACTCGAAGGGCTTCTCTTCCGCCATCCTCTTTCGTGCCTCTGAGAATCCTGGGACCATTGACTCGAACGAGTCCGGGGCGATTGAGGTCTTGTCCCTGAATGTCTCCAGGTTCTTCGAGCGGAGCCTCTGCCTCCTCTTGTCCTGCTCGAGCCCGAAGAGGACCGTGCTGTGCTCCGAGCCCCCCAGTATTCCCTCGATGGCTGGCGTGGCGAGGGAGAGGGAGTCGTTGCCCCCCAACACTGCCACAGTCGAACCGTAGACCGCTATCTCGCACCCTGACATCTCCTCGATCAGGGTCCTTATCCTCCCGTTGGTGCCGATGAGTCGGCTCCTCATCCTGCGTGTCTGGTTGGGTTGGCGTCCGACCCATTCCCTGATGTCGTACATCCTCAGGAAGACGTCGTCGTCGAGGAGTTGGACTGCTCTCTCAGGGGAGAATCCGCGACCTATCGCGGAAATCACGTCTGGTACCTTCATCCTCCTGATTGGGTCTGGGTCCCCTGACCAGGAGATGGATACGTCGCCGGTCTGGGAGTCTATGCTCAGGCTCCCATCGCAGGCCTGCTCGATCATCTTCCGGGTCTTCCCGGACTTGCCGATGAGCACTGCTATCCTGTCCTTGGGTACCCTGCTGAGGTGCTCCATGTTGGTTCTGCGACGGTAACTGCCGCTTTAATCCACGCTAGTAGCCTTCGATAGGTCTGGGACGGGGCCGTCCAGCACCCTCACCAGGCTCTCTGCCACATCGGCCTCATGCCCGTTCCGACCCGCCCATTGCGTCAGCCTCGTCACGTCCCTGACCAGGAACTCCTTGGCGCTGGGGTGCCTCGTGGTCACGGCTTGGCCGGCGTCGATGACCCACGGGACTCCCTGCCTCCACAGGATGTTGTACTCGCTGAAGTCCGCGTGCACGAGGTCGCAGGTCTGCCATATGACGGCGACTATCTCCAGCAGGTCCTCGAAGACCGCGGATGCGCCCTCAACCTGGATGTCCTTCAGGCGCGGGCTCGGGGACTCCTCGTCGCCGATGAACTCCATGACGAGGACGTTCTTGAGGCTGAAGAGGGGCTCTGGGACGCGGAGGCCGCTCTTCCTCATCCTCTTCAGGTTCCTGAACTCCTTGCGCACCCAGATGTTGACCAGTTCCCTGTGCCTCCTGGAGAGGCCGGAGAAGCGAGGGTCTCCGTCGATGTACTTGGCCAGGCCCTTGAATACGGCGTTGGTGGTGTGGAATATCTTGACTGCCATGGGCCCGTTCGCTGAGGTGGCGCGGAAGACGTGGGCCTCCTTCCCCCTGGCTATGGGGTAGTCGATCGTCGCTATCTCGCCCTGCTCCATTAGCTTGTGCAGGGCTAGGAGGGTGGATCGGTCGAAGACCTGGTCGAAGACCCTCCGATCGACCCATTCGAACCTCCCTCTCCCCATGACTCCCTGCAGGGCGTCCTCTATGTCGTCGAACATCCGCTTGTACTTGGGCTCCGAGATCCACTCGTGCTTCCTCTCGGACCTCATCATCGTGTCCAGGTCAGGCTCATCCCAATCCTCGTCCGAGGGCATTTGCTCACCCGAAGAATGAGTCGATGTCGTCATCGTCTACGGCTGGCTCTGGTGGTGCTTCTGTTCCCTCGTTGCCGGCATCCTCGATGTCAGATTCCTCTGCTTCCTCGACTTCCCGCGATTCCTCAGCTTCCTTGACTTCCCGTGATTCCTCTCTGGCCATCCCGAAGAGGTCGACTATCTCCGGCAGGACCCCCTTCCTTGACAGGTATAGGGACTGGGTCTTGGTGTAGCGCATGCAAACGTTGGCCTTCTCGTCCTGGAACTCCCATGGCTGGATGACGATCAGGTCGCCCTCCCTGACCCATTGGCGGCGCCGCATCTTGCCTGGGATCCTAGCGAGGCGGGACTCGCCGTCCTCGCAGACCGAACGGACCCTCCGTCCCCCGAGGATGTTGTCAGCGATGGCGAACATCTCGTTCACCTTTCGGTTAGGCAGGGGTACGCGTATCCTGTCTCCGCCGGATTCCATCTGCGCTAGCAGCTCAGTGTCCACCGACTCCTCCCTACGGGCCATCGTGCCTCGGTCATGGGGCACCTATGTGAAGTTGAGCCTGCCATCAGGACAGGAGTGCGGCTGCAGCGTCCTCTGCTAGGCCCAGAAGCCATTCGCTCGGGGGTCCGATGCCGAATGCCAGGGAGAGGAAAGCCATGGAGATGATCAGCGCGCGTACCATTGGGCTGGCTGGGGAGGACTCCCCGTCCTCGTTTGGCTCGAAGAACATCACCATCCCCATCCTGAGGTAGTAGAACATCGAGAGGGCGCTGTTGAGCACCACTGCCACTGCCAGCCAGAAGACTGGGTTGACGCTCAGGGCCCACGAGATGATCGTCGACGCCCCTCCGGTTCCGGCCGAGACGGTCACTATCCCGTTGATCATTAGCAGCTTGGAGAGGAATCCGGAGAACGGCGGCACCCCTGCGAGGGAGAGCATGAACACGAACATGGATGCTGCGAGGAGCGGGTCCCTGCTAGCGAGTCCGTTGAGCCCCGAGACGCTGTGGCTGGAGCCCTCCCTCTCGATCGACGAGAGGACCATGAACGGACCCATCTTGAACAGGACCAGGACGCAGAGGTGGAAGATCACGGCCATCACTATCAGCTCCTGGGCCGATGGGTCCGCCATTCCGGACCCGATCGCGGACACCGCTGCCAGCATGTATCCAGCATGGGCAACGCTGGAGTATGCGAAGACCCGCTTGGGGTTGTCACTGGAGAGTGCTGCTAGGTTGCCCCACGTCATCGTGATGACGGATATCACGGCTAGGGTGCAGTACCAGAATGCTGCGCCTGAGGCGGGCATCGCTATGGTCAGCAGGAGCCTGAACAGGGCAACGAAGCCCATCGCCTTCGATGCGGTGGCGAGGACTCCTGCGACCATGGAGGATGTCCCCGAGTATGCATCCGGTATGGCTAGGTGGAATGGTGCTGCCCCGACCTTGAAGCCGAATGCGACCAGCATCATTCCGACGCCTGCCGCTGCGAGGGGGTCCAGGGTCTCCATGGACTGCCACGACTGTGACAGGCCTGCGACGCTGAGGTCACCGTTCCAGAGGTAGAGCAGGGACATCCCGTATATCCCGACCGCGGATGCGACTGAGCCCACGATGAAGTACTTCGTTCCCGCTTCCCCCCCTTCCTTGGACTCCTTGTGGAACCCTACTAGGACGTACGATGAGAGTGATGCCAGCTCCAGGCATACGAAGAGCATGAACAGGTGGGTCGACTTGGCCATCAGCGACATGCCTAGACCGAGGGTCAGGAGGAGGATGTGGAAGTCAGCCTGCCTGCGGTTGTCGTAGAGGGCCGCGGTCTTGCTGCTCTCGGTTTCCTCGTCGTCCCCTTCCGATGGAGCCGGGGCATTGGGGTCGGAGGGGAGCCTCTGGGTCGCTGAGGCCGCACAGAGGATGAGGACGCAGATGAAGAGGTTCGTGAGAAGGGAGCTGAACTGGTCGACCTCCAGAGCGCTGCCCACCTGACCCGATGAGGGAGGGTCGAGCAATGCCATGGTGGAGGCCAGGAGGGCAGCCGAGAGCGTGGCCAGGGTCATCCAGTTGGGGAGGCGCGGGTCTCTTGTTGCGGGGAACCTGGTGCCTCCGATCATTACCGGGATCCTGAGGCTAGTGAGGGGAATCCTGAACTTGGCGTCCCCGAGGTTTGGGATGATGATGATGGCAGCTAGACCCAACATCAGGACTAGTTCCGGGAGGAGGAGTTGGATGTCCATCCCATCGAGCTCGGAGGTCATGGGCTCACCCCCTCGGACTGCATTGCTTCGACCAGCAATTCGACCATTACCTCGGTGCCCCAGTAAGACATCATGTCCCAGAAGAAGAACGGCAGGATCCCGAAGAGTATAGTCAGCGCCCCTAGTATCGTCATGCCCGCGTTCTCATGCCAGGTGAGGTCCCTGGGCTCGTGGTGCAGCGTGTCCGGGAGCATTCCCTGGTGGGGGTCATTGGACTCGAATATCGTCCGCTGCATCGAGGTCAGGTAGTAGACTGCAGTGATCACGAGAGTGAGGGCCGGGAGTAGGACGAGCCAACCGAATGTCATCCAGAAGGCGATCAGCACCGCGACCTCCGCCACGAATCCTGCCATCAAGGGGAGTCCGAGGCTGGCCATCCAACCGAGCATCATGTGCCCCGCAAGCCAAGGGCTGTGGTGGGCGATCCCGCGCATCGATCCGATCTCCAAGGTGTGGTAGTGGTGCTTGAATGACCCGGCGACAGCGAAAAGGAGGGGGCTGATGATTCCATGAGCGAACATCATGAAGAGCGCTCCTGCGATTCCCAATGGCTGCATCGTCGCTATTCCTAGGAAGATCAGCCCCATGTGCGAAACCGAGGAGTACGCGACCATCCGCTTGAGGTTCGACTGTCCCATGCAGACCCATGCACCGTAAGCTAGGCTTGCCATTCCGAGGAATACCAATAGGGGGGTGAACACGACGGTTGATGCCGGGAATGCAGTTACTGCGACCCTCAGGAACCCATAGGCACCCATCTTCAGCATCACTCCGGCTAGGATCATCGACCCGGCTGTGGGTGCCTGCACGTGGGCATCTGGGAGCCATGTGTGGACCGGGACGCTGGGCATCTTGGTCGCGAAACCTATCAGGAGGAGGACCCAGACCAGGTGCCGCAGTCCCTCGCTCATCTGTCCGCCGCTATCGAGCATGGCGATCATGTCGAACGACCTCTCGGAGATCGAGGCTCCAGTGTTGAAGTACATCACCAGGATCCCGATTAGCATGACGACGCTGGCCGTGAAGGTGTAGATGAAGAACTTCATCGCAGCATAGCGCCTGTCCTCCCCTCCCCAAACCAGTATCAGGAAGAACATCGGTATCAGGGTCATCTCCCAGAAGACGTAGAAGACGAATAGGTCGAGCGAGACGAAAACCCCGATCATGGCGCCTTCCATTACAAGGAGCAGGGGGTGGAAGTAGTGACCCTTCTTGGCGTCCCACTCTACGAGCATGGAGAGTGGTACCACCAGGGCTGTGAGCCATATCATCGGCAGGGAGAGGGCATCGGCGCCAACGTGCCATGAGACCCCGATATGGGGGATGATCTCGAATGGTGTGTTCTCAAGCTCGTACCCGCCGAAGTCGATGTCCATCCAATCGATGTCGCTGAGCGATGTCGCTGCTGCCCACGTGGATATTGCGAGCAGCGCCAGAGCGACGCCCATGCAGATGTTCCTGGAGACCCCGGAAACCTGCGCAGAGAGTTCTTCTGGCAGGATTTGAGGCAGTACCATCAGCAAGAGTCCGACTGCTATGGGCAATAGGGGGAGTATGGTCAGGATCAGCCGCTCACCCCCCATGCAAGAGCGAAGATCGAGAGTGCACCCACTGCTGCCATCAGGATGTAGTCACTGGCCCGTCCGGTTGTGACCCGGCGAATCTGGATTGATCCGAGGACTGAGTTGGACTCGACCTTCTTGATTATGCCGTCAATCACTGTCCTGTCGAACCAAGCGGCGAGTGCGGCGAGGGGGAGGACTGTCTTGGAGAGGGCAAGCTCGTAGTAGTAGTCGAAGTAGAGGCGGTTCTGGAGGGCTTCCGACAGGCTCGACTTGGACATCTCAGTCACATCCTGGGAGCCGAACTTTCCTGAGAGCCGGACTAGCCACGAAACCAAGGGGCCGGATGACTGGCCGTCCCTCAGGGACCCGCCATGGACCCTGGCGGCGAAGATCGGCCCTATCACCAATGAGAGGAAGATGGTGGTCCAGCCCACGATCCTCAGATTGGGGTCATCGGGCAGGAAGGCGTGCTCCAGCTCGTAGATCACCTGGTCTAGGAATGAGTCCTTGTGGATTCCCAAGTCATAGCTGTACGGCTTTGCCAGCCACTTCACGATACCGAAGACTGAGAGCCCGAAGCCGCCGAGGGCACTGATGATTGAGAGTATCACGAGGGGTTCCTTGATCCATGGGGTGGACTCGTGTACGTGTTCCACAACTTCGTGCTTGGGCTCTCCGGCGAAGGTCATGAACCACATCCTGGACATGTAGAAGCCTGTCATCCCAGCGGTCAGTAGGACTAGTATGGCCGGCCCGAACATCAGTGGCTCGTAGTCGAGTGACGCCTTCCACGTCTTGGCCACGATCGCCTCCTTCGACCAGAAACCCCCGATCAGTGGGATGCCGATGATTGACATCGATCCGATCATCATGGCAGCCGAGGTGATTGGCATCTTGGATGCCAGGCCCCCCATGTTGCGCATGTCCTGGGGGTCGAAGTCGTGGTGGTCGTGGTCGTCCCCCTCGTGCAGGTGGTCATGGGCGTGGTGGACCTCGTGGATGACCGAGCCGCTGGCCATGAAGAGCATCCCCTTGGCCATTGCGTGGTTGAACAGGTGGAACATTGAACCGCCGAAGACGAGGGTTGCGGCATCCGTCTTGCCGTGGCTGTAGAACCATAGTGATACTCCGAGGCCGGTGAAGATGTAGGCCAGTTGGCTCATGGTCGAGTAGGCTAGGACCTTCTTGATGTCATTCTGGACGAAGGCGATTGATGCTGCCATGAATGCGGTTATCCCGCCTATGTACGCCACTATCAGGCCCAGATCGTCCAAACCGGCCACCCCATGGTGCCCTATGTCCACGAACGGCACCATCCTGGCAACGAGGTACAGCCCAGCGTTGACCATCGTGGCCGCGTGGATGAGGGCCGAAACTGGGGTCGGCCCCTCCATGGCGTCAGGCAGCCAAACGTGAAGGGGGAATTGGGCTGACTTTCCTACTGCACCGACGAATAGCATCATTAGGGCCCAGAATAGCTTGTCCGAGTCCACTGTCCCGTGGATCGATGGGTCCGCGAATATCACTGAGAACTCGAGGGACCCGTAGATATCGTAGAGGATAAGCAGGCCGACCATCAGGAACACATCGCCCACACGAGTTGTGAGGAACGCCTTCTTCGCTGCGTAAGCTGCGCTCTCCTTCCAGAAGTAGAAGCCTATCAGCAGGTAAGAGCAGAGTCCCATTATCTCCCAGAAGATGAATAGCCAGAGGAAGTTGTCAGCCAGCACCATGCCGAACATCCCCATTGCGAAGAGCACGAACTCGGCGTAGAAGCGATGGTTGCGGTTCTCGTTAATCGGGTCGGTGTTCATGTATCCGAGGCTGAACCAGCAGATCAGGAAGCACAGGAAGGTTGCTACGAAGAGTAGCATCAGGGTCACTGAGTCGATCCAAACACCGACGCCGATGATCCTCTCAGAGCTCATGGTGTAGTCAGAGTGCAGCACGTCGAACGAGATCCAGTCCATCCATGATGCGGCTACGCGCCCTCCGGCGTCTTCGGATATCTCACGAGCACCCCGGATGTAGTCCACCAGAATCCAAACTGCGGTGGACAGGGATACTAGCAGTGAGGAGAGGCCGATCACGCCTCCCTCCTTCAGCGTCTCCTTCCAAGTTGGTTTTCCATTGTACACCTGGCCCGAGATTAGGATGATCGGGAATGCGATGAACGGGGCGAGGACGATTAGGAGAGCGGCATCGACCGATTCCACTCCCGCGATTGCCAAAACCGGGACGATTAGGAGAGCGGGGATTAGTGGCATCAGTAGCCTGTACTCGTTTCCTGAATCCCCCATGGTATCACCTAGTTGCTGAGCTCCCTCGCTGCATCGAGCGAGATCGTGCCCTGTGTGCTGTACAGGGAGAGTAGTATCGCTAGACCGATTGCGACCTCGGCTGCTGCGATGGCGATGGCGATGGCAGTGAAGACCCAGCCGTCCACATCGCCGTAGTGGGAGGCTGCTGCGACGAAGTTCAGGTTGGCTGCGTTAAGCATCAGCTCGATGCACATGAGGACGACGATTGCGTTCTTGTGGTAGAAGGTCCCGAGAAGGCCGATTCCGAATAGGATCACTCCCAGGGCTGCTATCCAGCTTGGGTCGATCATTCCTCGGCCCCCATGTCCCAGAGGAGGTTGACTAGCCGCTCGTCCCTGACTAGGTAGGAGGCCCCGATCATCGCCATGGCCAGCAACGACCCGAGGATCACAGTGGCCATCGTCCAGTCGTTGAAGATGGCGTCTGCGAAGGCGAGAGTCGTGGGTGCCGTGGATGTCCCGGAGTCCCACATCGAGTGTTCCATCATGCCCCTAAGCAGGACTAGGGTGAATGCGAAGACGCCCACTCCCGAAACCGCTGAGATTGCGTTCAGCGTGGGGAGGGACTCGACGTCCTGGATTCTCCTGCGGGTCAGCATGACGCCGAATTGGACCACTAGCATGACCGAGCCCAGGTAGACGAGGATCTGGATAGCAGCGAGCATCTCGGCGCTTGCCATCAGGAATGCCGCGGCGACTGCGAAGAACGTGAACATCAGCCATAGGAGGGAGTGGGCCACCCTCGAGGAGAAGACGCAGCCGAGGGCCCCTACTATGGCAGCGCCTGAGACAATGACGAAGATGACCGTCTCGAAGTTGACCACGTTCAGGCCTCCGCCTTTGCTGCCTTCCTTTCCCGCTTGGCCTTCTCCTTCTTGGCTCGCTTGGCTAGTTCCATGTCCACCCTCTCCTTGTGGACCGATGGCAGGACCCTGGTCCTGCCTGCGTCCATCCAGAGGTCTTCCCTCGAGAAGCCCGACATCCCGTCGTACTCGTTGGTCATGAAGAACGACTCGAAGGGGCATGCCTCCATGCAGAGGCCGCAGAACATGCACCTTCCAAGGTCGATCCTGCCGGAGACTATGTCCTCCTCAGCGGGCCTGATTGAATCCAGAGTCACGTCTTGGTGGCCTGAGCCATCCATCCAATTCACAGTTGCTGTGTCTCCTGTGATGTCGATGATCTCCGCGAACTCGTACTGCTGTGGTGCCGATGTGTGGTCCTTCACCAGATCGTGCTCCTCCTCTATCTCGTGGAAGTCTTCCCTTGGCATGGCAGCTAGGCCGCCGACCTCTAGCTCGCTGCCGAATCCGTGCCACTCATCCCCCTCCTCTGCGGTGTCCAGGACGTTCACCCTCACTTCAGAGGTCATGTGCAGGCAGTCGTTGGGGCATGCCCTGACGCATTGCTTGCATGCGGTGCAAGTCTCCCAGATCACCCCTATCCTCCCGTTGTAGTTCCCCGGGACGAAGAGCCATGGCTCGAGGTCGTCCAGCCTCTCGTATGGGTACATCACGGTCACTGGCCTCTCGACGAAGGGCATCAGCTGGCTAGTCTCCCTGTCAGCTGAGAACTTCTGTTCTGAGCTGGGGTGGGATTTGCCGACCCTCCTGGCTGTCTCGGGGTCGAGCATGTCGGCGGGTTGGGCGTGGTATCCGCTCTTGAGGAACTTGAGCTTGCCTAGGAAGGGGACGGTTCGCAACGCGGTCTTCAGAGTGATCCACATCGGCCTGACGACTAGGTTGCGGAAGCTCGGGGTGCCGTGTGGGTGGTAGCTCATGTTCCAGCCTCCGTATCCGATAGGCTGACCGAGGATGCTGCTTTCACCGACGAGTATGCCGTGTACTGCCTCTGGAGGTCTTCGAGCTTTGAGTCTGGGTGCCTCCCGGGGTAGGCCTTTGTGACTGCGTATGTGCTGTATGGCCTCCTCATGCTCTCTAGGGCCTCCTTGTCCTCATCGACAACGAGAATCACGAGTCCTATGATCCCAGACAGGATCATCACCACAGGTGCCACTATTCCCCAGCCTTCGTCCCATACCCATACCCTGAGGAACATCGCCACTGCCAGGTTGACTATGGACAATGGGAGCAGCCACTGCCATCCGAACTCGAGGATCTGATCGGTCCTCACCCTGTGCAGTGATGCCCTGATCCAAACGAAGACTGCGAACAGGGCCCATGCCTTGATCAGAACCCATGCGATTCCTGGAATAAGGGATAGGAGGAACTCTAGGCCGCCTCCGACGACTGGGAGTGATTCCATGGTGCCCTGGAATGGCGCCTCCCATCCTCCGAGGAAGAATAGCGCGAAAAGAAGGCAGGCAGCGTAGCAGCGTTGGTACTCAGCAGCGAACATGAGGCCCCATCTCATTCCACCGTACTCTGTCCACCATCCCTCCACCAGCTCGGCCTCTGCTTCCGGCATGTCGAAGGGGATTCGTTCCACCTCTGCGATCATGGTGATTAGGAACAGGGCTGCGCCTAGCGGTAGCATGAACAAATTCCACACGTTGGACTCTTCGGCTTGGAAGTCAACGATCTCGATTACGTTGAACGAGCCGCTGATGACGCAGACTCCGAGGACCGTGATTAGCAGTGGGATCTCGTAAGCAGTGAGTTGGGCAGCAGACCTCATCCCCCCAATGAGGGTGTACTTGTTGTTGGAAGACCACCCGGCGAAGAAGACTCCCAGGGGGGCTACTCCGAAGATTGCCATCATGAAGACGACTGAGAGTTCCGGGCTTGAGGCGTAGAAGTGCGGGCCGAAAGGTATGAAGGCGAATACGAGAACTGTGGTGGAGATGATGATCACCGGTGCGACCTCGTAGACCGGTTTGTCGGCTTCCTTGGGAACGATGTGTTCCTTGCCTGCGAACTTGGTGAAGTCGGCGAAGGCCTGGAAGAACCCAGGCAGTAGGAACCAGTAGCCGTGGTAGCCCCTGTTGTTCACCCTGGATACGGCGTCCAGCTCGTGGTCGTTACCCCATATCGAGTTCAGGGTCTTGTTTAGCCATCCTATTGGGGCCCCCATTCCGAAGGGGAGTTTATTCCACCACTCTCCGGCTGTGACTCCGCTCTCGCCTATCCAGAGGCTCCTGAGCGTTGTCGTGGCACCTAGCCTGTCCATCAGCCGGCCGATGAACTTCCTCTCAATGTATGGAATCGGGAGCATTGTCAGCATCATCGTGGTGAAGACCACCGTGCAAATCATCGTGGCCGAGAAGAGGGCTTCAAGGGCCGGTTGCATATCGGCGAATCCGTCCTGCAGATTCAATACCCTGCCCAGCAAGATGTCTTCCGGCCAAATCCCCTTGGGAGGGGAGATGGTCACTGTGAGATCTAGGTCCTTCGAGGGGAGGATGTCGTGGACGTTGTCCATTGACCACCCGACCAAGCCCTCGACCCAGCCCCTTAGGTCCAACCAGTCTCCCGTAGCCATCATCTCACCTATCCGTCTCCCCTATGCACGGGTCGAATGAACCCATTATCGCTGGGATGTCTGCTACCTTGTAACCGACCATACACTTGGATGCGTAAGGGATCGTGATGAACATCGGAGAGCGGATAGAGGCCCTGTATGGCATCTTCCCTCTGCCCTCACCTCCGCCTGCGAGGTAGAACATCGACTCACCTCGGCTGTCCTCGAAGTGATGGGAACCTGAAGTTCCCTCTGGGGCCCTGCTAGGCGCCTTGGCCAGGATGGCTGGGTCTCCAGGCTCGTGGTATGTGTCGGCCCCACGGGGGATCTTGTCCAGGGCCTCCAGTACCATCATGGCGCTGACTCTCATTTCCTCGACGCGGACCCTGTATCTGTCATAGCAGTCTGCGCCCTTGATTGATGGCCTCTCGACTGGTGGTTCCCAATCCAGCTCGCTGTAGACGGAGTATGGATGTGCGGTTCTGATGTCGTAGTTAACCCCGCCTGCCCTCAGGTTGGGCCCGGTGACTCCGTGGTTGACCATCTCCTCGGGCTTCGAGTATCCGACGCCCTGAGTCCTGATGAGGAAAATTGTGCTCTCGTCGAACAGGGCCTCGTACTCCTGAATCCTGTTCAGGAACAGGCTGACCTTTGCCCTAGCCCTCTGTGCAAATCCATGGGGCAGGTCCCTCTTCACCCCTCCGACCCTCGGGAAGTTGTAATGCATCCTAGAGCCGCCGAGCTCCTGGAGGAGATCCATCATCATCTCCCTCTCCCTTAGGCACCATACCATCACAGAGAGGTTCCCGATGTCAGGGCCGTATGCTCCCAGCCACATCAGGTGGGATGCGATCCTCTGCAGTTCGACTGCGATCAGTCGGATGTACTCGGCCCTCTCTGGGACCTCGACCTCGAGTAGGTCCTCTACTGCGTAGATGTAGGAGTGTGACCATGTGTTTGCGCTGGCGTAGCACAGCCTGTCGCAGTAGGTAGTGATCTGGGTGAAGTCCCTGGCCTCGCAGATCTTCTCGACCCCCCTGTGGATGTAACCCAGGTCGGGTTCGGTATCGACAACGGTCTCGCCGTCGACCTTCACCTTGAGAGTCCATAGGCCATGGGTCATCGGGTGCTGCGGGCCCATCGAGATCCACATTTCTGCCATATCATCACCTCACTTGATCTTCCCAGTATCCGAGGGCTTCCTCAGGAAGCCTTGAGCATCGTCGTACATCTCCTCGAAGTCGTGATATCGAAGCTTGTGCTGCTTCTGCAGGGGATGGAAACCCACAGGGGTCTCATGGGGCTGTAGCACCCTGCGCATTCCTACGTGGCCTTCGAAGTCTATTCCGACTAGGTCCCATGTCTCCTTCTCGTTCCAGTCTGCTCCGACCCAGATGTCCTGTACGGATGCAACCTTCGGGTCTCTTGTTTCGGGGAGGGCGATCCTCACTTCGATCTCCAGTGGGACTTCCTTTCCTTCGAGTGTCGTTGGATCTTTGACGATCGGTTGAACCATGCCATCGATAACTGGTGGGTCAGTCACCCCCATCCTCATGAAGTGGTAGATTACCTCCCAGTTCTTGTCAGGTGAGCCCTCGGGCCAATGGATGCCAGTGACCATGGAGCAGTAGTCGACACCGTGCTCAACCCTCATGCATTCGGCCAGAGCACGCCAGTTCTCGCTGGAACAGTCTATGGATACTGTGTTTCGTGGGCTTGTCCCGCTTTTCCTCTCGGATACCTCTGCATCGACTCCCTCCATGGACGATAGTGCCGATGCCATTGCCTCGGCAGCGGCCTTCTGGCTCGATGTTGAAACGACCTTTCCCACTTCGATACCCCTCTCTTAGACGTCTCCAATGATGATTGGGTTGTTTGATTCCGGCGCAGCATCGTCAGGGACTGCTCCGATTCGTATTATCTTCTGGCGGAGCTTGTCGAACCCATCGATTAGTGCCTCTGGCCTTGGTGGGCACCCGGGGATGTATACGTCAACGGGGATTATCGTGTCAACACCCTCGAGGATGTTGTAGGACTGGAAGTATGGGCCACCTGAAATGGCGCACTCCCCCATCGCCATGCACCACTTAGGCTCTGGCATCTGCTCCCAGAGCCTGACTATTGGGTCGGCGAACTTCTTGCTGATTGGGCCATTTACCAGAAGCACGTCACACTGCCTGGGGCTTGATCTGAAGAAGACCCCGAATCGCTCGGCGTCGAACCTGCTTGCTCCTGCTGCTGCCATCTCAAGAGCGCAGCACTTGATTCCAAGGTGTAGGGGGAAAAGTGACTTCCTCTGGCTCCAGTTGAAGACTCGGCCGACCAGGACCCCGATAACATCCTTGATCTTGCTTGCCTTCAAGGCCTCGTCGGTAATGTCGCCAACGGTGTCCACAAGCATTCTGCTGTTGAAGACCGAGTAGTTCTGTCCGTCCCCGTCCATATTATCCCTCAGATGTATATCCTTCCTCTCTTGCGGAAGACGTGCCAGACTCCCAGCCCCATGAGTAGGATGAATATGGACATAGTCAGCAGGGCGCTGGTTATCGCACCCTCGTCAGGGAGTTCCCCGGTGCCCTTCTGGATGGCCATTACCCCCCCGAAGGCCAGGAACATGAATGCGATGTCGAACACTAGGAAGACTATGGCGTACCAGTAGTACTGGAAGTGGAAGTTGATGTCTGCATCGCCTAGTGGGTCCGAGCCACACTCGTAGGTCGAATCCCTCCGGATGTAGAGGCTGTGATCGGCTTCATAGCCCGGTAGTAGAAGTGATCTCGTCTTGCTAGAATCGGATCCCTTCGGAGTTGGCCTTAGGAAGCGAGTAGCGATGAAGCTGCCAACTGGAAAGCCGATTCCTACGATGGTCATGACCGCCACTGGAAGGTACATCTCCGCTACGGTACTCATGGCATCACCCTCGGTCCCGTAGGGACCGTCGAACATGGCCACGAAAATTACGGACATAAGCGTATCCGAACGAAGGCCTTGGAACTGTCATTCATCGAGTTCTACGTATATGGAGTCGGACATCACTCGATTCTCGGCCCGGACCCTCATGAAGAGGAATGTCACAGCTATCGATCCAACCAGAATAATAGCCATTGCAATGGCCTTCTGGGAGTCTCCAGACAGCGCTCCGGAGCGTACTTTTGACTCGACTGTCAAATCGATGGGTTCGCCCGCCACTGGCATGCCCTTTGGTTGGACTATCACCGTGAAGGAGTACTCGTCATCGGCAATCAGTTCGCTCGGTGGCGTGACCCTTACTGTGACTTCCCGTGTCTTTCCGGGCTGGAGTTTGAACTCGTCTCCAATCACATCCACCGTCCAACCCCTCAGGGAATCGCTGGTGAGCACCTCTACTTCCTCCTCTATGTTCCCATGGTTGGTAACGAAAATCGTGAACTCGGAATTCTCCGGGTACGAGGATTCCTTCTTCTGACTGCTTTCGATATCTATCTGCAAGTCGTGAATTGACCGGATGTCCACAACCAAGTCCACGGAGGAGGGTGTTTGTCCGGTATTCTTCTTCGAAGTTACTGAAACCCTGATTACTCCGGAGGTTCCGCTTTCCACGGTGAGTACTTCGAAGTCTATCGTTACCGTGACCTGCCCTTCTGATGGCACCGTGGCCTCGTCACCATCCAGAACCTGTCCATCGACGCTGATTGTCCTCAGAACCGAGGAGTCCATGCCAGAGATATCTATGACGACATCGTCCGAACCTCCGTCACCCGTGTTTGTGATTAGGAATGAAAGTGAAGAAGAGCCCCCTGGCGGGAGCGAGAAACGCATCAGTGATGGGTCTTCTTCTGGGCTCTCGAATGCCACTGACATGCTGTAGTTGAAGTTCGAGACGGTGACGGTGAGAGATTCTGACATCATTATGTTTGTACCAACGATTCCTATCCTCACGTCGAACGATTCCGAATTGTTGTTGATATTGTCCGAGACGAGGACTTCGAGGAAAATCTGCACTGTCCCCTCCGATTCGACGGTGAGCTGGGAGATATCGTTCCCCTGGCTGTCCTTGAACCTTGAATCCCACTTTGTATCCTCGCAGGACTCTGAGATATTTGGATCGCAGGACGAAAGGGCGAAGTTGTCCTGGATGTTTCCAGTGTTTGACAGCGCTAGTGGGAAGGAGACCCATTGGCCGAACCTACCTGTCTGGGAGTTCGAGGGGAAGTCGATGCTTCCCCCATGGACTGCAGCCACGGTAACCTTTGCAGTCACCTCGTCCAGGGTGATTCCCTCTGAGTTGACGTACATCGTAATCGGGAACTCGATGTTGGCCTTGGCGTTCGCTGGGACGGTGATCTGCAATTGCACGCTCTTCCTGTCACAGTTCGAGGAGGAGTTGCAGTGCCTCCCGTCTATTGTTACGTATGTCTCTGAGAGCTCGACCTGCCATCCTGGAAAGAGGTCCTTGACGCCTATGGCGAAGTTGTCCTGGCCGTTGCCGGTGTTTGTTATCATCATCGACGTTGACGCGGTGGAGCCGGGGTCGGCATTGTTGATGGAGGGATTGGAGAGGGATAACGAGGCGTCGTGAACTTGTCCTAGATTTACCCTGAGGAGGGATTCGCAACCCACACTGCTACCGGCTCTCCCTTGGATGTAGACATCTACCGATCCGGGCTCTACGGAGTCATCGGGGGTAATTTCGAATTCGAATGAGGTTGTGTCCTGCGAGCCGCCGGGCTCTGACAGGAGCCTGCTTGTGGGTGTTTCGAAATCTACCCAGTCACTGACATCGGTGCCTTCCGAAGTGGCGAATGCGCTTACTGTCCAAGCGGTGTTCCCAGTATTGGTGAGTGTGAAGGAGTTAGTCGCCGATTCTCCTGGTTCCAGATTGTGAGAAGGGTTCTGGAGGGAGGAGTCGCATGTCTTCACCTCTGGGATTTTCAGATTCAGGTTTATGCTATCGTTTGCTTGGTCCGCGGGATTCGGGTCATTGGATACGGTGGCATCAAGCACGAAGCAGTGGTCTCCAGATTCTGTAGAGCTCCCATCGGGGAGGTTCACTGTGACCGTTGCAGTTTCCTTGTCACCTGAGTTGAGTGACATCTGCTGAGGTTCTACAGTGGCCTCGAGGCCATCCGAGTCACAGCCTGATTTTGAGGAAATCGCGAGTTGTACGGTTGCATCGTTCTCTCCTGTGTTCTCGACGTCTACCGTCCACTCCTCCTCATCATTCTCACCATCGTAGTTCACCGCGCCATTGCTCGGATTGAGGTAGTTCAGTTTGACAGAGTATTGCCCCCCTCCTTCGGCTGTGGTCGTGACCTCGACGTCGGCCTGAGCGTTTTCTGAGGGATTGGAGGCAACCCCGTTGGCATTGACTGTGGTTACGCAGTCGCCTGAGGCTTGGTCGTTGATGCTGACTGTCAGAGTCACGGTCTCCGACTCGCCCTGACCCACGGAGACCACCGAGGAATCCAAGTTGGAAGTGAATCCATTGCAGTCTGACTCTTGCGAGGAACTGAGAGAAACTGTGAGGTCCTCGTCTCCGGTATTCATGATCGTGATGTCGTACTCGGCTGCGTCTTCCGTGGTCGCAGTTGAGTTCGTCGGGCTGGCGCTCAGTGCGAGGTCGGCAGCCGCGATCGCGGGGGTGGAAACGAAGGAGGCTAGCAGTAGTGCAGTGATAATGACTGCAGAATCCGGCCTTCTCATCGATTGACCGAGTCATTCGCCCCTCTAAGGGCTTCGGGCTCTTGGTGTGGCAATAATCGCGATTGTTGGAGTTCTCAATATTCTCCGGCTATTGGTCACCGTGGTCGTATTCGGGGTCTGCTACCCACTCCTCGCCAGAAGGATCCCAGAGCCAACCAGGGTGATCGGGGAAACGCTGTAGTTCCTGTTTCTCGCTAGTTGTTGGTCCTTCCTCTTCCACTGGTTCAACGGTGGGCTCTTGCTCTTCTGACAGCGGGAATGGAGTGTACTCCTTCCTTCTGCCTGTCGATGATTGCCTGCTAGGGATTAGGGAGGAGATGTCGCCACCGTTCCTAGTGTATGCCAGAGCTGCTGAAATAGACGCAATTAGCACGAGCATTATCGCACCCAAAACGTAGAGTGCTGGGCTAATCGTTGCAGCACTGGTCTCCGAGATGACTTCGATATCCAGTGTCCGGGACTGCCCAGAGATGTCCTCTGCGTTGGCTAGCATCACTGTCAGAGAGCCGTCTGAACCTGAGTCCGGCGTGAACTCGACCTGGACAGACCTCCCCTCTCCTGGTTGAAGGGTGACTAGGATTCCGTCGACAATCCTGATGTTCCAGTCGTCTGGGCCATCTGTGACTATCCTGTTTGAGATAGCGACGTTGCCTGTGTTGTGAAGCTCGAGATAGAGGTTCGTAGGGTAGTCCTCTCTTGCCTCGCTGAAGTTGATCAGGGTCCATTCGACCTCCTTCACGGTCTCAACCAATAGGGTAAGAGTCTCCCGCACTTCCACTCCATCTGCTGCCATGACCAGGGAAATCTCTGGCTCGGAGCCGGCTTCCTGACTCAATGGGATTGTGATTGAGCACCAAACCATCGCAGATCCCCCCGGGCTTATCCTGATTGGATTGACTGAGCAGCTTGATGCCCAATCATCCGAGGGGAGTTCGAGGGACGCCTCTGGTTCCCAGATGGAGGTCCCGGCATTCTCGATTTTCCAACCCATGTCAAATGCGTTGTTGACCGGATGGGCCCCTAGGCCGAGCGGGCTCGTCGACGAGTTGATGTTGGTCCCCTCTACGAAGACGACTTCGTGGAATGAGACCTCGGGGACGGCTCCAGAGATTGCCTCTAGGCTGGTGTTCCAATCGAAGAACGTACCATCCTCAATCAGGAACCTGATCTCCACCACGCCACTCGCGGCGAGACCGTTGCCTTGGATGGAAAATGACCACTGGACGGATGAACCCATTGGGACCGTCACCTCGCTAAGGCCCCCCTGGATGGTCCAACCACCGGGGAGTGCTCTCTCGATTGGCGTCATGGATACTTCCCTGTTCCCCTGGTTGGAAATCTGGATGGAAATCTCATGTAGTGAGTCTGCAGGGATTCCCCCCTCGCTTCCGCCCGAGCCAGGGGTGAATTCGATTGAGTCGCTTGGTTGTATCACCAGGGGGATCTGGAATGGCCATGTCTCCGAGCTAACTCTTGATTTCACCAAAATCTCGGCATAGAATGTTGAACCGGCCGTGAGAAGGACCCCTGGTGGTGTGATCATAATTCCAGCAGTGATTGAACCGCCCTTTGACAGGGTCCCAGTCGACCCTTGTCGTGACCCCTGGAAAGGTCCGAGTTCCAGAAGCCCAGCGTCCCATCCGGCGGGTGAGGTCATTTCTATGTCATACGTCTGAGCCCCGTTGCCGAAGTTATGTATCTCCACGGTTGTGTTTGTCACCTCGTGGGAATCCACTTGTATCTCGGCGGAAGGAAGGGTGACTTCTGGTTGGGCTAGAACGGGCACGTCGAAGAATATCTCCAATTGCGATTCGACGTCGAAGTCCTCGTCTGTTGCAGTGATAATCATGGAATATGTGCCGGGATCGGGAGGGGAAGGATGGACGAGGGTGAGGTTCACCGTGGTCGACTCGGCGGGCCCCAACTCCACATATATCTGGTCGAAGCTCTTGTACCAGTCGAACTCGACTCCGTCTAGCTTCCTGACTGGTTTTGTTGCCTCTATGCTTGCGTTTGTATCGAAAAGAGCAAGGTTAGTCATTGCTATCTCCCACCTTGTGGTAGAATCAGAAGCATCCTGGAGGGTCTTCCATGGAGAATCTGTGGAGGCTTGGATTCCGGGGGCACTGACAACTATTGGTATCACAAGCAGGTTGTTGTCTTCGTAGAGTTCGTCTAGTTGGCCTCCTGGGTCCACCTCTATCCTGATCTCTGAGTCGCCCTTGTCAGAGGCCTCGGGGGTCCAATCCCACTCCAACCTAACTTCTTCCCCCGGTGACATCCCCAATGACTTCGTCTCAAGCGGGTCCCCGTTGATGTGTGCCGAGACGAATACCTCTGCGAAGGATCCCGATCCCTGGTTTACCACTGAGACCGAGAAGCTAGTGGGCTCCCCCACCTGGGGGATTGGGGTGGATATCTCGAAGGATCCAGGGGGGATGGAAGGGTCAGGAGTCAGGTCATTGACGTTGACACCTCTGACTGCTATAGCGAATGGCTGGTAGGTCCTGCTGCCCCCGTGGGAGAAGTCCTTGACCTTGACGTTCCATATTCCGGTGGATGCAGAGTCGATTAGGACGACCTCCACATTGTTCTTGTCATCCTTCTCTCCTCCAGTTGTGGAACGGCCATTTGCGAAGTCGTTGCCGAGGTATGTGACGGCCCCCTCGGGAGAGGTGACCGCGAGATTCAAGTCGTTCCTGAGTTGGGTCCCCGAGAAGGTCGAGCCTGGGTAGTCTGACCATGCCAAGACTATCTTGAGGGGTTCGCCGGAACGTGTTACATCGAAGTTGTATGAGGCCTCTTGGCCGCTTGACAGCCTCGAACGGTCATCGACGAAGATTCCTACGTCACTTTCTGGTAGAAGCGTGTTCACCAGATTGATCCTCCCCCATCCCTCGTCGTTGTTTGGGATGTCACGGGTGCCCATGTCCTCTGCACCCAGGATTAGCATCGCCTTCACCAGTGCACCTTGGGGCTCTGGCCTCTCGGCAATCTCCATGAGGTACTCTCTGACGAGAGCCGATGCCCCTGCTGCTGCTGGGGTGGCCATCGATGTACCGCTGTACTCGACATACCAGTCGTCATTGAGGTTGTCGGGGGCTTCGGATGCTTCCTGAGCCTTGCAGGACCTCACGTAGTCGCCAGCCGCGACTATGTCGGGCTTGATCCTACCGTCATCTGTAGGGCCCCTGCTGCTCCAGTAGTACATCTCGTTAGCGGCATCGCTGCTGTACCTGTTCACATGAGCGCCGACGGTGATTACGTTCTTCGCAGTCCCCGGGGGTGATACTCCGTCATCCCTCTCGTTTCCAGCAGCGAATAGTACCGTCATGCCGTCGTAGGACCAGTATTGATCCCAAGTTGAGGTGCGATCGTCGGCATCCTCCGATTGTGTTGAGTAGTCCCCTCCTACGTTCCAGCTACCCCAGCTGTTTGTGTGTATTCTGGCTCCACCGGAGCTGTAAGCCGAGTTCAGGAGCGAGTAGACCCCGGGACCCGACAGGGCTCCGGAGTCATCATCCTCCATTGCCTGCATGTAGAGTTCAGCTTCGGGGGCAATGCCCTCGTACGAAGCCGTGTGACTGCCTGATCCCAGTACGGTGCAGGCTACGTGCGTGCCATGCCCGTCATTAGTGTCGGCTGTTGAGCCGTCATTCGCAACGTCGATCCTCTGGACGACCCTTGAGCCGAAGTCACCGTGGTCATGGTCGATTCCAGTATCTGCAACTGCAACCCTCTGACCACTGCCATTCAGACCGGTGAAGAAGAACTCCTCGACGGAGTTTGCTTCCATGTGTGAACGAGCAAGGTTGTTCCAGATGGATAGTTCGAGAACTGGGGAGACGAATGCTACCTCCGGATTCATTGCCAGAGATGGGATGGTTGTTGGATGTATATTTCCGAAGTGAATCCCGACGGAAGGTGACCACTCGGACTCCAGGTGATTCAGTGAAGTTCTGGCTACTGATCCAGTTAGTCCGACCCCGGGTGAGTCGAGCCTGATCAATTCTGAGTCCTTCCACCCAATAACCTCGACCTCTGTGATTGACTTCTCGTCCCAGAGGCTGTCGTCCACAATTAGTGCTAGTGGAACTGAATGGCTCGCCGCAACGAATGGTAGACTGGAAGCCGATTCTAGTTCTTCTGACGTCCCTTGTATTAGGAACCCAGAGGGAGGGATTGTGGTCCTAACAGCAACATCTGCGGCTTCAAGAATACCGACTCGTGCCTCCCAGAGTCCTGTGTCGGGAGAAATGAGCACCATCATCAGATCTGATCTGTCCGCCATCATGGAAGGCGGTATACCAGAGTCAAGAGTCAAGCCCGAAGTGGTGAAGTCGCCTATCGAGGAGTCGGCCCAGAGGCCTCGCGACCCCTCTTCCCCTTGGGAGATGATTGGGGCTCCTAGGTCTCTGACGCTATTCGGATCGGGGGAAATCTCAATCCTGGTTACATCGGTGGGGAGTTCTTCAGGCATGCCATCCGGAGTTGGTGTCCCCTGGTTTGGAAGGCTTAGCGTAGATGAGAGGAGGAAGATGAGTATGAAAGCGGATATCTGTTTCTCCATCGGCCAAATCCCCTTTTTCCCTCGCTTTGATACTATGGGTCACTCGTGAATCCAGAAGCATGTTGGATTAGAATATCTCGAAAGGCGTCTGGTCTACGAATGACTCCCTTGTCCACTCGCCCACTGGGTGAGTCCAGATGTGGAGGTCTCGCTGTGCATCGTTGTCGATGTACTCCAGTGTTATCTCGATGAAGTAATCTTCCCAAACTGACTGTCCGAAGACAACTAGCTCCAGGTCGTCCGCCGGAGTATTGGAAATCGAGCTATGAGCTGGGAGTTTCGAGAGATAGAAATCATGCCGATCAATCTCCGCCTTCTCTGAGTCTAGGAACCTGATTGTCAGACTGACGTCCTCGATTGCCCGGCTTCCCTTGTTGTCGATCTCCACTAGGACTACGTGTCCAGAACCTGCCTGCATGTATACGACTTCTACATCCACATTCTCATATGGAATCACCCAGATGATCGAGAATATCGAAGCCAGCGCTATCAATAGCACCATTATCGAAGCAAAGACGACGCGCTTGGGAGTTATGGAGTCTGTAACGTCCTCTAGCCTCTCCAGAATTTTGTGAGCAGTATCCTCGTCCGCTTCCGAGGCTTGTCCGAGGAGTTGCCCGGGTCCCTTCATGACATCCCCCCTATCGTTGCGATGGCAGTTAGGATGCCTGAGGATACCGGTTCTGGGGCCATCCAATGACTAGTTGAGCCTGAGAAACCAGGAATCATGTTCAGCAAGGAAAGATCGGATGCGAATCCATTGACCCCCAAGGTTGTACCCGAGGGGATTCCTCCCGTCACTTGGGCGTCGAGCAACACCCCCCTGAGATCGACATCGATGTCATTGACCTCTGCCGTGGCTCTTGCAGAAATTATGATCCTCCCCCCTTGGACGTCAGAAACCTCAATCAACTGATAGCCTGGAATCATCACGGTCACTCTTCCGAACTCGTGAATCTCGATGTTCGCACTCTTGAGATTCTCGCCTAGGGCCTCCATCTGTTCTAGGACAACTGGAGGTAGGGTCGGTATGTCGGTCGCCCTGAAGTACAGTCTATCGACTCCATCGCCGCTCGATCTGATGTTCAAGCCGAAGGATTTGGTGGGCTTGATGGATAGCCTGTCTGCAAGACCCTCTGCCATCAGGACGACGTCCCCCTTGCTGTTTATCGCCCTCCCTTGGGCTTCGATGTAGAGAGACATACCCTCGCTGGATGCAGAGAAGTCAAGGATTGGCATTCCTTGGAAAGCCAGATTCTTGGTTATGTCGAAGTTCAAGTCGGGTTCCGTTGTGAGATTCATCGACCCTGGGACTTGAGTCAAGAACAAGGTTGCGGGCCACCACGAGCCATCCATCCACTGCATCTGCTGAATCATTATCGAACCCACGCCTAGGTCTCCCTGTCGAAACTGCTCGGGAACTGTCACGTCCATCGAGATGGCGTTACCTAGGCTTGCTTGTATCTCGACAGACTCTGGGATGTCTTGGACCATCATCTCCGTCCTGCTCCCTGACTGCCTATCCAGCAGAAGGGCATGGAACCACTCTAGCCTGTTGGACATGGAGTAAAGAGTCGAGGTAGAGGTCTCAGTTATCCCTCCCACCGTCTCTGTTCGGAAGACCGAGTCAACCAGTAGCGATGTCGGCTTACCTACCTCGAGACCGTTAATCGTGAGGAAGATGTCCTGCCCGTTGACGCCCTTGGAGGCGATTACTAACTCGGAATTGAATGGTTCCCATCCCTCTAGGCCTATTGATACGGCCCAAACCTCTCCTTTAGGATTCATAGTTCTGGATACCGAGAGGTCGACCAATGCTGGCAGGTTTGGAATCCATGTCTTGAGGTGGAAGCCCTCGGAAATCCCATTAGGTGCAGAATTCAGAACTATTCCATGTACCCACTCTGGCTCATCTATCGAGTCTGTACCCATGCTTGACTCGACAACTAGATCGAAAATTGAGTCGGCCTCTAGCCCGAGGGAGAATGAGAAGTTCCCCTCCCCGGTGCTGGATCCAGTGGAGATATCAGTAGTTATTCCGGAGAGGACTCCATTCACAGATCTTCCCAGGTCTGAGAAGCCACCGATGAAGAATGCGACCCCTGCCATCCCCTGTGAGGAGTTTATTTCAGGGATGTCAAGAGAGGGTCCTGAATCCGAACCGGTAGGAATCTCGACAGATAGTCTGGAGGGGAGGGGGTCAATCTCAGCTAGCACATTCAACGGGAGATTCTCGCTGGATGGGGCGTTTCCTATGTTTATCCTCATTGCATTCCTACCCTCGATAGTGGCGAATGCGGTCCCAATTCCAGCATTCCCCGACGCCCCCTCCTCGAGAGGTTTGATCCATCCCACCTCACTTACTCCTGATATCGTAGTTGAAAGGGACGATGTGTTGCTCAGGGGGTCGTGGTGGAAGAGGAAATGGTCCCCTTCCATTGACAGTGGCGTTACTGAGTCACTGATTTGGGCCTCAATCAAATCGATTGCTGAGTCTGATGACCAAGATGTCACCGGCCCAGAGGTTGTTGAGAATGAGCTAGGGAATCCAGATACACGGACGGCCTGGCGATGGGATCCGTCGTATCCTGTGTATACGATTGATCCTATTTCAGAAGATGCGGAGTAATCGACACCACCGGGGGAAACAGATATTGTGATGTTGTTTGGGATATCGGATAGCCATGCAGACTGATAATCTGGATTATCCAGGGATGATGTCTGATGGCTGACGTAGGACAGTCTGATATCCTTGTTCGAAACTGTCTGTAGGATCAGTTCCTGAGTTCCAGTGGAGTTGTCGTCCACAAGTGAGAAGGCTTGCATGCCAGAGAAGTTCACGCTAGCTGCTACTGGAACGAGGGGTTCCTTGGGTCCATGGTCGGTTTGGATCATGCCTAGTCCACGATCCAGAGACAGTATTACGTGGTTCCCATAAGACGTCAGATGATCAGAGGAACCTATCTGCATCGAAAGCTCAGAGAGAGGAAATGGACTTCTTGATGCTAGCCAATTATCGGTCATTAGAAGGTGGATCTCTCTTCCGGAGATTCCACCCGCATCGACGCTACTGCTAATCAGCTCAACAATCGTGGATGGCACTTCATTCAAGATACTCCCCACATCGAGAAAGACATCGACCAAATTGAGGAGGACCGAGTCAACAATCTTTGAAATGAAGTCGAGATTGTTACCTGAGTCTAGAGAATTGTTGGATTCTGGTGGGCCACCCAGCCCGAATGAGCCGTAAACTGCTACTGCTGATGGAATTGAGTCTGCAAAGATATGGATGCGTCTGTGATCCTCGGCGTCCCCTCCGCGAGAAAACCATGATGTGTAGTCCAACTCTTGGATTGGCTGGACGGACCTTACTACAATCAGGCTTTCCGGTGGGTCGGCTGGATTCACTGGCAGAGTAGGGTCGTCCACGTTTTGGCTATTATCTCGGGTGAAGTTCTTGATGCCAATAATCAGGCCGAGCCTATCTGGAATGTCTCCGGGTAGTTCGGGTTGGTCCACGGATCCTAGCATCCGGAATGCTCTCTCGATCTGTCCCTCTGATAGAGTGCCGGCGGGCATACCCCTGAACCAGCCAAGTGAATCGGTGGTATTGCCGAATGAGCCATCTGACTCTGACTCAGGCAAGTCAGAGCGATCCTCATGGAAGTGGATATGCAAATCCGACCTCCTATCTGCCCAGTACTCGAGGGTTGTGAGGCTCTTCTCACCTGTTAGGCCCCCGGATGTTGGCAGTACGCTGTCTGTTCTCACGATTAGTTCGGCGGAGGACGGGAGGCGCTTTGACTCCCCATACGGGTGGAATCGTGCTTCGATGTATGCCAGTTCCCACATATCCCTGTCAGAGTTGTCTTTGGGGGGGGAATAGTGAATGTAGCCGAATCCAGCTGAGACACCGCATGAGATCTCGAGGGATGTTCTAGTGTACAGTTCCGATGTGTTGTAACTCTCAGAGCATTCGTCCTGTCCACCGTTGTCGAATCTCAGAGAGTAGGGTGCGGCTATGGACGCGAATGTGATTCCTGACTCTTCTGGGGGGTCGGCAAGACCGAATGGATCTGTTATGGCTGCAAGGAGGATCGTGGCGAAGTCTTGACCGGTTCCAGCTAGATCGAAGTAAAGCCTCTCAATGCCCACTTCGAACTTGAAGTCATTTGGAGGGGTGGTGAACCTAGAGTCGATGACCCAGACATAGCTCTCCCCACCTCCGAGATTCAGGAGTGAACCAGAAGATGAGTAGGAGAATGCCTTGATCAAGGACACGTGCAGTGAATCCATGTTATCCCAATCTGTATCGGAGGCACTGTTTCCGATGTCTCTGACCGAGAATTGAATTCCGGGCTCAATCCAAAGAGTGCCGCCCTCTATCCCCCACCCACTGATGAAGTCTACGTCCACGGTCAATCCCACCTGGATATCATCATCGCCATCTCCGTCGACGTCGACTGAATGCAACAGGGCCTCTGTGTTCGTGTTAATGATGGAAAATAGTGAGGCGCTGAATGAGACCACCTGGTACTGCTCGGTGATTTGTCCATTGTCATCTACGTACTGTGTCCAGATGACATAATCTGTGATGTTGAATAGAGTCTGCCAGATGTTGTCAACCATACCAGGGTTGTTGCCTCCCGTCAGCAGTAGGTCGTAGGGGGCCGGATGTTCTGGAGATGGCGGCGAGGTGCTTACCAGAGAGAGGCCGTCGATAGTCGGGCCGACCTCGGAGATAGGGCTATCTGGATCCGAAGAAGTGACTGAGTCTCGAACAGCATCAATTCTTGAGTCTGCCAGGGGTGAGACTGAGTTTGATCCCAAGAATGATGCCCTCTCATCAAGCATGTCATTGAGTTCCTCTAGAACCCCGAAATCGCTAGACTCGAATCTCGGCTCCCCGTTCACGCTGGCAAAGGGCAATAGCAATGGGGAAACGAATATTACAGCCAATATTAGAGTGGCCTTTGCTGAACCTAGGTGGTGTTTTCCCGGATGTGGTTCTCGGGCCATTACAGAACGCACCTCTTAGAGGTGCGCTATAGGGTATTGCCCTCCTTGTAACTCTGGATATCACGATTTCAGACTGGTCGGCTGGTTCCGACCAGCTCTTCGGAGCCGCAGTGAGGGCAGTTTGTGTAAGCTGCATCGAGGCCTTCTGGTAATGTAATCTCGAATGCTTTTGAGCATTTGCTGCAATTCGATCTGAGCGTTGTTCCCTTGGAGGGTTCGGGTTCAATCTTTTCTGGGCTTGATTGGAGGTCCCCGAGAAGCGAATCTCCCAATTCAATGGGAATTCTGGTTTCCTCTTGGGGTGGAGGAGTGGTTTCGAGCAAATCGAACATCTCAGTTCCCTGTTGGGGGCTTTTCATTTCCCCTTGGGGTGCTTGGAAAGGAGATGAGTCCCCCTTGCCCCACATCTGTGCCTGCATTTGCGGAGAAGGAGGCTGTGGTGGTGCTTCCTCTTCGCCTTCCTTTGCAACATCTGAGAATTCTGACATTCTGCGTCTCACTGCTGAATTATACAAGAAGAAGGCAGCACCTGAGATAATGATCAGGAGTACTGTAGCGATTGCTGCGATGCCTTGCCAAGAGAGGCCGTTGCTGGATTCACTATCCCTGACGATGACCAGGATTTCTGCATAGGACGTCAGACCGGCATCGTTCTCAATTCTACATACCACATTTGTAGGCCCCTCCGTGTTGAATTGGTGGATAACCAGAGGACCGTTGAACTGAATCTCGTTGTCGGTTCCCTGATCTATTGTCCATGTGTAATCCAGACCCTCGGATTGGTTATCCTGAGCGAATATCTGCAGAGTTGTTGGGTCGCCGTAGTTTACCTCTATCTGAGTCTCATACTGAGAGATCTCAGGTGCGGTTACATCGATGAAATTCACAAGGGCGTCTTGTTGAGTGGCCATTCCAGACCTATCCCGGACAACTAGAGAGATCACATGCTGTCCGGGAGAGTATTCTTCTGAGACCTGTATGATTAGTGTCGAAAATTGGTCTGTTAGAGAGTAGTTGGAGAGTATTATCTCGCCGTCTATCATCCAATCCAGGCTCTCCACCCCCCAATTGTCAGAAAAAGAAGCCCCGATCGAAAGTTGTTCTCCAAATCCCTTGGTGACCTCCCCCGTTACTCCTAGGGAAACTGATGGGGCAGACATGTCAACAACTCTAACGGATCTGGAGACACTAGCACTCCTGGAGTCAACTGATATTGCAGAAAGACGGACTGAGTAGTTTCCGGGCTCTTCCCAGAAATGCTCAACGGCCAAACCACTCCAGTCGCTCACTCCATCGCCATCGATGTCCCACGAAAAGCCAGAGTCTGGTATCTGACCGGATGTGTTTGGTGTACTTGCTGCGGAGAGATTCACCAGGGCACCAACATCAACCGAGTCGAGGTTTGTCTGACTGGAGATGGACGGTTCGAGGACCGGAGTGAGAGTTACTGTGACGGTAACCGCGACATCGGAAGTGCCCGCACCCCCTCCTCCGGGACCCTGTCGGTTGTCCACAACAATGTACAGATTCTCTTCCTCGATATCACTCGCCTCCCATGGGAGGTATCTTTCATCGGAAACCAATAGCATATCAGCTGAGTTAATCCTGAGCGAAGAAGACCAGTTCGAGGATGGTGAGTAGTAAGAGAAGGCGTCCTCTGACATTACGAAAATGTCCGGCTCGCCGGCCATGGTTCTTGCATGGATCTCCACGAATGTTCCCTCATCGACTGTGAAGGGCCCGTGGACAACTGAATATCCTCCGGGTTCGACTCTGTGGATGGAGTCGGCGAGAGTGAACTGCCCTGGTTGGATAACGTCGGCATCAAGTTCAATCTCTACGGGTAGGCCTCCCTGATCACCTTCGCCGGAATCCTGAGGATGGGCAAGGTTGTCAATCACTAGGTACCACCTAGTTGGTCCTCGGTCATCAGGAGTCTGCCAGTGCCACTCTCCCGTTCCGCTGAATGACTCGAATACCGATTCTGCCATCCATACTGAGTCAATCCTGTAGGACTGCTCGTTTTGGTAAACGGAAACGGTGTTAGATGGGAACAACAGAATGTCAATTTCCTTATCTGAGTAGATTTGGAAGGCCAGATTTGTACCGGGGTCGTGAGTACCTAGATCTACGCGGGTGCATCCTTGATCCATAATGGTCCAGTTCTCGGGCAGAGAGTCAAGATTGGAATTGGTGCACGAAATTACTCCCTTTGTAGAAACCGCATCTACAGAAACCACCGTTGTCAGAAGTGAGGCGATAACCAACGCACTGACCCAACGCATCGTATTCCGGTTCACCCTCCCCTTTTGAACGATATCGCAAGAAAGTTCAACGTTGAGTCTAGAGATTCCGGGGGATAGGCGTCTGTGGGAACCATCGCAATAGCACGACGTCTCCGACCGATCTCACCCATGTCCATGGGACAGCGACGTGCGTGCGCCCCTCGACCAATTCATCTGGTGGGTCTGAGACGAATATGTGAGTGCATGACCAGTTGTTCACATCAATCACAGTGTCATGAACAGTTCCGAGGAGACGCCCGTCCGGGATTATGACCGGGAGTCCCCTGATTTCCGATGCGTGACGGTCCGCCATATCGAGATGCCATTCATCATTCGGCATCAATCTGACGGATTAGTCGATTACTTTCCGCGGTTCTTGTTCGCCTTTAGGCTTGGGCGAAGTTTCTCTGCTCCCTTGCCCTTGTTCAGAAGTCCTCGTCCTCTCTTGCCGGCTCCTGTCTTGCCTCTGAATGCTCGTCCACGGTGGCTCGAGCCGCTAGAGACCCAACCCATATTCTTGTCAGACTTTATTGCAGGATGCTCGGGATCGATCATGATTACCTCGTAGAACTTGTTCTTGCCGTCTTCGCCGACCCAGTACGAGTTGAGGACCTCTAGGTTCGGGTATCTCCTAGCAGACCTCTCCTCGGCGATTCTCTGAATTGACTTGCCCATGGTGATCTTCTTGATACCGGCCTTGGAAGGCTTCCTCTTCATGTGGATCTTACCCTTCCTGAGGCCTCCGCGCCGAACTCTGGTTCGTACGACGACCACTCCCTGCTTTGCCTTGTAGCCGACTCTCCTAGCGGCATCGATCCTCGTAGGCTTGTCGATCCTCATGAAGACTGGTTCCTTCCTCCAACCGGCCATTCTGTCTATCCTGTATCTAGAAGGGATACCCTCCTTGGGCTTCTTCCATACCTCGCTTACGTGCTTGTGCAAACCCATAGTCAGACCTCTAGCGGCCCGCCGACCTAGAACTCATTTATGAGCCTGCTTGCACCATAGGGAAGTGGTGGATGACAGATGGAAGGGATAGAAACCCTAGATATTGGTTCTCTGAGGGGTCACGAGGAGGTCATCCCGAGCAATCTGGAAAGTAGGACTGCGAAGCTTCTGGAAAGGGGTTTCTACAAGCCCATCATCGCCGACAGGAGTTCTCTCGTAATCCTTGATGGACATCACAAATGGACTGCTGCGAGGGACCTTGGACTTGCAAGGGTGCCTGTGTTGTTGGTCGGCTACTTAGTGGACGGGGGTGTCGAGGTCGATGTCTGGCCGGACTGCGGGAAGGACTCGATAACCAAACAGGAAGTTCTGGAGATGGGGATGTCCGGAGATCTCTTCCCTCCGAAGACCAGCCGGCACACACTTCCATTCAAGATCCCGTCAATCAGCATCCCTCTAAATGACCTGATTGGTCCGCGCTCCCGGACTTGAACCGGGGACCCCCTGATGGCTGCCTACAACCAATGTGTTTCCAGTCTACAGTCAGGTGCTCTAGCCAACTGAGCTAAGCACGGCAGGACTAGGGAGTGCCCCCCGCCTTATCTCGCTTTCCGGTGATAGTGGGCTATCGAGGGTTACCAACTCGTTATCCCCGCAAATCCTAGTGGGTCTGATAATCGCCTTCTAAGACTAGTTCCACTCCTCAACGGTTAAGAAGGCAAAGAGAAGACTAAGGGAGCGTAATAGGCAGAAATGCCTGGGATGCACGAGGCGTTGTAATGGTAGAGGTACCCAGTAGTTCGGTAACCCCAGAAGGGGCTCCCAATGCGCCTGCGAGGATACCTACTGCACTGACTGACAAAGAGTTGGAGAACTTCGGACCGCCTGACCCTCGGATACTGGTATGCGGATGCGGTGGTTCTGGAAACAACACTATGAACAGAATCACCCACATAGGCGTCGAAGGCGCCATAACTGTTGCAATCAACACGGACAAGCAACATCTAGACAATACCAGGGCAATGCAGAAGCTCCTGGTTGGTCGTCACATCACAAGGGGTCTCGGTGCTGGAGGGGATCCGGCGATGGGGAGAAGGTGCGCAGAGGCCGGAAGAGACGTCATCACCAAGATCGTCGATGGAGCTGACCTTGTCTTCGTCACCGCAGGATTAGGTGGAGGGACGGGTACTGGGATAGCGCCTATCGTCGCCGAGGAAGCAAAGAGGTCAGGTGCCCTCGTCGTAGCCGTTGTTACAACTCCGTTCACAGTCGAGAGGAAGAGGCGAATGGAACTCGCACTCGAGGGACTTGAGCTAGTCCGGAAGGCTGCAGATGCCGTACTAGTCCTTGACAACAACCGACTACTGCACTTCGTTCCCAATCTCCCACTGGACGAAGCCTTCAGCATCATGGACCAACTGATTGCTGAGATAGTGAAGGGAGTGGTGGAAACCATCACCCTACCTAGCTTGATCAATCTTGATTTCGCTGACGTGCGCACTATAATGACAGGCGGAGGGGTGACCATGATGCTCTATGGAGAGAGCGACCAAGGGCCCGAGGAGGTCGTGCACGAATCCTTGAATCATCCTCTCTTGGACATCGAGATAGACGGAGCGACTGGGGCACTGATTCACGTCACAGGCGGACCGTACATGACTCTCGAACAAGCCAACCAGGTCGTGGATCTGATGACGGCTCGCCTCTCGCCCAATGCGAACGTGATCTTCGGTGCGAGGCAGGACCCGGCATTCGGGGACACCATCAAGGTCATGTCGATAATCACCGGCGTGGCGCATGAGAGGCTAGGAAGGGAGATGGTCAGTGCCAACATGCTTGGTGAGGCTCTGAACATAGCCAGGAAGACCAGGGAGCGTTCCTCTGACGGTGGTTTCCAGAGGTTTGACTAGTGAACGGGTATGGAGAAGCCTCAAACATGACCGACTGGAGAGAATTCTGATGGCAAACAGACTCATTGCACTCAGTATGGCGTTTTTCATGCTGTCCTCAGTGGTGGTAGCGCCAGCATCCGCGCAGGTGGCTGATGATCCGAGGCAACCTTCGGTGGAAAACCCACATATGCACTTCTGGGGAACTTCGGACCTGTCATCGTGCTGGACTCACTTCGACAGCAATGACTCGACCGGTTCTGCAGAGGAGGGCTACGGTGCAAGGACCTATGGCAGTGGGCAAGTAGAAATCTCACTCTCATGCAGGAGCCAAGACAACTTCAAGGAAAATATGTACCTGAACCCGAACGGAACCATCCGCATCGAGATAGGAGTCTACATTTTCTCTGACGACTGTGATCCAGAGCAAGACTCCAATTGCAAGGAGTTGACCCTCACTCTGCGCAGGGGCAATCTGGCTGTAGCGACTCAGACGTTCCCCTCTGTCTCCGTGGATGGAGATAACGAGCAAGTCGTGTGGGAAATACCCGTTGATAGCAACATGACGGTGTGGAACAAGACTCAGGAGGAGCCGAAATTAGAGGTTGAGTTCTCCAAGCCTGGGTACAATGGCATTGAGTGCTTCTTCGCAGACTGCACCGGAGAGTTCAGATTCTTCTACTCGAACAACGAGGATGGCATGGATGTGGAGGCGAACTTCCCCATCATCAACATGACCGAGGCAGTAGATCCAGAAGGAGAAGATGGCGGGGACGGAGACGGAGGGAGCCTGCCAGGTGGCCTTCCTGGATTCGGATTGATGGCGGGCCTCGGGGCACTTGCAATTGCAGCAGTGGCTGCGAATCATAGGACTGAACAGGAATAACCGATAGGAATCCGTTTTCTAGCGACCAATCTAGGATAACCTCAAACTGAACGACAACCCTGCGTAATCCGATGGCGAGGAGAGTGCTGGCCCCAATCATCCTGGCTCTGCTTTGCATGTCTAGCATGGCTCCCATCGCTTTTGCTCAGTCGGTGGATCCCGAACAACCTTCCCCGATCAACAACTTCCTGCACTTCTGGGGCAACGAAGAACTGTCCAACTGCTGGGGGAGCTTCGATGAGGATGGTGGGGGATCAGCAGAGCAGGGGTATGGGGAAGAGGTAGATGGGGGCGATGCCCAGAGGCTAGAAGTGGACATCACCTGCCGAATGAAGTACGATTTCGATGAAAACGTCTACCTCAAAGCAGGGATGAAGATCACGCTGGAATTCGGCCTGAGGATAGATCACGCCGATGCCGAATCCGAGGATGACGAGGACCTAACCATCACCCTGATGAAGGGGTCAGAGGTTGTTGACAGCAGGTCATTCCCCGACATCGCAACCGACCAGGACATCCAGCTGAAGTGGGAGTTGGACGTAATCGAGAACTCGACATGGTGGAACGCCAGCGATGGGGAACCGAGCGTCAGATTCCAGATCTCGAAGGCTGGGTGGGATGCATCGGGAACTCCCTGCAGCGGACCCTTGCAGATGCTGAAGTGCGGGGGCTTCTTCAGAGTCTACTACTCCAACAACCAAGAGGGGCTGAGGACTCAGGTCCAGTTCCCAATAGGGGAGGCACCCGAGGTAGTGATTGAGGAGGAACCAGAGGAGAAGGGATTACCGGGATTCGGTTTCCTCACCGGCCTTTCAGGGATGGCGATGGCAGTCATAGCGACTCGAGGGGGACCTCTGACTCCTCGCCAGTAGACAGGTGCTTCACCTTGACCTTGCCTTTGGACCACTCCTCTGGCATCACCATCACCAGCCTCTCTGCCCCGACTCTCTCGGCATGCTTGAAGACCCACTTCATGCGCTTGTCCTCCAGAACCAAGTCCGCGCTCCTTCCGCCGGATCTGATTGATGTTGCGACCCTCATTGCTGCGTCCCTCAACTCTGTTCCCATTCCAAAGACGATGTCCTGGACGCCATTTGTCAATTCAGGGACCAGTCCCTTTGCCCGCAATAGCTCCATCACAACCATGTCTCCGAATCCGAATCCAGTTGCCGGCAGGTCCTTCCCACCTAGGGTTCCGATCAGTCTATCGTAGCGCCCCCCTCCGCAAACTGCTCGGAGTTCTCCGGCCCTATCATGTGCCTCGAATACCGGGCCAGTGTAGTATGCTAGACCACGGACCACTGAGGCATCGAGCTCTATCCAGTCGCTAATTCCGTAAGACTCGGACAAGGAGAATATCGACGTCAGCTCGGCCACTGCCTCGCTGGACTCCCCTAGAGCACCCTCCAGCTCATTCAGATTGGTTATGCTGAGGACCGACTGAATCGTGGAAATTGCCCCCTGGTCGAGTCCCAACTCGGTCAACTGCGATTCAATCACATCTCCTGGGAGTTTGTCCATCTTGTCAACCACAATGCAGGTCTTGGAAAATCCCTCGCCGGAGATGCCCAGGGAGCCGAGGACCTCCTCCAGCACCTTCCTGCTGCTGATCCTGATGACCAGGTCATCAGAGGAGAGGCCCACGCTTCGGAAGAAGTGAACCAGCACGGAGATTAGTTCCGCGTCTGCCTCTACTCCCTCAGCCCCCCAGATATCGACGTTCCACTGGTAGTGCTCACGGCCACGTCCCCTCTGAGTCCTCTCGTAGCGCCAGCACTGGGGGATCGAGTACCATTTGATAGGCAGGGCCAATGCACCGGATTTGGCCATGACCATACGGGCCAGAGTAGGGGTCATCTCGGGCCTGAGGGCTACCTTGCGACCGCCCTTGTCCTCGAAGTTGTACAGCTGCTGGGTAATCTCCTCCCCCGACTTCCTGGTATAGAGGTCCTCGGTTTCCAGTACAGGGGCATCGTACTCCTCGAATCCGTGGGAAAGCGCAGCGTTGTGGAACCTCTCGAACAGCCAGTTTCGAACACGCATGTCTTCTGGATAGAAGTCGCGAGTGCCTCGAACGCCCTTCGTCACGGCACCGCCAAGAACGGGACCACTTCAAGCCCTACGCCGATTTCGGAACTCTTCCACTCTTTCTTTGCGGGTGATGCTCCCCTCGGAGAGGGGGAAGGCGAACATCCTCAGAAGAACGAATGAGATGAATCCGAAGGCTGCGGTGTTCGCTGCCCACGAGTAGTAGTGATTGAATCCTAGAGTGTCTGCGAAGTAGGCAGTGGAGAGGGTGGAGATGATCAGGAGTGCGACGTAGATTGTCATCATCACAACCAGGCTCTTCTTGTAGTCGGCGAGGGACTCGAAGGTTAGCCAGCGATGGAGGTTGTGAGCCAGTATTGAGCTCAAGAAGTAGGAGATTGCCCATGCGGAGGCAGCGGGGTACTGTACGGAGATTTGTGCCTTGTACAGGAAATAGTACATTGCAAAGAAGACTGCAACGTTGATGCAACCTACTGCACAATACATCGTATATTCGCGGATAAGTTTGGCCCAGGGGTAATCCTCGCTGACTAGCATCATCGCGCCCCTACCCACTCGGAGAGGGTGTGGGCGATATGAACGGGCACGTCATCGGCTAGTAGTCCGGGTCCCTTTTCTTGGGCGGCCTTGGAACCAGCCTCCCTTAGGACGGCACAGGCCAGTCTGGCTGCTGGCCATGGGGCCATCCCTTGGGCGAGAAGCCCGCCAATGGCCCCTGCAAGGAGGTCTCCGGTTCCACTGACGGCCATCCTAGGATGTCCTCCGGTAGCGTTGCAGTATCTCCCCCCCGGACCGAATATCTCATCCTCGTGTCCTGTGATCACAATGGCCGACTCCTCCTTGGTGCAATCAGCTAGTGCTTCCAGAGGCGACGCCTCAGATAGCCATCGTCCGGCTTCCCCCGAATGAGGGGTTGCAACGCCGACTAGCCCATCCGGCCATTTTCCTACGGGGAGCGCTGAGATCGCATCCGCATCGATCACGAGGGGGATTGACTTCCTTACCGAGAGGGAGATTATCGACCTGACAGCCTCCATACTCTCCTCTTCCCTTCCGATGCCTGGGCCTATCACCATCGCATCTGGGGCCCTTCCAGAATCGATGAAATCCGACAGTGCCCCTATTGATTCGGGAGTCAGGAATTCCCTGTCGGGGAGTTCCTCTGGAATCAGGCTCGCAGGCCACTTCGACCTATTGGATGCTTGTGCTGGCATGGCGACGTGGACCAGGTCGCAACCGCTCCTGGCTGCTGCCATCCCAGAGAGGATCGGTGCTCCATGGTAGGGTCCACCTCCCACCACTAGCAAGCGTCCCCTGTCTCCCTTCCTCGCGTCAGATTCAACTGGCGGGTACCTGGATGCGTCTCCGACCCCGCAGTTTCTGACCTCGGTCGGCCAAGGGAGGTCCGAGACCACTATCTCTCCGCAACCGGACTCGGACATGCCCATCTTAGGGGAGTGGAACGTGACAGTGCGGATTGGCTTCAGGGCATCCGGGCCGCCGAGACCAGTTGGGATGTCGCAGGACAGGATAGGCAATCCTGTCGACTTGGCCCAAGCCGAAACATCGCGGATTGGGGGTCTGAGCTCTGCCCCCAAGCCTGCCCCTCCCGAACCAAGGAGGCAATCGATGATCAGCGTCCAATCGCCTTTGGGGCAATCCGGCCAGACGTGAACCTTCGATTCCTTGGCTGCCATCTCCCTAGCATGCGATGAGGTCTCTGTCTTCGACGACTCGTGGCTTGCCAGAATCGATGTTGGGATGTCAGAAAGCGAGCGCGAGCAAGCGGCTACGAAGCCGTCGCCCCCATTGTTGCCAGGACCACATAGGAATAGGACCCTCCCTCCGCCTGAGGACTTCTCGACCTCGTGTGCCAGGGCCTCTCCTGCGGCTGTCATGAGGGAGAAGTCATCCACGCCGAGGCTAGCGGAGTTGATGTCGAAAACCGCAACCTCGTCCCAGTGCATCACCCAGCGGGATACCTCGCTGGCGCCCTTCATCTTCCAGCCTCAAGCCAGACCCAGTTCCTCTTTGACGTGGTCTGGAAGCTCGTCTCCCACTTGGAAGATATGTGGGTCGGATCCTCCTGGTAGTGCATCGATTGAGACGTCCGCGCCCTCTGGGACGTTTCGGAACAACGGCCTTGAGATCAGTACCTTGTTGAATCCGACGAACAGAGAAGCGGTTACCCCCCAGAAGAGCAGGATTATCGAGATCCCATGGGGATTTGACGGGTTCCACGGGTCATCGACGTTGGCTAGTAGGTCGGCGAAGTAAGAGAGCATCAGCACAGAGAACATCAGTGGGAATCCTAGGTAAATGATGTAGTCCCACCAGCGTCCTATCCACCAGTCGTTGTCTCCAGTGTTGATGTAATCGTCACGGAAGGCGGAGACCCCATGGTCCAGGTAGTCCCTGAGGCTGAATCCATCCACATCATTTTCTATCTGCCATGCCTTGTACCTGGACCAACCGTACTTCCAGATCGTGTATGCCATGAAAAGTCCGCTGAACATCAGACCGTAACCCCAGATGTGGTCCTGGACCTCGAGGAACTGGGGGAAGGCCACTCCAGTGGATGGATCGATCTTGATCCAGAGTATTGCACTGGGGATTCCGAATAGGAATATAGCGAGGCCTGTGAGGGCAACTGACCTTGAGCGGTCGAAACCGTGATCGACGAAGTTCCTGACGCAGAGTTCGACAGTGGAAATCATGGATGTCAGGGCAGCGAAGGATAGCGCTAGGAAGAAGATGGCGACCATGGCCAGTTGCACGACTGGGCCACCCGGTGCCTGGGCGAAGACCTCGGGCAGAACTAGGAAGGTGATCGCCGAGCTCCCCCCGCTCACCGCCCCCAATGGGTCAGAAGAAACCGAGAACACTGCCATCATTACCGTTAGTCCTGCGATGATGCTGATGCTGTTGTTGGCAAGGCACATCGTAGCTGCGTTCAGAGTGGTATCCTCGTCCTTCCTCATGTACACGGAGTAAGTTATCGCCATTCCCATCCCTGCAGAGCAGGACCAAGCAGACTGTGAGAGGCCGTTAATCCAAGTCTCCGGCTGGACCAGGTACTCCGGCTGGATGCTGAACATGTAGATGAATCCGTCAAGAGTCCCATCCTTGACGTCCATAACGAATGATAGGAATAGGGCTGCGAAAAGAAGGATGAACAGGGAGACCATCAGAGTGACGTTCGCCTTCTCGATGGCCTTCGCACCCCCCCAAATAGCTGCCAAGGTGATCAGAACTGTAATCATCTGGAAGAAGATGACTTGCTCAGGGGACTGGAGAAATGTGTTCCAGACCTCAATCGTGTCCACCTCTTGGGAGAGGCCCCCCCTGATGGCAATCTGGAAGTAGTTCAAGCACCACCCAGTGACCACGGCGTAGTAGAATCCTATTGCACAGTTTATCCATGCGGTCCAGAGGCCCATCCATGCGAACCTTCGACCAGCGAAGATCCGGAATGTTCCAACGGTTCCAACCCTGCTTCTCTTCCCCAATGCGAACTCGGCGATAATGAGGGGGACGGACCAGAGGAATAGGAAAATCAGCCATGGAACGAGGAACGACCCCCCTCCGTTGGCACCCACCATGCGAGGGAATCTCCAGATGTTTCCAGTACCAATCGCAGCTCCGATGGTTGCGAAGATTAAACCCAGCCTACCACTGAACTGGTCGCTTGACTTTTCTGTCTGCGAATCCAAGATATCCCCTCACTCGCCCGTTCTGGGATTGATTTCTACTGAGGATGGTATTTCTTCTAAAGGCATTCCGAGAATCCTCTCGTCCTCGGAGAACATTTCCCTTAGAGTGAAGCCGAGTCCCCCCCACACGAATGTGGCAATGACCAGGAACATCAGGATGCTGAGGATTGCATCCCCGAAATCTGCTCTGTACGGAATTGACAATTCGTAGTAGTTACCCCCTTCTTCCACGGTTGGGTAGGTGAATGGGAATGCACCGTTGGTGGTTCCAAGCATGGCCTTGTACTGTATCTTGCCTACTGAGGTGTCCGGAAGTGGAACGAGGCCGACCAAGCGAGTCCCGTTGGATCCGTCCAGCAGCGTGCATTGCTCCGAAGTCTCGCTAAACCCGGACATCTCCCAGGGGACCTCTACCCAGTCTGTCGGGCCGAAGTCGTTCTGTTGCCTCGTGGGCTCCACGAATCGCCACATAAGATGCGATCTCTCAACATCTGGAGTGAACGGGAACATTGGGTCTAAGCACATCCCCACCGGAATGTCTCCTTTCGAGGGGACGGCCACATCGGTCGGCTCTTGCAGCCACTGTGTGGCAGTGGTGTTCTGTATCCCTACCACGGCCCTGTACTGTGGGTCGTCGGCCATCTCCACCATGTAGAAGGGGACTCCGAGGTTCCTCACGGCGATGTGAGCAATGTCTTCTGGATACTCGTGGAAGGCATTGCCGATCTCCATTGTGTAGCAGTACGAATTATGCACACCGTAGTGCCAGTCGCAGAAGTCTCCTGTGGTTGGGTATAGGTCAGAAGACTGCATTGGTGCGTAATCTGTCATCTGCCCCATTACTTGTCCGTGATATACCAGATACTCGTCATCGGGGGAGTAGCAATTCGTGCAGTGCCCCCATGGCCAGAGTACCAACTCTGAGAAAGAGTGCCACGTAAGTGTCGACTTGAAGTCAGAAGCGTGATCCAAGTCATCATCGTTCATCTCGGTCATGTCTTGGATGAACTTAGTCTCCGGTTCGGTGTTTCCGCCCCACCAGTCCTCGTCTACCTTGCCATCTGCATCGTCATCCTTGCCATCTACGTGATCCTCATTTATTTGGCCGTCATTATCGTTATCATCGGTGTTCACTGGTCCGTTGTAGACGTCATTGTTGGGCCCATCGGCATAGCAGAAACCTGGGAAGATAGGACCAGTTGCCCCCAATGGTGCGCCCCACTCAAACTGGTAGTTCCTGTTGAGGTCTACACCATCACAACCCTCATCCACGGCCTCGTCGATATCGGGAATTGGGGTAACCCCGGTGTGGGTATTGTCGCGAAGGTTCTTCCTCCAACCGCTCTGATAGCAGTTCTCCCATGCCGTTTCTCCACAGTACTCCTCCCTGTCATACCTGTTCCCATCTACGTTAAGCATGGGGATGAGGTAGATTTCTCTGGTATTGACCATGTCCGTGATAAACTGCTCACTGAAGTCCTCGTCGACCCCCAAGTCACCGGGTCCGCAGGGGTTTCCATCCCCGTTGCTGTCCTGGAATGATGTGTTGAGCATCAAGCAGTCCCCATCATTGTCAATTCCGTCCCAGCCGTCTTCGTCGATCAGGCCGTCCCCATCGTTGTCTATCCCTGCCTTGCCATAGTAGAACGCCAAGGTCTCTAGGAAGAACATCGGGACCTCGTATGACATCCATTCCCTTGCGTGGTGGTTTCCCACAAGCATTACGTCGGGACGGTCGGCGTAATTTCCGTCGTCACCGTTGAAATCGTTGTACGAGCCTCCCTGAACATTTGCGGTAATCTTCATCCACGGACTAGGGTGGTTGTAGTACCATCCCTCGTAATCAGTAGATGAGGTCATTTCCCCTCTAGCGTTAAGTCCGCCTAAAAGTCCCTCATGGAACTGTAGGAAATCTGGATAGTAGGCAGCCAATGTCTGCATCCTTTGTTTCATTGAGAAGTAATCGTGATACGCGCGAAACTGAAGTTGATCGGCATCCCCATGCGGCCCCCATGGGAAAATCTGATTCGCATACTCGTTCGACCAGATTTCTTCTGGGGATGTCCCAGCGGGTTCTGGCTCCTGTGCTTCTGTAATTGGAGCTAGGGCAACAGGTGAGAGCATGCTAAGGAGAAATGGGAGGAGCATGGCTGCGACTGGTGCTCCGGGATTGGAAGTCCCCCTTCTTCCCGTATTGAAAGCGGCCTGACTAGTCATGCTATTTTTTGCGGAGAAACCCTAGGTATTGAATCGCACGGACAACGGTCCGAAGGACCGGGATGGTTTTTTGAGGGGAACCTCGTCGGAAAATCATGACTATAGGGTCCGAGATTGCTGAAGAATTGACTGGGGATGAGGTGGTTTACGGTTTCTCATCACTTGGAATTGGTTTCCTTGCATTTCTAATCGGAGCTTCCGTAACTGCAGCACTAATCTCCAGAAGAGTGCTATTCCCGCGAATAATGGACTTGCTATCCAAGACTGAGAGGATTGATGGGAAGACGCTATTCGCGCCCAAATCTCTAGGGTGGATGATTGGTTTGCTAGCAATGTGGCAGTCTGTAGACTGGGCACTAGAGAACATCATTGCAGCAGAAGAATGGGGGCACATCTGGAATAATGCATTGATGCAGGACGTCGGGGAGGCATGCAGAGCCGGTTTCGTCATCCTAATGCTAATCGCGGCATATAGGCTGGTAGACTTCTTGGATGCTTTCATAGTCGTCGAGGGAGACAACATGGCAGCAAGGAGGTCCCTTGCGAGTGTTGCCGAGGCCATAGGAAGGCTGGCAGTAGTAGTCGTTGGAATCTTCGTTCTAGCGGGGCTAGTGGGATTGAATCTCAACGGCATGATTGCAGGTCTCGGAATAACGGGTCTGGCACTAGCACTTGCGGCGAAGGACTCGGTGGCAAACATCTTCGGAGCAATTTCGATTATCATCGATCAACCTTTCAATGTTGGAGACTGGATAATAGTAGAGGGGGTTGAGGGCGAGGTGATCACCATTGGACTAAGGACTACGATGATCAGGACTGGTAACGACACTATTGTCACAATTCCTAATTCCAACATCACTAACTCACCCGTGGAGAACTTCACGATGAGGAGATTCAGGAGAATTAGGCCCTCGTTTGAATTCGAAGAGGATAGTGACCAGAGCGCTCTGAAGAAGTTCTGTGATTCCCTGTGCGAGCAGGTTCTTGCAGACCCAAGGGCAACCAAGCATGGGGACTCCTGGGTTAAAATCACAAACAGCCTCCCTCCGAAGATTACTGTCTCATGCAATTTCTACTGTGAGTCGAGTTCGAATATCCAGAGGGAGTTCACCGAGGATATTCTGCTAATGGGTAGGGCTGGGGGGCTGGAGTGCGAATTGAGTTTCCATGAGCCTAGGCGTAGAGCCAAACTCTAGGTGTTTTTGTTGTCAAAGCTAATTCTAATTCGCCATGGGCAATCTGTTTGGAATGCTGAAAACAGGTTCACTGGGTGGACTGATGTCGATCTATCTGACAAGGGCGTGACGGAGGCTGAGGAAGCTGGTAATGAGCTCATGAACCAAGTGATTGACATCGTCCATACAAGCGACTTGATTCGGGCAAAGAGGACTGCGGAAATCGTCATTCAGGCTAATGTCTCCTCGAAAGACACAGTGACTAAGTCGGACTGGAGACTGAACGAGAGGAATTACGGGGCTCTTCAAGGATTGAACAAGGCAGAGACTGCTGAAGAGCATGGTGCGGAGCAGGTCAGGATTTGGAGGAGGTCATTTGACGTGGCCCCTCCCGAGGGAGAGAGCCTGGAGATGACTGCGAAGAGGACGATTCCCTATTTCGAAGAAGAAATCCTTCCGGATCTAGAGTCAGGTGTGAATGTTCTAGTTTCTGCACATGGTAACTCTCTGAGGTCAATTGTAATGCATATCGAAGGAATCTCCCCCAATGACATAGTCTCATTCGAGATTAAGACAGGAGTACCTAGGTACTATGATTACTCTGATGGGGTACTCAGTCTAATCGATTGAATGGAATCTCTGGCAATGGTGACATACGGCGATATGTCCACATCAGAGCTGCGCTTGCAATAATACACAGTGATGGCGTGACGAGTTCCTGTGATGAAGGGGGGAAAGTCCAGTATATCGAGGTGATTCCAAAGAAACCCGCCATTATCGACAAGGCACCGATGGTCCTGTTGTTGAACATCTTCTTCTGGAAACTAGGAACGTATGCGATTAGTCCCACTGCAGGATGAGGGGCTCCCGATTGATGGGACGTGGCCTCAATTACATCCAGAAGGCACTGCTCGTACTCCCAGATGGCTAGACCGCCCCGATGAGAGTAAAACACGTTATCAGATGCCCACTTGCTAGGAGCAGTTTCTCTCCACCCCTCAATCAGTGAGAGTCTGAGCCCGACAATGTCCACATCTGTTCCTGAGGCATGGTGAAGCCTTGATAGATCGTGAATTAATGAGGCGAGGTCTCTGATCGCTGGAAATCCACAGTCCGGTGGATGGAGTGCATCAGATAGTCGTGGTCTCCCAATTCTAACAGACTCTCCGATGAAGTCTTCTAACCTAACGTCCCCTATACAGAGCATACATTCTGAGTCTCTTGAGTATGGAGCTCTCCAAATGGAGTGGGCATTGAGGGCCTCCTCTAACTCCGAAACTCTGGAATTCCACCTATTGGGGTCTGCTGGGGTGACTCGGATTCCCTCGACATGCGAATGCACTGATCCAAGCTGCCTCCCACAATCCCTCAGAATCTCTTCAGCATCGTTCTTGGACCCATTTTCTAATACGTTCAAAAGAAGTTCTCTAGAGTTGGTTTTTTGTTCGGCTTCCTTCCTGATGGAGATGACTTCGGAACCGTTCCAGGAGTAGCCACCACATGGCAAGTCACAGGACTCCGGGTATGAGTTGACCCTCTTCCTGAGTAAACCATCGGACCCCCATGGAAGGAACTCAGCCTCCCATTTAGCCTCGGAGCTCAGGTGCGCAACGGGTCCCCTAACATGGTCAGAAGTCGAAACTTGAACTATGGATTGAGGATCGGGGACCTCCCCCCAAGAATCCAGTTCGGAGACTATTTCGATCCAATCAGGCGGTTCGATCAGATCTGAAGGGTGAATCATGGAGCATGATAGTCCAGATAGCGGCCCCGTTCCTGAGAATTCTATGATCTCTAACCCGCGAGGGGCGATTTCGCTGTGCTCAATCTGAGGCAGAGCCCCGGGCCTCCAAGATCCTACTCCCTCCGACATCTCCTCTCGTGACTAGGAAGGGGTTCAAGGCTTCATTGAATCGGTCTGCGAAGGCTTGAATCGTAATGGCCCGAGCGAATACTGTGGACCAGAGTAGCGCCGAAATCCCGATTGCGGTCGACATGGATGGGACCCTGATACTCACAGACATGAGTTGGGTCAGCATCAAGAGGGTGATTCTAAGGCGGCCATGGTCAATAGTTGGAATGCTGGCAAAGGAGTTCACTGGAAGAAGGGCCCAATGGAAGAGGGACTTGGCCGAGAGGCTGGTTTTCGATCCTGCTGAATTGGAATATCACGAGGAGTTCCTTGACTGGCTCACTGGTGAGAGGGCCAAGGGTAGGACGTTGATTCTCGCTACCGCATCTGACAGGATAATCGCGGAGCAAGTTGCTGGCCACGTTGGGCTATTCTCGGACGTGATGGCATCCGAGTCGACATTCAACCTTAGAGGGGGGAAGAAAGCCGAGGCTCTAGTGTCTAGATTTGGGGAGCGAGGTTTCGCATATGCGGGCAACAGCAAGCATGACTTGCCGGTTTGGGAACACGCCGGAGAAGTGATTGTTGTCAATCCAGAAAGGGGCCTTCTAGACAAGGTCGGGGATTCGGCTGACATTATTTTCGAATAGTGGCATTTCTGGTTAGTTGTCTTAACGTCGGTACTCGCCCGAGCAGATATGACAAGGAGGGGGAAGCGCCTTGGTCGAGGGCTAGACAATGTGGCGAAGCGCCTTCTGAAGTACAGGGTTTTCTCGGTTCCTGCACGTTTTGCATCGAACTCCTGGTTGGCTTGGAGCTTCGTCTCGAGATTGGACAGAGTTCGTGCGAGGAGGAAGCGAGAAAGGATCTCCGAGGAGGAGCTCCCTCAGCATGTGTCCATCATCATGGACGGAAATAGGAGATTTGCTTGGAGTCTGAGCCTGGGCACCGAGATTGGGCATAGACATGGGAAAGATAAGTTGAGGGAAGTGATGGATTGGGTACTTGACCTGGGGATACCCTACCTAACTGTCTACGCGCTTTCGACTGAGAATCTATCCAGCAGGGATTCGGACGAGTTGGAGGCATTGTTCGACTTGTACGTGGCTGGCCTGGAGGAGATATCCCAAGATGAGGAGATCCACGCAAAGGAAGTGAAGGTAAGGGTTGTCGGCAGGACAGAGGATCTTCCTGACAGGGTTAATCGGGCGATAGGAAAAGCACAAGATAGTACCAGTAATTACTCCAAATTCACTTTCACTGTTTGTCTTGCATACGGAGGTAGGGAGGAGATAGTAGATGCAGTGAAGGGCATCGCTGCTGATCATGCTTCTGGGAGCCTGGAACTGGAAAGGATCGATACTGCTGAGATTTCAAATCGTCTGTACGATGCTGAGATTCCAGATCCAGATCTGGTAATCAGAACTAGTGGGGAAGAGAGGGTCTCGAACTTCCTTCTCTGGCAGATTGCATATTCTGAGCTATACTTCACTGACGTTCACTGGCCTTCATTCTCTAAATCTGACCTTTACGATGCGATCGAGACCTATCAGATGAGGAGGAGGAGATACGGTGAGTGATGGTTTTCGGAACCCATCGCTTGCTGTGGACTCTATTTGCCTCAGGAATGGTGGAGAAGAGGTTCTCCTAATCAGAAGAGGGCGCTCTCCTTGGAAAGGGAAGCTTGCATTCCCCGGAGGTTTCGTCGACTATGGGGAGGACCCTGAAATCGCAGCACTAAGGGAGCTTCTAGAGGAGACTGGGGTAGAAGGTCGAAATCCACAACTGTATGCTGTGAAAGGCAGCCCGGATAGGGACCCTAGGAAACACATAGTTTCAATATTCTACATGATCCATGTTGACGGAGAATCTGAGCCCGAGGCTGGAGATGATGCCGCAGAAGCAGAATGGGTGAATGTGAATAGTATCTCATCTGAAGATATAGCTGGTGACCACTTCGATATAATCGAGCAACTTCGCAAGTAAACCTAAACACGGAACCTCTTGGCAGATGTATGAGCAAGAAACTGGAGATTGACACTGGAGAGCCGAAACTAGGACCCTATACACCTGGAATATCCGTCAAAGACCACATCTGGCTATCTGGCCAAATTGCAGTAGATTGGGGTGATGACATAGAATCCCAAACATCTGGTGTTCTTGCTAAGATCGATGACTTGCTTGCTGCGGCGAACAGCTCCAAGGCCGACCTCGTCAAGGTGACCATCCTGATGACTGACATTGATTTCTATTCTAAGATTAACGAGATTTATTCGGACTGGCTTACTGAAACAATCCCCCCTGCCAGAGCTGCCTACGAAGTCCCAAAACTCCCGGGTGAAGCACTGGTGGAGATTGTTTGTGAGGCATTCAGGAATTCGGGAGAATACAGTACCGATTTCACTGCAGAACTTGAGGAGGCCCTGGTATAGTGAAAATTGATGATATCATTGTGAAAAGGTTCGAGTCTCCGGATGAGGTTAGGGCATTCGAGAAGGGCAAGTTCGAGGTTGTTCACTTTGAGAGTATGACAATCGGAAGGGCCACTTACTACCCAGGATGGAAGTGGTCAGAAGATGTGTCTCCGATTTCCGGGACTGATTTCTGCGAGGTCGAGCATTTGGGAATGGTCGTCTCCGGGGTAGCGACCTGTGCTTTCAAAGATGGAGAAGTCCACGAATTGAAGGCTGGTGACCTGTTCTACGTGGGCCCAGAACCCCATGACAGTTGGGTAGTTGGTGACGAGGATTACGTTTCTCTGCATTTCCATGGGGCAGAGGAATATGCGAAGTGAAAATTTCTATACTTATGCAATTGCGAGAGTCGAATAGGAGGGGTTGAATGAGTGTTTTCAAGGCTTATGACATCAGGGGAATTGCCGGAGATGAATTAGATGTTGAATTCTCTGAACGACTAGGTAAGGCTATTGCTACCCACCTAGGAGCAAAGAGCGTCTCCTTAGTAAGAGACATTCGCGAGTCCAGTCCAAGTTACCACGAGGCATTCGTAAGCGGACTTAGGTCGGTGGGAGCGGATGTCATTGATCTGGGAATCTCTACTACAGGTGTCCTATACAGGTCGACGGTTGATCTTCCTGTGGATGTCGCAGTAGCCATCACTGCTAGCCACAACCCACCCCAATACAACGGTTTCAAGATATGCCAGGGAAAAATGCCACTAGGGGGGGAGGCCTTGCAAGATATCAGGAGGACCTTCGAAGCTGGTGAGTTCAGAACTGGCGATGGCTCCTACCGCCATATGAGTGACTACGAGGATTCCTACATCGAGTCAATTGTGAGTAGTGTGGGAACGCCCTCGAGAAATGTCAGAGTAGTGCTGGATTGTGGGAATGCTGTTCCTGGACCATTGGCACTTAGGACTCTTGAGAGGCTAGGGGTAGATGTAATCCCAATCTACTGTGACTGGGATAATTCGTTTCCAAACCATCCTCCCGACCCAACGAGGCAGGAGAACATGGTCGACCTTGGAAAGGCAGTAGTCGAAAACGGTGCAGAGTTCGGAATCGGAATGGATGGCGACGGGGATCGCTTGGGAGTGGTAGATGAAAATGGTAATTTTATTCATCCTGACAGGTTGATGGGGATATTTGTCAAAGACGTGCTGGAGGAAACCGATGAAGAATCTTCAGAGGAAGAGAGGACCATCTTCTTCGATGTCAAGTGTAGCATGGCTCTGGAGGAATCAATCCTTGGATTCGGTGGGATTCCCAAGATGGTCAGAACTGGTCATACTTTCATGAAGTTGGAGTTGAGGAATAATCCTGGTTCGCCGATGGCAGGGGAAATGTCTGGCCACTTCTTCATGAATGACCACTGGGATGGCTTTGATGATTCCATATACAACGCCGCTAGACTCCTGAAGATCGTGAGTATGGACCCTGCTCCCGACAAGGGGGGGGTCAATTTCTCAGAAAGGTTCGATTTCATGCCCGAGTATCCCTCAACTGATGAGGGGAAGGTCCCACTAGACGGAGAGAGAGAAGAGGTGATGGCTGCTGTTAAGCAGGCATATTCAGATATGGAATTCTCAGAAGTTGATGGGGTCAGAGTCAGGTATGAACGAGGTTGGTTCCTCTGTCGCCCCAGTAATACGGAGCCGATTCTGGTGATGAGGGCTGAGGCCAAGGATCAGTCCTCCTTGGAGGAAATCCTAGCAGATATAGAAGACAGGATTGGTCATGTCGCCGATATTGGCAAGCTAAAGTGAGACGCTAAGTGGCAGTCATCTGTTTCACCGATTCTCTTATGTCAGTATCCAAGGTGGGCGCTTCGCTGCCACTGTAGCTTAGCCCGGTAGAGCGTCTGATTCGTAATCAGAAGGCCGAGAGTTCGAATCTCCCCAGTGGCTCCATCATTGAGATAGTCCCAGTTTCCCTAGGTCATCACAATGCTTCCTATAGGAGTCTTTCAGAGATGCGATGACAGGCATTGGTTCGCCGGATAGGAAACTCATAGTTGAGCCACCACCCGTACTGTTGTGAGAAACCAGAGTCGCGGCTCCTCTGCTGTTCACCAACGCACTTGTGTGACCCCCTCCAATAATCGTCATTGCATTAGTCTCGGTGCACATATTGAGAATCTCGATAGTTCCGAAAGCAAATTCTGGAAGTTCGAAGTACGAAGCTGGGCCGTTCCATAGAATGCACCCCGCATTCTCCACTAGTGGTTTGAGTGCTCTCAGAGTCTCTATCCCGACATCGTATATCGGGTCCTCTGTAGGTAGGTCATCAATGGAGAGGGGGGTTCGCCTCCCATCAGACTCGACGGCTACGTCAATTGGGAGGAATGCCTTCTCTGGGTGCTCTGAGAGTATCCTCTCAGCCATCTCCCATGCTATTTCGAAGTCATCCCCAAGTGTATTACGGATGAAATCCCGGTTCCTCTCCCCGATATCGTTACCATTGATCCAGAGCATCAAATTACCGGTGACTCCGACAAAGGCTATTCTGTCTACTTCCCCCTTCGAGATGAGGTTCAAGGCTACCCTGACCGAGTCGTCGCATTTTGCTCCTCCAAGGATTGCGAGATACGGACTGGGAGGGTCCCTCAAGGCCGTCCTAAGGCTGCTAATCTCCTTCTCCATCAGAGTCCCTGCGATACACGGAAGTGAGTTTGTGAACCCGGTAAGGGTGGGTGATCTACGATGAGCTGCTGCAAATGCATCCGTGACGAATACATCTGAGACCGAGGAAAGTCTTGCTACAATGTCAGTTTCTTCAGTATCCTTGTTTGAGCTGTACTTTACGCCGTACTCTTCCTCGTTTCTCCTAACATTGTCTAGGAATATTATCTCTCCATCTGACATATTCTTAATCTGCTCGATTGCCTCATCCCCGCAGATATCTGGTACGAATTTGATTGGTCTCTCCAGAATCTCAGAAAGTCTCTCGCAATGCTTGGACATGCTTGTGAAATCGGATTTACCTGGTCTCGACTGATGTCCTAGTATCACCACCTTTGATGGTTCGAGGGCATCTAGAGTATCCACCACGCCCCTTAGCCTTCCATCATCGAGCAACCTCCCAGTAGAAGGTTCTAGAGGGGAGTTGACATCAACTCTGTAGAGAACGGTTCTCCCTTTTAGGTCAACGTCTTCGAGGGTGAGGACCCCTTCCACGTCTCCTCCACTAGGAGTGTGGTTTTGGCCGTTTTGGATGAATTTGTATATCCATTTGACCCAAAAATCCTTTCTGTCATGGCAATTCAAGACCGTATGTGGAATGGGATACGTCGACTCTAGTCGGGCCTGATGGGGAAGACTGGAGAGTACCCGTTTCGGAGTTAGAAAACAGACAGGAGAGGTTGTCAATTGCCTTGGCAGAGGAAGGAATCGAGTCTGCTTACATTGAGGACCCCGTTGAGTTGTATTGGCTCACAGGCGGTCGTCAGAACTCTGCCATTCTGATGGGGGCTGAGGGCACTGACATACAAACGAGGCATCTAGTCCGCAGATCGGTTGCAAGAGCCTCATTCGAAGGAGGGGCGGATGACTGCCCGCACCTGACAGAAGAGCATCCCCGAATGAGGGAATTATCTGACATGTTGGCAAAGTTCGGATGCGTTCAGAGGCCAGCGATGACGGGTGCAAAGGTACCTCAGAGCCGATGGAGTTTCATCAATGGGAAGATGGAAGGCCTGGATGGGCCTTCTCGCGATTGCACGAATACCCTATTCAAACTGAGGGAGGTGAAATCGGAATGGGAGTTATCGATGATCCGGGAGAGCGGTGAGATCAACCGCTCCATGTTCGAGTCCATTCGCGAATCCGGCGGTACGGGGAAAACCGAGTTGGAGATGGCCGGTGTTGCTGAAGATGTCAGCAGGGCCTCGGGCTTCGGAGGGAGGATTAGGATGAGGAAGTGGCCAATGGACTGCGACAGGGTAGTAATCGCTGCGGGAAGATCCGGGAGGGTCCCCTCGTTCTTCGATTCGGCTGTAGGTGGAGTTGGCGGTAGTCCGGTTTCCTCCCTTGGTGCCGGTTTCTCCAAGGTCAAGGAGGGCGAGCCGGTGCTGATTGACATTGTTCACGTTCACAGGGGGTATGTTTCCGATTGTACCAGGATGTTCCATTCTGGCCATCTAGGGGAGGAATGGCGGAACAGGTTGGATGACATGATTGAGATTGGGGCGATAGTCAGGAGAAGCCTGGGCAGGGGGGAAGACTGCTCGAGTGCGTGGATTGCGGGCAGGGAGGCTGCTGAGGAGATGGGGCATGGCGAGAACCTGATGGGGATTAGTCCCGAACAGGCAAGTTTCCTAGGCCATTCGGTTGGATTGGAGCTTGATGAGACCCCGGTTGTGGCAGAAGGGTTCGATCGCCCCCTCGAACTGGGAGGGACTATGGCAATAGAACCGAAGGTGATCCACGAAGAGGGAGCGATTGGGATCGAGGACACCTGGTCTAGGACCGTTGAGGGAATGGAATGCCTCACATCAGGAGATAGGCTCCCTAGTTTGATTCAGTGGTAGACATGAGTGGGGCCGCCGGAGCAGTTCATAGGACCGTAGCCAGGACTCTGAGGAAGCGCCGCGACCCTCATGGGAAGTCGATTACCGATCCATCAATACTGAAGGGCGTGGAGATAGATGACGCTGGAATTGTTGAGCTTTGGATAAGGCCGAGCAATCCACATTGTCCTTGTTGTCTCGATGATCTGATTGACCTAAGGGGGGAATTGAAGAAGCAGAGGGGCGTTCTCGCGTGTCATATCGAGATTATTGGAGTTCCACAATCGGATAGATGGACAGCAGCAATCAATGAGTAGTCTATGTTTCCAACTGGAAGTTCATTCTTCCCAGTTGTTCCTCTCCCCGACCTCAGCTAACTTCTGGGAGATTCTGGTGTAAAGCCACCATGACATTACTGAGATTCCGATTACAGACACAGTGAGGGAGACAATAAAGTCGGACATCCCGAATTCACCGGTCCTCCCACCGAGTCCATCTTCCAGTCTGCTTGTTGAATCGCAGTCCGGCCTTCTTCATCCACTTGTTGAACTTCGTAGCCCCTGCTCCGGTGGCGATGATGAACTCCTCCCTGTCCTCCTGTGCCTGGATGTATCCCTTGGCGGCGATCGTCTGGTCTATCCACTCGTCGATGCTCATCAGGACCCCTGAGAGCGTGCTCGCTTCCAATGCGGCTTCCAGTTCCTCTGCCGAGGCACCTGCTGACTCCAGGTCCCTCATCATCAGATCCGTGATTGAGACGGCCTTGTCCTTCGTTGGTGGCTTGATGACTGGCATGCGTGGCTTCATCTTCGGATCGATTGTTATCCTGGATCCGTTGCTGAGTCTGCCTTCGACCGACTGGGCCATAGCAGCGTGGAACTCCTCCTCGCAATCCCAGCAGATGAATGAGAAGTCGGAGGGGCTTTCCATGATGTTGCTCCCTCTTGGGTCCATCTCCTCTCCGCAGTGTGGGCAGGCATGGAGGCAGAGGACCGGTGCGATCTTCCTCCGGAAGTCTACGATATCCTGTGGGGTCCCGGCGAGCTCGAGCATCTCGTGATCCCTTGCCGCCTCTAGTCCTCGGGTCTCTAGTTGATCCCTAAGCTTCGATCTCTGCTCGTCCTTAGATTCGTCATCGAGGTTGTTCTCCAGCTTGACGATCAGCTCGATCGTCTTGCCTAGCCTGTTCATCACGAGCTTCTTGTTTCTGAAATCCTCGACCCTTACGAGGCGCAGTTGTTCCTTCTTCTCCTGCAATTCCGCATAGATGTCTTTCTGCTCGCGCTTGAAGCGGGTCTCCTCGATCTTGTCTACCTTCTTCTTGTCATCAGAGAGGACATCGGCGAGGAACCGTTGCCTTCCCGAGGACCTTGGGCCCGCCTTTACTGCATCGAGAACAGACTTTGCTACCTCTTTCTTGATGCCGTAGTTGTTGACTAGAGTCTCGGAGTCTAGGTTCTTGAGATCCCCAATCTTGATTCCTCCGTCGGAGAGGATTTGAGCGGTGGTCTCATCGATTCCCCTCCTCAACAGAGCGAGATAGGTGTCCTTCTTTGCCACTAAATCCCTCCCATTGGCTCAGGTAACATCTCCACCTAGGCTGACCCTCGGAAGGGGGGGGCCTCTATCAAGTCGATGTCAAATTGTCCAGAATCACTCATATGAGGAGATTGCCGCAACAATCTTGATCCAGTCTTTTGGCTCTAGATTCTCTGGTCTTAGATCCACCCAACCGTCTTCTAACTCAGGGTGGTTGGAAGAGAGTAGTTTTGATGCTGATTTATTCCATCTGTCCCGGTGCCATCCAGATACTCTGGAGATCCTGGACGGTGATTTGGAAAGTAGGGTACTCATCTTCCTCCTTCGATTCGAGAAGCAGTGCCTGGTGATGATCCTGAACAGTTGCTTGTTCGTCCCTTCTGCCTCCGGTCTGCTTGCTGGCTTCAGTACCACGAGCCTGGATTGCACGCGTGGGGATGGGCTGAATGAGCTTGGAGAGACCTTCATATCCATGGAGACATCGAAGTCTAGCCATAGATTCAACCCCAATGGGCCGATGTCATATGGGGCGGAGAACATCGCCATCCTCTGGGCAAACTCCTCCTGGACAAGGAGAATGGAGAGTTGGATTGGTTCCGTGGAGTGGTATTTCGTGATTCTGTCAACTATTGGACTCGAGATTTGATAGGGGAGGTTTGAGATAACGTGGGTAATTCCTTTTGGCCATCTTTCTGAGACTGCATCTGCTTCCTCAAGAGTCAGGGATTCTTTGCTTTCTCGGAATACCCGCGTCAGATGTTCCACGGACTTCTTATCGATCTCTATTGCTGTGACGCTGGAGTCGCTTCGAAGTAGTGCTAGGGTTAGTGACCCCGGCCCTGGTCCGACCTCCAGCACATGGGAATCATCTGAAAGAGGGGAGTCGAATTCTTCAGTAAGACGAATTGTCCTCTCGATTACCTCATCATCGATCAAGTAATGCTGACCAAGCGATTTGCTAGGACTTATCCGATCTCTGAGAAGGTCGACTAGAAGGCGAGTATCGAGGTCCTCCAACGGCTCCATGTCACTGCTCTGTACGGACTAGCAAATCAAGTAAGCGGGGAGTCTGTGCAACATCCTCCATCTCCTTGACGTAACGTTCTGCTAGGAGTCTGATCGATTCAATGCCACAAGCTTCGTCGACATCTTCGAATGTTTGCCAACCCGCAATACCCCTCTTTTGGACCATTTGAATGGCCTTTGAGTTTCCAATGCCGGATAGTAACTGGAACGAGTGGAATTTCAAGGACATTGGTCCTGCACTGTTGTAGAATGAGATGTGCCTTTCTGGATCTGCTTGAATTGAACTGGAGAGACCTGAGATTAACTCTTGTTGCGAGGTCCCGCTGAGATCCTTGAGTCGCACTTCTGAGAGGGGTCCGATGCTTTCTGAGGAAATTTCGATTACCCCCCCTACGGATATTCCGTCTATGTTGCTTGCTCTTGCTCTTAGCAGGTACAAAGATGGTTCGCTAATGCATTGAATCTCGTGGCCGACTGGTCTTCTTTCTTGTATGTCAAGAATCCTCAGCCTAGCCTCTTTGTGGAGGGGGTCGTTGGCCTCCTCGCCGGGGTCTTTAGAATCCTCGGGCTGCATAATCTCCAGCCCCCCAGAATGGTTCTCCCTGATGAATGAGTTGTTTGAAAGTGGTTTGATCACTATAGGACATGTTGCCTGATCACAGTGATGACTTCTTCTATTTCCGAGGTGTCCATTGCGATTCTCTTGCTAGCGATTATCACTCTTAAATCAGAAACTGTGAGAGGTGATAGTTCGGCTATCTTTGACGAAACTTCGGGATACTGCTTCAGTTTCTCATTTTCCATCAAGGCGACAAATAGGGAAGAGTAGACTGCTGGATCGGTCTTGATTTTCCCCGACGGGTGCCCACTGGCACTGGCCTTCCATTCTGCATGTTGTAGTGCCATCGTCTGCTCGTAGGAGATTTCTCCTCTTCTCTCGATTGCTTCCAGGAGCCTGTCTCTCACAGTAGCAAAGTCAACGAATTCTTTATCAGTCATTTTTTTCACCTACTCAATCGGTCTGAGGTGTTCAGGCCGGGCCACTACGGTCTTCATCATATTGCCATCGGCGACCCTGACCACATACGCTCTTCCCTGAGTGCCTGAGATTACTCCGGTCCTTCCTTGGAAACGCCTGTGTGGCATACCCTTCTGCTGAGCGCCATCGAGTACGATAGCCACCTTGTCGCCTTCCTGATATGTGTGCATCGATCTGCTGATAAACAGCCTCCTACGCTCCCTCTTGTCCTTCCTGAGGATGCTTCTAGTACCCTGTCTAGTTCCCTTTGTCCTAGTGACCATGCTCTCACTGCTCCATTATCGCGAATTCGGGCGACCTGTGGGGCGTTCTTAAGGACTCGGATGTCATTTTCCTAATCATTCGTAGTGAATCTCAAGCACATCTAGCCAGATGACCTCGCAATCCGTTCCTAGAACACTTTGAACGGATGGAGTGGTTCTGCCCTCGTCAGAGTGCACCAGTTCCTTAACGTAGGTTCCAGCTTCACATCTCAGGGTGATTTCGATCTCATCATCTTCGAAGCTTAATTTGTCGATGGAAGTGATTTTTCTTCTTCTTGTCTTTGCAGCTCTCCTATGGGATACCCTCTGTGGTGTTTCTTGATCGATTACTTGGCCATCTAGCGAGAGGATTGATTTTTCTGCGGTTTCTTTGTCAACCGGGCCCTCTGGTCTGAATCTAATCGTGTAGGTCTTCTCGGACCTAGACTGTTTTACCTCGTTGACTTTCTTCCTTGTGCACCAGGTAAATCTGTCGACCTCAACCTTCCCCGGAGCGTGTCCTTTTACCAACTCGACCAAGTCTTCGACTGGTAGTGTCCTCTTTGACGGCTTCTTGACTTCCAATACAAATGGACGACCTGAACCGAGGCACCTGACATCGATGTCTTCCCTTCCCATCCCATGGAATGATGTGTCTTCTGCGTCGAGGGCATCCCTAATTGGCTCGCCAATCAGATCTTGCACCGAGTCAACGTACTGAAGACCGGTCTCATCACAGGATTCGCAACCCTGAGCTCTCCCCCTACAAGCCCGGCAAGGCCAACGTGTTTGCGGAATTCCACGTGAGAGTTTCCTATACCTACCATAGAGGAAAATTGGCCTCACGTCTACGTCGACCCTTAGCGTCAAACCGTCAACTAGAACCATTACATCTGGTTTCTCCTTGACGAAATCTACTTCCTTACCGAGACCCCTGATTCTCTCGTGAATCGATTCTACGATAGCCCCCTTGAGATGATAGGAGCCGGGTGCTCCATACTTACTTCTGATTCGATCCTCCTCTTGTACGAGGTCCTTTGGCAGGTGAATTCCAAATTGCATCGTCGAGAATTCTGTTTTGGAAAGGGTTTCGAACACTCTGTCCACGATATTTTCTACATCGTCGAATAGGTTCTCACATAGAGGGCAATAGTCCTGGACAATTTTTGACTCCAAGTCTGCATCCCTCAGGAAGGCCTCTTCCCTGATTAATGAGCCGGAATCCGGTCCAGATCCTTTGGAATGGAATCCTGAAACTCGAGCTAAACAATGGTCACAAACTCCAATTTTAATCACATGGGCTATGCCCAAAGGAGCGGGGCAAGGTGGAGAGTCCCAATTCACTGTGCTGCCCTCGAATTCCAAGTCATCGCCATCAAACCATATCTCCTCCGAATTGCCTTCTTCTGACTCTATCTCTTCGGATTCTAGTTCAGATGAGGCGTATCCTGCTGAGGCATAGAGTTGCCACTCATCCACCTCTTCCAGTTTGTCTCTATCACCTCCCGGTTCTATATCTCGCATGTAAATCGCCGCCGAAACGCAGGGGAGGACCCTCTGCTTCGACAAGGTCCGGTATGGAAGTGAGGATTTGATTCCTTCGTATCGGGCTAAGAAGAGGGAGAGCCGTGCAATTCGCAAACCTCTCTGAGGTGTGAGAAAGAATGGATACCGCTAGAGCATCCCGTTGGCCACTCCAATTGTACCCCATATTGCCCTACGGGAGTGGCCTTTGGCTTTTCGATTCTCAAACGTAATATCTCTTCTTCGAATTCTAACCTTCTCTGCTCATTCTCCTGGCGTGGTTTGCATTTTGCGCACCGGCAATTAGAACGTATTTTCAGGTAACTGATCCTGAATGAGTTTCCATCTGCAAATCTCATTGTGCAATACTCATCACTTCTCTCTAATTCGATAAGCAATTCTCTTGACATGCCAATACCTCGCGTCAATCGACCTAACAAAGACACCTCTATGATTGTATTTCAATTTGGAGCGGAAAAGAAATTGAGCCTAGCCAGTCGTGAGGAGTTTATGCGGGCAATCGGTGAGGTCATTTCCTTCTCTGACTGGCCTGATTTCAAACCCAACATGACCCCTAGGGAGATTTTTTTCGAAGGAAGTTTTGGTGGGTCTTACTGGAGGCCGATATTCTCATCGGTCGTTTCGAAGAGGCTCAGTGATCAGCATCTAGAGTTTGAAGAATGGTGGGAAGGGATAGAAGATCGGATGATGACCAACTCTGATTATGATCGGAATAGGAATCGGTTCGGTGTTAATTGCGGAACTCCGCTAGAAATGTGGGAGTCAAAGGGTTGGATACGAGAGCAAGATCCGTATGGATGGGTTCAGTGGTATTGTAGATTCTTCAAAGGTAGGAGGAGCCCGGACGATGAGAGGCAGATAGGAAGGTGGAAGGCCTTTGCAGGTCCGAGGGGGAGATTCAGAATTCAGTTGATGAATCGCGTTATTTCCAAAGAAGGAAGACATGACGATGAAGAAATAAGTCCTGTAATCAGGCAGTCTCTCCAGCATTGGGCATACAGACTCACCGTTTCTGATTTTGAAGAATATTCATTTGAGAAGTGGAAAGGGAGTATTTCGTAACAATGAAAATTCCACATGTGAAAAATGAAATAGGTAAGTTTCCGGCAACGCTTGTCTGATACTGGGGAGTTAGTATGTACAACTACAAACACGAGACTATCGTAGAAGCCGATGCTGAGTCAACCTTCGCCTGGTTTGAGCACGAGGGTTCTTTTCGGAGGCTAATGCCACCTTGGGAAGTGGCTGAGGAGGTTCGGGCTGATGAATCTCTGGAGGTTGGTTCTCAGAGGGTATTCAGATTCCCTATGGGCCCAATCAAAATGACGTGGGTGGCAGAGCATACTGGTTACGAGCCCCCTCATTTCTTTTCCGATAAGATGGTGAAGGGGCCATTCTGGTCGTGGAGTCACGATCACCATCTAATCGAGGAAGAAGGGGTGACTAAAGTTGTTGACGAAGTGACATACCAGGTTCCATTTGGACCATTGGGGAATCTAGCTGATAGGGTTCTGGGGGGTAGACTTGTCAGGAGGAGGCTGGCCCAAATGTTCACTGCTAGGGAGTTGAGATTGCAGAGGGACATGGCGCAGCATGCTAAGTTCTCAGAAGTTGGGAGGAAACGGATACTTGTTGCGGGTTCGTCGGGCATGATTGGCACTCAACTGGTAGCTTTCCTCGATACCGGAGACCATGATGTCTGGAGGTTGGTTAGGAGGCCGGTGAAAGATGATGCGAAGGAGTTGCAATGGGATCCTTCATCAGGAGCCATGGACGAAAGAATTCTGGAGGGTTTTGATGCGATAATCCATCTCGGAGGAGAGGGTATTGGCGACAAGAGATGGAGCAAGAAGCGGAAGAAGACGATTCGGGACTCTCGTGTAGACAGCACGACTCTTCTGAGTGCAGCAATTAGCAAATTGGACCAGAAACCCGAGGTTTTCATTCTAGCGAGTGCTATTGGTTGGTATGGAGATCGTGGGGACGAGGAATTGGATGAAGAAAGTGGTCTGGGGGAGGGTTTCCTCCCCAGCATTTGCAAGGAATGGGAGGCTGCTGCAACACGAGCGAGGGACTCGGGGATAAGGACGATTTTCCTTCGAAGTGGGATCGTTCTGTCTGGGACAGGCGGCGCCCTAGGGAAGATGTTGTTTCCATTCAAAATGGGAGCAGGTGGACCGATGGCAGGTGGCAACCAGTGGATGTCTTGGATATCTCTGGATGATGAAATATATGCAATACACCACCTTCTGATGAATAGCGATTCTCATGGGGTGTACAATCTTACTGCGCCAAATCCTTCTAGGCAGAAGAGTTTCGCAAAGACGTTGGGCAAGGTCTTGAGGCGCCCTGCCTTCGCTCCGCTTCCGGGTTTCATTGTCAGGATTCTATTCGGAGAAATGGGGGTAACGCTCACCCTAGAGAGTCAGAGAGTAATGCCAAACAGATTGATATCAGAGGGCTATGAATTCCTACATCCAAAACTAGAATTCGCCTTGAGCGATACTCTGGGGGCATGGAGAGATCTGCAGCTCTAAACCCTCAGACAGTTGTCTCTTGTGCCGTTTTCGAAATTTCGTCTCTGTATGCTAGTCCGAGCGCTGCGGGAGCGAGGACTAAACTTGCAACCAGTGAAAGCCCGATCATTATCGCGCAGAATAGTCCAAAGGTCGAGAAGAACCCCATTTCTGACTGGTTAATTATCGCAAATCCGGTAATGTCGGACACAGCCGATCCAAAGAGGGCTATGCCCGAAGCCCCCCCTACCGCCTCAATCGATTTCATTGTGCTAACTCCCTTCTCCTTCTCCTCTCTGAAACGTTCAATGATGTGTATAACGTAGTCGATTCCGACACCTAGAGAAATTGCTGCAATAGAAACCGTAACCATGTTGAGGCCGTATCCCGCAATTCCCACAATCGCATACAACCAAACAATCATCAAGAATATTGGAGCAGTGGTTATCGTTGCTAGAATGAGGGGCCTAGTTCCCCACAGAATTGAGAAGAATACGGCTAATATGGCGAAAAGGATCGCAAAATTGGCACCTGCTAGGAAATAGGAAATCACTGACATCAGTACCACATTAAGCATTATTCTTGGTACGATTTGCCGTGGTTTCCTCCCGACATCCATCAATCTTGTTGACGCTGGTTTATCCTCCCGGAAACCCCACCAAAGTGCCATAATACAGAATACCAATCCTAGCAGGAGCGTATCCTGAAGATCATCCTGCATAGAGTCGGCAGCGACGAATCTGATAACTGGCTCACCGGTCGGCAATGCCCACGTTACTGGGTGTTCCGGATCTTCAAATGCTGATTGCAAATCGCCTCTTTCTCGATTGGGCGTCACAGAGAGGTTCTGGATCGGTAATAGATCCTCTTCCAACTGTTTCAAAGCCGGTTCGACAAGGGCAAACTGCTCAGGGCTTGAAATGCCGAAGCGTAGTGAGGTTCTAGGAAATCTGGGTTCATCGCCCGAAATTGTCAACCAAGGCCTTTGGAAATCAATCTCGCCTTCCACCTGGAGGAATTCTCCTACGATGCTGGTTGAGAGAGCGGGGTAACCACCACTAGCTGGGACGCCTCTAGTCAACATGAATCCATATAGGAAGGATAGGCACTTGCTGTCGTCAATCGAAGGAACGGAAATGAGTTCCATCTCCCTATTGGGAACTAGAAGAGTCTTACATCCAATACCCCCGCCATTGGTATTGAAGTCCCATCCGGCTTGTTCGAATGGTGTCTGGTTCCACGCCATCGCACCTCTGACGTACCAAAGCATCAAATCGATCCCAATCAGTTCAACCTCGCCATTGGGCATTCTAGAAATCTGATCTGGGTCATCGGGTCCGTGAGAATTCATATTTCTACGGAGTTCATCAATCGCATCGAGGACGAGGGGGTTTGAGATATTGCCCTCGATCAAGATGTATGCGGGTTCGCCTTCGTCACTGAAGCGCTCATTGATGAGGCCGACTCCGACGGCCAAGTCTGAATCTGCTTCAATGAAGTCTTCAACCTGGAAGTCACCCTCCAGAGACAGCATGATGGGGGTCGCCAGTGCTGTGATGAGTAGTGAAACAATGACGACCGCGGGGGCGAACCTTGCAGCCAGTGAGGATACAGAAGATAGCCAAGAGCTGGGTATCATGTGGATGATATCCTTTCTCTCTGCATCCAATCTGCCTCTAGATTCCAGCCAGAGGTCGATGTCGAGTCTGGCTAGAGGCACCCATAGGCCTGTTAGGAAGAAGGCGCAGAATACGCCAATTCCTGCCTCTATTCCGAACGATCTGAGCGCTGAGATACTCGATGTCATGTTGGCCATAAAGGCAACGATTGTGGTGACGGATGTGAGCATGATGGCTAGTCCGACTTTGCTAATTGCCTTGCGTACCGCCTGTTCTGAATTTGCCCCTGATCTGCGTTCCTCCTTGTATCTGTGAAGACTGTGCAGGCTGTCATCGATTTCCAGAGCCAGTATCAGTATTGGCAGTAGATTTGAGAATTGTGACCTGAAAATAATCTCATTCCCGGACCACTTTCCGATTATGATTGCCCAACCGATCAATCCATACATCCAGACTAGGGATAGGGCTAGGCTAGTGGCAACTATGCCTACGTCTGAGACTCTCCTCAGACTGGCCCAGAGAAGTATCAATATGGCAAATCCCATCAATAATATCAGAAATGCGCTAGAGATTAGTTCTCGGTTAATTTCGACGTTGATTGACTCAGCGAACATTAGAGAGACTATCGTTTCGTCGCTCTCCCTGAGATCCTCCTCCAGGGATAGGTACAGCCACTCAACGGAGCACAGAGGTTGTCCAAGCTCCTCTCTCTGCCTACAAACCTCGACAGAGTTCCGGATCGGTTTTGTCTCCAAATCGAGTCCGTTCCACTCATAGCCGAACTCCGAGCTGGCGTTCTTCCAAGTGAAGGTCCAACCGTTCTGCTGCATTTCGTCCCTATCGAAGTTGATTATCATCCAAGCTGCTGATGCTGACCATCTGCCTCTTTGCCAGTTTTCAGAAACCAATGAGCCGTTCTCAGAGAATTCATGGCCGACCGGCCCAACTACGACTCCCATTTCATCAGGCAGGAAAGCACGGTCGTTAGACAGGAATCTAAGAAAGGCACCATTGCTGTTGTTTGCCATTCTATGGGCTGCTAAGTCTATGTGATCTTGTGTCACGTTCGGATCATCGAAGGAGAGGCAATCCAGATCCCCACAGTTGTCCCAATTGGTTGGGGCCGGGTCAGTTGATGCAGTTATGTCAAGAGTAGCAGCAAGCTTGTATGGATTAATCCTGGGTGCTGTCAAAGAGGACTCATTGGCCATAAAGGTCCGGAATTCGGTTGCCAAGTCTAGAATCCCCAATGCTGGGTCTCCAGAAATCTCAGATGCTAGAGGGAGATAGAATTCTGAAATCTCACTTTCTCTCATCGTACTTGCATCGTGATCGATCTCTCTGAGGACGGTTAGATTCAGAATACCGCCCTTTGGTTCTGAGATTCCCTCCTTGACTCCAGGAAAATCGGCAATCATCGTTATGTCCGATTCAGGTTCACCGAAGTGTTCCGGGTTTCTAACAAAAATTCCGAAGCCCCAAATGTTTCCTGCTGCGGTGAATTCTTCTCTCAGAACTTTATTGGCATCTAATTCTGGAGACTCCATGTCATAGGATTCAATGTCAATGGGTTCGGAAGAAGCGATAATCCCGGGAATCATGAAAATTGAGACTACTATTAAGGCGAAATGTACCTTTTTCCGACGTGGTATCAAGTAGTCGGCTAGACTCTCGAAGTCTCTCACGGTCCAATCGCAGGGAATTCAATATTTCACTGATTGTATTCTGTTTACAAGCCGCTGTCTTTGAGAGATTTCAGTGCCTCTACCTGTGACTTGGTAAGTTTCTCGAGTTCGGACAAAGTGAACTCCACGTCCAAAGCCCCGCCGGCGTGCCCATGGCCTTGAAGGCGTCTTCTATCACCAATTCTAGTTCCACGTGGGACCTCTATCTGCAGTCTCTTTCCGGATGGGGTCTTAATTCTCACTTTGCCTCCAAGGGCCAGCATTGTGTATGGGAGTCTGACTTCTTGTATTAGTCGGCCATCTTCCCATCGGCGGTCCTCGTCGGCATCGAGTCGGACTGTGATAAGCAGGTCCCCTGAATCACCCTCTGGGTGCTCGTGACCCATTCCCTTTAGACGTAGTAAGTGACCGTGCTCAGCTCCTTTGGGTACTCTTACCGTAATGGAACTTCCCTTTGTGATGACTCCGGTTCCTCTGCATACAGAACATCTCCTTGTTGAGCCAAAGCTGGAACCATTGCAATCCGGGCACCTCCGCATTCTTCGATGGCTAAATTTGACTTCAGTACCACTAATTGCTTGATCAAGAGATATGTCCAAACCGGCTTGAATATCGGCACCTTTGGAAATCTGCTGACTGGGGCTGGGCCCCCCCCTAGTGCCTCCAAATCCAGAGTCGGATCCAGGACTCTGGCTACCTCTGCCGCCCATAAATTGTGAGAAAATATCTCCCAAATCCACCCCCCCAAACGGGGATCGGTTCCTTCCACCTTGGAACATCTCCTCCATTCGCCTCTGTTGATCGTGCTGACTCCTGCCCTCAGCAGTTCCAATCGACTCATATGCGGATTGTATTGCCTTGAATCGCTCTTCTGCTGCAGCATCTCCAGGATTCCTATCTGGATGGTATTGCCTAGCTAGCTTACGATATGCCCGCTTTATCTCTGCATCTGAAGCATCCTTTGAGACGTCCAAGGTTCGATAGGGGTCTTCGGGCACAATAGTACTCCAGAAGGCATTGTCCTTCAACCTGATGAGGAAGAGTGCTAACCGGTGTTCTAATCATTGGTGCCTTGCTGGGAGTGGCATGGGAGTCGGTTGGGCGGTCTTCAGAAACTATGCTGGACACGCAAAAGAGATTCTTGGAGATGTAACAGACTACCCGCGCTTCTTCCTAATGCCTCCGTCTGCCATGGTAGAGGCCTCGGATGATGGGGGCAATGTAGTGACGCTCCTTGAGCCGGATGAGCATATTGATCATGAGGTGGAGATGGTATTCAGGCTTGGGGATGGTCTTACTCCAATCCAGATGTGCGTTGGGATTGATACAACAAATAGAACTCGTCAAACTATGGCTAAGATAGAAGGTTGGCCATGGTTAGAGGGCAAGGGTTTCAGAGGTTCCGGAGTTCTAGGGACATGGACTGATTGGGATGATGGAGAGGTGGAAATCGGCCTCTCAGTAAATGGGGAAACTAAGCAATTGGCATCAACTGATCTAATGGTGCATTCGGTAGAAACTCTATTGTCTCATCTCAATCGCTGGTACGATCTAGAGGCAGGGGACTTTGTCTGGACTGGAACGCCAAAGGGTGTTGGCCCGATGAAGCCCGGTGACGTCATTAACGCGTGGATGAAGAACTCTGATGGAGAAACCATTAGCATACTTAATGCGGTATGCGAGTAGTTTGGAATAGGGTAGTTAGCATGGACTCCGGAACCAGGAGAATCACAGATACTTGGCTGCTAGATGACAGTGGCGAGGTTCACAAGGGAGACTTACTGCTGCATCAAGACGGGTCTTTCTCACCCAGCAAAGGTGATGAGGACGTAGTGGAGATCATTGACGGATCGAAGCGCCTTGTGACCAGGTCCCTTCAGAACTGGCATACGCACATGGCAATGGTGCTGAACAAGTCAATGGGAGAGGGGTTGCCTTTGATGGAATGGCTTGAGACGTCCATATTCCCGGTTGAGAAGGGACTGACGGAGGGGTTTGTGGAAAATGGCACCAGGGCGGCCATTGCGGAGATGATTGCAACTGGGACCACGTTTGCATGTGACATGTATTATCATCCTGAGGTTGTGGGAGGGGTAGTTGCTGAGAGTGGGATTCGTGCGAAGGTCTGCGGCCCAATTACAGACTTCCCAACTCCATCATATCCGGAAGGGGCCGGACAGGCTCTGAAGAAGATTGAAAGTTTGCTGTCGGAAGGTTCTCCGGTGCCTAGTAAAATAGAGTATGGGATCGGAACTCATTCAGTATACACCTGCTCAGAGGAGACTTTGCTGAAAGCATCCGAGTTATCTCAGAAAAGTGGTTGTACACTTAGCATCCACGCGTCCGAAACTAGGGGAGAGGTTGCTGACTGTCATGCAAAACACGGAATGTACCCGATAGAGTACTTGGACTCGATTGACTATTTCACCGAGGGGACGGTTTGCGCCCATTGTGGTTGGGTGACTAAGAAGGAAATGCGGATACTTGCTAGTCATGCCTCTCATGCAGTACACTGTCCGACAAGCAATCAGAAGCTAGCGTGCGGAGGTACCATGTCATATCCCGCAATGGTGGAAGCGGGCGTTGATGTCAGGCTAGGCACTGATGGTGCTGCTAGCAATAACTCGTTGGACATGAGGGCGGAGGCTAAGGCGGCTAGTCTAGTACAGAGGCATGATCATTGGGACGCTAGGATTCTCGGCCCTGAAGAGACGTGGTCCCTAGCAACCAAGGGGTCCGAGGACTGGGTTACTTGGGATCTTTCGGATATCAGAATGAGGCCATGGGGCAGAGGAGGTAGGAGGTTGTTACCAAATCTGATTTACTCTGGAGCAAGGGTTCTGGACGTGTTCGTCAATGGGGAGGCAATTCGCAGAGATGGGGTAACTTTGACTTTGGATGAAGCAGAGGCTTCTCTGGCTCTGGAATCATCTGTTGAGGAGTATTACAGAGAGTTGTAGTTCACGGATGGAATAGGAAAGCGGCTCCTAGCACGGCGTACGATGACAATAGCATGGCCCCCTCCAACCAGTTTGACTTCCCATCTGCAGCAATCGAATTGACGATCATCACTGCTAGGAAGGCAGAGACGGTCTCAAGCATTCCAAATTCGAAGGTCAATGGAACGTCTAACAGCCATGCTAATACAACCATTAGTGGAGCTACGAAAACTGCAATCTGGGTGGATGAACCCATGGAAATTGCGAAGGATAGATCCATCTTGTCCTTTGCAGCCACTGAGACTGCAGTGAAGTGCTCAGCAGCATTTCCGAAGAGAGGTAGTAGGATTACGCCGATGAAAAGATGCGGTAGTCCGATATCTTCGGCTGCTGCCTCCACTGAATGCACTAGAATCTCGGCCATCCAAGACACTAGAATCGTGGCCACTACAAGGAGGATGACTGCATCTCTCTGAGTCATTTCTGGATCCTCGTGATGAGAGCCATCGGTGGCAAAAAGGTGCACATGGGTGCGGAACTGGAAGAATAGAAACAGGCCGTACATCATCAGGAGAATTACAGCAGCGATATGACTCAAGTCCTGAACTCTTGAATCTCCCACTTCTCCTCCAACAGTTGAGTGGAAAACTGTGGGTATTACTAGGACGATCATCGAGAGGAGGAGGAGCGAGCCATTCGAGCTAACTTGGTTCTCCGAATAGCTCTGCTCTGAATGATGGATACCACCCCAAACAAATGCTAGACCCATGACCAACAATAGATTTCCCAGGATACTTCCAATTAGGCTTGCTTGAACTAAGTGAACATAGAATGATTGTGCCTCTACATCAGCTACCTTGGAGGCTTGGAGGATAAGTAGAACGGCGATGATGAGTTCTGCGGCATTGCCAAATGTCGCATTCAGAAGTCCTCCAAGTGAATCTGAAGTTCTTAGAGCGATTTCCTCAGTGGCTCTACCCATTAGGAAGGCAAGAGGCATTATGGCCACCAATGACGAGAAGAACGCCAAGGAGTAGTTTTGTTCTACATAATTGTAGTAGGCCGTTAATGGTATTGCAATGAGCAATATGTTCAGCTTTGTGTCTCGGGGATCCAGGGCTCTAATCCATCTTACCGACTCCGTCATAATCGGTCGTGGCACCAGTTTTCTAGGTCAATGTTACGCCTCGGCACGGAGCGTTCTTGTCGTCTTTGCAACACGAGATGACATGGGAGGGGCATTCAGATTAGCAATGACTGGTTCTCCAGGTACTGGAAAGTCGACCGTTGCCTCCTTGCTTGAAGGATTCGATTATTGTATTGAAACCGTAGAGGATCTTGCCGAGGAATTTGGATGCATAGACGAGGTTGACCCCCACGACGGAGCGAGACCGGTTGACGTAAAGAGGCTGCAAAAAGAACTGGAGTCGGCATGGGAAGAGGACCCAAGAAGGCCAACTGTCATTGATGGTCATCTCTCTCACCTGCTAGGAGTAGACTGCGTAGTCATTCTGAGATGTCGACCGGGAGAGTTGCGTGAAAGACTCACAGAGAGAACTTACTCGAGTCAAAAAATCGACGAAAATGTCGATTGGGAGATACTTGGTGGGCCATGGACGGAGAATATTGGCGGCAAGCCGACAATCGAGTTTGATACATCGTTCGAGAGGTCGGAGTCAATAGTTGCAGCAATTCTCAAATGGGCTTCAGATGACTTCAAGCCAAGAAGTCCACTCAATCCAATTGACTGGGTTGGTAGAGGAGAAGTCTGAGATGTTCGAGAAAATGAGGGAAAGGTGGACTAAGGCAATCACTCCCTTAGTTCATAGAATGGAAGGTGTGGACCCCAGCACCCTTACTTGGACAAGCCTCGCTCTTTCTCTGTTGGCATTCTACCTGCTTATGGCCGCGGAGAGAAATACGGAGGGTGCAATCTACATCATTGGAGGAGTCATAATTGTCCTAATTGCAGGAGTTCTGGATGGTTTAGACGGGGCTCTTGCCAGACACCAGGGAACCGATGGGCCATATGGGGACTTTCTCGACCACACTATTGACAGGATTGTAGATGTTGGAATCCTAGTGGCAATTGGGATGAACGCGGACTTTGTGAACAATCCCAGTTCAGGGTATATCGCTGGCCTGCTAACTCTCTTCGGTTCGTACATGGGTACGCAAGCTCAATCTGTCGGACTGGGCAGAATTTACGGTGGATTCTCGAGAGCAGATAGGATGGTGTTGACTTTGGTTGCTCTAATTGTGACAGCATGGCAGGCGCAGGGAGATGTTTCAGGGATCTCTATCGAAAATTATCACTGGTTAGCAGACTGGGCATTATTGGGGAATGAGAAGTTGAATGGAATGACGTTCGCATTGGCTATTTCTGCATGGGGAGGAGTATACACATTCCTAGTTAGGTTCGTCAAAACAAGGAATGGCTTGATCGCATAGTGGAAACTTAGAATGATGGTGAAAATCTACTTCTTTCTGGACTAGAGTGGGGCAATGGTTATCCTCTATTCAACTCGCCTGAGGAATGTGAAGCACCTAATCGATAGAGTTCTAGAGCTTCAGGATGATGAGGCAGGGCCTCCGAAGATTCCTGAAATTGAAGAGGTCCCGGATCTAGAAAATCTACTGAAGTCACTTCAGCCGAAGATTAGAGTCTTCGGTTGTGGAGGATGTGGATCCAACACAGTCGCCCGATTAGAGCAAGAAGGATTGTTCGATGATGAATATGTCAAGGGGATGGCAGTAAACACGGATGCTCAACATCTGTTGAGAGTGAATGTGGAGAACAAGGTCCTGATTGGTCGCTCCGCCCGAGGCAGGGGGGCGGGGGGCGATCCAGAGAAGGGAGAGCAGGCAGCATACGAGTCGGAAAGAGTGCTGAAAACAGAGGTAGAGGAATGCGATCTGGCATTCATCACCGCGGGTCTCGGAGGTGGCACTGGGACAGGGAGTGCGCACGTCGTCGCTAGACTCGCAAAGGCAGCCGATGCACTGACGATTGCGGTTGTTAGTTATCCCTTCGTCTCCGAAGGAGCTGTGCGCAGACAGAATGCCGAATGGGGACTAGAGAGACTAAGGGAGGTATGTGACACAGTTATCGTCCTTCCAAACGAAAGATTGCTAGAAGTTGAGGGGGTTAGGGACCTACCTCTAGATGCAGCATTCAGAGTAGCGGACGAATTGCTAATGAGGAGCATTTCGGGCGTCTCGGAGATGATTGCCAAGGAAGGAGTGGTCAATCTTGACTTCCAGGACCTACGATCGGTAATGGAGAACGGTGGTGGAGTGGCGATGATTGGCCTAGGTGAAGCGACCGTGGAGGAAGGTGCAGAGAAGGCGACCATGGAGGCTTTGCAATCACCTCTTCTTGATATCGACATCTCTGATGCAAGAGGTGCGCTGGTAAACGTAGTCGGTGGACCTGGTTTGACTCTCGGAGAGGCGGAGCAATGTGCAAAGATAATCCGAGAGAGCATCAACCCATATGCCAGGATGATTTGGGGAGTGACAACAGATGATTCGATGGGTAGCGATATCAGGGTTCTTCTGGTTCTGACTGGAGTGAAGAGCGAACAGATTCATGGAGCAGCCCTTCACACCCAAATGAGAAATCTCAGAAACAGAACAGTAGAATTCGTAAGTTAGATTCTTTACAAAATGAAGAATGAAAATACTTTGTCTTCCCGTCGCCCTTAAATGGAATCTGTAGGTCGCCGGAATGCTTCTAGGTGTTAGCATGGCGGTTGAGAATTCCAAGGTGGGTCCGATTGAAGAGCTTGCCCAGTCTTGGCAGGACGAGATTGAAGGTCGTGTAAAGGGCCTTCAGACCGGTTCCTACGCCAGAATACTGAAGATGGCGAAGAAGCCCTCGAAGCAAGAGTTCAGGCAGACCGTGATAGTTTGTGGGATTGGGATGTTTGTGTTGGGGGCGATTGGTTTCGTCATCCTAGCCCTAATGGTCAATGTTTTCCCTCCATTCTTCAACTGGCTGGTAGGATGAGGTGGTAATAATGTCAGAATCTTATACGGTGTATATCAGAAGCGGAGAGAAGGTCCTACTGATGCAGCGATCGGATGAGGTTGCTGACTTCCCCGGTGCATGGGATGGGATATATGGTGTCGGCGACCCCGATGATCACGATTCTGTAGTATCAAGGATTTCGGAGTGTACAGGAATTAGTCCCGATAAGATGAGTTTTGTTCGCTCTGGGATGGCTAGGGGACTTGCATTTGGAAATCGTCTTAATGACGTGACGCCGATACTTTTCATTACCGAGGAGACTGAAGTAAGCCCGGGTGCGTTGTACAAGAACAGCGAATGGGTTGACCCTGGGAAGATCCAGGACAAAGACTACGCCACCCCTCAACTAAAGGAGATGTATGGGGACGTTGCTTCTTACCTGTACATTCTCAAGACTTCGATCGGCCAAGAGCAAAACGTAGCAGGTGAGATCAGGGCAAGATTATCTGGAACTGGTTCTCTGAAGGACATTCAAGACAAGGTCTTCGGGGTACTCAGCCCGCATTACATGAAGGGTTTCATCTTCATCGAGGCTACTGCGATGCATCATGTCCAGAAGTTGATCGGGCGTGTTGGAGTAGGAGTGACTCCCCTAAAGAACTGCAGCAAGGTGTTAGGAGGAGAGGCGCCTCTAGAGGACGTGCTTCCATACCTAGAGCCGAAGGCGGCCACCTCTGGAATCGAGGAGGGTTGCATAGTCGAGATCTCAGGAGGCGCGTTCAGGGGACAAGCAGCACGGGTAACCAGAGTTGCCGAGACAAAGGAAGAGGTCACTGTCGAGTTGTTCGAAGCCGCCGTACCGGTTGCGCTCACTGTTAGGGCCGACCAAGTGAGAGTCACTCAGAGAGTGGAGTGACCCGAGAAGTGTCTTTTTTCGGTTTACATCATTATCAAATAGGGAGAGCAGGTCGGCGAGTTCCGCGATAAGAGGTCATTTTCATGTCAGCACGGAATGAAACCCCCCACAAAGTCATTCAAGCACTGGGGAAGAAGAAGTGCAACGGGTCATGGGAAGAGTCTGTGGAGAACCTGACAATGGATCAGGTCAAGGAGTTAGCAGAGAGTCAGAAGGACCGTCTGACTGGGAAGTCAATTTACGCACGCTGCAGAGAAGTTATGGGGACATGTGTTTCTATGCGGGTTAGAGTAGAAGGAATGGAGCCTAAGGTGGCTCTTAACGCAATGAGCGAGGGGGAGTTTAGCGAGCATTTCAGCTAGATTCGCCACGAATTGCGGGAGAGGCATGAGCCTCGCGAACCGCAGAGGTGGGAAAAATGAGAGAAAATCTGCAAACTGCGATTCAACAGGCAATAGAGGGGGCTCCGGAGAGGGGCTTCGTCGAATCCATCGAGATTTCTTTCACAATCAAGGATGTTGACCTGAAAGTTCCGACAAATAGAATTCAGGAAGAGGTCAGGCTTCCCTCTGGCAGGGGGAAGCCAGTCAAGATAGCCATGTTCGCTGGAGGTGAGATGGCTGCCAAGGCTAAGGCAGGTGGTCTCGAAGTAATTGATCCATCTACGATTGAGGATTTGGGAGGGGATCGCCAAAAAGCTAGGAAGATGGCCAAGAATTACGATTTCTTCCTCTCAGAGATTCCACATATGGGGACGGTGGGTAGATTCCTGGGTGGCGTATTGGGACCAAGGGGGAAGATGCCTCGACCAGTCCCTCCAACTCTGGATCCTTCTGCTCTCGCGACAGGACTCAAGGACACAGCAATTGTCCGTTCTAGAGACAGGGTGACATTCCACACAGCATTGGGCTCGAGAGAGCAGGGTATCGACGACTTGACCGCCAACGCAGTAGCCATTTGGGACAGGGTCATCGGGAAGCTTGAGAGGGGGTCCGGGAACATTCGATCTTGCTTTGTCAAGACATCCATGGGGCCTTCCATTAGAGTCGAGGTGATCTTGTGATTCCAAAGGTAGCAGGATGGAAGAAAGATCGCGTGTCAGAGTTGACGGAGGTTTTCAGCAGAGAAGGGGTAGTAGCTGTCGTCGATGTCTCTGGCGTTCCTGCCACCAACATGATCGACATGAGGAACACATTGAGGAAGAGAATGAGCATCAGAATGGCCAAGAAGTCATTGGTGAAGATTGCTTGGTCCGAGGCTGGTAGACCAGAGAGCGAGATAGAAGCACTTCTGGAAGGGGCACATCAACCTTGTATTGTTCACAGTGACTCTATGAATGCGTTCGAGATCTTCGGGGAACTGGAGAAGACACGTCAAGGCCGAGCAGCAAAAGCGGGTGAAAAATTCCCGAACGAAGTTACAATTCCTGCTGGACCAACAGAATTCGGACCCGGACCAATCGTAGGGGAGTTCAACGCGGTAGGAATTCCTGCTAAGATTGACAAGGGGAAAGTCGCGATCCAGAAGGATACCACCTTCTCTGAAGGAGACGAGATTTCTGCGGATCTGGGGATCATGCTAGCAAAGCTAGGGATCAACCCAATTGAGATTGGTCTAATACTGATAGGGGCAATTGAAGAGGGGCATCTTTTCCAGTCGTCTGATCTTGATCTTGATACGGACGGTTTGAGGAACGACATAGTGAGTGCAACTTCAGGTGCTTTCAATCTGGCTTGCAACGTTAGGTGGTTCTCCTCCATTACCACTCCAACTCTTATTTCCAAGGCTTCTTCGGAGGCTCTTTCGGTTGCCTTGGAGGCTGGGATCGTCAACGAATCGACCGCAGCAGCCATACTATCACAAGCACGCGCGCGTGCTCTGTCCCTAGCTGGACAATTAGATTCCTCAGCTCTTGATGAAGAGATACGGGCTGCTCTAGGAGCAGCATCTCAGAGTGCTGAAGTCGCCCCCTCCGAGGCGACAGATTCGGGAGAGGCCGACGAAGCCGAAGCCGAAGAGGAAGAGGAGGAAGGGGATGCAGGGTTCGATGGACTCGGCGATCTCTTCGGATGAAAAAAAAGGTGAATGAAATGGAATATGTATATGCTGCAATGTTGTTGCATTCTGCAGAAAAGGACATCGATGACAAGGCCATCAGCTCAGTGCTGAAGGCTGCTGGAGTCGAGGCTGATGGGGCCCGAGTAAAGGCCCTAGTCGCCTCATTAGGCTCCGTCGACATCGGTGAGGCCATGGCGACCGCGGTCGCCGCCCCAGTAGCTTCGGCTGCTCCTTCTGCTTCTTCCGGTGGAGCTGCCGCAGAGGCTGCTCCAGCCCAGGAAGAGGCTGTTGAGGAGCCCGAGGAAGAGGCGGGCGGCTTCGAAGGTCTTGGCTCCCTATTCGGCTGATGCAAAGATTGGAACGAATGAAGCAAGCCGCTATGGGCGAGGGCCTCGAGGGTGGTCTGAGACGAATGGAGCGGACGCTTGAGATTCCAGTAAGCATAGTGCCCACTGAAGCAATCAGAGCCATGCGGATAATCGGCGAAAGTCGAGGATGGGAGATGGGTCGCTTTGAGGAGACCACGTTGGTCCAGAGATGGGCGATAATCGTACCAATCGCAAAACGGGCTAGGATACTCGGACTGAAGGTCTCGTCCGGAGAGGCCGAGGGTCTTGCCATTCGGACTTGGAGTTATGTGCCTGGTTCTTCCGGAAGGATGTCTTTTGTCACCTTCAGGATACCAGAGTTGTTTGATGGTGAGAAGTGGGAGGAGTTTTTGCTCGAATGGTCTAGGATGCTTCCCAGATGCCCTTGGAAGTGGACCTTCATGGAGAGATCGGTTATTGGCTACCTTCTTCCTGAATTCAGAAATTCGCGGAAGTTGTTCTCCAAGGAAGGGTTGGACATAGGTAGTTGGGAAAGTTCACAGGATAACTGATTGCAGATTATAGAGTACAGATAGGGAGAGCATTTGAAATGGTGCTCTGAGAGCGAAGGGTGAAACGGCCATGGACTTCCAAGACCTGGTAGACACTCCCCAGAAGGTAAAGACGTTAGCAGGGACTCTGGTTTTCCTGGTTGCATTCCCTGTCTACTTCGAAGTCCTTCCATCCCTGATAGACGATGACACCTCAGGAGGGGGTTCCTCGGGACTTTCTGGTTCACTGATGATTAGCTTCGAAGAGAGTACGACGTCACTCAGTGAATCAGTAACCCTTGGTGATGGGGATAGTCACGATTCTTTCTTCGACCTTACGACTGAGTCGGCATTAAGCATCGGGTATGTAGAGTTGGAAGTTTCTTGTTTCGATAATGATGACCCGGGGCCGGGTTTCACTGACACCGTGGAAGGGGTCAGCGACCTCATTGATGTCGAAGGATACGCCTCTGGGCACGTAGAAGACCAGAGTGCAGATGGAAGTTGCTCGGGCGGGGGCAATGGTGGCTTTTCCATCCGTTGGGACATTACTCCGAATTACACTGGAGAAGACTACACTGAAGAGGATTTGAATGAGAATGAGATTAGGCAGGTATGGAATTCTGAGGGGAGAGGCATGGGGTCATGGATTGCGACAATCACAGCTTCGATAGAAGCGGCCCCGATTGCAGGTGGCTTCATTGACAACGATGAGGACTTCGATATCACTTGGACCGCTGTTTTCTTTGAGTTGAGTATTGAGGCTGCAAGTAGCTAGGTCTTTGCCTGGATGCTGACTACGTCCCCGTCAGCTAGTTCGTGTTCTGCTCCAATCACTCTTCCAGATCTGGCGTCAATCGCCCTTACGAATCCCTCTCCAAGGTCGGAGTGAACCTCGAATGCCAGTCCCTTTGCAGTAGTTCCCCTTTGAATCAGAATTGCATCTGGGAGAGGCTTGCCATCCCCATCGACCCAGTGAGTCTCGTCCTGAACCGGATATGCGACGATTCTGGATAGTTGGCCAAACACCACCCCCGATAGCAGGCCGACCAAACCTCCTCCGTCCCACGAAGACAAGGTGGTGGAAATCGAAGAAAGTGCTGCCCTCTGCTGCTCGGAGAGATTCTCTTCGCCGTCTGCAGTCAGCTCAAATTCTGAATCGCCCAGCTGGTAGGAAACCAGCCCAGAGGATGAGGCCCGGCGAAGGGCGAGCTCAGCCTCGGCACTGGTGAAGACGAGTTTGCCTCCGTTCGACTCTACCTCGGCCTCTAACTCGGGCCCGAACTCCTCGATGTTGTCTGCCTTGTTTGCGGCTACTGAGATTGGGAACATTGACTTCCTGATCGCAGAAGACAATGTTCTGAGTTCTTCGTGACCCCAAGACGCAGGGTCTGCAGAAGATGGCAGTTGCCTCTCTACCGATGAAAATCCTACAGAGACGTGGTGTTCAGTGGCTCCAATTCCTGTCAGCCTCTCGAGTATGTGTTCGCGAATCGCCCTGAATCCTTCGGCTTGCGCCTTTCTGGAGGCTCGGTCCCATCCGTTCTCCACTATCCCCAGAATCCATGAATCTAGCTCCCCAATGAGGAAACTGTGCTCTTCGATCGGTTGGGAGCCTCCTGAACCGACTGGGTTTCCCTCCAGATCGGTTGAACCGGACACGTCGACCACCTGGATTAAAGCGTCACATCTTGAGAGGTCGGAGAGAAACTGGTTCCCTCTACCTCTGCCCTCGTGGGCTCCGGGAACCAAACCTGCGACATCGATTAGAGTCACCGGAACCATGCGCTTGAACCCGGAACATGATCCTGAATTGGGGTTGCAGATACTACCCCCCCTAGGATCTTCGTCAGAAGTGGATTCGAGTCTGCCGGAGGACTCCCTACGCTCCCTCAGACTGGAGCAAGCGCATCTCTCTGGCAATGGAATCCAAGTTACTCCCACATTAGGATCAATGGTCGTAAATGGATAGTTTGCAATGTCAACAGGCATTTGTGTTAGTGCGGAGAATGCAGTTGACTTTCCGACGTTCGGCTTTCCAACAAGGCCTATCCTCATGCTATCCCAGAGGTGGCAGAACCTGACGACACATTGACTATGTGGTCGATTCACAACTCAGTAGGGCTTCCAGGCATATCGGTGCTAGATTCGGGTACAACTACTGTATCGAGTTTTCCTTCTCTCTGTGCTAGAATCTTCCTCACAGTGGTCTCCTTGGTTAGCTTGTAGGGACTGGGTATTGAAGTTGAAGATGGGTTTGTCCCTTCGGTGGCTAGAGTGCCTCTGAATGACCCGCTGATCATGTTCAGTGAGTGATAAATCGAGCCAAGGACGGCCCCATAGAAGAGAATGGAGCCCAAAGCTCTGATACGACTGGACATAGAGTTCTCCTCCTCGATAGCAGCTTCTAGAAGAGCCATGTCAGAGAAGTCGGCCATCATCGTGAAGACCAATCCGGAGAATGATCCTCCTGCCATCAACCAGAAGGCCCACCTAGAGCGGTTGACAGAAAGGACGTTTCTCCCTGAGACCTCGGGGAAGATGGACAATGCAGCTCCAAGGGATGCGGGGACGAAAACAACCCAAACACCCATCAAAACTAGGGATGTGTGAATTCCTGTGAGCTCATTGGTTCCAGTAAGATGATCTGTGAGTACGAAGAGACCACCAATGGAGATGGGTACAGCCATGAAGGCTGCCAGATTGATCTCTGGCATTCCTGGGTAGTCAGGGTTCTCCATGAACACGTCATCGCCCCTCATTGTCCCCAATACATTGGCTGAAAGAGCGATTATTGGAATTAGAGAAAGTGCAAGAAGGAATGAGCCTGCTACGATATCGTTCCTAGAAGGTTCGAACGAAGCTGCACTGATTCCGAGGAATTCAGAGGCGATTTCACCTTCAATTAGCCCTGCTGGGTTAATTGTGAGTATTGCCCCTACCATGGTCACTGCTGCAAGAGACCTAGACCAGAGTGGATTTCCGCTTCCCCTAGAGGCACCGTATAGAATCGCACCGGACATCATCAGGAAGAAGGACGTGCCTCCCATCCTAGTTGCTAGCCACTGTCCTGAGCCCGAATCCAGAGGGCCTGTGATTGCTATGACGACAACCGAGACGGGCGCGGAAATCATTCCAATAATCATCATCCATGCCGGTAGTGGCATCTTCTTGGTTCGAGATGCCGCAGTTAGGAGCATATTGACGATGACGGCAATGAGTGCTAGGTTGGAAAGTAGAGTGGCTAGTGGCATGACCTTGATGCCCACAATCTCCGGCTTGTTTGCTGCTATGAACATCACAAATACTGCAAGTGTCCAGACGAAAGACATCAGAGTAGCGTTCTTTTCGGTTGCAAGAGTTGTCCCTCCCAGCTCAGGGACGATGTGCATAGAAGAGCCGATGAGGAGCATTCCAACGGACCCGTAAACGGCAACGAGGAAGCCAGAGGTGATTAGGGAAGTTGAAGCAGGGTTTAGGCCCCATGACGAAAGGCTGTGAAGTGCTTCTGGGTCATGTGAAAGCCACAGCCCACAGAAGGTAATTACCGATGCAGGGATTAGCCAAAGAGCTCCTTGGATAATCCATGAAGTGGCTGCAGATCCTCTCTTCCCTTCTACGAAGTCTATTGGGGGGCCAAGGGCTTTCTCAAGCATGAACATGCTCATGCTCTTTGAAACATCTGTGAAAACCCATACCCCCCTATTGACGAGCACGAAAACAACGAGTATGGCTAACCAGAAAGCGGCCATGGATGTAATTAGTCCCATCTTTTCACCTCACTCGCTGGTTGCCTCAGTCAGCATTGTACCCAAAATTGCGAAGACGCCAATCATTGCTCCTAGGATGAAGAACCAGATGCCAGAGTCGAAGACGCCATCAAAAACCGGAAGAACCGAGGAAATAACCGGAAGATCGCTGCTCGGGAACAGTATTCCATAAAGAACCAAGAAAATCATGGTTGAAACAAAACCCATTACCAACATTACCCATGAAGATGAGGGTTCTCCCTCACCTTGGAGGAACTCTCCAATCAAAGTGGACCTGTCATCGGACAATCAAACACCCCGGAATCGTACAATTCCGACTCTACCACCAGAGATTTGCCCTTAAGCATTGGGCGTATACAGTTTGTCAATCGGGTCAAGGGGCACGAACTATGTCTATCGGGTTTCCACGTCGGAATGTTCCAGATCCGAGTGTGATAGGGAGGTTGAGGTCGTTTTCCAACTCTGCTCTCCAGTGTGCCTCACAGGAGCATTCCAAGTGGTGGAACTCATGGGTGTCCCCGGACACTGAATATCTCTCAATAGCTGCTACTACCTCTGAATCGCACGAACCGCAATTGTGGGCGCCACGAATCTTTCCACCTGCCGTTGGATGAACGATGATTCGGCAACTGGAGTCCACCAGATTTTCATGGGCTCGCTTAATCATCTCCACCAACGACCATAGCCACGGTGTTCTGTATTCCTTATTCCTGAAAAGCCTGTCAACTACCGTGTTCTTCTGAATATTCATCGGGTTAACAGAGACCTCGTCGGAGAGGGGTGCAACGTCAATGAGCCACGAAGTTGTGTGGATGAGTGCATCTCCCTCTGACATGAAAGGCGGTTTGAACAAGAGGTAGGTCTTGACCCGCAAGTCGTTCTCCCTCAGCATTTCGACCGCTCGATGCCACTGTTTAGTTGTGAATCCCTTATTGACGTGGAACCTCAGAACACTGTCATCGTAAGCCTCTAGGCCAATTGCAACGGTGCATCCGGGATGTCTTGCAGCGACCCATTCAATCTTCTCTGGGGTGCACATCTGTGCTTGAGCCTCAACCACCAGGTGAAGACCCATATCAGCAGTCTCCTTGAGAACAGCCTCCTGCCACTCGGGAGGGTTCTCCCTATCCTCGAAAAATGTGCCTGATGTGTAGACCTTGATCATCTGACACCCCTCAAAATTATTGGTCGACTTCTTCGCATATTCCCATTGAGAGAACATGTCCTCGGCAGAGACATCGTCTCTCACGTCATTGAAGTATCCGCAGAACGTACAGCCTGACTTCCACCACCAGGCACATCCCTTTGACCTGAGAATCACAGTGGCAGCCGTGCATGGAGTTCCATCTGGGAGGTTCTCGGGGGTCTTGTACACCGTAACTGGCCTACTTGCATCCCAAGATTCCCTGAACGAGATTGACTCTGGTGTGTTCTCTGGTGCCTTCACCAGATGGTGGATCTTCACTGCCTTAGACCCGTCGCCCATGATGCCACATGACTTGCCCATGACACGCGTTTGGCGCTTTGCTCTTGATATTGACGTGTTGCCCGTTCACGATAAGACACTAGGTGTTGTAGGATACACTAAACCCTAATCAGGCCTCCGAGGCCGGAGTAGAATGGGTTTCGGAACAATAGAAGGAATGGGTGATGAGGAAAACCGGGCACTGAGGAGTTGGTACTGGTATGACTGGGCAAATCAGGCATTTGCCCTCACTGTCCTCACGGTACTGGTTCCGCAGTTACTATCCAGCATGTTCGAGTTGTCGACTGGAGGTGGAACCGAGGTAGGAAGCCTGAAGATAACTGGGGATACCTTCTACGCAATTATCCTAGGATCGGCTAGCCTGTTCGTGGCTATTGTCAGCCCCGTGCTTGGGGCAATAGCCGATCGGATGCCTATCAAGAAGAAGATACTCTGGGTTTACACCGTTATCGGCGTACTATTCACCGCAATGATGGGTGTAGCACCTCACCTAGAGGCTGGGTCTGCTTACAGATTCCTCGCATTCTGCCTAGTAATAGGAAACATAGGATTTGCTGGAGGGAATGTGATTTACTATGCATTCATGCCAAACCTTGCGGATAGTGGATCCATGGATCACGTTTCCAGTTGGGGGTATGCCTACGGCTTTGCTGGGGGGTCGCTAATCCTGATTGTCCACCTCTTGGTAGGACTCACTGGTTTCTTCGGAGTCAGTGATCCGTGGAGCCCATGGGTGTTGAGTTTCATCTTCGTTACTAGTGCGATGTGGTGGTTGGGCTTTGGGATGCAATTGTTTAGGAATACGCCAGAGCCTGAGATTCCAAACCCGAAGGAGTACGATTCTGCTTTGGAAGCTGTTAGGGATGGGATTAGTGAAGTAAGGAAGACCTTTGGGGAGATCCGAAAATTCAAGATTCTCGCCATTTACCTTGCATCATACCTGCTTTTCTTTGATGGAATCAACACCATAGGAGGGATGGCTTCGGCTTTTGGCGACTCTGTACTGCGACTGAATCCGACGATGAACTTCGTCCTATTGCTAATGGTGAATATTACAGCAGTTCCAATGACGGTAATAGGAGGCAAGTTGGCAAACAGGTTTGGAACGAAGAGAGTACTTGGTTGGTCTCTCGGGGTATACTCAGTAGTCGCGATACTAGCAGTTGGATTCGCCCCTCTGGAACTAGAGGACGACCACGAGCGTTATGACTTCCAGTACGATTTCAATGACGAGACTGGCGAATATGAACTTACAACCCTGTACGACAGAGGAGTTAAGGGGTGGGTTAGCAAGTCTGGAGATGGGGACCTGGATTTCAGGGACTCTTTCTTCGAGTATATGTTTGAAACCGTTCCTGACACGAGTGAGAGTGAAAGGTGGAGTGACGACGATGTGGTTATTGACTCCATTTCTATGAGTCAAGCTACTTCTCTCCGCAGTGAGGTGGCCATGATGAGTGAGCACAGGTTCTCTTTCTCGTTCGAGGGAGGGGATCTGGATGGGAGTAGATATGTTGGTGAAGAACACCCGACAATCATCGAGGGAGAGCTTGCTGACTGGTGGCCAAACCTGTTGAGGGACAATGTTTGGGAACCTCTGAACTTTGGCGTCAGTCTTCAATGGATAATGCTAGGTATGATGGTCGGAATCGTCATGGGGACAGCGGGCGCCCAAGCCAGAAGCCTCTTTACGATGCTCACACCTTCCTCAAGATCCACTGAATTCTTCGGGTTCTTCGGGTTCATAGGCAAGGCGGCTGCGGTTTTCGGCCCCATCGTCTATGCAATCAGTGCAGCAACAATGGGGAGCAGGATGGCAGTGGCTAGCGTAGTGGTCGTGATCCTAATCGGATGGTCACTATTCATCTTCATCGACGTTGAAGAGGGTATCAGAGTGGCTAGACAAGAGGACATCGAAGCCGGACTGATAGTTGAGTGAGGTGAAGAAGGATGAATTTTTCTTTGGTCCAACACTTACTTACGATTCCAGTGGCGATTTTCTCTGCAATTGTCTGGGGCATTGCTGCTGTTCCTTCTTACCTACTATTCATGGAAATCTCGGAATGGAGTAAGGCCCAGGATTTCTGGATTGAGGCTTTCGGGATTTGTGTGGGGCTGGGTATTGGATACTTGTTATGGGGATTGACATTGCTGCTAATCTGCGGCGTCCTTGGAGGACTGTTGCGACCCCCTCTGAAAGAAGGCCGATACCCACTCAATAGTTGGGTCACGATTGCATGGGCTTGGTCGCTAGTTTTCCACAAGGTGGCACAGATGTTCATCAAGAATATAGTCCCATCACTACAGGTTAACATATACTACAAACTAATGGGCGCTAAGATTGGGAAGGGCGTCCAAATTCTCACAGATTCGCTGAATGACGCTCATATGGTGACTCTTGGAGATGGAGTAGTAGTTGGTGGAAATGCGACAATAAATGGGCATCTGGTTGAGAGGGGGGAAATTGTTCTGGCTCCTGTTCATGTTGGGAACAACGCAGTGGTTGGAGGGGGGAGCACGGTTCAACCCGGGTGCACAATCGGTGAAGGAGCGGTCGTAGCATCTAGAGCCGTGGTGCCTAAATGGACCAATATCCCCGATGGTGAAGCTTGGGGAGGAATACCAGCCAGATTCATCAAGAAGGTGGGAGAGTAGGGTTACTCGTTCTCAGTCTCGGGTTCATCTTCATCATCTGAGGACATTTCTTTTATTTCCTCTATGACAGCCTGCTTCTGGGCTTGGAACGATTCCTGCTTGGAGTGAATTTCCTTGGCTGTGGCAATGGCCCTGTCAATCATGTCGTGACGGATCTGGATTGCTTCGTTGAGGTCCTCGAAGAGTTGTAGGTGCTGAACATACCAATCGTCCCTCGCGGATAACTCTGATTGTGCGGCTTGGTTTGACTCGTCTATCTCCTCGGCAACAGTGAGTACCTGGCCGAGTCTCGCCTTCTCTCTTTCCAGCAGCTCCTCGGTCTTGTCGAGTTTGCTCTCCAAGTATGGTATCTTCGTGTTTGCCTTGGCTAGATCGACTTCCATCTCGTCCTTCTGCCTACGTAGGTTTGAGAGGAGGTTGTTGATACCTTCCTTCTCGGTCTCCTTGTCGATGAGTTCTCGGTTTAGGGCCTCGACATGGGCCTTCATCTCGCTGATATCGGCCTCTTGTGCTTGGTATGCGACCAAGAGCTTGTCCAGAGCTTCCTTGTCCTTGGCAGCCTGCTGCTCCAGTTCTTGGATAGTCGGCTGGGAGTCTGCTCCGGCTGAGTCGTCTTGGCCCATCATCTTCCATGGTGCGCAGGTAACCCCGATATAACCCCGGCGGCACTTAGGCCGGGGAGAAACGGCTAATCATGGGTTTCCGCAAATAGCTGAGATTGTGGCTGAAAGGGCTACCGTCAGCCTCTTCGAAGAGGGGATGTGTAATTTCTCATCTGGACCATGCGCGTTGTTTCCAGGACCAGAAGAACCGGTGCAGAGAAACATTGCTTCAGGGTATTTGCCCTGCATCATAGCCATGAATGGAATTGTGCCACCAGTCCAGGTGGCCAAGGGAGGGAGGCCTGTTAGCTCCATTGATGCGTCATGGATTGCATCCGAAACGCTGCCAGCGAGAGGAGGGGCGTGGAATCCATCTGCACACGAGTCTGGGGTGAAGGTGACCTCGGCACCGTATGGTGGGTCTTCCTCGAGAGCCTTCTTGGCGCAGGCTATCGCAATATCTGAATCGACGCCTGGTGGGATTCTGAAGCTTAGTTTTAGATCGGTGTTTGTTCGGAGTACGTTTCCTGCGACTTGTACCGATGGCATCCCATCCGCCCCGATGATCGAGAGTGTTGGTTCCCAGTTCATTGCTATTATCATGTCCTCGGTTGTATCCGAAGCCTGCCTGAGCGAGTCCACGGTGGGGAACTGCTCCCAGATGCTATTGCCGACTATTTCTCTAAGTGCAACGGCCTTTTCCCTGATCTCTTCGGGGATTTCGACATGCATCTCGGGTATCAGAACTCGTCCGGTGGCCGAGTCTTCCACGCGGTCCAGGAGGATTCTCAGAATCCTGAATGACGAGGGGATCGAGCCTCCTGAGTTCCCAGAATGGATGCCCTCGTGTGATACCTTCACAGAAAGAGTTCCAGAAACCAGTCCCCGTAGGGCTTCGGTCATCCAGACGTGATCGTAATCCGGGCCACCGCTATCCATGACGACGACCATGCCGGGGTCTCCCAACTGATCCGTCAGTTCCTCTAGGTATGGCGGGAGGTCGAATGAGCCGGATTCCTCGCATGTCTCGATGATCAACGTGCAACGTGGGTGTGGCACCCCGGCCTCTTGCAGGAGCCGGATGGAGGTGGCGCACAGGTACCCCCCGTAACCATCGTCAACGGAGCCGCGGCCATAGAGCCAAGTATCCCTCCTTACGGCCCTCAGGGGGTGGAGCCCCTCTGACCACAGCTCAGGCTTCGACGGCTGCTTGTCGAGATGGGAGTAGAAGATCACCTCGCCGGGTCCGGTTCCCTCGATAGTTACCAGGAGCACGGGTGATAGGTCGTCGATCCTATGCGTCTCGTATGACATCCCGGAGATTCCCTGCTCGTCGAGCCATTTGCAGAATAGCTCGATGGTTGCGTCCAACTCGCCTAGGTTGGCCCAATCAGGCTCGAACAGCGGGGAGAGGGCCTTTATCTCGATAAAATCAGATAGGCTTGGAAGAATCGATTGCTCCCATATCTCATCACTTCTATCCATCAAATCCCCCAGGTCCAGCGCCATGACCCCTACCCGGGGTGTTCACTCATGGACTCTTCTACTGAGGCATATCAGACGATGAGCAAATCTTGCACTTCTGATTGGGCGCTCTCTGGAATTTCTCGATCTCGGAGATGGGGAAATCCGACGCGAGGGACATTCGTGCGGTTCTTGATAGGGTCTCAATCAAGTCAGACTTCGCCTCTTCGAGTAGCGCTTGTGGGTATTCGACCAGTCTTCCAGTGACTCCGACCAGGATGGCTGGAGGCAGGACCTGCCTGCTTGGGAGGCCCTCGCTTGACCTATCGGATTCGGATTCCTCCAAGGCTTGGTGGTACAGTGCCATTTGCAACCTGTGCTTGCGTAGGAGCTCCTCCTCCCCCTCACAGGTGGGCCCTGTTGTTTCATCCCCCAGAGCCTCCAATAACCCGCTTTGAGACTCGTCCAGGAGGCAGTGGGCGTCGGTCGTCTTTAGGTCGATGGCTCGGATTGTCGGCTTTCCGTTCACATTTCTCGTGCAGAGGACAAGGTCAATCACCCCGCTCATTTCTATGGTGGTGGAGTCGATTGTCACGAGGTCCTCTACTCCGTCTGGTGACCACTTGCCTCTCCTGACGGCTTCGAAGGAAACGGGCATGGAGAGGTGGAATGGCATCTCGGTCCTGAGGCCCTCCACGCGCATTCCGTCAAACTCGGTTCCGCGTATCATCTCGCCCAGCCTCCCGTCCGAAACTCTCTGGGCCATTATCGTGGTGGCCTCTGATACCTTAGCGGCATCTGCATCGGCTGGTAGGAGCTCGGAGAAAACGGTACTGTGGATGTCTTCGTCGGTGATCCTGTCCTCTGTCTTGGTAGTCCAGGATGACGGTAGCGCGGTGCTGGGGCCGTCTTCCCCGGGGCCCGGGTTCCCGATGCCGATCTCGATGATCCTGTGGAAAACGTTCCCGAATGTCGCGGGGTCCACGGAGAGTACGGGCTTCGTCGTTCCGGCCGCTCCACTTCTGGCAAACATCGAATCTGGTTCTACGCCTGCCCTTACCTCGAGCCAATGGCATCTGGGGCATTCGAAGTATCCGGGGAGTTTGCTTGGTTTCACACGGACTCTGGTCGAGGATTCGGTTCGTGGGGAGGGGTGTGTTGGTGGATCTGTTGTTTGGTTTCCACGGGAGGCTAGGTCGATTGACTCGACTCTCTGGATTGGGGTCATGATCGCATTGCCGTCTTCGTTTGTCTCCGGGAAGCAGTCGGGATGGTGGAGCATGGTAATGCCCATCTTGCCAGTTCCACCGAGGAATGCATCCTCAAGCAGACTCCCTGGGTCGACGGTGCTGCTTCCCCCGTTTGCCAGAACCGGTTCCGAGCCGACTTCCGATGGGTCTAGCCAGGGCGACTCTGGTTCCTCTCTCCTCCATGATCCCATTCTCAATGATTCGAGCCACATTTGCCCCAATTGGGGAGCGTTTTTGTCATAGGTCCACGGGAGCACGATGCCCTCGTCTTCCAGCCACTGGGTCCCCCTCGGGGAGCCTGCGATGATTATCTTCTCTTCTGCCCTGGTTGCGGCGACGTAGAGGAGCCTCCTTGCTTCGGCATTCTTCCTAGCCCTATGGAGGAGGGAGACGTGCTCCCATATCGCTGATCTAGGCGTTTTTCCTTCTGCGGGCCATGGGTTGGGATGTCCTGCGAACATCTCAGGGCTGACGATGAGTCTGCTGTTCTGTTCGTTCCTCATGTTAGTCTGCCTGGAGGAGAACAGGTCGGCTAGGATGACGACCTTGGCCTCGAGTCCCTTTGAGCTGTGGATCGTCATTACTTTGACTGCATTCGTTGGGGGGGTGGTGGATGCCTCGATGGCCTGTGAGCTGCTCTCCCTGAGGTCGCGAAGCCTGTCGGAGAGGACTATCGGGTCGCCACCGACCTCTGCGGTCAGCGTCCTGATCAGGTCGACGAACTGTTCCGCGTCCTGCCTTGAGACTTTATCAGGGAATGCGACGAGCAGGTCTGAGCGGTCAATGGTGTCCTCAAGGAGCTCTACGAGGCTAGAAGAGCTGAGTTCGCGCCATCGCGATACCAATGACCGCTGTCTGTCATTGGAGCAGTTCGATTGCAGCCTGGAGAGCAAGTCCTCCCCCTTCTCCGAATTGGAGAGGAAGTCGTGCAGTTGGGTGTCGGTCATCCCGAATAGTGGCGAACGGGCCACCCATGCTGCGTTGTGCCTGGATCCCGGCCTGGCCACTAGTTGGACTAGCCCCTCCAATGCAGCGGCCGCTGGGCGTTCCAGCAATCCGCCTTCGCGGTCGACCTGTGTCGGGACTCCGAGATCATGCAGATGCCTGATGATGACGTCCCTTAGATTGACTCTGTTTGGCAGGAGTATTGTGATTTCTTCGGGCCTTACTGCGTCTTCTGGTTGGACTGAATTCCATGAGTTGTCGGCGGATCTTACCCTTACCGGGCTCCCTTCGATGAGGCTCCTCACTCTAAGTGCGATGAGCATAGCTTGCCTCTCCAACCGATCCAGCGACCCCGGTCCGAAGGGATCTAGATGGACCCGCAGATCTGTGGCGGGATCAGTGGATCCATCTGAGTCGGGTGGGCATATCCACTCTATCGAGCCTGGGTTCTGCCTCTTCTCCGGGAATGAGTGGAGAGTCTGGGACGAGGCATAGAATTCCCCTCTGGAGACTAGCCTGTGCCTATCCGAGAAGACGTCCTCCCACCATTCGTTCATCACGTCCAGAAGACCTCCTTCGGAGCGATAGTTCACCTGCAGTGGGATCATGCCCTGCTTGCGTGCCCTGACCTCCTCCCCTGACGGGACTGGTAGATCCCAGTCGGTAGAGTCGAATGGGATCCACGCGGATAGGTCCCTGCCTCCCCTGTGCATGTACTCAGATGCGGTCGCAATGTTCGATTTGTGGTCGTTCCTCGGGTCCCTGCTATGGGACTCTTTCCTGAGGGTCGGTTTTCTGGTAAGCTCCGGTACGCTGGAGAACTCATGCACGTTGATTGACCTTAGTGACTTGGCGAAATCCAGGAATCCGGTAACCTCTGCCTGTCTGAAGGCATAGATGCTCTGCTTTACGTCTCCAACGTAACACACGGTGGGCTCCCAAGGAGTGTCTGGCTTGGGAGGATCGCCTTCTCTGGTCTCCCTTGGCCCCCAGAGCCTGGATAGCAGCCTCCATTGGAGTGGGGAGTTGTCCTGCGCCTCGTCGATGATGAAGGCCCGGTACCTCCTTCTGATTTCTTCGAGGAGTTGCCTCCGGCTCTCAAGATCTGTTCGGGTGGCTCCCAATTTGGATGACCATGCGCCGGCCGATTCTGGATCTAGCTCAAGTTTGGATAGTGCATCCAGTGCCCTGGAGATGTGATCATCCCTCCATGGGCTGTCTGGGCTGATTGAGTCTAGTTCCCCTTGGACCGAGGGATGGTAGAACGTCCTGCAGACCTCTGGGCAATTTGCCAGCAGCAGGTCCCCTGCAAGTCTCTGAATGTCGTCGAAGTCATGGACCTCATCGCGCTGCTTCAGATTCTTCATCACCCCCTGGAATCCCAGGTGGAGGAGATGCAGGTCCCGTAGGTTCTGTATCTCTGCGTCCAATGAAAAGTGACGGTTCTTCTTCGGATTTTCCAGCCGCTCGGGGATTTCCAGCGGGAGGGCCTGGGATGGTCTTTCCCAGTCATGGGGTACCTCTGGAGGGGTTGACTCGTCGAGGATGATTGCGGTTCTCACGAAGTGAAGCATCATGCTTCCCAAATCATCTGACCAGATTCGCTGCAGCTCCGAAATTTTCGACTTCATAGTGGATGTGTAGGTGTTTTTCTGGGTCTTGTCCTTTATCTCCGCATAACTCCTAACTCCCGCTGGCCAGGAGTCGGATGGGAACTTCATTCTCGGGAAGAGTTTCATCTCCTTCCCCATTAGTGTCGATGGGCTGACGATGCAAGTCAGAACGTGCCCCATCCAGCACAGCTTGTCCCATTCCCCTGGAGGGGGACCGTTCCGGTCTAGTTCGTCCAGTGATGCCATCCGAGTCTCGGAGGACCAACCGGCAGCCGAGGGTGACTGGAGTGATTCCTTGATTATCTCGCAGATGTCTGACACAATCGAGTGAAGTCTCTGAGACTGGTTGGAAATCTCCTCTTTGTCCACAGAGGACATGATCGTCGATAGTAGCTTGTTTGAATCGAAGGAACCCGTTTCGTCCATAATCTTGCGAGAGGATTCCTCGACGAAGACGGCTTTTCCCACTAGCGTTCTTAGGACTCTGGCTGCTGATGTCCTTCCGGAGTAGTGACGAGCGACCCGGTCCCTGGCTGAGAGCACCTCCGAAGCGATGTGGGCCGGTATTCCGGCATCCACCGCCTCTCCGATTCGATTCCTCTCGCTAGCGAGTCTCCAGATTGTCCTGAGTGCGGTCTCGACCAGTATCGCCCTTGATGCATCCGACACGTTCTCCCGGCTCAGTGCGTCTCCGAGCTTTCCGCGGTATGGAGAAACCAACTGGGATAGAAAGGAGTCTATCGTTCCGATCGGTGCGTCTTCCAGGAGGGTGAGTAACTGCTCGACGAATCCTTGGCTCTTGACCCTCGGATCGAACCTGTGATTTCCGTCATCTCCCAACGGGCCTGGCCTGATCCTAGAGATTGCGCTGCGGAGGCGATCTTTCATCTCGTCTGCGGCCCTGTTTGTGAAGGTGAGGAGGACGACCTCGCCTGGGAGCAAGCCGTCCCATTCTTCGAGGTTGATTCTCTCCGATGCGGGTGCTGTGACCATCCCCCCTCCTGTGCTGGAAGGCCTGGCTGGCTTGGGAAGGAGTCTGGTTGCCCGTTGATCCGTAGCGAGGTAGTGCTCTATGACGCGGTCAACTATTGTGCTCGTCTTGCCGGTGCCGGCACCCGCGTCGATGACGATGTGCGAATCGAGGTTGAGGGCCAGGCGCTGGGCCGTGTTCAGCCGGATCAGAATGATCCCTCCATCCTGACGTTGCATGTTTCTCTAACTGGGCAGTATCCACAGACCCCTGGTGATGGTGTTGGGTGGACCTTGCCCGAGTTTGCGTTCGAGGCTACCTTCAGGGCAACTGAGAGTCTCTGTGCCATCCATGATCTGAAGTGATCGCTTTGGGTTTTCTCGTCCTCGTCGGGGAATCTGTGTGTTGTGCTTGTGATTGATGACCTTGTCCCAATGTTGAGTCCCTTGTGCGAATCCGAGTATTGGGTTGATACCTCCAGGAGGTGGTCCGAGTTGTGTCCGAACACGGATATGCCCGCTGCAAGGACCAGGTCACCCGGGTGGGCTTCCTCCCATGCACGGGCATAGACCGCCAATTGCAGTTCTTCGAGTAGGCCCTTGTAGTGCCGATTCCTATGGATGGGTGACTCCGAGGTCTTGATGTCCCTGATGGCTATTATTCTCTTTGGCCTCCACCCCGTACCATGGACTCTGATTGGTGCGACGCTGTCGTCCCCGTCATTGTCGACCCACTTCCCGGAAGCCGGGTCGAGGGGCAGTAGGTCTACTCGATCTATCCACCCCCTGACCTTGATGGGCTCGGTATCACCGTACCCGGAGAGTTCCTTTGGGAGCGAGATGCCTACGTTGTCTGAGCCTTCTTTCCCAATCATCCACTCTATGGATATGGGGGCAGAGTCGGCAATCTGCAGTTCTGCTGAGACGATGCTGCCCACCCTGCCGGCAGGGGGTGTCGGGGTAGGGTCGGCGAGCCAGCTGCTCCATTCCTGTCTTGACATTCCGGTCAACGACCTCAGGCGCTGTGTGGAGACTGCATCTGATCTCTCCAGCCAAGGGGCCCTCGAATCTAGAGACTCCAGTGCTATCTTCATCATCTCGTTCGGATTCAAGCCTGATTTCCCGACGCTCGAATGCCCAGATTCCCCGTCGAAGGTTCGTTCCTCGCTAGTTGGGAAATCCAGGATATTTGCGATGATGTCGTGATGGACATTGTGAAGCAATTCCCCATAGGTCCTGTTGTCGATGTCCTCACCTTGCAGTTCTTCCGTGCCTGCATCCAGTTCCCTCGAGAGCCACCCACTCCTAGGGCACCTCAGCCAAGTCTGGAGTCTGGTTGGCGACCAGATGGGGACATCCAGTGACACCCCCTCTGAGTGTCCGTGTCTGGAGTCGGTCACTGATGATCCGGTTGGGGAGGGGTTTAGCGGTCTCGGGTCTATCGAGAGGGATGGTTTCCCTCCTGATAGGCCCCCCAAGATTGGCCACCTCCGGTTTGTTCGGGGGTTTTCGACCCCGGGAGGGTTCCTTCCATGGAATTTTAGTCCCTCGAGGGAGAATATGTGCTCTCCAGCATCTTCTGGCAGATACCCATCCTCCTCGGCGATTGAGGGTTGTCTTCTTTCGCGGTCCCTCTGGACGTGTGTGTCGATTGGAATCGAGATCGCGCTAGGGTTGATTGGGGGCTTGGATGGGTCTCGTGACTCCCTGATTCGCAAGCCGTCGTCCTGCCTGGCGTCCCTCGGGGAGACGAATGCAATGGAGAACTGGTAATCCCCCTCCTCGATTCCCTCGACATCGGAGTCGCTGGCCCATTCCCTGATTGGTGCGGATGGTGGGGCCGTTTCATCCATGCTCGGATCGAGGATTATCACTTCTGGCGAGGATTGCAGGATGTGCTGCAGGCTGTGCCTGGCATCCCTGATCGGGGCATCGGGCCTGAGGATGCCTAAGGAATGGCGTTCCTCCTCACCTAGGAACGGCGTCTTGGGGACTCTTAGGTCCCATGAAGAGCTGGAAAGGTTCGCCATGACAATCAGATCTGAGGTGCATCCAAGAGCCTCGCTCGGACTTAGCACTGAGACGTTCCCGGAGAAGTTTGGGCCACCTGGGACTGCAGACGATTGCTCGGCTAGTGAGGCTAGTTCGTCCACCCAATCGGACCCAAGGGTCGGACCTCTCTGTCCTGATCTTCGCTGCATCTCCCTCAGGACCCCCCGGTCGCTAACCAATGCGTGTACTGCTGCCGCTGGGGAGAGTCCCTGCCCCCGGTAGAGCTGCATCTCAGAATCGAGGTCGATTAGGGACAGGGTGTTATTCAGCCATCGGTCTCCGTCCAGGGCGATGTCCGGCAGGGGGAGCACGGAGCCCGTGTAGCACCCAATCGGCTGCCCGATGCCCCGTACCAGTTCCCTATCCGGGCCCCGGAGAATGGGGAATAGGGAATTGGCCAAGCAGAGAAGCCACCATTGTGCCGCTTCCTTTGTTGGCCCGTCCCTCTCGTCGGAAGGTGGTCGCGAGAGGGTCTCGATCCACTTGAGTAGAGCTCCTGGGCCTCCGAGGACGTGTTCATTCCTCGCTAGTTTTGTGAGTAGCTCGGAGTCGGCGGAAGGGGGAATCTCGGGATCTGTTGGGTGCTCGGAAGTAATCTCAAACGGAGTGATGGAACTCTGCAGGGAAAGGGCCCTCAGGTTCTCTAGCGAGAATGCATCAGGGCCATGAGCAAGGCTTGCGAGTCGCAATATCCAGTGCCCAATGGGGTGGGACGAGGGTGGCTCTCTCCCCCTCTCTAGGCAAATTCCGATTGCCCCGAGGTACTGCCCCCATCTGTGTCTGTTTTTCTCGATGGCCGGATCGATGATGATGATCTCCGAGTCACCCCTAGCGAGCCTCTCTGAGACCAGTCGTGTCGTGACGTCGAAAGAGTGGGCCTCCCTCCTGAGAAGGATCCTTGTGACTGCCGATGGAACTGCCTTTGCAGTGGTCCTGCCACTGGGGACCCAGTTCGGGAGGTCATGCGGATCCTTGACAGGGTGCTCATCGACGAGGAGGCTGCCGTGATGCCCGAGTCGGAAATTTCCAGGATGAGCGAGTTGGTGGATTGGGCTGTGCTTTGACAGCGATAGGAGCATCTCGGTGTGGGATCGGCATAGGGTAGGAGAGTGATCAAGCATGATTATGCCATCTATGTCAGAGACCGTGAAGGGAGTGGTGCCTCTCTCCAATGAGTCGATGATTCGACCGACGGCCATATCCGGGTGGGTGAATCGCAGCTTCCCCTCCAGGCTTTCGATGACCCTTCTGAAAGTCACCATCCCTGGTCCTTGCCACCTACTGACCGCCATCTCCCTGGAAAGCTGGTAGTGGAGTTCGGCTAGGGCCTCGGTCTTTCCCTTCCCCCACCTCATGTCCGGCAGCGGGTTGATGAGCGGGAAGCCGAGTCTTGCTGCTTCCCTCCTGCACTCGCTGTGAATAACGGACAGCAACGGTCCGTCATTGGAGAGGACTCGGGGCATCCTGAGGTCCGCGACCAGTGATGAGATGAGGGACTCGATCGTGTGGTGCAGAGTACGATCCACTGCTCCTCTGAGGCCTATTGAGGAGAGCAGTTGCATCCTGGATTTCTCTGTGGGATAGACTACCAGTATTCTCCCGCTGAGATTCGTGTCTGTGCTTTGGACTCCCAGAGACTGACGCCTGATCTGCTCCTTGAGCCATTCTGGCAATGGCCCTCTTGGGACCCTCTCGCTGGTCACACAATGTCCCCTTGCCGCCAACATGTCATCTCCGAGCATTGACCATGCTCGGGGGTGGTTATTCAACCCAACTGTTCTCTCTCATTGCATTGGCTCGGAAAACCTGTCGCGTCTGGGTACCAACGCTGCAAGCATGCACAGTAGCGTGGATAGTGCCGGTGCTGGAATAGAGTTTGCATCGGTGGGACTGCGGATTGTCCAATCCACCAACAGGATCACGGACATGTCGTCCCCATCCCAAGGTTCGGGGGGATCGAGGAGTATCGAAGATGCATTCTGGGAGCCTATGTTGATCGCCTCGTGAAGGACATGGCTGTAGTTGCCCTTCCCATTGCTTCCCTCAGGGAAGTATGCACTGTTTTCGACGAACATCAGCCAACTGGTAATTTCCCAGTTTTCCATACCGGAAAAGAGGCTGATGTTCCATTGGAAGGAGGAAAGTTCGGGAGCCTCATTGTCCTGAAGTACAGCTAACTGCAGACTACTGTCGTAATGAGAGAAGGGGTGGCTGGGGAACATGTGCAGGGCAGTCTGATAGTCAGTTTGCAAACTGTTAGATTTGGTACTAGTTCCAGTGTACATCCTCTGTCCATCGAACACCTTGGATGGTGCCGACCTTTCGGTTCCGGTGATTTGTACCGTTCTCCCGTCTGATGACTCGTAAGACCTGTCGGTGGACAGAAGTGAACCGCTTCCGTATGAATCGACCCATCGTGAATCTGTCGAGTTGCTTCCGAAGGGATCCAGGGTCTCGTAGAGGTATCTGTGATAGTGTATCCTTGTGACATCATGAGATTGGACCATACCTAAGTTTTCGAGTGCCTCATCCAAGGCCTGTTCTGTCTTGACGCAATTCAAGCACCAAGTGGCTGTGTATACTTCGACGATTCTTGGCAGATGAGCCACGCTTGACTGGTTGAGGGTTAATTCGTCACTGGTGTTATTCATGTCAATGGAAATGCCGCCTATCGTGCCGCCGTATGTCCCTATCTCGTCGAATACCCTGGCTTCATCCCAGAGGCTGTCACTAGCCGCTGAGGCCTGAATTGGCAAGAGGATGATCACAGTCAGGAGCACTGCCAATAGACGCCTCATATCCGACTCGAGGTGGACGGGTTATTGAACGCTTACGGGTCATTGTGAGGCTTCGAAGGCCTCTATGGCCCTGTCGATGTCCTCGTCAGTGATGTGGAGATGCGTTACCGCCCTGACTATGGAGTCTGTTTCCTCGCTCACGTCCACCCCCCGGCTAGCGAGCCTGTTGGCCACCTCCTTCGCGCTGCCTTCGTCGCATTGCACGTAGACCATGTTGGATTGGACTCCCTCCAGTTCGACCGAGAAGGAGCTCATTCTGCTGATTGCCTCTGCGAGCCTGGATGCCCGGATGTGGTCCTCTGAGAGTCGTTCTATGTTGTTCTCCAAGGCATGAATCCCTGCCGCGGCGAGTATCCCTGATTGTCTCATCCCCCCTCCGAAGGTCTTCCTCCACCGGTGAGATCGGGAGATTGTTTCTCGGTCTCCGACTAGAACCGAACCGACTGGGGCGCCTAGGCCCTTGGACAGGCAAACAGAGATGGTATCGAAATCCCTGACCATCCGAGCAGGGCCCGTGCCACTGCCAATCACTGCATTGAACAGCCGTGCACCATCTAAGTGGGCTCGGCAGTCGTTCTCATGGGCTACTTTGCATATCCCGTCCAGGGCTTCCTGCTGGTAAATCGACCCGCCTCCGACGTTGGCAGTGTTCTCCGCGCATACCAATTTACAATCGGGGAAATGGGAATTGCTTCCGGCGGTCTTCCTAATCGCGTTTTGGACGCCCTCGGGTGACATCTGCCCCCAGTCTCCGTCTACTAACGAGATGGAGCACCCGGCCAGGGATGCATACGCGCCTGATTCCCATAGGTAGATGTGGCTCTTGCGATGGGTGACTATCTCATCGCCGTGGTTCGTTTGTGATTTTATTGCGATGTTGTTCGACATGGTTCCAGAGGGGACGAAGAGGGCTGCCTCCTTTCCCAGCATCCCTGCGACCATCTCCTGGAGTTGTATCACTGTGGGGTCGTCTCCCCAGACGTCATCGCCGACTGCGGCCTTCGACATAGCCTCCCTCATTGGCGGCGTCGGTTGTGTGACCGTGTCACTCCGCAGGTCGACTCGGTCTCCTGGGTAATCCCTCATGGGCCTCCCTGAGGGTCCTTTCACATAACTGGTGTGTCTTCAGTGGGATGCTACTTCTTCCTGATGTCCTCTGAGTACATGTACGCCTTTCCGCGGCCACCGCCGCTCGATTTCTTCTTGTTTGAGATATAGAGTATGGCCATGGTACCGAATACGACTGCAGGTACGGCTACCATCATGACGGTCATCCATAGCGGCCTCTCGATATCGACGCACTCGATCTGTCCGCTGAGTTCCTGCTCGGTCCCGGACGGGCACGGGGATTGCCCGATCGCGCCAGTCTCTGAGACGAAGTTGCCCGGATCCGCTGGGAGGCAGGCGATCCTGCCCTCCGTCGATTGGTAGGTACCTGGTTGGCATGGGCTTTGCGAAATCGCAGCCGAAGACGAGACGAAGTTACCTGGGTCGGCAGGGATGCATGTGTCTGCTCCCTCGTCCGGTTGGTAGTCCCCGGCCTTGCAGGTGGTCTGAGACACGGCCCCTTCCTCTGGTACGTAGTTTCCAGGGGTGGCTGAGAAGCAGGAGTCCTGTCCTCCGAATGACTGGTACTGTCCCTTGGGGCATGGTGTCTGACCGATGGAACCGAGCGAGTCTGCGTAGTTTCCAGGGGTGGCCAAATCGCATGATGGCTGGCCGGGCTCCGATTGGAATGTGCCTGCTTCGCATTGGGTCTGCGAAGACGCACCGGACTGATTCACGTAGTTCCCCGGGGAGGCTTCGATGCAGGTTGTTTGCCCGCCTGGCTGGTACTTCCCGATGGGGCAGGCCGAGACTGACGAGCCGTCTGAGCTAGCCACTTGTCCGAGTGGTGGGGTCTCGCAACCCGAGGAGCCGGCTTCGGACTGGTACTCGCCTGGTGGGCAGGGCGTAGCACCAGTTGCACCATCTAAATCGACATAGTACCCTGGTTCGGCAGGAGTGCAGGAGGCCTGGCCCGGCTCCGAGGAGTAAGCCCCGTTCTCGCATTGGGCTTGGGATGTTGCTCCTGTGGAGTAGTATCCCGGATCAGCAAGGATGCAGGAGGCCTGGCCCGAATCCGGCTGGTAGCTTCCGGCTTCGCAGGGGTTCTGATCGGTCGAGCCCTCCTCATCCGTGTAGTGTCCGGGATCAGTCTCCAAGCAGGAGTCCTGGCCGGAGGAGTTCTGGAACTCACCGGGTTGGCAAGGTGACTGCGAGGTCTGCTGCAACCCGTTTGCGAAGAAGCCGGGTGAGGCATCGGTGCAATTTGCCTGACCTGACTGGGAGGAATATGTTCCAGTGGTGCATTGCTGTTGAGCGTCTGAGCCCTCTGATGGCACGTGGAATCCGGGGCCTGCCTGGAAGCAGGAGCTCGCTCCGGACAGCATCTGGTATGTGCCCGGGGGGCAGGGAGTCTGCTCTTCAGAGGCGAAGCCTATCACGAAGTGTCCTGGATCTGCAATATTGCAACCGGTTGCTCCTGATGACGGTTGGTATGATCCTGCAGGGCATTGATCCTGACGAGTTGATCCTTCGTCCGAAACATAGTTGCCCGGATCAGCGAGTAAGCAAGAGACCTGGCCTGAATCCGGTTGGAAGCTACCGGCTTCGCAATTGGTTTGAGCAGAAGAGCCTGCATTCCCGACGAAGTTACCTTCACTGGCATCAATGCAATCTGTCTGACCGGAGCTTGGCTGGTATGTCCCAGGGCTGCATGGGAATTGCTCGTAGGGATGAACTCCGGCAGCGTAGTGTCCTGGATCGGCATCGAGGCAATACCCGTTTGCATCGTAGGTCCCGGGGGTGATGCAGCCTTCGGGGAACGGATCGAGGATGTTGACTATCCCATCGTCGTCATTGTCTCTCTCGCTCATCAAAGCATGTCTGCCGGCACCAAGATCGACATATGCTGGCACGTCGCTGTCGACGCCTTCGCCCAGTCCGAGTGTTCCCTCTACATGGGCCCCCCAGCAGTATACCGACGCATTGGTCGCGATCGCGCAGGTATGACGGGCACCCGCCGATATTTCGGCCAATCCTAGTCCAGATGGCATCAGGACGGTTACGGCGGTCGAACTGTTGTTTGTGGTGCCGTCACCGAGCTGGCCGTAATCGTTCCACCCCCAGCACATTGCACTACTATCATCGAGAATAGCGCAGCTGTGTGCATTTCCGGTATCTATCGATATTGCTGTTCTTCCTTGGGGCAATTGTACGGCCCTTGGGTAGGTAGAGTTGTTTGTGCTGCCATCACCGACCTGCCCGCGATCATTCGATCCCCAGCAATGCACCGACCCGTCGTCGAGTATCCCGCATGTGTGGTATGCGCCAAGATCGAGTGCGACCAAAGAGCGGTTAGTTGGAATCACGGACATAGGCGTAGGGACGTTCCTGTTGTTATATGTCCCGTCACCGAGATGGCCGTTGAAGTTCCGCCCCCAGCACATCCCGCTGCCATTGTCGAGGATGACGCAGGTAGAGTCGAAATCGGCACTTACCGATACCGCATGCCGACCCGTAGGGAGTTCGATTTGAGTCGGGGCGACTCTTCTATCGTAGTCACCGGTTCCTAGCTGACCATTCGAGTTGTCCCCCCAGCACCATACGGACATATCTGGTTCCGTTATAGCACAAGTGTGATGAACACCGGTAACCGCGGTGATGAAAGTCCTACTCCCGGCCATGACAGAAGGACCATGTGGATTGTAGCATGATCCGCCGCAACTAATGTGGTTATGACCGATCTGACCATTGCTGTCCTCGCCCCAGATAAACGTCGTGCCGTTTGCCGTTAGGGCAGCTGTATGATGACCACCAGGACTCGTCTCAATGATGTCAGTGAGGCAGCACGAGGTTGAGTCAACTTGGTTGACGCTGACTGGAGTGTGTTCGTTCTGATTCGAGCCCCCGTTCCCCAAGTATCCCGAGCCTGAGTCCCTGCCCCAGCATTTCATCTGATTATTGTCCATAACCACACAGGTGTAGTTAAACGCTGCTCCAATTGCAGTCAGGGAATGTATCGACCCTACGGTTGAGCCTGGGAAGTTGAGGCCAGAGTGGGTATTAGAGGAGATAGTTTTGTCGTCTATTTCCTCTCTATATTCGGATTGAAATCCCATGGACATGGACATCCCTAGGAACAGTAGAGATAGGACTAGCGCAAGGGTTCTTTTGGGTACATACTGGGTGCTCATAGTCACCGAAGCATAATACCTGTATTAACGGTTTTTTCAGAAATGCTAGATTTCGGAGCCATATGGTCAAACTAATTTGCGAGATGCCTCACGTAGAGACATGGCAGAGCATGGGGTGGATGTGGAATCCTTCCTATCTGACAACTGCCCGCCCATGGGAATCTACGAGACGCTGTACGCATTCAGGGACTCTTTCGGGAGCTTCATGGGGACCGAGGGCACGCACCCGTGGTCCCAGGGCTTCCCTCTCACGACTCCCCTGGAGGATTTCGGTGGCCCTTCGCTCCCCGATAGCATAGATGTCACTTGGCAGGACCGTTTCTATCCCAAGGCATGGGGTCATCCGGAGTTGCGCAATGCGATTGCGGGTTACTACAACACCCAGTACGATTCCGAAATCACCCCAGAGAACGTGATGGTGTTCGCAGGGGGGAGGCCCGGGATTTACACCGTATTGGCGTTCCTGAAGGAGAGCGTTCAGGCGAGGATCGGTAACATAGAGTGGCCGGCGTATCTTGACATCATGGAGCAGACGAAGACAAGCTTCCAGATTGTCCCATTCACCAAGGGGAACAACTTCCACCCGAGCAACGAAGAGTACTTCGATCGCACTGGCCTGAATGCAAAGACCCGTCTAATGCCGATAATTTCCAACCCGCAGAACCCATCCGGTCAGACTCGATGGGGGGATGAGCTAGAGCACCTGATCCAGTTGGCGGAGCAGCCGAAGAATGGGATTCTTCTTGATGAGGCATACGAGATGTTCCATTCCCCCTCGGTGAGTGGCATCCAATTCGTGCAGGATTTGGATGGGAGCAACGTGTTCATTGCCGGAGCATGCACAAAGGGCCTCCAGTCTCCCGGCATTCGTGTTGGGTGGATAGTCGCCAGCAAGAAGAACATCGAGACCCTATCGAACTACTCCAGCTTCGGCATGGGAGGAGTCAGTCACCCATCGCAGCTCTATGCAGTCAAGCTTCTGGAGCCGGGGCGGGTGAAGAGAGCCAGGAAGGCCGTGGAAGAGCATTACAATTGGCAACGAGAGAGATATGGGAAGGCATTCGAAGACATGGGCCTAGGGGTGTACACAGGAGATGGTGGTTTCTACCACTGGCTAGAACTACCCGAGGGGATGGAGAGCGCTGAGCTGAACAAGAGGCTGTTCAAGCACGGCGCAGCAATACTCTGTGCATCTGATTGCGACATGGCTCGACCTCATTCGAAGGAACTGGGTTATGTCACTCCATATTCTCGCTTCTTCCGCTTTTCTTTTGGCCCTCTACTCCCAGAAACATTCGAGTCTGACATTCAACTTTTCAGTGAAGTTCTTGATGAATACAGGCTCGAAGTTGGGAGTTGAATCCGGTCAAAGCCTTAAGTGATGGTTTTCCTCCAAAAGCCGTGGCGACAGGACCGACCGCAGAACAGGCTGCCAAACTTGCCCAAGCAACATACAAAGAATTCTTGGAAGAGCCTGAGCGTTCGAAGCAAATTGCGAATATCCCGAAGCTATTGAAGAAGTTCGAGGGTAACTATGGGACTATGGTCAAAGGCCTACAGAAGAAGTATGGAAAGGTGACTAAGAAGTCTGCGGCACCGGATCCAGAGCCGGAGCCGGAGCCAGTGAAGAAGGAGAAGGCACCCTCGGATCCGAAGGCCGCGGAAGCTGCTGCGAAGGCCGCAGAAGCTGCTGCGAAGGCCGAGGCCCTTGCTGCACAGGCTGAACTGAAGAAGGCGAAGAAGGCACAGATGGGTGATGCCAAGGCCGCTGCGAAGGAAGCGAAGGCTGTCGCAAAGGCCGAGATCGAAGCAAAGAAGGCCCAGGCTGGGAGGAAGGCTGCAGAGAAACAAGCTGAAGCCGCGAAGAAGGCACTCGAAGAACTGAAGACTTCGTCGAGGCTCTCTCCTGAAGAGCTCAAGGAGAGAGAGAGGGAACTCAAGGAGAAGGTGAAGACGGAGACTGCCGCTGGCAAGGAATTCGGGAAGGAAGCGAAGGACACTATGGCTGAAGCAAAGAAGCTGGGTTCGGAGGTCGCCAAGGAAGGCAAGGCTGCGGCGAAGGCAGAGGCGGAGCTCATGAAGGCCAAGATGGAAAGGAAGGTTGCTGAGAAGCAGATCAAGGCATCTGGCAAGGCGAAGTCGAAGGCGGAACAGCAACTAGAGGAATTCAGGGCAAAGCGAGAGTTGGCCGAATCGCAGATGGAAGATACGATGGCGAAGAAGGAGGAGGCTCTGGAGGCCTCGAAGGCCGAGGCCACTGAGGCAAAGGGTGCCCTGAAGGACGTAAAGGACCAGATGAAGACTGAGATGGCTGCTGCCAAGACTCTGGCGAAGGAAGTGAATGCCAAGCAGAAGGAGATACTCAGGGTCGAGGAGGAGGCGAAGAAGGCCGAGGCCCAGAAGCTACAGGTCCAGAAAGAGATTGAGGACAGCAGGAAGTTCAAGTCCGAGACGGCCAAGGAGGCCGAGCGGGTAGAGGCAGAGGTTGCCAAGATGCAGAGCGAGATGAAGGGGAAGGAGGAGGCCCTCGTGGGAGTTGAGACTGCGGCAATGAAGGCTGAGAGGGAGGCTGCTCATGCCGAGTTGAATCTGAAGGCCAACCTAATGGACAGAGAGGAGTTGATCTTGGAAAGAGTCGGCCTAAAGGCCGTTCAGGTAAACTGGGCACAGATTGGGGAGGCCGAGGATCAGAGGCCGGACGACCTAACCAGGATCCAAGGGCTTGACGAATTCGCGCAGAAGAAGTTGAATTCTCTGGGAATTCACACCTATGACCAACTGTCAAGGATGGACCCACTCACAGCAGAGGTAGTCAATGACGCCATGGAGTTCACACCCGGCAGGGTCACCAAGATGATGTGGTCGCAACAGGCAACGCAACTGATGCACGAAAGAGGCCGCTGATCACTCGGCCGGGGCATAAATCTGGAATCCGCTTAGAGGCGGGGTGTATACATGCAAGTTGATCAGGTTGGAGTTCTCCTCGTTGGATACGCGGTGGATGTCTGGCTCGGCTGCGGCGCAGACCTCGCCGGGCATGTATCTCCTGTCAGAGACTGGATATGCTAGGCCGTCTCCATTGGTCTCGTAAACGGTCTCGGTGGATACTCCGGAGGCAATCAGGAATGCGCAGTCGCTTCCAACGTGGTCGTGGATTGGGGTATCTTGGCCCGGCTTCCAGCATATGGCTACTAGCTCGTAGTGCTCGGTCCTCTTGATCACGTTCCTCTGATATCCGTCATCGGAATATCCTATGCAATCCTCCAATGCCGCGATGTTGACATCCAGAGATGAAAGCCTCGAGTCGAGTTCGTCCAAGCCAGGTCTTCTGTCTATGCCATCGAGCCACATTGTGAGGTCCCGCAGGCCATCACATTGGGACAGAAGGTCTGCACGAACATCATCAGATAGAGGGGCATGCGTCACCACATCCCTCGCACGTGGGGATGGCTCAAGACTCTTCTGACAAAACACGCGCTTGCCCATTAAAGATGGAAGGCAGACTAGTTGACCAAGGAAAACTGTCCGGTTATCTTGTCGATCTGGTCCCTGGGTCCAGGACCGATTCCCACAACCGTCTCGGTCCCAGGTGGAATCTCAGTATGCCCGGCATCGGTGACCAAGTGGCACACCAAGCCCGCCTTCTTGGCTCTGGAATGAGCCTCTTTGAGGGAAACTAGGTCGGGGACCTTACAGACAATTTTTCTCGCCCCCCTCCTAAGATATCGATCTAGTGACCTAGGATTGCTTCTTTTTGCCGAGAGGACACACTCCGCCGAGGCGTGAGCGCATTGTGCAGCCAGTTTTCCCTTCGACAGTTGCAAGTCCTGCCTAGTGACGAGGACCATAGTGAGTTCGTCAGTTGGGGGCACCATCTCTCACCGATTCCAATGCCCGAGAAGGCCGGTGTCTGGACATCATTTCACCCAAGGGGGATGCCATCCATGCAACGAACAGTACGTTACCTGCTACGTGGTACAAGTCAAAGACCAAACCGTTCAACAAGTAGGGAACCAGCATCGAGGAGCCGGCTTCAAACAGGATGCTTAGTGAAACGAACCAGTTGAATGCTAAACCGGATACGGCTGCGATTACAGCCAGAAGGCCGATTCTGACTCTCCCCTCAATGAGGATTCGATTCGCAAACAGCGCGCCAGCGATGCCGATAGCACCCCACCCTATCGCCTGGAAAAGGGTCCAGGGGCCGTGACCGAGGAGCAGGACGTTCGATGCTAGTGCGACGGTGGCAGCGAGTGCGATAGCACGAGGCGCTCCATAGTACGCGCCCGTCAATAAGACGAGAACCGTCACTGGCTGAACATTTGGGATTGGGTCTAGGAGAATCCTGCCCGAGACTCCGAAGACTGCGAGTAGGACTAGCATCCCCCACTGACTCTGATCCATCAAAGAGCGCTCGCTCCTAATCAGAGAAAGTACTATGATCGATAGGATTGCAATATTTAGGAAAAGTGACTGGTTTGGCGTGATAGCAATATTATGGAAGTCGTACAATCAATCACCCCGTCCCTCTGCCTACCCGTCACCACTTCATACTTACTAATCTCACCATGTGCCAACACTCCAAGAAATTACGTCGCCCTCGGACATTACCAAGTCGCCGATGCCGACCATGGACGTCGCCCCGTTGTGGTCTAGGTTCCAATAGGCCCCGTTGAAGTCACCCGTCATGGTGTCTGCATTCAGACCTCCGATAGTGTGGACGAAATGGCCCCATTGTCCTACATCATAACCGACCGACAGGGGCCCACTTACCACTCTGGTAGAGTCCATCATGAAGTCCAATCCATTGGAGTACCCCTCGAATCCGCCGACGCATGCCCCCGTTCTGTTGAGGTTCTTGTTCACACCCAAATCGGACCCATCGGCCCCGATCATGGTGACGCCCTCGGAGAACTCTTCATGCGGCGAGGATGCAGGGAAGTGCACGCAGATAGCCTGCTTGCCTTCCCACTCGGTTGGGAGGCCGTCGTGGGCAGATTCGTTGTCGTCGATGAATTTGGAAGCCTCTTCGGAAAGGATGTCCTGAATTGGGGGGGCTAGGACTATCAAAGCGAGCAATGCTACGGCTGACGCTGGTTTCAGAAAATCAGACATGGATTACTATGTTACAGAAATTGGTCTATCAAGTTAACTTTCTTTGGGTATCACCCGATTTTCTCGTCAATCCTTTCCCTTAGGATCTTGCTCACGGCCTTCCCGTCGGCCGAGCCACCGAGCTTCTGCATCACCATCCCCATCAGAGGCCCTACAGCACCCATTCCTCGCTCTTCTATGAAGTCAGAACGCTCTCTGATGACTGCATCGACCGCTTCCTCTATTGACGAAGTGTCGGCGGGCAGGAAGCCCCTGGACTCTGATTCCGAAGACATCCACGACACCAACTCCTCGGCAGGTGCTTCCACCGATTCAGCAAGCAGCGTCTCGGCCCCTTCCCTGGTCAACAGGCCCCGTTCTCGGAGATGGACTGATGCGGCCAAGGCGTTCGGCTTGTCGGTGCCGCTTTCCAGCAGAGCGCTTGCCCATGCTTTCGGGGGGAGCTCTAGGGGGCCATTGATTCCATGGAAGAGGAGGTCGTCAATCTCACCATTCAGTAGAGCCTCGACTTGATTTGAGGATAGTTCCAGGACGTTTAGCCGCTCCTTCCTCTCATTGACGGTCAATGGGAGGTTCTCACATATCGAACTCCACCGGTCAGGAGAGATCTCCAGGACCGGAATGTCTGTCTCCGGATACATTCTAGCCCCTCCCGGGAGGGGACGCAATGCCGTGGTGGTCCCATCCTCTGGCTTTCCCTTACGGATGACCACGTTTCTGACCTCCTGCGGAATTCTGTGGAAAGCCATCCTAGCTCTGTAGACCACTGCCTCAAGTGCTAATTCGCCCTGCCACCTAGGAGCGACGCATAGGACGAAGGCATCTCCTTCTGAGAGCGCCATCTCGCTTCTCACGGCATCGACCTCTGCGGAGCCTATCCCATAGGAAGGGAGTTCGTCGGAGTGGAATATGCCTGGCACGCCAGCCAGTTTGGCGGCGCCTGCTAGTTCCCTGCCCAGCCTAGGCAGTTGGGAGCCATTTTCGATAGGTGTCTTCTTTCCAAGGCGTCCTGAGAACCCCGGTAGGGCGATTCCGAGGACCGAGGAACCGGTCTCTATCGACGAAGAGACCATCTCCGATTCACAATCAGAGAATAGCCCCGAGAGCTCGTGGATATCCAATGGGATTCGATTCGATGTAGCGAGTTTGACTCGATTCTCGACGGGTTTGGAATCCAGTCCCCTATCTGGTGGGAGTAGTGGGAGTTCAGCTTCACTTCGGAGTTCGTTGGCGAGACGGTAGAAGTGCAGTTGGCGAGCCATCTCTAGACGAATTATCCGAGGGATCCAATCCAGATCCTGACAGCCCTTGATCTCGACTCTGTCTCCACACGCGATGCTGACATTGAGGTCCTGTCTAATTGACCCGAGTCCCCTCCTTACCCTGCGCGTGTCACGAAGCAGCCTGCCAAGGGCCAATGCGGTTTCCTTAGCATGCTCTGGTGAACGGACATCGGGAGCCGTTGCTACCTCCACCAACGGTACTCCCAGCCTGTCCAGATTGTAGATGATCGTCTCACCCAAATCACTTTTCTTCGTGTCCAGCTTCCTCGCTGAATCCTCCTCTAGGGAGATGACGTCTATTCCCACTTGGGCTGAATTAGTCTCTATCTTTCCATCGGTTGCTACCATCGTCGTCCTCTGGAAGCCGCTGGTATTCGATCCGTCAACAACCGTCTTCCTCATCGTCTGTAGGTTTGGAATGGGCTTTGCATCCATCAGCGCGGCCATTGTCAGAACCACGTCCACCGCTTCTGGCTCGTGGTTTCTGGGAGGGGATTCGTCCAACTCAATTAGGCCCGCGTTGGGGGGTTGGACATACTCGAACGTTCGATTCCTCCTCTGCTCGAACCTTGCTGCAACATCGGTCTCGCCGCCCTCCCCCCTTGATGCTCGAAGCCTCCTAGTCGATCTGGGCCATTCAGCTGGGATATCCTCAGACTTGTACTCATAGAGCTTGCTGGGCATTCTGGAATGGAGTTTTGCAGTGTCCAATTGCTGATGTATCTCGAGCCCACACATGAATCCCAAGGACACTGGGTCAAGCGCTTCTGGTTCTGTGATGTCTCCGATTGGCTCCATTTGCATTACCTAGGGAGGGGGTTGGACTCATAGGGTCAACGGGTGAAACGGTATTTATCGGTCGATGCTTCGTACAACTCCCCGGATTGGAGCATCTTGCTGATGACTCGGTCTACCTCATTCTCGGAGATTTTCCTCGGAAGTGCGAGATTGTAGATTTCAGTCAGTTCCGCCTCTCCCTTTTCGGAGCAAATTTCCCTGACCATGTTCATTATCGAAGAGTTGTTTGAACGGGCACTAACAGAAACTCCGGAGTGGAGCTCTGATTCGTCCTCTATCCCGGACTCTTCCCTCCAATGCCTGAATACGGCTAGAGCAACCTTGGCGTTTTCCACAGTGGCTACTTCCTGGAGGTGCATCCTAGCATGGGCCTCTGTGAGACGAATCAGCGCCTCCAGCGCTCTGGCAGTGATTGGGATCACCGTGTCCTTGTCCCCATATTCGTTTTGGGAGGGGCTTTCATCCTCGCGACCGAAGGACTGCCTCTCTTCCGTGTAGTACTTGAGGATCGCATTCTTTGCTTCTTCGTTCAGCTGTGGGTGTATGTTTCGCTTTGCGAATGCGATGTACTTCCTGAGGAAATTCTGGGTGAGGTGCTCCTCCCCGTTGTCCGGGGTTACTAGGAAGGATGTCTCCTCGGGGTCCGAGGATCCCAAATCGATGGAGTTCTCCAACAGGGCCTCGCTCTTCCCAGCAGTCCGGTTATCCAGTATGTGCCTGGCAATCCTCTCGTCATCATGAATGCGGACCTCGTCTCTGATCATCCAGATAATGTCGAACCTGGAAGCCAGTGGTGGAGGCAGGCCAGTCTCCTTGAACGACCTCATCACACTCGTGTTTTTTCCCCTCTTGCTGAATCTACCATCCTCTGGGTTCGCGGCCGCAAGTATCGCGCATCTGGAGTGAAGTGTTGCAGTTATCCCTCCCTTGGCGACGTGAACCTTCTGTTGCTCCATGGCAGGGTGCATCATCCTCCTGTCATCAGTGGATATCTTGTCGAACTCGTCGATTGCGGCGAGCCCCCGGTCGGAAAGGGGGAGCACACCTGCCTCGAGAGCGAACCTTCCATCTCCGAATGCATCCCTGACTGCTGCTGCAGTTAGCCCCGCACCTGTGGTCCCTCCACCCGTGGCGAACCTCCCCCTCGGGGAGAGGGCCGAGATGAATGTGAGCAGTTGTGACTTGGCGACACCCGGATCGCCCATGAGCAGTATGTGGATGTCGCCTCTGGACCTGGTCTTGTCATTCAGCCTGCGTGACACCCCCCCGAATAGCTGTAGAGCGAGAGAGCGCTTCACATGACCTAGGATTCCCGTCGCAAAGATTGAGGGGGCTATGGAGCGTTGAATCAGGGACATCAGGTCCTCTCTCTTGGAGACCTCCAGGATTCTTGCACTATCTTCCTCGTCGATATCTATCTCAGTGAACGGTGTGCTCTCGTGCTCCGAGCTGATCAGGTGGTATATCACATCGAACATAGGGGTCTTCTTGCGGTTTCTCACCTCGCTTCGCACGACTGGGATTACGTTCGCAGTTATCCTCTCCCCGGGGAGGTGCTTGTTGACCTGATCGCCCTCTATCAGGACCATCCCCCTCGTTGGCTGTGCTCCGCTTGGAACGTACTCGGGCTGCTCTTGGATCTCGATCCACTGGTTGTTCACCATCCTGGAGCTGATGAGGATTAGATCGAACCTGGTTTGTGCCTTGGGAAGACCGCATCCATCGCCATCTGGGCATTTTAGGGGCTCCCTCAGCTCACGCTCGTTCTCCTGGTCTACCTCAATCTCCACGCCGCATGACTCGCATCTGAAGACGGCCCTGTGAATTCTGGGCTTGATCGAGGAAATCTTGGTCACGATTACATCTACGCTGCGTAGTTTGTCTATGTCAGAGCTGCCTATATCCCTCAGAGGGACCCGGGTGTCGCCCGGTAGTTCGCCGACTCTGAGCAATGCGTCTATCTCTTCCCCCCTCTCCCTGCAAATCTCCATCAGGGTCTTGGATCCGGCAGATAGGACCTGCTTGGGATACTGAAGCACGTCCTCAGCGAAGTCTGGGTCGAAGGTCTGGAGCTCGTGGAACGGGACCGAGAGGAAAGGAAAGTTGGACTGCCTTGAGAGCAGGGTCATTACCTCTGTCTCCTTTGCCTCCTCGAGGAATGTTCTCCATCTGGCGGAGGCGTCATGTGCTGCCATTGTCATCTGATTTGCCACCGGGCTTTGCGAGTCGGAAGACACGGCCTATGAACAGTATGGTTGGAAAATCGAACCCCTTTACTTCCAGTGGAGAAATGTTGTACCCTCAGGGCTCTTTTCTGGTTGTTTCCCACTTCTACTGGAGTTGGGATTGGGGGCCCTCCGAGTGAAGTGGTGATGGTGAATTTGAAGTCTTAGACCCGAATGGGCACGCATGGAGTACCGACGGATTGGTCGAGACCTATTCATTCGGCTCGACAAGGGCGAGGAGTTGCATTCCTCGATAAGGAGTCTGAGCGAACACGGCATTACGGCGGCTGCCATCACCAGCGGGATAGGGAGAGTCCGAAACACTTCGATAGGGTATCTCGACTCCGAAGGAGTCTACCAGAAGGTTGTGGTGGATGAGCCAATGGAGCTACTCTCGATGCAGGGAAACCTTGCTCCTGGACCAGATGGCCCCTTCTCGCACATCCACATTGTGGCCTCAGACGATGACCATGTGGTCAGAGGCGGACACCTCTTCGAAGCCACAGTGGAGGTAACTGCAGAGATTCATATGAGGGTTCTGGGAGATGATTCAACCCCGATGGAACGAGAAGCGACCGAAAGCGAATTCCTCAGGATCTCATTCTGTGAAATGGGGGGGTAGTCGTGAGAGTGCTGTTTGCACACGGTTTCGAAGGTAGTCCGTCGGGGTCAAAACCCACGTACATGAAGGAAGCCCTTGGGTGGGACGTCACTGCACCAAAGATGTCAGAGTTAGGATGGAGCATTGCGAGTCAGACGGAGGTCCTCCTTCGTCTCCTGGATGAAGATGAGTTTGACCTAGTCGTGGGCTCCTCCATGGGGGGACTAGCCGTGGCAAATGCCTCCTCAATGAGACCCCAGATGGAAATCAAGCTGTTGCTGATTGCCCCTGCATTCGGTCTTGCGGAGAACTGGGAAGGAATGGGAGAAACTGGTAGGAGCGCATGGAAGACGACCGGGGAGAGGCGCTACACGGGCTTCGAGTTGGACATTGTCCTCCCATGGGAGTTCATGGAATCGGCAGAGGAGATGTCATGGCCCGTACCAGCCCACCCAACGGCAATAATGCACGGGAAATTCGACGAAGTGGTCCCAATCAGCTTTTCTCGCAAGGTGGCGGAAGATTGCGAGGACGTTAGGCTTCACGAGATCGATGACAGCCATCGAATGAAGAAGTCAATGCGGTTCATTCCGGAAATCGCTTCGAATCTGATTGAAGGAACTGAGATTTCTTCGTTCGAGATGCTTGAAGACGATGATGGAGATGCCCCGGAGAGTGAGGAGAAACTTGAGGAACCCGAGGAGCCATCACCGGAAGTGAGCGAAAGCGAGGAGGCGAGTGGGGTTGAGGATCAACCCGACATCGAACGACTAGAGGCTGAGATGAAGGAACTCGAAGCAGAGCTTGAGAAGAAGAAGACCGCTCTAGAGGAATCGAAGGTTGAGGCCCTCCCAGAGCAAAGTGCTCTGGAAGAGGATGGCCCCCAGGAGGAAAGGGAACGGGAGTCGATAGAGGCCAGCGATGCGATAATCAAGGCTGATGAGGCAGTGGAACTGGCTCGGAAAGAGGTCGAGGAGGCTACCCAGAGAGCAGAGGAAGAGGGGGATGAGGCCGAGGAGGCTCGGTTGATCGCGGAAATTGAGGAGGATGAGGCGAAGGAGGCTCAGGCCGATGCAGATGCAGCCAAGAGGAGGCTCGATGAGGCCGTCAGGAAAGCCGAGTTAGCCGAAAAGAACGCGGAGCAGTTCACCGAGGAAATTGAGAAAGAGAAGAGAGAGGATTTGTTACTGGAGAGGATTGGCCAGAGGAGGGGTGACCTAGATTGGGCTACGATCGGAGCGAATTTCCAAGGCAAAAACCCCGATGACCTCACCATGATAAACGGAATCGACGAATTCACAGCGAAGAAGTTGAATTCTCTGGGGATATTCACGTACGAGCAAATCTCCAGGTTTGATGAAGAGATTTCGGAGGCGGTCAATGATTACCTTGAGTTGCTGCCCGGGAAGGTCACAGAGTTTGCCTGGGCAAAACAGGCCATCACAATGCTTGGTCTACAGGGGGTCGACAAGTCTGCAAGAAGACAGGAAGATGATGATAGCGTGATTGCAAACCTCAGCGCAGGCCAAATCAAGTGGGCCCAGATAGGCAAGGCAGGAGACAGGAAGTCCGACGTCCTGACTATGATTAAGGGAGTTGATGCCGAGACGGAGAAGAAGTTGAAGGTCCTTGGAATAAGGACCTTCGAACAGATATCGAGAATGGATAATGAGACTGCCGAAGCGGTGAATGGCGCACTGGGTCTAGTGCCAGGAAGGGTGTCTAAGATGATGTGGGCGGAACAGGCCAAGGCCCTGAAGAAGGGTTAGTTGTTTTTTCTCATTTCCCGGTCGAGCCGAGGAAATACTCCCCTATCTCTGGATCAGTCAGGATGTGCTGAGCATCCCCCGAATGCACAATCATGCCATTTGAGATGATGTAGCCCCGATCTGACCTAGCGAGGGAGAGTCTGGCGTTCTGCTCGACGATCAGGATTGTGATCCCCTCGTCACGAAGTGAGTCTATGCTCTGGATAATCTGCTGCTGGTAGAGTGGTGAGAGAGCCGCAGTAGGTTCGTCTAGCAGGAGGAACTTGGGGTCTGATATCAGAGCCCGGGAAATTGCTAGCATCTGCCTCTCACCACCAGAAAGGGATGCTGCGAGGTCGTATTCCCTGTTCCTCAGGTCCGGGAACATCTCCAATGACCGCTCGATCCTCTCGCTAAGGACTCCCTGCGAGAGGGAGTTCCCCCCCATCTGGAGGTTCTCAAGCACCGACAGGGACGGAAACACGTTGTCCACCTGTGGGACGTATGCGATGCCATGGTTGACTAGTTGGTCTGTCCTCCATCCGGAGACGTCCTGACCTCTGTACTGCACCCCTCCACGATAGTAGGTAGCGATTCCGAAGATCGTCTTGATGAGAGTGGATTTGCCACAGCCGTTGGGGCCGATTATCGTTACGAACTCGCCCTCGTCGACGTGCATGTCGATCCCATACAGGATCTGAACCGAACCATAGCCGCCCTCTAGGTCAGAGACATCCAGGACCCTGGTCATTCCTCCTCCTCCCTTTCTTCTCCAGCGGCTCCGAGGTAGGCCTCGATGACTGCCCTGTTCCCCTTGACCTGGTCGGGAGTGCCCTGCATGAGGACCTCTCCCTCGTTCATCACTACGATTCTGTCCACGCCTTGTCGGAGGATGAAGTCCATATTGTGCTCGATGATCAAGACCGATATCCCGGTCTCGTCCACCATCTTCCTGAGGTTGTTGAATATCTTCATCGCAAGAGGCCCCGCCACTCCTGCTACTGGCTCGTCCAAGAGGAGGAGTTTCGGCACGCCCATCATCGATCTCCCGATGTCTACGAGTTTGCTCTGCCCGCCGGAAAGTTCGCTAGTCAGGTTGTGTGCCATGTGAGGGACCTCGAGTTGATCGAGGGTGGAGTATGCCCTCTCGAGCCGTTCCTCCTCGTTTGGGTTCCACCACGGCAGCAAGAGTGCCCTCATCCGATCAAGGAACGACTTGCCGAATTGGTTTCGCGGAGGCACGAGATCGTTCTCTATCACGGTCATCTCGCGCCACAGGCGGGTGTGCTGGAACGTCCGGGTCAGGCCGAATTTCTGAATCTGGTCTGGCCTCATGTCTGTGACGTCCTTGCCGAAGACCTCGACGGTCCCGGCCGTCTTCTCGAGGAGACCGCTGATGCAGTTGAACGTCGTTGACTTGCCACATCCATTGGGGCCTATCAGGCCAACGAACTCTCCCTCTTGGACATCGAAGGATACGTCGTCCACTGCTACTAGCCCTCCGAACATCTTTCGCAGCCCCTTGACTCTCAGTGCGGGATTCATTCGAACTCACCCCCGGTTGGCCTCTCTGGCCTGCTAGGGACCTCTGGGAGCAACCCTCGTGGGTTGTACTTCAGCGAGAATAGCATTAGTAGGCCGACCAGTAGCAACTTCACGTATGCCATTCCAGCACCCGCGATGGACACCTCGCCCGTGATGTCGGTGGCCTCTAGTATCGACCTCTCCCCCATCACCAGGGCGGTGAACGCGAAAAGTACCGTCCCGCAGACTCCAACCTCCAAGACTGCCCTCGATCTGATTGCGTATCCGATGACGAGTATCAGGAAGAATGCCCTCGTGACCTCCCACTGGTCAGTGATAACCCAAGCGAAGAGGCTGTCGATCCGGCCTGCTGTCGTGTAGAGAGGGAGGTCGGGAGTGCTCGCTGCGACTAGGACGTTGAAGACGAATTCCATCAGGACTATGATGAACGCGCCAATGACCATGCCCCTGTTGTTGGCAGTCCCGCCTATCACGAAGGCCGCCCATACTAGGAAGGTTGACTTTGCCGGGTTCATGAAGGGAGCCTCTATCCCTGATAGTCTCCATATCCAGATCGCCCCTGCCAAGGCTGCGATTGCGGCCCCGAGGGCGAGGGCCGTTGCCTTGTGGGTGAGGACGTCGTGGCCGTGGTGCTGTGCGACCTCCTCGTCCTCTCTGATGGCCTTCAGAATCCTGCCCCATGGGGATTCCATGAGAGTGTCCAGGAGGAACCAGACGACCATGACTGAGACGAGTCCGAATAATGCAAGGAAGGTGAAGTACGATGCCGGCTCTCCGAGATTCAGAAGGTCGCTAACGAACATTGACGGGGAGTCGGCCATTTCGCTCTTGCAGGAGTTGATCACTCCGGCCGCAGAGGTGAGCTCCTCTCCCGGACCGTACTTCGTGCTACCGCAGAACCACCACTCGTACAGCGGCTTCGGATAGCTGAAGATACCCTGTGCGGATACGATTATACCCGTCCGTAGCAGGGGCTCGGCTTGCATCATATACTTGAGCATCTCACCCAGGGAAATGGTGACGATTGCGAAGTAATCCGTCCTTAGCCGTGCAGTGGGATATGCCAGCCCCCATCCAATCGCTGCTGCGACCGCCAGCGCTGCGATTACCGCAGGGACCATGCTCCAGCCATATCCGTGCATCTCCTTGGGCGCGGTTAGGATTCCGACCAAGATAGCACCAATCGCGACGAAGAATATGACTCCGAAGTTCACCATCCCGGTGTAACCGGTATGGAGGTTCAACGAGAAGCACATCAGGATGAATATGCATAGGGTAGAGATTACGTTCGAAACCTGGAACAGTTTGTCCGCCCTCCATGTCTCGGACCCTGTGATGGGAAGCCACCAGAGGAATGCAAGGAGAATCAGCAGCAGGGCCAAGAATGCTACGTTCGACCCGACTCTTCCCTTCCTTCCATAGGGATCTGGAGAGAATCCCATACCCAGCTTCGATGACGTTTCGGCAGTCTTCCCCTTCACCCACGCAGTGGTAATCGTTGCCTGGTCCTTGATCCAAGTCCTAGCTACGAGGATAGCATCTGAGTGCCACTTGTCAACGGGCTTAATTCTGGAACTCGCACCTTCCCAGTAGGTCGGGAGTTTTGACAAGAGGGACGTGATAACCCCCAGCAATGCCTCGACAGCATCTTTGATTTTGCCTTCCCGTGGGACTACATAGCGCACATCATCTAGATCCACGACACCATCCCTGTTCGCGTCGAATAAATTTGGCTCATCTCCCCTTAGTATCCTGATTCCCTCGTATATCGCGAATGCCCAAAGAAGGAGGGGCACGAGTGGCCAAATCAGATCTCCAGCATCGGAGATCAGGTTCATCGTCTGGATCTCGGTCTGCATCAGATCGAGCCATGACTCGTCCAGAGCGGATGGTGATTCCGAGAAGTAGGGGGAGTCCTCGACGAGCAGGGTGCCATCGTCCCTGCCTGTGAGGACCTCTAGGTTAGTCACGGAGTAGTCCCCAATTGAGGTGTCTAGCTCCTCGATGCGCGAGGCTTCCTCGGCGGATGGGTCGATGATTAGTCGCAGGTGTGCCAGTTCCGCCTTCATGTCATCCAGTGGTTGGGAGCAGGTCGCCCCGCAGCCGCCGTCGGCTAGAGACTCGCTGCTGATGAATGAGGAGAACCTGTGAAAGAAGTATGCTGCTATGGCAACGAGGGAGAACGTCTGGGCCTTGTCCGATCTCCCGCCTCTCCAGTGATGCAGCCCGAGCATTCCCGTAGGCAGGAAAGCCAGGGCCGCTCTCGTGTTCCTGGTTCCATCCATGTCTGAGTCGGCCTTCTTCCTCATCCTCTCTATCTTCCACTCCTCCCATGCATGGCCTATCCCCTGAGGCATCACCAGGAGGATCGCGATCAGGAAGGCGTAGGGCATTATGTCCTGCAAGGAGGCATAATTCGACCTATCGAGGGGGAATCCAACCCCCTGGAGGACGGGGGTGGTCACCGCTCTGACCAATCCAACGATGAGCGAAGCGAAGATCGCACCGGGGATCGAGCCGATAGTCCCGAGGACGATCACCGCGAATGCCGGCAGCAGCAGGTTGAATGCGGTTCCCGGATTGCCGAGGACGGTCATTGCGAACACCGCACCACCGGTCCCGGAGATGCCTGCTGAGAGGAATGCACTCGTCATCTGCACCCTCTCGACATTGATCCCACTGCTGGCTGCGAGGTCCGGGTTGTCGGCTACTGCCCTCATGCGCATACCCAAGCGAGTCTTGGTGAGCAACAGGTAGAGCATTATCGCCGATGCGAAGATCGTGGTTGCTACTGCACCCTTGAAGAATACGTAGTGATTTGTCGCTTCAATTACGCATGGCATGAGTTCGTTGGTGAGTGGGTCGCGTGCGAGGTTGTCGACATCGTAGAACTCTATGGCTGGCTTGGAACCACCTGAACCGGGGTTGTCGTAACTCCAGCCCTCTGTTACAATCCTCTCGAGGATGGGTTCCCCGGTAGCCTCGTCGAAGAGGAGATCCCCCGTCTCTGGATCGGTGGATTGCTCGCAGTTGTTGTGAGTGTACTCCTGCGGGTTCGCATCGAACCGACCATCGGCGTCTAGGTCCTCGCCAGAACCCGGGATGACGTCGCCTATCTGCGATCCGAGGGGGACTAGCCCCTGGTCTGCATGCTGCTGCGTGTAGGTCTCGACGTCGAAGACGCCGTTGCCGTTGGCGTCCTCGCTGTCGTTGAGTGACCTGTCTCCGAGTATTAGCCTCAGTTTGTTCGTGGGAATCGTCCACTTCTGGATGCTTTGGGTGCTGATGTCGAAGTCTGGATAGAATTGTCTCTTCTTTGAGGAGAACCTGAGGTAGAAAAGAGCCCGCAGGGCCAAGGCCACCCCTAGTGATGCGATCATCATCACCTGCGGGGTCGCGTCCCTGAGTCTGAATCCCCGGTAGACCAGCAAGTCGGTCATCACCCCGGCAATCCCCGTTAGGATGAAGGCGGCCACGACCACTCTGAACAGCAGTGACCATACCAGGACCCCATCCTTGGGGGCATCGAACAGGGGGGAGTAGGAATCGGTCCAAGAGATGACGAACACTACGAACATCCCCACCATGAAGAACTCAGACTGTGCGAAGTTCCCGTACCTCTGGACCTTGTAGGTCAGGGTGAGCCCCAAGGCTATGGAGAGGTATGTCGACGAGTGTGTGAGCGTGTCCCTCCCGATGGAGACGGAGTCGAAAGTGATCATTGCGGTGGAATCTAGGCCGCTGAATAGGAACTCCAGAGTGATGAGCGCGACTAGTAGGAGGAAGAGCGGCGAACCTGCCACCCCGACGCTACGCAGGAGGCTCGGTTTCGCGTCATCATAGAGTATCTTGACGTAGAAGAACCCGCATGAGATAGCTTGGAGGACTTGGAAGAGCCAGATCAGGTCGTTTGGGAGGTTCCCCCCTAGGAAGTAGTCCAACAGGTTCAGCGTGCTGATCTGGTTGAGGAGGCCACAGAACGCATCCGCCATCAGCAGAGTCGCTACAATCAGCCTCCTTCTGCCTCTGGTGAGTTCATCCCAATGTTCCTTCTTGAGACTCCTGAGACTTGAAATTAACTCGATGTTCCTTCCCCCCAGCACGACTGCTCCACAGATGTGGAGGTGCCGGAGTAATCATTGTTGTTGGGGGCACCTTAGCGGACCGAAGCCCGCCAAGGTGCCTTTACGTGTACCAATTGCCTTTCTGATCAGAGATCAGTAATGCCTGTGGATCCCCAGTGCTGGTTGCAGTCGAATGACAGCGATTCAGCAGTGCCGTCGGTTGAGACTGACCCAGTGTAGGACCCGATGCAGTAACCGGATCCCGGGGTGTCACCGTTCGCTAGGAACGTGATCGTGCCTGATGCACCGTTCCATCCCGATCCTGCCGTACCTGCAATCGCCTGAGAGGCGGTGATGCCTGGTGTGGTCAGGAAGGTGAAGGCGGAGAACGCCATCATGGTCAGAGCGTCGAACGCCTCAGCGGTGAAGATACCCGATCCGCATGGTGGCGTGGTCGCGCACAGGTAGGCGAAGGTCTGGGAGACCTCGCTTGCTGCTGCCGCTGCTGGCTTGGTTGCGATGACGCCGTTCAGGTTGGCTGCGCTCGTGTAGTTCCCGATCGCGGTCTCTGCGATTCCGTCGGTTCCGTAGATCTGTCCAGCGAATCCAGCTGCTGCTAGCTCGCCGATGATCATGCCGCCGTCGGAGTTGTAGGACACCGTAACCACAGATGTGCAGCTGTTGTCCGAGACTGCCTGGACTACTGATTGGTAGTCCGTGGTGGTGGTCTCGTCGTAGCCGATCTGAGTGCATAGGGTGTTGCCTGCTGCCTCCCAGTTCGTCTTGAACGAGTCAGCAAGACCTGCGCCGTATGCGTTTACCATGTGGATCAGTGCCACGCCGTCAGTCGCCTCGCCGTTCGCGGTCAGTAGGTCTGATAGTGCCAGACCCTGCCCTGCGTCGCTTGGGACGACCCTGAAGAAGTCAGGGTAAGCGGTTGCGTCGCTGAGTGCTGGAGATGTGCTCGCGTACGAGATCATTGGGATCCCTGCTGCTGAGAGGACTGCGTTAGCCCCTATCGAAGCTCCGGAGCATGCTGCTCCGGCCACTCCCCATACGCCTGCGTCGACTAGTGCCTGAGCAGAGGTAGCTGCAGTCGTTCCGTCGCAAGCTGTGTCGCCCCAGACGATCTCGAACTGGACACCGTTGCTGTATGCAATGGTGTTAGCCAGAGATAGGCCGATGCTAGCTGCTGCCTGGAATGGAACCCAGAAGTCGCCGATTGCTGGGCTGGTTGCGTCGCCCATGAAGCCGATCTTCACAGTAGTGCCTGCGAAGACTACGTCGGCTAGTCCGCCGGTTGCCGTCCACATCCTGTCGCAGTTGAAGTACTGGCCGAAAGTTGGGACGTGGTGGAAGGTGCACACATCGTACCCTGACCCGGCAACGTCTCCGTTGGACAGGAACACGTGAGTGCCGCTTGCGCCTGCAAATCCGTCTCCGCTGCCTTCCATGTTGATGTGGTTAGCCATGTTGGCTCCATCTTCGTGGGCTGCTGCGGCGCCGATCATCATGACTGCGTCGTATGCCTCGGAGGTAAAGATGCCAGTCGAGCAGACGGAATCGGCTGCGCATGTAGCTGCGAAGTCACCGCTTCCGGAAGCTGCCCTAGGCTTGGTGTTCTGGACACCGTTGGTAACCTCGGGTGCGTTGAACGACTCGAGGGCTGCCTCTCCAGCGAATCCATCCGCCCCGAAGACCGGTAGGGCTGCGCCCAGTCCGGCCATTGTCTCGAGGATCAGTGCCGCGTCCGTGTTGTACGCGATCAGAACGACGGAATCGCAGGATCCGGCGTCGATGACGCCCTGAACGAGGCTGGATGCATCGGTTAGGGTGGTCTCATCGTAGCCTGCCTGCGTGCATAGGGTGTTTCCTGCTGCTTCCCAGTTCGACTTGAACGAGTCAGCGAGGCCAGCACCGTAAGCGTTGACCATGTGCAGGAGAGCGGGGCTGGTTACCCCAGCTGCCGCGACCATGTCGGACATTGCCTCACCCTGGATCGCATCGCTTGGGACCACTCTGTAGAAGTGTGGGTAAGCGGTTGCGTCACTGAGTGCTGGAGATGTGCTCGCGAACGAGACCATCGGGATCCCAGCTGCTGAGAGGACTGCGTTAGCCCCTATCGAAGCGCCGGAGCAAGCTGCTCCAGCCACTGCGACTACTCCAGAGTTAATCAGAGCCTGAGCAGAGGTACCTGCAGTGGTTCCATCGCACCCGGTGTCACCGTATACTAATTCGTAGACGATGTCGTTTCCGTTAGCGTCGTCGTGGCCTGCTGCGTTCAGAGCCGTGATGGCTGCTGCCGTAGCGAAGTCGAAACCTGGTCCGAAGTTACCGATTGGGCCTGTAGAGTCGTACATTGCTCCGATCTTGATGACGGTTGTTGGTAGTGGTAGCGGCTCTCCATCGAACATCGGGTTAGCGGTGCCCATGTAGTGAGCTGCGATCTCGTCAGCTATCGCGTGCGCGATGTCTGCGTCGAATCCGACCACGTTGTTGTCTGCGTCATAGCTCTCGAAAGGAGCGTAGAACGGGTCCGTGCAGATCCTCAGTGCTCCGGAGTCCAGGACACCAGCGAGGTCGCTGTTTCCACTGGGCTCAGGGTACGCGGTAGCCGTGTCAGCAGTGCTGTCATCCGCAAGGGTGACTGCACCGTTGAAGGATGCTGCGTAAATCGAGTCATACTCTCCCGAGTCGACTATAGCGCTGATTGCCACGTTTAGGGCATCTAGGAGGTCGCCCGAGTCCTCGCGGACTGCGAAACCGAAGTTCTCATCGGAGAAGGTCGTCATCAGAGTTCCTTCCAAGGAGAGCACGGGTGCATCTCCCATTGCGTACATCACGTCACCGTTGTTCAGTGCTGCGATAACTGATGGGAAGTCCTCGTACCCAGATGTAGTAGCCATTGCAAGGTTCGCATCTGCGTACAGGTCAGAGGTCGTCCCGGACTGTACTCCGATGGTGACTCCGGCTGCATTCAGCTCGGAGACATCGCTGATGGATGCGGATCCGGATCCACCGATTACACCCTGGCTACTAGTGTAGTAGGCAGTGGTGAAGTCGACGACTTCGTCACGCGCAGCGGTCTTGGTCATGGCTGAGATGATGACATCGCACATCTCGCCGGCATTCAGGTTGGGGATGATGGGGTCCCAAGCGGACTCCACCCATACTACGCTGACGTCGCTGGCCGCATTGTCTGCGTCCCAGTCGTCGTCCCCGCCTGCGCATCCAGCGAGACTAGCCGCTAGCATGCTCAGGGTAAGCATCATTGCTATCATTTTCTTGTTATACATAGTGTTCACACTATCCGTAAGCCCCGCGAAATACCTGCCGCATATAAACTATAGTGATTTTCTGTTTATAAGTAAATATCTGTAAATGGTCTTTGTTGGGCGAATTTCATGGTTTTTCTGCCCGAATGATTCTCCTCCTGAGAACGGCCTTCCGAGAGGATGAAGTTGCTTCCTCTCTGCGACGTACCATGGAGGACCCATTGGACTACGCATCAAGTGGAGTCGATATAGACCTAGAGGGGCAAGCAGTGGCGAGTTTGATCGGGTCTCTGGTCCGGTCGAAGAGAGAGCCGGGGGAGCTAGGGGCGCCCGTCGATCTACCCGGTGGTTTTGGAGGAGTGATCGAATTCGGGGAATCCTGCCTGGCATTGGCTACCGATGGAGTTGGGTCTAAATTGCAGATTGCGAACGAGGTTGGTCAGCTTGGGGGCGTTGGGTTCGACTGTGTGGCCATGAACGTAAACGACCTGATTTGCGTTGGAGCCGAGCCTATCGCCTTCGTGGACTACATCGCAGTTCCGGTTGCAGACCCGGAGGTCCATGCTACTCTGGGGGCTTCCCTCTCCAAAGCCTGCGAAACAGCCAGAGTGACGCTTGCTGGGGGGGAGACTGCGACACTGCCAGGAATCGTGAAGGAGCTTGATCTCTCCGGCACCTCTCTGGGCTGGTTCCCCAAGGGCCACGGGATAACCGGACAGAATCTGAGAGAGGGTGACGTTTTGATTGGCCTTCCGAGCAGCGGAATCCACTCAAACGGGTATACACTAGTCCGTGCGGTGATCGAGAGATCTGGTTGCTCACTCGAAGACCCATGTCCCTTCGATCCGAGTCATTATTCGAGAGAAATAGAGAGGTTCTCCGAGGTAGATTCGCATCCCACTCTGGCCGAGGTGCTGTTGAACCCGACTCGGATATATGTCGATCCGGTGGTAGACCTTGTTCTGGAATCCCGGAGGGATGGAGGAGTCGTGGGACCTGAGTCTATCAAGGCAATTGCGCATATCACAGGAGGTGGTTTATCCAACCTTCTCCGGCTCCATGACAGCCTCGGCTGGCATATCGATAGCCCACTGGAACCACAACCGGAGTTCGAGTGGATTTCCGATGTTGGATCGGTCGCTCCGGTAGAGATGAACCGGACCTTCAATATGGGGATGGGGATGGTGATTGCAGTCTCGGAGGACTCCTCTAAGGTGGTCGAGGAGTGGATTAGAAATCGATTGCCTGGAAGCAGGAGAGTCGGTAGAGTTGTCGATAATGGAAGATTGGTCACTCACTCGAATCCCGATGTAGTGTTCTCCCATTACTGATGGTCAATTCCTTTTGTTAGGTCCTCCTCCGGTAACCATGTCAATTGCCGATGGTGGAGTCCCCCATAGGGAGGGCAGGACCCTGATGCTCCTCCCAAACCTGCCTGAAGATGGCCAGGGCCCGGGGACCAAGGCCTCGGGCAAGGTGTTCTACAATCCGGCGATGGCTGGTAGTAGAACGAGGAGCGTTCTGCTGCTCAGGTATGCTTTGGATATGGGCTTCCTCGGTGAAGGGACAGTGTATGCACTGGATGGCCTTACTGCATCTGGGCTTAGGGCTAGGAGATGGTTAAACGAGTTACCTGCAGAGATGTCCGAGAGGGTCTCTGCCACGATTGTTGATCTAGAGGAAGAGGCTTTGAGGTGGGCCGAGGCATCTCACGATGAGTTCCCCCCCTCTCAGGGAGGGGGGATACTGGAGCCTTCGAAGGGTGACCTCAGGTCCGTTGTCCTCAGAAGCGGCAGGCACTGGGTGGACATCGATCCCTATGGTTCTCCGATGCCGTTCATTGATTCCGCCATGCAATCCATGGCCAGGAGCGGCGTGATGGAAGTTAGTGCGACTGACACTGCAGCCCTGACTGGTTCATCGAGGACTGCCCTGATGAGGCGTTATGGTGCGAGAGTCAAGACCGATAGCCTTGCTCACGACTCTGGGATGAGGGTGATGCTAGCTACTTTCTCCAGAGTAGCCGCAAGGCACGATAGGGCGATTGTGCCCCTTCTCTCGGTTTGGGATTCACACCACCTCAGGGTTTCTTTCAGGGTTCTGAAGAGCGTTTCTACTGCAAACGAATTGGAAGACAGCATCGGGTGGAGGGTGCATTCCCCGACTAAGGAGGAGGTGCGTGCCTCAATCGACGCTGGTTTGCACCCCAACAGTTCGGTCGTTCACCTCCCCATGCATTGCATGTTACCTCTGAAATTCCCCATTGATAGGAGAGACCCACGAGTCTCCGGGCCCCTGTGGGTGGGTCCGATGGGGGATAGAGATGCAATGTCCTCGATGACAGAGGAGAAAGCACTGGAGTCCAGTGGACCGGAATTCTCCGTAGATGACCCGATTGGTTGGGACGAACGCAGGGTCGAAGCCGAGAGGAAGAGGGTGGCAAGGAGCGTGAGGCACATTTCGGAAGAGTCCGATGCGATTTCGTCCAGCCATCTGGTTGTGGTCGACGATCTTGCTGCATGGTTGGGTTCGGGTGCACCTCCGAGCCCTAGGAGAATTGTCGACATGCTCAATGAAGCGGGCCATTCGGCCGGAGTGTCGAGCTATGGGAGGCCCTCTTTCAGGGCCAATGCCCCCTGGGAGGCAATAGTGGAGGCGGCGATGTCTATTCAGCCGCCGATGTAGGACATCTCAACTCTTGGCAGCGAAACTGCATCGGATGACCTGTCCTCACTGTACCTGTCTGACCTTCTCGTCCATACTTCCCTGATTGCCTCGGTGAGTTTGGAGGGATCGTCCCCGTCCCTAATGAGTTCGGACATGTCATGCCCAACGGTGGTGAACAGACAGGTGAACAGCTTCCCGTCGGATGATAGGCGGGCCCTCACGCAATCCCCGCAGAACGGCTGTGAGACCGATGAGATGAATCCAACCTCCCCGGAGCCGTCGGAATGACCCCACCTCGAGGCGACGTCGCTAGGGGATTGGCGCATGATCGGGACGAGGTCGAACTCCTTTGAGAGGAAATCCAGAATCTCAGAGGTTGGCACGACCTGGCCGGGAGTCCATCCGTTGGTACCCCCTACATCCATAAACTCGATGAAACGAACGGTCACCCCTGTCCCCCTGAATTGCCTGACGAGTTTTGGAATCTGTGACTCGTTCACCCCTCGCTGAACCACGCAATTGACCTTGACTGGCCCCAACCCACAACTGGTCGCCTCCTGGATTCCCTCGAGAATGTCGCTGACCGTCACATTGGAGTCTGTGACCCTGGAGTGCATGTCCTGGTCTATTGCATCGAGGCTGATTGTGACCCTGTCCAGTCCCGCCTCGGCAAGGCTCTCTGCCTCCCTCTTCAGGAATGACCCGTTCGTGGTGAGGGCTACCTCCAATCCCAAGTCGGAGATCTGCCTCACCAGCTTGGGGAGGTCCCTCCTGAGGAGGGGTTCGCCCCCCGTAATCCTCACCTTGCTCAGTCCCAATGGCTTGCATGCAAGGACGAACTTCTGAATTTGCTCGTAGGACAGGATATTGCTCTTGGGCAGGAATTTGTGCTCCTTTCCGAACCTCTCTCTGGGCATGCAGTACCTGCATCTGAAGTTGCATCTGTCAGTGACTGAGACCCTGAGATCCCTCAGGGGCCTGCCCATGGTGTCCAGTGCCACGTGCGTTCGGTTCGGCCTCAGGTGAATTAGTTTGTCTGAAAGAGAACAGGTTGAAGAACGAGGGTTCACTGCCACATACAGCATGCTAGAGATTACTGAGAAGGCGAGGGAGATGCTGGATAAGTTCGCCGAGCAGGCCAATGGTGATGAGATGGCTCTGAAGATAGTGATTCTAGGAAGGGGCCCTAAGGGCTTCCAGTATGACTTGCAGTTGATTGGATTCGACGATGCACAAGAGGATGATATCAAGACCGAGGCAGATGGGTTGACGGTTTTCGTAGGAGCAAGAAGTGCCCCCTACCTGGATGGCACTATTCTGGATTACAAGGAGACTCTGATGGGGGGCGGGTTTAGTTTCGAGAACCCGAATCCGCTCTGGATCGATGACGTGTCCAAGTCGGTTGCGGAAGTCATAGAGAGCCAGGTGAACCCGCTTGTAGCATCACACGGCGGGCATGTCGATCTTGTCGGCGTAGATGATGGAAAGGCGATGATCGCGTTCGGTGGGGGGTGCCAAGGTTGTGGGATGGTCGACGTCACTCTGAAGGAGGGGATCGAGGTGATGATCACCGAGGGGGTCCCTGGAATTACTGCGGTAGTCGATATGACTGACCACGACGCGGGCACCAACCCATTCTACTAATCAGTAGATCATCGGGACGTCGTCTTCGTCGTCTCCTGAATCTGGTGCTGGGAGGGCAGTTGACTGGGCTCTCTCGAAGGCCTCTCGGACTCTTTCTTCGATGTTCCTGGCATCCTCCAGAAGGCCGTCGACCGGTACCTCGATGCCGGCTAGCTCGCTCAGCCCCTCCACGGCAATCAGAGCGGCTCGTGCATCTGGGTAGATTGGGTTACACTCTGCCAAGAGGGCCGTGACATCCAGCCCCCTCCTCTCTCCCTCCGCAATCAGGTATCCTGCTATTCCGGTCACCACTCCCTGCTGGATTCTCTGGATGCTTGATCTGTCGAGTTGGTCTCGTCCTGCTGAGGAGGAGGAGACTCCCCAAAGCTCGCTATCCTCCTTGATTCCCAAATCATTGCTAACTACCCCGTCAATCACGACTAGTCTGTCAAATCCTCCCTTGGTGAACCACTCCAGTACGGTATTCGCGAAGTAGATGTCATGCTCGCTTGTGAACTGGATCTCGGAGGTGAAGACCCCGATCCCATCGCCTTGGTAGACTCTGACCGGGTGCTTTGGGATCGAGTCGTGGATCAGCGCCACTGCAGGGAACTTTGGATGCAGCACTGTCCCCATGGGGCCTAACTTCAGGGAGCCGATCAGATGGGACGTGGCTATTACGCCTACAGAGCCTACCGTGGAGAAGCCGCAAACTGCTGTTCCGCCCAATCGTGAGGGGTCTGCCTCCGAGTGCAGGACCAGTGGGTAACCTCCGTCGGTTTCGTCGCTCACGGCATAGCGTTAGGCGGATGCTCTTTGAATCTCACGGATGATATGTTTTGAACGATATGTAAAGGAAAGAAGAGAAAAAATAACCTGATAAGTATCCTCTTGCAGGGGGCTTCGTGTCTGCAAAGAAGTCCGATGAATTGGGTGGCCTTTTCCTGAAGCTCGGCTCTCGGGACATCAATCTAGCGGACTACACCCGCGAGGCCAGCGATCGATGGCTGAAGGTGACAAACCAGGATACCTGGGCATCGACCCTTTCCAGAGTCAGGATTGCGAGGCAGGAGGCTTTGGAGAACACTCTAGAATCCATTAGAGCCAGTGGGTTCCCTGACAGGGGATCTTCATTCGCGAGGCTTCTGAACTCGTGCAGTATCGAAAACAAATCTGATGTGATACTGGCCGCAATACAATTCATGAGATCTGTGGAAAGGGAGGGTAATACCCCTCCTAGGGAGCTCAGGAGGCTGATTGAAGATACTGGGAAATGGACGAAGAGATCCGTCAAGAAGTGGAATGTTTCCTTGTACATTGGTAGGATGCTGGAAGGGGGCCCGGGTGGTGTTGGTTCATTCCTCGAGTACCCCCGAAGAAGGCCACGGAAGAACTCGTACGTTGTGTTGACAGAGGCAGGCAGAGACCACCTTGACAAGCTGTCATTGAAGAGGTGAGTAGATGGCAGAGGGTGGCAAGGACTGGTCTTTCACATCCCATGTGGGAGAGGATCTTCGCGGTGTGGATCTGTCGGGGGCCGACTTGCGGAGAGCAAGGCTGGACAGGGCCGATTTGGAAGGAGCTGATCTATCGGGGGCCGATTTGCGAAAAGCATCCCTGCGTGATGCCAATCTGATGAAGGCCGCGCTTGATGGCGCGGATCTAAGAGGGGCAAGGCTAGTGAAGGCCCGGCTGGGATTATCCAACCTCCAGGGGGCTAGGCTCGATGGGGCGGATATGCGAGGCATCCGTGGGAAGTATGCGGTTTGGAGAGAGGCCAACTGGTGGGATGCGATCATGGATGAGTCCCTAACGAAGGCGCTATCGAAGAAATGGCCCAAGGATTAGGGCTCTGGGCCCATCTTGGCTAGGCCTTCCCTCATCCAATCTGGGACCTCCATCTTTGACTTGACCTCACGCATGTCAGTGCAAACGGTAACCTGATCGGCAGTCCAGCAAAGCGTACCCTCTTGGTTTCGGAACTCGTAGTGCCAATGTATGGAGGTCCGGCCGATTCTCGGGACGGTGATTGTGCACTGCACTGTGTCCCCATAGGAAATGGGATGTGTGAACTTGGCCTCGCTATGGACCAACGGGAACGCAATGTTGTGCGATGACAGAATCTCATTGTAGTGCAAGCCACAAGAGAACTCCCATGACTCCTCGTAGAATCGGTGGGCCATGTCCCAGAACCTCGGGTAGTAGACGATTTTTGCCAAGTCGACCATCGGGAAGTCGACTCTCCTCTCAGAGACGAATGCCATGCTCCCTCGTGGGTGGAATTTGGCTTGAACCTAACCTGTGGGGTTGATTGGCGGACCCACCGCGATTCGAACACGGGTTTCCAGCTCCGGAGGCTAGAGTGATATCCAGGCTACACTATGGGTCCAGAATGGGCCCCAACAGACGGAACTAATTGAACCGGTCGCCCATCATTGGTTGGCGGACCCACCGCGATTCGAACACGGGTTACAAGCTCCGCAAGCTCATGTGATATCCAGGCTACACTATGGGTCCAGCGACTTTTGGACGGTAGGGTCCGGCTTAATCCCGACGGTTGGAATCACATCGAGAGGGGGAGGAGCGTCTTCCAACTCGGTTGTGCGAGTTTCTTCGACTTTGGTCCCGTCATAGGCTGAGGGGTCTTGTGTGTGAGGACCCCATGCATCCCTTCAACGGTGAACTTGACCCTTAGTTCCACCATCCTATCCCTCTCTGCGGTAGTGGCCTGCTCGGCGTCAAGCTCGAATGAAGAGGATGGGTCTCCCGATTCGTTTACCAGGCTGAGAGTTGTGCCCGACAGACTGGCCCTGGGGGAGAAGTCGAAGTCTTGTGGGTCGTTCATGCTCACCTTTGCATCTATGACCAGTCGGTCGCGGATGGACACCTTGGTAATCTCGAATGACTTTGCCACGTCACGGCCATAGAGTGGTGGTTGAAAGGTCTTCGCTCAAAGGTTTTCAGACGCTCACTTCGCTGACCCTCAGTACTAGAACCACGAATTGGGCTTCCAATGTCCAGTCGTTACCCTGATCGGGATCCACCCCGTCCACTGGTGTGTCGGGGTCGCATTCCAAAGCCGTGATTATCCAAAACCAGTCACCTTGTCCGAATCGTCCACCGGGGTCATTGAGTAGTGATTCCTCCAACGCTTCCTTCGAGTCCGCATATACTGTGTAATCGGATTGTGGTAGAGGGTTCATCTCGCTCCTCTCGATCGTTGCTGAGGAGTTCTGGGTGATGTTTTCTTGAGTGGTTGCGACGCTGTATGACCACCCTGAAGAGGGGTTGTCGACCTCGAGGGTGAAGTTATCCTCCGGCCACATGATCGGCAGAATGTCTCTAGTCAGAGTCAAGGTCGCTGTGAAGTCAATGAGCCTTGTTCCATCACCTGGGTGGAACTGGATCTCATGGGTTTCACCTTGTTCGAGATATCCTGACCATTCGTAGTCGACGTGTACCTCCTCCCATATGATTCGGAAGGAGCGGGAGATTACACGCAGTGTCCAGAGCGTGGTGTTTTTCCCACCACTGTCATCAGTAACCGTTACCGATCCCGTAATGTTCCCTGCCGAGGCGACGGTGAGTCGCGTCACCGCCCCGCTACCGTCTTCGTCATTGAGGGGGTCGCTGTCACCGTCCGAGTCTGTGCTTGCATCGAAGTCCCAGACTATGTCAACACCACCTCCCTCTGGGTCGAACGATGAGCTGGCATCTAGTCTGGCCTCCTGTCCAGTCTTCACGAAGTCAGGAATGTCCAGGATGATCTCAGGAATTGCGTTTACGAAAACTGTGATGGTTGACGAATCGGAGTCGCCGTTGTCATTGTATACCTCTACTCTGACCTCGAAAACCCCTGCCTCATCGAAAAGATGGCTGATTACCCCCTGCTTTGTCGTCTTAGTCTCACCGTCCCCGAAGTTCCACCTGAATTCGTCGATTATTGTCGGTTCGGGGGTTGTTGAAGAACGGGCATCGAAGTTTACCGACTCTCCGGAATTTATCATGTCTCTATCCGCGGTGAGGCTCGCGTTCGGGCTACCGGGACCAATCCCCCCGCAACCAGCAAGAGATTGGGTCAGCATTAGTAGAATCAAGAGTGTTGAAGCCCTCCGTCCGCCCTCTTGCATGGAGCGAGAAAGGTGAGTCCCCCTCATATGGGTGTTGGGCTCTGAAGATGAGAGTGGTCGTTTGGTAGGGTTCATGGACGATGGCGAGAGGGGGGGGGCGTGGATTCAGGAATTCTGGATGGCCTAAGGGTTCTTGGGTTCGATTTAGAGACTACAGGATTCAACCCAAGAGAGGATAGGGTGGTGCAATTCGCGCTGGTGGGGAGTGATTCAGATGGTTCTCATTTGAATCTTAATTCATTGGTTGATCCCGATTGCAGAATTCCAAGTGGGTCGAGCAGAGTGCATGGGATATTGGATGACGACGTTCGTGGAGCAGGTAGTTTCGAGGACCATCTCGATTCGATGAGTGAACTGATGGATGGTGCTGTTATTGTGGGGCACAATGTTGTAGCATTCGATTGGAGGTTCATGGAAATGGAATGCATCAGGATTGGCAGAGAGGCTCCCAAGCCACTAGCGATTGTCGATACACTGGTTCTTGCCAGGAGTTTCGATGTCCCCGGTCGTCACAAGCTCGGATTACTCTGCAAGAGGTTCGGGATCGGGCTAGAAAGATCGCATAGCGCTGATGCGGATGCAGGGGCGACTCTACTTCTACTGTGGAAGTTCATGAGGGCGTATCCGGAGGAATTCAAGGGGTCCGTGGAAGAAGTGCTGGACTCAATCGGAAGCCGACTCTAGGATTGGAGACCATGGAAGCACCTCTGACCAGTCCCCCAGGTGGACGATCCGGCCTTGGACCCTGACGCTCCCCAAGAACAGAAACCCCTCTAGCTCATCTTGCTCGAACTGCTTTATTTGCTCTAGTGCCTGTCCCTTGAGGATAGCGCCGAATCGATAGTCGGAACCAGTAAGGGCCCCTTCATGGTCAATGGGTATGGCTCGCTCGAAAAGTGCAGCTCCCGAGTCGGGGTCTATCCTAACGAGCTTGGTTACTTCGTCTCTGAAGGTCCCACCACCACCGAGTAGCCCCTCTCTCCTTGATACCCACCAATCCGGGCACCATGCCTTCCACTCGCAAAATGAGCAAGCGGACTCACTGGGAGTTGCCTGAAATGGTGTTTCGGTGATCTCCATCGACTCCCATGCCTGGATTGCACCCTCCAATATGGAAGGCCCGTCTGCTACGTAGGCTGTCTCGTTGGAAGAGTACCAGCCCTCTGCAACAATAGATTTGTGTTCTGGGCTCCTCTGCTTCATTAGGTCTCTGTAGAATAGTAACTGCCTTCTGACCTTCGCGTCAAGTTCAGATCTCGGTGGCCTTCCAGTCTTGAGATCTGCAACTATCCAACCTTCTTCCTCTTCCCTATCAGGGTCCAGTATCAATAGGTCTAGTCTTCCCATCAGCCTGCCACAATCTGATTCTAGGGTTGCCTCCGTTGCTAGGACGATTCCCTGGACTTGCCTCCAGACTTGAATCGAAACATCAGAGAGTTCGAGTTTTGGCAATCCAGCCTTCTCGAAGAGGAAGCCCAGTGCACCGACTAGGCCATCGTGGGCCTTGCTGAGCATCTCAGTTTTCCACCTAGGATGCCGTGGGGTATCCATGAACTGCTTCCTCTCTGCCTTCCAGTTTCTCTCGAGGACGTCTTTGGCTGTGGAATGGAACCAGCCCACTTCGTCCTCATCCCTATTCGAAATATCCAGATTGCACAAATCCTCTACGGTGTTGTGAATTGCGGTCCCCAGGGAAGCAGGCATGCTTGCCTTCCTAGGGAGTCGTTGGCGAGAAAGCCAGTATTTCCTCGGACACTCCTCGAACCTGTTCCACGAGGATGGGGAGATCTGGTAATCTTGGGTGGCTGCCATTCTATCCGTGTCCCACAGAATTGAGGCGCGGAGGTGGGAACGATTAACACCATTGAGTGGATTGTGGAACCATGGCGGACGGACCACTTGTCGAGGTAGACGAGGGTGTGAATTCTTCTGGCGCTCTTCTGGTGAGTTGTTTTCCCTCAGTTGGATTCGTTAGTAGCATCGTTGCGCACTTCTTAGTCGAAAGGCTCGAATTGGAGTTGGTTGGGGGAGTGAGGCATCCAAATCTCCCTCCGGTGTGCCTAGTCCAAGACGGTAAGCCGCTTCCTCCACTGAGGTTCTATGCGGGCGAGCCAATCTGCAATATGGAACAGTGCGACAAGATCGTTCTGATTGCCTCAGAGATCCAGATCCCTCCGGAGCTAAACCTCCCACTCTCATCCAGCCTAATTGATTGGATTGTGAACTCTGGTGTCAGTTCCACGATAATGATTGACTCATTCGCCCACGGGATAGAAAGCAGCCACAGCATTTTCGATGACGACGAGGGAATGGATTCAATGCTTGGAATAGGGTCTACCGACTCCACTCACGAATTGCTGAAGGGAATCGGGGTTCCGCTACTGAAGCAGGGAGTAGTGAGCGGAATGACCGGCGTGATGATGGGCGAATGCAGAAGGAGGGGGATTGATGCATTGGCCATCCTCGCCGAATCCGATGGTGAGATTGGCCAAGGGGCCATTCCAGATGCACGTGCTGCCGCTAGAATCATCGGTTGCCTGGATGGGCTCCTTCCTGCCATTCAACTTGATCCAGAGCCACTGATGGAAGAGGCCCAGAGGATAGAGAGTCAGATCAGGGAGATGATGGCGCTTCATCTCAACCCGCCACAGGACTCGGGCGGTACCTCGACTGGGATGTATGGTTAGTCAGAACTCTCCGAGTGTGGACTGTCTCTCTTCTGGAAGGTCCTCGAGGATGGACCCGCCCAGCATCTCGTCCAACTCTGACTCGGATATCACGCGTACCCCCAGCCTGTTGGCCCTTTCCAACTTCGAACCAGATGACTCGCCCGCGACAAGGAAGCTCAGGCTCCCGGATACCGAAGACACGACTTTGCCGCCTTGAGACTTGATGGAGAGTGAAATCTCCTTTCTGGGCCTGGTGAGTGTTCCAGTGATGCAGAAGGTAGAGCCCGAGAGTACTCCGTCGTTGGATGATTGCTCTCCGTGAATGATCTCAATCTGGTCATGGAGGTCGATTATCGCATCCTTCCTCGCGGAGATGCCATCGAGTAGTAGCGTTGCCACTGTCTCACCCACCCTGTCTATTGAGACGAGTCTTCGGACCGCGTCCTCCCTGTCTTCTGTCATCTGTATGAGGTCCTCAAGGTCCCTCACCTCAGAGCAGACCAGTGTGGCTATCTCAGGACCTATCCGAGGAAGCCCGAGTGCAGAGATGAAGGTGCTGAATGTCATTAACCTGGTTGAGTTGAGCTCCTCCAGGACGTTGCTAGCGGATTTCTGCGCCATCCTCTCTAACCCAATCAGTTCGCTTTCACGCTCCTCCAGTCGGTAAAGGTCAGCCAGATTCGATACCAACCCGGATGAGCATAACTGTTCGGCAAGCTTCTCACCGATGCCGTCCATTCCAAGCTTTCTACACCAGTACAGGATTGCCCTCTCGAGGCGAGAAGGGCATTCTATGTTCATGCATCTGATGAAGGCCCCGTCCACGATGAGTGCTGTTGAGCAGCGAGGGCATTTTGTCGGTACTGATACCGATGACCTAGCAGGTAATGGTTCTGAGAAGGGGGTGCCGTCGGAGTGTGACCTGCCTGACAGGTCATCCTCGACTGCCGGCCCCATCACCTCGGTGATTTTCGGGATTACGTCCCCCCTCCTGACCACCCTGACCCGGTCTCCCACCATTATGCCGAGGCGCTCGACCTCGCCCTTGTTGTGGAGCGTGGTGTTTTCGACCGTGACGCCCGAGACGACTACCGGGGCAACTCGTGACACGGGGGTTACGTTCCCGGTTCTACCCGTCTGCCAGAATACCTCCATCAGTACAGAGACAGCCTCCTCGGGGGGGAATTTCCACGCCAATGCCCAGCGAGGGTGATGTGCGGTCTCGCCGAGCAGGCCTCTCTTGTCGAGGCGGTCCAACTTCACCACCACGCCATCGATCTCCCACTCGGCAGAGTCTCTGGATTGGAACCATTCCCTCGTCACAGCGAGGATGGCTTCGGTGGTGGATGAGTCGTCCTCGCCCGAGACCACGTTGTTCCCAGCCGCCTCTATCCCCAACTCACTTATCCAAGAGATGACTTCGGAGTCGAGTTTGAAGTCTGGAGGGTCGGGACTCTCGGGGTGCCGGTCCTGGCCGATAGGGAACTCTACGCCATATGCCAGGAACTTCAGGTCCTCTGGTCTTCCCTTTCCAGCATCTATGTACTTCTGGCGCAGTGCTCCTGCTGCGAGGTTTCTTGGGTTTGGTGCGATTTCCGAATACTTCTCCCTGAATAGTTGCAGGGGCATTACAACCTCCCCCCTGACATGGCAGTCCCCCTTCCAATCGAGTTTCTCGGGGACGTTCATCATCCTCCTTGCATTAGCGGTAACATCCTCTCCCCTTCTCCCGTTGCCCCTCGTAGCAGCCCTGACGAGCCTGCCTCTGCGGTACTCGAGGGAAAGGGCGGAGCCGTCGAGCTTGGGCTGACAGACGAACCTGCGCCCCTTGGCAGTAGTCTCGGCAACGAAGTGAGCCACCTCGGCATCCGAGGTGGCCTTATCCAGGCTCATCATTCTGAACAGGTGGTCCACCTTGGCCGAACCGGGAAGAGGGTCTGAGCCGACTCTGCTCAATTGCGGATGATCCGGGGACAGGTTCTGGAGCTCATCCCTCAGTGCATCGAATTCAGCATCTGAAATCTCTGGCTTGGCCCTGTTGTAGTATAGCTCAGAGTGCTTCTCGAGTTGCTTCGCCAACCACTCGGTTCGGGCATCGGGGATGCCCTCCTCTGGATGGCCATCACTCATGATTGTGCAAAGGGGGCGAGTGCCTTCAAACTGACCTTCTGCATTGGTCAAACAGTGTGGTGGGCCTGCCAGGATTTGAACCTGGGTCGCGCGACCCCCAGCCGCGAAGTATAGGCCAAACTAACCTACAGGCCCCAATTGGGCTCAATGCGAGCGAGCAATCAGTCAAAGCCCTGACGGACCTCATTGCTGCCTTTCGATGCTGAATGGGGCGACCTCGTCGATGAGGTCGATGTGCCCGACGAACATACGCCTGCAGCAATATCTCTCAAAGCCCAGATCGTGTAGTACCTGACCTGCGTCCTTTCCCTCTTCCACTGCATCCAGATACTCCTGATACTTGTGAGCAATCACCTTTCCACAACTCCAACATCTTACTGGGATTAGCATTTCTTCCACCTACCTATACGACTTCTGCCACTTCTTACGAGCACCGCGTCCCATTTGATGCTTGGGCTCCTTTCTACGTGGATCGTTGACCAACATCTTCCTCTCGAACCTGACGAACTCGTCCCTGAGCTCCTCGTCATCGCCCTCTGCACCGTCGTTATACTTCACCAGACCACGGGCTATTGCAGTGCGGATCGCGTCGACTTGACCCATCTGTCCGCCACCCTTGACGTCGACGGAAATGTCCACTCTATCTATTCTGTTCATGGCCTCGGCGATCCTGATCGGCTCCAGTGCCTTTCTCCGAGCTAGCTCGGGTTCCATGATGTGGATTGGTTGCCCGTTAACCCTCACCCTTCCCTTGCCCGCCTTGATGGTCGCTCGGGCAATCGCTGTCTTGCGCTTGCCGCTAGTGTTCACGACCTTTGGGGCCTTCTTCTTTGCCAATTCACTCGCCTCCCCATCTCGAACCGTCCACTCCCAGGTGGGAGCTTATCTCGCCGAGTCGAACGTACTTGTTAGGGATGTTGCGAATGATGTGCTCGGTCGAGCCCCACTCGTGCCCCTCTGGGAGGTCGTCTTTGGACAGGTTCTGTGGGGTGCCTATCATTACCCTCAAGTCCCTTAGCGCTCCTCTGCCGCTGCTGTTCTTCTGGTATGGGAGCATCCCCCTGACTGTCCTCTTGATTATCTTATCAGGCATCCTTGGGAAGAAGGGCCCCTTCCTTGCGTGATTGAGCTTGTACTTCGCCCTGTAGTCGCTTAGGACCTTTGTCCTCGGACCCGAGACTATCGCGTCCTCGGCATTGATGATGATGACCCTCTGTTGCCTACCTGACTTCCTAGCTGAAATCATCTGCTTGGCGACCTGGCTGGCTAGGCGACCTAGGATCTTGTCTGTGGCATCGAAGACCATCGTTGACTCAGACAAGGATTCGCACCCCCTTTCCGTTGGGGTTCTCTTCCATGAGTTCCCTGATGCTGAGTGTTCTTCCTCCGGATGCCTCGATCTTGGTCTTAGCACCATCACTGAAGCTGAATGCTGCAACCGTCTGACCACCGCTTATCTCTCCACTGCCAAGGACCTTACCGGGTACGAGGACGGTCTCCTTCTTTGCAGAGTGACGGGAGATGTGGCTTAGGTTGGGTTGGGCCCAGTTTTTCCTGCTGGTCTCCAGCCTTGATGCGGTGTCCCTCCAGATTGGAGAACCAGTTGAGCGCCCTTGATTCTTCAAATCGCCGATGAGGGAAACGAGTGCTGTATTGGTCTTCCTGTCTGGCTTACTCATAGCATCCCCTCATGGTTAGGTATCGCGGCCACCCAAGTCGGTGTTATGAATCCTGCGGGCGCCCCTAGGGGCGGCAAAGCAGCACCACTACCGAGACTGGGTCAAATCCGGAACCCGTCGTCTTCCTCGGTATCGTCGATGCCGGCGAACCTGACATTGCCCTCTGCGTCAACGAACTGGCCTGCCTTGACTGATTCCCCGTACAGGGAAGACTCGGTTACTGATGCTCTGTTTAGCATGCTCTCTCCGAGAGAGCTATTCATCCTGCCAATCATCGATTGGAAGATTTGGATTGCCCTATCCCTCTCCTCGGAACCGATCTCGTGGTCTGAGTATCGGGCCTCCTCGAAGATGGAGAAGAACGTATCTATCTCCCCTGGTGGGACAATTCCTCCCAGCATGTTGTTAATGACGTCCTCGAACTCCCTTGTTGTCTCGAATACCTTCTTCATCGCACCTTTCATTCTGAAGTACTTGATTAGGTCCTTGTAGCAGGAGAATATGGCCTCGATGTAGTTGTTGGAGGCCTTGAGTGACATTAGTGCGTCGGTCAGTATCCCTCGAAGGATCTCTACCTTGCGGCGTTCCCTGTAGTTGTTGTACATCATTGCGCCGACTAGGGTCACGGTGGAAAGGGAAATGCCCGCCAGAACTAGGACTTGGGTAGTCCAAAGGCCTCCGCTGCTAGAGGATGACGGCTCTCCGAGCCTAATCTCGGGAGTGCTGTTCAACCACTGCTCGACGAAGTAAGGCTTGTTCGCATCGGCCGACTCGAAATGGACCAGAACCCTCCATTTCCCCCCGGGAGCAGACCACTCTGGATGGCCTGGGATAAGCTCGCCTGTGTATGGGAAGGAGAAGTTCGCAGAGCCCCTTTCGTTGGTGATGAAAATCTCGACTCGCTCGGTCTGCCATCCCGACCCATTCCAGAACTGCCTGTGGAACTCGACCCTCTGGCCCTCCACTGTGAGGTCCAAACGATCCCTGAGAATCGCGACCTCTCCGGCAATGATGTCACCCAATTGGTATCCGGTTGGGCTCGACCAGTGTTCCTTCAGGAGAATGTCCACCTTGCTTCTGACTAGGACCTCGATGTCGGCTATGGAGCTGTTTAGGACTGGGTTCGGCTCTAGTGCCTCATAGTCGCATCCACCTGGCACGTACTTCTCTGGTTCGTATGCTACTCTGACCGTCCTGAAACCTTCGAGGTTGTTGCCGCTTGGCTCGACCCCTCTCCTACTCGGATTGTCTTCGGGATCTGCTGAGTACCAAACGAACTCGCCGGTTCCATCGCTAGTGAACGCTGTCGCGATGGGCCTGGTATTTACCTCGGGGTCCAGATAGATGTTAACGCACTTGCCACCGACTGGCTTTCCATTTGACTGGGAAAGCTTGGCATTGATGTGGAATGCTTCTTTGAGGTATAGGACATCGAAGGTTGATCCATTGGGAAAGGTGTAGGTCAGGTAGTCGGATCTGAAAGGACCAACCTCAGAGACGTCTATCGTGGAGTTTGAGAAAACCGGGAAGAACATCGTCTGTGTCTTGTTCTTGTACCTGTAGCGATCGTTGTTCAATGGGTCCCAGGAGTTGTACTCGACCTTCACCTTGGCCATTCCCGCATCTACTCCAGCCAGGGGGCAGTTGATGTCGAAGAAGCCGTTTCCATCGGTTGCCCCTGGAATGCACGCCTCTACGCCGGTGTCTCCTGCTCTGAATTTCATTCTGTTTTCTATTGGGTCGAATATCATCGATCCCATCTCGAAGGTGACTCTGATTTGCCTGTTGGATAGGTTGCCTCCTAGTTCATCGGTTAGCTGGCCAGTGACGATCATTGGCTTCTCCAGAATCTGACCGGTGTCTGGGTCTATCTCTGATGTGTAGACGATCTGCTGATCCACATCGAGTTCTGTATTGCCGATCAGACTGAAACCGTCTACTTGGAACTGGAGGACCTTCCTGTAGTGATCGCTATTCAGGATGGTCACACAGGGATCCCATGCCCCCGATGTGGAGAGCATGCCCGAATCCAGGGGTTCGCAGCCCTCGTGAGGGAGGTTCTGCTCGAACCTCAGAATCACGTTCACCGGGCCGAATCCGTCTGGGAGGAACGAGTAGGGGTCGTCCTTCAGTAGCTGGGGGTCTAGGTATCGCCCGTACCCGATTGAGCCCGAAGCAGGGCACTCGACGGAGACTATCTGCCTGTGGGTCCTATCTTCGAAGTCGATTCCTTCGAAGATGACCGTTACGTTTCCTCCTAAGTCGTTGCCGCCCGGGCTCTGCATTTCTCCTGCACAGCTATTCAGTACCTGTCCCCCGTCTTTCTCGAACGGGGTTCTGTTATCATCCGTAACAACGGCGGTGAATTCCCACAAATCGCCGTTTGATCTAATGTTGGGACTCGTGCTTTGGACGTTGATGAACGTCCGGGAGACAACCCATAGGCTGACCTCTGCATGGTTTCCTTGGCGGCGTTCGTCTCCTAGATACGTGAACCCGAGGGTGAAGTTCCCGAGGTTCTCTATGTCAGTCAGATTTACCTTGAAGCGGCCATTGTTGTCCGTTATTGAGATTCCACTGCTCTGGTCCTCCGACCATGTCCAGTTCACGGGGACCTCACGCACCGGTTGGTAGGCGTTGTCAACTAGTCGAACCTGGACTGACGTGTTCTGCCCTCTGTACAGCCTAGGGAGAGAGCTCAGTTCGGTGAATTCGGTTGTGCCGATTACGGAAACGTTACCATACGCTCCGGTGGCGGCAAGAACCTGGTCTTGATCGCCTGTGAAGAAGTAGTCAGATTGGCTGAAGTCTGCCCTCACCCCATAGGTTTGCGCCTGCCATTGTGACTCCCATGTGAATTCATAGTCGAAGGTTGCAAGGCCGTCGACGGGGGTCGGCCACTTGCTGAATTGGGTCTCAGTTGATCCGACGAAAATACCATTCCGGTCGAAGTCGAACTGAAGTGCTACGGAAATTGGGTTGCCATTTATCTGGTAAACAGGGTCTACCGTCCGGTTCCATACGTGCCCCTTGACCCTAATCTTCTCCCCGGTGAACACCTCGGGGACTATCTCGCATCGTACTTCGCTGGATGCTACCAATGGGTCGACTGGGCCGCATGGAGGGGAGTTGAAATCTGCCCCGTTCTGGAGTGTGATGGTCCAATGGGTCCCATTGGCGGTCAAGAAGGGGGAAAGTGCACCTGCAGCAATTCCCGACAGTGCTGCCGGAGACCCGTCCCATAGGATTGGGTAGGGCTTTCCAAGGCTGGCTTCCTCGAACGTAGTTCCGGAGTTTGCCAGAGAGGGAGAGTGGAACAGGGCACGCCAAGCGCCGAAGGACGAGCCAGTGAACTGGGTAGCGTCCCAGAAGTAAACTGGCCTGAAAGAGGGTGCGAACATTTCCGCCTCGATGTACATCCTGTGCATCGCGCGAATGAAGAACGTGTCAGTCTTGGATCCCTCTAGATGGGCCCATGGCCACTCGTAGGAGTCGTCAGTACAACTGCCGAGGTCTGGTCTGGCATATCCAATGAAGTTGTAGTCTCCTACTGGAAGAGTGGTGTTCTTGTATTCATATGGCGCTAGTACGGAGTGCGATCCAACGGGATTCAGGGGCGTGCATGGATTCCACACAATCTCCTCGTAACCACCTGTGGGTATTCCAGGGCCATTATCCAGAAGGGAGTTCCACTGTACCTGCTCCCACAGATCCAATGACTGGTTGTATGCCAAAGAAACCCAACCTCCTGAGTCAGCCCTGTACCCGTTTCCGTATCCATCGTACACCGTTGGTTCAGTAATGTTACCAAACTGTGTCCCAGGGTCGCTGATGGTGAAGGAGACAGGAGCATGTGCGAGCCTGTTGTCGAAGATCCCACGATTGTAGTCTGCCGTGTAGTGGACCTTGAAGTCCAGCTTCAGTGGCTGCTCGTCGGCTCTGAATCTCTGTCCGGCGACGAATCCTATGGTGGTGTTCGCCCTGACCTCGACGGGGAATCCGGAGTCACCGATTCCATCGCCATCGGTATCTGACAGGGTTGAGCTGTAGTCGTGGATGAACATCTCTGTTACCTCGGAGTATACCTCGTAGGTGGTATTTGATCCTACGTCGATGTCCTCTGGGAAAAGGAATTGTCCGACGACGTACTCTCCGTTGGCATTGGTCAGCACGTCTATTGTCTCGATAACCGAAGTCCCATTCTCGGCATATCTGATGTGGACCTGCACCGGGAGGTCTGGAGCGGGGACGAATCCGGTGTCGTCAAGCCAGAAAACGGAGCCATTGAATATCGCCGGCGTTGTCTCGTCCAACCACAGGACTGATTGAGTATTCAGGGTGATTCTGGTGGGTATCTTGTCGTCGTGATCCAGGAGGCCGTCGTTGTCGGAGTCCCAATCGGAGCTCAATCCGGAAGACTCCTCGATCTTGTTTGCTGGTGTGGGCCAGTCTCCCGAGGAGGGGTTGTTCCAGTCCGCGTCTTCCCTGCCGTCGTTGTCGTCGTCCACGTCGAAGTAGTCGGGCCCAGTCGAGTTGTTCGTCGGATCGGCTAGACCTACGCCCCCTCCGAAGTCATCGTGATCCCAGGGGTTTGTCGATTCTGATCCGTACCTCGAAGGCCAGAGCATCACTTCGTCTTCGTCCTTCATGCCATCGTAGTCGTCGTCATCATCCATGTCATCCCTGATACCATCGTTGTCGTGGTCCCATGGGGCTATCGGGAAGTTCAGACAGCAGGTATCATCGATTGGGTCGGCCGTTCCTTGCGTATCGTTCAGGTTCTGGAGCTCCAGGGAATTGGGTATCCCGTCCCCGTCCCAGTCGTCGTCAGCCCAATTCAAGATCCCGTCGTTGTCGTGGTCCCATGGTCTCTGCTCCTCGCCGGTGAAGCAGCCTGGGATCGCTTCCTGGACTTCATCTAGCAACCCATTGTTGTCGTCGTCTGGGTCCTCGCCGTCAGGCACCCCATCGTTATCGTTGTCCACGTCATAGTACTCGGGGAAGAGGAGTGACTGGCCTAGGACCCCCCGGTCCCATACAGCCTGGTAGATTCCATCATCGTCCGGGTCTGTATCAAGACCGTCGTCGTCGTTGTCCGCGCAGTTGCTCCCGGTGAAGTAGTACGGCTCGTCCACGTTTGCGTCGTCATCGAGGTCGTCGTTGGAGTCGACTTCGAAGAAGTCCCAAACGCCGTCGTTGTCGTCGTCCACGTCGAAGTGGTCGTAGACGATGTCCCAGTCGTCGTCGAGGTCGTTCGTGTTGTTGTACATGCAGTTCGGGGTATAGAGCACAGAATCATCCACATTGTAGAGTATCTGACCACAGTCTATGTCTGGGTCGACGTCATCGTTCAACTCGTCTGCAATCTCGTTTGGGAAGAAGTCGCCGTTGTTATCGGAAGTCCATTGGAAGAATCCGAATTGTGTGACACCAAGGTATGCTATCCACAGATCTCTGTTGTGCTTCATCTCGGAATACGTGTAGGCCACCGATGGTGAGGGGTTGCTGGTAGGATCGAAGGTGAACCAGAAGCAATTGCTGTCACAGGAGGCTCTCACTTGTTCAAACGGGTGATTGGCCCCATCGTACGCCCCATCATCCCAGTCAGCGTCCGGTCTCGTGCTGTAAGGGACTGTGAAGGATTGCCCGCCGGACTGTGTTGGGGTTAGGAGAGGTGCCTTGAACGCATATCCGTAGATGTGCCCACAGAATCTCTCTTGGGTGGCTGAGAGGATTACAGTACCACATGAGTTCCCATCAAGCGAACCTCCCATCTTGACATCGTCGACGTCCAGGACTCCATCGTTCCCCTCGTCCTGGTCCCACCAGTCAGGCATCCCATCACCGTCCTGGTCCACGTCGATTCCATTCACCAATGAGTCCCCATCGTCGTCAATGTCGAAGAAGTTGCCACCGTTGTAGGGGCTCCACTTCATCATCAGGAACCAGTACATCTCGGGGATTGTTCCGCTGATTGAGTCGAGCGAGGTTGGGTCATATCCGTTGTAGTCCAGCATGAAGCCGTTGTCCGCGTTGAATGGGTTGAATCCCCATGTGAGGTTCCAATAGTAGTGGGGAACTGCTGCGTATGCGTCGCCGTCCTCGGAGCCGTCGATTGCATCTCCATCGTTCTGTGGCCAGCTGTTGCCCCAGAAGTTGTCTGTGTTGTCGGTGTCTACCACTCCGCAGTTTCCATCATCGGGGTCGTAGAAGTCGTTGATGCCGTCGTTGTCGTCGTCCCAGTCTTCGTCATTCGCTAGACCGTCTCCATCCACATCGGTATCGATGTCGTTTGCACCGTCATCTCTGTACATTGATCCATTTAGTTCGTGAAGATCCGCATCGTTGTCCAAGTCACAGTCGGGGTCGATGTCGAGCCAGTCTAGGATTCCGTCTCCGTCGTCGTCAATGTCCACCCAATTGTTCAACCCGTCTCCGTCCCAGTCATTGAATCCGGTGTAGGAGGTTCTCCAGAGTACGCATTTGTCACTTGGGTTCTGAGGGTTTGGGTTGGAAACGCTAGCGCAGTCCCAAGTGGCTACCTCTGCCGATGAGTTGAGTGGGTAGGGGTCCACTTCGTTCTCAAGACCATCGTCGTCGAGGTCCCATGGCTGCGACCCGCCCATCAAATTGTCAGGAGTTTCGGACCCGCCCATGTCGGTATCCAGCCAGTCCCACACCATGTCGTAGTCGGCATCAATGGACCTGAATCTGTCATCGTCCAGATCCCCATCATAGTCTATTTCGCAATCAGTCCCGGGAGTCTGGATATCGATAACAGAACCGTTGAAGACTTGGGTTGGGTAATCTCCCTGTCCGTCTCCGTTCGTGTCTAGTTGCCTGCATGAGTCAGGGATTCCGTCGTTGTCGTCATCGACGTCATACATGTCTGCGAGACCATCGTTGTCATCGTCAGTATCTGACGAATCGGGAGCCCCGTCGTTGTCGTTGTCTGGGTCGAGGAAGTTCGGAATTCCGTCTCCGTCGAGGTCGCCATCGACTATTTCTGTGAATGCCTGCACCCTCGGGTGCTCAAGGGCGTGGAGAGCGACGTAGTCGAGGCCATCCACATAGTCCCCGTAGTCCTCTGGGTCCCATCTCTCCCAGTCATCCCAAAGAATGTCTGAATCGGAGGTGATGAGTGCTGTCTGGGTAGGGTCCCATGGGTGGATGTCGTCTATGTCGTCTACCCCATCGTTGTCATCGTCCAGATCGAAGTAGTCCTGGATGCCATCGGAGTCGAAATCGCACGGCCATACGAACTGGTCGATTCTCCCATCGTTGTCATCGTCCTCGTCGTAGGAGCCCCTGCCGGAACCATCGATGTCTTCGTCGGTAATCCCGTCGTTGTCGTGGTCCATTGGGTTCTGGTCTACCAAGTAGTTGAATCCGACAGCCTGTCCAGTCCAAGGGTGGATAGTACTGGGGTCAACGTGACGGTCCGAAGATACGTTCAATGGATCGTTTCCTTGGGAATAGTCCACGGGTCCCTCTAGGATACCGTCGTTGTCGTCGTCCCAGTCGAACTCGTCCTGGATGCCGTCGTTGTCGTGATCCAGTGGGTCTGTTCCGTAACAACCGTCGAACCTCTCGATTAGGTCATTGATCCCATCGTTGTCGTCGTCCAGATCGTTCAAATCGTCAATACCGTCGTTGTCGTGATCCTCTGTGTTGGTCTCCTCTAGGAAGAATCCGTAGCTCGGATCGAGGGTCAAGGCCGAGGTATCCGAGACCTTCCCGTAAATAGCGGCTGGGTCATTATAGAATGGATCGTGGAATGCTGCGTGTTGGAATGGATTGGTGGATGCAGGTTGGTTTTGACCTTCTCCCTGTACTGGTCCGCCAATCTGCTCAAGTTGCTGGTAGGCCGTTCTCATGGGCGTGTCATCGGTTCTCGTTCTTTCCGGGGAATCGCCTGATTCAGGCATGATTGAGAGCTGTGTGCTCAGGAGCATCAATGCGATTATGGAAATCGCTGGTAGTATTCTCTTGTTTGTGTTTCTCTCTTCCTTGCTAATCATGCAAATCACTGCTTACCCTAGGGTAGGTTCGTGGCCTGAATCTTCGTGCTTATGAATGGGTGGCATCCTGCGGATAGTTCCGTATCACAGTGGCGTCGATGTATCATCTCGAGACAGTCAATTCCTGTGGTAAGGTGATCCTCTGTTGATTTCCGAGGCCCTGTATAGTTGCTCCATCAGCAAAGCAGCAGCCATTTCATGGGTAAGAGTGAGTTGAGAGAGGGAGATGATTTGGCTGGCTGACTTTTTCAGTTCCTTGCTGAAACCATCATGAGGGCCCACTGCTATGTTTGTTGTATTGCCGTCGATTGTTGCAGATTTGAGCCAATTTGCCATTTCCTCGCTGGTCATCGCGACCCCCTCCTGGTCTAGAAGAACTAGTTGCCCGGATAGGTTAGAGAGTTCTGATTCGTATTTGCTACTGTCTGTTGATTCGGAATATTGAACTGATATCCCCCTTGATCTGACCCTGTTCTGATATCCACCAAGTATGGCAGCGATGCTCCTATCTTTCGGGGTTTTGTCCAGATGGACAATGACTCGTCCCATGTGGGTTCGTGGGGAGTGAGGCACTTAGGGGTTCACAAACCATCAAGTCATTGAGCATAGGCGTTCGACACAGTATGGGATGGTGGCCTTTCCGAAGGAAGAGGGTTTTCCATAGCGAACCGCACATCAAGAGTTCAAAAATGTGGATTCTGGACCTTAGAGAGTCCTGCGAGAGGAACTTTGACGAGAGGGAGAAGGGGCAGTTAGAAGTCGAGAAAATCAGGAATAAATGGAGGAAGGCGAATTCTGATGGAGAAGTTGACGAATCTCTACTCGATGGCCTGGAGAGGAGATCTGAGTTGCTGATTGATGCACAAGATTCTGAATGGTCCAAATTACTTGATAATGAAGATTTTTGGAAGGTTGGATGGGGTAGCAAGGTGGAGGATTGAGATGCTACTTTGGATTGTTCTACTGTGCGGACTTGGTGGTTATTGCTACTACCTAAGCAGACTGCAACCCTTTCCTGAGAAGGGCGGTAGATTTGCCATTGTTCTCTTTTCTGGGGCTCTAGTACTCTGGATTTCGAGCACCAGCCCAGAAGAAATAGGGGATGATCTTCCAGCAGCGATTTCGGTTTTTCTTGGGGGAGTTTTCGTTGTAACTGGAATAAGGGATATGAGCGTGATGAAGACAGACGTAATCGTGGCTCCTCTTGCTGGAATAATCTTCTGTATTGGTGGGATTAGCCTCCTGTCCTCGAGGTGGGAGGTTGCTAATCAAATGGAGCAAATCGGTTCGTTCTTCCTAGCCAGTACAATGGTGACTGTGGAGTTGTACCTTGCCTTCAGAGGCCTAGTGATCGGAGTTCCTGGCATAGCGTGGTCGAAGTCGGGATTGAGGCAGATACACAGAGGGCTGATTCTCGGCCCCAATGGTGCGATTGCTCACTTTGAGAGGTCATGGGACGTGGAGGACCAATGGATAAATTCGATGAGTCACTCTGCTCTTATTCTCATCCATAGGCATCTTGGAAATCAAGATGACGAAGCCAAGAATCTTGCGGAGCTAGAGAAGTTAGGCGGGTGGGAATCCGTTGATTCTTCATGGACTCAGGCGGTAGAAGAGGGGCTATTGGCTTCAGTTCCCGTTTGAGTACGATTGAAAGCATGTAACCCATCGGACATCCATGGTTCGAATAAACAGAGTTCACACTGGGACCGGAGACGGAGGTAAGACGTTCCTTCTCGATGGAACGAAAGTTGGGAAGGAAAGCCTCAGGGTCGCACTGTTTGGGACAATTGACGAGTTGAATTCCCAGGTGGGGGTGGTCAGGATGGAGTTCGGTAGAATGCCGGGGGTCACGAGATTCCATCGGCCCGACGAAGCAGACGAGGGTTTGATGAGAGTGCAACAGGAGCTCTTTGATTTGGGCGGAGAGTGTGCTTGCAGCCCGGGGAAACTTCCGGAACAAATGGCCCTGGTTGGGATGGAACAGTGCGATCGATTGATTCATGAGATGGATCTTTGGATTGAAGATCTAACTCCTCTGGAGTCATTCATCTTGCCAATGGGGTCTGCCTCGGTTGCTTTCCTGCATGTGGCTAGAACTGTAGCTAGAAGGGCGGAAAGGGAGGCTTGTCGTCTGAGGGATGTCGAAGGCGATGGCTCAGTCAGAGATGAGGTGATATGTTACCTAAATAGAGTCTCAGACTGGCTTTTTGTTCTAGGGCGGTGGATAGCTAAGAATACTGGAGAAAGTGAGACTCTGTGGACACCCCTTGGGAAAAGGGAGTCCGAATCATAGGTTCCGGCCGATTGACCGGAGGTGTTCCCGGGCGGAGCGGAGAAGTTCCTTCTCTTGTTCGAAGGTAATCAAGTCCTCTGCATCATCCAACTGAAGCCAGAGATAATTGGTGTGTTCATGTGAGAGGATTACTTCAATCTCATCCGTCTCGGCAAGATACCAGAAGACCTGCTTTGGAGTCTCTCTGCCCCTTCTAGAATATGTGTACTCGGTCTTTTCACACCACGACTCATCTATGCTGACCTCAGAGATTCCAGTCTCCTCTGTGAGTTCACGAAGAGCAGTTGAATGATGATCTGGGTCAGACTTCTCGACATGCCCCTTGGGAAAGCTCCAGTGCCCCTGTGGATACTGGAGCAGAAGAATGCTGTCAAAGTTCAGCAAGATGAAACCGCAAGAGGTCTCTAGGGGTCCGGGTCTGCTCTGCATTGCGACAACATGCTACGGTGGAGGATGAAAACCTTCCGTGAAAGTGTTTCTAAAATCCGAAACCACCATTGGTGTGGTCATTTGCCCATAGATGTGGCAGAGGGCCCTTTCGATCTGGAAATTAGGCGTATTGTCACGGACAGTGATCTGGACGGAGTAGTTACCGGTGCTATTCTTCGTCGTTGGTGGACGGACGCAAATGTCATCTTCGGCCATCCAGGGGAATTGAGAGCAGGAGTTTTTGATGAGATGATTGACCGTTGGACCGCTGTTTGTGACCTACCGATGCATCGTAGTTGTGGCCTGAGTATCGACCACCACCAATCTAACAAACCGGATGGGGATACTGGAGACTCGATGATAATCTGGAGAGAGAGCCCTTCCGCAGCAAGGATTGCGTACGATGTTTTCTCAGAACGGGTTGATCTCTCTGATTTTGAGAGTCTTCTAGAATGGGTAGACAAGCTCGATAGTGGTGCTATTTCCCATGAGGAATATCTTGCGGACAGCCCCGTTCTGTGGCTCAGCAGAGTCATCGACGCTGGAGAGGGGGTTGCGATGAAGGTACTCGAATTTCTCCAACAGGGGGTCCCTGTCGATCAGATATTATCTGATTCGGAGATTTCGGAGATTATTATCCATAAAAAGAGGGAGATGGGGGTCCTCATTACGGCCATTCGAGATAGCATGCTAATTGAGGATAGGATGGCAATCGTTAGGTTGGAGGGAACAGGAATCCGGTCAAATGGGTACCAAGTTACTGCTATGGCAGGTGACAAGTGTGATGCTTGCATGGTGATTCATGGGGAATTGGGTGCAACGTTTGGCGAAGGTGACAGTTACCCCGTCTCGGCATCATTCTACACCAATTCGTTCCTTCATCGAAGTGGTGGGATATACGACTTGACTGCATTGGCAACCCGTTTCGATCCGGACGGAGGAGGGCATGCAAATGCATGTGGGTGTCGGATAAAGCCTATCGATGAACTAAGTGTGGAAGATAGAGGGATATCAGAAGATGACATCGCCAGGAACATTGGTGCATGGCTTCAGATGTGGTCTGAGCGTTAGTCGGAGGAAAACACAACAACCTTTGGAAGTTTAATATGAAATTCGCAATAAGTAAGACCGTTGATTTAGAAAACGGGAAGGTTACTTGGTCGATAAATCCAGAATTGTTAAGGATCTACTCCTATCTCTTTTTTTGGTTAATTGTCGGTTTTGGTTGGTACTTCACAAAACATCATTCTGATGTTGATTTTCATGATAATATATTGATTGACACATTTGGGTCTAACAGTATCTGCATCTTTTTCGATCATCCGCCTGGTAACTATCTATTACCTTCTTTGTGGGCCATAAATTACCTTCTATTGACATCTTATTCCATTTCTTGTTGGTTACGTGTCTATCATGAGAAGGTCCTAAATGACATTGAAAAGAATCGATATGCATTTTATACAATTTGTACTGTAATGGAGATATTCTCATTCACTGTATTTAGTACAATATTTGCAATAACGCCTGAAGAAAACGTAGCAATCCACACACTCCCTTTCACATTCTTAATTCTCGGATTATCAATATTGAGCGCTAAAAATTACATTTATTACCAATTTGTAACCGAATTGACTGAAAAAGAACAACGGCAATCAAGAGTTATTACCGGCGTCCATATTGCAGTAAGCGCATTCAAAATCTTATTCCAAATTTCAGCAATATTTCATCCACAAATAATCGAGAACGACAACATTATGTTTCTGAATGAAACATTGAGCGTTGTATGGTTATTGACTGCGGCCGTAATCCCAATTTATACGTCTTGGAGACTAAAGGATCGTGCAGGAAATTTAGAATTCACCATTTCTCCCACCCTAACATCATTCTAATAATGATAAAACACCACACATTGAATAAGTGGCAATGAGGTTCAATCATGCGTTTTTCCAAACTGCACGATATCTTTTTCCTTCCTTCCCAGGGATGGTCGAAGAGTGTTTCTCAACCTCTTCCAAACCTTCGCCGATTTGATTGAGAAAATCCCAGGTCAGTGGCCATGGGGGTCCACTTTCCTGTATGCCCGATTCATCTGCTAGCCTCCCTATACAGACCAGCTTCCCACCACTTGCAAGCATTGGTGCTAGATTTGTGAATGCTCTTTTCATGATCTCTTCTGGGATTGCTTGCAGGATATGCACCTCCAACACCAAGTCAAATTTACCGAGCCAGCCTTGCCTGGGATTCAGCAAGTCACCAACTACCCAATCAATATCCGCTCCTTGGTGCAAATGCCGGGCCCACTCCACAGCTTCTTCAGAGATATCGAAAGCGGTAACTTTCCATCCTCTTTCCCATAGGAAAGAGGCATCCTCGCCCAATCCTGACCCGACAACTAGGGCTGTTCCAGAGGCCTCGTTTTCGTTTGACCACTCAATCAAGAAGGGATGTGGTTCCTCCCAATCCCACGGAATCTGTCCTCTGTCTCTATTCGAGTATCGGTAAAGGTTCTCGAACCACGACAGTGGTTGCTCGGAGGATTCTGCTTTGTTTACCATTTCAAGCATTCTTTCACGGACTTCGTCCATATTATCAGACCTACATGTGAGAGACTACTGCATTTCCGAAATCTGAGCATGAAAGAAGGGTCGCATCGTCCATCAATCTCTCGAAATCGTAGGTTACCGTCTTCGATGAAATCGCCCCCCCCATCCCCTTTACAATAAGATCTGCCGCTTCTGCCCATCCCATGTGCCTAAGCATCATCTCTGCTGATAGGATTAGGCTTCCTGGATTGACCTTGTCCTGGCCTGCGTACTTGGGAGCTGTTCCATGGGTTGCCTCGAAGATTGCGATTCCTGAATCGTAGTTGATATTGGCGCCTGGTGCGATCCCAATTCCACCTACCTGTGCAGCTAGTGCATCTGAGATATAGTCACCATTGAGGTTCATTGTAGCAAGTACACCATATTCCCTTGGTCGTGTTAGAACCTGCTGAAGCATTGCGTCGGCTATCACATCCTTGACAGTGATCGTGGTTCCAGTATTGGGGTTGTCAAACGTGCACCACGGTCCGCCATCGAGATCGGTGGCTCCGAACTCATCCTTTGCCAGCATGTATCCCCAGTCTCTGAATCCCCCTTCTGTAAATTTCATTATGTTGCCTTTGTGAACAAGAGTGACCGAGTCCTTGTCATTATCTATGGCGTAGTTTATCGCTGCCCTTACAATTCTAACTGTCCCCTCTTTGCTAATCGGCTTTATTCCCAGACCCGCTGTATCCGGGAATCGGATTTTGTCTACGCCCATCTCCTTCTGAAGGAAATCGATGACCTTTCGAACGTCCTCGCTACCTGCTTCCCACTCTATTCCAGCATAGACATCTTCGCTGTTTTCTCTGAAAATTATCATGTCCACGGCCCCCGGATCTTTGACTGGGCTGGGCGTGCCTTCGAACCATCGAACAGGCCTGACACACGCAAACAAATCCAATTGCTGACGAAGAGCAACGTTTAGACTTCTAATTCCCCCTCCTACTGGAGTCGTAAGTGGGCCTTTTATCGAGATGAGCCCTTCTCTCATTGATTGCTTGGTTTCTTCCGGTAACCACTCGCCGGTGGCATCAAATGCCTTCTGACCGGCTAACACTTCCGACCAATGTATTCTTCGCTCGCTAGCATATGACCTTTCCACGGCACTGTCGACGACATTGATCATTACTGGAGTGATATCTATGCCTATTCCGTCTCCTTCGATGTAGTTTATTTCGGGGTTGTTTGGGACTGTCAATTGCCCGTTCGAAATTGAAATCCGCTCGCTGTCTGACATGTCCCTCACCATACTCCGACCGGAGAGGCATAGATGAAGCCAACCCTTCAAGAGGATTGTTTGTGTCGAGAGGTCATGAACGGCGAAGTGGTTTGGACTGAAGCGGCTGGATATGTCGGAACGACGGGCAGAGGGAAGAGTTTCGGAATTTATGGGTCGGATTCTCCGAGCCCCATGGAAATGGTTCTACATGGACATGCTGCCTGTTCTCTGATTGACGTAATCGACGGGCTAAAGCATAGAAAGGAAAACGTGGAATTCATCAAGGTGGAGATTGAAGCTGATAGGGCGAATGAGTCCCCCAAGGTATTCACGTCGGTAAGAATGCGCTACATAGTCAAGGGCGACGTCCCAGAAACCCTAGTTAAGCGCCTTATTGAAAGCAGTCACGAAAAGCACTGTAGTGTTGGAATAATGATTACTCGTTCTGGTGCCAGCCTAGAGTGGAATCTAGAAATGAAATCATAGATTACAGGCAATATTTATTCGGGGTTCTAGAAAATGGAACTGCCACCTTTTTCTTCAAAATAGGCATCTCAAAGGTGACTTCAATACTAAGCATTAAACACCCCCCATTCAGAATCGCAACTCCCTTGCACAGACGGGACCATTCCCGGCTGGTAAATATGGGAGGCAATGAAGAATGCAGACGAAAATTAAGTCCTCTGGAGATGGCTCTGACGCTGAGAAAGGGTTGGTCGTAGAGCGTAGATTCACGTCTGCAGACCAAGACCCCTTCGACTCCTTCGATTGGATTGACATGGACGTAGAGATTAGGAATCCTGATGGTTCCATGGCTGACTCGATAGAGGGAGTGAAATTGCCGTCGGGGTTCTCAGGAATCCCGGGGAAGGTTTGTGCTCAGAAGTATATGCGCAAGGCAGGCGTTCCAAAGCACCTCCGAAGCGTTCCCGAAGAAGGAATTCCCGTTTGGCTACAGCGAAGTGAGCCGGATCACGAGCGGTTGCAATCAACTGATGCTACCGAAAGAATGGGTGGTGAGACTGATGGAAGACAACTCTTCCGTCGACTCGCAGGGACCTGGACCTACTGGGGCTGGAAGTACGGCTACTTCGCAAGCGAGGCAGATGCCCGTGCGTACTTCGATGAGATGTGCTATCTGATTGCTAGTCAGCGATCTGCACCAAACAGCCCCCAGTGGTTCAACACAGGTCTTCATTGGGCATATGGTATTGAAGGGCCCCCGCAGGGCCACAGTTTCGTTGACCCGGAGACTGGTGAAGTTGGCCTATCCACTAGCGCCTACGAGCATCCCCAGCCACATGCTTGCTTCATTCAGTCTGTCTCGGATTCTCTCGTGGGTGGAACCGATTCAATAATGGGACTTTGGAATCGGGAGGCACTTCTTTTCAAGTATGGATCAGGGACTGGTTCTAACTTCTCTAACATCAGAGGATCGGGCGAACCTCTCTCGGGCGGTGGGACTTCGAGTGGTCTCCTGTCGTTCCTGAAAATTGGGGACAGGGCTGCTGGCGCGATAAAATCCGGAGGCACCACCAGAAGAGCAGCAAAGATGGTTACCTTAGACCTAGATCATCCTGACATCGAAGAGTACATCGATTGGAAGCCAACGGAGGAGGAGAAGGTCTCCGCTCTAGTGATCGGTAGTGCAATCCTGCAGAAGCATGCAGATTCGATAATGGAGTCGATTTGGTCATTTGGAGATGACGAAGGTAGATTCAGCCAGAAAACAAACCTAGTTCTGAGGAAAGCAATGGTCCGAGCCATAAACGATAGTGTTCCACAGGCCCATATTCAGAGAATACTGGACCTAGCTGAGCAAGGCTGGAAGGGTTTGGAGTTTGAGTCTCTAGACACAGACTGGCAAGGTGAGGCCTACGCTACTGTGTCCGGACAGAACAGCAACAATTCAGTTAGGGTACCCAACTCATTCATGGATGCAGTCAAGTCCGGTGGAGAATGGAATCTCTACTTCAGGACAGAGAGAGAGTCTGCTGCAGATGAGGGGAGGGATCCCGTTCCCTGCAAGACTCTCGATGCGGGAGCCTTGTGGGACAAGGTCGCATATACAGCCTGGGCATGTGCCGACCCGGGAGTTCAGTTCGACACCACAATCAACGAGTGGCATACGTGTCCAGAGGCTGGTAAGATCAACGGATCAAACCCTTGTTCGGAATACATGTTCTTGGATGACACGGCTTGCAATCTAGCGAGTATCAACCTGCTTCACTACTACGACCTAGATACTCATAAGTTCGACATCGAGGACTTCAGACACAGTGTCAGACTCTGGACAACGACCCTTGAGATTAGTGTCCTTATGGCGCAGTTCCCTTCTGAGTCGATTGCAAAGGGGTCGTACGACTACAGAACCCTCGGTCTTGGCTACTGCAACATCGGATCGCTTCTGATGCACATGGGAATTCCATACGATGACGAGCGAGCTTACGCTATTTGTGGGGCGTTAACCTCGATAATGTGCGGTGAGAGTTACACCACTAGCGCAGAGATGGCATCCATCCTTGGACCGTTTCCCGACTACGAGAGGAATGCTGACGACATGCTCAGAGTTATGCGGAATCACAGGAGGGCAGCATATGACGCCCCCGACTCAGAGTACGAGGGTCTGACGGTCCCCCCTATGGGGATTAACTCGAAGAAGTGCCCGAAGGATCTCCTGGACGCAGCGAGGAGTTGCTGGGACAGGGCACTGCTGGAGGGAGAAGAACATGGATTCAGGAACGCTCAGACCACAGTCATAGCCCCGACCGGAACAATAGGGCTGGTCATGGGGGCCGATACAACTGGTGTGGAGCCCCAATTCTCCCTCGTGCAGTACAAAACACTCGCGGGTGGCGGATCTCTGAGAATCATCAATCATGGAGTTCCCAATGCTCTTAGCAGGCTGGGTTATTCTGAGAGCGATGCCCTCGCTATAGAGGAGTTCATCATGGGAACGAAGAGGCTGGGTGACTGCCCGAGCCTGCCGGTTGAGAGATTGAAGGGTGCCGGATTCGATGATGCTCTTCTCGCATCGATTGAAGGGAAGCTGGGGGATGTCTTCGACTTGAGATCTGCTTTCGCACCATCCATCCTTGGCGAGGAATTCTGCGTAGGAAAGCTCGGGATGACGAAGGCCCAGGTTGATGACCTGTTCTTCGATACCCTAGGATTCATCGGATTCACTAGACAGGAGATTACCGCTGCGAATGATTACATCTTCGGATACAATACCATTGAAGGAGCGCCCGGTTTGAAGGACGGACACCTCGCTGTGTTCGATTGTGCCACCCCATGCGGAAAGTACGGTAAGAGATCAATCGCCTGGGATGCACACGTCAAGATGATGGCAGCTGCCCAGCCCTTCATATCCGGAGCGATTTCAAAAACCATCAACATGCCTTCTGATGCTTCAATAGAGGATGTCCGGGAAGCCTACAACCTCAGCCACGCCACTATGAACAAGGCCTGTGCGGTGTATAGAGATGGTAGCAAACTGTCACAACCACTGATGAGCCAACTAGTCGACTCGATGGAACTCGAAGAGGAGGAAGAGGAGGTAGTTGTGGAGAAGATGGTGGCAGAGGCAGCCAGTGCTCTACCTCTGCCAGAACCGGTGGCCATGCCGGTTGCAAAGGCGCTTGTTGAGAACTATATCGCGTCCAAGAGGGTGCTTCCACACAGGAAGAGGGGAGCGAACTTCAAGGCCAGAGTCGGTGGACATAGCGTACGACTGATTACTGGGGAATACGAAGATGGAAAGCTCGGTGAGATCTTCCTTCTGACCTCAAAGGAAGGTGCTGCATGGAGGGCCCTCCTGTCCCAGTTCGCGATTGCGGTGTCAATCGGGTTGCAGCACGGGGTGCCCATAGACGCGTTCGTGAAGTCGTTCACGTTCACCAAGTTCGAGCCAAGTGGAATGGTAGAGGGAGGCAGTGGTCGAGTGAAGATGTCCATGAGCATCGTCGACTGGGTCTTTCGCGAGCTCGCAATCGAGTATGCTGGCAGGGACGATCTTGCTCACGTCCCCCTGGAGGAAGAAGACTTGGACCCGTTCTCTATCAGCCGCCCCGAGGTTACCGAGCAGGGACTATCCAGAAGCCATGGTGAGAGGCGCGAGATCCAGATGACCTTGGAGGCCGCTGTGGGGGACGCGGATGCGAGGACTAGGCAGGCTGCAAAGGAGAGAGGTTTCACTGGAGACATCTGTGACGACTGCGGTAGCAGCCAGATGGTCAGGAACGGGACCTGCCTGAAGTGCAACGAATGCGGCTCCACCACTGGGTGCTCTTGATTATAGACGGTTATCTACCGACCAGTTGGAGTTGCATACTCATTCGTACCAAAGGCTAATTTTCGATATTAAGATTCATTATTGAATCGAACAAAATCGATTTGGGGTTTAATCTAATTGGGAGGATTTCTTTGACCGTTAGCGAATCCTGGTGAGTCAGGAGTGATCGCTGATTATCTCTCAGCGCGCTGATTTCAGATCTCAAGTTCGATGTTGAGGTTTTGAATTAGCTCCTTGTACCTGTTCCTGATTGTTACCTCGGTCACGCCAGCCACCTCGGCGACCTCGCGCTGAGTCCTCCTCTTCCCACAGAGGACGCTTGCGATGTATATGATCGATGCAGCGATTCCTGTTGGCCCCCTACCGCTAGTAAGTTCCTTCTCCTGTGCAGCGGCAATCAACTCGTATGCCTTGGCTTGCACCTCTGCGTCCAGATCAAGTCCAGAGCAGAACCTGGGTATGTAGTCCTCCGGCTTGGTGGGTGGGATCTTCATCCTTAGCTCCCTGACCATGAAACGATATGTGCGGCCAATCTCCTTCCTTCCTGTCCTACTGGCCTCCCCAATCTCGTCCAGAGTACGTGGGTTCTCGCAAATTCGGCAGGCTGCATATAGGCTTGCAGCTGCTACTCCTTCGATGGACCTGCCGCGGATTAGCCTTGCATCAACTGCCTTACCATATGTGACGGCAGCGGTCTCTCTAATCGTCTTGGGTAGTTCCAATCGGCTAGCCATTCTGTCAAGTTCTGCCAAAGCCATTGCTTTGTTTCGCTCGGTGGCATTGCTGACTCGGGATCTCTTCTGCCACTTCCTCATCCTGTAGAACTGACTCCTGTATCTGCTGGAAATCGACTTTCCAGAGTAGTCCTTGTTCTGCCAGTCGATATCGGTGGAAAGTCCCTTATCATGCAGCATAACTGTCATGGGTGCACCGGTCCTTGCACGCTGATCTCCTTGCTCGGGACTGAAGACACGCCACTCTGCGCCCTGGTCAATCACCTTATCCTCCAGAACGAGGCCGCAGTCTTCACAGACAACTTCTCCTCTGGATTCGTCTTTCTTCAATTGTCGGCTTCCACATTCATCGCACTTCACGGTGTCTTCTACAAGATATGACATTCATCCTCACCCCCCTTTTAGCAAAAAGGTATTAAATTCGCAATTGGCATCTTATTTAAGGTTATAACTTTACAAATTAGTCCCATTATGAGGGAAATGAGTTGGAAAGTCATCGAGAATCGTGAAATAAGACTCTTCGTTGGGGGTATGTGAGGGGTAGAATGTCGAGAGGAGAATGGCCGCCCGAGAATATCAGCCTAACTCCTGGAAAGAGGGTTCTCTTCCTAACTAAGGACCTTGGGTTGATTCGAAAGCAACTCTATGAAGGATTGAATCTCAGAATGGAAGACTTGTCTGTTGACGAACTACTAGACGACATTAACACCGATGTGATGACTCCGGCTTGGGTTTGTTTTGATCATGAGCCGGCCATGATTGCTGAGAATGCATATGCTGGTTTGATGCATGAGGGGAGCAGGGTATTCCAGCCGCGCGCTTTGATCGATGGTGGGTTCGAGGTAATCGTTTCAGGACACAGGAAGGGAACCGGTTCCAGTAGAGAGACTGCGCCACAATGTGAGAGGTGGTCAGGAATCAGGATTGCCATCGCCGCGTCTTTTGCTCCTATTCACGAAAGAAACAATCTGAATCTAGGTCAGTTGATGGGTGATCATTCGATGCTGATGAGGCTCCAGAACAAGGAGAGGATCCCCCTATCTGAGTTTACGAAAAGGTATGACCCGGTCAGTAGTCTGATTCTTGAGAATGGAGGGATACTTCCCTTCGCGAAGAGGTTGAAGGAAGGCACTGTCGTTCTACCCGAGTTCAGTACGCAAGAACGCCCCATGACTATGATTGAAAAGTTGGTTTCGAATAAGCTCCTTGGGACGAACGGGAAGAAGAGATTCGTCAAACCAGGGGACGCAGTGCTAGCCCAAGTTGATGGTGGATACTCCCATGAGTTCACAACTGCTCAGGTTCACACGTTCCTAGCAAACGAGTATGGAGAGGATTACGACGTTCCGAATCCTGCGAAATTTGCCGTTTTTGAGGACCATTTGCTATATGCTACCGGAGTCCCGAGGTTCGGTAAGTTCGCTGATAAGATTCAGACTCTGAGGGATATGCAAAACTCTTTCCAGGAGCATACTGGAGTTCGAGATTACTCCGCCAAGGACGGGATTAGCCCTGGGATATGCCATCAAGTCGCTCGAGAGGAATTCATAGACATTGGAGATTTCATCCAGGCTACCGATTCTCACACTTGCATGGGTGGTGCATCCAATGCACTGGCATATGGTGTCGGATCGACAGAGTATGCAAATCTGATTCACAACCAATTTGCATTTGTCAAAGTCCCCGAGAGTATTCGCTTCGAATTGGTTGGAGAGCTTGACCCTGGGTGTACCGCCAAGGATGTGATTCTGCACATCCTATGGAGATTTGCTGCAGAGTCAGAGACCTTGGACATGAGCATGGAGTTTGGTGGGGCGGGTCTTGCGGGCCTTTCCATGGATGAAAGGGCCACGCTTTGCAATATGGCTACCGAATGTAGTGCAAAGACTGGCATTTGTGAAGCTGATGATGTTACCGTGGACTGGTTGATATCTCGTAGGGAAGATTTGGATCGGGAGTCAATTAGCCTAGATTTCGTATTACCGGATATTGGGGCGATTTATGGAGGGGGCGTTCATGAAATTGATTTGACACAGATCAGGCCAATGGTTGCTCATCCGGGAAACCCCGATGAGGGAGTGCCCTCCGATCCAACGAACGGCGCATACATAGATGAGATTGGTGATGTTTCAATCGACATAGCGTATGCTGGATCGTGCACTGCGGGCAAAGATGATGATTTCTCATACTACGCTATGGTCTGCGAAGCGGCGCTAAAGGCGGGCCTAGTTGTTCCTGAAGGGGTAGATTGCTACATCCAGTTTGGATCAAAGTCAGTGAAGGAGCTGTCAATGAAGATGGGGTGGACTGAAACGTTCGAGAAGGCAGGAGTGAAACTCATCGATCCTGGGTGTGGGGCTTGCATAGGAGCAGGTCCAGGGGTTAGTGATGATGCGGAACAGGTGACTGTTTCAGCGATAAATAGGAACTTCCAGGGCCGTTCGGGACCCGGGAAGCTCTATCTTGCAAGTCCTCTCACAGTAATGACTAGTGCCTTCACTGGGAAAATCACCTCATGGCATCCTGAGATATTCCTCTGAAACGGGTGACTCCGACTAGAACTTGGGGCATTGTTCAATAGCGGTCTCATGGCGGACAAGGGTACCTTGCAAGCCCCTCGTCATTCGGACGAGGGAGGACTTGGTGGTGGTGGATGAATGGACCCTGCAGAAAGACTCTCTAGCAAACAAAAGCAGATTTCCATTAGCGAGTTCTTTGAGAAGAACAAACATTTCCTAGGATTCGATACCCTTCAGAGATCGATCATCACAGCTGTAAAGGAAGCAGTGGACAATTCCCTAGATGCCTGTGAAGAGGCAAGGATACTGCCTGAGATAAATGTGGAAATCCGAAGAATGAAGGGAGACAGGCTGAGGATGATCACACAAGACAATGGCCCGGGAATACCTAGAGAGGATATCGAGAATGTGTTTGGGAAGTTTCTACTGGGCTCGAGGTTCCATGCAATCAGACAAACCAGGGGTCAGCAAGGGATTGGCATCACCGGAGTTGTGATGTACAGTCAATTGACTGCTGGGTCAAAGACAAAGGTAGTCTCCAAGATAGCCAGAGATTCATCGGCAGTGTTCGTTGAACTAGGTATTGACACAAGGAGAAATCGTGCAACAAAGTCAGGAGAAAACAGGGACATATGGCTGGACGAGAAAACGGGGGAGAGCGTTTCTCATGGATTAAGGATAGAGTGCGAGATGCGGGCAAAGTACCAGAGAGGAAGGCAGTCCGTTCATCAGTACCTACGAATGACCTCAATTGTGAATCCCCATGCTAGTATCTCCCTGGTGGTACGCGACAGAGACGGGAGCGTAATCGAAGAGGGGGATTGGCAAAGGACTACCGAGAGGTTGCCGCGTGAAGTTAGCGAGATACGCCCCCATCCTCATGGAATACAACTGGGATCTCTGCAGAGGATGTTGAGAGAGTCCGAAGAGAGGAAGATGACTTCTTTTCTCAGGCACAACTTCTCTGGAGTCAGTATGCGAGCAGCGCGGGAAATCCTTGCATCGGCGGGATTGGACGAAGGCAGGAGCCCGAAGAGAATCTCAGCAGACGATGCACAGGGGATGGTTTCGGCGTTCAGAAAAGTCAAGTTGCTTTCTCCTCCCACTGATTGTCTTTCACCAATCGAGGACTTGCTGATCAAGAAGGGGCTATCGAAAGCCATAGACTCTCGTTTCGCATCCACTATTACTAGGAGTCCCAAGGTTACTCAAGGGAACCCATTTCAGATTGAAGTTGGGTTGGTTTTTGGAGGGGACCTTAGTGCAGAGGGGCCAATAGAAGTTCTACGGTTCGCAAACAGGGTCCCGCTGATGTATCAACAGGGAGGCTGTCTTCTAACTAAAGCCCTCGAGGCTGTCGATTGGAAAAGATACGGACTGGATCACCCCGGAGGGAAGGGGATTCCCAAGGGGCCCGCAGCCGTCCTGATACACTTAGCATCAACAAATGTACAATTCACTAGCGAGGCAAAGGAAGCTGTTTCGGACAATGAAGAGGTTTTCGAAGAGATTCGTCTAGCCATGCTAGAGGTTGGCAGAGGTCTGAAGGGGCATCTAAAGAAGAGTTCCCAGAGGAAGAAGGCCAGAGAGAAATTCGAGCTGATTAACATAATTCTCCCTGAGATTTCGAAGAAATCCTCGGAATTGCTATCGAGGGAGGAGCCTGATCTGGCTCCAATAATCACGAAGATAATGGATGCCGTATTCTGTGAAGAAGAATTGGGATGGGACGATGAGAGGAAGCTTGCTACTTGCTCAATAACGATTTACAACTACACCGCAAGGGCAAGGGCGTATACAATTCTAGCCAAATGGCCTGAAAGTAAGGAGACGGAAATTGCCGAAAACGCTCTAGGTGGGAATAAGCAGGCGAATGGCCTCTGGGCTTGGAGGCTTGATACGCTAAATCCTGGCTCTGCTACGACAATTCACTTCGGGGTCACGGGACTTAGAAAGGGCGAGTGGAGTGATGCAGAGATATTCTACAGAGGCAACGGAGAAGTAATCGGAGCGACCAAGATTGATGAGAAGTTGCTTGAGGAACTAAGGAAGTCCGAGGCACTAGAGGCTGCGGAATCAGAATTCGAGAAACCGAAGGAGGCGATTTCCCAGCTTAAGGAAAGGGCAGAACAGAGTGAGGTCTCGCAGCCCCAATCATTGGATGAGGGGCAGACAAGCCTGTTTGGAGATTTCTCAACTAAGGATGAATCGGAGGGAATTGAATGACGATGGACAGACAGAAGACGAAGGAGGAGGTGATCGATGCATTGCATGGGGTCGCCTCAGAGATGCATGACAAGATGTTGAGAGGGAACCCGCCAACAATGACTCTTCCAGTGAGATCCAAGTCGAACATCGGATTCGACAAGAAGTTGGGGGTGTACAAGTATGGAAAGAAGAGGACAATTAGAGACGCAACCTCCCTAGGTTCGGCACGACAACTGCTTAGGGCCCTGCACATCACAGAATTCGTTGAGGGCATGATTTCTGATGGCAAGACCTCGACACTTAGAGAGATGTACTACATCTCCGAGGGATGGGGGCACGGCAAGTTCTCGAGCCAGAATGAGAGCAATGGGGTCTCCGAGGACCTAGAAATAGTTACCAAATGCATGAGGGAGGACTTTGGGCTTAGGCCAGAGGAGGATGGGGCTCGAATAATTGGCAATGTGACCTTTGAAGAGAGGAATCGGAAAGGAGAATGGATGAGGATTAACTGTCGAGACGGCGTTGGTGATTCTGGTTATGGGGTACCATACAACGTGGAACCTGAGAAGCTGCGGTTGGTCGAAGAGGACATTGACTTCGTAATGGCGATAGAGACGGGTGGGATGTTCGACAGACTCGTGGAGAATGGTTTCGACGAGGAGGCGAGGTGCGCGTTGGTTCATCTGAAGGGGCAACCGGCTAGATCGACTAGGAGGATAATGAGGAGGATGAGCGATCAGTGGAACAAGCCGATAATGGTTTTCGCGGACTGCGACCCCTGGTCATTTAGGATATACGCGAGCATAGCATATGGCGCGATTAAGACGGCCCATATCTCCGAGTACTTGGCAACCAAGGAAGCGACCTATCTGGGAATTACCGCAGATGACATCCTAGCCTATGACCTGCCTAGCGATGACTTGACTAAGCAAGATCTGAATGCTCTGAATGCAGAGCTTAGCGACCCTCGATTCGCAACCGGGTGGTGGCAGGAACAGATACATTTGATGCAGGAGATTGGGAAGAAGGCCGAGCAGCAGTCTCTTGCGAAGTACGGTCTAGACTTCGTGACTGACACCTACTTGCCAGAAAAGCTAGGGGCTATGGGCATCACATACTGAAAACAACCCTATAGATGGGTGACTAGAGGCGAGGTCGTGACTGAACGAAGAAGGCAATGGGCGCGCATCACGACTGCATCTTCTGCAATACTTCTCCTAGTGGCTGTGATTTCACTATGGCAAGTGTCACCTGAACTTCTTGAGTCGTACGATCCAGAGGCCAATAGTCTCGTAAAATTAGGCCCGGGGGAATCGGTGACCTTCGATATTGAGGAGTCGGAAATGGTAACTGCTCTGAGGCTATCTCACGGTGAAACGCCAGATTCCGAACTCACTCTGTTGGATGATGAGGGTTCCGAAGTAACGGGAAGGGAGAGGGGGAGGATGGATCCAAACCGACTGGGTTCGGACGAGAAGACGGTCTACTCCCCCGTGAGAATATTCGAGAACCTGGGGGGTAGCTACACACTGCAAAACCACGGAGATACCCATCTCTGGCTTGTTGACGACGAAGAATCTGCAGACAAATTACTTGGAAACTTCTGGATGTATCTTCTCTACATTGGGTGTTGCATCGGATCTCCCGTTGGCCTAGTTGGTGTGATTCTAGCTATCATGGTGTGGACGGACAAAAGGAAGATGCCTGACCAATTCGTGATAATCAACAATGGAAGTGTGATTATGGACGATGTCCAGAGTGAGGGTTCGGATGTTGAGAGGTCTGAAGTAGCTCCGGGCCCATTCTGGGAAGAAGACGTTGGGGCGTCCGAAGATCCTCAAGATGATGTTATCGATGAAACTTGGAAGCGGTGGGACGAAGGATGACTGGAATCCGAGTTTTCGTCATTAGCATCTAGATTGGGTTTTTAGAGGGCGTTGACTACCCAACCTTGAGTTGGTAAGTGATGGTAGGGTTCGATGAGTCCCTCAGCATCCTAGAGAATTCTACTAGGAGGTCCATTCTAAGACACCTGGTCAAAGAGCCCCACTACCCTCTTCAACTCTCTGAATTGCTCGATGTAAGCCAACAGGCGGTAGTAAAGCATCTCAAAGTCCTAGAGGAGGCTGGATTTGTGGATTCTGAAATTAAGAAGTCGGACAAGGGGGGACCTCCAAAGAAGGTATACAGAGTTAATCAGTCATTCTCAATTCGCTTAGACTTGGGTCCGGACTTGTTTAGGGCAGAGCATCGAAAGATGCCTAGGGGCATGCGGTTATCCGGAAGCCTGCCTAGCGATCTAGAGAATGTGGTTGGGAGGATAGGAACTAGTAAGACTCTCCCTATGGTCGACGCAATGGGTATTCTGTCAGAATTGGATGCAGCCTTGGAGAGCGTTGACAGACAGAGAGACTCGATTATTGCGCTCCATCAGCAGGTGATGCACAAAGTATCCCCCAGTGTCGATGAGAGTTTCGAGTCATACGAAGAGAGGCAGCTCGCACACGCGATGATGAGGCACCCTCGGAGGCCCTTGGATCTAGATGCGTTCTCGCAGGGAATGCGGATCCAGTCGATGCATGCTGAGGAGATGATGGATACTCTGAGAGAGCGACTGATGAGGGACTTCGCGACTAGTTCGGGATCCTTCGTCGCTGGAAGAGACTCAATGCCGCTGCCTTGGTGGATGGCCAAGTAGATCAGAAGACCATGTCATCGTCGTCGGAGCCGGGAAGAAGGCTGCTCAGTTCGGAGAACCTGGCCAGGGCTTCGACTCTCCTACCCCAAATCACGTAACCTGCGACTCCAAAGAGGGAGAAGGTTGCTCCGATGATTATGGCTGGTACTGCATACCTGACGACCAGTTCCCTTCCGACATCGAGTGAGCCTAGGGGGGATTTCATGTTCCCAATCCTCTCGATGTTGTTGTTCTCATCTGTCTCTACGATGTTGTTGTCTGGATCCACTACCACGACGATATCGTGGTTCCCTGGCTCTACCATGTATAGCAGGGTGATTGGGTCGGATTGATCGGTATCGGACTGCCCGATGGGCATAATGGCGTTGACAATCTGCCTGTAGACGATGTTTTCTTCTTTACATCCGTTCCTCTTGATATCCGACTCAGACTGGTCCTTGCACAGGATTATGTTTACGTCGGTAGCATGGGCATTCCCTCTGTTTGTGATGAAGACGTTGATGGAGAGCATTTCCCCAATTGCGGCCTCTTTGATTGGAGCTATGGCGCTCTCAAGGACCAAATCCGGAGCTCTTAGTCGCATCTCTAGAATCTGTTCGTTGGTGTCGCAATCAGGAGGGAGATTGTCCGGGAAGCCGTCTGAATTGCTATCCAGAGTGCATGAGTCGGTCCAAACTTCGGTCTCATCGAAATCCCCTCCCTGATCGGATGAACCGTGCATAGAGAGCACCTTGATTCCCAGGTTCCTATCGGTTAGAGACGCGTCTGGAGCGACTGTCACGATGACTACCAACTGCAAGGTAGTGTATGGTTGCATCATTGGGAGAGTGAGTGTGTTAGCTGCAGTGTCATAGCAGTAATCTGGACCTTCTCCTTGTGACAACTGTTGGGTGATTTGGTTCTCTTCTTCTACAGTTAACTCCACGCATGGCTTCTCCAAGGGGAATTCCGTACCGAATCCCTCGAGCAAGGCGTAATCAATCTCCCATGTGCTGAGTGATCCGAGACCCGGTCTCACGGACCATACATTGGTTACATCATCGTAGGTGTGATTGTGAATTGTTGGTTGGTCCTCGACGTTCCCGAAATTGGATACGTTGAGCGTGAATCTTACGATTCTGCTTGGCGCTGTCGTCTTAATCTTGCTCTCAACCGTTGGATCTAGTGAGATTCGCATGTCATGGAATTCTATGATTGTGGCTCTAATTACTATCTGATCCTGAACCTTGGTTCCCTCACACGGATCCTCTGTGCAGGGGAATGGCTCCTCGCTCAGTACATTGAAGGTGATTGTGTACTCGCCTGCTAGGGTCTTTACAGGGACATTGATGTAAATTGGCACTGTCTGGGCTTCGTCCCTGTTCAATTCCTCGAACAGAATCCTAGGGATGTCCATATCCCAGACATGGGCCCCTCCTAGGCTATCTACAATTGATTCGATGGTGATATCATACCTGTCCTGTCCGTTCCCTAGGTTGGAAACCGATGTATTCATCTGATAGGATTGTCCAGGATACAGATCGACAATGGTTTCTGGAACTGTTGACTCGAGTTCGTACCTCTGGACCACGTTCGTCAGAATCAGAACTGAGTCACGGACCTTTGGAGTGCCGTCCAGATGTGCTCGCACGGTTACTGATTCGCCTATCCCGGCGGTTGCATTGAATGGGGAGCACATCTCTGCACTCACAGTGTAGGTGGTTCCTACTTGGGCCCAGTAAATGTCCTGATCAGCCGAGGACGGGCTTCCTGGCCACTCAGAGAAGTCCAGGTCCACAGTCCAATGATCGAATCTCCAAGAGTTGATGTCAGCATCTGCAGGTCTGTCCATCGGAGCCCCCGGGGTTGTGAAGACAATGTGGCCCGGAGTGAAGTATTTGTTCACTTGAATTGGGAAACTAGCACACTCTCCGGGGAGAACGTACAACTTCGTATCACCGATGTCGAAGACGATGTTACCGGTTGTCCTGATTGAGACATTTATCCAAAGTTCTAGAACGTCGAAGGTCCCTCTGTCGATAGAAAGGACCGGTTCGCCAGTAGACCACCCCTTCAGATAGATAGCGAATGTGCCTGGGTCCTGAGACTCGGGGACGCTGACCTTCAGATTTCTCGTTACAGACTGTCCGGGATCAAGGGATAGGAGGAGTGGGAAGTCTATGCCCCATCCAAATGGCAATGCCCACTCATTCTGGCCCTCCAACGTAGCTGGATCGTAGAATGCGAATGTGTCATACACGTTTCCGGTGTTCTTGATTGAGATAGAGAATACTGCTGACTTGCCTTGCTCGACATCTACCTGGAAGTGGCTAGTGTCAAGTTCGATGCCATGCACTACATCCATCAAAGTCAGAAGGGTGAGTTTGTTACGGATTGCTGGATCCTTTGCGGATGTCGCGATTATGCTTATTTGGGCCAATTCATCGTCTTTCGCTTGGTAAATCGTGGGCGTTCTGACTCTGAGATATAGTGGGTCGATAGCTCCGCCATCTAGGAAAACAGGAGTCGAGTCGAAAATTGGCGTATTATTGGTCATGTAGAAAAGGGTGGCTGTCCAATTGTTGGGGACTCCCTCCATGGTGACTGTGAATGTGTCTCTAACCAACTCGGCTGGTCCGGGAGTCGGGTTCGCGATTGTGATGTTGAAGGTTGTAAGTTCACCGGGTTGGATTGTGTGATAGAATGTCTCAGCATCAGTAGGGCATTCGTATGGGTATCCCTCTATGTTTGCATTTGTTTGGATTTTCTCATCACAAGCAAGCGAGAGGTCAACTAAACCAGTGAGCACGTGAACATAACAGAGAGTCCACTTGTTTGCATTGGAACCCTCCCAGTCACATCTCTTGTCGGACCATCCTATGTGCGCACCACTACCTAGATCGTTTGCAAACGCCGGGGGCATTCCCCTGTCAAGATTGAAATCAGGGAATAAGTGATGTCCGTCGGCGGTGTTGCATTCTGGCTGACACATTGCTGGGCCGAGTTTGTCGGATGTCCAATTGCTGACCTCTTGGACCTCCCATGGATCAAGGATTGCCGATGCTGCTGAATTTATCGGGAATCCTTGTGGATACTTTTCGTTAGTATTGTTGAGCCTGGCGTACATTATTGTCTCCTGCCATTCTGTAATACTATAATCAATCCAAGAAAGGTGGACATTGTCGAAAGAATCGGTCAGAATTTGAGGGGCTACCGAGCTGGGAGCAAATGGGTATTCTTCGGAGGCACCCTCGCATTGTTCTGGAGTAGAAATTGCGCTTGATGCAATCTGTTTAATTCCGTAGGCAGGAAGGCCTTCGGGTACCCCATCCCACTCTGCGGCCCCCCTCAATCGAAGCCTGGTGTAGTAAATCTCGTAGGCCCCTTCGATATCGATTCCTCCTGTGCGGCCATCGCAACCGGGATAGAGTCTGCCATCCTGCCAAGCTAGGTGAGTGTTACCGGAGTTATCGATAGAAATCGAAGGGTGCAGACTGTATGCTGGATTATTGGTAATCTGAGTGTCATTCACGACTATTAGATGCCCGTATCCCTGTCCATCTTCCGAGGGTCCTAGGTCCTCGACGTAATATCCATTCTGATTTGCTTCGGTCCCGGAATCCCCTCGGCTCCAGCCTGGCCATGGATTCTCCAATAGGGCGTGAGGGTCCAGAACCGTCATGTAAATCTCTCGTGAGTTGTTCGTGGCTAGGTAAACCATGGCCTCAACCATGATCTCTAGTTCGGAAGAAGACCCAGCGGTAGTTGGGAACTGGTACATTTGTCCCTCCGCAGTAGTGGTTCGGGTTGTTGCTCCGTTGCATGTTCTGGTATTGAGACCCGAGCCTACGGGGCACTGCGCCATATCCAGCATGTAGCTGCCTACTGCCGTGTCAGAACCAGCCCAGAGAGGGTATGGCTTAGTCTGGGCCAAAACACATGCATCGTGTGCTTGGTTGATGCTCGAGGTGTCGTCGTTGTCCATTGGGGTGCCACCATAGGGGCCCTCATCGGAAATCGGTATGACTACCCGAGTGGCGTTGTCGTTCCACCGGTGGTCTAGTGTGGTTGGAGGGTTTGCTGCTAGTCCTTGTCTGCCCTGAATGTCCCTATATGAGAGGCATGCCCAAGTCGATGCTGGTCCCCAAAACTCGCTGTAGTACCCCCCATCAGCTGGGAGGTTGGTAGCCTGATTGTTGTAAACGACCTCGGTTAGCTCCCTGATACCACCCGAGGAGTCTCCTGGCCCAAGTGGGGTGTTTCTGGGTCCTTGGCTTCCAGAGCCCCCGGTCTGGTAGGCATCGGCACAGTTTCCGCTGGTTGCTGCTGCAGGCCAATTTCCACTTAGCGCGTAGAGTGTCTCATATACGCTCATATTAGCGCTGACCAGCATTGGCTTCAATCCCACGAAATACCCTCCACTGGCGAAGTTCCCACCGTAGAATACTGCGCACATGTCTGCCCATTCTGCGTTCATCGAACCTGAGGTGTCGATTGGGACGACCATCTCTACTTGGCCGCCTCTTGTGTCATCCCAGACAATCTGTACGAAGTCGTTGATGTCGACTGCGATGTCTGGGTGTCCCTTCTGACCAAGAATGGGGGTAAGGAGCGTGTTGTCAATCTCAACAATTACTACTCTAGCGACTTGGTCTACTGAGAGCATCTTGTAGTAAATCTGTGACTGCTGATAGTATAGCTCAAGGGGCTCGAACGAATCCTCCCATACGATGTGGGGATTGTTTTCTGAGTCTACGTCAATAGCTGGCCAATCCCGATTCTGTGGGTTGTTTGCGACTTCGTAGTCGTTTGGAACTACGGACAGGGTTGAGTCTAGAGATGCGTCCCCACTCTGATCGTCTAGTGAGGGGTCGATAAGCGTGTACATGATCTTGTACTGCCCGGCCCTATCGGTCCAAACAACGTGAACCATGTCATCACTGTCAACAGTGACATCGGGATGCCACGCTCGATGAGCTCCCGGATCAGAGATTTGGGTCTCTGAGATCAGGGTTTCCCCCCTTGGATCTAGCATCTTGTAATACAGGTGATTTGTGTTACGACTCCAGACAACATGCACGTTTCCTTGAGAGTCCGCATCCATTGCCATCATTCTGTCGTTGTGCACACTGCTCTGAACGACTTCTATTGGATCTGTGACTACGATGTCACTGGCACTTGCTGGAGATGAGAACGATGCTAGGATGCTGAGTAGCATCAACATAACAATGGCCGTGCCACTCCTCTTACTCGAAATTCCTTCCTTGTTGGAGGAACGGTCGTACTGCATCGTAATCATTCGGATTACTCGGATACTTAACCTAAACCCCTTATGGTCACTTTTTGCTGGTTCCTGGCTCCCTCGGGGACTATACCCACTCGAGAGGGTCGAAGTCCTTGCCAAATCCGCCGGTCTCGTCTGTATCAATCTCGGATTGCCTCGTTTGAGGTCGTCTCGATGATCGGCCAGTCTTCTTTCCTTCCCAATCATCAACGGGCCCTGGCTTCCCCTTGCCATTGCCGAAACCGTACTTGATCTGGTGGATTAATGAGAGTTTTGTCAGCCAAACCTTTCTCATGCTTTGCATAAACTCATTCTGTGTAAGTCCGTCTAGCCAAACGGGTCTTGAAAGATTGAATGCCTGAAGAGGGCCCGCCACTCCATCTTTTCTTTTGCCAACATGGAGGACCCAATCAAGATCTGAGGACGTCATTCTTATTCTGGTTTCATGAAGCCACTCCTCCCAATCCTCTGATTCCTCTTTGGCCATTTCTTGCATTGATTCCTGCTGCCCTTCGTCTACTCTTGTGATTGAATAGACCAATACAAGATTCCTATTCTTCGGAATTACAATGTTGAAGAGGTGCCCTTGCTTTGTAGGGGGGTATCGTACATGAAGGTGGATTATCGCTTGGGGGTCTTTGACCTCTCTGGCTTCTAGCCTCTCCCCTTCCAACCAAGACCTGATTGAGTCGGCCGCCTCGCTATGGTTCACGAATGTTGCAGGAAGCGGTCCTATTTAGAGCAAGTTGAGGTTGGTGCTCACGTCATCAATCAGTTCAAGGAGCCTCTTTCCTTGTTCAGAGGACGCTAGGCGTGCACTCTTAGTGGAGTTAGAGAAATCGGTCCAGCAATCATATCCAAACAGGAAGACTATGTTTGAGGTGTGAATGAGGAAGACTATGGCCACGGCTAATCCAAGATTAATTGGTAGTGAAACCATGGATGGCGTGATGAGGATCATGGACGCCACAATTGCTATGGGGGTCCAGAATAGGATCGGCGAGAACATCCCAGCTAGGAAGTGATATGTGGTCCTGGCGTCTATTCCTTCGTCTGTCCTGTCTCCCAGGTACCATGCGAAGAATGCCTGGGTTCCAGTAGACGGGATTGTGACTGGAGCCGCGAGTGCCATCAAGAAAATGCCTGCTAAACCGCTGATCCACATCCTGCTTGTCTTCAGATTCAGTCCTTCTACCGAGCGTCCATCCAGATCGTGGTCGTGAAGTATCTTTGCAGCTTCTATGGAAGGAGCCAGCAAACCCTCCTGGGGTTCTCTATCTGCAAGCGAGACCCGGACATCCCTTGCTGCGAGTACTTCGTCCTTGAACGAGCCGAGGGGTTTGTTGGCCAGATTTGCTCGGATATGCCCTATCAGGTGCCAAGCGCGGTAGGTTTCCCAATCTGGGGCGTCTGGAGTGACCTCTGAAAGCGCTGAGAATAACCTATCACGCAGAGAGTTTACTTGTTCAGATGGTGGTTCCTCCCATGCTCCCGATGACAATCTCTCTGCCGCACCTGGAACTTCTGGAGCATCTACTGGGATGGGGTCTTGGAACTCAACGAAAGCATCTGTCCTGAACCAATAGTGATATCGGAAGTGGAGGCCAATGGGCTGAAGTGCTGGGGTTGGGAGTCCCCTGTGTTGTGCGATAGAGGCTGCGTTTAACGCGAACCTCATAGGACCCGTCTTGAATCTGTGCAGTCTTGAGTCCTGATGGGACTTTCCCTCTGGCATCACTAGGGCATTGTGTCCTGAAGCGATGCAATTTGTCATTGTCAACAGTGTCCTGTCGTTGATTTTTTTCGCATACTCTTCATCCGAAACCCCATTTTCTATCTCTGACCTCCTAATAACCGGCTGAGAGCCCATTCTCCTTGAGAACCAGCCTATTAGGGGCATTGTCATCAAGTCATGTCTGCCCATTGAGATGACTCTGCGATCCTGAGAATGGACCATTGTCGTGGGGTCGACCAGACCATTTAGGTGGATAGCCGACAGGACTCTTCCACCCTCGAAATCGGGAAGTTGGTCGTAATGTCTCCTTCTGAAAATGTACCTTAGACCGATGCCCATCATCAATACGATAATCTTCCAGAAGAATGGATTTCCGGGGTGTTTGCCGGTGTGGTCCCAAGGAAGGCGATCGAGTTTCTTTCTTCTCAGTTTCATTGCTCCACTGGACAGTTCTGGTTCGATATTGGGAGCACCATGCATATCGGGCACAGGATTCGGAGTGGGTTTTAGGTCTTGATTATTGAGAATAAATTAATCCAACAATTCTCTGATTGATGTGGCCAGCTTTTCTGCTTCCTCATGGTCTATGGGTGAAGACTTGAATGGGAATGTTAGTCCTCTGCCGTCCTTCATCTTGGGAATTATATGGAAATGTACATGGAAAACACTCTGGAAAGCGTTTGGGCCGTTGTTCTGAATGACGTTGAATTCTTCGGCCCCAGTTACTCTCAATATCGCTCTTGAAATCCTAGGGAGAACACGCCCCAATGCCTCTGCCGATTCATCGCTCAACTTGTCAAGTGTTCTAGTCGATTCCTTGGGGACTACTAGGGTGTGCCCGGGGCTGAATGGGTTGATGTCTAGAAAGGCGAAAACCAAATCGTCCTCATACACCTTGTGACAAGGGATCTCTCCTTCGATAATCATTGAGAATATGCTTTGGTCATCGCCCATATAGAGTCACCCAGAGGTAATTATCGCCTCGGCTACAGTGGCTAATCCGTGTAATCTGAGGGCCTCAACCATCTCAGTGTTCATGACTTTCGAAGTATCTGTGAGTCGGATGCCAGAATCCTTGATGTTGTGGATTTCGGCTAATGCTGCATCCTTCGAGGACGATCCTGTCGAGATTGCAGAAGATAGTTTGGAGGCGAAGTTTCCGACTGTCATCCCTCCCCCTTCCCTGATTGAGGTGATTCTGTCTGATGCTTCCTGCACTGCTTGTTCGATTTGGGTCGTGCCCCCGAAGTAGTTAGTTGGAGCCCAGGTAGCGGCGTGGACACCTGCTGCCTTTCCGGAGACTAAGTCATCCAACAGGATATTTCCGGGTAGAGGAGAGTTGCCGTGCATTCCAGTATTGGCACTCCTTCCAGCAGCATATAGACCGGTGTGCCAGAGGCTTACCGGCTCTCCTGTGTTTTGTTGCTCGAAGATTACCCTGCCCTCGTGATCACAAGGGGCTCCGCCTGTAGTGTACGCTACACTAGGAGACAAGGGTATCACATCTCTTGTGGTGTCTAGTCCGAGTCTGTCTCTGATTCGCAATGAGGTTTGGGAGAACCAGACCTCTGCGTCTGAGTCCATTCCTCTCAAATCAAGAACGCATGGCTCTCCCTCGAGAGCCTCCTCTGGACCTATGTCATCTCCATTTTCTCTCCGTATCCTACCTCCCGAACCAAGTACGTCCATTGGGATATGGACGCCACAGTCCCTGAGCGTTAGTGGGTGCCTGGGGGTGCTTCCCATCCCTCTCAGTTCGATTCCGGCTGATAATGCCAGAGCCGCCCCGGTTCCCGAACCCTCATTCGGGTTTGACCAGAGTCCTTGGTGGCCTTCGGATGCGAGAATAACCGCCTTAGTCTGAAATGGTTCGATTTCCCCTGTAGAGATATTCAGAGTCACTATTCCTCTGACTTGATTGTTATCAGACACAATAGAGAGGGGCAAATAGTCTGCATTCCTCTGAATCCCTCGCTTGATAACCTGCTCCTCTAGAATTCTAGTAATCTCCCTGACTGTTGAGTCACCACAGCCTGTTAGGCGTGGGACTTGGTGTCCGGGAGCAGAAGCCGCGTGAGGTAGTCCGCCTTTCCTTCGCCTGAGAGTCAGTCCCCATCTTTCCAACTCCGCGAGCGTTGGAACACCCTCATTGCAAGTCCTAGATACGATTGATTCGTTGCAAAATTCGCCACCTGCAGCGAGTGTGTCCTCCGCGTGGGATTTTGCGTTCAATTCGTCAATTGAAGCAGCAAGGCCGGCTACAGGGGGTGCGCCGGATCCGGATCCGATTCCGAGTTCGTCTATGACAAGGGGGACAACCCCCGCATCCGAACAGGCTATCGCCGCGCGAAGAGCCGCGGGGCCCGAACCGATTACCACAACTTCTCTGGACTCCATCTTTCAATCTGGCCAGAGGTCCCAATCACAAGAACGTGACGCTTTATCGAAGTCCTCCGAGATGTCACTCGGCTACTGAAATTGCGATTCTTCTAACGGCCACCGCCGCATCCAACATCTTCTCAGTTGCGCCTTCTGGGTTGAATCCTGAGGAAAGAGTGGTCTGAACCACGAATGATGAGACGGTCTCCCCATTTGGTCCTCTTAGATTGACTTGAATAGGTTTGGAACCGGTTGACCCCTGTGGCCATGCCAGACCGATCCACAGCACTAGGGAGTTGTCGATTAATCTCCCGAGAACATCAACGATGTCGTTTCCCTCCTCTCCTATCTTCGCTGGTTTCTTCGGCTGTCTGGAAACAGGGGGGTTCAGTCTGAGGGTCTGGTGATGTGGTTCCCCGTCGGCTGCGATGATATCGACTTCAATTTGAGAAGGTTTTCTCGAATGGTTGTGAATCATTACGAACAAATCTCCCTGGCCCTGAGAACATCTCGGAGGAATGTCCAGATCTAGTCTCCATGCGTTCTCAATTAGTGATGAGTGCCCCCTTAGTGCTGCATCCTCGAGTCTGTCTATCAGTCTGAAAAGACCGGGTTGCCACGCTCTTGTGTGAGCCATGAGTCTTCGAAGAGTTCGAAAGCAGAACTTCGATTGATCGTTATTCAAATCGTCTATTGCAGCCACTCGGAACACTCGTTTAGATTCGGAAACCAATCTGTCATTATCCAGTAGTCCTAGATGATTGAGGTGAAGGACTCGTAGTAGATGCTCAACTGCTGATTCTGGAGTCTGGTTGGAGCGGACTTTATTCTCCAGTTCGATTAGCCAATCGTCCCATGCTCCAGCGGTCTCGGGATCCAAATGAGCTACTACCAAATCTGAGAGAACTCGATTCAATGTGCTCTGATGGAGAGTGGGTGCATGCATGGAGAGAAGGGGAAAATCCTCGTCAGTCATTGGAATCCTGCGCTCCAGCTGAAGAGTGTTGATGAGGGAAATAGACCCTAGGAAAATAGCTAGCCCAAAGAGTATCGATGCCAAGATGTTGCCTGTCTCGAAGTTGTCAACCGAGTTGAGGGTCCCCACGGCAAGAGCCGCAGAAAGAATCCTTGTCCGCTCCCTGAGAGTTCTCTCGTGGAGGGTATTCAGAATCCGTTCGACTCCTGGGTATGCCTCCATTGACCGGTTGTTGCCTATTTTCAACTGAAGTCTGTCCCTTGCAGACATCTGCGCAAAGGATGCAGCCAACAGACTGGGGAAGAAGAGTGTCGCTTGAATTGCGAAGAGTACGACTCCCCCCAATAGATATTCTTCGCCCCATCCAGATGTAAATAGTGTTGTGACGAGTATGGCAAGCATGGAGACGAGTGTCCTTGCTCTTCTGCTCCCCCTGATGGTAGCGATTCTAGTCCAAAGGACTCGTTGAGAGTCTCTAATCCGTACTCTTCTGTTCAACGCATTTTCTGACTTCTGGCCAAAGGTGGCATCTTCGCCATACGGATTAGGGAGGTCCGAAGAGTTGCTCGCCACGTTCTCTCGAGGTGCTTTCTCCGCTTGATGGCATCGGATAACAGAATGGGAAAACTTGTTTTTTCGGGGCACATTTCTTCAAGAGGTCGTGCTCGCGGGAGCGGGCGTGTAGCATAGCCTGGATAATGCACCGGCCTCCTAAGCCGGGGACCGCGGGTTCGAATCCTGCCGCGCCCGCCATCATGACATCGACAGGCCGTGGTGCTTGCCAGCAGTTGCCGTTCGATGCAAGAACCTCTCGAAATGGATTCTCGGGTATGTGGAGCGCTGCAATCCTACATCACACTCCGATAGTGCATCTAGCATCTCCTCTCTGAGTGTTTGGGGGACGCTTAGCCTCCTACCGACGATGACACCGTGGATTTGTGAAATTAGATCAGTCGCATCAAGGCCGTGATTGTTCATGAGGTCATCCACCTCTGCCATTGCTCCAGAGAGGGCTTTCCTATTCCTCCCTCCGTGATTTTCCCACTTCCATTCTACTACCTTGCCCCTGATTGCCAACTCCACCAGCCTCCTACCGGCTTGGAGGGTTGATGCCTGGACCATCTTGTGTACTGAAGATCTGTCTGATACAAGATTCCTGATTTCAAGCATCTCGAGGGTGAAGATAGCCTTCTTCAGATTTCCATCTGAGATGTATGCTATGTCTTCCAACACTCCCTCCGCGGGTTCGCAGTTATTCCTCCTTGCAATCTCAGAAAGTGTTGTAGTGATGGTTTCCCTTTCGGTAGAGGGGATTCGGATCATCTGACTTCGAGAACGGAGTGCATCGATTATCCGTGATGGGGCTCGAGCAACCAGCACAAACCTAGAGGCGGTGCCCACTGTTTCCATCATCCTTCTGAGGTATGCTTGACGGATATGTCCCAAATAGTCCGCGTCTTCTATTACAATCAATCGACTAATTGGAATGGTGCCGGCCTTGGTCTCGACCTCCGAGCCAGCTGGAGCAACCTCCTCGGGGTCGGAAATCGAGATCCCCCTGTCGAATGCATCTAGGCTGGTCCTACCTGCGAGTGTGTCCTTCTCGGATCCGCTTGGCCTGAGGAATTCCTCAAAGGTAGCCATGGCGCCCCTCTGCCTGACCAGGTCACGAGCTTGCAGAATGTGTGTGGTGGACTTCCATCCCGGCCCGAGAATCTGCCTTGCGAACAGTCTCCAGCACGTCGTCTTGCCTACACCGGCTGGGCCAGTGATCATCAGATGGGGCGGAACAGCGGAGGTGCTCGTCGACAGTAGAGCCTGTTTCACTGAACTAGGCACCGCCAGTTCTTCGAACCTTGTGGGTGCCTCTGTCACGAGCCAACTCGCCATGTTCGTATGGGAGAGAGGAGGGCCTTGAACTCAACGATGCTACTCTGCCTTGAGGACCTTGGTCATGCCATCCTTTCGGGGCTTGACGAAAATTCGGTATCCGCACTTGTGGCAGGACTTGCCGGTCGAGCCAGCCTCGGCCCATGCCATGAAGCCGCAGTTAACGCACTTGTAACGAATCTCGAGGGGGTCCATGGGAGAATTGCAATGGCTACATTGCTCATCTGATGTAGGGTTGTATGCCCTCTTATCGGTCCTGTTGCAGTTCCTGCACTTGTGTAGGATGTTCTGATCTCCCTTCATTGCTACCGAGCCGGCGACCTGCCGGGCCTTCTTCAACCTGTCCTATGTTGATTTGGAAGATTTGCATATCCTGACGAAGTTCTCAAAGATGTTCGAACCGAACTCCGTGTCATTGACCTCTGGGTGGAACTGCAGGCCGAATCTGCTCAGATCCTCGTTCTGCATTGCTTGGACCTTGCATGACTCGCTTTGTGCGACTGCAATGAAGCCTGGGGGTGTAACGGTAACCTCGTCGTTGTGACTCTCCCATACTGTCTGCTCCGATGGGGTCCCTTTGAACAGGGCCCCTCCGTCACCCACTAGGGAAATGGTTGCAGCTCCAAATTCGGGCTTGGGGGCCTCGTCCGCATCTCCACCGTAGTGACGTGCCATGAACTGGTGCCCTGCGCATATTCCCAGAATGGGAACTCCCAATGATAGGTAATCAGCACAATTCCCTAGTTCCCCGGTGAGTCCGACTCGGGCCGCCCCCCCTGACAAGATTAGCCCGTCTAATTCTCTGAGTTCCTCTATAGGCGTGTTGTTTGGAATAATCTGGGTTTCCACGCCTAGATATCGTAGCATTCTCCACTCTCGATGTGTCCACTGGCCTCCGTTATCGATGACGTCGATGACTACTCGGTCGCCTCCCATGCAGAGCCTGAGTGGGGTTGGGTCATCAATAATGCCCCCCTCAAACCTTGAAAAAGGGAGGCAAACTCGACAGAGGGCCGGCCCCGATGGTGTAGTGGCCTATCATGCAGCCCTGTCGAGGCTGCGACCCGGGTTCAAATCCCGGTCGGGGCGCCACTCAGTCTCCCTTCTAGAGGTGCTTTTTGCTGCTATCTTTGGACGCCAGAGGAGTGTTGTCTTACCCTTTTTACCACGTTTCGGGTTTGAGAAAATTGATCCCCATAGGAACATCTCTCCGAAGCAGCAGAGAAACTCGAATCAATAGTTGGAGCATATCTCATTGAAGGTAGGTGCATGCGTTAGTCTTGTCTACGTCAATTCTACTGGGGCGCAATCCACGCCTCAAAGGAGCACAATCTGAGGGTGCTGCTGTAATCCCTCTTTATTTTGAGAGATGGCTCATGGAAGTCCTGAAGGAGTTTGGGTAGAGATCTCTTTATCTCTTCATTGGCATCTAGGATTTCACTCTCGGAAACTACCACCCTCCCCCTGACCAGAGAGGGAGTGGACATATCAAGAAGTGGCACTAGAGATGGGAGGAATTCTATTGTTCGATGGGGGAGGTTAACTATGACCAAGTCCCAAAGCCCGACCAGCGAATCGTGTTCACGAAGCCGAGAGGCGTCTGCAATCCCGATGATTCTATCCTCGAAGATTCTTGAGATTGGAGAAGGCTCAGGAGGGTAGTCCCTGCGATCCCACCTCCTTAGGTTGTCCAAGAGAAGCGTGACGGCCTCTGGATTCAGGTCGGAAGCAAGGGCGTGATTGACCAGTTCTGGCTCGGACAGCAGGGTTGCTAAGGCTGGTCCGACACCGCAAAAGGGATCGCAGACATTGATCGGCCGACCTATTACTGCTCGTAACTCCTTGGACAGTGATAGTGTCTCAAGCCTCTCCGACTGGAGCTTTGTGGAGAAGTATGCCTTGTTTGGATCGCAGGCGATTGATCTGCCTGACTCCCTGACTAGTACCCTGGTGCTGCATGCCGATTCTGGGATATTGTCTGTGACTATCTCCCCGCCGACCCTAGCCCCTATGGGAGTTAGTTTTCGAATCCTTAGCTCTCCTTGGACGCCCTCGTCGTTCAGCACGAGCCTGATGTGGGGGTGGGCTCGGAGCTTCGCCTCGGCAATCCTAGAGGAGTACGGCTCAAGGATGGCCTCTATTCTGACAACCATCATGTCTGAAATGAACTCGTGGGAAGAGGGCCAGTCCTCGCCGAATGCCTCGATCTCGTCCTTGTCAACGAGTAATGCTAGGTGATTCCACCAATCGGAGTCCACCCTATTGTCGAAGGTTCCCTCGTGCTGGACAATCTGATGGCCATCTAGCGGACTCGTCATTTCAATAGGGGCTCCGAGGTCTATGGGGACCAGCCTGTGTTCGCCGTCTTCGTCGGGAATCACTCTCATCCCTGTTGCTAGCCACCCTCTGTCCCTGAGCACCACCAGAACATCCTCGACCGCGCGATTTGGGACTCTCAAGTGGCGCATCACGTTGAAGTGCCGGCGGGCATCATCGCTTCACGATGACGGAGGTTAGAGGACTGTGATCAGGAGCGTTCTGATATCCCCGATTGGGCGCTACCTTCGAACGAGGAGGCTTTTCAGAGCAGCGAAAGAGATGTCCCAGGAGAAGGCCAAGAGGCTGATGGTGATAGGTGATCCATGCAGTGGGAACTACTTCCAATTCATGTCCAGCATGTTCCCTAACTGCGAGCACGGTGACGTGACTGTGGACCTGTACGGATGCGATTCCTGCAACAGGATGGACATTAACGACATGTCAGCGTGGGGGGATTTCGAGGACGGTTCCTTCGTGGTGATGGAAACAGGGGTACTCGGCTTCTCCAAGGATGTGGAGGCGGTCCTCGGACAGATTAAGAGGGTCTCCGGGGGCGACTTCCTCTCTGCGGGAGGGAACAGGGGTTTCCTGTGGGTGAATTACCTGTACAAGACTTACAGCAAGGATCTGATCTACTCCATGGACTCCTTCGACTCGAGAGAAGACGAGTGCTTCTCTGGTATCGAATTGGGTCAGAAGGGATCGTTTCGCCTGAAGTTCTGAGTGCAATCAGATTGATGTGCAGTGGAGCATGAGCGGTGGACGATGGCATCCGAGGAAGTTCCTCCAGGGCTTTGGCTGATTGGAATCGGGCCGGGTGATCTGGGCCATATGACCGAGAGGGCAAAGAGCATTGCCAAGGGCTGCAGCAAGAGGTATCTGGAGGGTTACACAGCAGTTCTTCCAAAGGACCAAGAGGATCGTTTGGAGGTGGAGGTGGGTGCTTGGGAGAGGCTGATGAGGCCGTCCGTCGAGGACCCGGAGAATCTGCTGGAGGAGGCTCGGGAGAGATCCGTGGCACTGTTGGTCGTGGGTGATCCGATGCAGGCAACCACTCACATCGACCTAGAGGCAAGATGCATGGAGGGGGATGTGAGTTTCGAGGTTGTCCCGGGAATGTCAGCAACGTCACTGGCTGTATCCCTATCCGGGTTGCAGTCCTACAAATTCGGAAGGCAGGTGACCCTGCCTTACCCCTATGGGGAGTACCTAGCCACCTCGCCACTGGAGATGATTGGATCGAATCGAAAAAACGGCCTGCATACTCTTGTTCTACTCGATCTTGACCCGACTGGAATGGGCTTCGATCTGCCTACCCCGATGAATCCGCAGCAGGCGGTCTCGATCCTCGAAAGAATGTCGGAAAGAGTGCGGGAAGAGGAATCTAGAGAGGATATCGCTCCAGACGTTAGGGGATGGGATGGGATTCTGCTGAGCGATGTTGGGACTAGCAGGCAGAGGGTGTCTTCTGGTACTCTGGGGGACCTCTCGGTTATCGAGGGAGGCTATGTGCACACCCTGATTATCCCCTCTAACATGAGTGACAACGAGAAGGACGCCTTCCACAGAAGGAAGGCGTCCTAGGTGGCCCGACGACCTCAAGACTTAGCCTCGTGTCCGGAGTCTCGATAGCATGGCCAAGCCACCTGCAGAAGTCCGTTTCCCCGGTGACAAGAATCGCAGGCAGAGGTTGAGGGTCAGGGGAATAAAACAGGCATCAAAGGAAATCCAGAGAAGGTTGGAGAAGAACCTGGATGCGCTCCTTGACAACCCAGAGGGATTCCTGCCTGAGATAGTCGGGGAGCTTGGCAAGGTCTCTCTCTTTGGATCGAAGGACCCGATGGCCCTCACCCTGAGGGAGTTGGAGGCCGTTTCGTCAAAGAGGAACGATGTGAGGTGGCTCAAGAAGAGAATGGGGAAGAGGGGCGGTGGGGACGTCGCTCGCTCGCTCGCTGGGAGCCTAGTCGCTGCTTCTGAGGAGGATTTGAGCACCGTGTCGGTGTTCAAGAGCGATGTCTACGGAAACGCGAGTTACCTGAAGAGGGGGAGCGGTCGGCCCGGGCACCTGGTTGGGATCCAGAACTTCAACCACCCCAGGCTTAGGCTACTGGTGTGGGACGATCATGCCAAGGCCGGACAATACTTCTTCTCATGGGATGGAGGATTCGTGTTCACCGGATTCGAACCACGCCCTCCTGGAGAATGGGTGAGTTGGACTCTCGACAACACCTCAGTGGATCTCGAGGGGGACGGGTGCAAGTGGTCGATTGGCCTGAGCGAGGAGATCGTCGATTCCGGATCGAACACACCGGAGGGTTGGCTCAAGCTGGACTTCTCCGATGGTACAAAGGTCGGCCTCTCCCAAGCGGCTCTCGCTAAGACGGATGAGCCCCTGGCTCGCAGCATAGCAGTCTCTATGATGCCGCCAAACAAGCTTGGAGAGGTCTGTGAAGCCTCGTGGATGTGGAAACCAGAGGGGTGGCCGGCTGACAGGCTCTTGCCCGAAGAGGGCATGGAGAGGGTTGGGGAGGTCCTCAGCACGTGGCTAAAGATGTCCTTGGAGGACAATGTCGTTTCTCGTGCGTGCAGAGCCAGCATTCTGAACTCTATTACCGACGGATTCGTCGTCGGAAACAACTGGTTCGCAGAGGGTGACAGGGATGGGTTCCTCAGGCACATGGGTGGCACCGAGGACGAACGCAGAGCGTTGTCCTGCATCCTCGACTCCACTGAGGGTGGGTTGCATGTGAGGTCAGACGGAGTCGTCCTTGACCTCGAGGACCGGGTGATAAGGCTCGAGGACTCGTCTTGCCACCCAGTACTAGTTTCCCTGTGGGATGACTATGGATCGACTATCTTGGAGGGGATGTACAACCTGACAGGGGACGAGGCCGAGAAGATTCACACGCGACAGGCGAAGAGGAAGCAAGGTTTCGGGGCGTTCCTGCGCGAGCTGAACGACTCTCTTAGCACGGCAATGAGGCTCGACAGGTTGCCCTGGGAGAGCGCTTTACTGCCGGGACCGCTCTCATTCGCAGACAGGTTAGTCAGGAAGGCTGCTGAGGATGGGGTCGCTTCGACAGTATCAATGGCTAGGAAAGGCAGGGGCTTGGAGGCGGCGATGGGTTGGGCATGGCTGATGATGCATGAAAGGACAGAGTCCGATGCATGGAGGTTCGATGAGGGGAGTCGTGACAAGGGGGGTGACTGGGTTCCCGCTCTGACTGCTGTTTGGGATGCTGCCCAAGCTCTCCTGCTGGAGGATGACTTGGAGTCCGTAACCGACTATCGCTCGTCCATGGGATGGCTGGCTGAGGTCAGTGGATCTGGCCCCCTTCCCTAGAGTTCGACAAATCCAAGGTAGAACGCTACACCGAACCCTATTGATCCGATGATTGCCAGTGGAATCAAGATTCTCAGGGGTCTCCTCTTCCTCTTCGGTTTGGGTGGTTCTGGAGGAGTCATCATCGGAGATGGAGGCGCACTGGTCTCACTGGGGCCCTCTGGGAATTGAGGAGTAGACAGAGGTGGGAGGTCGGGTAGCTCCTCCTCCAGGTCGGGATAGAGGGTGTCCAGGTCTGCTAAGCCTGGGGCATCAGGAATAGGTCCGTTCATCAGGACCCATTTCTGGTCAATGTCTGCTCTGGTCAGAGGTGTCACCAGTACAGAAACCGCTCCGGCAGAGTAGGCTGCGTCGTTTGCCTTGCTCAATCGTGACTTGCTTACAACGAAGACTACTCTCGCTTCTGGGTCACTCTCACGAATTTCCAGAGCTGCGACGTGCCCATCCATCGTTGGCAGGTTTAGCCCCAAGAAGACCATGTGTGGGTTCATCTTGACGTACTCGTCCACGGCCTTGTCCCCATCGTCGCAGATTTGGGAGTCCCACCCCCTCTGACTCATAATCGACTTCAGCCTACTCGCCGTGATCCCGTTCTCGTGGACTATGAGTGCGGTCGGCTTGCCATCCGTAGTCATCTGGTGCTCCCACATAGGATGGGGGTCAAGAAGGGGCTGGTCGATGGCTCACGAAAGTAGTTGGTCTACAAGCCAGTTAGGATCAAACGGATCCAAGTCATCGTAGCCCTGGCCGGTTCCAGCTAGTATGATTGGTCGGCCAGTAGCATGCGATATCGATAGGGCGGCTCCCCCTCTGGCATCTGTGTCGAGTTTGCAAAGTGCAGCGCCATCGAAGGTTAGTCTCCTCTGGAACTCAACTGCTTGTGTAACTGCATCATTGCCGGCTAATGCGTCTGCAACGAAGATTACCAGATGCGGGTCAGTGACCCTGTGCACCTTCTGGAGCTCCTCCATCAGATTGGACTTGTTCTGCATCCGACCTGATGTGTCGATAATCACGACATCGTCACCCTTTGCCCTCGCGCTCTCGATAGCATCTCTGGCAACCGCGGCAGAGTCTCCCCCTCTCTGACTCTTGATGCACCTGATTCCCAACCGGTCCGCGTGAGCCGCGAGTTGATCTATGGCTCCGGCTCTGAATGTATCTGCAGCAGCTAGCACTACTCCGAATCCTTGGTCGTCCAGCCTCTTGGCGATCTTTGCGGAGGTAGTTGTCTTTCCTGTTCCGTTGACGCCTACCATCATGATGACAACGGGTGTCTCTGCTGACACAAAGTCCCTGATTGTTCGGTCGAAGTCCCAGTATCCAGCTTTGAGCAGGGACAGCAGTGCGCCCCTCAAGCCCCTTTCCACTACCTCGCTGAGGGGTGTCTTTCTGCTTACTCTGGAGCCAATTAAGTGAGACCTCAGGTTCGTAATCAGTTCGGAAACGGCATCGTGGCCCATGTCTGAGGACAGTAGTTCCTCCTCGAGTTCCTCAAGTATCTCATCCAATACTGGCCCCCCACTGATCACCATCCCACCAATGCTAGTCCGGTATTCGGATAGGTCGATTTCGAAGGAAATATCCGAATCAGCGAGTCTTCTTCCAGTGGTTGAGTCCATTGGATTCTTTTTCGAGATTTCAACTGGTCGTTGGGATGCCTTGGTGGCTTGTTCTCGGGCTGCTCTCTTCCTCTCATTGGAGTTGGTTGGAATGGAGAATGGGTCTGCAATCTCGTCGTCGAATTCGTCCCACTCGCTTTGAGTTTCGATTGGTCCCTCAGGGGTTTTGTCCTCTTGGTTCATGCTTCTGAGCGCGGCCTCCCTATCGGCAATCGCTTTCTCTGCCAATTCGGATCCCTCTTCCGCCATGAAGGTCTTATCATCGTCGGCCTGCTTGACCTTCTTTCGAAAGCGATCAAAGAGCCCCATGGAAAATCCTCAATCATCTAGGGTGAGTTCCGTTCCCCTCTTTCTTCTCGGCCTGCGCTTTGGTTGGCTCACCTGGACATTTTCGGACTCTTGGTGGCTTTCGTCCTCTGGAACCTGAATCCCGTTGGCTATCTCATTGAATCTGCTTGCAAGAGCGCCCACGTGATTCTCAAGCTCGTCGTGCTCTTTGGTAACCGTGTCTATTATTGTGTTCAACTCGTCGTTCCTGCTTCGAAGGATCTCGAGTGCCTCCGGTCTCGTCTTCTCGGCCTGAACTCTGCTTCCTATGTCTACCACGGCCCCTGCATCTGCAGGGATATCTGCCACAATTTGGACGCCGGCTCCTAGTGGCACCATCGCGCCCTTAGCTCCGTCATCTGAGATTGATGATAGGGCCTCCATAGCATGCACCTGTTCAATTTTGATTCCTTCTAGATTGCGAATCTGCTGCTCTAGAGCCTGAAGTCTCTCTCTGTTAACCTCAACCAGTTGGGCCAAGCGCTGAAGCTCTGCCCTGTCAGGCTCAGTCATGTACCACGGGATGCAGGGGGTGCAATGAAGGCGTCGCTGGTGCAATTATCACTGATTCTCATTACTTGGTAGCAGCATTGCCGTCCCAATGAGTCCAGTTAGGACGAATGCCCCCAATGAGGTCATGAACAAGGCAGCCTTCCTAGATCGGTCCTCGTCCAATTCACTACAAAGCCCCCAATCGGGGGTGCTTACATTGCCGATAAGCGCGCGATACTGGAGGTCGCACTCCTTCTCGTACTCGCTCTCTACGTCATCGTGGTCCTGCATCAAATCCAATGACAATGGTAGTAGCAATACTGAGAAGGCGACTAGTGCGAAACCCTTGACTGAGTCTGAGAGCAAGTCACTCTCCGTCCCAGATTCCTTCTGCAATCATGAATTCCATAACTCGCTCTGAGACGTTTGCCCTGTTGCCCCCTCGGACCCCCGTGGCGGAAACTGCGAAAACCTCGGCGGGAATGTCCTGAGCCTCCCTCACCTCGTAGCCGACCTTGCGGCCATACGAGACGGCTTCTATGTCCGGCATTATCCACGCGTCAACGTCCTCGTCCGCGTACCTGTGCTCAATCATGCGCTTGCGGAGCTGGGCTGGATACGGATCGGACTCAGTGACAGGAGTGTCTCGAATACCGACAACGACTCTCTTCCCCTTGTCGAGCTCTTGTTGAATCAGCCATTCGTGCCCCACGTGAAGTGGCTGCCAGCGGCCGGGGAGTAAGACTGCCTTTGACTTCTCGAACATGTGCGAGAGTTCCTCGACCATGTCGTCCACGGTGTGCCCCGGTGCACCGCTTGAGTCCAGAGTCATGTGTGCGCACTGTGGCTCGTCGAATGGATCTGAAATTCCCGTGAAGTTGGAGATCTCTCCGGATCTGGCTTTGGCGTAGAGGCCTTTGACATCCCTGTCCTCGCACACTTCCAGAGAGGTTGAGACATGCACCATGATCGAGTTCCCAGGTAGGATTTCCAGGATTCTCTCTCGCACGTCCTCGTAGGGCGTGATGAATGAGCAAATCACGGGAGTGTGCTTGGACATCAGTCTAGCCATCTTTGCAATCCCGAGTAGATGCCTCTCCCTTCCCTGTCTTGAGAAGTCGTTATTTGAGAAGAAGTCTCGAATCGTGTCGCCATCGAGGAGTTCGGCTCCATACCTCTTTGCAGCGGCCTCTGCTATCGTCGTCTTTCCCGCTCCTGAGAGCCCAATCAGCCAAACTACCTTGTTCCCCATAACCACACCTGAACGGCTCGCCGACCGGAGACTCTCATTTAATTCTGATTCTGAGCCCAGATGTCATTCCAATCGGTGCTGCAAGTTACTAGGAAGTATGGGTTGAGCACATCTTCCACTAAGTCATAATCCAATGATTGGCAGTCCGGCCCCAGTACGAAACCCCCTGATGATTCGACGACCGCGTGGGCTGCTGCTATGTCCCAGCAGGATGTAGGGCCGAACCTCGGATAGAGGTCAGCGGATCCGTCTGCAACCACGCAAGCCTTCAGTGATGAGCCCATTCTGACTAAGTCGTGTCCGCCTATTTGTTCTGCGAATCTCTCGTCTCTTTCCGCTCGGTGGCTGCCGCTTGCGACAAGCTGGATGGGTTTGGATGGTTTTTTGTTAACTGAGATGGTTTTCGAAATTGAGTCGTTGATACGTTTGGCGGGGGTTGATTCGCCGCCGAACCACGTTGTCTGGGTAACTGGGGCGTGAACGACGCCGAAAGTGGGTTTCCATCTGTCTCCCTCTCTCTTCATCCTGGCGATGTTCACAGTAAACATCCCATTCCGTTTTATGAATTCCTTTGTCCCGTCAAGAGGGTCCACTAGCCAAGATTCGCCGTTATCCACCGGGTTGCCGACTCTTCCTTCCTCGGAAACAATTGGTGTGTGTGGGTCTATTGATGCCAGCCCCTTGATGATGACGTGGTGGGCGGCGAGATCGGCCTTCGTGAGGGGTGAGTCGTCGTCCTTTGTCTGAACATCGATGCGTTCGGATGATTCGTAGACATGCATTATCGCTTGCCCCGCTTCAATTGCGATGCGGACTATTTCCATGGGGTCGAACGGCATGAGAGACCTCTAGAAGTCCTCAAGATTGTCTGCTGCTTGCTCTAGGTTCATTCTGGATTCATCATCTAGATAGAAAAGGAATGGGTCCTCGTCCCCCATGATCTCCTTCCATGAAGACATGGCTCTGGCCCATATCTCCTCTTTGGAGTTCCAAATCAACATCCTATCTACGAACTTGCAATATCTCTGAACCTCCTCATCCTCGGGTGCTACGCGTCTCAGGATCTCGTTGGTCTGTGCAATCACCAGACCCCATGTCGGGTTCAATTTGTAGGTAGTGAATGGGTTCCTCTCCTGGTTTATTGTGATGTGGTCCCTCCACAGACCGAAAGTCACGTCGTAAAAGAATCCGGCTAGGAGGACGATTGTTAGAATTGCGGATGCAATGCCAAGTAGGCCGACATATGTCATAGGAATGAACAGGAGAGTCTCGTTCGATTTAAATCTCCACTCTAAGTAAGGCCATACTAGGAGTGTGATAGTGGCTGTCCAGAACCCCAGGCCGATAATTGCCTGGCTCTGTTGAATTCGCCAATATTGCCTCATCAGCCACTTCTTCATGAGTGTGGCCTCCGGAAGCGTCACCTTTCAGAATTGCCCATTATCGTGGCGGGTTGGTGCGGTCTGTGGTCACTCTTCCTCTGTCTTCGGATCTGATGTGGGTTCCCCCGATACACCGAAGTGAGCATTGACAACTGGGGCGGTCGAAATCGCCGGATCGATCTCTTCGATGCCGCCTACTAGGATGAATCGCCTAGTGACCCTATGTCTGCTGCCGAAGGTTGAGAGGACCCTTTCCATAGCGTCGTCTTCATCGGTGGCCACAACGTCCACTGAGAATGGTTGGTCTCTCTTGCCTGCCCTATACGACCCGTGCGCTCTGAATGCCTTCATGGCGCGGCCGAGATAGGCTCCTGATTTAACCGAAGCGGGTGGCTAGTTCCTCAAGGTTCAAGTGGGCGGCTGTTTGGTTCGTTCCGAGTTCGTATGACAGTGAACACCTCCACCGAGGACGAAGGGCGGGGCCTGAGAGATCGTTTGACGGACATTCCTCGTGATAGGCTGGTGGATGAAGTGGTGTCCAGGTGGGATGACATGATCAGACTGGAAGGGGAGGTCGCCAACCTCAGGCGTAGGGTGAGAGAGGCGGAGCTGGTCTCCCAGAGCGGGGGCGTCGATGGAGCGTTGATTGGAAGCCTGGAAGAGCGGTTAAGGGTTGCAGACACGAAGGTGAGGCAGCTAGAGGGTTTAGTGCAGAATGAGAAGGCGCGGAGAGAAGGCGCGGAAGCTGATTCTAGCAGGCTGGCTGAACTGCAAGAAGAGAATGCAAGGCTCCTAAGGAACGAGGAGGAGCTCCTGCTCCTGGTTCTGGATATGGAAGCGCAGATTGACAGGCTATCTTTAGACTCGTAATAGAAAGGGGGCGATGGGTCTACTCTTCGGTATCTTCGGCGTTTCGGCCGGCTAAGGATCCTACCGCCCCAAAAAGATCTGAAATCATCATCTTGGCGACAGAAACCCCTCCTGATATCACAGGTAATATTGGGTTGGAATCGTCCGGGAGCCTTGCTTTCTCCCTGATGTCGGGGATGAAAGGCTCTATCTCCCTGTTGTCGAACCACAAAGACCCGCACTTCAGGCATCCGTCCACTTCTATGGAAGCCCCCTGGGTGGTGGTGACCGGCCCCTTCACCATCTCCCCCTGGCAGGTAGGGCATCGGTATCCAGCGGGTTGGCCATCGAAAACAGAGGTCCGGAGGTTTCTGAGGTTAGTCTGTCTCATGTTCGAATTCAACCATCGATCGCTGGCTAATATCCCTCTGCAGGAACTGCAGTAGTGCATGTGGCCCTCCACGACATCCCCCTGTGCCCCCATTTCGGAGTTACAGCACGGACAGGTGGCCTCGGACACGGTCCCCCACCGAGGGGTTGTGGTATGAGCATGCCTGCAGTACGTGCGTCATGCGATGCCACTAATCAGGTCTGAAAGGACTGCTTGAAGCTCGCTGGCATCATCGTACTCCTCCGTAATGTTCCCCGTAATAATCCAATCAGCACCGGCTTCAGCGGCTGCTCTTGCGGTTTGGGGGTCCCGAATTCCGCCGCCAACGATAATCGGGAGGTCGCATGACGCCTTTGCTGCCTTGATCAAAACTGGGTTTACTGGGAATTCCGCACCGCTCCCCGCCTCGAGGTAGAATAGCTTGAATCCGAGGAATTGCGCTGCCATGGCATATCCCTCCACTCTCTCTGTTTGTTGGGGGCCGATGAGATCTGCCTTGCCAACCTGGCCAGCCTTCCCTCCTGGTTCGCAAATCAAGTACCCCATCGGGACTGGTTCTATTCCTGCTCTCTTGACGAAGGGGGCCCCCTTCACCTGCTCCCCAATGAGGAAACGCTGATCCGACGAGTTCATGAGCATCATGAACGTGATTCCATCTGCGGCAGGGGACAGGGCTGCGGCGCCTTGGGGAAATAAAACGACTGGGATTTGCCCAGAGTGCCCCTCAATGTCGGAGTCTTGGCTTGCTGCCCATGTGACTAATTCCAGAGCCTCCTTGATTGCGATAATGGTGGCATGCACGTTGTCCTTGTCGGTGTCTGAGGAACCTCCCACTAGGATCATGCTGGACCCAGCGTGGGCTGCAGCCAGGGCCCTGTTAGCGGCTATTTCGGGGGTCTGGTCAGCGGGATCAATGACTATCGCGTGTCTGGTTCCGGAGGCCCTATCACACATGTATTCGCCGATTGCTCCCATGTTAATCACCTACTGTTCAACGGGGTGTATTATTGTATCAACAATAGTCTGAGCTAGCTTCAACCCCAATTCAACCTCCTCTGAGATGAAGGTCGATGGTTGTGCCCCTGCCCACGTCATCTCCTGCAAGGAAATGCCGTTTGATTCCGGTATCTCCCTGCTCCAGACCTCTGTTGTTCCATCCGACCTATCTCCGAAAACGCTGGTCTGAGTAGCATCTTCGGTCCTACAGACGAATCCATGCCATCGTGCTGATTTCTGGTTTTTCTGTCTAAGGTCTAACAGGTGATCAGTTTGAATGGCACCATTGCCCATCGGACCCGCACCTACGAATCTTACCTCCTTTTCGGAAGCTGTTGTAACCCTCGTTCTGAGGAGGAACGTGCATCCTCTTTTCGAGAGTTGAATTCCTATGGCTTTGAGGAACCACGAACCGCGAACCGCTGTGGATGAGGGGGCCGGCGTCTGCGAAGACATGTCCGAAATCCAATGCTGAGGGCACGGGGGCCATGAGGAGATTAGGCCTGGAATCTCACCGATTAAACCGATCTCGGCCCTGTCTGTGATTAGATTAACCTCTGCTTCGGGGGCAAGATCGAGAAGTCGGTGGCCCGCGCATAGTGCGCTTAGAGAGTCGCCCAGAATGGTTATGCTTGTCATGCAAGCACACCAAGGGGAGGGGTTTTCTCTTCGTTCTCAAGGGACAGGGCGTGTACCGGGCAGGCTGGGATGCAGTGCTCACAGTGCGTGCAACTGGGCTCGTCGACGAACACTAGTAAGCCTTCGAGTACGAGGGCATTTACAGGACAAAGGCCGACGCAAGCTGCACAACCAAAGCAACGATCTTCGTCTACCACGAAAACTGTCGCATCTCGCTTAGGCATGCTGTTGGGCAGAGAGAGTCACATCTCAAAGTTACCCCCCAACCCCTTTGTTTCCGGTGCATGGAAATATATCCAGGTAAATTAAGAGCATACTTATTATTATTTTATCAGTCTTGACAGCCATATGAAGATCTTCAGTTTACATCCTATAATAGTTACACAGAATATTGAGAAAGTATCGGATATTGAATTCATTGTACTGCATAGGAAACAAAGGGGTTGGGGGGTGGGTGTGATTCATATCCCTCCTACCTCTGACAATATTCTGTGGTACTGTATACAGCAGGCTCATCGACATCTTATCCGGATCATGTCCCTGATGGGATTAGACTGCACTTCTTGGGTGGAGCGCGTGAAGTAGGGAACGTCGGATGCGTAATCGAAGATAGAACAGGAACCAGGGTCCTCATCGACTATGGGCTAGCTCCAACAAAACCACCGAAATACCCATCCGAAGCCCCCCCCGTGAAGGATGCAATAATTACACATGCTCACATAGACCACATTGGAATGGCTCCATGGCTTACATCCCATGGGACATTGCTCCATGGCACCGATCTCACTGCAGCCGTTTCAGAAATAATGTGGGCTGACACCTACAAAGTCTCCGATATCGAGGGATACCCCCTTGCTTGGGACAAGCGAGACATGGAGGCGGCCCTAGAGTCTTGGATCCCCCACCAGTTCAATACGTGGTTCGATATCGGTGAGTGGAAATGCAGGTTGCATCCCGCAGGACACATACCAGGCGCTGCCATGGTTGAGATTCAAACACCAGAGGCCACGATCCTCTGGACGGGGGATATCGACACTAGGGACAGTCCCAACGCACCAAGGGCGACACCAGTGGATTGTGACATACTCTGCCTGGAGGGAACATATGGGGGGAGGACCCACCCAGACAGGGCCGAGGAGGAGGAGCGTTTCGTCTCCCGGGTCCTGGAAGTCGTGTCCAGAGGGGGTGTAGCTCTGGTTCCGGCATTCGCTTCGGGAAGGGGGCAGGATATCCTACGGATCCTCCATAGAGAGGCACCGGGTCTCGATGTCCACTACGATGGAATGGGCACCAGGGTAACTAGGGAATGGCTCGGATGCCCTGAGTTCATCCAAGACTCCCGCGCGATGGAAGCCGCTTACCGATGGTCCCGGAGGGTCACCGGGAAGTCGGACAGGAAGAAGGCACTTGGGGCCGATGTGATTGTCACGACAAGCGGCATGCTGGATGGCGGCCCCGCACTTTGGTACTTGAACAGGTTGAGGCACGATGGTTCCAATGCCATTCTGCTGACAGGTTACCAAGCCGAGGGCTCCGGGGGAAGGAGATTGCTAGAGCGGGGCTCCCTTCCAATTTTCGGAAAGCAGACCCGGATCCCCCTGGAGATCGACAAGTTCGACCTCTCCAACCACGCCGACCACCCCTCCCTCTGCAAATTCGCTAGTGACTGCGATCCTTCTCACGTGGTGATATTCCATGCCGATGAAGAAGCAGCCGAGGCTCTCGCAGAAGACATTGGAGTGGAAACAGAGGTCCATATCCCCACTAATGACGACACTCTGGAGATCCCCTTATCTTGATGCGGGACCGAAAAATAACGGCAATCCTCACGCATTATACATAAGCCGCAGTGTCTCTGGCGCCATTAGGTGAGTGAAAACTCACCGCTACAAAAGAAACAATGGTGAAAAAATGGAAGCATTAGACAATATGTTTGGAGTAACGGAAGCAGGGAGCGATGTCAAGACCGAGGTAAGAGCCGGTTTTGCAACGTTCCTGACAATGGCCTACATCCTTCTAGTGAACCCGTCAATGCTGTCTGCGACAGGCATCCCCTTCGAGGATGCCCTGTTTGCGACAGCGATGGCCGCGTTCGTTGGATGTATGGTCATGGCGTTCTGGGCGAATCTACCCTTCGCTCTAGCGCCAGGAATGGGCCTGAACGCCTACTTCGCGTTCACGGTCGCCGCGCCTTGGGCGATGGCAGTGCCTTGGGAGATCGCATTGGCTGCGATCCTAGTGCAGGGGATCATTTTCCTGATCCTATCACTGCCCCAAGTAGGCGTGAGGACGGCGATGATCAACGCCATCCCCACCGATCTGAAGATAGCCACGGGCGCCGGTATCGGCATGTTCCTGGCCATCATCGGCCTAAGGGAGATGGGCTGGGTTCGACATGACAACGCCACGTTGCTCAACCTAGGCGACACGGGTGCGATGGACCCGATGTCATCGGGTGCTTTCTGGGCCATGATCGGCCTAATCGCCATAGCCGTGATGATGGCTCGAAAGGTACCCGGCGCAATCATAGCCGGCATAGGACTTGTGTCAGTGATCGGATGGATCCTCGAAGTGGATGACCCGTACAACATGGGCTACCCAGTAGTGGAGTTCTGCATCGACGCAGCAGCCAATAACTGTGTTGTAAACGGCAACTTCGTAGCAGGAGTCCCCGGTGAAGGAGTAGCAGAACCACCTACGAAGATATTTGATTTCGTGGGCCTACCTGAAGAAACGCTCTTCGCCGCAGTTACGGCACTCGGGGACATCTCCGGATCCGATCTCGGGTGGGGCGGCTTCATCTCCGTGATGGTCACCTTCCTCTTCGTCGACATCTTCGACACGGCTGGCACCCTGTACTCAGTAGGCCGCCAAGCAGGATACGTCGACGAGAACGACGAGCTCCACAACTCTGACGAGGCATTCATGTCCGACGCCGCCGCGACCATAGTCGGCGCGCTTTGCGGAACGAGCACCACCACCACCTACATCGAGTCAGCGGCTGGAATAGAGGAGGGCGGGAAGACCGGCCTCACAGCAGCCACTGTAGGTGTTCTGATGCTGTCCGGGCTGTTCTTTGCCGACATCTTCGCATCAATCCCGCAATACGCAATGGCCTGCGCCCTTGTCGTGGTGGGTGCCATGATGATGAGGCAGGCAGCCGATATCGACTGGTCGAACTCGACCATGGCGGTACCCGCTTTCCTCACAATGGTGATGATGCCCTTCACTTACTCGATCGCCGATGGAATCGCATGGGGGATCATCTCCTACTGCGCTATCATGGCTGGTACCGGGAAGTTCAAGGAAATCAACCCCGTAGTGGGTGGAATCGCTGTATTCATGATAATGTTCTACATGAGCATAGACGGGGATGGGACCATCCTCGACATGATACTCGGGGCTTGAGAGCACAAGGTAACGACGTAACTGGGAGCCGCGTCGGGGGCTGATGCCCCCGATCGGTTCCTCAGCATAAGAACGTGTGAAGGAGCAATCGCAATGGTCGACGAGCTACTGACTAGGATCAAAGCGACCATACGCACAGTTCCAGACTTCCCCATCGATGGAATCATGTTCAGGGACATCACACCAGTCCTCGGCGAACCGGGTTTGGTTTCTTCCATCACCGATCGGTTCGTCAGGGACCTCCAACAACTCGAATGGGACCCGGACGTCATCGTCGGCCCCGAAGCCAGGGGCTTCATCTTCGGACCTTTGCTGGCCGACCGGCTCGGGTGCGGTTTTGTCCCGGTAAGGAAGCCAGGCAAGCTCCCAGCCCCCTCGCGAAGCGTCGAGTACTCGCTCGAGTACGGCTCAAACACCCTGGAAATGCACGAAGACGCCATCGAGCCTGGTCAGAAGGCCATCATCATCGACGATCTGCTAGCAACAGGAGGGACCATCTCAGCATGTGCAAGGCTCTGCGAGGAATCCGACGCTATCGTCCTAGGGGCCCTTTTTCTGATCGAATTGGACGGGCTTGGTGCTAGGGAGACGATAGCCCCGGTCGAAGCGCATTCCCTCGTGACCTACCCCGCCTGAGACGAACCACTCCCCGATTCTTTCAAAGGGAACCCGCCTCTCCTACACTCGATATCATGGCTGACGAGGGTAGCAAACCAACCCCGCCTCCGCCCCCACCACCATCATCCCCACCCCCGCCTCCCGCACCCCCTAAGCCAGCAGCAGCGCCCCAACCACCCGCTCCT
>JAQXEZ010000020.1 GCA_029250605.1 Candidatus Thalassarchaeaceae archaeon
ATCGATATCTTACCGGAAATCTCCTTTCTCGTGTCGTCGCTCGTTGACTCGGCGTTCTGCTGTAGCTCCTCGGCGGTCTTTATGATGATCGTCGAGGCCACAGCGGCTACTAGGATCAGGGCGATGAAAACGATCATCGCACCGATACCGATGGAGCCTCCCTCTTGGTTTCTTTCTACTGTCTGGTCGTATTCGCTCATTGCGTGTTCACCCGTGCCCCCCTGTGATTGCTAATCATTTATGATATTACTGCAGTAATCGAGGTAAAACTAAGTTCGGGATATCGAATCTAGCTTCCGATTCCGACTGCTTCCCTCAGGTTCAGGACCTCGATTGGGACGTGAGTAACCTCACCCGGTCCGAGGTTCTCCACTAGTGGGAGGCGAAGGGTCTCGAAGCCATCTGGCATCCATGGGTCGAGGAGTAGTCCCAGCATGGTGTTCGGAGTCCTGTTTTCCACTCTTGTCTGGACCGTCAGGGAACCGTAATCCACATTATACCCGGTGGCGATGTTCAGGCTGCTGCCGAGAAGCGCGGTCTGGGGGAACGATCCCGAGGGCCTGACCTCTATGCCGATCTCTATGAACCCCTCCGGGGGTATCTCTGGGATCTCGCACATCTTCGGGGAGGCTGTCCACCCGTACGGGATTGGCGGTGCCAGCCTCATCGTGGAGATGTTGTTCTCACCGGTGTTCTCGAGTGTGATTACCATCAGGGCGTGGTCCTTGCCCTCTGGCCATGTCGTCCCTATGGAGAGGAAGAAGCTGTTCACGAGGAATGGGCTGGTCGCTTCGGTCACTGCCACGGGTCCGAGTGCGCTAATAGCGTCCTCGAAGGCCTTGGCGGCAGATGACATGTCTGAGTCCAGGGATTTCTTTCCCTGGTTGACCAGTGTGAGTGCTATATCCTCTATGTCGCTTAGCTCACCCATCTCGTTGAGGTGCCTTCCGAGCGTGTTTAGTGAGCGTTCCAATCCATCCCTCCCCATGGAGGCGACGGCCCCCTCCACGCAATCTGCAGCTGCCCCCCAGTTCCCCTCTCTGAGGTGCTGTAGTCCCAGCATCGTTAGGTCCCAGGCAGTGCGGTCCCCCTCGGACATCTGCTCGAGCTCCTCCAAGGAGCGTTCTAGCGAGGAGAGGGCCCTGTAGAGGTCCATGATTTGGCCCTCAGCATCATCGACCTCCTGTGATAGTTTATTCAGCATCTTCTTGGCGCTTACCGGCCTGTTGGCCCATATTGCGAACTGGATGTTCTCCGCCTCTTCCTCGATGTAGTCTATCCTCTTCAGGGTGGCTTCGGCGCCTCCGATCGCTGGTGCTTGTTCTCTGGCCAATTCAGTTTCCCCCTCCTCGCTTGTTTCCGGCCCTTCCCAGGATCTTCTTGATTCGTATCGCTCGCAGTTCGATGTCCGCTAGTTGGCTGTATAGCGTGTCGTATGAGCTATCGAGGAACCGCAGAATCATGTGGACGAGAATCGGGGATATCGCCAAGAAGGATACTATCGTGACAATTGAGTCCGTCCCGGTGTCTATTGCTAGTGCTGGGGTGATCAGTACGAATGGCAGGAAGGCATAAGGGGCGCAGGAGATTATTGCTCGTAGCTCCTTCCGGGTGTTTTTCTGTTCCTTGTCGTGGTCCTCCAGTAGTGACATCGTCCCTATCCTGGATTTCTTCCTGTCATCATGGATGGCTTGAAGCTCGCTTGAGGAGAGCCATGCCACCAAGGCAGCGAATGCTACTGAGGCAATTGCGCAAAACAGGGTCAGCCATGTTGAGAGGCCGGTTAGCGAGAGCATCCCGAACCCCATGGAAGCCACGTATGCAGAAGCATGTAGGCGCCCCTCTGCCTCATCCATTCCCTGTCTTAGCAGGGAGGTTGCCATGAAGAGGATGGCTAGTGCGGCCAGAATAGCTGATGGGAGGCTGAACCCCGAAAGGGTGATGCTCGGAGCGGACCATGATTTGATTGATAGGTCGGCTTCGAGGTTGTCGTTCTCCACTACGTTCCCGAATACCCCTCCCTGTTGGGTAATGTCGGACGGGAACGCCAAGGATGCCGTGCACTCCAGTGTCTCTGAGGATGAGAACCATGGGATGGGGTTCAGCTGGATGGCCCACGATGCAGTGGCATTTTCCCCGGGCCCTAGAATAGGCAGTGTCTCTGATGAATATGGGTTGATTATCGTCGCGTATGGAGTCGCAGAGCAGTCCAGAATGACGTCGACGTTTGTTGGCATGACTGCGTTGCCCGCATTGATCACCATGACATCGACCCATGTCAGGTCTCCCTCTTCTCCGTCGCTCCTGAATGAGATACTGTCGATGAGAGGGTCGGTAGATTCCGACATCCTCAGTTTGACTACGAGATCGGTGGAGTATTCCGTGTTCGTACTTTCCTGGGGGTTCCTCAGTTGCAGGAAGATATTCCACCCGTCACCGGGAGCGAGGTTCTTCTTGTCTGGGATGATTACCTGGATGGTGATTGTCCCCCCATGGCCCTCACGCGCGCCCCCATCATACGGGGTAGATGACTCTAGGTCCCATGCTGAGTTGCAAGTAGTTACGGTTGCCGTGGTGGCGGCGATGCCCTGGCCCTGGTCGGCAAGGAGGCACATGCCACCAGTGGAGGGGTCGTGGTCTATGCTCATCCCCCAATGCACGAGGGGGTAGGAAACCGATGGCACCAACCTTTCCGGAAGGTCGGCAGCGGAGTCATAGGGGTCCCTCTTCCCGTTCATTGCCAGGGTGAAGGTCCTCTCTGCGTCTGATGAGTTGCCCCATGAGTTGATGTTGGTCCATGGGATCTCTATCTGTCGGCAGTTCGGGTCGGTGTTGCCCTCGCATGCAAGGTCCCCGGCTGAGTCGGAGCTGATTTGGTACTCGTCATCGGTCTGAGCCCTGACCACGATGATCGGAGTGGTGTCCTGCTGTGGGTCGACATCAACCCCGACCGGTGTGCGAATTAGTGTGAAGGACCCGGTCTCCCCTTGCCAATGGTCTGCTTGCAGGGTATTGAATGTGAACGTGAATGAGCTGGTCTGGCCGACGCCTAGAGTTAGGCTGGTTGAGCCAATGTTGTTGGCTACGCTGAACCTATCCATAGTTAGATCGAGGTCGTCCGTCTCCCACTGTACGGTCAATTGCATCTGGGCATTGCCCATGTTCTCCATCACGAAGTCGATCTCTCGGTCAACTCCGGGAACGATTGCAATCCTCTCCGGTGACTCCACCAACCGCACGTCGAACACCGGGAGCACCTCGATGGCAATCGTCTTCGATCCTGCAGGGACCCCACCCCCCAAGGCGACCCTGTCTTGGAGTGGGATGCTCTGAACGGTTCCGTTGACCGTAATCGTAGATGGCCATGTTGGGTATGGGTCCGTGATGTTGACTGCCCTCAGTGTGATGTTGTGAGCCACGTATGCCTCGAGAATCTGCCCCCCATTGTTCAGATCGGGGAGCGTGATAGTGAGCATGACCTTGTGACTGGTTTCCGGCTCGATAGTGAATGCAGATTCGTTAACTGTGTAAGTCCAGTTGTTCGAATTCCCGAAGTCTGCTGTCAGATTAAGCGTCTCCAACAGGTTTCCCCTGTTGATCATGGTCACCTCGATTTCCACCGAATTACCGGGAGCGGCCTCGAATTGGGACCCTCCAATGAAGTCGATACGATGCTCGGGTGCGACTTGAACGTTCCATTCGCTGGTGGACAACAGCGTGCCGTTGTGGTGTGCCGTGATATTGAAACTCTGAATCACATCGGCCCTAGCGAGTGAACTTGCCTTTGCATAGACCCTCACGATCCCCTGTGAACCGGGTGGAATCAACTGGGTTGTGTTCGTATCACAACCATCCGCATCCTCATTGAAGCAGACTTGGAGTTTGTCCGTATCTGAGAGGTGCAGAGCGAGGTCGTAGGTAATGTTGGTATTTCCAGTGTTGTTTAGAACTGTGACTATTGTTTTCTGACCTACCCTGTTAATCTCCGAGAGGTCGGGAGTGTCCGAGGGTGCGATCACCGCCGTCGATTGGATAGGATAGAACTCGGCTGAGATGGTCTCGGTTAGCCGGAATAAGGCAGGCGCGTACGCCAGCAGTTCTCCGGTGTCAGAAGAATTCGCATAGACCCATATTTCGTGCACCTCATCGGCACTGGCTGAATCTGGGGGGGTTGCTGTGACCACGATTTCGAACTGGTCTAGGGTGGCCCTTCCACCGGTTCCATTGTCGGGGTAAAGATTGGTTCTGGACGGTAGCATGTTGGCTGCTGGGGGGATGGAGATTGCCCAGCCTTCCTTTGGCACGTACCCCAATGTGAAGTTTGCAGGGTCGTTGCCCGTGTTCTTCAGAGTCAGGCTGACGGAGATGGGCTGTCCGGGGTCGCCGACGGACACACCAGAAGATATCATCTCTGCTGAGTGGATTTCATCTATGTTCACCGAGGCGGAAGCGGTTGCGTTTTGGGAGAGGGTTCCGGGGAAGGTCCCCCAATCGGATGTGGCTGCGAATGAGAATGTTAGTGTGCCTGCTGAGGGGTATGGGAACTCGGCCGGGTTGGGGGTGAATGCTAGTGCGACCCTTCCGTATCCTATCTCCCCTGGCTCCAATTCGAGTGTTGAGGGTGCCATCGTCGCGGTCCACCTCTGTAGCTCAGCGGGACTGGAACCAGACAGAGGGGTGTCCTGCTCGAATGTCATGCCGTTTCCTCCGGATGGGGTCAGGGAGATTTGGGCGAGGGTGTCGTTGGACCCGAGGTTGTGCTCGATGGTGACCTCAAAGTCAATCCAGCGAGCGATGTTGGCGGGTCCGCCTATGATATCGTCCGCGGTGATGTCATTGGTGCCCCCTATTACGGAGATTTCCAAGTTGACGATGCCGTCAATCATAAGAGTAGTCTGGTTCCACGATGGCACCCCTCCCTCCATGGGTATCGCCTGGACAATGAGATCGACCTCTTCTATCGATGACACCTTCCAAGCCGGGTTCAGTGGCATCTCCAGATGTGGGGTCGAGATCGTGACAGGGATTGCGCGGGTCTCGTCGGGCATCAAGACGTCGGTTATTGTCACTGGGGAGTGTATGTTCCAGAACGGGACTGCCTCTAATGGTCCGACGTCGATCTGGTACTGAGCAGGAGCTGTCCCGGTGTTCTTTAGGGTGTACTCGAGGGTCCTATCGGACCCTGGGGTGAGGTTTGCGAAATTCGGCCCCAAATGGTGGCTGTGGTTCTGGTAGATCTCGGAAGAATAGGTTCCTCCGGCCATCACCATCGTGGTGGCTTCCAAGACGTAACCCGCTGTTTGGCTTTGTATAGTCACTGTGACCAGCACCGAATCCCCATTGGAGGCATCGGACGGAACGTCTACGTTGACTTGGATCGCCTCGGTATCTCCTGCTGCTACAGTGAGGGGGGAGGATGAGGGGTAGATTGTGTCAGAGGCTATGACCCAGTAGTCAGTAGGTGCCGAGTTGTTCGACTGGAGGACCTCGAAGTCGTCGCTGACTGTTCCAGAGTTCTGCAGGATGAAGTTCAGGACCAGTTGAGAACCCGGGTCAACGTTCCTATTGTTGGCTGGGAGAAGGGAGGCCCTCAGGGCAACGAAGTTTACTAACCTTGATTCTATTGTTACTGTGTCCTGAGAAACCCCAGAGATCAGGAGATTGCCTCCCAACGTGTAGTCCCCCTCTAGGTCAGAGCCATCGAAGGAGATGGTGATGTTCTTCGGTGTAGGAGGGCTTGCTAGGCTTCCGGGCAATAGTTGCTCAGTGGAAGAAGAGAGGGAAACGCTAGGACCTCCGAGGGAGGGAGTCAGGGTTAGTTGCGCCGTGACATCTACTGGTTGGTTCCCCGTATTCACCGCTGTAATGGCCCCCTCCCACATGGCTCGAGCCAGGGATGTGCCGTCTGCTGGTAGGGAGTCGGCAATGTCTGTAGCGTCTTCGACAGAAACAACGTTGACATTGTTGAGAGACATCACGTCGTTGCTCGAATTTGAATCCGAAGAAGAAGACGCAACCTCCCAAGATGCGGTGATTTGCAATCCTGAATCTATCACTAAGGAGGCGTCCCAGTATAGCAAGTGGTTAGCGCCTGCTCCGGGATTTATGGTTACGGTTCTGTTGTCAACTAACACCCCGTCGACCTTCAGAGTAACGTTCCCCTCCGCTACCGAACCTCCTATGTTCAGGATTCCAACTCTGATAATATGATTCTGAGGGGCGAGTGTGGGTACACCTGCGATGAGGACAGAAGGGGTGGTGACATGGAGATCGGTTACTGCAACATCCGGATCCAGAGAGCGCCCCGATGTCATCATCGGAACATCTTCAGCCGGTGATGCCGGAATACCTGCCAACAGGGGAGATAGGAATATCAAGGCGACCAGAAGCATGGCCTTGCTAGCCCTGTCTGAGGCCTTTTGTGAGTAAGTGGCAAGGTTTGAAATGACTTGTGTTCCCATCGCTTGCGCTCCCCTCCTCGTAGAGGAGAGTACCAATCATTATGAAGCAACCGGAGAAATATTGTAGTCTTGATGATCGTCAAAGGTTTACAACCGATGTTATGAAAAGTCACCGCTCACGTTCGGTCACGTGGCGGACGCTGTATCCATCATTATCATCGTGCTTATTCTGCTAGCCACATTCAATGGATTATTCAGAATAATGCGTTCTCAATCAAGGAGGACCATCCTCCCGTCAACAAGAAGAAACGTCCCCGATGAGATTCTAGCAGGTGCGGTTTCGAGGAGAAGCAGATCGAGGGGTAGAGACAGGTCTGGCAGTCCAACCGTTGCAGGTTCACTGGGCGAAGGATCAGAGGCTATCGGTCCTGGTGTCCAGGAGGCTGAAATATCAACTAAAGGTGCTACTGCTCTGGAGAAGAGGCTGGAAAGGGAAGGTGCAAAGAGGGGGTCTGTGCAAATCAGTCTGATGTGGGACAACTGGAATGACCTAGATCTCCATGTGATAACCCCCGCCGGAGAGCACATCTACCACGACAACAGGACTTCGGATTGTGGAGGGGAGTTAGATATCGACATGAACTTCAAACCGACATCAAAGTCTCCTGTTGAGAACATCGTTTGGACAAAGACCCCCCCTCCAGGAGTATACAGAGTTGGAGTAAGACACTACAAAATCCACACGAGAGGGATCTTCTCATGGGTCCCCATCCTATCTAGGATTCATAGGAAGAATTCTACCGATTTCACAGTTAGCCTGACCATTGGGGAGAGTAAGCGTTTCTACGAAGGGTCATTGGAAAAGAGCAACGACTTGCAATTCGTAGCGAAGTTCGCAATTGCAGGGCCCGATGGAGAGGTCCCCGAACTGATATTACCTCAGGAAGAGGAGAGGGCACCGGAGGATTTCACTGAAGCTAGGGATGTTGATGAACTTCGCAGGCGAGTCGGTACGGTCCAAGATGGCGTCTCGGTCAACCTGAGCTGGGAGGGAGCAGGTGACCTGGGGTTGTCCGTTGTTGATTCGAGAGGCGATCAGGTGTCCTTCTTCAGACCCGAAGGAATGGGAGGAGGGAACTTCGACATGGCTGACTTCGACCCGAAATCTGGAAGGAGGTCAATTACGTGGGAGAATGCCCCCCCGACTGGGTCTTATTCCGTGCACGTCAGGCATTTCGAAACCGAAGGCGATGCTGGAGAAATAGGCTTCAAGGTGGTTGTAAACAATAGGGGAGAGTCTGAAGAGTACTCTGGCGTGGTTCAGCCCGATGGTTCAGATGTGGAAGCCGGCAGTTTCGAAGTCTAGTCTTCCCAAAGGCCCTGGAGGCTTAGGATCCGCCTCATCCACTGAAGTTTCTCGATTTTCATCTTTTCTTGTGTCTTTCCTGACCATCGGCCGACGACGTCTGCCCGCGTTCCAAGCATCTTGATCCGATTATTACTAACCCCAAGAGCCGTAAGGATGCAAGCAGCGCGATCCCCATCGGTGAATCCCCCTGGGTTGTGCATTCCTGGGATACTTTCTGGAGTCTGGTGAGTGAGTATCAGATCGGGAGGATCTGCCTGTTCTTCTGCAAATTGCAATAGTGAGTCCCAGTCCTTTCGGTTGTCCCCGTGTGCATGGAGGAAAAAGGGGACTGCCCTTCTAACGGCCTCAATTGTTCCCTCTCCTCCATCTGCATCGCTCACGATGAATGCCACTCTAGACCATGCCTTTTCAGATAGTGAATCGGGAAGCTCCGAAATAACTCCTGCCGCGCCGTCAGCAGCTACTATCAGAGTTGGTTCGGAAAGTATGCTCACCAACTCTTCGGGCTCGATAGCCGCTCCGAGGATTGCAACTCCAGCCTTTCTGATGACAAGCCTCCTGAATAGTCTGGATAGTGAAACCGCCCTGTTGTGTCTAGCCCATTTATCCAAGTGAGAGCGCTCTACTCTGTGGATCATCGCTTGCGCGCTCTCTGAGTCATCGGATTCATCCCAGCCAAAATGCTCCCTCACATCTCCTTGCAAATCGACCAATGAAGGCAAGGACGGTTCCAAGTCAGTGAGTCTTTGCGGGTACGTCATGCTCTCCAGTGGAAGGGGTCGGTAAGTATTGAAGAACCCTCGCGGAACTCTGATGGACGTGCCAATGCCCATCAGCGCTCCGGAAATCGATGACGAGGAGTTACTAGCGCGCTATCCGTTCCTCCCACAAGGAAGCGCTTACATCAGGTCTATGCTGGATGAAAATGGGATTACCGTTGGGGACCTGATAGATGCTCCTTGGCTGGAGGACGTTAGGGTCAGAGGCATGTTGAGGCTGGTGGATTCCGTTCTACAGCAGGAAGGCGACGGAGCGTCATCCAGCATTGATATCTCTACAGAGGTAGGGAGGATGACTGAATCCCTATCTTTTCTTCATGCTATGCTGATAGTTTGCGCTTCGTTCGACGAGCGGCTGCTTTCGAGATGGATAGAGGGCGAGTCCAGCAGAGCGGACAGGCTCCTGGGGATGGACTCTGCCAACTTCGAGTTGATTTCGTCCACATTCCTCTCTGGAATTGTTACCAAGGTTGATTCAAAGGGTTCGGAGGATTACTGGATCCCTATGGTGGATTTCATCGAGCTTAGTCCCAAGATTTCTGGAAAATACTGGAGACTGGTGAACAGACCGGTGAAGCAGGGATGGGTATGCTTGGACGCTGGTGCGGGAGAATCGGGCCGTGGGAGGGCCTCACGATTGATCAAAGAGAGGATTAGAGAGAGCCTGAGGGAAAGTTGCGAGGAGAGGATGGCAAGGATGGATGACGAGTTCGCTGCGAAGTTTGCCGACCCGGTGGAGAGGATTGTTGGTCTGCTTTCAGAGAGGGTCAAGGAGGAGATGCCGATGACGGCCGCGATTAGGGATGATTGGCCTCCCTGCTTCGAATCTGCGGTTTCGGAATTGAACCAGGGGGTTAACGTCAACCATGTTGGTAGGGTCTTCCTTGCGGCCTTCTCCCGTTCCATTGGTCTACAGCAGGAACAAACCTGCAATTTCTTCGCAAATGCTCCAGACTACAATGCAGACACTACTTCTTACCAAGTGAATCAGATTTACGAAAGGGAGTATACCCCTCATGGGTGCTCTGCTCTGAAGACGAATGCGAGGTGTCCGGTTCAAACTGGAGAGGATCGGTTGTGTGACCAGGAATGGCTGACCCACCCGCTGAAGTACATCAGGGCCAAGCAGAGAAGGCGGTTCAATTCTGATAGAGTCGAGTCCAGTGATACTGATATCGACCAAAGTAGCAGTTCGGCCAATTCCTCATAAGGAGGTGCTCTCCAACCCTCTCCAAGGGGGACGGAGATATGGTACGAACGCTCGTTATCACAATCGACAGGGATAACGACCTGGGTGTCAAATCTGGCATTAGGGGGCCGGTTGTCGGGAGGAAATCATGTCTGACGGCTGCTCTCAGATTGGGGATTGCAGATCCGGAGGAGTCAGACACCAATGCGATTCTAGGGGCGCTCCACCATCATGATAGGTTGGCCGAGGGAGCCAGTGCAAGCGATGAGATCCAGATAGCGATTCTCACTGGCGACGTTCGTGTTGGCCCTAGGAGCGATCGGGCCATTGCTAGTCAATTGGACGAAGTCATCCAGGACTTCCAACCCGATGCAGCCGTGCTAGTTACCGATGGCGCGGATGACGAAGCTTCCCTCCCGATAGTTACTTCCAGAGTGAGGGTGGACACAGTTGAGAAGGTAATAGTCAGGCAATCGAAGGGAATAGAGGGGACCTACTACTACATTGTGAAGGCGATCGAGGACCCCCGGTTCCGATCTAGACTGCTCGTTCCTCTTGCAGTATTCCTAATCATAATCGGACTGGGTCTGATCCTCCCCAATGGCATCGCCCTGATAGGATCGCTGCCCCTTCTGATAGGACTGTGGGTATTGGGAAAGGGACTAGGGCTAGAGGCGCAGATGGAGCGCGTGGCGATGGAGATGAGGGACAGTGCGACGGGTGGACTTTTCTCATCATTGCTCTGGGGTATGTCGATAGTAAGCCTGTTTCTGGCTATTGCAACCATATGGGCTGGATGGGATGAGGTCGAGAATATCGAGCATCTGGTAGGGCTATTCGACGAGGTCCTGCAGTGGATAGTTGGGGGTGCGCTATCTTTCTTGCTGGCACTCGGTGTGCTGAGGTGGAAGGAGGGGACGTTCACTGGGAGAAGCGTTCTGCTGATTGGCCTCTCTGTGGTGATCTACACCTTCCTCGCAGCCACTATTGACGTGGTGCTGGCGATTACGTCGGGAGAGCAGTATAGCCCTACGTTCAATCAGTTAGGTGACGACTGGGGGCTCCCCATCATTTCGATGATGATGTACTATCTTCTCAGGACTATAGTGCAGTCATTTGTCGAAGATGACGATTTTGTACAAGGAAACCGGTTCTGGGGAGTCTGATGGGCGAGGTCAAGGCATCGATAATCTGGAAGGGCGAGTTTGTCCGTGGAGAAGCTCTACTAGCAGCAATTTCCCCCGACGATCCGGAGGATTTCATTGTCGAATTGATGGAGGATGGTGATCGGGCTCAGTTGAGGGTTGTCGTTTCCTCTGAAGGCCTAGGAAGATCAAGGGCTTCTGTAGATGACATACTGGCTTGCTTGGCAGCAGCTGAATCAGGGTTGGACTCCCTAGGATAGTTTCTATCGAAAACTAGGACCATTCAAGGAGGGGTTTCCATTCGAACGCACGTGGGAAGCCTGCCGCACGATCGATCTCACCTTCTAATCCAACCGGGGGGGTCTGAGGCTCCCACCGAGCTTTTCAGGAAGTCGATTACAAGGTGGTTGATTGCCCATTTGTCTGACGATCTGGCATCCGACGAGGGTTCAGGGGGTGTTGTGGAGTCAATGGCCTACTCCAAGGGAGAGGGGGTTGTTTGCGGGAAAGTGCCGATTGACGTACTGATAGAGGACTTCTTCCCAAGTTGCAAAATCAATTGGTTTGTAGGGGATGGGGATAGGATTTCCACCGGAGATAAGATTCTATCCCTGAGTGGTCCCTCTGCAAGCGTGCTAAGTTGCGAGAGGGTGCTTCTGAACATCCTAGGCAGACTGTCGGGGATTGCGACCCTTACATCTGAATGGGTTAGAGAGGCGGACGGGGTCGAGGTTGCCTGTACAAGGAAGACATCGTGGGGCTTGTTGGACAAATGGGCGGTTCACGTTGGTGGTGGACTCACGCATAGGCTTAGCAGAAGCGATTCGCTGATGATCAAGGAGAATGACTTGAGCGTGAGTTCACCGGATGGCGAGCCGGAGAATTCTATTCCAACTGCAATATCCTCTATTGATTTGGAAGCAAATGCAAAATTCACCGTAATAGAGGTCCAAGACCAAAGTCAAGCAATTCTTGCTGCGAGAGCATGGTCGCAAAGTCAGAAAACTAGGAGTGGCACAGAGCCGATTGTGATTCTTCTAGACAACATGGGGCCATCCGAATGCGGGAGCACGGGAGAGTCGCTGAAGAGCCTGGGTCTGAGGGAATGGTGCATCCTAGAGGGGTCTGGTGGTGTCAAAAGAGAGGACCTGCCGTCTTGGAAGGCCGTTTCCGGAGTTGACGTTGTCTCCTCCAGTGAGGTGAATATGAATTCCGGCACATTTGATTTTTCGATGCTAATTGGAGGGGTTTGATGGTCGAGATTCCCGACAGCCATCCGAGGAAAAAGTCGCTGCTATCTCGTCAGAAGATTGTGGAAGGAAACGACAAGGGCCTCCTAGCCGAATCCGCAATGATTGCCCATGGGAGGGGGGAGGCCTTTGACTATCTGTTAGGGGAGAGGACCACCGAATCGGCCGAGTCGGCAATCAGAGAGTCGGTGGCTCGTCTAAGGGCTGCTAATAATCCAGTCATCTCTGTCAACGGAAATACGGTGCTGCTAGCAGGTAAGAAGGCCTTGAGGTTGGCTGCGTTTCTCAGATGCCCCATAGAAGTGAATCTCTACTACAGGACACCCGAGCGAGTCTCTGGTCTGCTTTCCCTTTTGGAGAAGCAGAGGATTTTGGTATTGGAGGAACCGGAACCATCAGGATTCGAAGGAGATTGGCAAGAGTCAGTTAGGAATGTGACTCTACTTGGGAGTTCCCCGGACTTCAGAATAGAAGGCCTTGAGGGACCACGTTCACACTGCACCGAGGAGGGGATTGGGAATGCTGATTCAATACTAGTCCCCCTAGAGGACGGAGACAGGTGCGAGGCCTTGGTTAATCTAGGCAAGGAAGTGATAGTAGTGGATCTAAACCCACTCTCGAGGAGTGCAAAGATGGCTACTGTTACTATCGTAGATGAGGTATCTAGGGCATTCGAGGGAATGCTTGCTGAGCTTATTGCTGATTCAAACCGCGTCCCGACTGATTGGGACAATGCTTCCGCGCTAAGGGACTCCCTTGTTGAAATCGCCGAGTTTCTCAGCAAGTCCTAGGTCAGGCTATCCCGACATCTCTTGGAGGATGTCTGAGCATCTTGATGAGATTGCCTCGCCCACTTGAGTCGTTGAAGCCTCCCCCCCTAAGTCGTATGTTACCAGACCTCCCTCTGACATGTGTTCAGAGATTGCACGCTCTAGGACATCCGCGCACATCGTTGCTTTCTCGTCATTATGACGCAATCCTAGTGAGTCGAACATCAACTGTACTGATGAGATTGATGCGATTGGGTTCACTTTGTTCTGACCAGCATATTTCGGACTGGAACCGTGAACAGGTTCGAACAGCATGTGGTTATCCCCTATGTTGGCACTGGCTGCCATTCCCATCCCACCTTGGAGTACGGAAGCAAGATCAGTTGCTATGTCACCGAACATATTGGGCAGAACCACCACATCGAGATCCTCTGGATTTCTGACAAGCCACATTGTGAATGCGTCGATGAAGGCTTCGTTGGTCTCCACTCCTTCGTACTCGGAGGCGACTTCCCGGAAGACCTCTCGGAAGAGTCTGCACCCCCTAGTCACGTTGCTCTTGTCCACGCAAGTTACCTTCTGAGTAGAGTCAAGTCTGGATTGTCGTCGCTTTGCGAGTTCGAATGAGTATCGAATGACGCGTTCGCTCCCCTTGCGAGAAATCGGTCTAACGTCCCACCCGACCTCGCCCTCTAAGCCGGGAAACCCATCGATGGTCAATGGTTCGTCTCTTTCGCCGCCCCTCGCCGCCATTCCAGATCTTCTGAGGAGCGCGTGGTAAAGGCCCTCTGTGTTTTCTCGGACCATTACGATATCAACCAACTCGTGGTTCCACACATCCGAGAAGGTTCCGTGAACCTTGTGTTTCACTCCCTTGTATAGCTTGACCGGCCTAACATTTGCATAGAGGTCGAGTGCGGATCTGAGACCCAATAGTGCCTGTCCACCTGCAATATCTCCATTGGGTAGTGTCGCGCCTGGCCATCCAACTGCTCCCACTACAATTGCATCCGACTCATCACGGCAGAATTCGAAAGATCCCGATGGCCACTCCTCTCCGGTATCGAGATAGTGCTGGCCCCCGCAAGGAATCTCCGATATTTCGAGTGAGATTGCGCCAGATTCCTGGAAAACCGAGAGGACGCGTTTGACTTCTTCCATCACCTCACGGCCCGTCCCGTCCCCGGGAAGTAGGGTCAAACGATATGGCGCCATATCTTCGGCAAGACCTTTTCATTCATCAATCCGACCCCATGCAGAACTGACGTTTCTAGGAGATAATTGATAGACGGTCAAGTGAACACCAACATGTATGGGCACCAACTCAGAAGAAGGGCAAGGCGGACCTAAGATAGATATCAGAACTCTACCCGAGTCGGTTTCGCTGCTGTGGGAGTCCATGCTGAGGAAGAATCCCAACTGGGATCTGTCAAAGTGGCTAGACGATAGAGCCAATGAAGAGTTGGAGTTATTGGAGTCCCATCTAGGAAGGGAGAAGTTGAGGTACGAACAACGTCTGCATAGGATTGAGAATCTATCGAAGCAGATGAGGCGGCGGCGGGAGAGCATCAACGGGTCGCAGGTTGCAGATCCCAATCAACGGAACCTGTTCGATGTCTACGAGCCTACTGACAAAAAAGAACGGTCAGGAGAATACGAACCAGAGACGGGTCCATTAGTGGACCTTGGGAACCTGTCTACCGATGATGATCTTCTGCTGGCATACATCAGTCAGAAGATTCTGATTGCGATTGAGGACTCTAATGGAAGGGGCGGTGGCTTGCACTTTGACAAAATTATCCAGCTTCTTGAGTCGCCGGGAATCCATTCAGAAGATATCGATGAGGCGATATCTTGGTTGCTTCAAAATAAAGAGATTATCGAGATAGAAAGGGACGTATTTGTTGTTGACAGATGAGAAGCCTGGACGTGTGTAATACAACCATTGAAAGAAGAAGAGCGAGTCGGGCAGACTACCTTATGACAAGCGAGACTTCAGGGTGGTACGCTAGGCTCGACCACGAGTGCCCAGAACGGACCGAACAGATACGGATTTGGCTAGATTCTTGGTTAGAGGCTACCAAGAAGAGTCAGCCAATTGCAGCGACGCTTCCAAACAATTGGCCGACCCTTCCTGCCGGCCTTCTCAGCAATCCAGGAAATGTCCTTGACCAGTTGCTGGCAAGGTTCGACGCCCAGAGGGACGGTCGTTCCCCTAGGGGCGTTTACGCACCTCCTGCAAGATTTGTCGATGCCGTTCTGCATGATGAGTTGCACCATGGCAATATCAAGAAGAAGGAGCCCCCTGCAACCCTTTCCCTAGCGGCATTACCACCAAGTTTCAGAGGATTCGCTAAGCAGTTCAACAAGGATATCAGTGAAGAAGACGTGATAGATGGAAACGACGAGTCGCCAAAGAACCGAACAGAATCTGGAATCCCACTTCCATTTGCTGATCCCTGTGTTGGTGCGGGACTCTTTGCGGAGAGGATGCTGAGGATACATGCGGAAAGGTTAGCGAACCATGAACCTACAGAGAGGAGGGAGGACACTCTTCGGCTGTTGGAAGGCCTGCAGCTGGTTGACACATCTGAGGTGGCCGTGAACAGTGCCAGGAAGAGGATTGTGATTGTTTTGGCCAGGCTTGGCCTTGTGGACCTGGAGGATGAAGGCGATGATGGTATGATTGGTCTGAGCGAGGCTGAGATGATCGTCGAAAGTAACGTCAGATGCATAGACCCACTAATGGGAGAGTGGCCTTGGAATGAAGGGCCAATGCTACTTATCTCTCGACCACCCTGGCTTCGGATAAAGGACAGGTTCAGAGGCCACCCGGATGGAAGCGCCCTGAGAAAGGACCTTTCCAGCCAACTAAGGGAGTTCAAAGGAACGGATGGAAAGGCCAGGTTCTCCACCATTAAGGGTAATGTGAATCTATACAGGCTCTACATAGAGAGGTCCCTGCAGATCTCCCAGAGTGGCGGGAGAGTGAGGCTAGTAGTTCCGAGTTCAGTTCTAAGGGAAAAAAGCAGTCTTCCCCTGAGGAAGCTCCTGGTAGAGTCTAACTGTTGGGATTCTGTCTGGTCGTTCCCGGAAGACTCTAGGCTTCTTTTTGGGGGGTCACAAGGAGTTTCAGTAATCGGAATCACCGTCGGTGAAGAGACTGACGTTCTGACTAGCTTCGGACCTCTTTTGGTCGACGACATTGCACCTGGAAGGGGAATTACATCAGATGCCCCCTTCTTCGAGCTCGAGAGGGGTCCTTGGTCATCCTGGACTGACACTTCATGGGCGGTTCCGAAGATGCCTAGAGACGATGTGGACAGAGGCAGGACAATCATGGCGATTGGTAATCTAGCCGACAAGCCCAGATTGGTCGAAGAGGGAACTGGCCTGAACCCTAGCGGCAGAGCAATCAAGGTTAGAGTGGGCGAGGTGGAGAGGTCCGTTTGGAAAAAGGAAATCTGCGATTGGTCCGGTAAGGACGGTGAGATCCCATTCATCAGGGCTGCTCACATCAATTTCATAGATGGGAAAGGTGTTCTTGGGCATCCTGCCTTTGAATTGAACTCAGAGGGTAGGAAATCTGCATGGAATGGACCTAGCGAGATGTCGATCCAAAGTCGTATTGTTTGTCAGTCCGTTGTTAATCCTCAATCTGAGAGGAGACTGGTGTGGGCAGTGGTTCCAGAGGGATGCGTATTGGGAAACTCGGTTAGCTTCCTGGATCTTCCGAACGAAGTCAAGGACAGTCTTAGTGAAAAATTCGGTTCTCTGGAAGAGGGTTTGGGTTTCTTGGCGAATCGTCTAAATTCCGAAGAGCTTGATCTGTGGTCCAGGGCTTGGGCTGCAAACAACAACGTGAACAACTACGAGATTGAGATGCTTCCGTTCGAGGTTGAAGAAGACGGCGGCCCCTTCTCCCTACTGAGAAACGAAGGCCACCTTGATTGAGGAAAGCGGATTTCGGTTTCCTAGTTCCGGAAAAAGGCTCATTTCAAGAATGGATTAATATCCTTGGTTTGCATACGCGGTACGTTCCCAACTCGGAATTGACTACGGAGAGACGCATGGGAATAAATCCGAAGATTGGAATCACAGGTCTACCCCGTTCTGGAAAATCTGCTGTACTCCAGAAGGTTGTCGACATGATTTCCGAAGAAGGGAGCGGCTTCAGGAGGACCAGGGGGCCATCCCCGCCAGAGCACGTAGTAGGTGGGATGAGATGCGAGCCAGTAATCGAGAACGGAGAGAAGGTCGGGTTCGCCTGTGTCAACATGCTCACTGGCGAGAAGGGAGTAATGGCACACCGGGATATTGACTCGAGGAATCGAATTCTCGGATATGGAATAGACCCTACTGAGATAGACAGAGTAGGCGTCCCTGCTATTATGGACAGCATTGGGAATTGTGAGATTATGGTGATTGACGAGGTAGGCAAGTTCACCGTTGAAAGCGAGGGTTTCGTCAATGTCGTCAGACTGGCTCTTAAGCATGACATGCCAACGCTACTCACTCTGCACAAGAAGAGCAGGCACCCCCTGCTTCAGGACATCCGAAGGAGGGATGACGCGCGGATACTGGAGGTGACTCCGGTCAACAGATCGCTCCTACCATACAAGATTCACAAGCTTATCCAAGAGTTGTGAACGATTCTTCGGTCAAGTTGATGCGAAATGCCGGATGCGTCGAGGCATGGAGTCGGCAGCATCCAGATTGACAAGACTCCTCGTTGGATTCATCCTCACCCTGATGGTGATGACTTCGATTTCGATTCTGAATGAAGGCCAGTTCTCGTTTTCAGACACGCTGGTGGCGGCCCCTATTGCGATTAGCGTATTGGCTTGCATCCTTCTTGTGGTGATTGTTGCAGGTAGGGACCGCCCGCAGGGAGCCTGGATGACAGACCCTTGGATTAGCAGGGAACCCGAGGATGAAATGCGTTCAAGGCTTGAAAGAGAGAGGGACGAGGCTAGTATGCAAGACCTTGGATCCAAATGGGCTAGGATGGAAATGGAGCATCTCGAGTCTAAACACGGTGAGGAGTAGAGAGCGAAACCTTGACCCTGCTCCCCCTGCTCGAATGACTGGGTGATAGTGTGGGAGACGTTCCTAGTGACTTGAGATACACCAAAGAACACGAGTGGGTAAGAGTAGAGGGTGACGAGGTCAGTATCGGAATTACCGATTTCGCCCAGAACGCTCTGACGGAAGTAGTGTGGGTGGAACTCCCCGAAGTGGGTTCGGTCGTCGAAGTGATGGAGTCATTCGCTAGTGTCGAATCTGTGAAATCGGTCAGCGAGATCTACGCACCTGTGGCAGGAACAGTGATCGAAGTCAACGAGTCGCTCGAGGATGCGCCCGAGCAGATTAATGAAGACCCATATGGGGAGGGGTGGATCTGCAAAATCAAGACAAATGCGGATGTTGACGTGAGTGAGCTTCTCGATTCGGAAAGTTACTCCGCATTAATCGGAGACTGAAGATGAGCGAAGTAAGGAGCGTTCACATCTACGTAGACGGTTCTTGCAGCGAGAATCGCAATGTGACCTCAGAGACGAGGGCTGGCTGGGGCCTTTGTGTGATAGTCAATGACGGGGGTTCCGGCAATGGCAAGGGGCACCTACTCACAGAGATGAATGGAGAAGTGATCACAAATCAAGGTGAGAAGGGGTATTTGGGAGCTGAAGTAGGTTCGAACAACACGGCAGAGCTATCGGCGATAGCACACGCCCTGAGATGGATACTGAGCGAATCGGAGATGGTGTCTGTGACCATAAGGGGGGACTCGAACTACGCTCTGAACATAGCCTCTGGTATGTGGAAGGCGAAGGCCAATCGGACCCTCGCGCGAAGAGTCAGAGATTTGTGGGATGAGGTCTCGGGAATAATCGCCCTAGTGGGTGAGCACGTGCCCGCACATAGGGGGCACCGATGGAACGAGCGAGCGGACCACCTCGCGTTCCGTGCGATGCAGAGAGAAGCCCCACTCCCACTTCAGTTCTGGAAACCGGGAAAGAGATAGGTTCAGTCTTCCTTCAGAGGCCCCAATGAGAGATAGGCGTATATCGACTGAAGTGCAAGAAGAAGCCCTACCAAGGTTATTACCAATCCCGTTGGTTCGGGCAAGTATGATTGCAATGTGTTCCCCGATAACCAGGCCAGGAACAGAGTGACCAAGGCTGCTGCGAAAACCCGTCTGGTGGATTCCTCCGGTTTCTGCCATAAGTCGATCCATGGAATCAGGCCCTTTCTCTTGAACGTGTATCGGTACCAGGCTACATAGCCCATCGAAAGCCCTGCAATTCCAATCACACCAATGGAGAACCCAGAATCATCCCAGGGGCCCTTCGGAGCGACTCCGAAGACCAATGAATCCAGAATCATGAGCATTGAAGCGATTGCAAGGGGAAACCACTCGGGATCGTGGGATTCGATGTTCGTCTTCTCTTCCACATATTGACGAGGCCGTGCCATAGTAATGATGTATTGCTCTTGGTTGCGAAGCATGAGCAGAATGGCCAGCATCCACTATTCAGACGTGATCGACGCCTCGAAGAGGATGGATGGTGTTGTTCTGAGGACCCCAGTGGTGAATTCACCGGAGATAGATGAAATGGCCGGGAGGAGGGTGTTCATGAAGTGCGAAAACCTTCAGCACGTGGGTGCGTTCAAATTCAGGGGAGCCACTAATGCCGTCAAGATGCTGGGAGAGGGTGCCGATTCTGGTCTGTGCACGCATAGCAGCGGCAATCATGGGCAGGCGGTTGCATTAGCTGCTAAGCAGAGAGGGGTTCCAGCATTCATCGTGATGCCGAAAAATGCTCCCAAGGTGAAGGTCAACGGAGTCAGGAGCCATGGGGCCGAGGTGATTCTGTGTGAGCCTAACCTGGAGGCCAGGGTTGCGACTGCGAACTCGGTTCTGGAGAGAACCGGGGCGACCTTCATCCATCCGTTTGACAATACGAACGTCATAGCTGGCCAGGGAACCGCTGCGAAAGAGATGATCGAGGAGTGTGGTGATCTGGATGCTGTCTTATCGCCCATAGGGGGTGGTGGATTGATGTCCGGAACTTGCATCTCCACTAGATCTCTGCTTCCAGATGCACTGATTTTCGGGACGGAGCCCGAAGGGGCCGATGATGCTGCTAGGTCGTTGGAGTCTGGTGAATATATGCCGCAGACAGGACCGGATACGATCTGCGACGGGCTCCTCACAAGCATGGGGGAAGTTACTTGGCCAATCATCAAGAGTCACGTTAAGGAAATCATCAGGGTGAGCGATGATGAGGTCCTGATTGCGATGATCTTGATTCACGAGACCTTCGGGATGGTCGTAGAACCTAGTGGTGCCATCTCTCTAGCTGCGGTGCTGAAGGAGGAGTTCAGAGCCAAGGAAGGAATTGACTCGATTGGGATAATCCTGTGTGGTGGCAACGTAGACCCTGAGAATCTCCCTTTCACCCCCTAGAAATGGGCTAACAAATAATAGAGCAATTGGGTGCCGCCACCCAATGGCCCTAGTTTTTGATAGGATAAAATCAACGCCTGGCGAAGCACTGCTTCTACTGACTGCCCTAGTAACACTCGTTTACTCGTTGAACTTCATGTTCTTCTCCGCGTGTTACACGACTGGAGGGGAGGGGGCCTGCTTCACCATGCTGAGCAATGGTCTGGGAGGCTCGACGGCGGATGTGGCCTATGGGGCTGGGGCTCCAGAAACGGCATTCAACGGGATACTGATGTTCGGGATTTTCATGTCGACTGGGCTTATCCTCAATGAGGGTGCTCGTGGGATGTGGAAGGTGATGCTTCCGGTTCTCGCAGGACTCGTTGTCGCCAGTGTGGTAATCTGGATGTTCTGGAACGATGCCAGTGAGGCAAGTGAGGCTCCCAAGTTCCTTACTCCAATCGTGGCCATCACCTATGCGGCAGCATACCTCATGCTGCGCGCAGAAGACGAGGTTGACGAGGGGTTGGACTCAATCTCATTTGGAATCGGAATCAAAGACCCAGTCGCTTTGATGGGTCTGGTCATAGTTATCGCTACTGGGCTCTTCTACGTGTTCCGGCAGATCGTTAACCCCGAGTCTGTGATTGACGCGGTCACTCCCGGGGCTGCAAGCGATGGTCTGCTAGCGCCCACGAAGGTGACTGTTGCCTTCACTGGAGCGCTTCTCCTTACTTACGTGCTATGGGCGGCCATGATCCTGACCCAGGGGGCCAGGGGGATGTGGCCAGTGGCCCATCCCGCGCTATTCGCTTTCCTCACTATTACGATTGCCAACTACTTCGGTTTCGTCTTCGGCCCGTTGAGGGAGTTCTCTGAGCAGAATGAGATGGATGCGATTTCCGGACCGGCGACTATGCTCCTGTTCTTGCTGGTCTACCTCAGGCTGAGGGACGAGGGCATCGAGGAAGGTATGACTTACCAAGGTGAGCCAATGGATTCAAGATCATTCGATCGTTTCTTCGTGATGGGTGCGATTGCGATATCGGCTGCATTCATGCTCGTGGAGATCTCAGGGCTGTGAATAGGTGGAGCACGAGCCGGGATTTGCACCCGGGTCCATGGATCTGCAGTCCATTGCATAGCTGCTCTGCCACTCGTGCTTAGCCCCACCGAACCTACTTTCTTTCTTGAAGACTATCCGAGCGGCGGCATACCTTCATTGAGTGGCTACTCGTGTGAAAGACGTGCCTCGTGTGTCTTCCCGGTTCGAGGGACTGGGTGTTGGTTTCGCCCCCTATCTGCAACCCCCTGGAGAGGGGGTGGTCAGGTGGACCGTGGGGGAGCCCGGTTTCGACACGCCGTCCCCGATCATCGATGCCGCAATCAGCGGACTCGAGAAAGGGAAGACGAAGTACACCAGAGGAGCTGGTTCGATGGACCTCTGCGAGGCCGTGTCGGGCTACCTCAGGGAGCACCATGGAATCGAGGCCCCTGCTGAAGATATCGTCGTGACCCCGGGAGCGAAGCAGGCTCTGCTCTACTCCTTCCTGATTACAACCATGCCCGGTGACGAGGCGATTTTGCTTTCTCCTTCGTGGGCATCCTACGAGCCTATGCTGGAGTTCATCGGTGCGAAACCCGTTCACGTAAAGGTGAACATGGAGAACTTCCATCCCGATTTGGATGCAATCAGTGAAGCGATAACGGACAAGACCACGATGATCCTGATTAACTCGCCTTGCAACCCCACAGGTGCGGTCTTCACTCCCGAGGAGATTGCTGGGATAGTTGATATCGCAGTCGAGCATGACCTCTGGATAGTTTCTGATGAGATATACGGGCGAATGATCTGGGTCGACTGGCCGCACGTTTCCCCCTCGACCCTGCCGGGAGGGAAAGAAAGGACCATCGTAATCAACGGATGGTCCAAGTCATGGGCGATGACTGGCATGCGGGTCGGATTCCTCACTGGCCCTAGCGAGGCCATGAGGGCTGCTGTGAAGAGCCAGGCAAACTCCGCCTCGCACATTCCTACATTCATGATGGAAGCAGCCAGGGTTGCTCTGGGATGTGAAGACTCGGTTTTGGAATTCAACGAGGAGTATCTCAAGAGGAGGAAGATGATGATGTATGGTCTGGACTCCCTGCCTGGAATAAGGGTCCCCGAGCCCGAGGGGGCCTTCTACGTCTTCGCGGATGTGACTGGCACCGGGATGAGTGACGTGGAGTTCGCAGATGGGGCCCTGGAAGCCGGCGTTCAGTTGATTCCAGCATCACTAATCACAGGGGGAGAGGGTTTCGTGAGGGTGTCTTACGCGACTGACGAGGAAGCCATAGAGGAAGGGTTGCGGAGACTCGAGGCGTGGCTTGTCGAAGAGTGAGTTTGAAATCTCGGTGGCTTGGCTGGAGCGGCGTGACTGAGGCTGATCCTGCGGGTTCCCATGTCCTTCTGGACTACGTGGACTACCAGAGAGGCGAGGAGGGAGATGGGGAATGGGTCCTCGGCGTTCTGAGAGAATGCGTTCGCGAATCTGGGGTGCGAGAGGTCCATTCCCATGTCGAGGTCTTTGATGGGTCGCAAAGCCCCCTTGGATTCGCGGCGGCAGTGCTGATAGACGAGAGTCACGTTACTGCTCACTGTTACTCCGAGAGGGGACTACTGGCGATTGACGTCTTCACCTGCGGGGGAAGCGACTCAGACTCTCTGGCTGATATGATTCACGGGAGGCTGGTTTCGGAGAATTCCGGATTGAGGTTGGTTTTCAGAAAGAGAGTAGAGCGGTTTCGGAGTGGTTAGATGACTGTTCGAGACTTCATAGAGACCCATTACAGCCACTTCAACGCGGGCGAGCTTGCCAGGTGCATAGAATCACTGAGGGGCTTCCTGGACGGTAATGGCCGACTGATGGTTACCCTAGCAGGAGCAATGTCGACGGCAGAGATAGGGAAGAGCCTGGCACCGGCAATCAGGGAACAGAGGGTGCACTCGATTTGCTGCACAGGGGCGAATCTAGAGGAGGAGTTGTTCGGACTTGTCTCCAGATCCGGTTACGAAAGAGTTCCGAATTGGAGGCATCAGAGCAAGCAGGAAGATGCCGCCCTTCATGATAGGGGGATGAACAGGGTGACCGACGTGGCGATACCAGAGAGCGCATTCACCATGGTGGGGGAGAAGATGCTGTCACTCTGGGAGGAATCTGAGGCGGTGGGGGACAGTCGCTTCCCTCACGAATACGTGTATGACCTAATACTCCATGGTGGGCTCGAGTTCTCATCCCCCCCAGAGGAGTCTTGGTTGGTCGCTGCAGCGGATGCGAACCTGCCCATTTTCACCCCGGGTTGGGAGGATTCGACGCTGGGTAATCTACTAGCTGCCAGAGTGATAGACTGCACCCTGAAGACCAATTCCGTCGTCAAGGGGGGTTTGGATGCGATGCAGGCTCTCGCCGATTGGTATCGGGAGGATGACTCCCCCACTGGGATGCTTCAGGTGGGTGGTGGGATATCGGGGGATTTCGCAATCTCCGTGGTCCCCATGCTTAGGCAGGACGCCGGAGTGGAGGTCCCTCTTTGGGCGTGGTTCGCTCAGATCTCAGAGTCCCGACCCTCCTTCGGAGGTTACTCTGGTGCCCCTCCTGCGGAGAAGATTAGTTGGGGGAAGCTCGGGGTGGACACCCCTCAGTTCGTGATAGAGTCCGATGCGAGTATCGTTCTGCCACTGATTCTATCCTCATTGGAATAGATCCGGATAGTTTTCCACTTTCTCCGAGATTCGCAGTAGCTGATTGTACTTCGATGTCCTGTCTGATCTAGCTGGCGCTCCTGTCTTGATCTGCATAGAATTGGTCCCAACTGCCAGGTCGGAGATTATGTCATCCGAAGTCTCACCGGATCGGTGGCTGATTATCGTCCCGAAACCGGCCTCACGGGATTTGCCTATCACCTCCATGGTCTCGGTCAAGGTCCCTATCTGGTTGAGTTTGATTAGGATGGCGTTTGACGCTCCAAGGGCTATTCCCTTCTCGAGGCGCTTAGGGTTGGTCACGTATAGGTCGTCGCCGACGATCTGCACTCTGTGCCCTTCTCGAGAGGTGAAGCCGACCCATGAGTCCCAGTCATCCTCGCCGAATGGGTCCTCGATGGATACTATCGGGTAATCATCCAGCCACTTCGAGTAGATCTGCCCTAGGTCTGCTCCCGAAATACCTGCTCCGTCGATATGGTATTGGGTGCCGTCAAAGAACTCCTGGGCTGCAACGTCCAATGCGATTGAGACCTGCTTGCCCGGAGAATACCCGGCTCTCTCTATCGCCTCGTTGACGAGCCTCAGCCCCTCCTCGTTTCTGGGAAGGTTAGGTGCAAATCCGCCTTCGTCGCCAACCCCCCCAAGCAGTCCTTCCTGCTTTAGGGTGGACTTGAGTGCGTGATATATCTCGACTCCAGCCCGGAGGGCCTCGGAGAATTCTTCGAAGCCGTGTGGAACCACCATGAACTCCTGGACATCGACGTTCGATTCAGCGTGAGCCCCCCCGTTCAGTATGTTCATCATCGGGACTGGGAGACTCGTTGGTCCGTCCTGGCAGATGTGGTTCCACAGTTCACCACGTGATGCTGCTCTGAGGCAGGACAGGGAGACGCCTAGTGTGGCATTGGCACCTAGGACTTCTTTGTTCTCGGAGCCATCCAGTTCGATGAGCAAGGCATCTATCTCTTCCTGTTTTGATGGGTCCATCCCGATGAGTGCCTCGCGAATGGGGCCGTTCACGTTGTTTACCGCTTCTTGGACTCCCTTGCCCATCCACCTGTCTCCTCCGTCTCTCAGTTCAACGGCTTCGTGGGTCCCTGTGCTCGCTCCGGATGGGACTGCTGCTCTGCCCCTCAATGAGCCATCGACATAGCAGTCGACTTCCAAGGTAGGGTTACCGCGTGAATCGATTATTACCCGAGCGAAGATGTCGCTGATAGCGGCACCCATTGGTACTCCCACGGGTACTTGTCTTCTCAAGGTAGCGCTGGTTCCACCTAAGTGTTCAACCAACTCAGCCAACGGGAGACCTTGCTCTGAATCTCCGGGACTTCCAGTTCCGATCTGCAGCAGCACTCCCAGCAGAGTTGCTCCTCATTGGGGGAGATGGAGAATAGCTCTGCCCTCATTAGCACTCCATCCGCCTCGTTGGACTTGGCACGATTGTCATCGACGAAGCAATGGAGCAGATGCTTGGGATAATGGTGAATGCGTCCGGATTCCGGGCAGCAGAGCATCACACTCCTCGGGAGGAAAATCAGCGATGATCCCGTGGATGGGTCAAGTTCGTGACCCTCTATCCTAGTGCCGTTCAATAGGGATGCTACATCTATGTTGTACCACTGAGAATGAGAGTGAGAGATGTCCAGTCCTGAGACATCGTCCAAGTACTCCTGAATCCTGAGTTGGGAGGCGGTCTCCTCCTGACTCATGGTAGTGCAATGAAGCCATCCCATTTGAACGCAACCAAGAGTTCGTGAATGCCTAATGGCCGAAAAGGGGCAGGTTTCATCGCTGAAACAATGACAAAACATCAAGAAATAACCATAAGTTGTACGTTTTTCGGAGGATTCGATGAGTAATGTCGATTCCCTTGACAGGGCCATCCTCTCATTCCTTAGAGAGTCTGCGAGAGCCCCATATGTCGAGATAGCCAAGGGCGTAGGGGTCACCGAGAGGACGGTGAGGACCCGTATCAAGCGACTCGAGGACGAGGGCGTGATCAGGGGGTATACGGTTCGTGAGTCGGGGATTGGGCTGACCGCCCTGATTCGTCTCAAGGTAGGCCCCGGGACCGAGATCGGCTCGCTTGCCAGGGAATTCTCCGAGTGGGCAGGGGTCGAGTGCGTGTACGAGATCAGCGGGGACGCGGACTTGGTTGCCGTGGTCCACGTGGATGATACGGTAGCCCTCAGGGACATGCTGGACAGAATGTGGCTCGCGGCTCCCGGGGACATAAGCTCGACGCAGACCGAGCTTGTCCTGGAGCAGTACTAGTCTCTTTTTTTCGAGTGCATCGCTGCTCCGAGTGCCATGATGGCAGTACCCAGTAGCCCTGCAGCTGGCATAGGCTCTGCTCCATCATCCCCCTCTGGGTCTTCTTCCTCCTCGATAGTCAGAGGTTGCACCACTATGGCCCCAGTCATCCCGAATTCCTCATGAGGCTCGCAGAGGTACTCGTGTGTCCCGTTGGTGCCGACTTCGAAAGTGAACGAGTAATCGACGTTCCTCGATGCGTCGCCAGAGTCGAACAGCCCGTCGTAAGACACTGCATTATGGGCCAGGAGTTCCCCGCTCCAGAAGAACCGTACTGAGTCTCCCTCGGTGATGGTGACTGATTCGGGGGAGAATCTCAGGTTGGTACTATCCACGGTGACGACGACCTCCTCCTGGGTGATGGCTTGCTCCTCTATCGTACCCGTGGTGAGTACTGCCAAGACAAGTATAGCGATGACTGGAAGAAGCCTCATAGTCAATCCTGGATAATCTGACTATTTACACCTTGTTTCACTTGAGGATTAAAGATTCTAGTATGCCTCGCCCATGTGGTAATCTAGGAATGAGCGGTAGGAACAGAGGCTGGTCCCTGTTTCGCAAATAGTTCCACCAGTTGCAATCGCCTAAATCTTTATTCAGCAGCATTACACCTACGAGTTATGGTATCCACAGAGAGGCTTGTTGAAGACGCCGAAAAAGAATGGCTTGAGATATGGGTGGCTGGACCCGGAGACGATAGGTCGAAACCTCTCGATAGAGGAGCCAGCGCACCTGACCTAGAACTCCTTGATCACACTGGCACCCCTCGTCGGCTGTCTGCATTCTGGTCCGATGGCCCGGCACTGTTGATGTTCTGGCGGCACTTCGGTTGCGGGTGCGGACTCGATAGAGCATCAAGGCTCAGTGAGGAGTACGAAGACTACCTAGCGGCCGGAATCAACCCTGTCATTATCGGCCAGGGTGAGCCTGAGAGAGCCGCCGAATATCGTGAAAAGTACAACATCTCATGCCCGATCCTGTGTGATCCTGATTATGCCGTCTACTCCGCCTACGGACTCGCAAACTTCGGCGTTGAGCAAGTCCTCTACGACGCTCCCGAGGAAACATGGTGCCATTCAAAGGATATCGGGCTGGAATTCCAGGAAGCGAGGCGCACCATCGAACGTCCCCTCGTCGACAACCCGTGGATGTCTACGGGAGAGTTCCTCGTGGGGCCATCGGGCACGATTCGTACCACCTATGCCTACCAATACTGCTCAGACTACCCTGATGCGAGAGTATTCACCACCGCAGCCAAGATTCTCTGAGTCAAGGGTTAGTCTCTGTTTTGCTATCGGAACGTGTCAAGTACTGCTCTAGGACTAGCTCTGTCTGTGTCGAGCTAATGTCTCCCGGAGCAGCCAGCCACATCCTGTCCAGCATGTCCCTTAGAGCCACCGTGTCATCGACGTGAACCACGGCAACCAAATCCGCATCCCCGCTGATCTCGTACACGCACTCTACCCCGGCCCAACCGGAGAACTCCCCTGCGAGGGAACCTATCTCGGTTCCCGGACCAACCTTGAGTCGAATCAGTGCAGTCAGGCCGACCTCGATAACCTGAGTTTATGTATTTCTCTAGACACAATTCTTATTGGAGTACGCTGGAAGAGATTGAGAAACCCAGGTTTTCACCTAAAGTGTCACAATCTCTTCCAGAGAAACTCACTTATCACTCTATAACAGGGCAAACCAGTCAAGCCTAGAGCTTGTCTTCACTTTCTTCAGTGGCAGATTCCTCACTCAATCACCTATTCCTTCCTTCTAGTGACGAGTACTGCGGAAATTACCGCTATTGCCACTAGTAGTGTAGTGAACCCTGGGGTGTTGTTGTCCTCTTCTTCAACGGGTTCGGGGGTAACGACCTCTGTAACTCCTGAACCCACAGTGACCTTCCCGGCCATGCCCATCGTGGCATGTGGCTCGCAGATGTATAGGAAAGTCTCATCCTCATCGAAGGTAACCCTGTAATCCATAGTAGTCATTGACTCACCGCTGTAGAGTCCACCGATCATCCTGGTTGTATCTCCCTCATTTGCTATCTCGGCTACGTTGTGGGCCATCGACTCGTCTTGCCATATCCAGCAAACGGTCTGCCCCACATCGATGGACAGTTCGGTGTTGTCGTACGCTAATCCACCATCAGATATTCCGATGACGTAGTCGCAACCATCTGGGATTACGGGCTCCACCACATCAGCCGGTGGCATGAGCACCTTGTCGATCACGTGGATGACGCCGTTGGAGGCTAGAACATCCGCGGTAGTGACCGTTGCCTCTCCGATCTTGACGGTCCCGTCAGTCACGGTGAAGGTGGCATCGTCGCCATTCAGCATGGTGACGGTCAGCCCGTCGGTAACTGCCGATGACTGGACGGAGCCGGAGTACACGTGGTAGGTGAGGATGTCAGCCAGTGTGGCGTTTTCCTCGTCCGTGTCGAATGCGGCAAGGTCTATCCCCGCAGCTGCGAAGGCCTCGTCGGTCGGTGCGAACACCGTGAAGGGGCCGTCTGCCTGCAGTGCGGCCACTAGATTCGCGTGTGCTAGGGCTGCAACTAGAGAGTCATGAACTCCTGTGTTCTGCGCGTTCGTTGGTATGTCTTCAGACTCATCTGCCGATACAACGGGCGCGAGTGACATTGCTCCAATCACAAATGTCACGTACATTCCTACTATCATCGGCATGATCATTCTACTGTTAATCATGTCTCTAGGCTTGTCTATCCATTAATGAAGGAGTGTAATATTTTGTCAAACTACCATATATAGATTTGTTTCCTTCTAGCCAGAACCTACTCCTCTACTTCGGAGTCTACGCTTGGGTAGCAGGAAAGTACCTTATGAACACCAATTAGTACGGACTACCATGGAGTCTTCCGAGGATTTGTCTAGGGGGGCCGTTGTGGTGGCTAGCGTCCTACTGATTATTTCTCTAGTTGCAAGTGCTATTGGCACCAACTCTGTCGATATCGGTGGTTTTTCAGCGACGATAATCTCTGCCGCGATCGCGCTTGGTGTTCAGTGGTTGTCATGGGTCCCTGCATCGGTAAAACAAACAGAGAGATTCTTCGACATCACCGGAGGTGTGACATTCCTAGCAATCGTTGCCTTCAGCCTGTGGGCAGGATATCAGTCAGAGCCCCCAAGCTTGAGAGAATGGATTGTAAGCGGATTAGTTGTTATCTGGTCTCTAAGACTCTCAAGTTTCCTCTTCTTACGGATACATCGTACTGGCAAGGACGGACGGTTTGACAGTTTGAAGACCTCTCCTGCACGATTCATAATTCCATGGACACTGCAGGGCCTCTGGGTCTTCCTAACGATGAGCGTAGTGATAGTAATCAACAGCCAATCCGGACCGGCTCCAAATCTTTCAATATGGGATGGGATAGGTATGGCTCTGTGGACCCTTGGGTTCGGAATCGAGGTAGTGGCAGACGCACAGAAGACTGCATTCAATTCCAAATTAGAGAATCGAGGGAGGTGGATTGAAGAAGGCCTTTGGGCTCGGTCTCGCCATCCTAACTACCTCGGCGAGATTCTCCTTTGGACCGGTATCGCTTTCTTCGGAGTACCTTGCTTTGATGGGTTGGAGATGATTGCTTTGGTCTCACCAATTTTCATCTTCATACTCCTAACTCGAATCAGCGGAATTCCAATTCTCGAAGAACGCGCTATGGCTAGGTGGGGAAACGATCCTGAATATCAAAAATACAGGGAAATTACCCCCACTCTAGTCCCTAGTCTGAGGGCACCTAACTCCTGATCGTCAGCAAGATTGTCGTACACGAATCAAATCTTATGCCTCTGACATAACGAGATTGTACTTATGGAGGGCATCCGGGTCCTTGGAAACCACCTCCCTTTGAACTGTGACATCCCCTCCCTCTGGGTATCTGGCTTTCAGAGCACCTTCGATAATACCGTCATCTAGAGCCCGAATCGGAAGCCCTCCTCCCTCAGGAAGTTCTGTGAACTGTATCTTAATGTGGAACTCAGGTTCTACATCATAGCTTAGGACCCCCAAGCCAGCGTGCTCCCACCAATCCATCATTTCGTTGAGGAACTCTATTTCTTGGTCTATCCCTCTTAGGCTGAAGGCTAGCTCCTGCCCAACTCTGTTTCCCACTTGTCTCATCAGTGATGCTAGGTCTATTCCAAAAGCCTCGAGACTACCAATACCACCCTGGTTGAGCTTCTTCCTGGCATCGCTGATCTCAAGTCCGGAAGCTAGGAAAGAGTCGATGTTGAAGGGGGTTTCGTCCTCGGGGATCTCTGCCTCGATCATCAGCACATCTCTTATCTTTTCAAGGAATGAACCTTCGTTCAGAGTCAGCCTTAGTGGGTCAGTTATCTTCTCCTCAGTGAACCTGTTCGATGCCGTTTCGAACGGAAGCGCCTCTTCCCAGATGGCCTCAATCAGATTTCTCTGATTCTCTGCGAATTGGCTGGATTCGATTACTAGCGCCGCGTCATTCTTTCCCCTTCCTACGGGATTCTCGTCCGAGCTCAGGTATTGGATGACCTCTTCGAGGTCTCTTACGACACCCTGCGCGTCCAGATCATCAGAGTGGCGAACTTCTATCGACTCGTGTAAATCTCTGTAGAAGCGAACAGTTCTCTTGTCCAACTGCGCGAGTATTCTTACTCTAACGCCCCTCTTAGAGGCATCATTGATTGATGTGATTGCCCCGCCTCTAAATATTGGGAGGATACCAAATCGACCGACAATAAGTACCAAGTCATGAACCGAACCCTCAGCCATTTTCTCAAGTCTATTCATTATTCTGACCCTCTCTTTCAGTATTGTGAACTTGGGACTGTTGTCATCTCCTACTTCTTCGTACTCGTAGTTCGAATTTTCGACACCTGACTGGATTTCATTGTAAACCCTCTCGATTCTTGACAGCTGCCCCTTTCGTATCTGTATCAGATGCTCCACCGCCTTGTCGATTCTGGGGCATGAGAATTTCATCGGCCTATCTGCAATCACAGAAACCAGACCAATGCCCTGCAATGCCTCGAGTGATTTGTATGCCTCGAGCCTAGTAGTCCCAAGCTCCTTGGCAACTTGGCTGGCGCGCATGCTTTTTTTTCCAGAGAGGGTGTGAATTACCGAAATCTCCCTATCTGAGAGCCCCGACTCGCTAAGAATCTGATCCCAATTCATAATCACGCAACCCCTGATTCGGACAGAGCGGAAATAATCTTCGCAACATGCTTTCTTGGCCTGAATAACCAGTCGTAGACGTGATGCACCGTATTATCCGGACCCAAGACGAACGAGGATTTCGCCGGGAATAACCCTAAATGTACAGGCACACCAAATTGCTCGGCAATCTTTCTTTCAGGGTCCGATAGCAGTGTAAATGGTAGTCCGAGCTCTTTCTTGAACTCCATGTGCCGACTTACTGAATCGTCACTGATTCCAATTACTTCCACAGGAGGGGTCAAAGAACGGAACAAGTCATATTGCTCCTTGAAGTTTAGACATCCCCTCTTGCAAGTTGGAGAACCACTCTTGGCGTAGAAGAACACTATTTTCCATTGACCGTCTAAATCACTCAGCCTAAATTCGGCTCCTTCGCTCGTCATGAGCTCGAATTCCCCAGCTTCTTCTCCAATCTTCAATGTCATCTTTCCACCCTCCAAACCTATCTCTTTGAATCTTTCATCGCTTACTGAAGCTCAATCATGTGCCCCATTCGGTTGTTTTTGGTCCTAAGGTAGTCTATGTTCTGGACCGATACACCGCTCATGTGAGGTAGCCGGAATTCGACCTTGATTCCGTTCTCTTCCAAACCCTTCACCTTTAGGGGGTTGTTTGTCATCATCCTCACTGAGTTTACTCCAACCTCCTTGAGCATAGATGCTGCGATCTCGTATGTCCTGGCGTCCGCGGGTAGCCCAAGAGCAAGATTCGCATCTAGCGTGTCATAGCCGTGATCCTGCAGAGCATATGCCTGTATCTTGGAGTGCAGGCCTATCCCCCTTCCCTCCTGCCTGAGGTATACTACTGCTCCACAACCCTCCTCCTGAATCTGCTTCAAGGACTCTTGGAGTTGAGGTCCACAGTCGCACTTCATAGATCCGAAGGCATCCCCAGTGAGGCATTCCGAGTGAATCCGTATGAGTGGGGAGTCTTCCTTGTCAAGATCTCCTACGTACACTAGGCTGTGCTCGTGCCCGTCTTCGTCTACAGTAACTCTAATTCTGAAGTTACCGAATTCCGTCGGTAGGAATGCGTCTGCATCAATCTCTGTTGGATTTTCAGGGGCCTTTACCTGGATGGTCATGTTTGTATAAGCGGTGTTGGACTACTTATCAAAGGATGTTTATCGATTGTCAAAATTCGAGGTTGATTTTGTCCTCTATCCAGTTTTTGTACAGAATGCGAGGTAAGGAGATAGAAAACCTCGGGAGTTAGATTGCTCCGGATGGCTGGATTCAGTCCAGCCATCCGGATTACGTGTTTCTGTCAGTCAGTTAGCTTTGCTCTTTCAGGCGTTTGCCATCATTTCGGTTGCTTTCTTGGCACCCATCCATGCGACAACACCGAAGCCGATCTTGTTGACCATGTCAGCGATGTTGTAGAGGACGGCCATTGTCTCCTGGCTTGCAGCATCGGAGAAGTTTACTTCTGGGCTGAATAGGTAGCCGATAGGGTAGATTATCCATCCGAAGACGATGAAAGCTCGTAGAGCGTTGGTGCTCCATACCAACTCGTCTGCTATCTTGCTGTTGTCAACCCCAAGTCCGTCGGTGAACGGTGTACCGGTTGCGACGATGATCATTGCCCATCCCATTCCTCCTAGGAGAAGGGCGAGGGTAGCGTTCATCATCCCCGACTCACCAGCATACCCGAAACCGATCATGATTAGTGCACCAACGAAGCAAATCGCGGTGAAACCCATCCCGAGGACCTTGGTGTCTGTGATTGCATCCTTGCCAACCAGAGAAGGGAACTTTAGGGCCATTAGTGGTACTGTGATGATCCAGTCCATGTACCTGTACTCGATACTCACTACGTCGTGATCGACGTACACCCCTCGCATGTAATAGTAGTGCAATGCTGCAATACCGACTATTAGTGCGGAAATGGTCATCGTGGTTCGGAACTGTGGTGCTACATTGCTCCTCTCAACCAGGAAGAACACGAATGCAGCTCCCATTGCGATGTAACCTACGAAGAAGGTGAAGAAGGTCAGCATTCCGAGGTTATCGTAATCCTTCTCCAGGGGATTCACAGTCTCTGCAGATACAGATTGTGTTACAATCAAAGCCAGGCAGGTTGCAGCAATCGCCATAGCGGTCGTTCTTGGGCTAATTTTGGGACTTGAAAAATCCATATTTCGTGCGCCTTAATTTTTCTGTTATAATCTGTTGTTTCAAACACGGGTGTACCCAAAAGAAAAATTGTGTCATACAGGCATTTGGTTAAACAGAAGTATATATCCTCATTGGATTATTAATGTTCATGAAAGACGCAAGCAAAGACGAACTATGGTCAAGGCTAGAGAGACAACTGGCATCATGGATTTCTGAGTCCAAATTTACCGATCAGGGAAAGTAATACCGTGGGATCGTACCTTGTAGTTGGTGGCAGTAGCGATATTGCATTGCTGCTATGTAGAAAACTGATTGATGATGGCCATAGAGTCTCGGTGCTAGCAAGGGACCAAAGAAGACTATCCGAACTGCGTGCGGACTTGGATAAAGTCTTCATCGGCGACGCAAACAACGAGGATCTGGTCAGGGAAGCAGTCTTATTCTCCATCGAAAATGGTGAGGGGAGACTGGATGGAGTGGCACACATGGTCGGCTCCTTCGCAGTGAGACCTCCTCATGCAATGAGTGTGGATTCGTTCGAGGATGTGATTCGGACCAACTTGACAAGTGCCTTCGTCACCCTATCAATCGCCTGCAAGCAAATGCTGAGAAACGGCGGTGGCCGTGTAGTCTTCACATCCAGCGTAGCTGGGAGCCTGGGTCTTGTTAACCACGAGGCCGTGTCCGCTGCGAAAGGAGGGGTAGAGTCCATGGCACGGTCCGCCGCTGCGACATATGCCAGGAGGGGTATTAGGGTGAACGTCGTTGCCCCGGGCTTAACGGATACTAGACTTTCCGCCCCAATCACAACTCCTGATGCCTCTAAGAGAGCTGCGGTAGGCATGATTCCACTTAGGAGGATCAATCTCCCCCAAGAGGTTTCAGATACGATTCACTGGCTCTTGACCTCTGCCCCTGACAATATCACAGGGCAGGTCTTGCACTTGGACGGAGGGATGTCCAAGGTGAAGAATTAACCCTGACAACGAATCAAAGCAGAGATGCAACCGAGTCAACAACTAGTAGTCAATCGAGTAATGCGTGAGTTATGCTTGGTTTATGCTAGTTGTTCCTAGCGACCCCCTCTCGTTATGCGTGAGTTATGCCTAGGCACGCATAACCGGTTTCAGATTGGGTGCGCTACCTTGGTTTGGAGAGTAAGTACCTGAAATACTGGATCTTACCGGATTTCAATGCCTCATAGACAGGGGTTCCTGGGACGCCCCCGAAGGTCTCGAAGCTCTTCCTCAGGGAGGCTGGGGAGCTCTGCCGTATCATCTCCCTCCTGCCCTCGTCGATCAGGTCCAGCGCATCGACCACGTTCTTCGTCACGTCGGTTCTGGACTCGATGCTGAAGCCGGTAGTCAGGAACTGATCGTGCATCTTCTCCATCGTCCGGGAGTCACGCATATCAGTCCAGCAGAACTTCCCCCCCGGCCTGAGGACCCTGAAGACCTCGCTCAGGAAGTCTGGTATGTTCGCGTAGCAGTGTGATGACTCGACGTTGTATGCGATGTCGAATGACTCGTCCGGCAGGGGCAGGTCCTGTGCGTTTCCCTCCTTGAATTCCAGGTTATCCTGGTCGGTGAACCATCCCTGGGAGAGTGCCACCGCCTCTGCGGAGTAGTCTACTGCCAACAGCGACTTTGGCTTGTACTTCCTCGCAATCCAGCTGGCCCCACCCCCCCTGCCAGATCCTATCTCGAGGACCTCTTTGCCCTCCATCTCCACGTCCCTGATGTTCATGTTGTAGAGTTGGATGAACAGCCTGTCTGGCTCATCTCCCTCGGAGAGTTTGAGCTCAGAGTCATCTGTGAAGCCGTAGTTCATGAATCGGAAGTTCGGGTCCGTCTGAGAACGTGCCATCCTCTGGTAAAGGCCCCTCCACATCCGCATCCGAATACCAGACGGGGCGAGTCGCATCACCATGTAGAATGCCCTTGCAGGGAGGCCCATTGCCAAGCTAGCACCTATTCCTTCCACTTCACTGAGCAACCGATGCTCTCGGTCCTTGCTACGGAGATCGACCCTCCAGAAGCGAGCTCCCCCATGGCGTCCTCCAACTCTGAGGTCTTGGCATGGGAGGGGTCTCTCGGGGAGTCGTCCAATCGGCCCCTGTATACCACCACCGAATCCGAGCTCAGGAGGTAGAACTCAGGCGTTCTCTCGGCTCCGTAAGAAAGGGCCACCTCCTGCGAGGAGTCGTGGAGGTATGCGTAGGTCATTCCCCTGTTGGCCCTCTTGACCATGTTGTCCCAAGAGTCGGATTCGTACTTCACTGGGTCGTTGGAGTTAATCCCCACGAATCCGAGTCCGTTCTTCCTAGCGACTTCTGCGGCATTCTCTATCCTGGGCTCGGAGCCGACTACGTATGGGCAATGGTTGCATGTGAAGAAGACCACGGCACCGTTCTCCCCCATTGCATCTTGGAGCGAGAGTGTGCCTCCTCCAGAGTTTTCGTTCGCGTTCGGGAGTTCGAAGTCGGGTGCTATTGATCCCGGTTCAACCATCTGCTGAGAGTGCATGTCAGGTCGTCAGAGTGGGTGGTGTTCAATCCTTTGGAAGGAGTGCTTCTCTCCGGGAGGTGATCTGCGCCCTGCATTCCTCCAGCCTCCTCCTAGCGAGCCTGTTCTGGGAATCGACGTCAAGGACCTTCCTCCAGGCGCCAGCGGCCTTCTCGGTGTCTTTCCCTTCATGGAGGATGGCGGCTATCCTCAGTCTGGCATCGAGGTGCTGGGGATCGGCCCTCACTGCGTCCTCGAAGTCTGACATCGCCTCATCAGACCTCCCGAAGTCTAGGTACAGGAGCCCTCTCTGGTACCATGCCTCGGATAGGCTTGGGTTCGTCTCTATCGCTTTGTTTAGTGGCTTCTCTGCCTGCTCTGACTTCTCCATCGCAATCATGCAGGTACCAAGGTGGACGAGCCCCATCGAATGGCTGCCGTTCAATCTGAGGAGCTCGCGTAGCTCGAACTCGGCTTTCTCCCAGTCACCCTGATTCATGAGGATCTCGGACTTCCTTAATCGGGCTAGTTCGTGATTGGGACGGTCCTCGACCAACCTGTTGGCATCGTCCAGTGCCAGTGCCAGATCGTCACTGAGCAGGGCCGCCGATGACCTATTGAGTCTGGCTCGAGTATGGTTGGGATCGATGTGGAGGCTCTGGGAGAAGAGTTTCGTGGCCTCCTCGAGACGCCCGTGCCTCGCCGCAATAATGCCTCGAATGAACGGCACCGTCGGGTTATCCTTCAGTGTGGTGGTGGCCTCCAAGGTGAGTGCGTTTGCCTGTTCCAGGTCTCCTGTTTCGAGGGAGAGTTGCGCTTCCTCAAGGGCGATCGATGGGTGGTCTGGAATCAGTCTTCGTGCTCTTACCAGTGCTACATCGGCCTCATCGAATGCCTTCTGGTACCTCAGGGCCCTTGCCCTCCCGAGCCAGGCGAGGCCCGATTCCCTATCGATTTCCACGGCCCTGTCGAACGAGACGAGCGCATCGATAACGGGCATGGGGTCGATTTTCCCTGTTTCATCTCGGTGTTCGTCCGATTCCACTAGGCTTAGCCTGCCCTTCATCACATGCAGTGTGGCTGAGCTCCAGGATTCCTCGGGAGCATCGCTGAGGGTCTTCCGTGCGGACTCGGCGGAACCGCTGGCCAACCAGAGTTGGCTAAGCTTGCCTCTTGCCTCTGCGTCGCCTGGTGTTTTGGATAGGTGCTCCTGGAGGACCTCTATCGCAGCATCGGCCCTCCCATCGTTGTCGAGAATCTCTGATTCTAGAATCACCGTGTACTCTCCGAGTGCCTTTGCCCTCCTGATGCACTTCAGGGCGTCCTTGATCTTCCCGCTTTCCGCAGCGACTAGTCGTGCCTTCAGTGACCATGCCTGTCCGAAACTCTGATCTCTCTCGATTGCGGCCTCAACCGATTCAAGTGCTGCTCTTAATTCCCCTAGGAGGAGTTGCTTGGCCGCCTTCTCGATCAAACCAGAAGCGGTATTCGATTGGGTCGCTCCACCAACGTCTGAGTCTCGCGCCCTCTGGGCGATGAGGGATAGTTCGCCCTCCTCTTCCGAGGGTGTTGATGCCACTCCTAGAGCCTCTAGCCTCTTTCTGTTTCTGATGAATCTCTCGTCATCCATACTGTCTAGGAGAATCGACTGCTCGTTGAGGACCGCGATGTCGTCTGGGACGATCGCCAGCAGACGCTCGAGTGTCCTGTCTAGGGAATCGAAGTCTCCGTTGCCTCTCTGAATCTCGGAGAGAGACCTGAGCGCTGACTCGTCTTCTGGGTCTAGGTCATTTGCCCTCTGGAAGCAATCGGCTGCCCAGTCGAATCGTTCCACGGAGTGGAAAAGCTCTCCGGCTCGTCGGTGCTCGGCTGCTGAAAGTTCGACGTCCTCGGCTTTCATCTCTGCTTCTGTAAGGATGGCGGCAAGCCTCTTGGAGAGTGGCTTTAGTCCTTGGACAATACTGCGCTCGTCCTCGGGTCCGTCTTCTGGATAGTGGCTCAAGAGTGCTTTGACGGCATGGCTAACAATAGCGCAAGACTCGCTGTTGCTGACTGGGATTCCTTGGTTGAACAGGAGTGACTCGGCGGCCTCAAGAGACTTGTGCACGCCTAGCAGGTCGTGAACCTCAGGAGCATCAGATAGGATGGTGTCCACTCCCCTAGAGAGTAGGTCCAGCCTCTCGGAAGTCTCTGACAGGTTTCCCTTCATGGAGCCTAGTTTCAAGGCCAGTCTCTTCCTCTGCCTCAATACCGACTTATGCCTCATCCACAGTGCAAGTAAGGTTACAGAAAGAACACCATAGAGAGTAAGTATCGCCATGGTGGTCTGTTGCATCAGTCCCAGCGGGCATGAGAGACTTTTGATGGCTTCTGCTATGCCAACCCTTCAGAGGGGCATTATTGGCAAGGATTCACCCTGCCAGAATGGGTCTCTGAAACTCACTCTAAGTCCTTTACAGAGTAGGCTTGCACTCCAAGCTTCAGGGATTGTGCCCCTACAGTCTTACCAATTACTGTGTTGATTCCTGCACCGGAAGCGAGCTCGTGAATCCTATCGGTAACCTTGCCCGAGAAAACCAGTCCTTGGGCTCCATCGGACTCTCCGAGGGCTGCTTCCAAGGCTTTGGCTCCAACTGGATCGGAGCCTGTTCCATCCTCGAGAACAATCACGGCGTGATTGGCCTTTAGCCCGTCCATCATCGGTGCCCAGCCCTTGACCTCGTCTGGGGCCTCCAATGACGCCTTGCCCTTTCCGACTGCTTTGTCGTCGTCCTTCTGTATCTCGGTCTGGATCCTGGAGACTGCCTTTGAGGCGGCTTCCTTCTGCCCAAGGCACTTCGTCACTACCTTGCCCTCGAGGTGCTCGACTTCCCTGCTCTGGGGAGCAAAGGCGACGTGTGTCAGGGACTTGCCTAACTTTCCGCTGATTTCCATCAGCAGCAGCTTGCCTCCGCGATCCCCGTCCAGGAATGCAGTAACCGTCTTCTTGTTTGCCGCGAGTTCAGCCAATTGTGGCTTGATGCCGGACCCCATTGTGGCGATCGCGTTCTTGATGCCGAACTTCAATAGGTTCCTGACGTCGTTCCTACCCTCGACGATTATAATCGAGTCCGAGTTTTTCACGTTGGGTCCTGCGGTCATCTCCTCGAAGTCGACCTCGGTGTCCAATGTTAGTACTGCCTTGACTTCGTCTATGATGTTCTTCGACTCGCCGGAGGCGGAGTTCACGATCTGCAGCAGAAGCTGCTTGGCCCTGTCGATGACGTGATCCCTCTTTGCGGATCTGATGTTCTCGATATCCTTGACCTTGATCACTGCTTTGCATGGACCGATCCTGTCGATCGTCTCTAGCGCGGCGCCGATAACTGCGGTGCTGACTTGGTCTATCGAAGATGATACTTCGATAGATCCCTGTACACGGCCCTTGTGGTTGTTCAAACTGACATCCACGTGGCCAATTCTTCCTGTCCTCTGGAGCTTCCTAAGTTGGAGCCCCTCTCCCAGGAGTCCTTCGGTCTGGCCGAATATGGCTCCGACGACGTCTTTGCGTGCTACGGTCCCATCGACTCTAATTGTTGCGTGTATTACGTATTTTCCTTCATTTGACATATTGTTCAATTCCTTAGCTCATCGGCCCCAAACGGGGGCCTTGCCCCCGTTTTCGCCATTTCGGCAGGGGGGGGTTCGGATGGGCGCAGGACGCCCGGGAGTGGCTGATTAGCAATCTATCCGGGGTACGGGGTATTCATGAATGCTCCTGTTTGCCTTGGATGTCATTTTTCGACTAATACCTAGTCGTTAAGGCGGATGCCCGTCATGGGGGGTCGTGGCAGAACAGGCGTGGACTGAGGATGATCGTTCGAGGGTTTTCTTGAATGCATCTAGGCTCGCTCTAAGAGACGGGCAGTTGTCAAACGGAGAGAAGAGGATTCTCGTGAAACTTGCTCATGCATTAAGTCTTGAAGAGGGTGAACCGAGGAGGATCTATGATGCGATTCTGTCTGGGGAGGAAGATCAGATTAGAGGGTCTTCGATAGAGAAGAGCGAGATGAGGTTGATCTACGGTCAGGTTCTCGAAGCCATGCTGATTCACACAGACAGATCCGATGACGTGTTAGCGCAAATTGCGTATCTCAGGAAGATGTTCCTAATCGATGATTCCGAGCATCGGGCGATTGCTAGGAGCCTAGACCGGCAACTGGAGGAAATCGTGCACAGGTCGTTTATCGACGAATACAGAATGCGGCTAAATGACTCGGTGGACAATCTACGCGATATTTTCGATAGCGTCAAAATACTCTCTAGGAAGCAGTAGTTCAGATGAGTAGCGAGAGCATTCTGGACGAGTTCCTCGGAGAGCAGCCTAGGAGATCACACAAATCGCACCGTAACCTAGCGAAAATCATCCGAGAGGCATACCCAATAGGGGTCCCGGCGATGATTATGAAGTCAAGCACAGATCGACTCGGTAGCTCCGCTGGGTACTCTTTCCACCTTGGCACGCCCGATGAAATCCTGAGGAGGGTCGCTTCGTGGCTAATTACCGAGGCGGGGGAAGACCAACGGGTCTTATGGAAGCTGATACCACTTCTCTGGAAGAGGCACGGGAGGGAAGACGTCGCACTCTCGGCGTTGCTCCTAGCCAACTTGGATAACGAGAGGGTCGGTGTCGATCCATGGGCGGTTCTAGCCTCCTCAATCAACTCCAGGGAGCCCGCCGAGGCTCTGCTTCTTAGCATCGAGGAGATTTTTCGTGCGGGTCATGAGGGCCCAAGCGACGGGTTGCTGAAATCATGGTGCGAGGGGAGACTGGTAGAATCTCACCTAGCTCTCATTTCAGCATTTGCGGCGATCAACGCTGACAGGGAGATAGGAAGTGATGTGATGGATCAACTTGTCATGGTGAAGGTACCCGATGGAGATTCTCTTCTAGGTAGGATTAGAGACAGAGTGGCATCAGGAATACCATAGCACTAATTCATCGGTAGCCCCTCTGGCGGTCATGGTCGAGCGGTTACTGCCATCAGATGACCCAGTAGCAGAGGAAGTTCTGGAGTGGACCATAAAGAGAGATGCCGAGGACATTACCCAACTAATGGAGTGGCTTGCAGAGACCTCTGCGAGAAAGGATAGGGAGATGCTTATCAACAGAGCATTGGATCTGATGGAAGAGATCAATCACGCCTTGAGGCGCTTGGACGAGTTGAGGTAGCAGGATGCGTTCTCTGTTGCTAGCGGGAGGGAGGTCCTCCCGGATGGGCCGGGACAAAGCACTGGTAGAGGTCGAGGGGTCCACCATGATAGGGAGGGTGGCGATCTCACTCGCCGCTGCCAACCTAGAGCCGATTAGAATTGCAGTCGCACAACCCGAAGACGTTGAGGAATACGGCTCAGCCATTGGTCTCGATCTGGACATAGAGTGGGTTCTCGATTCGATGACTCACGCTGGACCAATCGATGCGATAGAAGAGGCTCTCCTGGATCCGAAATGCGAAGATGGGGTTCTCCAACTGGCCACGGTGGACTATCCATGGATCTCGTCTGATGTGTTTCTCTCACTCCAAGAGGGGCTTGGAGAAGATGATTGCCTAATCATGCCCCATGATGGAGAGAGAGGCCATCCACTGCTATCTTTGATTCGCAACAAGGAAGTCCTCGAGATTATCGAAGGTGACAGGCGACCACTTCGGGTGCAGTTTGCAGAAGCCAAGCATTCGATACTCATGGAGGACCCGTCAATCCTTCTGAATGTGAATACACCAGAAGACTTAGAGTGAGATCTGGCCAGTGCAGAGCAAATCGATTACTTCGGGATAGAGAACGTGCTCTACTAGCTTGACTCTCTCTTGTAGGGAGTCCTCGTCATCATCGGGCATCACTGGGACTTCCCTTTGTGCCAGGATGGGTCCGGAGTCTACTCCCTCGTCGACCAGATGCACTGTACATCCAGTCATTGTAACCCCTGCCGAGAGGACGTCGCGATGAGCATGGGCGCCAGGGAAATCTGGTAGCAATGAGGGGTGGACATTGACTATCCTACCCTTCCACCTGCTGACGAATGAAGGAGTCAGGATTCTCATGTAGCCGCTGAGGACTACCAGTTCCGCACCGGATGACTGGAGGTTGCTTTCCACAATTTCTTCATGAGCCAGACGACGTTCTGAGACTGGGTGTTCAGCGGGGACTGGAATTCCCTTGGACTCGATTCCAGATAGCCTCCCATGCTCGAGGCCCCCGGCACCTTCGCTGTCTGCCAGCACCAGCACCGTCCGATGACTGCGGGGCTCCTCCGCTTGGAATCTCAGCAGAGAGGCAAGACCGGACCCCCCTCCGGAAATCAGCACTGCTAATCTGAGGGGGTCTTCAATGGAACCGATGCGGAGGGGTACGAAGGGAGTTCCCATGCTCGCGTGGTGGGGAGTTCTCGCTTGAGTCTTCGGAATGAAAATTAAAGCAGTGTATTCGTTGCGATAAGTCAGATTACATGGAGAGAATCGAGAGTCTTGACGAGATCATCGAGAGGTACTGTGTTTCTAGCAACCCGGTTCTCAGACGATTGTATTTCGGACTCGGATTGCTTTTTGTTGGGTTCGCCGTCATTGGAATCTGGGTCCCAGGGTGGCCTACAGTCTCTTGGGCGGTTCCAGCTGCCTTCCTATTCTCGTATTCGAGTGAGAGGATGTTCAGGTGGACAATGACAAATCGCTTCTTTGGCTCTGCAATGTTCGAGTACTATGCAACAGGGAAGACCATACCTCAGCACGCAAAATCTGGTATTATTGCTCTGATCGCACTCATGTCCACTACTTCGGCGATTTTCGTTTGGTATGTTTCTACGTTGGGAGAAGGTAGTTTTTCGGATCCTTCTTCCTGGGACGGGGCAGACCCCGGTTTCGGTTCCATCACCATCATTCTCGTGGGTATCGTTGGCATGTGGTATATCGGTGCGAAAGTACGAACGAGGAAAATTGGCTAACTGAAACTATTTTGCATGAGGCCAATACCCAGAGGTCAGAGTTACATGGATTTCGACACAATCTCAGTAAGAGGAAAAAGCAAGCCAGACCCAACAACAGGTGCGATAATCCCACCAATCTACCAGACTGCGACTTACGTGCTGGAGGAGATAGGGGTGGACAAGGGGTTCGACTACACCAGATCTTCAAACCCAACAAGGCAGGACCTGGAGAATCACTTGGCGGCCCTGGAGGGCGGTAAGCATGGGATTGCGTTCTCCAGTGGGATGGCAAGTGCGGACAGTTGCATGAAGCTACTAAGCCAAGGAGATCATGTTGTTTGCTGCGATGACGTGTATGGTGGCACTGCAAGGCTGTTCAACAACCTCATGACGAACTATGGTGTTGAGTTCACCTACGTAGACTCGCAGGTAGCTTCGAATGTCGAAGAAGCCATTCGTCCTGAAACGAAGATGGTCTGGGTAGAGACGCCGACGAACCCCCTCCTGAAAGTCACAGACCTCGAAGCGGTGGGGAAGATCGCGAAGAGCCATGATCTTCTGTATGTGGTCGACACTACCTTCGCGACCCCCGTCTTCCTCCGGCCGTTGGAGTACGGAGCCGATTTGGTACTTCACAGCACGACCAAGTATCTGAGTGGCCACAACCAGATCATCGGTGGCGTAATCGTAACCGATCGGACTGATCTCTTCGAGCGTCTGAAGTACATCCAGAAGAGTGTCGGCGCGGTTCCCAGCCCCTTCGATTGCTGGCTTGTGATAATGGGCCTCAAGACCCTGCACCTAAGGATGCAGAGACACTGGGAGAATGCCGAGAAGATCGCAGCGTATCTGGAAGGGCATCCCAAGGTTTCGAAGGTGGTCTATCCCGGATTGGAGTCCCACCCAATGCACGAAGTCGCGAAAGCCCAGATGAAGGGTTTCAGCGGAATGATTTCCTTCGAGCTGGAGGGTGGTCTGGAGGCTGGAAAGAAGTTGATGAATTCCGTCGAGTTGTGCCTCCTAGCTGAGAGCCTCGGAGCAGTTGAGACGATGATAACCCATCCCGCTACGATGACCCACGCCGAGGTCCCTCGGGAAGAGAGGCTCGCTAGGGGTTTCGAGGACGGGCTAGTGAGGCTATCAGTGGGGATAGAGGACCCCGATGACCTGATTGCCGATTTGGAGAAGGCATTCGAGAAGGTGTGATCATTCCCAATCGTCAGGTTCCCAACCGTTCTCCCTGAGCCAATCGTCGTTGTAGAACTTCGACAGGTATGGGTTGCCGGAGTCGGGAAGTACCGCGACCACCATCGCATCCTCACCGTTTTCCTCTGCCTTCTTGGCGATGTCTATTGCCACCTTTATCGATCCACCACATGACCCCCCGCAGAACATTCCTTCCCTCCTGGCAAGTGCCCTCGCCCATTGGAAGCACTCGCCATCGTCCACCTGGTGAACCTCATCGATGACCGAGAAGTCGGTTGCAGCTGGGATGAAATCCTCTCCGAAGCCCTCAACCTTGTACGTATGCGGCTCCCCCATGGTCCCCTCTTCGAACCATTGTTTGAGGATAGATCCGACAGCGTCTACACCAACAATCGTGGGCGGAGCCGAGTCATTTGACTCGGCCATCTCCTTGAGTGCCTTGGAGGTGCCGGATATCGTCCCCCCCGTGCCCATCGTAGCCACGAAGTGTGTGATTCGCCCCTCGGTCTGTTCCCAAATCTCCGGCCCGGTTGAGAGATAGTGGGTCAATGGATTTGCCTCGTGCGAGTATTGGTCGGGATACCATGCCCCTGGAATCTCTCGTGCCAGTCTGGCCGCTACCTCGTAGTAAGAACGGGGGTCCTCCTTCTCTACCGCGGTGGGACACACGTGGACCTCGGCCCCCATGGCCCTGAGGAGGTCTATCTTCTCCTTGCTCATCTTGTCTGCCATGGTGAAGATGCATCGGTACCCCCTCTGTGCTGCAACCATCGCTAGGCCGATTCCGGTGTTGCCGGACGTCCCCTCCACAATCGTCCCACCTGGCTTCAGGAGGCCCTTCTCCTCGGCATCGAGAACCATCTGCAACCCGATTCTGTCCTTTATCGAGCCGCCTGGGTTGCACCTCTCTAGCTTGACCCAGACGGAGGACCTCTCCAGCCCCTCTGTGATTCTATTCAACCGAATCAGAGGGGTGTTGCCAATGGCTGAGACCAAGTCCTCATAGGCATTCGAACGAGGCCTGATGGGGTTGGTCACAATGGGGCATCGAGGCCCGCTGTATGATGGTTTTCACTAAGGGTTTCGTGTGGAGCTGTAGTAGACCCAGCCAGCAATGGGGAGGCTCCAGAACGTCCCTCCTAGCAATCCTAGTAAAACCAATTTTGCAAGTGTTGTCAAATCTGAGTTTGGTGCTCCGAAAGATGCACCTAGGAGTGGTAAAATGAACGTCATTAAAGAGACTGCAATCAAGGCCTTAAGACTCGGGTCAAACCAACCCATGGATTGTGAGATTTTCTTTACTGAGAATGCAGAAATAAAAATCATCCCGATGAAGACGGCAATGGCCGCTCCAAACGAAGGTGGTTCAAGCCCGATCTTGATCATAATCAGTGACACTAACGAGGCCAATACTGCTCCGGTCCCAGCACCGGCGACCAAAGTTTGTTTCCAGTCGATCATCCTACCTAGTGCCTGAAGAGCCTAGTCCCTGTAAATAGCATTGCCATCCCGAACTCATTGGCGGCCTCGATTACCTCGTCGTCGCGAATTGAGCCCCCCGGCTGGACTACACTAGTAATTCCGATCTCGTTTGATTTATCGATACCGTCACGGAACGGGAAGAAGGCGTCTGATATCATCATGGATCCCTGCGCTCTGTCCCCGGCCCTCCTCGCAGCGATTCTCACAGCCTCCACTCTGCTGGTCTGCCCTGGTCCCACACCAACCGTTGCGAATCCAGTTTCTGTCTTGCTGACCAGGATGATGGCGTTGGACTGGACTTCTGCTATGACTGAGGTTCCGAATCTCGCAAGTTTGAGTCCCTCTTCATCTAAGGACCTGGTGGTGACGGAACGTGCTTTCTCCCAGTCTATGCTGGGAGGCCCCTGTATCTGGGACAGCCACCCTCCTTGCACTTGTCGGATCTTTGGTTCCTCAGAGTATTCTCCAAACGGTTCCAGAGATATCATTCTGCGGTTCTTGCTCTCGGCGAGCAGATCCAATGCCTCGGGCTCATATCCAGGGGCGATAATGCATTCGAAGAAGTGCTTGCCGATTGCTTCTGCGGTCTCTTTGCCTACTACTCGATCGAACGCTATTACGCAACCGAACGCGCTCTCCGGATCGCTTGCCAGTGCGTTTTCCCACGCGGAAGCCTGACTCTCTGCAACCGCGGCACCACAGGGGTTTGTGTGCTTTATCACTACACAGGAGTGTGATGCGAAGTCACAAGTCTGAGTAAGGGAACGAGCGAGTCTGAGTGCGGCATCGAGATCGAGGTAGTTGTTGTAGGAAAGCGGCTTACCCCCATGTTGAACAGCCGCTGAGAGCCCTCTTGGGGCTCCAGAGTCTGGGAAGAATGAGGCTGGTTGGTGAGGATTCTCACCATATCTCAATTCTCGACCCTCTCCGGTCGATGCGTGGATCCTATTGGGAATCCTGTTCTCGGAGAATCTGCGCCATAACTCATTTGAAACGGCGCTGTCATACGCTGCCGTGGATTGGAATGCAGATAGGGCGAGTGCCTTTCTGATTTCCAGTCCTACCCCGGATGGTTTTCCATTGGATTCCGAAAGGGCGTCTAAGACCATGGCGTACTGCTCCGGTGCTGTTACTATGATGACGTCTGCATGGTTCTTCGCTGCTGACCTAACCATGGTTGGGCCTCCGATGTCAATCATCTCGATGAGTTCCTGTTCGCTCGCAGGGGGGTCTCTAGCAGCTGTGTCCTCGAAGGGGTACAGATTGACGCACACGAGGTCAATCCCGGCATAGCCAAGCTCGGACAGAGTCTGCATGTCCTCGTCAGAATCGCGTCGGACAAGTATACCTCCATGAACGGCTGGATGGAGCGTTTTCACCCGGCCGTCAAAAATCTCCGGGTGTCCTGTGACCTCTGATACGTCTGTGACTTCGATTCCTGAGTCCCTGAGTCTCGAGGCGGTCCCCCCTGTGGAGAGTATCTCCCAATCCATCGAATTCAAAGACGCGGCTAACTCCTCGATTCCTGTTTTGTCCCAGACGCTGATTAGCGCCCTAGGTCGCTCCATGACGAATGCGTGTGTGCGGGAGGCTTGAAGTTTCGCGGTTGGCTATTCGCCTCTCGCTGAAATGACCTGATCTATCCGCAGCATCCCCATTGCCGTCTCTGTGGCTGCTTCGAGAGAGTTCTCTATTACCGACCGAGGGTGCCAGACTCCGTCTACCTGCCAAATCTTCCCATCTTGGGAAATGCCGACCGGGGGTTCACTTAGCGAAGTGGATCTGAGCTCCAGAAGCCGGTCCAGTGGTTCGCCGCCAGCGTTCTCGACGAGGGTGGTCGGGATTGTCTCCATCGCCCTGGCGAATGCCTCCATTGCAAGCCGCTCCCTTCCTCCTTGGCTCTCAGCCGCTTCTCTAACCGCATGGGCAATACGGCTGTGTGTCGAACCTGCTCCTGGCAGCACGTCCTCTCCCAATGCCAATGAGGTTGCCCTCAGGGAGTCGTGAAGCCCTCTAATGACCTCCTCGGTTCCAGTCTCACCTGCTCCCCCAACCTCGATCGTGACGACGGATGGGTTCCGGCAACCCTCGATTCTGATCACGTCTTCCACCTCGTCGGTAGATTCCTTCCTGACCCATGAGGCGTGTCCACAGAATCCCAAGTCTGCCTCTTCGATGTCGAGGGGGTTTTCGACGATTCGTGAACTAGTTGCTTCGGAAGCGTTCCTCAGCTCTGACGAGTCCAGCTTCTCCACGGCTAGGATACTGCTATCGCACAGCATGTGAAGGATGTCCTTGTCGATTTCTCCCGAGCATAGTACCACTCTGGCTCCTAACTCACTTATGCCATTGTAAATCTCCTGCTTTCTGTCACGCTCCGCTCCGATGAACGAGTCCAGATCGTCTGCATTGGTAATCTTCAATTCCGCGTCCCTGACCATTTCTCTGATCTTGATGTCCCCATCAAAGCAAACGACTTTCGCATCACGGATACCGTTCGGGAGGTCGTTCATCAGCACCCTCCTTCGAATAATTACCCCCCGGACCAAGCGAGTGTCCCTCGCTCCACCAGTTCCGGCCTTGAACATGGATACGTGTTGCGCAAGGGCCTCGCCCCGGTTCTCGAAGACCGTTTTTAGGGCCTCAACGATTAACGGGGAGAATACTTCGAGGGCAGATTCCGCCACCTTCCCTCGGAGTGAGGTTTCTGCAACTGCCAGGAGTTTGTCGTCGTCTGTTCCGGATGCGTCTTTCTCAATCTGTGAGACTGCTGCTTGTAGGGAGATTCCGTATCCCTCCACTAGAGTGAGGGGGTGCATTCCCTTTCTGAAGAGGTTGTTCGCCTCTATCAATAGTGACCCGCATAGCAGCATTCCAGTGGTGACCCCGTCCCCGCAATCCTCCTCCTGGGATTCCGCCATTGAGACCATCATTTTCGCCGCTGGGTGCCTCACCAATAGCTCAGCGACAATCTTCGCGCCGTCGTTAGTGACGGCCGTGGTCCCATCGGTCTTGTAGAGCATCTTGTCGAGTCCTCGAGGCCCATATGTAGGCTTCAGGAGGTCTGAGAAAACCCTAGCTGCTACGATTAGCTTCTCCTGGACATCAGTGCCACTAGTCACCTTGGTACTCTGGGAGGCGATTTCGACCCTCGGCTTGTCCGAACCCTCGCCCATGATTGCTTTCGGCGTGAGTGGCTGACATGAATGCTTTGAGGGGGCAATTGGAAGAGTTAGATAGCAAACGATACGAATGTCTATGACGGTCACAAGTCAGGAAGATTCGTGATTAGGCGATCATTCTCGGTCGTTTTCATTGCCAGTCTGCTGATGGTTGGTGGTATTTCTTCCAGCGCTTCGGCCCAACTTCTGCCTGATACGGATCTGGAATGTGATGACTCTACGGAAATAGATCTCTCCAGTGGGGCCGGCAGTTCTCTGGTTAATTGCGAATTGACGAATCCTACCTCTCTTCCCCAAAAGGTGGAGTTGACCTATCAAGCGGGGGATCTGGATACGGCGGGACCCGGGAGCGTGACTGTTGGAGCCGGGGAGACCGAATCGTTCCAGGTTGTGCTGGCTTCCCCCACAGGTCAGTCGGCAGGGACATACGAGGTCAACGTGAGTGCGGTGGTGACCGAGTGGAATGGGGTTCCAGTGAGTATTTTCGGATTCTCGGATGAGGAGGGGATCGAGGTGGAGGTTCTCCCCTACACCACGTGCTCTTCGTCCCGTCCTTCTGCTATCTTCGCTGAGGCCGGTGAAGACTTGGAGTTCTCCGTGACATACAACTGCGATAGCAACGAGGATAGCAGCATGGCAATCTCCCTACACCTACTGGAGAAGGGCAGTTCGCAGGAGAGCATGTGGCCGTCCGGTTTCAATGACATGTCGGTGGGAGGTTGCAATATCCAAAATCCGATGGGTTCGGCCAACTGCGATTTCCTCCTGACCACTCCCTCAAACCTCCAGGAGAAGTGGGAGGGTTGCCTGATTGTGGTTGACGAGATGACCGATCCGGGATGGTCGTGCTCGAGCGATTTCGCTTTCCCTCTAACTGTGAACGAGAAGGAGACTCTGGTCCCCTCGGTTGGGATTGATGTGAATGGGACGGTGCTTGAGGACCTAGGTGTCACTGAGGAGAACCAGGTTTACTTCATCGGGGGAGGGGGGGTCCTAGTTGCCCTGCTCATCTCTCTGGTGGTTTTCTTGAGGCGTCGTTAACCTAGGATGGTGACCATCCACCTGAGGAAAAGCGCCGAGACCACTCCGACGACAAGGGACGGGCCCGATGCGAAGCCGCATACTGTGCTATAGAAGTAGAAGAGGGAGAGAGTTAGCAGCAGAAAGAAGCCGAAATCGATTGCCTGACTCCTTCCGAGGCCAGAGTGCTTGATTACATGGTCCCTCTCCCTGATTCCGAAAACCACGGCCACTAGCGCCGCCAACAAGATGGCGTGGCCGACGAACCAACCGATGGAGGAGCCGAAAACTGAGACTAGTTCACCCTGGAACGTGCCGAGCATGATGGAGGCGAGGTCGAACACAAAACTAGCGGGAGAGCTGATATTCTTGAAGTGTGCGAGGGGCGCGACTCAGTTCTTCTGAATAATGAACTGCCCGCCAATGATTTTCAGGATGGAGATAGGTATTTTCTTAAAACTCTGAGTAACCAGGAAAAATAATGATTGGAGAAACGTACCACCTAACACGGGGGAGTAGAGATTAGAAATTTTTTGAAAAGGGCTCTAAGGCCTCTGCGTTTATTCTCTTCCAATTTTGTTACCCTAGTAGATCAAAACTCAATTGTGAGGAAGGCATCATGGATTCTTGGAGCTGAAAAGGTTGAGGGAGACTATCTTGAGTTTGGAGTCTATAGGGGAGGGTCTCTAATCAAGGCCTATAACGAGATGGAGTCTGTTTATCAAGAGCAAATGAGGGAGAGTGGCGGCAGGTCTAACCAGGCAGCTCTGGATGTGAGGAGGATTTGGTCGGAGATGAGGTTCTTCGCTTTCGACTCATTTCAAGGGTTACCGGAAATTACGGGTTTGGATGTCGAAGGTAGTGATTTCGAAGAGGGAGGCTGGTCGAGCAATGAAGAGGTATTCAGGAGTAATCTGGCAAAATCCCTCTTTCCCATGGATAAATTAGTGACTGTTCCAGGTTGGTTCGAAGAAACGTGTATCGAGAAAACCAAGGAAAGGCACAAAATGAGTAAGGCTGCGATTATTCACATAGACTGTGATCTATATTCGTCAACAAAAACCGTTCTGGAGTTCGTTGAGGATCTACTAGTGGATGGGACTGTGTTGATTTTCGATGATTGGTTTAATTTTAAGGGAAATCCCAACCTTGGCGAACAGAAGGCTTTCAGTGAGTGGTCTAATAATCTGAGTGATTGGGAATTTGTCCAATATCAAAAAGAGGGGCCCTGGAGAAATAGTTTCATTGCCTCTTATCAGGGAAATTAGTGAACGTGACACTAATTACTAGAGTGCGGCTGCGATTGATGTGGATTCAGAAGTAGATGTGGTTATTCCCACCTTCAGACGACCGGAGGCGCTTTCTTCCTGTCTAAAATCGCTAGAGTCACAGACCTTGGCGCCAGCTTCGATAGAGGTGGTTGACGACTCAGAGACCGACTATGGTCCCGGGATTTCGAGAAATATAGGGTGGAAGAGGGGTTCAGGGAGGTACGTTGCATTCATCGATGATGACTGCTTGGCGAATCGTGATTGGATAGAAAATCTGCAGAGGGTGTTTTCGGAGAATGACGTCGGTGGTATTGAAGGTGGGATAACCACTACGGACATCGATGGTGAGATGATCGATTTTAATCCCCCTCATCGATTTAAGTGGGACCGATTCAAAACTGCAAATATGGCTATTAGAAGGGATGTTCTTACTGAGATTGGTGGTTTCGATGAGCGATACTTCCTTCACAGGGAAGACACTGACCTGGCATGGAGAGTCATTGATGCTGGACACAGGATGGTATGGGTACCAGAATGTAAGGTTCATCATCCCGAGCCAATAGGAGTGCATGGAGCGGTATATGGAGCATATCCTCGTTCAGAACAGTTACTATATCATTGCAATCCGAATAAGTTTGTCGAAAGCGCTGCGAGTTTGATTTCGAGGGAGAGCATAGCAGATGGCTCTCTTAGGAAGCTCCAGAGAGATATGAGAACGTTGCAAAACCCTCCAGATGTGAATCCACTCAGTAGGATTCAGTCATGGACACTTTGGACAAGAGCATGGTTTTTAGCATTATTCTGGGCAATAAGAAAGGGAACTGTTGGTGACCCTAAGAAATCCAGTCTTTCTATAAAATAAGAGTCGTGATACTGATTTTTTGATTTACTTTCTGTATCCGAACTCTGTGAAATCAATCTTAAATTTATCATAGATTATTTCTTTGATTTCATCTTTCAGTTGTATTTCTTCTCCTGAGTCTCTTGTCTTGTTCAGAATTTTTAATTCATCAAAGTTAAATCTCTTTCGAATATTCTCATAATCTTCGGGAAGATCCTCCATGCGACCAATGTGTTGCATTTTCGCCCCTCTTGAGTGAATAATGCTGTATTGTGTCTTGAAGTGTCTATCACAAAGAAAATTTGGAATTTTGGATATTTTTCTGACAAAATCTTCGAAAGAGTCGTCATTTTTTAGATAACCAAAAAGATAATTCGAGTAGAGGAATTGTGAATCGTCAGCCATATTGAACTTGTTTTTGTAGCAAGAAATTATTCTGCCATAGGGATTTCTGACGTATGCGAATGAGAAATATTTCCTCTTTTTTCTAGGGACTCTCTTGTGAGAGAATTCTCTAGTATGGAAATGGATTGATCTATCCTTGGGAAATTCTCCAAACATTGAGGTCTTAATTGAGGAGCTACCAGATTTTGCTACACTCGCAAATACGACTTCTAATTCATCCAGTATTAGGAAATCCGATGAGTCCAGATTTCCATGAACAGTCACATGGATGATGTCTCTGATGAACTGATAGGTATTTTTGAAAGAAAATCTCATATTATCACGATGAATTTTAAATCTAGCTAGATGATTACAGACTTGGGGATGTATTTCTCTAGATTTTCCATGAATTCTATGTCCTCAATCAAGTTAAGTCGAATTTTTTCACTCGCCTCATCTGAAATTTCCTGTTTTTCTGATGGCACATATTTCCACCCCTTGGATCTAATAGGATCCAATAATACCTTTCTCAAGCCTCTTGTTGGAATGACAACCTTCGCCAGTGAAAAGGCCCAATTTGGGGGATTTCGCAGAAATCTCCTATAACTCGAGTTAGACAACTGTCCTCTAGGATTCTTCACATTCAGATCTCTAGGCATACCCGCTGGATCAATTCCAAGCCAATCACTGATTTCATCTAGGACCATTCGTGGATTGGAGGCAATAGACTTCAATTGAACTACTCTGACTCTATCTACCCCAATCTCATGAATCCAGTTTTTTACATATGATGAAAATCGCGGATATGTAAGGAAACCCCAGGTCTCCGGATCTTCTGCGCTAGCAATCCAATTCTGACTGTCTATTTTTGAAATCAAACTCTCGAAAGATGTTTTGAAGTGTTCTGTTTTCTTCTGCTGATGGAAAAGACTGATCATTAGGTCATACGGATCTCTTACCGTGATTATTACTCTCGCTTCCGGCATGAGGTCCCTGACAGTCTCCAAGGCTCTCTTAGAGTAAAGATGCTGTGGTGACTTGTCGATAATGAGTCTCTCGCCCTTGAAATAATCCATATCTGCCTCATGTGGGAGAAATAGAGTTCCTCTTGGTTTGCTCATTTCGAATGGATAGTCGACGACCCCTCCAAGCAAAAAACCACTCTCAACTGCTCCTGAGTTGATTCTCTCCCACGGATGGTATACTTCGTTATGCTTTCTCAACCACAATAGAAGGGAAGTGGTCCCGCATTTGGGGCCTCCGACGAGAAGGAGGTTTGGAGCAGGTTCTATAGCTCTCATTCCACACTGGGAAATATCGTCAACTGATAAGTACAGATGGTGCTATTTTACTGCATTATTGTTGATGGTTTCCATCCACTCAGTTGTATCGAATTTGGTCAGATTTTGCAATTGTGCTAGATCTTTGCATACTTCCTCACTACAGGTGGAAAAATGAAGTTGGCCGGGATGCTCCGGCTTGCTTGGGTTGGTTCGTCTACCTAATAGTGGCAAATAGTAGATGTTGATGTCTCTCAATACAAGGTAATTTACGATTGGTGACTTCAAGAAGTTGGGGACTAAAGAGAATATTATTCTGATGAGTTTTCCGAAAGGGGTAATTCTTCTTCGCTTAGATGCCCTGTTTGAGTTGGCTAATTGGTTTATTGAATAATTGTGGTTGTGTAGTCCCAGGAATTCCTCAATTTCACTCAGCACCATCTCCGGCGACTCTCGCATCCTAGAGCTGTCGAAAATATAGAAATCTGATAGGGGGAAAAACTCCAGCCAGTGAGCCATTGATTTTCCATATAGAGAGTCTTCCTTCAGTCTAGGGTCCTCCCAGGCGACCCGGAAGTCGTCCCAATCGGCCCCCCATCTTTTGTCTAATCCGATATCGGTAATCATCCTCCAATGACTAAATGCTCTGTCAACAGGTTCTCGGAGAGATAGGATGAATTTTGGATTCTCGAACTTTTCCGAAATCCTAGCTGGAGAGATGGGGCAGGAGAATGTATGTATGGAGCCATCTAGCCTTATCCCGTCTCCTTTGAATAATCTGAAGTATTCTGTCCAATCGGGTTCCTCTGTAGACCTTCGAAATGTCCCCTTGTGGGACGTTATGATGTTTGGCTCCTTCGGATCCGATAAGCAGATTGAGGGGTTCTGAGACAATGTACTGGCTAGCCAGGTTGTTCCGGCCTTTGGGACGCCAATTAGGAATGCATGAGTCTCAGTCACCCTGCCCGAATCCATATGACGCGCAAGAGAAGACAAGTTAAGTCCTAACCGAAGAGAAGGGGCAATATAGGAAGGAGAGGGGGGTGAATTATGAATAACGAAGTTGGTACAGCTGAAGTAGAGTGGCTTCTAACTTTGGCCGAGTTACCAGTCTTGGATTCGATGGAGCCCCTCGAGGGGGGGTGGGACAATTCGAACTTCCTACTGAGGCTCAAAGGAGGGAGTGAGGTTGTTCTGAAGGCATGGTTCGCAAACAGTGTAGAAGAAGTGGTTAGGGTGGTGCAGCGACACATCCACCTCGACTCACATGGTATCCCGACTACAGTACCGCTTCGACTATCCGACGGAGGTCATATTGCAGAAAGAAATGGTGTCGCCTGGACGATATTGCCCTTCGTTCCTGGAGGAATGCTTGGGTGTGATGGGGATTCTCTGAGAAGTCTTGGAGAGGTTATGGGTAAAATGGGTTCAATCCCTCCTGCAGACTGCTTTCCCGAAAGTTACAGGATGGGGTTCGATCTATTCGACGAGGTGATTTCCCTCTCTTCCGGGATGGGGGTGTCAGAACCATTCGTCGAAATGCTGTCTTCACAGATTGCTGGGATTACGCGTGATTTCCCCTCTGATCTACCAATGGGGATCCTCCATGGAGATTTGTTCCCGGACAACGTGATTGGGAGCGGGGGTCGAGTATCTGCTATCCTCGATTTGGAAGAGGCATGGACCGGACCGATGGCATTCGACCTTGCAATGGCGTGCGTAGGATTCGGATGGGATGGCACTGTTCCGGCGTGGGAGCGGTGGAAGGCCCTGTTCGATGGGTACCAGAGTGTCAGAAAGCTCACACAGGACGAGGTGGATTCCCTCCCATTCCTTCACTATTTTGCCACACTGTCCATAGCCGCCTGGAGATTCTGGAAGCACAATCTTAGCGAGCCTGACGAGTTTCTCTCGGACAGGTATGTGGAAATGGTTGATAGGCTAAGCGTGGAGATTGATTTTTCCGAGGTGATTGGATGAAGGGCTTGGTTCACTCGATCAACATCAGCTCCGGAGGAGTGCCCAAGAGAACGGTTGACTCCGCCAATATAGGGAAGAAAGGAGTCGAGGGGGACTTCAACAGATTCCGAGATGGGAAGGGGGGAGACCCCGATAGAGCTGTCTGCATCTTCTCCCTCGAGCGAATCGAGGAACTGAAGCTGGAGGGCCATCCTATAGAGGTTGGAACGACCGGTGAGAACCTAACAATCCGGGGAGTAGAGTGGGATTCCCTGGTTGAGGGATCGAGGCTGGAGGTTGGTGACGTCGTGATGGAGCTCAGTGAGCCTTGTGCCCCTTGCTCGAAGATCGGTGAGTCGTTCATTGGTAGGCGGTACGGCAGAGTCGACCACGAACAGGAGTTTGGTTGGTCGAGGTGGTTGGCACGCGTTGTACAGGAAGGCAGCGTCTCGGTTGGGGATTCCGTGAATATCGTTATTACTCCAAATCGCTAGAGTTCCACCATGATGGGGGCGACGGGCGGACATAGGCCGACTGGGTGGATGACGCGCACAGGCGGACGAAGGATAGGTATTGGTGAGAGGATCTCCCGAGGCTGGAAGATTACGAAACTTGGGATGGCGGTGGTCAGAGCTGATCCAGAGCTAATGGTATACACCTTTCTTTCAGCCCTATTTTCCCTCGTGGCAATCGTTGCGGCGGTCTCCGGCTCGGTCGGCTTGGATGTAATCACCTCAGACCCTGAGTGCGTTGGAGACGACTGTGGCAGCGAGTTCGCTGTTGCTCACATGGCAATTTGGTTCGTGTTCTACTTGTTAGTTTCAGTAATCACGGTCTTCTGGAACGCTGCGATCATCGCAAGCGCCTACGAGCGTCTCAGCTCGGGGACGAATCCAAGCTTCTCGTATGGAATCGGGCAAGCTATGAAGTGCCTACCGCAGATTCTGGTCTGGGGGATAATCGCAGGGACTGTTGGAGTATTCATCAAGATCCTAGAGGGGCTTGCTCATGACGAAAACTCGCCTGTGCCGCTAAGGTTTGTTGCGGGTTTGGCCAGTTTCATCATAGGCGCCGCTTGGTGGATTGTTACGTTCTTTATGATACCCATGATCGTGCTGGAGAGAGCAGGAGTGCTAGATGGCATGGGGAAGAGCACAGAGCTGTTCGAGAGGACTTGGGGGGAAGACGTGGCCTCCCACGTATCAACTGGGATACTGATGACTCTCTGCATAATCCTGTTGATTTGTGCGTCCTATCCTCTGATGCTGATTGGCGAATTGGGTGTCGCTCTTGGAATTGTTATCCTGGCCGTAGGCATTCTGTTTGCGGTTCTATTCTTCTCCACCGTTGAAGCGGTGAATCGGGCGTCGCTGTTCTACTATGCGAAGACGGGTCAGATGCCACCGATGGCTGCCAAGGTCGGTATAAGGTTCTGAGTGAGTAGTTTGGCCAATAGCGGATCCCCGGGCGCGGATCTAATCGAGGAGTTGGTTGTAGTGGTCGCTGATAACATCCCCAAAGGGCACGAAGACGGCGTGTGGAGGGCCTTCCGAAGGGCCTTTGCAGTCTGCTTGCCCTTGCTCCCCATCGGATACCTGGTGATGTGGAAGTTAGGATACCTCTGAAATAGGCCTTCGTAAGCCCGGTGACTCACGAGCAGAGGTACCCGAGCGGTCAAAGGGGCTGGGATGAGGTCCCAGTGCGTAGTGCTTCGCAGGTTCGAATCCTGCCCTCTGCACCATTAATGGATGACAATCCAAACCGCCACTGCGAACAGCGAAGCCCCCATTGCCCTGTTGAGTGCGATAGCGGAACTCGGAGTTGAGAATGCTCTTCTCAGAACGGTTCCAAACGCCGCCCATGACATCACAGCGGGAAGGCCGAACATCACGTTGAGGAGAACTAGCAGTGCCTTTCCCGAGAACCCAGTCCCGAATAGGGCTCCGAATGTGGTCATCAGGACGAGGAAGTGGATCCATGCCTTGCCGTTCACGAACTGGATGGCGACACCAGTGGAGAACCCGAGGCGCTCGTTCTCTTCTGATTCCTCCGCCAACGGGTCGGATGTTGCGATCTTGAATGAGAGGTAGGCTATGTATCCGGCTCCGATGTATGTCAGGAGATCGAAGAACTCCTTGTTATCCTCGATGAAGACGGTTGCCCCACCAACGAATAGGCCAAGGATTGACCAACCGACAGCCATGCCTGAGATTAGAGTTAGCGTTCCCTTGAATCCATGCTGAGAGCCATGGGCCGCGCATAGCACGTTGTTGGGTCCTGGGCTAAAGCACATCGGGATGATGAACACGAGGGTCGCGATCAGAAGTGCGTCGTCCATGCAAATAACCCATTCACGATTGGCTTTCTTTCAGAGCCTGATCGATGTCCGACCAAAGGTCTTCTACGTCCTCTATCCCGACGCTCATCCTGACGAATCCTGGAACGATTCCCGCCTCGAGCCTGACGTCCTCGGGAACGAACATGTGGCTCGTGTTGAAGGGACAGGTGACTAGGCTCTCAATCCCACCAAGACTTGTTGCCTCGAAGATAATCTCGAGGGCTCGGATGAATCTCATTGCGCTCTCATCGCCCCCCTTGACGGCGAAAGACAGCATTCCTGTTCCGTTTGGTGCTATTCTCTTAGCGACGTCGTAATCAGCGAAGCTCGGAAGGGATGGGTGGTTGACGCTAACTACAGCAGGGTGGCTCTCCAATCTTCGTGCAATCTCAGAAGAGTTCGAGGCGTGGATAGGCATCCTAGCGTGAAGTGTCCTCATGCCCCTCTCCAATAGGTAGCACATCTGCGGATCTGCCGCCCCTCCGAGTTTGGTTTTGGCTTCGAAGACGGCCTTGATTAAATCCGCTCTACCGACAACGATGCCGGCTGTTAGATCGGTGTGGCCATTGAGGAACTTTGTTCCGGAGTGGATGACGAGATCGAAGCCCATTGAGATTGGGCGGCAGGACCAAGGAGTCGCGAATGTGTTGTCGACGACGGCAATTAGTCCGTGCTTCTTTGCGAGTGAGGCCATCGCCTCTAGATCACAGACCTTGAGGACTGGATTGGTGATGGTCTCGACATAGAGCAACTTTGTATTCTCGTTAATTGCCGCCTCAAAGGAGTTGGGGTCTCTGATATCTGCCATGGTTACGTCAATCCCGAACCTAGGGAAGTAAGAGGTCATCAGACCATAGGTCCCACCATATATGTCGGCTGACGTCACAATGTGGTCTCCTTTGGATAACAGCGAGAGTAGCGTGGAAGATATCGCTGCCATCCCACTACCAAATGTCTCACCGTCCTCTGCACCCTCAAGAGATGCCACCTTGGCGGCCACGGCCTCAGAGTTTACACTAGAGTATCGGCTATACATCAGAGTGTGTTGGGCACCCTCGGCCCACTTTCGATATCTCTCATCCGAAAGCTGATAGGTGGAGGTGGTGAAAATTGGTGTTACAGCCGAGCCCTCCAAATTATTGGTTCCGGACCAAACAACCTTGGTGGGAAACTTGCGTTCAGAGAACTTGTCGGCCATGGCACGCGATTGGCCGGTTAGCAATAATTGTGCTCATTCCATACCTATGGCACCAAGGACGGATTGGATATTAGGTTCGACCACTACGGACCTCGCCCTGGCGTTCTCAATCGCAATGCCCGGATCCTTCAGACCGTGCCCTGTAACTGTGACCACTACGGTCGAGTCTTGTGGAATCTCCCCCCTTGCATGGCTCTTGACGACGCCAGCGATACCAGCGGCCGATGCAGGTTCGACGAAAATCCCCTCTGTTCTGGCAAGCATCCTGTGGGCATCTAGAATCTCATCATCGGAGACACTGTCAATCGCTCCCGATGATTCTTCGGAGGCCCTCACCGCTTGCTCCCAACTCGCTGGGTTTCCTATTCTGATTGCCGTTGCCACGGTCTCTGGAGAGGTGACCACATGGCCCTTGACGATAGGGGCTGAGCCCTCTGCCTGCCAACCCATCATCCTCGGTAGCGACGTGGATTTGCCAGCACCCCTGTACTCGTTGTACCCCATCCAGTATGATGTGATGTTTCCAGCGTTTCCAACGGGCAGGAAGTGCAAGTCGGGGGCATCTCCAAGCTCATCACAAATCTCGAAGGCCGCTGTCTTCTGGCCCTGTATTCTGAAGGGATTGATGCTGTTGACGATCTCGATGTCGTCCCTCATTCCCAACTCCCTTACCAACTCCAAAGCATCGTCGAAATTCCCTCTGATCTCAATCGTCTTTGCACCGTGAATTAGTGCTTGGGCCATCTTTCCATAGGATATCTTTCCCTCAGGAATCAGAACCACGCATGTTAATCCAGCTCGAGAGGCGTAGGCTGCTGCAGAAGCGCTGGTATTGCCAGTACTGGCGCAGACTATTGCCCGGACGCCATTCTCGACGGCTTTGGTCACGGCCATGGTCATCCCCCGATCCTTGAACGAGGCTGTGGGATTGAGTCCCTCGTATTTTACGAACAACCTGAAGCCCCCGCCTATTGCCTGGACAAGATTGTAGGATTGGATGAGGGGTGTGTTTCCCTCGTTTAGGGAGATAATGCAGGTGTCTTCGGAAACTGGTAGGAACTCCCTGTACCTCTGAATGACCCCGTGCCCTCCCATGCTTGTGGCTGTCGGTGAATACTCCATGAACCTCCCTATGGAGGAGGACAACAAGGAGTGTACGTCCTATGTTGAGCCTATTCTTCCGGCTATGGCCAGACAGGTTGCCACAACAGGCCCGATTGCTACTGCGAATAGGATCGTCCCGAACCCGAAGGTTCCACCGAGGATTACGCCGATAATTAGTACTGAGACTTCCAAGGTGATTCGGACCCTTCCGATTGGGACTCCAGTGACCCTCTGCAGACCAGTCATCCACCCGTCCCTCGGCCCGGGTCCCAGATTTGCTGTCAGGTACATCGAGCTCCCGATTCCAACGAGGATTATTCCGGAGGAAGCCATGAGGATAGAGCCGGCGAAGCGCTCAGGCTGAGGCAATATTGGCACCATGACGTGAATTGTGAGAGCGATTATGATGGCATTCAGGATTGTTCCGATTCCGGGGATCTCCTTGATGGGGACCCAGAGAAGCATTACTGCGGCGCTTACGAAGAACGTTGCCTCCCCTATAGTCCAATTTTCTACAATGATGGAGATTCCTTCGGCTAAGACCGTCCACGGGGTATTTCCAATACCAGCTGCGATCAGAAGTGAGTCCCCGAGTCCGAACAGAAATTCCCCAATTATCAGTATGGCCATTGTGTACCACTTTGGCCTCAATGACATTGGGTCTGGGGAACTCCACCAGACGGTGGGCACCTTCTTTGCCGGTCGAAGGTTTTCCACTAGCCCCATGGGCCACGAAGAGCATCTCAGCCTTGAACCCAATCGTAGTATTCTTTCGTAGATTCAACGGACCACCAAATGATTTCTGGAACGTCATAGGAATGTTCGGATTTTATTTTGGAAATTAAATCATTTTTCTTGGATTCAGAGGTCCTAATTTGTATATCCCATTCGGGAGTATTCTGGATCTCTCCTTCCCATCGAAAAACTGAGTTTGTTCTCTTTATGTCTACGCAAGCAGCTAGATTCGAGTCGATTATTGATTGGCACCACACGCCCACCTCGGCTTCATTCAGTTCGCCGGGGAGGGTTGTCTGCACTATCCACACAGTTCCGCTCATGACGCCCCGTAGTATCGGTTGCGGAAGAACCCCATGGCATAGTTTGAATGATGGTGCCTCTCCCATAGAAACCAAGATGGAAGCTTGGGAAGGCCCGATAGACACAGGAGAGGTCCCAGAGGATGGTTCCTCCTTCGATGTAATTGTGGTTGGAGGCGGCCCGAGTGGCTCTGCCGCCGCCTCTTACAATGCAATGAATGGGTGCAAGGTGCTTCTGATTGAGAAGGAAATTTGGCCCAGGGACAAGGTTTGCGGGGATGCCGTCGGAGGGAAATCGCTGTCTCACGTCAAGGAGCTCGGCGTGAAGGAGATGGTCGAAGAGACCCCTCACTTCACGGTCGACTCGATCGTATTCGGCTCAGCCAATGGAAACACCGTGAAGGTGATGCTGCCACAAGACGAATTAGAGAAGAAGATGGCCGGCTACTCGCTACCCAGGAAGCAATTCGACTATATGATGTTCAAGAGGGCCACAGAGATAGTCACTGAAGCCGGGGGATCGGTGATCCAGGGATTCAACGTTAGGGAGGTCCTGGAGGAAGGCGGGAAAATAACCGGTGTCTCCGGGAGTTTCGGTGGGAGGTCCTCTGAGGGTCCAGCATTGGGTTTCTCTTCGTCTCTGACGATTGGCGCTGGTGGTTACAGGTGCCCAGTTGCTACGAAGCTTGTGGAGGGAATTCACGGAGAGCCGATGAGGGATGATGACCACTATTGTGGTGGTTACAGAGAGTACTGGGAGGGAGTTGGCGGTTTCGAAGGAAGCCAGGGTCCCATTGAGATTCACTTCATTGATGGGGTCATCCCCGGATACTTCTGGCTGTTCCCCGTCCAAGAAGGAGTGGTTAACGTCGGGATCGGGATGGTCATCTCAGAGCAGAGGAAGCAGACTGGAGCTAGCAAGTCACTGAAGAAGATGCAGCGCTGGGTAATCGAGGACCATCCTGTATTCAAGGAGCGGTTCAGGGATGCAAAGATTGTCGAGGGTTCCCAGAAGGGATGGCAGCTGCCGTTCGGTTCCCCTAGGAAGAATCCCTCCTCCTATCAACCGAGGAGGACCGCGGGAGCCGGTGTGATGTGCGTGGGAGATGCGGCTAGCCTGGTCGATCCATTCAGCGGCGAGGGAATCGGGAACGGTCTACTCTCCGCGAAGATGGCGGCGAAGCACTTCGACAAGGATGCCCATGCAGACGGCTTTCCCGAGGAGCAAGCGATTGAGTACATGACCGACCTGTGGGACACTCTGGGGAAGGAGTTGACCAATTCTTACAGACTGCAGAAGGTGGTCAAGTGGAAGAGGATGATGAATTGGTTCGTCGGTAAGTCATCCAGGAAGAAGGAGATGGGTGATATGCTGACGGGCATGATTGCGGACAAAGAGGCTCAGAAGTCTCTCTGGAGTCCTTGGTTCCTATTCAAGACTATATTGTTGCCGTGATGTGATGGAACGTGGGAAGCGAATTGGACGAGTCTCTAGATGGGATCGCTGCTGTTTTCTTGGACCTTGATGGGACGATATACCTCGGAGGGAGCCTTATCGAGGGGGCTTCTGAGTTCCTGGATAGATTGGAGAATAGGGGGATAAGGAGGTACTTCCTCTCCAATAACTCTAGCAAGTCGGTGGGACAATACCTAGAGAAGCTCAGTGGACTGGGCATCGACGCCGACGAGGGAGAGGTTCTGCTTTCCACTCACGATCTAATTGCTTGGCTATCCAACGAGGGAGTCTCTGACACTTTCCTTGTGGGGACCGAGGGCATGAGGGAGATGCTCGAGGAGCACGGCTTCTCAACGAACTCGAAGGAACCAGAGTTGGTGGTTCTCGGTTATGATACGGAGATAAGTTACGAGAAGTTGTCCACGGCCTCCGTTCACTTGCACAACGGGGTGCCGATGGTAGCTAGCCATCCCGACATGGTGTGCCCTTCTCCTGGTGGTGGACTCCCTGACACGGGTGCCTACATGGCGCTATTCGAAGCCACTACCGGAGTTAGGCCATCTCATATCTGTGGGAAGCCCAACAAGGGGATGATATTACACAAGATAGAGGAACTCGGCCTTGAGCCTGCTAGTTGCGCAATGGTGGGGGATCGCTTGTACACCGATATGGAAATGGCAGAAAGGGCGGGAGTCCACGGAATCCTGGTACTTTCTGGAGAGGCTACGAGAGGTGACTTGGAGGGGAGTGGTCTGAACCCCTCCCTTGTTGTGGATTCGGTGTCGTCCCTAGCTTAGGCTCGTGAGTCTATCAATGCTCAACACTGCGCCTAGTGAAATAGATAAACTCGAGTTTTGCGGAGCGCCCATGGAGGGGTTGCTATCGAGGACCGGGAGGTCGATACACCGAAGGAGAAACCTGGTAATCGCTGCTTCCCTAATCTCGATATTGGCATCTGTGATATTGATTTCACAAGGGAATGAGTTCGACGATGGGAATGCTCCGCCCTCTTCAATAGAGTCGGGTCGGGCTCTTGAGTTGGTCAGTGAAGAGTTACCCGTAGTCTCGACGAATAGCGTGAGTTACATCTTCACCCACGAGTCTCTCGAGTGGGATGATCCGGCGTTTGAGCAGGAAGTACGGGATTCGCTCGGTGGTTTGGAAGAAATATCTCTGGGCGTGCTGGAGATTAGCCTCGCCTATGACAATCCAGGGGACCCGTCCCATCTAGCTCGTCATGTCTCTATCGATGGGCACAGAGTTGTTGCATTCGTAAAATTCAACGGCACTGAGGAGGAGATTTCCAATGAGGTATCTGACATCAAGTCGTCTGTGGACAGCGATGAGTTGGAAGTTCTCGTTTCTGGCAGCCTCATCATCGATTCCGACTTCGACAGGCTGCTTGAGGAAGACCAGATCAGGGCCGAAATCATAGGCATCCCTCTGTCAATGATCATCCTCCTCTTCGTCTTCAGGACGGTCGTCGCCTCACTGCTCCCAATGGCTGTAGTGATGTGCATGTTCCCAATGGCCACTGGTCTGGCCTTCTATGTCTCACGTTGGTTCTCTATGACCCAGTATTCGGTCTCGATGATTTCTCTAATTGGCATTGCAGTCTCGATAGACTACAGCCTGTTCATGATCAGCAGGTTCCGCGAGGAGCTTGGCAAGGGGCAGGACGTAGAGGGTGCGTTGGCTACGATGATGTCGACTGCGGGACGTGCGATTCTGTACTCTGGTGCCACTGTCGCAGTGGGCCTGTGCACTCTGTTTTACTTCACCGCCACGCATATGCCATCGATGGGCATGGGAGCGTTCCTAGCTGTCCTGGGGGCGTTGATCTACTCGCTGACCCTGTTGCCTGCATTGCTTTCACTCGTTGGACGCAGGATAGACAGCCTCCCTGTCCCATTGCCGTGGGGAGATGGGGGTGGTCGATTCTGGGAGGAATTCTCCACGAAGGTGATGAAGAATCCTATGAGGTGGTTGGTTCCCTCAATGGGTGTCCTCCTTCTGATGGGGGTGCCTTTCCTACATGTCGAGTTGACTGCGGGGGGCCTAGATACCCTGCCTCCGGACCTGGAGTCCAGACAGGCATACGAGATTCTGGAGGAGGAGTTCCCCGCCTTCTCCGCCTCGTTCGTCCCCCTCGTGATAGTCTTCGAGGACGGTCAAGAGCCATATTCCAAGACACTTGCAGTTTCGGTCTCGGAAATATGCCAGGATGTCGCGGGTGTGGAAGGGGTCGTCAGTGTGGATCACCCCCTCTGCAATCCCTCTTTGTTCGACTCAGGAATTGACAAATGGCCTCAGGAGCATAGAGTAACTTGGGTGACTACCGTCTCTAACTCGATTGCTATGATCAACGTGCCAATCGAGTATCCTAGTGGGAGCGATGAGGCAGAGCAGTTGATCAAGGACATGAGATTATTCACATCAGAAAGCGAAGAAGAGGTGCTGGTCGGTAGTTGGACTTCCTACGAGGTCGATATGAAGGATCACCTACGTGAGCGAATTCCAGCAGCACTGGCATTCGTGCTGATTATAACAATGGTATTGGTGTGGTTCCAAGTTCACTCTGTCCTAGTACCGATAAAGGCCGTATTCATGAACATCCTCTCAATAACCGCATCCTTCGGACTGATAGTTGTTGTATTCCAGGATGGGCTCTTGGCTGGTCCGCTGAACTTCACCCCACAACCACTCGATCTGATGGTCCCCCCCTTGGTGTTCGGAATTGCTTTCGGGCTCTCGATGGACTACGAAGTTCTGATGCTCTCCAGGATTCATGAGTCCTGGCTGGAAACTGAAGACAACACCCGTGCCGTATCAGAGGGATTGCAGGCTTCTGGGAGGTTGATTACTGGAGCTGCTGCAATCATGATCGCAGTCTTCTCGGGATTCATCTTCGCAGACGTTATGATCATCAAATCGATCGGTTTTGCCCTTGCTGTTGCGGTTTTTGTGGATGCTACCATCGTGCGAGCGATAGTCGTGCCTTCGGCAATGAGGCTGATGGGGCGTGCGAATTGGTGGTCACCCAGTTTCTCCAACTCCCGCAAAAACAAAGACGACTCGTCGGGCAACCAGTGACATGGTAGAACCCAGTAACGAGGACGGAGTGGTCTTAGTTACCGGCGCTAGTGGTTACATTGGCAGTCATATAGTAGCTAATCTCCTTTCCAAGGGAAGAGTCGTGAGAGGAACAGTGAGGGATTCTTCTGACCCCGAGAGGGTCGGGCACCTCAGAGAGATGGAAGTGGCTGAAGGAGGGGGTTTGGAAATAGTGGAGATGGACCTCCTCAATGGTGAGTCGGTCCATAGTGCCGTTTCTGGGTGCAGATCTGTGATTCATACGGCAGCGGTTGTGGTTCTCAAGTCCAAGAGGCCGCAGGAGAAGATTGTGGACCCCAGTGTCATTGGTACGAAGAACGTCCTGGATGCGATTGACGCGTCTGGAACGGTCGAGCACTTGGTTCACACATCCTCCACTGCTGCAATAAGGCCACAGAAGTGGAGTGACGGTCAGACTCTGACCACTGAATCATGGGCAGACGATGCCACCCTTGAGAACAATCCGTATGGGTTGGCCAAGTTCAGCTCCGAGAGGATTGTCAGGGAATGGCACGCGAAGAAGGACGGGGCTGGTCCGAGGATGGTGACGATCAATCCCTGTGTCGTCCTAGGTCCGCCGCTATCGAAGAGGCATCTGGATGGGAGCCCTTCGTTCGTGATGACCCTATTGAAACGGGAGATCCCCGCTGTGGTTCCTATGCACATCAGCATCGTTGACGTCCGAGATGTCGCTGAGGCACATGTGAGGGCTCTGACCAAGGGGGACAATGCTGGAAGATACTTGGTCGTGTCCGGGCAGATGTGGTTCAGGGACATAGCCAAGTCACTGAAGAAGGCAAATCCGGAATTGAGGATCCCTACGAGGCAGTTGCCATACTCACTCTCATTGCTGGTATCCCTCTTCCATCCAAAGATTAGTGTCGCATGGGCGAGGACCCATCTTGGGAAGCGGCTCTTCTGGGATGCTTCCCCTGCTGAGCGGGATCTGGGCATGGAATGGAGGGATCCGGGGGTTTCGTTGCTCGAGACCGTTCCCGCGATACTGGAAAACGAGTGGTTGGGGTGATGTTTTGACGAAGGTTGCGCAACTCCTCTGTTTCCTTGTGATCTGCTCGACCACTACGGGTTGTACTTGGTGGGAGGATGACCCGGTGGAAGAGCTTGTCAATGGGACATTCGATTTCGGACGAGACGTGCCCGTCACCACCTGGTTCCACTTCCCGGGAACGCCCTCGGAACGTTGGGCGGTGGACGCAACAGACCCCAGTGCGATCTTGGCATCGAACATTTCCACTGACTTCTCGGGAAATAGCACGCCTTTCTTCTCCATTGCGACTTACTATGGGACCGGTTTCGATACGTTCGAGCCAACTCTCGGAATCACCTCCTCTGGAGCTATTTTCTTTACCAACTGGAACGGCCTTGGAGATGGGACCCACATCATCAGGTCAATGGACAAGGGGCAAACTTGGGAGGACGTCGGGCCATTCGGCCAGATCGATGATGACTCTGGGCAGACCCCGAACTCGAACGACCCCTACATCTACGTGGACAAATTCACCGACAGGATCGTCAAATTCGACATGCACGTTCTCGCATCCATGTTCGTTGAGTACTCGGACAATGACGGTGATTCCTGGAGCATTCCCTACCCAGTTGAAGGGTACTACGTAACCCAGGACCACCAGAGCATTGCCTCGATGCCCCCTCCGCCAGGCGTAACGGCTTTCCACCCCGTAATCTACGTCTACTGCATCAATACAGGATCCCCGGCTGCTGGAGCTCAATGCTCAAGGTCGCTTAATGGGGGCCTGTCATGGGACGTTCAGAGAATCGGTTTCCCTATCGAGAGCTTTCCGCAATGCTCGGGCCTTCATGGACATCTTGCTGGAGGTTTGGATGGGTCGATATACAGAGGCAACCCCTCATGTGAAGGTCCTGCAGTATATCGTTCCCTTGATGGGGGGTACAGTTGGACAGAACACACAATCACCACCGAAGTGGGGATGCAGGACGGATGGCATGCCCATGAGGTAGCAACTGCAGTGGATGACGGCGGGAACGTACACGCAACTTGGATCGGGGACGATCTGAAGCCATGGTATGCAAACTCCCGGGACCAAGGGGCTACATGGAGCACCCCGATGATGGTCGCAGCCCCGGGAGTCGTTGAGACCGGTTTCCCGACTATATTCGCCGGGGCCGCTGGGAGGGTCGTTTTGGGCTACATCGGAGAGATTGAGGACTATGACGAGGGGAATGGCACTGGAGGGTGGTCGGGATACATGGCAATCATGACGGATTCCTTTGCCGAGAGGCCGCTGATCACGAGCGTGGCAGTGAACAGCCCTGGTGACCCGTTGGACATCACCCCTGACTGCGGGAACGTTAGATGCGGAGGGTTCGGGGACTTCATTGACGTGGAGATAGATGACGAGGGAAGGCCTTGGATAGCCTTGGCCCATAATGCAGCAGGATTCGATGAGGCAATCATTGGCACCCTGATGGAGGGGCCTTCACTGTACGGGGAGTTGGCGTATCTTGAGCCGCTTCCCGCCGGGGGAAACACAACTCTGCTGCTTGGATGAATTTGCAAGGGAGGGGGAGACGGGGGGTTTTCGCCCTAATGGCCATCAATCCGTTTAACTGATGTATGGATGGCTCGGCCGCTGTGTCGTGAGAGCCGTCGCCCTGAGCATTGTATCCCTCATGATTTTAGCATCAGTAAGTGGTTGCTTCGGTAAAGAAAGTGAGGTCGTCGAGGAAGTTGGTTTGTTCGATGCCCTGTGCCCCGAGGAGCATGGTGGCTTGATTAGCAACACGACATGGTACCACTTTGCGAACGCGACGGATGCAACCCTGAATCCAGAAGCTGGGAATCTAACGGACGGGAACGCCCCCGTATGTGCAATTGGGACTTACTACGGGATAGGTTTCTCGACCTTTGAGCCTACTATCGGAATCACATCACAGGATAACCTGTACATGAGTAGCTGGGGTAATGGAGTTGCTGGTTCGACCGCGATTGTGCAGTGCAGTGGCCTTATTGGGATGATGAATATCTCCGAATACACGTGCCAGGACGTATATAGTGCCCTATTGCCAGTAGCCAACAGCAACGACCCGTACGTGTACGTCGATCCATGGACTGACCGCATCATGAAGTTCGACATGCATGCCCTCCTCGGAATGACTGTAGAATGGTCTGACAATGAGGGAGGGACGTGGATAGGTCCGACTCCTGCTACGGGTTGGTCGGTTCAGGATCACCAGACCATCGCCTCTTCCCCCTACAACGCTCTTTTCCACGAAACCACATGGGTGTTCTGCGTGAACGGGAACTACCCCTACCCCGTTTGCTCAACCAGCAATGACGGGGGGGCGACTTGGGGGCCCGAGGTCCCAGGGGCGCCGACTGACTGCAACAGCGGTGGTTTGACTGGTCACATGGTTGGTTCGAACAACGGGAACTTCTACCGTGGAAACCCAGGTTGCAATGGAGAGGGGTACTCGATTTTCAGGAGTACCAATGGAGGGCTCACTTGGACGGAACACCCACTTCCGACAGAAACCACAGGGACGGCGCAGACGTGGAACTTCGAGGAGGCACAGGTGTACCCGGATGAGGAGGATAACGTCCACGCGATGTGGATGGGTTCTGACAACATGCCCTACTACAGTTATTCCACTGATGAGGGGGGAAGTTGGAGTGCCCCACTGATGATTGCCCCGCCTGCGGGACTGAATGGTACTGGCTTCCCAGCAATTGCTGCTGGTGATTCTGGGATGGTGGCATTCGCGTATATCGGAGACTCGGGAGGTGACAATTGGAATGGGTACATCGGGATAATTACCGATGCATTCAGCCCGATGCCTCTGATTACGACCGTGCAGGTCAATGAGGTGGGGGATCCATTGGACACAACAGCAGACTGCGGGTTCAACAGGTGCGGGGGTTTCGGTGACTTCATCGACATCCTTGTCGATGCTCATGGGCGCCCGTGGTTCGGCCTCTCTCACAACATAGTCGACCAGGGGATTTACGGGACTATTGCAATTGGGCCCTCGCTACGAGCTGGTGTGACGGTGCAGGAGATGCCGACAGGCGGCCCCAGCACCCTTTGATTCATTCAGAATACTTCTGGGACGAGCCCGTATGCCTGGTATGCGAACCCGGCGGCGAATGCGAACATCCCGATTCCGCATATCCCGAGAGCGAAGCGATACCCCCGGGGTGAGAGCCTTCCTCTCGTGCGATCGAAGAAGTAAGCTATGGTGACCTTCACGATGATGATGGAAATGAGGAAGGAGAGGGCGTAGGCGACTGGTGCTAGTGGTTCCTCGCCTGCAGCGGTAGCCATCAGAGGTCCGCCGATGAGGAACCAGAAGACGTAGACGTTCGGATTCAGCAGGTTGGTCATCACCCCTCTCCTGAAAGATCCAGTGACCTCCTCCTGTTCTATCTCCGGATCGGGTGGCTCAATCCTGAAGCAGTCGATCCCGAACCAAACCAAGAAGCCGGCCCCGAGTAGTGATATCAGGAACAATATCGAGGGCTGTTCCGCGATCCAACCTGATAGGAAGACGCTGACTATGATGAGGGGGCCGTCCGTGAAGATTGGTGCGGATGCGGCTCTTGCTCCAGCTGACCAGCCCCCAGTCAGGGTTTCGCGAATCACCATTGTCAGCAGTGGTCCGGGACGGATTCCCTCGAATATCCCGAGGGCTACTCCCGCGGCGGCGAGAGCGAGAATGAGGTCTGTTTGCATCTTCTAGCGCCTCGATACGGCAATCTTTGCCAGCAACTTCAGAATCTCTAGGTAGAGCCATATCAGCGTGACCATTAATCCGAAGGCAGCCCTCCACTCCAACTGCTTCGGAGCTCCTCGCTGAACTCCTCTCTCGATAAAGTCGAAGTCTGCCACCAAGCATAGGGCTCCGATGCCGACGACGAACAGTGAAAATGCGATTCCCAGTGGACCTGCCCCATGGATGTATGGGAAATGGAACCAACCAGTTATCGCTCCCACTATTGAAACCATGTATATCATAAAGATGGCGAAGACTGCCGATGTGACTGCAATAGCCATGTTTCTGTCCCAGCTAATCAGTCCGGCCCGGTATATTGTGATCATCCCCCCGAGGATCAAAAAGGTCAGGAAGGCGGCGAGTAATCCGATTCCTGGAAGTGCGAGTTGGATCTCGAAGTACCAAGTCATTCCTCCGATAAATAGACCCTGTAATGCTGCATATGTGCAGATTAGAATCGGATTCATTGACCCGGAGATGAATACTATCATCGCCACTATGAAGCTACCCAATGCACCCAAGAAGGCAAGTGGAGCGGCTTCGGGCATTGAGAATGCAGTAGCCAATGCAGTGGAAGTAGTGATTAGTAGTAGGAGCCCGGTCTTCTCCGACACGCCCTCTATCGTCATCATGTTTGACTCGTGACCCCCCCACCATGGTGCATCGGTGTAAGCAGACTTCTCGAAAGTTGAGTCATTCAGTGCTGGGTTTCCTGAGCGGTACATTGGAACTCGGTTGGTGTGGCCCTTCTCAAGGGTTGGCACGTAATCCGTCAGAACATCCCAATCAGATGCTGCCCAGTGTAGCTGCCGGGCTCCCTAGCGACTTCATCCGGGGTTCCAGCCACCACTACTTGCCCTCCCATCTCGCCACCCTCTGGGCCGAGGTCGATTATCCAATCTGCGCACTTGATGACGTCTAGGTGGTGCTCGATGACGATGACCGTGTGTCCGTTGCGCCGTAGCCTGAGGAGGACCTCTATGAGTTGGTGGACGTCAGACAGGGCGAGGCCTGTGGTCGGTTCGTCGAGGATGTAGAATGTGTGCTTTCTAGGGGTTTTATGCAGTTCCGTGGAGAGCTTTACTCTCTGGGCCTCTCCACCTGAGAGGGTCGTCGCGGGCTGCCCTAGGCGAATGTAGCCCAGACCGACGTCACTGACCGTCTTGACGATTTTATGGATCCTCGGTTGGTTCTCGAAGAACTCGCACGCCTCATCCACGCTCATCTCCAGAATATCGTGAATTGTCTTTCCCCTCCACTTCACCTCGAGAGTCTCACGAGTGTACCTCTTGCCCTTGCAGACGTCGCAAGTAACCCACACATCTGGGAGGAAGTTCATCTCCAGCTTCGTCGAACCTGCTCCGCTGCACGCCTCGCACCTGCCTCCTCTGACATTGAACGAGAACTGGCCGGGCTCGTACCCCCTCTCCTTGGCCATCTTTGTTTGAGAGAAGAGTTCTCTGATAGGGCCAAAGGCACCTGTGTAAGTTGCTGGGTTTGACCTCGGGGTTCGCCCTATTGGGGACTGATTGATCACGATGGCCTTGTCCACCATCTCCAAACCTGAAATGGAATCCACAGCCCCAGGGGTCGAGTCGGTGCCGTGCAGTTCCCTCAGGAGTGCTGGTGCGAGTGTCTCCGTGACCAATGAGGACTTCCCTGATCCAGAAACCCCTGTTACCGCTACCATGCAACCCATCGGGATTTCAACTTCGATGTCCTGGAGGTTGTTCTGCCTAGCGCCGGAGATCGTGACCCATCTGTCCTTTGCTGGCTCGACCCTGTCATCGGGGATTGGGATGGTCTGCCTCCCGGAAAGGTACGCTGCAGTCATGCTTTCCTCGTTAGCGAGGAGTTCGTCGTAAGTCCCGTTGACGATTAATCTCCCGCCATCCTTCCCGGCACCGGGACCTAGGTCGACCAGCCAATCGGCCTGCTTCATGGTGGCCTCGTCATGCTCAACGACCAGTAGGGTGTTGCCGAGATCCGTGAGTTCCCTCAGCGTCTCCAATAGTCGGTCGTTATCACGGGGGTGGAGACCGATGCTGGGCTCGTCTAGGACGTACATGACGCCAGTGAGGCGTGTTCCAATCTGTGTTGCCAGCCGGATCCTCTGGCTCTCCCCGCCCGAGAGGGTGTTGGCCCTCCTGTCCAACGTCAGATAATCCAGACCAACCAAGGCTAGGAATCGGAGTCGGGATTCTATCTCCTTGATGATCTCCTTCCCTATGTACATGGATCTCTCATCCAGCTTCTCCGTGGCGCTTACTGTGATGCTCGAGGGGGCTTCTCGGTCCAGTTTCTCCCATGTGTCATCCAGACCCCCGAGCCTCCAGTTCTGTACCACTGCAAGAGCCTCGAGAACGCTGCACTTGGAGATTCCAGGAAGGTTGATTCCGCCTACCGTGACCTTGCATACGGCATCATTGAGTTTGTCGCCAAGGCAGTTGGTGCATGGCTCATCGGTCATGAAAGAAGAGAGGCGTGACCTAGTGCGCTCCGAGCTCGTGTCCTTGTATGTGCGGGAGAGTCGGGAGAACACCCCCTCCCATGGCCTGGACATCGTGTAGGAGGATCCCTTCTCTGAATTGAATTCGAAGTCTATTGATTCGCCCCCTGATCCATTGAGCATGATGTCCCTGCTGTCATCATCCAGTTCCCCGAATGGTACGTCTGTTGGGATTCCAAAGTGTTCGCAGGTCTGAGTCATCTGGCTGCGATACCAACCGGACATCATTGACCTCCGGAACGGCCTAATGCATCCCTCCCCCACTGTTGCGGTTCTGTCGATGACTAGGTCGTGCGAGAACGACCTCTCAACGCCGAGGCCCTGGCAAGTGGGACATGCTCCCAGGGGGTTGTTGAAAGAGAAGACCCTTGGGCTCATCTCCGGTAGGAATGCACCGTGAGTGGGACATGCGAACTCCTCCGAGTAGGCGATTACCTCTCCCTCCTCAGTTCTGAATCTCTGCTCTTCCGAGTTGTCATCCCCTGGTTTGGGAGCGCTTAGGCTCTCTACTGCGACTGATCCTGCCCCTAGTCTCAATCCAGACTCTATTGCTTCTGTGAGTCTCTGCCTATTGGCCGGGGTAAGTAGCATCCTGTCGATCCTTACGTCGATATCGTGTCTCAGGTTCTTCTCCAGCCGAGGAGGGTCTTCGAAACTCGCCTCCCTTCCGTTTACCTTTCCGGCTAGGTATCCCTGATCTACCAGAGCAGTAAACAAATCAGCATGCGTCCCCTTCCTGTTCCTAATCGTAGGACTCCAGATTGCGATTCCATGTCCCTCGAACCTCCAAAGGACGTCGTCTACTATCTCCTGGACGGTTCGCCTGCTAACCTCCCGGTCGCATTCAGGGCAGTGTGGGAGGCCCACCCTTGCCCATAGTAGTCTCATGTAGTCCATCATCTCGGTAACTGTAGCAACAGTGGAACGAGGGTTGTGGCTTCCCTGCTTCTGGTCAATGCTGATTGCAGGAGATAACCCTTCGATCGAGTCGCAATCTGGCTTCTTCATCTGCCCCAGGAACTGCCTCGCATAGGAGCTTAGGCTCTCCACGTACCTCCTCTGGCCCTCTGCATAGAGGGTGTCGAATGCGAGGCTTGACTTCCCAGAACCGGACACTCCTGAGATTACTACGAACATGCCTCTGGGAATGCTGACGTCTATGTCCTTGAGATTGTGAGTTCGGGCCCCCTTTACCTCTATCCAACCGTGCTCGGAGAAACCGTTCTTCTTCTTTTCAGACATCGCATCACCTCGGGCAGAGTAAGCAGTCACAGCGCGCTCCTTTCAAACCATGCCTGAGCAATCTTCTCAGAATGAGGCAAGGGTGGTTTGCCTCCCTCTGTTTGCGAACCAAGAGCGCTTTGCTTCTTCCGGAGAAGAAACCCTTGGTGCCAAATAAGAAACTGCTTCCGACAATGTGTCGAAAACCGTTGCCTTGCTCTTCATAGCATTCCTTACTGTCTCTCTGATTAGCCATACTCCGACAGGTGCCCAATAGCCGGGCCCAATGTCTCGCCAAACCATGCATGATCCTGATCTCCCAATGGCCTCCATGTGCTCAAGGACCGCTAGACGGGCAGCATAGTATGCGCCCGTGATCGAGTTTGCATATTCCGATCTTGGCTCCCCCTCCTCCCAGTCGTCGAGGACGTTTTCAGAAGAACCCCAAACAGATCCTTGGCACCAGGCTTCTAGCATCTGGAATGCCCATAGCCCTGGTGCGAGGATGACATGGAATCGATTGTCGAGGTAGGTTGCCTCGAATACCATGTACTTGTCCAGCGAAGGGAGGTCGCGGACTCTCTCCCAGCACTGCTTGGAGAGGGTGTCGTCAGTTGCAGTAATTCCCCACCTGGTTGGAACTAGTTTCCTTTTCCCTTCCTTTCCAAGAAGGCCAGAGGACAGTATTCTAGAAATGTGGGACTCTCCTATTCCAGAGGAGGTTAGCTCCCCCATGGCCTCGTTAGCGAGGAGGTCGGTCTCGTTTGCGACTGAGTCAACCTTCCTGCTAATGCTGGCATGGCTGACAACGTCAGCACTGACCAATCCCCCGGATGGGCCTAGGGGGGTGCTCATCGTGTCAAAGGACGGTGGGCCGCCAATCGGTACTGGTCGATCGAAGTCGAGCTCCACGTCAACTGAACCGGACGACATGGCGATTATCTGGGTGGCCTCGAGTACTCGACTGGATTCACCAGTGGTGTTCGTTGCCATTCTTCTGCCACCAGTAACCAAGTTGGCATGTCTGGCTGCCACCTCCTCGAGAGGTTGTCCGAAGAGATCTGCTGGATCCCCACTGGATGGCAGATGTTCCCCTTTTCCATGAATCCAAGACACGCTTGGTCCGACTCTGACGTTCGGGTATCCGTACCTTCCTACGAATAGGGACGGGGGGCTTGGGCCTGCGATGTCGGCAAGAGTTGTTGCCTCTCCTTGGGGGAGTCTGCGCTTGACCTCGGAAAGAAGAGGGCATGGGGATATTCCGCACATACCCTTTGTGCCCCTGCAGTCGATGCACTCTGCGAACACGGAGGGAAATCGTAATCGGGCGCTCTTAGGGTTAATGGCTCAAGATAGCCATAGGGCATCGATAGTGTCACCCTTCTCGCAATTCGTGTCGGGAGGCAGCAGAGAAAGCCCGTTATGGGCAACCATACTGTGGATATTGCCGCTTCCTTGGTGGGTACTGGTGGAGGCTACCAGCGAGTCCCCCTCTTGCCTGATTGAAATTCTCCTCATGCATAGTTTACCGGGGGCCCCGTTGAGAGGCTCCTGCATCGTGACCCGGACCCTGTTTGCCATCCTGGAGCCGTGAGGTTCGTCTGAACCCATGCTCTTGGACATCCAAGGTGCCACCAAGACCGTGAAGACGACGTGGCTGCTAACCGGATTGCCGGGGAGGCCGAAGATAGGTTTGCCCTTCCAAGAGCCGAAGAGGGGAGGGCCTCCGGGCCTCATCATAATCCTCCAGAATTTGATATCTCCTTCTTCCTCCATTATCTGTCTGACGATATCCCACTTGCCCATACTTACCCCTCCACTAGTGATGATGGCATCGCAAGATTCTGCTGCCCCGTCAAGGGCTTCCCTCAGATCGTCGATACTGTCTCGAATTAGTGCGTGTCTCCTTGGTATCCCTCCCATCTTCTTCACGAGCGAGGAGATTCCGAACGTATTGGATTCGTATATCGAGTTCTCGGACAGGGGCTCACCTGGAGGGGTTAGCTCATCTCCCACTCCTATCACTGCTATCGAGGGTTGACGGACCACGGACACCATGTCGTGCCCCATTGTTGCAGCAAGCGAAATTGCCGATGGGGTCAGTAGGTTTCCAGATTTCAAGGGGCGTTCTCCCTTGGTGAGATTCTCGCCCCTCCTACGAATGAAGCCGGGTCTAGCTGGTCCGTTTATCGTGACTGAGCCACCATGTGTCGTAGATTCCTCCACCATCACGATAGCATCGGCACCCCCTGGGATCGGAGCGCCCGTCATTATGCTGCAGGCCTCTCCCTTGCCCACCGGTGGGACCTCTGCGGAGCCGGCTTGACTGGTTCCAACTATTCTCAATACTGTCTCTGATTCTTTGCAATCCGCCTCTCTGACTGCCCATCCATCCATGGCTGAGTTGTCGAAACGGGGGTCGTCCACGTGGGAACTTAGATCATCGAACAGTATCCTCCCTGAAGCCTGGTCCAGTGGAAGAACCTCTGGAGTTCTTTGCATTGAGAACTGGGTAGCTATCTCCAAGGCTCGTTCCAGAGATACCCCTTTCTCCATGGATGCCGAGAAACGGTGGAGTTGAAGTGTCCTTCCCAAAGCGGTCCTCATGGTTTCCACGGAGTTGGTACTGGTCCTATTGGCCCTGTTTGCAGTGGCGGCCCTCTACTCCTCGGTTGGGCTTGGAGGTGCTTCTGGGTACCTAGCAGTGCTGTCGATGACGACATTCGCAGCATCGGAGTCTATTTGGCTCAAGCAATATGCATGGTCTCTGAATCTCATTGTAGCGGGGATAGCCTTCTGGCACTATCACAGATCTGGATACCATGTCAGAGAACTATCCGTTCCCTTCATCTCAGCAAGTGTTCCCATGGCCGCCCTTGGAGGGTTCATGCTCGTGGAAGGGGCTGTGTACGACACCTTGCTCTCACTCGCGTTGATTGTAGCGGCTTGGCGCTTGGTTTCAGGTGACGCGGGAGTTAGCGAGGCGGTGCGACCCAGTGCTACCAAAGCCGCGTGGGTTGGCGGAGGTATCGGCTTGGCCAGTGGGGTGATAGGATTGGGAGGGGGCATCTTCCTTCTCCCTGCTCTCATGCTCGGGAGGTGGGCCACAGCAAAGGAGGCAGCTGCGACCACTTCTCTTTTCGTCTGGTTAAACTCCATCGCTGGATTAGCTGGAGCAGGGCTTGCTGGTAGGATTGACTTGGACCTAGGGCTCCTAGTTCCATTCGCGTCCGTAGTACTGGTAGGAGGGTTTCTTGGTTCGAGATATGGGTCACGGATGTCATCCCAAAGTGGAATCAGGGGGTTGCTGGTGGTGGTCCTGGTGCTGGCTGCCTTCAAGAGGACCCTCGAAATAGTTGGTTAGGCTTGCAGGACGTGCCTGACAGCATTGTGGAAGATCCCCATGCCTTCACCCTCTCCGTGAACCGGGTCCTCCCTGGTCCAAGTAGCACCTAGCCATGTTGAGTGATTGGCCTCTGGGTGGGGCATCAACCCGAAAACTAGTCCAGATGGATTGCAGACTCCGGCAACGTTCCTCCAACTCTGGTTGGGGGAAATCGGGTATGGGAGTGGGGCATCTCCGGCGCTGGGGTATGTTGTTGCAGGGTCAACGTATCGTGCGACCAACTGCCCTGAATCTGCCCATTTGTCCATCAGAGTAGCATCGTCTGTGACGAACTTGCCCTCCCCATGACGAACGGGGACTCGGATTCGATCGAGTCCTTCTGTCCAGATGCAGGGGCTTTCTGGATCGAACTCCAGAGTTACCCATCTGTTCTCGTAGTGACCACTGTCGTTGAGAGCAAGTGATGAGGTCTGGGTGAGGCTTACTCCGTCATCGCCTGGTAACAGACCCATCTTGACAAGGACCTGGAAACCGTTGCAGATGCCAATGACCGGTTTCCCGGAGGTAACGAACTCCCTGACTTGTTCCCTGAGACCGAATCTGAGACGATTTCCCAGTAGCCTACCGCTTCCTAGGTGATCTCCGAAGGAGAAGCCCCCTGGGATGGCCATGATTTGGTAGTCAGACAGTCTGGCCTCCTCATTCACCAGTCTATTGACATGGACCCTTTCAGCAGAAGCGCCGGCCATTCCGAAAACGGCCATGGTTTCGGTCTCGCAGTTAATCCCGAAGCCGGAAAGCACTGCGACCCTGGGCTCCATCATACCCCTCCTCCGTGCAAAGTGCCCTTCCACGAGTCTCTCAATACCTGCATGGACTCGGATAATACGGCATGGCCACCCCTGCTGAATGAGATTTTATCTCCCTCCAACACGTCTCCGATGTAGTGGCAGACAACGCCCTCCATTGACTTCTCGAAGGCTTGCCTGTCTTCTGGCCTAGTGCTCACCAAGATCCTACCTAGGCTCTCGCCGAACAGAGCCCCCCAGACATCCAGATGTTCGCAGTCCGACCACATTGGGGTAATGTCCACCTTCGCTCCTGAGTCTGATCCGAAGCAGCACTCTGCCAACGCCACGGCCAGCCCACCGTCGCTACAGTCATGCGCGCTCGCCACAAGTTCGTCCCTCATTGCGGCAGACAGAGCCCTGTAGGCAATCATGTTCCTCTCTGGGTCTATCTCAGGTACGGCCCCCCCTATCCCTCCGGTACCCTCATCTCGGAGCATGTACGAAAGTTCGCTAGCACCAAGCTCCTGGTGCGTCTGGCCGACTAGGAATATCACATCGCCTGGCTTCTTGAAGTCGGATGAGACTGCCTTTCGGACGTCATGGTGATTCCCGAGGAGGCTGAACAGAAGCGTAGGGGGGACGCTGATCTTCTCACCCCCCAGCATAGCGTCGTTCTTCATGGAGTCCTTTCCACTGATGCATGGGAGCCGATATGCCCTGCATACATCATCCAAAGCCCGATTGGCCCTCACTAACTGAGCGAGCTTGTATTTCCCATCCGGAGTCTTGGGGGATTCAATCGGGTCGGGCCAGCAGAAGTTGTCAAGACCAGAGATGAGGTCCAAGTCCACCCCGACACATACAGCGTTGCGCAGTGCCTCGTCCACAGAGGCGGCAGCCATGGCATAGGCGTCGATATCGGAGTATCTAGGGGCGATGCCATTCGAAACGACCAGTCCCTGAGTTCCGCCCTGCAATGGGGCAATGACCGCTGCATCCCCCGGAGCATCGTGGTTAGCACCGACGAATGGCTTGATCACGCTCTGGGCTATGACCTCATGATCGTAAGACCGAACCCACCACTCCTTGCTAGCGACGTTCGGTCTGGATAGCAATCTACCGAGAATATCGCCCATCCCGAACTCGTCTAGATCAGGGGTTTCGACTGGCAAATGGTCAGGTGGTTGCCATTCAGACTCGAGGACGAGCTGGGGGCAACCATCGAAAAGGAAATCGATTGTCAAGTTGGCCACCGGCGTCTCACCGTGACGGACTACGAAAGCCCCGGAATCAGTGAACGAACCCACTGCGGTAGCCTCCACCTCATGCAGAGCGGCTAGGGCCTCAAAGTCGGCGCAGTCTACTGGACTGACGCCCACAGTCATTCTCTCTTGAGACTCGGAAACCAGTATCTCCCAAGATGAGAGCCCGGCCTGCTTCAGAGGGACAGCCCCCAGATCTAGTTCCGCACCGCCAGTGAGTTCTGCCATCTCCCCCACACTGCTGGAAAGCCCGCCGGCACCGTTGTCCGTGATGACTTGAATCAACCCCGCGTCCCTCGCCTCGAGGATCATGTCGAGCATCTTCTTCTGGGTGATTGGGTCTCCGATCTGGACTGCAGAACTCGGGCTCTCCTCAGTCAGTTCTAGACTGGAGAAGGTGGCGCCGTGAATCCCGTCACTTCCGACGCGGCCACCGACCATGTAGACAATGTCACCCGGATGGGGTGTTTTCACGTGGCTCTCTCTGCCATCCGAAAGCAAACGAGGCATCAGTCCAACGGTACCGCAGAAAACCAGTGGCTTGCCGATATACCGCTCGTCGAATACTATTGCCCCGTTCACCGTCGGAATTCCAGACTCGTTTCCACCCGACCTGACCCCCGAATGTACCCCTCTGAAAACTCTCGAGGGGTGGAATAGCCCTGGGGGGATGTCTCCCGAGTAGTCGGGAGGGCCGAAGCAGAATACATCGGTATTTGCAATCGGTCTAGCTCCGAGTCCAGTGCCTAGGATATCTCTATTCACTCCCACTATCCCTGTGATGGCCCCCCCATAGGGATCTAGCGCGCTGGGGCTATTGTGGGTCTCGGCCTTGATGCAGACGCTCCAGTCGTCGTTCCATGAGATGACCCCTGAGTTGTCGTGGAAGATGCTGAGCAGCCAATCTACGTCTGCCTGGATATCGAGAGTGGGTTGCATGATGTGGGTCTTGAACAGGGAATCGATTGTCGAATCCTCGCCTGTCACCTTGTCGGTGTGCCTGATTCTGGCTGCGAAAATCTTGTGCGAACAGTGCTCTGACCACGTCTGTGCAAGACACTCCAGCTCTGCGTCTGTAGGACGGTCAGGAGGGAGTCCTGTCTCTTTCCTTACAGACTTAACCAGGGGGTCTCGGTAGTGTGCTTGTATCGCTCTCATCTCATCGAGGTTCAACGCCAGCAGTCCCTTCTCGCTGATTTCGATGAGCTCTTTGTCACTGACTTCCAAATCAACGGTTGCTGGCTTCTGAAAGATTGCTGGAGGCATTTCAGGGAACTCAAGGAGAGGCCATGCCCCCTTAGCGCAGTCATCTCTGCCTGCCACTGCCGCCCTCTCAATCATCGGATTGTGTAGGATGGTTGCCAAGTCATCTGGTGAGATGCGATCCTCTGACCCCCAGAATGCATATGTGGCGAATGTGGCCACCATTGCCGATGTTTGGTTTGGAAAGAGGGTTGTCAGGCCGTCCAGTCCGGCTTGGCCGGAGTTGTCCGTAACACCAGGCTTGAAACCGACCTGAATTGCTGCTTCGGGGGGATTCAGGAAATTGTCCAACATCCTAGAACCCATTGACCCTACTTCGATCACTGGGTCCGCGAATAAGTCGTAAATCAGGGACTCGGCTTCTTCGTCGGAAATTTCGGATTTGACTTGGTAGCCAAGAATGACTCGTACGGAGGGGACATCGAGCCCATGGTCTGCTTTGAGCATGGATCTCACGCTCTCGCCACGTGCGTCAGGTAACCCATCGATATCCTTTGTAGTTACTTCGAAGAGTCTTGTGTTGGTTTCAGTTGGCATGCTGTCACCCTATACTAGGAAGGCCTCGCTCAATTGCCAACCAAGCCATGCGGTAATTGGTGCCAACAGGTTGAGGCAGACGTACACAGCGGCTGCCGTTGTGCTATCGTCCTTGAGGAGGTTGACTGTCTCGACGCCGAATGTGGACATGGTGGTAAAACCACCCAACAGTCCAGTCCCGAGTAGCAGCAGTGTCTCTGTCTGTAGCGAGGCGGCCATCAGAGCGCCTAGAAGGAATGCTCCCGAGAGGTTCACAGCGATTGTTGCCCATGGAACTTCTCCTGTTCCCGAGGGCATCGCCTCCGCGACTCCCCAGCGTGCAATCGAGCCAATCGCGCCTCCCAAACCAACCAGTGCCGCTGGATGCATGGTGCTGGCGGGAACTGACGGGGCTTCATATTTCTGAGAAGGGGGAAGACTTGACAAACGGGCCAGTACAGGACTACAGGATGAAAGCCGAGGATGCTTGGGGACCCAGATGGGTGAACTGCGCGCACCCTCTGTCTCATGAGTTCATGAGAGTTGCTTGCGAAAAGGAGTCGTTGGTGGTACTGGCGGCGGACCTCCCCACAGTAGACGGGATAGTGCAACTAATCGAAGACGTGGGTGATTACGTTTGTGCACTGAAGACGCACGTTGACATGGTTGAGGGCTTCAACATGGAGGGTTGGTCAAAGGTAGTGGATGCAGCTCGTTCGAGGGGGATGTTGCTATTCGAAGATCGGAAGTTCGCGGATATTGGCAGGGTAGCTCAGACTCAGATGGGGGGTTTGTATGATATTCGGTCTTGGGCTGACTTGGTTACTTCTCACAGCATAAGTGGCCCAGATGTCGTCGATGGAGTGGCCGCGGCCTGGGACGAGGTTGAGAGGATCGGTGGTGTTCTACTTCTGGCCCAGATGTCTAGCTCTGGAAATCTACTAGAGGAGGGGTATACCGAAAGAACTCTGGAAATCGGAAACGCATCCCCTCATGTGTTGGGATATATCGGAAACGGGAGTTCTGTCTCTGAATTGGAAGGGCTTCGTTCCAAGGTAGGAGAGGGGCGAATGATTTGGACACCGGGTGTAAATCTGAGTGCAGAAGAGGGGGTCTTGGGACAAAGGTACGGACATCCGGCTGAAGCTGTTCTAGCTGGATCGGATGCGATCATTGTCGGTTCTGGGATTCACAGGTCGGAAGACCCGCTCTCTTCAGCACGAGAGTATGCTTCAGCCTCATGGGGAGCATTGCTGGAGAGATAGCTTGGCAGTAGCAGGGGACGTAGTAGCATGGGGGTGCTCCGCGCTGGTGATTTTCGGGGTGGCATCGTACGTTTTTTTCGAGGTTCTAAAGAGGTGGAGGGTCGGGTTGCGGCTATCTGCCTTGGATGAGAGCCTGTTGTACGATGATGGGGTTTCTGTGGAAGTCATCACTGACACACCAATCGGCAGTAGCATGGTTGGAGGGGTAGTGGCTGAATTCGTGGAAGAAAGCCCCTAGAGTGAGCCGACAGATTGATTCAAACGCATGAAGGTTCATTTTCCGCCTAGTGCGGCGTTCACGCATGGAAGACCCGTACGAATGGATGATGGAACCGAAGAAGTGGCTGATTCTGACATTGCTAGCCCATACTGGGTTGGGTGTCATCGGCAATGCAAGCTCGTATGAGGGAGATCTCGATGGGGTGCTAGCAACTCTTGGCTTCTTGTCGCTTATCTCGGTTTTCTTGGCCTATGCAGCATTCATGACAGAGGGCCAAGAGCAAGCGAGGTTGGCAGCGGTGATTTGCGGCCCGGTGTTCGTATGGTTCATCGTCTGCATGGCCATGGGGCTCGAGTTCATGGCCAATGAATTCACCATTGGTGAGATTGCCCCTGCCCTGATGATATGGGGGATGCCGGCTCTGGTGGGCGTGATGAACTGGAACATGGGGGAGTGATAGAATGGGTCTGACTTTCATGGAGGCTGTAGCAACATGGTCCGATGCCATGGAGAAGAGGGACACCTCGAAGCTGGAGGAGATTCTCTGTGATGAGGACTTCTCGTGGGACAGCTTGAATTCTGGCGGGTCCACAAATCTGGAAGATACGTTGGCCTGGATCATGAGTACCGACATCACCATCGGGGACTTCAAGACGCTGCGGGACTACGATGACGTGTTAACCGGGATGCACTCGGTAACAGAGCCTGGGAGAGATGAGACCGTGGTTCTCTGCGTACTGCATCTTTCCTCCAATAGGGACAAGGTGGTGACCTGGACGATTCTCAGAGCTCCGGTCTACAAGGGCGAATAGGGGGCTCTCAATGGAGGTGCCCCCCGCGTCTTCCCCTGCTGTTCACAATGTGATGGTTGCGAACAAGTCTACGAATACTAAGCCTGAGATCATCGTTCGAAGGGCCCTGAGAGCATCTGGTTTTCCGGGGTACCGCCTCCATTGGAGGATTAATGGAGACGGGGGCGGATACATCTGCAGGCCTGATATTGCATACCCTGGCAGGAAGTTGGCTATATTCGTCCACGGATGCTTCTGGCATAGGTGCCCCAAGTGCGATCTGGGCCTTCCCAAGTCTAACGTCGACTATTGGAGCCAGAAGTTCGAGAAGAACGTCGAAAGGGATAGGAAGAAGGAGATATCACTGCGGGATATCGGGTGGACGGTTCATACGATTTGGGAGTGCGAGTTGGATAATTGTGCTTCCCAGTTGTTTGAGATACTGAGCGATTAGGAAACAGAATTTGAAATGGGGGACGTTCTAAGGAGTGGCGTGCGCCTCCTGACATTCCTCAGATTCTTCAGAGAGATTCGGAAGGATGGCCCGGCAGACCTTGATTGGATTCAGAAGCAGGGATTATTGGCAGTCAAACTGACTCAGATTTTCGCCCTCAGGCCCGACATGCTGAGCATCGAGAAGTGCCGGCAGCTCCAGAGGATGTATCGGAACGCTGCGACCATAGCTAGCGAAGATGTCAAGAGGATCTTGAAAGAAAGGGCCCCTGAATCATTCCACGAATCCATTGTGTGGTTCGATGAGAATCCTCTCGCTGCAGCATCTGTAGGACAGGTTCACAGAGCAACTTTGGCTACTGGTGAAGAAGTGGTCGTGAAAGTGGTCAAGGCTGATCACAAGAAGAGGTTCCAGAGAGATGTCAAGAGGATGATGCGGATGATGCGGATTGCAATAGCACTGTCTCCAAAACTGAGGAAGGTGGGGAATCCAATCGCATTGCTGAACCACGTCCAGGACTACACTACTAGAGAGTTGGACTTGCGAAACGAGATCAGAGGCGGATCTGAGTTGAAATCGATACAAGAAAACCTGGCTGTAGATTTCCCAATGAAACGCCTCAGATTCCCGAAGTACTATCCCGAGATATCCAACGAACACGTTCTGGTTTCCGAGTTCGTGGAGGGGAAGACCCTCGAGGAGTGCATCGGGGACGATAGCCTAGCATGGGACTATCTCATTGAGTTGTTCAGAATCCACGGAGCCTACATGTTCGGCGTCGGTACATTCCATGGCGATCTGCATCCTGGAAACTGCATAGTTGACGGTGAGGGAAATTTTGTCTTCATCGACAATGGCGCGATTTGCAATGCTCCGAAGAACGTGAGCCTACCTCTGTTCAAGTTCTTCGAGGGACTCTCTAAGAATGACCTTGATTCGGCATTCGAAGCACTTCTCGGGCTCGCTGATGAGCGCCCCCCCGAAGAGAGGCTGATTCGATTCAAGGCCAGGATGTCGGAAATATACGGTGGGTTCGGCGACAAGAGCGTTGGCGAGCAAAGCCTTACTGATCTGATGATGAAGACAGTGAGGGCCGCGGTAGAGGACGCGGGGGCTGACTTCGGGGAGGAGGGTTTTCCAATCATCCGCTCTCTGATGTACATGGACGGATTGGTAATCAGAACCCATCCAGAGGTCAAGTTGATTGCCGAGATGGGTCCGTCACTGGTTGAGTTCAGAGAGAGGCTGGGCCTGGAGTGATGTGATGAGTGGGCATAGTGAAGTTCTGATCGTAGGCGCGGGTCCTGGTGGGCTGGCGTGCGCGATGCTGCTCGCCAAGGCCGGAGTCAGCGTTAGAATCCTCGAGAAGGCGGATGATGTGGGAGGGAGGACCCGGGTCTTCGAGAAGGACGGTTACAAGTTCGACAACGGTCCGACTTTCTTCCATTATCCAGAGATTGCTGAGGAGATCTTCGGTGCGCTGGGATTGGATGCTCATGAGGAGCTTGGTCTGATTCCTCTGGACCCCAATTATCGTCTGGTCTTCGGGGGGGGTGGAAGCCTGAATGCGACCACGGACATGGAGTACATGATCACCCAGATTACCGACCTCTGCGGTGAGAGGAACGCTGAGGGATTCAGGAGATACGTCGAGGACAATCGAACAAAGATGCGCCTATCTAAGAATTGCCTGAATACTCCTTGGAGGGGTCCGATGGACCTGATGAGCCGAAGGGCACTGAGAGTCACTAGGGTTCTCCGTCCATGGAGAAGCGTGGCCTCGGATTTAGCTAGGCTGTTCCCTGACGAGAGGATGCAACTGGCAATGTCATTCCAAACCAAGTACCTGGGGATGAGTCCTTTCCATGCGCCTAGCCTGTTCACCATCCTTGCATACCTTGAGTATGAGCACGGGGTTTTCCACACGGAGGGTGGACTAGGAACGATAACCCAGAAAATGGGTGAGATTGCAAGGGGTTTGGGAGTCGAAATCCACCTCAACGAGCCCGTGAGTGAATTCCTCTTCGAGGGGAAAGAGGTGGTTGGCGCTAGAACATCAGAGGGAGAATATACAGCGGACAGGTACGTCATGAATGTGGACTTTGCAACAGGGATGAAGGGTTTGGTTCCTGACGAGCTGAGGAAGAGGTGGTCAGACAAGAAGCTGGACGAGAAGTCATACTCCTGCTCCACATACATGCTCTACCTTGGTGTAGACAAGTTGTATGACACTCCGCATCACCAGATCTATGCTGCGAAAGACTACCAAAAGAATCTGAGAGAGGTCACTGAGAACAAGGTGACTTGGGATGATCCGTCTGTGTATGTGCAGAACGCCTGTGTCACAGATCCGACGATGGCTCCAGAGGGGCACTCCACCATCTACGTTCTAGTTCCAGCAAGCAGCAGTCATGATGGCATTGACTGGGAGGAGATAAAGGAGGATTACATGGAAGTGATACTCAGGCAGATGGAGCATCTTGGGTTCACTGATCTCAAGGACCACATTGTCTCCCAGACGATAGTTACCCCAGATGACTGGGCGTCACGTGACATCTACAAGGGGGCGGTGTTCAATCTAGCCCATGGACTAGATCAGATGTTGTGGCGAAGGCCCCAGAACAAGTTCGAGGAACTGGAAAAGTTGTATCTTGTGGGAGGTGGGACTCACCCCGGTAGCGGTCTGCCAACTATCCTCGAGAGTGGGAGGATTTCAGCGAAGATGATTTGCGCTGACATGGGGGTTGACCCCGATTGGAACGGTGCAGACCCGTGGTTTGAGGGCCTTAGACGGCCAAAAATCAAAGTTGGAAATAGGTGAGGTGGAAATGGACTTATTCGATCTCTCTTTCTTCCTTTCGACGATGTGGGTTGGACCGTTCTGGTTCGCAATGCTAGTCTATCCTGAGCATGAGAGGACTGAATCTGTAATGGGCGGATCTTTGTTCTTCCTTGGCCCGATCGTTATCTGGTGGGCGTTGATGGCATCGGATCCGCAAGCGCTTCTAGACTTCGCAATGGAATCTTTGGATCCGAGGAACGTGCTAGACGGGTTGGCCGATCTTTTGGGAACAAGGGCTGGGGCGTCTGCTGCTTGGGCTCACTTCGTTGCCGGTGACATAATGGTAACTAGATGGATGTGGAAGAGGTGCTTGGAGAGAGGGACAGAGAGATGGGTGTCTGCAGTCTCTGTTTTCTTCGGAGTCATGCTGATGCCGGTCGGCGTTGCATTGCACCTAGCGCTGGTTCGTGACAACACGGACTGATTTTATGGAAGATTGGCTGGAGCACCTGATTGCGATTTCCTACGGCGTATGGATCGCATGGGTGGGCGTTCAGCACTTCCGAGACCCTTCGTGGTTCGAGCCGATAGTCCCTGATCTCCTTGGGAGTGCGAGGTTCTGGGTGTATGCCAGTGGGGTCTTCGAAATCATACTTGGCTTGGGAGTGGCCTTACCTTGGTTCCGCAAGGAGGCCGCATTTGGAATCACACTCATGCTTCTGGTTCTGTACTGGGCCAATCTAAACATGTGGCTTAACGACATCCCGTTGGACGGGAAGACGTATGCTGGACACTGGCACGCACTGAGGGGGGTCGGGCAGGTGGTCTTGGTTTGCATCTCCCTGTGGTTGGGCGGATTTGAGACTGGTCAGAAGTTGTCGGAATGGGTCCGTTCTAGGGGATGACGTGCCCTAGGTGAGTATCTGGTTGATTCTGTGGACCTCTTCGACACGGCCCGTCTGGAGGTCGTAAGCAGAAATCCTAGGTCGATGCGCCGGGTCTCTGAGAACTATTCCTGTGTCAAGCAAGACTGCGGAGGGCCGGTCGTCTTCCATAAGGACAGGGCTTCTCCAAATGCCCGCTTCTGGTGGGTCTACATCGAAGTTTGGGAGCATCTGAACAGGAGTGTGCCCTGCGATGATCTGCCTGTGTGAGTCCAATGGAGAGGTTGCCCGAAAGACCTCTCTGGACTTGAGTCGGTCCTCGTCCGATTGGTCGTCGAGGGGTATGTCTGCCCTGTATCCGGAGTGAGATAGTCGGAATCGGTCCAGTATGACTTCCGTTGGCAGGCTGTCGGTGTAATTCAGCCATAGCCTTGCGTTCTCCCTCTTCTCCTGTTCGCTGCTTCCCATGGAGTCAAGCGTTGCCCTGCCCCCTACTTTGTCAATCCAGAAATCCTGACGACGGGGGTTCTCCCCAAGAGCGATGGACATCAGTAGCTCATGATTTCCCTTAATTGAGAAGATTCGGTCACTCTCGCTGACCATGGAGAGGACCCCGTGACTATCCGGGCCCCTGTCAATCAAGTCACCGACGCAAATCACCATGTCCCCGTCGGTGAGTTCGAGTTTTCCCAGTAGAATCTCGAACTCTTCCCTGTATCCATGGATATCGCCGATCGCCCAAACCGAGGACCCAGCGTCCAGAGCACCTTGGAGAGCCGTCTCTAGGCCCTTATCCCTATGCGAGGGGGCCATCCTACTCCTCTTCGTCCGACCTGGTCGGAATCATTGGTGCCAACATCGCAACGATTAGCAGCACCGGGATCAGGATGAAAATGGCCCCCAAGAACCCTGCTGGAGGGCCACTGGGCCTGGGGATTGCAGGTTCTATCAGCATCCCTGTGATGAACATCGCCACCATCAGCGCAACTATTCGGATATTGTCTGTGGTGAGTCGCCCAAGGCCGCTTCGTATCTGAGCCAACGTCAGGATTAGGCCCCCTATCAAGAGCATCAGCGAGAGGATTGCGAATGGGTTTCCTCCTTGAGGTCCTCTGCCCTCCTCGAGAGAGGTCTCCATTGACATCAGAATCTGCAGAGAGATTGCTAGTATCGCTATTGCTAGGACGGCGATCATTGCCATTCTTCGATTGCTCTCTTTTCCTTGAGACATCAGTTTCCTTCCTCCGTTAGTTCCACCCTCTTGCCCATTCCGTCCCTAATCCTCCTAATGTGGCCTTCTGCCTCCATCCGTGACAGGAGCCTGCTTGCCTTGGAATCGGTGAATCCTGTATCGCTGACTAGTTCAGCCTGCCACATCGAGCCATTGCTTGACGATAGTATGCCGACTACCTTTTGCTGGTCTGCCGAAAGCATCCTAGGTGTGCTCCGGGTATCTCTGCTTTCAGTGGCCGGTTGTCTGCGCGGGTCGTTCAGCCACATCAGCGATACACCGATGATTACGCCGACACTGGTGAGGAAGAGCGAGTAAATCACGTAGGAAGCGAAGTATCCGGATGTGCCGGATTCGAAGGTGAACGGAACCGCGATTAGAAGCATCAGCATGAACCCGCCTAGTGCCAGAGTAATCCTAGCCACTCTGTCCATCGCGGGTTCCTGGCCCTCCCCAGGCGTCCGATCCATGTGTCGCCCACTACTGGTGTAGATGTGAAGGTTGGGCGGCTCGGTATGTTAGTCCACCAAGCCGCTGTTTTTTCGGTGATTACTCGGAATGACAGTACTGTCTATCCTCGTACCATGTTCCGCCGCTAGCCTCGCACTCCTCTTGGTTATCGGGGGACTCCTCTTCATCACCCCTGTCTTCATTCGATGAGTCGTCATCTCTTTCTCGCTCCTCATCCAGTTCGCTCCACTCGCAGTAGAATACGCCTTCGCCACGGTCTGTGGCCTCTGTCCAGACGCCCATCCTAGACTCGCACATCTCTTGGGTGATTTCCACACGATCCTCGCACCTGTCAGCCATCTTGCAGAATGCGTTACCCATTCTTCCTCGGAATCCATTCCTCATGTCATGGTCTCTGTCGCATCTTTTTTCGTATGCGCAGTCCCTGTGGTGCTCTGCTCGAGAGATCATGTGCCTTAGAGTAGTCCGTATTGTCTCTGAGTCGGCTGAGCAATCCTCGTTATCGATACAGAAGAGGATTGCCTCCTGAGCGGCCATGAGTTGGGTGGACTTCTCCTCTGCGAACTCTATCCTCTCTGTCTCGTCCCAGTCCTTCCTCTCGTCCCAGTCCTTGTATTTCTCATCATCACAATGAATACCAACGGGATTCTCTTCCCTTATGCAAATCTGATAGTCATCGGCCTTGTCAGCCTTGTCCTCATTGGTCACGGAGTCTGTCCCGTCTAACTTGGCCTGCATCCCATCAACGGCCCATGTTAGCTTCTCGATCATCTCGGATAGCGAGTCGTCGTCTGCCGTGCAGTCGGTGCTGTCTAGGCAGAACTGGAAGGCTGCGATTAGTTGTGAGTTGATGTCGATCCTCTGCTCGAGGTGCTCGGTCCTGTCCTCCATCCTGTCATTCATCCGGTTCTTCATTGCCTTCCTGATGTGCTTGCCCAGTGGCTTGCCGTCGGTCTCCTTGGCCTCCCATGTGTCCTCTCCGGTCACATCGTCGACTGCTCCCTCGAAGGGGTCCGCCTCTGCGTACACAGGTGCAGCGTAGTCCTCCAGGGTCGCTGCCACGGATGCTCCGGCTAGCAGTGACACCACCGCGAGTGCGACGACACCCATCGTGACTTTCTTCCTGTTCTGCTCCATTTTTTCGCTCTTTCCTGGCTCCATTTCCTGTTCACCTTGGAGTGCCAGAAGGTGCAAAACCATATCATAATCTGTGCCAAATGCTCGGTATTCCGCGCAAAAAGCCGCAAAAGGTGTTCTTGCAGGTTCTGACTATTCCAACGTGTTAGTGGGAACTGACCCATACGCGTTGTCGTGGGCCTGTCCGTCCTCGATCATCCATACTAGCCATAGAATTATTCCGATGCATGGTATCAATATGATAAGTAGCATCCAGCCACTCTTCCCGGTGTCGTGCAATCTTCTGACAGATACGGCTATGCTTGGGATGATCATTCCAAGAACGGCCAGATAGGGAAGGAGGATTGCTAGCCCTGCGAGGCTTTCATTGACATCCATAAGGGCAATCGCACCTATAAGTCCGACGATCTGTAAGACGGTGGCGACGACCACATATCCCAAGTATCCCCACCAGTATTCCGACCGTGATGCCCTTCCGGAGAAAGTGACGTACTTGTTCCTGTACACTGTCGTTAGAGCGTCCATGAACCCCATCATCTGCTGTGGGCGGGGACTGAATGATGGTGCTGCAAATTGTTGTCCTTCTTGTGCTATTGGCTGTCCTTCTTGTACCATTGGCAAATCCTCGAGTCCCGTGCGCATAAGTGTTGTTACGTCAATCCTCTGAAAGGCACAAATCGAGCTTGGAGAGGGTCTCGTCGACGTCTTCCTCGTTCAGGACCATTGGTGGCTTGATCTTGATTACGTTGTGGAGGGGACCGTCCGTGCTCAGAAGGACGCCCCTCTCCCTCATGGAATCTACGACTGCTGATGCCTCCTTCGGTGCGGGTTCGAGGGTGACTCGGTCTCTGACCATCTCGATCCCGAGGAAGAGGCCTCTCCCTCGTACGTCTCCGATCAGTTCGTGGGACTCCCCGAGGGACTCAAGTCCGTGTCTGAATCGTCCTCCTAGCTCGCTCGCCCTTTCCATTAGCCGATCTCCCTCGATTACGTCCATGACTGCCATGCCAATCGCGCATGAGACCGGGTTCCCCCCGAACGTGCTGAAGAACTCCATCCCACCGAACGAGGAGGCAATCTCGGGAGTGGTGAAGACCGCTGCCATCGGATGGCCATTACCGATTGGCTTCCCCATTACCACGACGTCTGGAACGACGTCGCTCTCTTGGAAGGCCCACATGTGAGAGCCAACCCTCCCGAAACCGACTTGCACCTCGTCGGCTATCAGTAGCCCGCCGACGTCCCTAACAGCGGAGGCGGCTTCCTCGAGATAGCCGTCAGGGAGGGGGACCTGCCCTGCGCACGAAAGCATCGACTCGATCAAAAGGCCTGCTACCGGACCTGCTTCTGACATGCCCGCCCTGACTTCATCGTTGAATTCCGAATCGGGTCTGCGATAGGAGTCTGGGATGGGTAGAACATGGACCCATGGCTCTGGCTCGCCCTTCCCCCCGGGGCCTCTGAACTTGTAGGGACTCAGGTCGATCAGCATCCCGGTGTGCCCGTGGTATGCCCCCTCGATTACAGCCATGTCGTGGTTGCCGGAATGCGACCTCGCGAGGCGCACTGCCAGCTCGTTGGCCTCAGAGCCAGAGTTTACCATGAAGCCGATGCTGAGAGCGTCGGGGAGCGTGCTCGCGAGCCTCGAAAGGTACTCCGTCAGACCAGGGTACACGTAGCGGCTGTTTGTGTTCAGCACAGCCATCTGCCTCTGGCCAGCCTCAACCACATGGGGGTGGCAGTGACCAACGTGAGAGACGTTGTTCACCAGATCGAGGTACCTGGTCCCATCAGATGCGTGGAGGTATTGCATCTCTCCCCTCGCTATGTGCAGCGGTGTGCCGTGTGCAATGGACAGTGCTTGGCTAATGTGCCTGTTTCTGGCTTCTAGGAGTGCATCTAGATTTACCATCGACTGTTCCCTCTGCGGTTTTCTACAAGCATGGACCGTCCATAATGGATGGGACAGTGATTACCGGATTCAGGAAAACCGATTCCGGTCTCCTAATCGTTATGAACGGATATGCCGGGGGACGTTCGTGCCAGGAACCTTCGACCGAACTAGGGGGCGGGCTCTGACTCGCGAGGTCTCACCCGAATACGCCGATGCCGTCTCCAACTACTTCACGACGAGAGCACCTGATTACGAGGCGGCGAGAGGTGCACAGGACGCGTATTTCGCCGCCCTCAGAGCCCATGGCTCAGAGGTAGTCGTCCTACCTCCCCTGGAGGGATACCCGGACTGCAGCTTCACAGAGGACACGGCTGTAATCCTAGATGACTGTGTGGTGATTCCCAACCTTGGCCATCCCAGTAGGGATGGGGAGCAGGACTCTATCGCCGAGTTCCTCGCAGACGACTTCGAGATTCACAGAATGCCTGCCGGGGCGACTCTGGATGGTGGTGACGTCGTATTCTACGATGACCGGTTCCTAGTGGGGGTCTCGACCAGGACGAACCGGGAGGGGGCGAGCTTCCTTTCTAAGCGTGCAAGAGAGGTTGGGTTGGACGTTCAGCTATTCGACGTCCCGGAGAGCACCCTTCACCTAACCACAGTTTGCTCTAGCCCAAGGGCTGGCACGATGGTGGCAGCAGAGGGCCATCTCAAAGAGGAAGACCTGGCGTTCGCAGAGGAGGTGATTTGGATCCCAGAGGAGGAGGGTTATGCGGCAAACACCATCGCATACGGAGACCGAATCATCATGGCTGATGGGTACAAGAAGTCCAGACAATTGATGATGGATGCGGGCTTCTCCATCACGACTATCGACATGACCGAGTTCAGGGAGGTCGATGCGAGTCTGACCTGCCTCTCGGTCTTCATCGGATAGTTTGTTAGTGACTATGGGATTCGAAAACCATGCAAACCGCAGTTAAGGTCACCCTTGGGATTGGGGGCGTGATGCTGGTTATCGGAATATTGCTCACAGTCTTAGGTGCTAGAGGGATAAGTTCGATTGAGGGTTTTTCGGTTGAAGACGAAACGGTCTGGTCTGGTAGCTCAGGGATCTACGTTCATCAGGACCCATCAGAAGGGGGGTTGTTGATCTTCGTTAGCGATGATGTTAGGTGCGACGAGTTCGACCTGAATGTAAGCGGTGGGGGAGCATGGTACGAGCATGACTGGTGCACAGAGGATGGGAAGTTGCCCTCGGGTCATGATGATGACCCTGAAGGGTGGCTCCACATGGGAACGGTTCGCGGCCTTGAGGTTGGGGCCTCTTACGAGTTCACGTCAAGGTGGGAGGTTACTGCGGTCCCAGAGAGCGTTGTCATCGAGATAATCGAGGATGCCATAGGTGGTTTCTTGGGAGCCATGGGCGGAGGCTCGTGTGCATGCTGTGGAGGCTTTATCCTGTTAATCGGTTTGATAATGGCCCTTACCATGAAGGATGAAACGCCTACTACTTACCAGGTCGATGCCGAAGGTCGGGTGATACAGATCCAAGGCGGGCAGGTGACACCCAGTCCTGTTTCGATCGCCCCTGGATCCGGGGTCTCAACGGATCAGTCTTCGACAGCGACTGAAGAGTGGTACAAACAGACCGAGGAATGAGCCGGTTCGTGTCTGTTTCTGACACCCCTCACCGAATCCATTAACAATGACTCTTAGAGTCATTGCGCTATGGCTGAGCGGCACGCTAAGACTCACTCACAGTATGAGTGGGGGGGTTCGGCAATTATCCTATCCGTTCTCTTCATGGTCCAAGCATTCGCACCAGTAGCGGTTTCCGATGCTGGATTCGATGAGATGACGATTTGCCAAGACTCCATATCCACCCTCGGTGGAATTTGTGACGATAGGACCGACGGCCACGACGGAACGACCGATGTCACCGACTGGGTCGAAGGGATGTTCCACTTCAACATGACAAGCCCCACCGAAATACAGTTCCAGGCATCTTGGGCTATCAGAGAGTGGGACAAGTCGGGAATGGGTCTATTCAACTCGGTGTCCATGACCAATGCCCTTCAGTCTGACAACATAATGGCGAACGATGGTCTGCCAGCGGATGTTCTGAGATCGGCCTTCGACGAGAACACCGACCCAAATGACGCGGGGTCCCCAACCATCCAGGAGTCCCTCCTGTCGGAGATAGACGGCTCAATTTCGAGCTTCTTGTCGAACTGGGGTGGGTCTTCTACCCCAGATACCACGTGGTCAGACAGAGTCTTCATCCCCGATGACTCAGGGACGATGTCTGGCGTAGATTGTCAGCTAGACCCTCTCTTGGACAGTGATGGAAACGCATTCGAACCCCCGATTTGCATCTCTACAAACGTCAACATCACTCTCCCTATTTCCAGCACCTACGGACTCAATGGGGTGAGTGCCTCGAACCTTGATACGGCACTGGAGGGTTTGCTGGTGATGGGTTCCCAGATTACAACCAATTTCGATGTGAGGGTGAATCCAGGACACAAGGGAACCTATGCAATCCAACCACCAACTTACGCCACTGTCGCCAATGCAGGTGGTTGGGTGGGGGAGGAGGTTGAAGAAGTGGATGCTGATGGCGTGGCGTACAAGTCCGGCCTGTGGAGCGTGGATAACCGCGTCAATCCCAATGAGCCGCATCTTCAAGCCGATTTGGACATGACGATGGGATACAGGGATGTCGATGGAACGGATATCGTTGATGTAAGCCCCTTCGACAGGAGCCTGGATCTGAGAGTCTCGGTAGATCTCTCCGATGAGAGCAACTCGTTCATCGAGGTCGTCGTAGGAATATACCAAATCCAATCCAGCTCCATGACTAGTTGGGGCGTTCCCCCACTGATGCCGGCGAACAAGGCCACTATCCCTGTAATCACGTCGGATGGGATACGTATGGCGTATCACACAGGTCTGATGGATCTGGGAGATCTATCCGGCAATATTCCGGTCTCGGGAATAGGCCAGGCCCTTGCTAGCTCCAAGGAGGGGCTGACCGTGTCAATGGGAGACTTCACCTGGACTTCCGTTACACAGGCACCGTTGGATCCCGGTGGCCTGAACCACACCCATGGCTTCGGCTGCTCCAGAGGGGTGCATTACTGCATGGAAGGGGCTGTGGCCATGGATGACTCGTATCCTGTCTACATGCGGTCAGTCAGTCACACGTTCCCCCTCAGTCTCGCGGATCTCCTAGGTGGGAACCTGGGGGACTCGGGTTTCATGAACTCAGTTTCTGGGGAAGACCTCAGCAAACTTCTGAACTCCGGGGTAGAGTTCTCCACTATTCTGAGCGATGACGCGATGGAGTCATTCATCGGTGATCTCCTCCCAAATGGAGTCAGTGCGGACCTGACGATGACGATTGTCCTCCCCACATGGGCTTCTACAACCGGAGGGGGGGACTCAATCGTCCTGGCATACAGGTCATCTGGGAACCATGATGGGGGAATAGGTCTCACGGGATCCGAGTCTTTCTCATGGGACCATGCAATTTGCAGGAACACAGCGAACGGAGGGTGCTTCGACAATACTCCTGACGTAGTTTGCCCCTCGACTTCCAAGAGTTGCGGTTATGTCGAAGCCGATTTGGACATCGCTGCGATCTCATTCTCCAGTCTGCCGGTCACCAAGGGTGTTTCTATTGAGTTCTCCCTATCTGTCGATCTAACAGTCCACAGGATTGCCCTTCCTGAAGACTGGCTTGATTCCATGACCTCTGATACAACCAGCTTGGAACTGAGTGTGTTACCCGCCGATCTATTCCGGGCTTTGGCCGATATCGGCTCTAGGGGTGACCCCCTAGAGAAGACATTCTCACTTTGCGATAACGGGATGAGTTACTGTGAACAGACCGTTCCCTTTTCCTCGCATAACACAACTGGTCTTCCGGCATACGCAGAGAGCCTGGGGAAAGACATCGAGTATTACATCAGGGATTATTCTCGTGAGATGGTGGAGGAAGAAGGGAATGGCTGGGGTAATATGGACATGTCCGGTTTGGTTGTGGACATCCAACTACCGTACAATGAGCTTGAGGACAACGACGATTCTATCGGTATCGGTGACGAGCGGGGGATTGTTTTCAGCATAGACATCCCGAGTGTGAAGATTACTGCTGGAATTGACAACTCATGGTTTGAGTTAATCGACATAGCAAGAGGCGGGGGGGATTTGGAGCGAGGGATCGTGGCGACAGCCCCCTCGAATACCCTTGTGGCTCCGTTCCTAACTCCAATGATTACCGCAATGGGTGGCTTGACGGATGCACTCTCGGCGAGCATGGTGAGTGCCGAGGGAATCCGGATTCCCGCATTGGGTGAAGAGGGTTTTGCTCCCTTGGTTGGTGTCCCTACATCGAAGCTTTCGGACATTGGGCCCAATGAGATGGGGATGAGTCTTTTCGGGTTTATTTCAGTCACGATGCCTCTTGGGATCCAACTTGAAGATTTGACATCCAGCAAGGGAAGTTTGGCATCTGAAATCGATAACGTGTCTCAGCGCCAGGTCATCACCTACGAAATCGCACCGGGAGTGAATGATGACAGCATTGGGTTCAACGTCCTCCTTACTCCTATGTGGATTATTTCCCAGATTCAGTTCTACTTGATCGTGCTGGTTCTTTTCTCCCTTTGGAGAGTCAGGAGAAGGATGACACGGAGAAAGAGGAAGAGGAGGGTCGAGGCGCTCGAGGCGCTCGAGGAATCGGTTGCTTCCCCCATGGGGTACATCCCCCCTCAACCGACCGTCGAGGTCCTTCAGGTGTCGGACAATGGCATCGTAATCAAGAGAAGGCTGGTAACCACTTAGTGAGGTCACATGAGAGCCTTCCTGATGGTTTTCGTAGTACTCTCTGCCCCCCTGAGCGGTTGCTTTGGTGGTAGTGAATCCAGTCTGGCATCAGAAGATCTTGGGGTTGTTCCAGGAACCTTGGTCTCGGGGGTCTTTCAGGATGTTACGTTAGAGGCAGGGCAAAGTATGTCTGTCTTCGTTCCGTACCTGGTTAGGGACCCCATTACTGGTTTCATACAGAACTCAACTGTAGTGGACATCGACAAGGGTGCGTCCGTAACCCTCGACTTACTCGCCCCACCGAGGGCCTCGCTGCTCGTGATGCTAGTCGGAGACGAGGGGAGGGTCAATTGGCCTGTCAGAGCCGCTAACGAGTCATGGGGTTCTTGGTTGGAGAGAGGTGGTGCAGAGGGAGAGTCTGGCTTTGCGGTAAGAAGAGTCAATGACAACACCTCGTTGGATTACCTAAACGCTAGTCAGGAATCGGGTGGAGCCGTCTTGGTGAAGGCCTTGCTATCGGAAAGGGTGGATACAGTCGCAGAGGGCGAAGGGGGTAAGCACTCATCGGGAGTGGTTCATGGGAGAGTTGTCTACGAGAGGCTACATGAAATCACTGACCCTGCTAACTCACTGGACCCGGTCGATGGAAAGGCAGGATACTGGGACAGGTGGGCCGGCCAGGGGAACCTCGCATACGAGGATGCAGCTCAGTACCTAATTTCCGAGCTTTCCTCCTTCGGCCTCGAAGTGATGACTCATCGGTTCGAGTTCACTGACATCTTGGGCAACCAGAACCCCGAGTCGTACAACGTATGCGCCTACAAGTGGGGGAGCGTCTTCACGGACGAATGGTTGGTTTTCGGCGCTCACTTCGACATAGCGCCTCCTGCGAACTTGGTCTTACTCGACCCTCACGTCACGGGTTCGAGGTCGTATGGAACTCGCGTCGGTGCATACGACAACTCTGCCGGAACTTCCATGGTGCTGGAAACCGCTCGTGCTCTCGTCGAGTTCGAGAGCAGGAGGACGATGGTGTTCTGCCTTTGGTCTGGAGAAGAAGGAGGGAAGAGGGGGTCGGATTATTGGACAGACTACTACGTCAAGGAGGACAACCCCGATGTCACGGTTACCAACTACATCAATCTCGACATGGCGGGTGTGAACTGGCCGGGGGGAGGGGGAGCCCCCCATGGGGACCCAGACCCCCAGATAGACGAGGATGGGTATCCGAAGGACACGGAGGTGTGGCCTATGCGCGTCTACATCGGTCCTGGTCCGAACCACGACAGTCTCGACCAGCCGGGGATGGTGGGCCTATCCAACTGGATCGGATCGGATGCATTGGGCCTAGAGGAGCAGATGGGCACCCTAGTGGGGGCCAACTACTCGGCAGATACGTGGAAGACGGATGTGTGGTTGGACATGGATCGGCCCGAGATTATCGTCTACGAGGACACCACCGCACGAAGTGACCATGCCAGCTTCCAAGACAACCTCGGCACGGTCACCGTTGGGTTCGGTGGACTTGTGGATGGGTACTGGTGCTATCACCAAACCTGTGACACACTAGAGGAGATGGAGCAGTGGATGGACACGACCGGCAAGGACTACGGCGATGAGAACACGGGAGTCGCGAATCTTGTGAACAGCCTCGACATGATCACATGGTGGGCGTTAATGACCTTCTTCCACTGTGACGAGCAACCGGTTCTGAATGCGCTAATCTAGCCCGAAGCCAACGGACTACAGAATCCCGTTGGTATTCATTGTGATGTAAACCATGGCTATTGCTACACTGAGGCAGATGTAGAAGATGGGTTCTGACCATGTCTTGATCTTCTTACCGTCCAGAGGTCCGAAAGGAAGCATGTTGAATGCGCACAGGATGGCATTGCCCCACAGCCAGTATCCGATGACGATGTCTATTAGACCCACGAAGCCACCTAGGACAAGCCATGCACTGTATCCCAGAGCCCATAGGGCCATGTTCGTAATCGGACCTGCAACCGCAATCTTGCCGAATTGGTTCCTCGTAGCGTTGCCCGCGACCATCACCGCTCCGGGTGCCATGAATACAATCCCGAGAAATGCGGCTAGGATCAAGCCAAACCTCAAGCCCCCTGGATCGGCTCTGAACTCTGCCCAACAGCCGTAGTACTTGGCTACGAACTTGTGAGCGAATTCGTGGAGGATGAAAGCCGGTGCAAGCGAAATCAAAGACAGCAGGCAATAAACCGGGAACTCAGAGGAGAGAGAGAAAACCCCTCCATCGAACATCAGTGCTAGTGCCAGCGTGAAAGCACCCGTGGCTATGGCGAGATGTTTGATCTCTGTTCTAGAGAAGTGCCATATCGACCCTCTGTGCATAGAAGCCGAACCCATGGTTCGTGGGTCTCCGAAGAAGCTGGAAGTCATCCTTCCACCTTGGTCCATCTGGACGATGCGGATTCGTGGCTGTCTCCACGTTCCATCGTCCCTAGCAGCCGAGTGGCTGCTTGCCCTCTGGCGTGCTTCGAGGGGGTCGTCGTCTACCCTCCATGCCCGGGGGTCCCTCTCCGCTGCCATCGAATACTGGTCTCTATCGTCTGATATCAATGCTATTCGAGTTCAATCGTCCAGAATTTCTTCTATCTCGGAGATGAGGTCGTCCCACGTCATTGGTGGTTTTGAGTCTCCATCCCGGAGTATCTCTCGCATTTCCTCCATTTGCGATTCATCCGGTGGGTTCTCCACCCACTTGTTCTTGTTGCCCACTTCTCGGATCAAGGAGGTCTTTCTGGAGAGTCTCTGGCTTCTCAAGCTACTCCCGCTGCCCTTCTTGGGGTCATGCTGGTGCTCGCGTATCATTTCAGAGTAAGTTTGCATCCATTTACCGTGGGAGTCGTCGTCGGCGTGACTGAAGGGGTCGGCTAGCATCGTGACTAGTTCCCTAGCGAGGCGTTGCGCCTTTGTTCTGGTTTTGCCGGAGGTTAGCCGATCCCTAGCTCTGGTGTGCCCCTTGATGCATTCCTTGCATCTGATGGAGCCAGCTACATCTGGTGCATCGCACATGAGGCAACAGACGGAGAAGCCCATCTGCTCCATGGCCCTTCTGGGAAGCGACATGGTGTACGCTATACGAAGCGCGTTATGAGAGTCACTCGGATTCGAAGGCAGATAAGACCCCGAAGCCTTCCAACAGGCTCGGTCCGCTTCCAAGGTAGCAGAGAATGCCTCGTCTGCTCCTAGAGTCCTCTGGTGTGGAGTTGCCATCGGTGGCGCAAGATCCTGTGCATCCGTCGGCGAAGGCGATGTACACTCGCCCTTCTCTGTCGATATGTAGGTCATTGAAATCCAGGAGGTTTCTGTTGGAGCCCCCGATGTCACGACAGTCGCCGCTGTTGAGGCATATGCTACCTATCTGAACAGGATCTGGGGAGGCTCGGACAGTGTGGAACACCGGATTCGGGTCAAGTGCATTCAGGCTGTATGTGACATAGAGGTAGTAGCTGACGTTGGCATTGGCAAAGTGGGCATTCCCATCCCACGGTTCGCCATCGATATTAGATTGGTTCAGTTCACTGCCATTCTCGCTACCGAGGTAGGTTATCGCGATTCGTCCGGGGTCGCCAGCATCGATTTGAGGGAATGCGGTCGAGATTACTTGGCTGGGGCTGATACGCATGCTGGTCTGACTCCATGACTCCCCGGAGTCGGTGCTGGTCGCCATGTATACGCCCTCGTCGGCGCCTGTCCAGATGTGGTACGCATTCGATTGCGTGTCAGTGGCCACCTCTGAGTTCTTCCGGGGGTATGGGGTCCCCTGATCCTCGCCCATCGTACGTTCGAACCATGTCAGTCCATTGTCCTTGGAGACGATGACTGTTGGAGTCTCGACTCTTGGGGTGACGTAGACTGTTCCATCGGGCGCGGAGGTGATGGCCCCATGAAGGCCCCCGTTGCTCGTAGCTAGTCCAACTAGCAAACCCCCTGCCTCGAATGTCGCCCCACCATCGAAGCTAGTGTAGCAGAAGATCCCGATGCCTTTGTTGTAGCAGTAGTAAACCGCTTGATCGTAGAATGCCTGTGATACTAGGCCCCCAATGCCGTAACCGCTTCCTGTCCAGGGTCCAGTTGCCAGTTTTATGTGGTCATTAATGGGTGTCGAGCCTGAGTCGTGAGGATTGCCTACCCAGGTTTCCCCGTCGTCGTCGCTCCAGCAAATCCAAGAAGTCTCCAGACCTTGCATCTGGACATTGAATATCCTGTCTGTTACTGGATCGACCCAACCATACGGGTCGTTTGTCTGGAATGCGCATAATGGGCCAGTGACGTCCACCCACGAGTCTCCATGATCACAGGATCTCATTACCTTCTCGAATGCGATGAAGAAGATGCATCCGCTCGAAGTCACTCCAAGGCTGGGCTCCGCTCCGTCCTCACCTACGTCACTGAAATTGAACACCAACGGAAGAGGGTTTTCGTCTACCAGTTGACCTTCTGGTCCTGTGACAAATACGCCTGGTGGTGATTTTTCGTCCTCGACCTCGTTCGTTGGATTGTCACCCTGGAGGCACCCCGAGAACGGCATCAGCATCAGCATCAGCGCGGTTGCCAGTGCCAGCCCTGGGCGTAACATTGACTACTGGCGACAGGTAAACGGCTTGAAACCTGCTGATTATTAGGACATGTCTCTTCGAAGTTTCTGTGGACCATGAAACAATCCATCGAAGACGCTGGTTAATTCTCGGAATCATGAGTCTGAGTCTGGTAATCACCCTTCTCAACAATGTCACAGTAAACGTCGCCTTGCCTGAACTTTCGAAGGAATTGGGAGCCGATAACACCGAATTGCAATGGATCATGGATGCATACGTAATCGTGTTCGGTGGTTTGCTCCTTGTGATGGGTGCATTCGGTGATAGGTTCGGGAGAAAGCATGCGTTGTTGGTCGGTCTTGCGATCGTGGGTTTGGTTTCCGCGTTAACAGCCCAGTATGCCACTACTTCCGAGCAAGTGATTGGTGCTAGGGCCTTGATGGGGCTTGGTGCGGCCTTGGTAATGCCGGCAACTCTCTCCGTAATTGTTGTCGTCTTCCCTCCTGAGGAAAGGGGGAAGGCAGTAGGTATCTGGGTGGGGATGGCAGGGGTTGGTGCCCCTATCGGACTCCTAGTAGGTGGTTGGGCGGTAGAAAACTTCGATTGGAGGGCTGTCTTCTGGATAAATCCGCCAATTATTGCATTGGCGATGGTCCTTAGTATCCTTCTTGTCCCCAACTCTAGGGATATAGCGGGGTCTCCAATGGACCCGATTGGGGGTGCTCTTTCTGTGGGAGCCCTTGGATTTGTTCTCTTTGCGATAATCGAGGGGCCCAGTTTGGGGTGGAGAAGTGTGGAGGTCTTGGCACTCGGGGCCATGGGTGTGGTTCTGTCGTTCCTTTTCGTTTGGTGGGAGAGGAAAACGGAGCACCCAATGCTTCCTATCGACTTCTTCCAAAATAGGGGGTTCTCTCTAGGTTTGATTGCAATTAGCCTGGCATTCTTCGTGATGTTCTCCTTCATGTTCACCCAGATGCTGCACTTCCAGCTGGTTAGGGAAAGGAGTGCTTTGGAAGCAGCATTGCGATTCCTTCCCCTGCCTCTGGGGTTAATGCCCAGTGCGGCGAATAGTGACAGGTTGTGCGAAAGATTCGGGAGCAACAATGTTGTTTCATTCGGACTTGCGGTTATTGGGACTGCGATGTTGATCTTCACTACCGTGGGGGTCGGGACGCCGTATTGGACGCTCGCTGTAATTTTCTTCATGATTGGTGTGGGCATGGGTTTGACCATGGCCCCCTCCACCACTATGGTGATGGGTGCGATCCCTCATGACAAGGCGGGCGTCGGTAGTGCGACGAATGACGCTAGCAGAGAGGTTGGGGGCGCCTTTGGCATCGCTATCGTAGGAAGTGCTGTGAATGAAATATACCAGAATGAGATGGTAGTTCCCTCTGGTCTCGAGACACAATCGGCATTGGTTTCCGAGTCTTTCCCTGCTGCAATTAGGATTGGGAATGAGTTGTTGTCCCAAGGCAACATCATTGGAATCGAATTGATTGAAAATGCGCAGTACGCCTTCGTAGAAGGAATGACTGGGGCTGCAACAATATCGGCCTTGGTAGCATTCGTTAATTCAATTCTGGTCAAGTTGTACATGCCAAAGGCATAGCTAATTGCCCAATAGAGGTGGCCTTTTTCAGCCGCATTCAGAAGCCGATCCGATCTTCGTGACCGCATTCTGGATGTGCGCATATGACCCTGTACCTCTCTCTCTTTGGCCGGGGGATCTGCATCCTGCTGCCACACATTGAGCAATGGTGAGTGAGTGTCTCTGGCTCCTTCTTGGTCACTTCCTCAATGTCCTTCAGATCGCTTAGCACGGTCTCTGCGCCAGAAGTGGTCCATCCAATCTGATCGGTGTATTCGTCAGTCTCCTCAGACATCTTCTTTGCCCTCAAGCCGAGCTTGATCTTGATTCGGCCTCCTCTTTTCTTCCCTATTGGGGGCTGACCAGGTTTGCCTTTCTTCGGTGCCGGCCTCCTCTTCTTGCCCTGTGGCCTTCCCTTCGGTGCCGGCCTCCTCTTCTTGCCCTGTGGTCTTCGCTTCGTCGGAGGGGGGGCGTTGGATGGCCTTGGAGCGGCGGGAGTGTTTTGCTTCGGGGGTGCGGGAGGAGAGGGTTGTTGGGGCGCTGCTGCTGGCTTAGGGGGTGCGGGAGGAGCGGGTGGTTGGGGCGCTGCTGCTGGCTTAGGGGGTGCGGGAG